>NZ_VXDB01000018.1 GCF_008711325.1 Roseibium sediminis
TCTGATCCTCCGTTTCCTAACTATAGGGGCGGACCAATTCAAAGGGGGAGGATCAATAGTCGGGAAGCAGGGTGAAGAGCGAACAGAAGAGAACTTCCAACATGACTTATTGTTCCCCTTGCTTGGCTGGCGCGCTGACTGGTGCTTCGGGAGCGGCTTGCGCTTCGGCAACATCAGTGTGGGAACCGGTATTGTGGGCATCTGCTGTCGGTTCAGGTTCAGGTTCCGGCAGTCCTGCAAGCTTGCGAAGGGACATAGCAATCGAAGCGAGCGGCGAAGCGACATCGGGAATGCGAATGAAAGCCAGCAAAAGCGCAGCGACCCAAAAGAAATTGTTATGGGTGAAAAGAGCGAGAAGGCAGAGAACGGCCACCAGCTCCAGATGAGGGGCTTCCTTGCCATGAGCCAGTCGTTCTGGAAGCGAGTGAAGATGCAGGTAGAAGGTGCCTGCCAGCACAACAAGCACAAGCAGCCCGATCAGGACCGAGGTCATCAGCGTGTCGCTACCATCTGCACCGGGCAGAAAGCCTGGCAGATGATGAGGCGCAAGTGGATGTATCGTTCCGGACACCAAGGCATCCGTTGCAGCTGAAGCAGCTGTGTCTGTCATTAGCGTCCCCCAAAACGGAAAGGATTCGGTTCAGGTCAAACCGGATTGCAGTATTTACAGAGGCTCTACCGCGGGTAAAGACGTCATTTCAACGGAGGGCGGAAAGTCTGTGGCGGCGGCGGACAAGCCATCCGCGCTATAGCACGAACAGGCAGATTTTCCGGTTTCTAGATGTATCTTGTTCTGTGCAGACGGTGCCGGTTCCCAGCTTCAAATTCGACGGCGAAGGCGTCTGGAAATTTCCAATAAGCTATTGAGAAAATGGTGGGCGATACTGGGATTGAACCAGTGACCCCTCCCGTGTGAAGGGAGTGCTCTCCCGCTGAGCTAATCGCCCCAACCAGCTGGTGAAGCGGTGTCTAACGGACTGGTCATGTTAGGACAATAGGCTTTTTTTCGGCCCGCTCGATTTTCCAGAGGATGATTGTTTCAGTTGGCCGGAACAAGCTCTTCGATCGCGCTGCGAAGGTCATTGAAATGGGAAATGATGCGATCAGGTCCAAAGCCCGCCACGGGCTCTGGAGAATAGCCGAAGTCCACGACGACGACCGGTACGCCTGCTGCTCTTGCCGCATCAATGTCGGTTGCCGTGTCGCCAACCATCACGCTGCCAGCTGTGGTGCCGCCTGCGCGCTCAATTGCGCCAAGAAGAGGTTCGGCATGTGGTTTGGCTTTTGAGAACGTGTCGCCTGCGACGACAGACGAGAACAGGGACGAGATCCCCAGTTGCTCGAGAAGAGGCAGTGTCAGGCGGGTTGACTTGTTGGTGCAGACCGAGAGGGACCAGCCGTCAGCCTTAAGACTTTCCATCGCCTCCAGCGCGCCGTCGAAAAGGCGCGTGTGAACCGCCATGTTGGCTTCGTAATGGTCGAGAAAGCGGGGCAGGAGGGCATCGAGTTGGTCTGCTGTCTTGGTTATTCCATGTGACTGGAATCCCTTGTCCATCAACCGTTTGGCACCAAAGCCAACCCATTTCCTGAACGGGGAAATGTCAACTGGCGCAAGGCCTTCGCTCTTCAGGATGGCATTCAGGGTCGCGATAAGATCCTCGGCGGACGAAACGAGTGTTCCGTCAAGGTCGAAAACGGCAACCGGCATGTTTGAACTCCATCCTGCAGTGGCTCGTACTGAGCCTTTGCCGAGGATGTAGCGTTATTTGGCGCACCCGCCAAGGTCCGCCTACATCTTGTACGCTGTCCTGAAGCCTCCCCAGTGGCGACCGTTCACGAGGATAGGGGCGTCGACTTCAGTCATCCAGACAACAGTTCCGTTGCCCATGTCGCGGGCATAGGTCTGGATGAGGAAGGGGCGGGTGTTGCGCCCGGCGCTCAAACCGGCGCGATCATCAAATATGCGCTTGTTCCTGCAATTGGCTGCGTTCCAGACAGGATCTTCCGGGTTCTGGGGCTTGGAGTAGATCTTGTTGTGAACCGGCAGATAACCGTTGCGATCGACGGCGGCGCAGAAGGTCATGTTTGCAGCGGATGCTAGGATTTCCTCCTGAATGGTTGGCAGGACGCCTTCAAGTTCGCGGACATATCGTGTGTCCAGTTGCTGCGGGTTGGTGCCGGATATCGGGTTGTAGTTCGTGTCAAACAGGGCTTCGGTGGTCAGCCGCTTGGTTTCGATCAGTCTTTCCATCGATGCGGAAATACGTTCGGCTCCGGTTTGGGCTCGCTGAACCAACTCGTCATAGCTCGCCCTGATGTCTTTAAGCTTCTGATCCAAGCGGCTTGCAAATGTGTCACCCGGAGCCAGGAAGGCGCAGTGCAGACCGGCATCGGATTGCCCCACCACCTTTGCCTCAACGGATCCAAGGTGGTCCAGAATGAGGGATATTGTCTGGTTTGGCCGGATGTTCAGCGGGTCGCGACTGGTGATGAGCGCGCCGCCTGCAGAAAGGTCTCTGGTTTCGATGCTGGACGAGCCGGAAGCCGTCTTGATATTGCCGCGCAGCTTGACCGGAAAACGGTCGCTCTTGCGGCGGTCACCCTGCGCGCTTTGGCGCAGGAGCATGGTAAACCGGTTCCCGAGCGCCGCTACATCGTTGTCCAGTTTGTCGGCAGATTGCCGGGCCCGTTGACCGCCTTCAGCAGCTTGCCTTGCTGCGGTGTCGATCGTGTTGACCCGTGATGTGACTTCGCCCACAAAGGCGGCTGTTTCACCTGCCATCTTGCTGAGCTCGGTCGTGGTCGATGTTTGCCTGTGAACGGCTTCCTCAACAGCGGCGAAACTTGGCTTGATGTTGCCGATGACCTCGATGATCCGGTTGACCGATGTAATGCTGGTTTCGGACGAGGCTTGAAGTCTTTCAATATTGGCCGAGATCCGGTCTGTCGCGTTCTGGGTCTCCACAGCCAGAGACTTGACCTCACTCGCGACGATCGCGAACCCGCGCCCGGCATCGCCGGCACGTGCAGCTTCGATGGTGGCATTCAGCGCCAGAAGGTTTGTCTGACTGGCGATGTCGGAGATCAGTCGCACGACTTCCGCAATGTCTGATATTGCGGATTTCAGCTCGCCCACGCCTTGGTTCACATCGTCCGCGACGCCCATCGCTTCTTCAGCGAGAATGGTGGAATGATTGACCTGAGTGCCGATCTCGGTGCTAGAGGAAGTCAGGTTCTCGATCGAATTTGCCAACTCGGCAGCATTTCGGCTTGCCTGTGCCGCCTGATCTTTCAGTTGGGCACTATCGGTACCAATTTGCTCCAGAAGGGCAAACTGCTCGTTGATAGCCGTTGTCACCTCGGAAGATGAGGTTTTCAGGGCTCTCGCTGAGACCTGTAGATCATCCTCAATGGCGTCAAGCGAAAATGCCGTTACGTCATCTGCTTCGGTATTGCCCAAAGAATTCATGGAGATAGTTTCCATGTCTTCATTTGCAGGTTTATCTTCCGGCGCGGAGTTGAAGTTATCGCTCTCGCTGTTTTTTCGACTAAATATTCGACTCAGCATGGATTTCTTCTTCAGATGACTATGTTGGATACACGTTTTCACTTGAAAATGAAGACTGGGTTAAATTTTCACAATGATAAAATGAGCGGTCCGGTGCGATAGTCGCGCAGGCCTCTTCAACCGCGCTCTTTTGCTGGACCGGGCCTCGTTTCACGTGCTAAGCACCCCACGAAATGTGGATTCCTGATGGCTTTATCGCCCGGGGACGGAGGTTGGCATGAGCGCCACACAAAAACAAAAAGCGGCTGAACGTGCCGCCGAGGACGTTGTGTCCGGCATGAAGCTTGGGATCGGAACCGGTTCGACCGCCGAGTTCTTCGTAAAGGCACTTGGTCAAAGGGTTCGTGCCGGGCTTGACGTTGTTGGAGTCCCGACATCAGAGCGGACTCGCGAGCTGGCCGAGGAAGAGGGCATTCCGCTTTCAACGCTGGATGAGTTGGGAACACTGGACCTGACCGTTGACGGTGCCGATGAAATCGGACCCGAGCTTGCCCTCATCAAGGGTGGCGGCGGAGCGTTGTTGCGCGAAAAGATCGTCGCAGCTGCATCCAAACGGATGATCGTTATTGCCGACGAGAGCAAGACGGTTGAAACCCTTGGGGCTTTTCCGCTTCCCATCGAAGTCAATCCGTTTGGTCTTGGTGCAACACGTATTGCCGTTGAAGGCGTTTTGAGGGACCTTGGTTTGCCCACTGATATTCGTCTGAGGGGCGGGGATGAACATCCTTTCGTCACAGATGGGGGGCATTACATCCTCGACGCCCATCTTAAAGCAATTCCGGATCCTTCCGGCCTGGCTGAAAAGCTGGTGGCGATTCCGGGAGTTGTTGAACACGGCCTGTTCATCGGTCTTGCGCAAAAGGCTTATGTTGCGACCAGTGACAGTGTAAAGACACTCGACAAATAAGAAGAGTATTTAGTCTAGGCTCCGGAATAGGGTATCTGGAGCCGGGAATGGAGTTTGGATATGAACCTTAAGTCCCTCATCCCGCTCGGCAGCGCGTTTGCCGCAGTCATGATGGCAACCAGCCACATGCCCGCGTTTGCCCAGGAAGAGTTTACCGAGAGCCATCTGAACGCAGCGCGTGACGTTGTGACGGAAACCAAGGCTCTGGCAACGTTTGACGACATCCTGCCGCTTCTTGCGGAGCAGACCCGGACGCTGTTCATTCAGGCAGATCCGTCGCGCACTCAGGAAGTCATCGACGTGAGCACCGAAGTGGCCTTGAGCCTTGCTGCAAAGCGCAAGGAGCTGAACAAGACGATCTATGAAGTCTGGGCGCGCCGCTTCACCGAGGAAGAGCTGGTCCAACTGGCCGACTTCTACAAGACGCCGCTTGGCAAGAAACTGACCGAAAACGGCCCGACCCTGACTGCACTGTCCATTGGTGCTGCGCGTCAGTGGCAGGATGCCATTTCCACTGAAATGGTGTCACTTGTCCGTGAAGAGTTGGACAAGCGTGCTGCTTCTGCAAACTAAGTCCGGCCTGAAATACAGCCGCTTAGCTTGATATGAGTGAAATCAGGACCGCAACTTGCGGTCTTGTTTTTTTGTGGCGGATTACGATATGGCCACAATGGGTTGCCGACGACCGTTCAACGGAGAGAGGTCGCGACCAAGGGAATGAAAGGCGAGGTTTCATGAGCCAGTTCGATTACGATCTTTTTGTCATTGGCGGTGGATCTGGCGGCGTACGTGCCGGCCGGATTGCAGCGACTCATGGAGCCAAGGTGGGGCTGGCCGAAGAGTATCGGTATGGCGGAACCTGTGTCATTCGCGGCTGCGTGCCCAAGAAGCTGTTTGTCTATGCGTCCAAATTCTCTGAAGAGTTTGAGGATGCGGAAGGCTTTGGCTGGAGCGTTGGCGAGCGAAACTTCTCGTGGCAGAAGCTGATCGAGGCGAAGGATCAGGAAATCACCCGCCTGGAAGGCCTGTACCGCCGCAATCTCGAGCGCAGCGGCGTGGAAATGCATGACAGCAGGGCGGTGATCGAAGGCCCGAACACGGTTCGCCTTCTGTCCACTGGCCAGACGATTACGGCGAAGTACATTCTGGTGGCCGTTGGCGCGACGCCGAACGTGGATGCCGGTCTTGTTGGGGGCGAACATGTGATTACCTCCAACGAGGCGTTCCATCTCTCTGAATTGCCTTCCAAGATTGTTGTGGTTGGCGGTGGATATATCGCAGTCGAGTTTGCCGGCATTTTCAACGGTCTCGGTGTCGAGACAACGCTTCTCTATCGCGGGGAAGAAATTCTTCGCGGCTTCGACACGGATTTCCGTAAGGCAGTCCATGAGGAAATGGAGAAGAAGGGCATTCGCGTCATTTGCGAGGATACGTTCACATCCATCGAAAAGCTGGCAGACGGTACCCTTGTCGGTCACACCAAGAAGGGCGAACGCCTTGAGGCCGGTCAGATCATGTCTGCCATTGGTCGCAAGCCGAATACGCGTGACCTTGGCCTGGAGACTGCAGGCGTTGAAACGGAAGTGGACGGCACCATCAAGGTGGATGCCCAGTCCCGCACCTCCGTTCCGTCCATCTATGCCGTTGGTGACGTGACAAACCGGGCGAATCTCACGCCGGTCGCGATCCGCGAAGGACATGCCTTTGCCGACACGATCTTTGGCAACAAGCCGTGGACCGTCGACCACAGCCTCATTGCCACGGCAGTATTCTCCCAGCCGGAGCTCGGCACAGTCGGCCTTTCGCAGGAAGACGCGCTGAAGAAGACCAAGAACCTCGATATCTTCAAGTCCTCCTTCCGTCCGATGAAGCACACGCTTTCAGGGCGCGACGAAAAGATGCTGATGAAGATCATCGTCGATGCGGATACGGACAAGGTTCTGGGTGTGCATATTCTGGGCCCTGATGCGGGCGAACTTGCACAGGTTCTGGGTATCACGCTGGAAATGGGTGCAACAAAAGCGGACTTCGACCGTACCATCGCTGTTCACCCGACAGCCGCCGAAGAACTGGTCACCATGCGCGAGCCGACAGAGCGTCTACGCGGCTAACCGCAGTGAATTGAAACAATCAGGCCGCGTCGCTTGCCTTCGATCCGGAGGATTGCGCTGCGGCCTTTTTCTTTGCTTCCGGCGGTTCGTGGACGTAGTCGTCCTCAAAGAAGGCGGCGCGGCCTCGACCGGCGCCCTTGGAGCGGTAAAGGGCAGCGTCAGACGCGGCGATGATCTGTTCGGTGCGTTTGCCGTCCGTTGGAGCAATCGCGATACCAACGCTGAGTCCGACGGAAGCGACATGCGTTTCGTCCAGATCAACAGGTTTGCTGACGGCCGTTATCATATCCAGGGCCAGGTTCAACAGCGTGGTCCGGTTGATCGTGCGGGTATAAAGCACGACGAATTCGTCGCCGCCGATCCGGCCGACTAGTCCGTGCTCCCCGACTACGTCCCGTAGCCGCTCTGCCACAGCCTTGATGACCGTGTCTCCGGCCGCGTGGCCATAGGTGTCGTTGACGGCCTTGAACCTGTCGAGGTCGCAATGCATGAGCACGAATGGACGTTCTGAAAGGTTTGCGACAGCCGCTTCCAATGCGCTGGAAAACTGCAGGCGGTTCGCCAGTCCGGTCAGGGTGTCATGATGGGCCAGATAGCGGCTACGGGTTTCGCTTTCCTGAAGCGAGTTCGTCAGATTGCCGATCCGCCAGGCGATACCGAAGGCGAGGAAGGAGAGGGCGAGGCTAAGTAGCAGGATAACCGGAATGACGGTCGGCCAAATGGAAGCCCCCTGCGATTTACTGGTCCATTCAAATGCGCCGATTTCCTCGCCGGACAGGCTCTTGACTGCCCATGTTGGCAAGTCGTCCGCAACTGCGCCATTTGCCTTGAAGGTGAGCCCATCAAGGGCAAGCGAACCACCGAGGCCCGTGAGAACCTTCTGTCCTTGACCTGACAGCTCGCCGTTGAGGTCTTTCAAAAGCCCCCCGTCAACGAAGATTGCCGAGATCAGAATTGTCGGTTCCGGATCGGGGAGTGCGACCCTGTGATCTCCCGGCATCAGGGGCACCGCAGAGACCATCGCGACGCGGCCATCCAGCACGGCAAAGCCTGCAGTCGCATAATCCTCCGTCTCCAGACCGAGAAGGGAGCGATGACCATAACCGCCGGGGACCCGTACGCGATTGGTTTCAAAGAGTGCGCGGGTGCGAGCGACGAGCGGTACAAGGGCAGGGGAATCCGCCAAATCGGTATTGGTGATATGAGTGTAGTCTTCAAAGACCTCCACCCGAATGCGATCATCCGGGCTGATGACGAAGGCCCGGTTGTGCCCATAGTCGTTCCAGAGGCGGCTGCCACGTTCCTGAATGAAGTGCACATTAAAGTTGCGCACCAGTTCCTTGATTGTCACGTCCGACCGCGCCACGGACAGCTGTTCCTTCACGAACATGTTGAGCCGGTTTGTAATGGCGCTTTGAAGGCGGGCCTTTTCGTTCTGGATGGTCTGGTACTTCGATGCGGTGGATGCAACCTGGCCCACAAACAGCAGGGAAGTGGCGCAGACTGCAATCAGCAGGCCCGCAAGCATGAATGCCAATCGGGAAATCGATTGCTTGGAAGATTTTATGGAGGGCCCACCGGAGGCATCAATGGTTTTCTGCACGTTGCTCGCCCACACCCGTTTGAGTCAACTGATGACTAAAGGTCAGAACTATTCCTGATGAATAGTTAAAATCAAACCCGCCCGCCAAACATGAAACTATGTAATCAGCCCGAGCGAAAGCTGTCAGTTTTACAGTCGCAGTATTTGGTAAAATTATCATTGATGCAGTGCCGGAGTGTGGCGACATCTCCGGCATGCAATTGCAGTTGTAGGCGTGTTCAGTTGGCTGAAACGTTCCGCACCATTGTTTCGATCTCGTCCTCCGTGTTGAAGGCATGCACAGAAGCCCTCACCAGAGCATCAAGGTTTCGCATCGGCAGGTCAATTTGTGCAGATGTGGCGCCCGACACGGAGACGTTGATGTTCAGGTCCCGGAGCCGGGCCTTTGTCTCAGCCGGTGTCTCTCCCTCCTTCAGGAAGGTGACGATGCCGCCCTTTTTGAGGCCCTTGTCGTGAACGGTCACGCCCCTGAGTTTCGACAATTCCGTTCGTAACAGCGCAGCAAGGGCACAGATGCGGTTCGAGATCCGGTCCATGCCGAAGTGCATCGCGTAGTCTGCGGCGACGCCAAGCCCGATCTGCCCGGCGACATATCGCTCCCAGTTTTCAAAACGGATCGCGTCCGGTTTCAGGACGTATGTATCCGGCCCGGTCCATCTTGCGGCTTCCAGATCGATGAAGGCGGGTTCCAGCTGGTCGAGAATGCTGGTTTTGACATAGAGGAAGCCTGTTCCACGCGGCCCGCGGAGGTACTTTCGGCCTGTTCCGGACAGCATGTGACAGCCGATGGCATCCACATCCAAAGGCACATGCCCGACTGACTGGCAGGCGTCGAGCAGATAGAGGATGCCGTGCCGTTTCGCAATTGCGCCGACCTCCTCGGCTGGATTGATCAAGCCACCGAAGGTTGGGATATGGGTGAGGGCAATCAATCGCGTTTTAGGGGTAATTGCGGCCTCAAGCGCCTTCACATCAATTTGCCCGTGCGCGTCATCCTCGATCAGGTCGATCTCGATGCCCTTCTTCGCTTTCATTTGCAAAAGGGCGACGTAGTTGGAGACATATTCTGCTCGCCCGGTAATCACCCGGTCTCCGGGTTGAAAATCGATCGAGTAGAATGCCATGTCCCAGGCACGCGTCGCGTTTTCGACATAGGCGATCTCATCGCGGCGGGCACCGATCAGGCGTGCCACGTTGTCGTAGAACTCGGCATAGGCTTCAGATGCCGCATCCAGCGCCTCGTAGCCGCCTATTTCCGCTTCCAGATCAAGATGCGCCTTCACGGCATTCAGAACTGGCGTGGAGATCAGGCCCGTGCCTGCGTTGTTGAAATGAATACGGGTACGCGTTCCCGGAGTATCAGCCCGCAGGCGTGAAATTTCATCTTGCGTCAGGCTGAGGGAAGAGGGCATGGCATTTTTCCGGAATCGGTCAAAGGGACAATGGTACCAACTTTACGCCGATCACGGAGCGGATTAGAACCCTGTCATGACCATTTCCTATTTCGGCTACGGCTCCCTCGTAAACATAAACACCCTTCCGGCCAGCGCTCATGTAGTGCCGGGAAAGATGTCTGGCTGGGTGCGCGAATGGCGCATCTGGGGGACAACACAGCTGGGTCGACCGGTGTGCGGCCTGTCCGTTTCACAAAAGGACGGGTCCGTCATTCGCGGCGTGATGGCACGAGAGCCGAAGGAACGGCTGGCGGAACTTGACAGGCGCGAGGCGAAGTACCACCGGGTGTCTGGTGTTGGTTCATCCTTCACATGCGATGCGACCGGAGAGGCTGGCCCGAAGGACATGTTCCTCTATCGCTCGAAGCCCGAGCACTATGGCTGGGGAAGTGAGGACTATCCGATCCTTCAGAGTTATCTGGATTGCGTGTTGCAGGGATTTCATGCCTTTTGGGGGCTTTCCGGAGTGGATCATTTTCTGGAGACGACGGATGGCTGGCATGTGCCGATTCTGAAAGATCGGGACGCTCCGATCTATCCCCGCGCGCAGCAGGTCCCGGCTGAGTTGCTGGCCGAATTTGATGCCCGTTTGAACGCCTTGGGTGTTCGGTTTATTGAACTCTAGAGCACGTCTCGCATTCACTGAATCACTCGACGTGCTCTAAATATTTGATTTGGCGCATTTCCTGACGGCGAACCGGTATCCACTTCGCCTGGAAATGCTCTAGGCTCCAATCCTAGCCGGTCAGGCCGCGCAACAAATATCCGACCAGATAGGCGATGCCTGCGGCTGACATTCCGATGAACGTTGTTTCAAGCCCGGACCAGACCCAGTGCTGGGTTGACCATTTGGCTTTCGTGGAGCCGATCAGGAAGAAGGCAAGGCCGGTCAGGAGAATGGCGGCCTGTGTCGTTGCCGAAAGGCCCATAACAAACGGGACGAGGGGAAGGCTGCCGCAGATCACGAAGGCGGCAAAGGTGGAAAGGGCTGCCTTCATCGGGGAGCGTGTCGCGCTGGCGAGACCGTATTCCTCCTGCATCATCGTTTCTATCCAGGCAGAGCGCCGCGAAGTGAGGATGGAGACGAGGGTTTCCAGTTCCTCGCCCTCATAGCCCTTGTTGCGATAGATCTGCCGGACCTCCTCGCGCTCTCCTTCCGGATCAAGGCGAATGTGCTTCTCCTCGATCTGTCGCAGGCGATTGAAATCGTCATTTTCCGACTTGCTGCCGGAATAATTGGCCGCTGCCATGGAAAAGCCGTCTGCAAGCAGGTTCGCCAGCCCCAGAACCAGCACGATGGTTGCGGACAGGTTTGCACCCACGGCTCCAGCCACGATGGCAAAGGTCGTTACAGCTCCATCTATGCCGCCATAGACCCAGTCCCGGAGATAGCTGATCTTTGGCCCGTCATTGAGCCTTCGTTTGATCTCTGCAGGTTCGTGGCTGTGCTCGAGAGATGGCCGGGAACTCATGGGGAGCCTGCCTTCGGTTCTGTTAGACGTATAGGTAGTTTAGATTTGTTCTAATTATTGGCATTGATCTTGAGCAAGTCCGGTACGATCTTTGAGAAATGCTGCGGGTTAATCACGCCAGACTGCCGTTGCGTTTGTGCCACGGTGCAAAGAAACAGGACGGATCGGCACATCAAGCGGTTTCTATTGTGGTTTTCCCGGAGGCATGTGTGTATAAGGCCGCACGTTTCTCTCGTTTGAGAGAGGGTTTGCGAAAGAAAAGTACTGCGGGTCAGGAGACTGCAAATCGTGGGACTGCCCGATCCCAAGCTTAGGAGTTGGTAAAATGGCGGAGAAGTGGACACCGGATAGCTGGAGATCGAAACCGATCTTGCAGGTTCCGGATTATCCCGACATGCAGGCAGTAGCGGACGTTGAGCAGCGTCTGTCGACCTATCCGCCGCTGGTTTTTGCAGGTGAAGCGCGGGACCTGAAGCGCCAGCTGGCCAATGTGGCGGCCGGTCGCGGTTTCCTGCTTCAGGGCGGCGACTGCGCGGAAAGCTTTGCAGAGCACCATCCTGACCATATTCGCGATTTCTTCCGCGTTTTCCTTCAGATGTCGGTCGTGCTGACCTATGCTGCCAGCCAACCGGTTGTGAAGGTTGGCCGTATCGCTGGTCAGTTTGCCAAGCCACGTTCGTCAAACACCGAGAAGGTGGACGGCGTCGAGCTTCCGAGCTACCGCGGTGACATCATCAACGATATCGCCTTCACGGAAGAAGGGCGTATCCCTGATCCTGCGCGCATGGCCATGGCTTACCGCCAATCCGCAGCGTCGCTGAACCTGCTGCGTGCCTTTGCGCAAGGTGGTTTTGCCGATCTTGATCAGGTGCACAAGTGGATGCTCGGCTTCATTTCCGACAGCCCGCAAGGTCATCGTTACAAGGAACTGGCCGACCGCATCACCGAGTCGCTGAGCTTCATGCGGGCCTGTGGTATCGACAGCTCGTCTGTGCCGCAGCTTCGCTCCACCGGGTTCTTCACCAGTCACGAAGCGCTGTTGCTCGGCTATGAGCAGGCCTTTACGCGTGTCGATTCCACGTCTGGCGACTGGTACGCAACATCCGGTCACATGATCTGGATCGGCGATCGGACCCGTCAGCCGGATCATGCGCATGTGGAGTTCTTCCGCGGCATCAAGAACCCGATTGGCCTGAAGTGTGGTCCGTCCCTGTCACCCGATGGGTTGCTGGAGCTGATCGACATCCTGAACCCGGAGAACGAGCCGGGCCGGTTGACCCTGATCGCACGGTTTGGTGCGGACAAGGTGTTCGATCATCTGCCGCAGCTCGTTCGCGCGGTCGAGCGGGAAGGCAAGACGGTGGTCTGGTCCTGTGACCCGATGCATGGCAACACCATCACCGCCAACGGCTACAAGACACGCCCGTTCGAGCGTATTCTGAAGGAAGTGGAAGCGTTCTTCGCGGTTCACCGCGCCGAGGGCACCCATGCGGGTGGCGTTCACATCGAGATGACCGGTCGCAACGTGACCGAGTGCACGGGCGGTGCCCACGCACTGACGGCCGAGCAACTCGGCGATCGCTACCACACGCATTGCGATCCGCGCCTCAACGCTGATCAGGCGATCGAGCTGGCCTTCCTTATCGCGGAAAACCTGAAAAAGGAGCGCGATGGACGCCGGCACGAACCGGTTGCGGTCAACGGCTGATCAATCAGACAGTAGATGTAAAAAAGGGCGAATTTATTCGCCCTTTTTTCATGTGTATCTGGCTAAATGTCCAATACGGTAAATCTCCCTTAACGGCATCCGTTATATTTACAGGTCGCGTTTATATCTGGAGCGGGTTGTGGAAGTCATTAAGAGGGACCTGTCCCAAACATCCTTTCTGGTTGTGGAGGACAATGTGCACATGCGCAGCATCCTGCGCTCGATCTTGACCGGATATGGTGTTCGGCAGGTTTTCGAAGCGTCGGAAGGCGCAGACGGGCTGGAAATTGCCCTGGAAAGAGTTCCTGACATCATTCTGCTCGACTGGAACATGTCGCCCGTGTCCGGCTCCGACTTTTTGCGGGTGCTGCGCGATGACCGGGATCCGATCCTGAGCACCACGCCCGTTCTGATGATCAGTGCCTATTGTCAACGGGCAACGGTGATTGAGGCCCTGAAACGTGGAATCCACGGGTTTATCGCCAAACCGGTGTCGCCGGTCATTCTGTATCGGCATGTTATCGACATCCTTGTCCGACAGGAACGGGATGGGCGCAGCAAGGGGCTGACGGTCAAGATCGGAGCCAAGAAAGATCAGCCGCGCTCAAAACTCGCTGCTCCGTCAATAGCAAACCTGAAGCCGAAGCCGGAAGAGCCGCAGGATGATTCCATGATGGCTCTGCTTTAGATCCCGCATTCCCGTGGAGCATTCGTGCATTGCAACAAGGATGGGTTGGGCTATACAGATGAGCCATGTCCACCAAACTGCGATCTTCCATGATTTCCGAACGAATTAGAATTGCCGTTGCCCAGCTGAACCCGACTGTTGGCGACGTATCTGCAAATGCGGAAAGTGTGCGGGCTGCACGCAAGGAAGCCGCCAAGCTGTCTGCTGATCTGGTTCTTTATCCTGAACTGACCCTTGCGGGGTATCCGCCGGAAGATCTCGTGTTGAAGCGCGCCTTTGTCGAGCGCTGCATGGCGACCGCAAGAGAACTGGCATCGGAAACTGCAGATGGTGGTCCGGGTATCCTCATCGGCCTGCCATGGTCGGAAAACGGCAAGCTTTACAATGCCGTTGTTCTGGCGGACGGGGGCGAGATCAAGACCGTTCGCTTCAAATATGTTCTGCCAAACTACAGCGTGTTTGATGAAAAGCGCGTGTTCAATGCCGGTCCGCTGCCGGGGCCGATGGATTTTCGCGGTGTTCGCATCGGCGTGCCGATCTGCGAGGACATCTGGAATGACGAGGTTTGCGAGTGTCTGGCAGAGACGGGCGCTGAAATCCTGCTTGTGCCCAATGGCTCGCCTTACTGGCAGAACCGCGCCGAACAGCGGCTGCAGGTGGTCGTGGCGCGCGTTGTGGAGAGCGGGCTGCCGCTGGTCTATTGCAATCAGGTCTGCGGACAGGATGAACTCGTCTTTGACGGTGGGTCCTTTGGCCTTCAGGCTGACCGCACGCTGGCGTTTCAGATGCCGCAGTTCAAGACAGATCTTGCGGTCACAGAGTGGGTGAAGGGCGAGGACGAAATCTGGGTCTGCGAAAGCGGTCCGAGAGCGAGCCTGCCGGATCTCGACACGGCCAATTGGCAGGCCTGTGTGCTCGGGCTGCGTGATTATGTGACGAAAAACGGTTTTCCGGGCGTGGTCCTCGGGTTGTCCGGCGGTATCGATAGTGCAATCTGCGCGGCGATGGCCGTGGATGCTCTTGGTGCGGACAAGGTGCATGCGATCATGCTGCCCTTTCGCTACACGTCCGAGGAAAGCATCAAGGATGCGGCGGAATGTGCGGCTGCGCTCGGCATCCGCTATGACACCGTACCGATCGAGGACCCGGTGCTTGGGTTCACCAATGTCCTGAGCGGCCTTTTTGCCGGAACGAAAAGCGACACGACCGAGGAAAACCTCCAGTCGCGCGCGCGCGGCGTCATCCTGATGGCGGTGTCCAACAAGTTCGGGCACATGGTGGTGACCACCGGCAACAAGTCGGAAATGTCCGTAGGATATGCCACGCTCTATGGCGACATGAATGGCGGCTACAATCCGATCAAGGACCTTTACAAGACGCAGGTCTATCATCTTGCCGAATGGCGAAATGCCAACCGGCCAGACGGTATGCTTGGTCCCGAGGGCGAAGTGATCCCCGTCAACATCATCACCAAGGTGCCGACGGCGGAGCTTCGCGAGAACCAGACGGATCAGGATTCCCTGCCGCCCTATGACGTGCTGGACGATATCCTGAACTGCCTCGTTGAAGAGGAAATGTCCGTTCGGGAAATCGAGGCGAGGGGGCATGACAGGGCTCTTGTTCACAAGGTGGAACATCTGCTCTACATTGCCGAGTACAAGCGGCGTCAGGCGCCTCCGGGCGTGAAGATCACCCGGCGCAATTTCGGCAAGGACCGCCGCTATCCAATTACCAACCGGTTCCGCGACCGTAGCTGATACTGCCGACGCGTTCGGGGCCGGTTTTCGTTATATTGCCGTAGCCGGGGTCTCGGCTGCGGACCTCCTGAACTGGACCGTCTGGTGTCGTATCTGTCGTTTTTGAAGGCGAATGGTCGCTGGCTGCTGGCGGCCTACTTGCTGACCCTGTTTTCGGGTTTCGGCCAGACGTTCTTCATTTCCCTGTTTGCCGGAAATTTCCGCGAAGAGTTCGGGCTGTCGCATGGCGATGTTGGCAGCATCTACATGTTTGCGACACTGTGCAGTGCTCTCGTACTGCCCTGGCTGGGCAAGACGGTAGATGACTACCCGACCCAACTGGTGGCCGGCGGGGTGATGATTGGGCTTGCACTTGCCTGCCTCGGCATGGCACTGGTTCCCGGTGTCTGGACCTTGTGTGTCGTCATCTTTGCCTTGCGCCTGTTCGGTCAGGGCATGATGACCCACACGTCCCTGACGGCGATCAGCAAGTGGTTTTCGGCCCAACGCGGACGGGCGATGTCGATTGCGATCCTTGGATATCCAAGCGGCGAGGCGGTTGGGCCTATTGCCTTTGTTGCGCTGTCACTCGCGTTTGGTTGGCGCACAAGCTGGGTTGTAGCAGCCGCCATGATGGCCTTGTTCGCATTGCCTCTCGTTCTGTTTCTTTTGTCCCGCGAACGCATCCCTAGTGATGACGACAACCGCGCCCGCGTTGCCGAAGGCAGGCAATGGACCCGTGCGGAGGTGATGCGCGATCCTGTTTTCTGGATCGTGTGTGCGGGCATTCTGGCGCCACCCTGTTTTGGCACGGCGATCATGTTCCATCAGGCCTATCTGATTGAGCTCAATGGCTGGACACAGGAGCTTTTCGCCAGTTCCTTCATCGCACTTGCGGTCTTTGCAGTGGCCAGTTCGTTGACTGCGGGTGTGCTGGTGGATCGCTTTACAGCTCGAAAACTCATCGCCTTCACGCTTCTTCCGTTGGCAGTTGGGTGTATTTCGTTGGCCACGTTCTCCGCGCCTTGGGTCGCATTTGTTTACATGGCCCTGTTGGGCATAGGAAACGGCTTCGCCACAACTCTTGTCGGCGCGCTGTGGCCGGAAATCTACGGAACACGCCATGTCGGTGCCATCCGCTCGGTCGCCTTTGCGCTGATGGTGTTTGCTTCGGCGGCCGGGCCGGGGCTGATGGGGTGGCTTATTGATGCAGGCGTGCCTTATCGCCAGCAGGTGACAGGCATGAGCATCTATTGCCTGTTGATGGTTCTTGGGCTGTGGCATGCGTCCCGGATCATGAGAAAACGCGCCGACAGCGGGGTATAATCACCAAAGGGGCTTGCTCCGATTCAATCCTCAAGCTACCTGATTGCCATGACTGTTACCGTACGTTTTGCACCGTCTCCGACGGGCCACATCCACATCGGCAATCTTCGGCCGGCACTGTTCAACTGGCTGTTTGCCAAGAAGCAGGGCGGAAAGTTCATCCTGCGCTACGACGACACCGACGTTGAGCGCTCAAAGGAAGAATATGCCCGTTCCATTGCACAGGATCTGGCGTGGATCGGCATTCAGCCGGATCTGGTTGAAAAGCAATCGGATCGTTTTGCATCCTACGATGCTGCAGCTGCCAAGCTGAAGGAAGCCGGGCTGCTTTATCCGTGTTACGAGACGCCGGAAGAGCTGGAGCGTCGCCGCTCGCGTGCGCGCGCCCTCGGTCGTCCGCCGGTCTATGACCGGGCAGGCCTGAAGCTGACGGATGAGGAACGCTCTGCATTCGAAGCCGAAGGCCGCCAGCCGCACTGGCGCTTCATGCTGCCGAACCATGAAGGCAATCCGTTTGAGACAAAGCGGACCGAAGTCACATGGAATGATCTGGTCCGCGGTGAGCAGTCGGTTGATCTTGCCTCGCTATCCGATCCGGTGCTCATCCGCGCGGACGGCACCTATCTCTACACGTTGCCGTCGATCGTTGATGATATCGACATGGGCATCACTCATGTGATCCGTGGTGAAGACCACGTCGCCAATACCGGCGTCCAGATCGCAATCTTCGAGGCGCTGGGGGCTACCCCGCCGGTCTTCGGCCATCATAACCTGCTGACCACGCATGACGGGGAAGGCCTTTCCAAGCGCAAGGGTTCCTTGTCCATAGCCTCTCTGCGGGAAGATGGTCTGGAGGCCATGTCCGTGGCGTGCGTTGCCGTGCTGACAGGCAGCAGCCATGCGGTTGAACCGTATGACAATCTCGACACGCTCGCCAATGTGTTTGACCTTGGATCGGTGTCGCGTTCATCGGCCAAGTTTGATCCGTCTGAAATTGGCGGTCTCAATGCGCGGATTGTGCATGAGCTGTCCTATGATGCGGTCAAGGATCGTCTGGCCGGTCTTGGCGTTTCGGGAGGCGAAGAGTTCTGGAATGTTATCCGTGGCAACTGTGCCAAGGTTCAGGACGCCGTTGGCTACTGGCAGATCATCAACGGCGAGATTGAAGCTCAGGCCGAAGCCGAAGATCTGGATTTCCTGAAGGCTGCGCGGCGCTTGTTCCCTGATGGGGATGTGACTGCGGAGACCTGGGGGGCGTGGACGAACGCTGTGAAAGCCGAGACTGGCCGCAAGGGGCGGGGGCTATTCATGCCGCTCCGCCGTGCATTGACCGGGCTCGACCACGGCCCGGACATGAAGGACTTCCTACCCTTTATTGGGAGACAAAATAGTCTGGCCCGACTACCCGAATAGAGGCGCGCTCCTTTTCCGTCTGGATAACGGGAGCCTTCTTGTCGAGGGATGAGAAAACCGGCGCGATTTCTTCCGCCGGTTTTTTTGCGTCTGGCGTTGTCGGCGATGAAAAATCGGATGCCGGGATTGTGGCCTTTGTGGATGTTCGCAGGGTCACATTGCCAAGCACAGGCAGGGACTTGGCCGAGCCGCCGAGAGCGCCTGAGCCTTCGCTGTCAGAAGCTGAGGCCACCAGTCGGCGCGCAGGCAGCGGTGCTGCGGCATTGAAGCCCCACTTGTAGTCTTCCCGTGTGGCAGGATCAGAACGAGCAGGAATGTGCTCTGCCGGAAGGGCATTGACCGCGAGCGGATTGAGAGCACCAAGCGGACCTGAACTGCGGTCGTCGGAGCCAGCTGACCCGGAGGTGCCGATTTCTGCGTAACGGGCCGAGCCGGATTGTCCGATTTCGGCCATCCTATCGCGAGGCAGGCTCATGTTGGCTGAACGGCAGCTGCAGCCCTCGACCACTTCCTTGCGGAAACGATAGGCATTGGACATCTGAACGTAAGGGTCGCCTGCCATGGAGGTCATGTCTTCCGGCAGGCCGCCGGGATTGGGATAGGCAAAGAGCTCGGTGCGCGCTGTCGGACACATTTCGGCGCAGCGCATGGAGTCTTCTGCAAAATGCTTCTTGCGAGTGGAGAAGCTGACCGGAAAATAGAAGCCGTCGCAGGTACGAACGCACATGGTTCGGTAGGTTTCTCCGCCACCAACCTCCACCTTGCTGCGGATTTCGTCGCCGTCATTGGAGAGACGCAAGCGGGCTCGCTGAACGGTGAGTGCCGTTTCGGACACCTCCGGTGCGGGGGTGATGACAGGGTTGCTATTGACCGCAACCACAATGCCATTGCCCAGAGTTCTGTATTTGGGAGTGGTGGGTTCGACCACCTTCTGGTTCTGCGAAAACAGTTTTTGCAGGAAGCCATTGTCGGAGTTGGAGGCTTCACGTGCAGGGGCTGCCGACTGTCCGCATTTCATGCGCGCATATTGAGCGCGTATCTGCTGGACCTTGGCTGCAACATTTCCGCCGCCGCGTTCCGCCTTCTGGATCTGCCGCTCGATTGCGCCAAGGTTCTTGCGCATCTTCTGGATCTTGGAATTCAGGCCACGACACTTGGCCGAGTTCGCCTGCACATCACACTGAAAGTAGCGGGCGTCTCGCTCTGCGCCGGTCATGGCTGCATCTTGTCGCCTCCATGCCTCTTCCCACTTGGCAACTTCGGCGGATTTGCTGTTGCTGGAAAGGCGGTTCAGTTCCTTTTGCAGTCCGGCGCATGTGGCGGCATCGGCAATGTCAGGCGTCAAAATCACAAGGGCAAGGCCAGGCAGCATGAGGTATCGTGCCAGCCCTTTGAGCATCTTTGGAATGTGCAGACCGATCGAATGCATGTTGCCCTGACGTTTAATCCGATATCGAAAGGGACAAAAATCCCGAACTCTTTATGACCAATTTGGATCAATTTATCCAGAAAACTGCTAGGCAAGGTTAACGTAGGGGCTTTAATGGCTTGCCGCTGCGGCGAAAGTCTCGCGAGGCTTGATGCAGTTTGGAGAAGATGCCCTCCAGCGTTTCCTGCTCTTCTTGGGAGAGGGCGGATTTCAGCAGGGCGTTGAAGGCAAAGGCCTGCGGAACAAGGTCACGATACATCGCCTTTCCGCTTTCGCTGAGCTCGATGAAGCTTTCTCGCAAATCGACCGAATTGGGGCTGCGGACGATAAACTGCCGCTTCTCCAACGCTGCGACAGCTCGGCTGACCTTGGTCTTGTGCATGGTGCTGCGTTCGCCGATGGTTTTTGCTGTAACAGGACCAGACTGACCCAGGATCGCCACGACACGCCATTCGGGAATACTGATCCCGAACTGGTCTGCATAAATGCGCGAGAACGAGCGACTGACTTCTTCTGCAAGAAAGTTCAATTGGTAAGGGAGAAACCGGTCAAGGGTGAGGATCGGGTCATCGCCTATGTCCTGATCTTTCGATGTATCGCTCATGGGAGTGTCTTCCGCCCGCCGGTTGCGTTTGTCTCGTCCATTTGAGCCTGTATGCATGGTGGATGTGCCTGCGTCCAGTGGCGTTGCCGGGAATTATGTGACGCATGGAGAGGTGCTGATTGATCAGATGTCGCGGCAGCGAACTGTTCGGTTTTTCGCAACTTGATAAACACAACAACTGGTGTGTCGCCGTATTTAGGTGAACTTATTGTTGAAAAAATCAAATGAGAGCAGTAGCGGCGCCCAATCGATTTGCGAATCAAGCCGAATGCCTGACACGATCCAAGTATATATCCGCGAGCCTTTTATCGCGGAACTGGTCTTCGGTCGACTTGGCTGTGCAGGTCAATAACGCGGGTGGGAAGCATCATGACAAAACACTTCGCCTCTATCGCAGATACGGATGAAAAAGCTGTATCCTTTCGTGAAGTAGGTGCGGGTTGCTACGCCTTTACTGCTTCGGGAGATCCCAATTCCGGCGTGGTCATCGGCGACAAGGCGGTGCTTGTTGTGGACGCGCAGGCGACACCTGCGACAGCCAAGAAGGTTCTGGCCCATATCAAGGGGATCACTGACAAGCCGGTCAAATATGTGGCGCTCACGCACTACCATTCGGTCCGCACCCTTGGTGCCAGTGCTTACGGGGCAAGTGACATCATCACATCGGATCTCACCCGCAGGCTGATCGTTGACCGCGGCGAAGCAGACTGGGTCGCTCAAAAGGAACGGTTCCCGAGACTGTTCGAGGATGGCGACAACATTCCGGGGCTGACGCAGCCGACCATGAGCTTTGCCTCCTCCTTGTCCATTAATCTTGGAAACAAGGAAGTGCGGCTGATGCATCTTGGCCGCGGACATACGATGGGCGACGTGGTCGTCTGGGTGCCGGATGCTGCAGTACTGTTTGCCGGAGACCTCGTTGAGAACAAGGTGGCCTGCTATTGCGGTGATGCCCATCTGGATGACTGGCCACGGGCGCTTGAGCGGATCAGTGCATTCCGCCCGAAGGCATTGGTGCCCGGACGAGGCGAAGCCTTGCTCAATGTTCAGGAGGTCAAAAGGGCGCTTGATGATACGCGGGACTTTGTCGAAACCCTGCGCGACAGCGCGCGTACGTCCGTTCGAATGGGCAGGGGTCTGAAGGCAACTTACAATGCCGTCCGCGAGGCAATGGACCCGCGCTTCGGCAGCTTTGCCATCTACGACCATTGCATGCCGTTCAATGTTGCTCGTGCCTATGACGAAGCTCTTGGGATCGAGGCGCCGCAAGTCTGGACCCGTGAACGGGATCAGGACCTGTGGGATGCCCTGAAAGAAGCGGAAGTCGCCCAGAACGAGCCGGAAGTCGATCTCGGTCAGCCTCTGCAGCCCGTGCCGGATGAAGAGGTCGCAGTGTCTTCCGACGAGGAGACGCTGGACCTGTCGATGCTGGACATTTCCGAAGAGTTCGCTGACGAGGTGCGCAAGGAGCGTGGTTCCGCAAGTGAGTCCAAGCTGATGTCAGCCTGATATCCGGCCAACCAGAACTGTGAAGAGCGGCCTTTCGGGCCGCTTTTTTCGTGTTTGGGCAATTGAGGGTGGACGTCAGCGACAAGAACTCCCACATGTGGAGTGAACGGGAGCTGCCTCTGGGGAGGTTTGCCGTCTGTCGTTTTGATTGGCCGCGTTTCCTTTCCATCTCCAGGTGGTTCAGGGGTTCGCTGGTTTGCCGAATGAAGGAAGAGTGTCGATGCGCCTGCTCGCTGCCACGATTGTTGCATTTGGATTGGGTTTGGTTCCGGCGCTGGCCGCAGATGAACCTGATCTGATCTTCAAGAAGTCGACAGTGTGGAAGCTGCTGACGCCGGATCACAAGTTGGCGACTTACGCTGTGGACGATCCAATGATCGAAGGCGTGGCCTGCCACTTTACGGTTCCCGAAAAGGGCGGAATATCCGGCTGGATTGGCGTTGCGGAGGAAGTCTCCGATGTATCGCTGGCCTGCCGTCAGGTCGGGCCGGTCGTTTTCAAGGGCAAGGCAGAACAGGGTGAGGAGATGTTCCGTCAGCGCCGCTCTTTGTTCTTCAAGAAAATGCAGATTGTTCGGGGCTGTGACGCCAAGCGAAATGTGCTGGTCTATCTGGTCTATTCGGACAAGCTGATCGAAGGCAGCCCGAAGAATTCCACTTCCACGGTTCCGATCATGCCATGGGGCAATCAGGAACCGCCCAAATGCGGTGATTACATCAGCGATTGAGAGACGAGGCGGCGTTAGTCCGCTTCGGAAACAAGCTCAAGTCTGGCGTCTTGGGCTTGTTTGTCGTGGCCGGCGCAGAAAGTCTCATAGAGAACTGCCATGATCTCCTGCGCGGGCTTGCTGGCCAGCTTGTAGTAGATCGTTGTGCCGTCGCGCCGCGTTTCCACCAGCCCCTGCGTGCGCAACAAAGAGAGCTGCTGCGAGACCGTGGGCAATCGCATGCCGGTCTTTTCGGCAAGGTCGCCGACGCTGCATTCCTGCTCGGCCATATGACACATGAGAAGAAGCCTGGGTGCTGAAGCCAGCATCTTCAGGAACTGTGCGGCATTTTCCGCGTTTTCTTCAAGGGCTTTCGTATCCATGTCGCGAGCTTGCCAAAAAAGTGGGAGCGCCGCAAGCAGACGAGAGTATTGCATTACATGCGTCCCAGGGCCGGAAGGATCACATGTCCGGAACCACAGCCAACGCCGGTTGACAGGCAGATGGACTTTTTCTGGATCGCACCGATCGACATGTTGGCGCTGCCTGCAACGTAGAAAGCGCTGATAAACGGTCCGCCGAAGAGAACGAGAATGAACATGACTGCAAACAAACGGTTCAACATTTTTCGGTTTCCCATTGGTGGGTGCCTCGTGATTGAACCCACTTTAGAAAACCGGCCTTGAACCGAAGCTGAGATCAGCATTCAGCTTCGGTTCAGGATCGTAAACTTCACGTATGTATTTGAAAAATCAAAGATTTTCAGTCATGACTGTGCGAAGGGTATTGAGCAACGCAGCGTCTCGACCGTAGATGTCCTTGCGAAAATGTGTGGATCCGTCCTTGTTCATCCACGCCGTGAGATACGTCAGATGAACCTTGATGGGTTCCTTCAGCGAGATGACGGTTCTTTGTTCGCTGTCTCGAATCGATTCCAGCCTGGCCCGGTCATAGCCCTGCGAGGACAAGAGGACATCTCCGAGCGCGAAGGGGTCGGATACTCGAATACAACCGTGGCTGAAGTCCCGCTGTGACCGCTGGAAAAGGGATTTGCCCGGTGTGTCGTGAATGTAGATGTTGAACTTGTTCGGGAACATGAACTTGATCCTGCCAAGCGCATTTCCTTCTCCCGGGTCTTGTCGCAGTTCGAAGGGGAAGGTTTCCCGCGAATAGGCAGACCAGTTGATACTGGTTGGCGAGACTTCGTTGGTCCCACGCAGCACACGGATGCCCTTGCCGGAAAGCGCCGACGAGTTCTGCTGAAGTTTCGGGAGATACTCGGCGGTCGCGATTGAACGCGGGATGTTCCAGTAGGGATTGACCTCGACATAGGTCATCTGGTCGGAAAAGACCGGAGTGGCATGGTAGGGCTTGCCGACAATTACCGGGGCAGTGTGGACAGTCCGCTCGTTCTTGACCACCTTGAGGGCCTGATCGGCGAGGTTCACGAACACATAGGTCGACCCGAGGTCGTCCGGCATCCACCGCCGCCGTTCCATGTTCAGTTCCATCTGGATAAGGCGGTCATTGATGGGCACGTTCAGTTCGCCCAGTGTTCCTGCACCCACAACGCCGTCTGTTTCCAGCCCGTGATAGGACTGGAATTCCTTTACTGCGTCGACAAGCGCACCGTCATAAGTGCTGCCTGCGTGCATTTCAGAGATGAGATAGTCTTCCTCGATCAACCGTTTGCGCAAGGCGGTCACGCGGGGGTCGCTCATGCCGGGCTTCAGAACAGGGCCGCTGGGAACAGGGGTGAAGCCGCCATTGGCTGCCTTCTCCCTGTATTCGCCCATACGAATCTGGAGCCGCAGGTAATTCGGGCTTTGCGGGGCGAGACCTTCCAGAAAGGCGCTGAAATCTTCCGTTTTCTCGGCATTCGCAAACAGCTCTTCCGCCTTTGGTCGGTCGGGGAAGATGTTGAGCGCCTTGTTGACCTTGTTGGGCTGCACGCGGCCAGAAGAAAGATGCGTGGCATAACGCAGAAACTGGATGCTGAGATCAATGTCGATGGCGGCCCAGTCTTCGACGCTTTTTGCCGACTGCGCCCGTTCCAGAAACCTCAGGGGCTCGTAGTTGTCCGGGTTCAATGCGTGAATATTGGCTGACGAAAATGCCTCAAGAACAAAGAAGGCATTCTCTGTTGCCCCGGAAGGCGTAATCCATACCGGCTCGAAATTCCGGGAATTGTAGACTTGGCGAAGTCCGGGGTCCAGGTTGCTCGGCAGGCTGTTGCGGATTGCACGTGCGATTGGCGTTGTCGGTTCGGCGGACTGGACGCTCGTTCGCTCAGGAGCAGCTCTTGGCGTAGGAACAGGAGATTGCGCCTGAACCGCCCCGGACAGGATTGCAAGCGAGATGCTGCACAGCGTGATTATGGTTTTCCGGATTTGTGTCATCCGTTCATGCCCCCGCAAGATTCGGTTGTAGGGGCAGGGTAACGCAAGCGACCGCAGTGTCCAGTAAAGACAAAAGGAGTAAAAACGGACCTTGACGCCCAAAAGGAAACCGGGTCATAAGGTTGCCCATGATGACGGCCACTTGGAACATCATTTCGATCACCATTATTTGCAGCTAGCGACACCGCTGGCTGTGGCCGATCCCCTTTTGGCATTTTTCCCTTAAGACGGACCGCCCCGGCCAGCCGGCCAGGAGACGGTTTGACATGAGCGCCGCAGGACATGCGACATCAGATGCTGACACGGGCACCTTCAAGGGCTTGCGGGTAACCAATACCCTGAGCCGCGCCAAGGAAGACTTCGTTCCGATTTCCGACGAAAATGTCCGCATGTATGTCTGTGGGCCGACTGTCTATGACTTTGCCCATATCGGCAATGCGCGGCCTGTCATCGTGTTTGATGTGCTGTTCCGCTTGCTGCGCCATCTCTATGGCACTGATCACGTCACCTATGCCCGCAACATCACGGACGTGGATGACAAGATCAACGCCCGGGCCTTGCGCGATCATCCGGATCTGCCGCTGAACGAGGCCATTGCCAAAGTCACGGAAAAGACCACTAACCAGTTCCACGCCGATATCGCGCGGCTCGGCTGCCTTGAGCCGACCCATGAGCCGCGGGCAACAGCCCATATCGGCGGTATGGTCGCAATGATCGAGATCCTGATCGACAAGGGCAATGCCTATGTGGCAGGCGGCGAGGTGCTGTTCGATACAACATCCATGACGGATTACGGATGCCTTTCGAAGCGCAATCTCGATGAGCAGAAGGCGGGAGCCCGCATCGCGGTCGAGGCGCACAAGAAAAATCCGGGTGACTTTGTTCTCTGGAAACTCTCCTCGGACGAAGAGCCGGGTTGGGAGAGCCCATGGGGCAGGGGACGTCCGGGCTGGCACATCGAGTGCTCGGTCATGAGTGAGCACCATCTGGGCAAGGTATTCGACATTCATGGTGGCGGTCTGGATCTGATTTTCCCGCATCATGAAAACGAGATCGCCCAGTCCTGCTGCGCGCACGGGACGCAGAAGATGTCCAACTACTGGATGCATAACGGCTTTCTTCAGGTTGAAGGCCGCAAGATGTCCAAGTCGGAGGGCAACTTCTTCACCATCCACGAACTGCTGGACAGCGAAAACTTCGGCGGCCGCAAATGGCCGGGCGAAGTGTTGCGCCTTGCCATGCTGATGACCCATTACCGCGAGCCGATCGATTTCTCGATCAAGCGACTGGAAGAGGCGGAGCGTCTGCTGGCGAAGTGGCCGGAACCGGTTGCAACTGACGCAGCGCCGTCAGAAGCCTTCCTGGAAGCCCTCAATGATGACTTGAATACGGTTGCTGCCGTTCAAGTCCTGCATCAACTGGCTGGCGAGGCCGCGCAGTCTGCGGACAAGCTCGCGGTCTATTCCGCGTCCGCTGCAGTGTTGGGCGTTCGTCCTGTTACGGCAGACATGAGCGCGCTGGATATAGCATCGATCGATGCACGTGTTGCAGAACGACTTGAGCAGCTGAAGGCAAAGAACTGGGCCGAAGCCGACCGCATCCGCGATTCACTCGCTGCCGAGGGCATCGTGCTGAAGGACGGCAAGGATGCGCAGACCGGGGAACGTGTCACGACCTGGGAGGTCAAACGATAAGGATACCTGGAATGGGTTACCCCCACCCCTAACCCCTCCCCACAAGGGGGAGGGGCAATACTCCATCGAGTTTGTCGACGGGTTCGGCAGCTCGATCTGGGTGATCTCGTAATTTGAATTGGCGGGATGGTTCATTTCCCCTCCCCCTTGTGGGGAGGGGTTAGGGGTGGGGGTACTAGGCTGGTATCGCCAATGGGCTGACGGAGGCAGTGGATCTGAGATGTCGCCAACAAGGATCACAGGGAAAACGCGTCAGACAGCAAAGCAACTGCGGCGTGAGCAAAGCTACCCTGAAAAACTGTTATGGCGGCAGCTGAGAGAGTTGAAGACAAAAGGCGTTCATATTCGTCGGCAAGCGCCGATCGGGCCTTACGTTGCTGATTTTGTGGCCTTTAGCCGCAAGGTGGTGATTGAAGTGGATGGCGACTTTCATGGTTTGGATGACGTCAGATTGAGAGACGAACAGCGCGACAAGTGGCTTGCAGGTGAAGGCTTCGAAGTTTGGAGATTTCCGGCGGTGGATGTGATTGGAAATCTTGAAGGAGTGATGGAAGTCATCCTCAAGCGGTTTGGCGTTTGGGACTGAGTTGGGTGCGGTGATTGACTTTTGCCGGGTGAGGGAGAGCGTAATGAGTGAGTTGCGATCCGGAGGGTGTCAGTGTGGAGCTGTCCGGTTCAAGGTGGACGGGGCGCTGGGGGAGGCGTCTGTTTGCCATTGCCGCATGTGCCAGAAGGCCTTCGGGTCCTTTTATGCGCCGCTGGTGTCTGTATCCGAGGATCGCCTTGAGTGGACCCGCGGGCAGCGGGCACAGTTTCAGAGCTCCAATCATGCCACGCGCGGGTTCTGCCGCGACTGCGGTACGCCGCTGACCTATGAAGCGCCGGACGGAATTGCTCTGGCCATCGGTGCATTTGATGATCCGCGCGAAATTGCACCTGTTGTGGCTTTCGGAGTGGAGGGAAAGCTTCCCTATGCTGACGGAGTTTCGACCCTGCCCAACCGGGTGACGGAAGACGATATGGAAGCAGCTCCGTTTCTGGCCAGCCTCGTCTCCCTGCAGCATCCGGATCATGACACCGCCGAGTGGCCGCCAAAGGAGCGCTCATGACTGTAAATGCGAGGCTTTCCGGGGGATGTCAGTGTGGCGCCGTGCGGTACACCGTGTCCGAATTTGGTCGTTCGTCACTATGCCACTGTCGCATGTGCCAGAAGGCCTTGGGCGGACCCTTTGCCGTGTTGGTGACGGCGAAGGATCTGGAATACACACGCGGAAATCCGACCTACTTTCAAAGTTCAAACAAGGTTCGTCGCGGGTTTTGCAAGGACTGTGGATCGCCGCTGACCTTTGAATTTGAAGGCTGGCAGCCGGACATCACCGTGACGAGCCTTGATGATCCAACCGTTGCCCCGCCGATTATCCAGCTTGGGACGGAAAGCCGACTGCCCTGGTGCGAAGGCCTATTCGACTTGCCTTCCGATCAAGGAAACCCCGATGGGCAAGGGCCCATATCCTATCAACATCCTGACCACGACACGACACACTGGCCGTCAGACAAGACCGAGGACGGAAAATACGCATGAGCAAGGAACGACTGTATCTCTTCGATACCACTCTTCGCGACGGGGCCCAGACCAGCGGGATCGATTTCTCCGTGACCGAGAAGGTTGTGGTCGCAGAGCTGCTTGAGCGCCTCGGGGTCGATTATGTCGAAGGCGGGTATCCGGGGGCCAATCCTACGGATACCGAATTCTTCTCCGAGAAACGCACCCAGAAGGCAACCTTCACAGCGTTCGGGATGACGAAACGACCGGGACGGTCTGCCTCAAATGATCCGGGTCTCAACCAGATCCTTTCTTCCCATTCGGACGCATGCTGCTTTGTCGCCAAGACATGGGATTACCACGTCGATGTGGCGCTCGGCTGCACGAACGAGGAGAACCTTGAAAGCATCTCCGATACGGTGAAGGCCGCCGTTGCTGCCGGCAAGGAAGCAATGATCGATTGCGAGCATTTCTTCGACGGCTACAAGGCCAATCCGGACTATGCGCTGTCCTGCGCCAAGGCCGCTTATGAGGCTGGAGCACGGTGGGTGGTGCTGTGCGACACCAATGGCGGCACCTTGCCGGGAGAAGTCACCGAGATCGTGAAGGCGGTGCAGGCGGTTGTCCCCGGCGATCATCTTGGCATTCACACTCATGACGACACCGGTCATGCGGTGGCCAACACTCTTGCGGCGATTGATGCCGGTGTGCGCCAGATTCAGGGTACGATCAACGGGATTGGCGAACGATGTGGCAATGCCAACCTGATCACGCTCATCCCGACTCTCATGCTCAAGGGCACTTATCCGGAGCGTTTTGAGGTGGGGGTTTCGGGAGATCAGCTGGCCGATATCACGTCTATCTCCCACGCCTTTGACGAAATTCTGAACCGCTCGCCGAACCGGCATGCACCCTATGTCGGACAGTCGGCCTTTGCGACGAAGGCGGGCATTCATGCGTCCGCCATCCTGAAGGATCCGAAGACCTACGAGCATGTCCAGCCCGAGGAGGTTGGCAATCGCAGGCGGGTGCTCGTTTCGGATCAGGCAGGCAAGAGCAATCTGCTTGGGGAGCTGAACAGGCTTGGCGTGACGGTCGACAAGGCCGATCCCCGCCTTGATCGGCTCCTGGCTGATGTGAAGGAACGGGAGTCGCAAGGATATTCCTATGAGGCGGCAGATGCGTCCTTCGAACTGCTTGCCCGCAAGTCGCTTGGCGAAGTGCCAAGCTTCTTTGATGTGGAATCCTTCCGTGTGATGGTTGAGCGCCGCTTCAACGCCATCGGAGAGCTTCTAACGGTTTCCGAAGCCGTTGTGAAAATAAGTATCGATGGTGAAACCCGGATGTCGGTCGCCGAAGGAAACGGCCCGATAAATGCGCTCGACATGGCGCTGCGCAAGGATCTGGGAAAATACCAATCGGCCATCGACGGACTTGAGCTGATCGACTACAAGGTTCGCATTCTCAACGGTGGTACAGGTGCCGTGACGCGCGTTCTCATTGAAAGTCAGGACGTGAGAACACACCGGCGTTGGTTCACCATCGGCGTTTCCAGCAATATCGTAGACGCCTCCTTCCAGGCGCTGATCGATTCCATCACCTATGCCCTGATGAAGGCGGAGGCCGCCTGAGCCGGGATATCTGAAAGTCACGGTTCATGAGTGAGGTCACCGGCACTGGCAAGAGCGCACCTGCGGCAGAAGACGAAACACGTACCGGTCTTCTGCTTGCGCTCGCGGCCTATGGCATGTGGGGGTTCTTTCCGGCCTATTACAAGCTGACTGAGACTGTTGCGCCGGATGTGGTGGTTGCTCACCGGATCGTGTGGTCCGTTCTGTTCGTCGGTCTCTATCTGTTGCTCCGCAAGCGCGGCGGAGAGATCCGGGAGGCCTTGACGACACCGGCGATCGTGTATCGTCTGTGCGTTTCTGCCGCTCTCATCTGCGTCAACTGGCTGGTCTTTGTCTGGGCGATCTCCAACTCGAAGGTTCTGGATGTCTCGCTCGGATATTTCATCAATCCGCTGGTGAGCATCCTGATCGGGCTGGTTGTCCTGCACGAGAAACTGTCTCCGCTGCAAATGGTGGCTGTCGGACTTGCGTCCCTTGCTGTTGCTATTCAGGCCGTTTGGACCGGCGGTCTGCCATGGGTGTCGCTGGTGCTTGCCTTTTCCTTCGCGGGATATGGATATGTGCGCAAGGTAACCCCGGTGCGGCCGACGCCCGGCCTGCTGGCGGAATCAGCGCTTCTGGTGCCGCTGGCTGCCGGCTATCTGCTGCTGACCATCAGTTGGGGTCAGGATTCCCTGTCGTTGAACAACATTCCGGTGCTGGTGGCACTGGCGGGAACGGGCATTATCACGGCCTTGCCGTTGATCGCATTTTCCGGAGCAGCCCGGCGCTTACCTCTGGTGATGATCGGGATCATGCAATACATCGCGCCATCGCTGCATTTCCTGATGGCTGTCTATGTCTGGAACGAGCCTCTGGATCAGACCAAGCTGCTGACATTCGGTATCATCTGGGCGGCGCTGGTCATCTTCACCTTCGACAGCTATCGCCGCTACAAGAAGTCCCGCCGCAAGGCAGCTGCCTGATACACAACAGCAACGGCGCCGGTGTCAGCAGGCGATGAGCTTGTCCCGGCCGCCGTCCTTGGCCCGGTAAAGGCACATGTCGGCCATATCAAGTGCGCCGGTAATGTCGCCATTTTCCACATGCGCGATACCGACGCTGGCTGTGACGTTGATATTACCCTGTTCCAGCTTGACGCCGGTCAGGCGCAGCTTGTCGAGGAATGTCTGCATCTTGAGGGCCGCCTGATCCTTGCTTTCGCAGCTCAGCAAGGCACAGAATTCATCCCCGCCCAGTCGCAACATGAAGTCGGAAGGGCCTGCCAAAGCCTGCAGGGATCTGGCGATGGTCAGCAGTGCCGTGTCGCCAGCAACGTGCCCATAGGTGTCGTTGATGCTCTTGAACTTGTCGATATCTACCAGACAGACCCAGTAAGACCGGTTCTCGGCTTCCGCGTTCTTGATGTGCGCTTCGGCTTGAGAAAAGAGGAAACGGCGATTGTAGAGCCCGGTCAGGGGATCGCGTATTGCGCGGTCTCTCAGCTCCGTGATCCTGTCGATCATCTTGAGGTTCTGAGCGACCCGCAAAAGAATCTCCTCGGACGAACAGTTCTTCTGAATAAAGTCGTTCGCACCATATTTCAGGAAGCGGACACGGTTTTCCCCGTCGTCCACCCCGGAGAGGCCAAGAATGGCGAGATCATCGCGGCTGTAATTCCGGCGAATGGCTTTCAGGAAGGCGAATCCGTCTTCACCGGGCATCACATAGTCGAGCAGCAGAAGCTTGATTTGCGGGTTCTTCTCCAGAACCTTCTGGCCTTCCACGGCCGAAGAGGCTTCAAAGACCTGATAGCGGTGTTGCTTCAGCACGTTGACGATCTTCTCGCGTGCCGGACGGGAATCGTCGATCACAAGCACGCCGGTTTCCGGATTGCGGCGCAGCTGCAGGATAAGTTCGCTCAGGTAGTCAAGGCTGCTTGGGCTGTCCTTGACGACATAGTCCATGACGCCCTTGCTGTAGACGGACTTGCGTATATGCGCGGCCCAGCGGCTGGTGAACACAATCGTCGGGATCTCATGTGTCTTTGTCAGGTCGACAATTTGTCCATCCCGCGCGTCCGGCAGGGTCAGGTCCACAAGTGCCAGATCAGGCTTTTCTCTCGGGGATTTGAGTAATTCTTCGGCTTCCTTGTAGGAGCGCGCAACGTATACATTGCATTCTTCAATGTTTCGAAGTGTCATAAGGACAGCTTTTTCGAAGAAGGATGCATCTTCTACAAGGAGGATACTTTGCATGCCGTAACAGGTCCGTGTTTCGAAAATCGAACGCAACGGTATCGCAAATAGTAAAACAAAATCTTATTAAAAATCGCGATGGCGCAGACTTGCCGCGCCGCCGTCAAATGAGGATTTTTGACAGGATCACATCCGCTCGACAGGAATCGCCGAAGGAGATGCTTCCGGGCATTCCAGGCAGGCTTTTTCCAGTTTCGGAATTGCGTCCTCGATGCTGTCAGCTACCAGATAGGGGACTTCCGTTTCCGGTCGAATAAACCCCTGTGCCCGCATGTGATTCAGCAACTCGAGTAGAGGCGACCAGAATCGATTGGTGTTGGCGAGAAGCACCGGCTTCCTGTGTTGACCGAGCTGTGCCCAGGTCATCATTTCCACAACTTCTTCCAGAGTGCCGATGCCGCCGGGAAGGGCGATGAAGGCATCCGAGCGCTGGAACATCAGCATCTTCCGCTCATGCATATTCTCGGTGACGATGAGATCGTCGACCGACTTGAGCATGACTTCCCGCTCTTCGAGAAAGCGCGGAATGATTCCGGTGACCGATCCGCCGGCATCAAGTGTTGCCGCAGCCACAAGTCCCATAAGCCCAACCGAACCGCCGCCATAGATCAATCGGATGTTCTGTTCGGCAAGGATTTGGCCGAGGCGAATGGCAGTCGCCTCGTAAACCGGATCGACGCCCTTGCTGGAACCGCAATAGACGCAAATGCTTGAGAGCTGTCTTGGTGTGTTTTCTTTCATGCAACCTGTGTGGCACCGGGCGCGGCGACGGTCAAGGTGCATCAGCGGTTGGTGACGGCGGCTGTTTCCTTGCTCAGGGTTTAAAAGGGGTTTATTGATTTGAAGAGTTTTGGGAACCGTTGGCCAAATGATGGCGACTGGTGCCATCCAGGAACACAAGAGGAGGAGTGAACCGGTCCCGGCTGAGACGGGAGTTTGGCTTCACTGGGAAACTTCATTATGAGGCAAAACGTAGTCTGGGCCCTGATCGCCGCCTTTGTTGTTGGAGCTGGTGCCCTTGGCGTTGGATACTTCCAGCTTAAAAAGGGTGAGGGATCGGAAATTGCCCTCAAGGACGACAAGGCATCGAACGCAGTCTCCAAGAGCGCGAGCGAAACCGCATCGGGTGGTGAAACAGCTGAGAATGCTGGTGGGGCAACAGACCCTGTTGCGACCGGACAGGGCGACGCCTCGCAGACCGCTGAAAGCGGTGCAGGCGATGCGACCAAACCCGAAGAGAGCCTTTCCTTTGACGTCGTTGGCGTTGAGCCGACCGGCGAGGGGGTCATTGCCGGACGTTCGGATGCGGGCGCGATCATTGCGCTGAGGGCTAATGGGCAGGTTGTCGGCAAGGGTGTGGCCAACAGCGCAGGCGAATGGACCATCATTCTCGACAAACCACTTGAACCCGGCGACTACGACATGGCGCTGGAAGTGCAGGGTGAAGACGGGAAGGTCGTATCTGAATCGTCCCAGCGCCTCGCGGTTTCCATTCCCGAAGGGGGCAATGGACAGCCGCTCGTCGTGCTGAACACGCCGGATGCGCCGTCCAACATTCTGCAAAAGCCTGAAGAGACCGTAGTGGCAGCAGCTGCTCCTGTTGAGGACGCAAAGCCGGAGGCCGGTGCAGCTCCTGAGGTGGCCGCGTCTGCAGAAGCAACCACAACGGCCGGCCAACTTGCAACTGCGGTCGAAACGGCTGTCTCCGGTGTTGCGAGCGAGACTGCCAAGGCTGTTGGTGAAGCTGTCGATGCCGGGTCTGTAACTGTTGCTGCCGCTGAAAAGACCGCAGAAACGGTGGTTGAAGGCGTTGCCGAGGCCGGGCAGGCCGCGATTTCCGCAAGTGGGCAGATTGTTGCCAATGTGACAGAGGAAGTTGCCACTCTTGCAGGTTCCTCTGCGTCGGCTGATATGCCTGTCGATGCATCTGCGACCTCTGGCACCGAGACAGCCGCTGACGCTGCACCTGCTGCTGACGCAGCCGGAGCGCCGAAGGTGACGGTGGAAGCTGTGGAATCGGAAGAAGGCAAGGTCTTCGTTGCCGGTACCGGGGAACCGGGGTCTTCCGTGCGGGTCTATGTGGACGACAAGTTTGCAGGCGAGGCTCCGGTGTCTGGAACAGGTCGCTGGTTGCTTGAGGGCAAGGAAAATATCTCGGAAGGCAATGTCGAAGTTCGTGCCGATCTGGTTGAGCAGGGCGCCGACAAGGTCGAAGCCCGTGCTGCCGTAACCTTTGAGAAGGAAGCGCCCCAGCAGATCGTTCTGACGAAGGTCGTTGCGACCGGCGAAGCCTCTGCTGACGGATCCGCAGGCGCGACTGTCACCAAGGCGCTGCCGAACGTCATCATCCGCAAGGGCGACAATCTGTGGCGGATTTCCCGCCGCCTCTACGGCGACGGTTTCCGCTACACGACAATCTATCAGGCGAACAAGGTTCAGATTCGCAATCCGGATCTCATCTATCCCGGACAGGTGTTCCTGACGCCGGAAAACGATGTTCGCTGGGATAACGAAGCAAAGAATGAGGGCGTGGCCGTTCAGTAGGAACTGGCCGGATCATCTGTCCGATCTGAATGCAGAGAAAGCGCACGATTTTCGTGCGCTTTTTTCGTGCGCCTGCCCCGAATGTTGCCCTTGTGACCTTGCCTTTACGGAAACCCATCGCATATTTACGATCAATGGGTTGTTGCTTTGCAAACGGGAGAGGAGCGGCATGGGCCAACAGGTGAATGACGATGATGTTCCCGCGTGCCTCAATACCGGCGAATTTGAAGACCTTGCGCAGATCTACCGCGCGTTGGGGCATCCGGTTCGCCTCGCGATCCTGAGCGATTTGCGCCGTGTTGAAGTGGCCTGTTGCGGCGAGATCGTGAACCGTCTGCCGCTTGCCCAGTCGACGGTCTCTCAACATCTGCAGGTTCTGAAGGATACGGGTCTGGTTGTTTGCGAAAGCACCGGGCGCTCGTGTCAGTATCGCATCAATGTCGACCGCCTTGAGCAGGCGGCCGAGCAATCTGCCTCCTATTTGTCCAGGGTTCAAAGCGCACCGGAAAACGACGCCTCGGCACAGGCGTCTGCCTGCACAAAAGGGCCGGGTCGCGGCGAAGAAAAGGAAACGGCTTTTGACTGATAGAACCGCGTCTGCCCGTGACGGCGAAAACGCAAAACCTGCGGCAAAAGCTGCGCAGACCCAAAAAGCCGTGAGTGCGGATGAGGGCACAACGTACCAGACGCTTGTAAACCTTTGGCCCTATATCTGGCCGGAAAACAGACCTGACCTGAAAGCACGCGTGCTGTTGGCGATCTTTGCGCTGGTGATTGCAAAGATCGTGACGGTTCTGTCTCCCTATTTCTTTGCCTGGGCATCGGATGCGCTGACGGGTGAAACTTCCAACTTGCCGGCCTTTCTTGTCGCCCCGGTCATGCTCGTGCTGGCTTATAATGTGGCCCGCGTACTGGCCGTTGCCTTCAATCAGTTGCGAGATGCGCTCTTTGCCCAGGTCGGGCAGCATGCGGTGCGCCAGCTGGCCATCATCACCTTTCGCCATCTTCACCGGCTCTCGTTGCGGTTTCATCTGGCACGGCGCACGGGTGGTCTCAGCCGGGTAATCGAGCGCGGGGTGAAGGGGATTGAGGCGATTGTCCGTTTCACGATCCTCAACGGCATCCCGACAATCCTCGAATTTGCCATCATGGCAGCTGTGATCTCGATCCAGTTCGGCATGAGCTACCTCACCATCGTGGCGATCATGATCGTTGCCTATGTGTGGTTCACCATCAAGGCGTCGAACTGGCGCATCGCCATTCGCCGGGAGATGAACCAGAGCGATACGGAGGCCAATTCCAAGGCCATCGATAGCCTGCTGAATTTCGAGACGGTCAAATATTTCGGCAACGAGAACATGGAAGCCGCGCGCTTTGATGTCTCCATGGAACGCTATGAGGCAGCCGCCACACGCACATGGACGTCGCTTGCCTGGCTGAACTTCGGGCAGACGGTGATCCTCGGCGTGGGGATGGCAGCCTGCATGGTTCTTTCCGCGCAGGCGGTGATGGCGGGTGAGCAAACGATTGGCGAGTTCGTTCTCATCAACGCCCTGTTGATGCAGATTTCCATTCCGCTCAATTTCATCGGCTTCATCTACCGCGAAATCCGTCAGGGTCTTGCCGATATTGAATCGATGTTTGATCTGCTCGGCGCGCCGACGGAAATCGAGGACAAACCGGGAGCGGGGCCACTGAGGGCGGTTGAAGGTCGCATCGAATTTCGGGATGTGCATTTTCACTATGATGCGGACCGCAAGATTCTGAAAGGTATCGACTTTGACGTGCCCGCGGGCAAGACGATTGCCATCGTTGGCCCGTCCGGCGCAGGGAAATCAACGATCTCCCGTCTCTTGTTCCGCTTCTACGATGTAACGGGCGGTGCAGTGACCATTGACGGTCAGGATGTTCGGGACGTCACGCAAGAGAGTGTTCGCATGGCCATCGGCATGGTGCCGCAGGACACGGTGCTCTTCAACGACACGATCGCCTACAACATCCGCTATGGCCGTCCGGATGCATCCGACGAGGAAATTCGTCAGGCCGCACGAATGGCGCAGATCCACGAGTTCATTGAAGGACTGCCGCAAGGCTATGACACGGAGGTCGGTGAGCGCGGGCTGAAACTGTCAGGCGGGGAGAAACAGCGTGTGGCCATTGCCCGTACGATCCTCAAGTCGCCGCCCATCCTCATTCTGGACGAGGCGACTTCGGCACTCGACACCCACACGGAGCGGGAAATTCAGACCGCGCTGGATCAGGTCTCGAAAAACCGCACGACGCTTGTCATCGCGCACCGGCTTTCGACAGTCGTCAATGCGGACAAGATCATCGTGCTGGAGGCCGGGCGGATTGCCGAATGCGGAACCCACTCGGGCCTGCTGGAGGCAAATGGCCTTTATGCATCCATGTGGGCACGCCAGCGCGAGGCAAGCGAGGCTGAAGAGCGCCTTCGGGCCGCTCAGGAGGCCGATGATATGGGCATCGTGACCCGAGGCCCGAAGGCGTAGGTGTTAACGGGTAGCTGAAAGTAGATCGATGCAGTGGATCCTTCAAAAATTTGAGGATACGGAAAATCTAGTACCAATCCTTGAGCGTTTGGGCGCTAGATGGTCTTGGCACAAGGTTGTTCCATTCGTGGGAGACCTTTTTCCGGAACCTGTTGTTGAAGATCCAAGCGCTGTTGTCATGTTTGGTTCTTATTCACTGAGGTTCTTTTCCGAGCGGCGAGGTTATCGACCTGGAGTGTTCGTAATCAGACCATTTGTCCATCAGGAGGCCTGGTACCCATTTTTGTTGAATGGTCGCAATGCTCAGTTTCTGACTGTCAGGGATATACCTGCACATCTTCCAGATGACGGAAAAGACTGGTTCTTCCGTCCTGTTGATGACAGCAAGGCTGAACCAGGAAGTGTCATGTCAGCAAGGGATATCATTAGCCTTGCTGAGCAGGTGCTGCGTCTGAAGGAAGATGAAACTCCAGTTGGTTCGTTACGCCACGATACTGAGTTGATGTTGAGTGAGCCGAAACGCATCCTAAAGGAGTGGCGCCTTTGGATCGTTGGTGCGCAGATTGTCACGTACTCCCTTTATAGGGATGGAAGTCGTGTTGTGTACCGCCATGAAATTGATGAAGACGCCTTGGAATTTGCCAAGACAATGGTTTCCCTACATCCAGATTATTCGCCAGCCTACGTGATGGATGTGTGCCGGACAGAAGAAGGCCTTTTTATCGTCGAAACTAACTGCCTAAATGCAGCTGGATTTTATGCGGCAGACTTGGAAAAACTTGTGAATGCTATCGAGGAGATCGGTTAGGGTGAGTTGTATTGTCTCCCCGCCTTCGGGCAGCTCAGGAGGCCGATGATATGGGCATCGTGACCCGAGGCCCGAAGGCGGATGCGCCTGACTGATCAAGGTCAGGCGGCAAGCTTGCGGGAAAGTTGAACCTCGCAGTCGTTCGACGGAGTTTCGTGCTGTCTTGCGAGGGTCTCTTTCGTGGTAAAGGGGCGCCAATTGATGAGTGACCAAAAGGCGTTGCTTCGGATCTTGCGGGCGCGGGCATCGTAGTGGCGCAGCAGCTCCGGTGTCAGTGTGATGTGTGTCATGATCAGTCTCCTGTCGTGTTGAAACGAATATGGCGCCTTCGATCAGTTGGTAGAATTGACTTTGCTTTGAAGGTACTTTTCGATATTTTCGAATAATGAGACTGGATGACCTAAGCTTCTTTGCCCGTGTTGCCGAATTGGGCAGCTTGTCCGCAGCCGGACGCGAATTCGGCCTGTCGCCGTCGGCGGCAAGCAGCCGGCTGACCAATCTTGAAAGGGATCTCGGCACACAGCTCGTGGCCCGCACAACCCGCCAGGTCAACCTGACCGAGGCGGGCAAGATCATGCTGGACCATGCTCGTGCAGCTCTGGGCGAGATTGCTCAGGCGAGAGCGTCGATTGATGCGGCTCAGGACGCGCCGCGCGGCATTTTGAAACTGTCTTCGAACGTGTTTTTCGGGCGCAAGCATATCCTGCCGTATCTGGCAGAGTTTCGGCAGCTCTATCCGGACCTGCGGCTGGAAGTGGACATGTCCGACCGGCTGGTCGATCTGGTTGCGGATGGCTATGACGTTGCCATTCGTGGCGCGCCGCTGCCAGATTCCAGTTTGCTTGCCCGCAAGCTGGGCGGCAATCCGCGTGTCCTTTGTGCCAGTCCCGACTACATTGCACGGAAAGGCGAACCGCGAAATCCGGAAGAACTGTGCAATCACGACTATATCGGATTTGACCCGATGCCGGTCTGGTACTTCGCCGGGCCGGAGGGGGAGGTTGCCTTTCCGCTGAAAGACCCTGTCATTTGTGGAGATAGCGGTGATTTTGCCTATGATGCTGCGCTCTATGGCTTGGGATTGACGGTCAAGTCCATTGCCCATGTCTGGGAGGATTTGCGTGACGGACGGCTTGTTGAAGTCATGACCGATTATCCGGTGACGCGAACCGGCAATATTTATGCAGTCTATCCGCCAAACAGGTTCGTGCCGCCGAAGGTGTCCGCATTTGTCGATTTTCTGATCTCCAAATACGGGAGACCACCCTATTGGGAGACCGACTACAGGCTCGCTCGCGGGGACAGTTCTGTTAAGAGCGGCACGAAAACAGCCTGAGACCTGCAAAAAGTGTTCTCAGCCAAGGCAAAAGCCACTAGAAGCGAGGCATGGGCCTTGGCAGTAACTTGCCATTGGCCATCTGATTTGTCTTTTGGCGGCATGACCCGACTATTGGTCCGGGGGAGCTGCCCTAGCTGGAAACTGATATGTCGATCGTTGACTCCATAACCAAGGCCTTTGTTCCGATCCATCGGGAAGGTTGGCCTTTCATTGCCATTGCTTTTGTCTCTGCCATCGTGGTGGGGTGGTTCTTCGATCCGCTGTTCTGGATCGGCCTCTTGCTCACGGGTTGGGTCTGCTATTTCTTCCGTGATCCGCCGCGCGTGACGCCCGTCCGCGAAGGTCTGATCATTTCACCTGCCGACGGTGTTGTGAGCCATTGTGGTCCGGTGTTGCCGCCCAAGGAACTGGAACTTGGCGACCAGCCGATGATGCGCGTCTCTATTTTCATGAACGTTTTCAACGTCCATGTGAACCGCGCACCGATGGATGGCAAGGTGACCCGGGTTGCCTATATCGCCGGCAAGTTCCTGAATGCCGAGTTGGACAAGGCGAGTGAACACAATGAGCGCAACGGTCTTGTGATCGAAAATGGCGACCAGAAAATTGGTGTTGTGCAGATTGCGGGTCTCGTGGCCCGCCGCATCGTTTGCTTCGTGCGCGAAGGTGAGACGCTTTCTGCCGGCGAGCGCTTTGGCCTGATCCGCTTCGGGTCTCGACTTGATGTCTATTTTCCGGAAAATGTGAAGCCGAAGGTTATGCTGGGACAGACCATGATAGCCGGTGAAACGATTCTGGCGGATCTGACGGAAACGCCGTCTGATCAACCCATCCTGACCCGAGTTGGCTGAGGAACAGCACGTGACAGCAACCGACGATCAGGGCAAACAGAAAAAGCGCCGGTTTGGCCGCGTACCGATCCGGGTGATCCTGCCCAACATGGTGACCCTTCTGGCGCTTTGTTCCGGTTTGACCGCCATCCGCATGGCTTTTGAGGGGCGTTGGGAATTCGCGGTCGGGGCGGTGCTTCTGGCTGCCGTTCTTGACGCGGTCGACGGGCGAGTCGCGCGACTTCTGAAAGGAACCTCGCGCTTTGGTGCGGAGCTTGACAGTCTCGCGGACTTTGTCAATTTCGGCGTTACGCCTGCCATTATGCTCTATGTCTGGATTTTGCATGAGATGGGCAATCTCGGCTGGATTGCTGCTCTGGTTTTTGCGATTTCCATGGCATTGCGCCTTGCTCGTTTCAACGTCGCACTGGACGATCCAAACAAGCCTGCCTGGGCAGTAAACTTCTTTACCGGAGTGCCGGCGCCTGCCGCGGCGCTCACGGTATTGGTGCCGCTGTATCTTTCCTTTCTTGGCTTCTTGCCCCAATGGCCGGAGTTTGCCGGGCCGATTGCCATTTATGTGCTTCTGATCGGCTTCCTGATGGTGAGCCGCATTCCGACCTTTTCCGGCAAGACACTCGGCACCCGCATCCGCCGGGATCTGGTTCTGCCGCTGATCGTCGTGACTGTTCTGGTCGTGGCGCTGACGGTGAGTTACCCGTTCAAGGTGCTGGCTGTCTGCTCCATGCTGTATCTTGCGTCCATACCCTTCGCATGGCGCGCGCATCGCAAATGTCTGCGGGGCGAGGACTGCGAAGTTTTCGAGTCGGACGATGATGACGACGACGAGGATGTCGATCTGGATGAAATCCAGAAGCAGGATGCGCGTTCGGGTCAGTAAGAAGCCCGATAAGATATTAGCGAAGGAGATGCCGAGATGGCCGAACCGACCATTCGTGCTGCTCTGCCTTCAGATTTGGCAGACATTCTGGACCTCTATCCGAAGGCCTTTCCGGACGAGGATCTGGTGCCGCTGGTCCGTGAGCTCCTGGAAGGCGAGGTGGACTTGCTTTCCCTTGTTGCGACAAGGGGCGAGGCCATTGTGGGCCATGTAATCTTCACGGCCTGCAAGGTTGAGGAGACAGGGGAGCCTGTTGCGCTTCTTGGTCCGCTCTGCGTTTCACCCGACTGCCAAAGACAAGGCATTGGATCCCGGCTGATCGCGGCCGGTGTCGCGGAGTTCGCTCGTCGCGAGGTCAGGGAAGTTTTGGTGCTGGGTGATCCAGCCTATTATTCGCGAGCCGGGTTCAAGCCAAGGGCGGCTCTGAAGACCCCGTGTCCAATTCCGCGGGAATGGGCCGAGGCCTGGCAAACCATGCCGCTGCAGCCGGGTTCACAGCCGCTTACGGGGCAGCTATGGGTGCCGGGTCCATGGCAGGCGAAAGCGCTCTGGTCAGCTTGAAGACATCAAAACTGCAAGAACAATAAAATAACCGCCGGAAAACTCCGGCGGTTTTTGTCTGTTGTGTTTGCCGTTACTCGGCTGCCTGCGGCAAGTCCTGTTGGGCTTCCGTCGGCCGGTCCTTTTTCGGCATGGCAACGATTTGGGCGGCGGGGCGTTGTTCCTGCTGTGCGGGAACTGCTTCCTCGTTGCCCGTATCGGCACCAGCGCCTGCATTTGTCGTCGCAGTCTGGAGTGCCAGATTGCGACGGGTCGCGCGGCGATCCATGATCCGGTGCCACGACTTCACCCATACGCTCGGCGCGGCGATCATCACCGGAATGATCAGCAACGTTAGGATGGTGGAGAAGGCGAGGCCGGCAATGACGGCGGTCGACAACTGCACCCACCAAACAGCGGTGATGCCACCAACCGCAGTGACCTGGTTGAAGAAGTCGAAGTTCACCTTGGTTGCCATCGGGATCAGGCCCGCAATGGTGGTGATGGTGGTCAGCAGGATCGGGCGGATACGCTGGGCCGATGTTTTCAGGATTGCATCCAGCGGCTCAAGTCCGTCCTCGCGGAAGCGGTTATAGGTGTCGATCAGAACAATTGCGTTGTTAACGACGATGCCTGCAAGCGCAACCACCCCGGTCCCGGTCATGATGATCGAGAACTTCTGCCCGGTGATCATCATCCCCAGCAGCACACCGAAGACCGACAGGACCACCGTGGAGAGGGTCAGGAAGGTCTGGTAGAACGAGTTGAACTGGGTGAGCAGGATCAGGAACATCAGGAAGAGCGACGCGATCATCGCCTTCATGAGGAACTCGCCGGACTCCTTCTGGTCCTCGTCCGCGCCACGGAACTGCAGGAACACGTTTGACGGCCAGGTTTCTGTCTCCAGCCAGTCCTCGATTTCCTTGACCTTCTCGTCGACCGTTGCGCCTGTCGTCTTGTCCACGCTGGCTTTCACCATCATGGAATAGAAGCCGTCGCGACGCACGATTTCCGAGACTTTCTGGGCCGGCTGGCGGTCCACGAAGTTGGCGAGCGGAACCAGACCAAGAGGGGTCTGCAGGCGCAGCTGGTCCATGCGGTCGACGGTTCGCTCGGATTCTGGAAGACGAACGCGAATGTCGATTTCGTCTTCGGAATCTGTCGGACGGTAGGTACCGATCAGAACGCCATTGGTGACCAGCTGGATCATCTTGCCAACGGATGCAATATCCGCCTTGAAGCGAGCCGCCTGTTCGCGGTCAATGGCAACACGCCATTCGATACCGGGCAGGGAGCGATCGTCTTCCTGATCCATCAGGTCGTCAATTCCATCCAGATGGGCGCGCACTTTGGCGACATTCTCCACCATGGCGGCGTAATCGGTCGACCGCACTTCAAGCTGGATATCCTTGCCCGTAGGTGGCCCCCCCTCGATCTTGCGCGGCTCGACCTTGATGCCTGGCAGGTCTGCGGTCAGGTTGCGGATATCGGCAGCAATCTGCTTGTATTCCCGGCGGCAGCAATAGTCTGCCAGTTCCAGCTGCAATTCGCCGATCACGTCATTGGGTTTGTCGGAAACACCGCCAATGGACGGTCCACCACCGCCGCCGCCACCCGGTGCTTTTGCAACGGTGATGACGTTCTTGATGCCCGGAATGGCGAGAATGATAGCCTCGATGTCCTTGACGATGGCAAGGGATTCGGCTGCAGAGATGTTGCCGCGCCCGGAGACGAGCACCACAGCCTGTTCGGGTTCCTCATCGACGAAGAACTCCACACCGGTCGGGTTCGCAGAGAAGCTTGCCACGATTGCAAAACACCCGCCGACCAGCAGAAGAACCGCTGCGATGTTGCCAATCGGATTGCCTGCAAAGAGGCGCAGGAGACGGACATATGCGCCCGTCATGCCGCTCACCTTCTTGACGTCAAAGGCTTCGGTTCCTGAAAGAGCGGCTGCCTGCTGTTGTTCCAGTTGAGCGCGCTTTGCAGCCCGCTCCTGCGACCAGCGTACGAAGGGACGCAGGATGCGATAGGAGACATAACCGACGACAAAGAAGGCAAGGATCGCGGCACCAGTCTGTAGCAGGGCTGCCTGGTTTGCAGCGTCCTCAATGGCGCCAACCTGACCACCGAGCGGAATGTTCGCGACGATGAGGGCGACCAGAAGAGCGACGGTACCTGCACTGAGCAGCGCAGCATAGCGGCTGATCCAGCGGGAGACCTGAGCCAGAATGCCGCCGGTGACAGGCAGGAACACCATTGCCGTGACCAGCGAAGCTGTCAGGACGATGATCACCATGATCGGCAGGTAGCTCATGAACTCGCCTGCAACGCCGGGCCACAGGAGCATGGGCAGGAAGGCGACAAGTGTTGTCGCAGTGGACGAAACAATCGGCCAGAACATCAGCTTGGCGGCGCGGATATAGGCCTCGCGGTCCTCCATGCCTTCCTGAATCTTCCGGTCCGCATATTCGGTCATCACGATGGCGCCGTCGACCAGAAGGCCGACCGTCAGCACAAGGCCGAACATCACCATGATGTTGACCGTGTAGCCGATGCCGCCAAGGATCAGGAAGCCGACCATGAACGAGGCCGGGATCGACAGACCAACCAGGAGGGCCGAACGCAGGCCGAGGGCGGCCAGAACCAGCACCATCACGAGGAAGATAGCGGTCAGGATCGACGATTGCAGCGAGCCGAGGATTTCGAAGATGTTGGACGATGAATCCAGCATCATGTTGACCTTGATCGTCTCGGGCCAATCGGCAGAGGCGGCTTGCACGACAGCGCGGACGGCACTGTTGTTCTCGATGATGTTGGTGCCGATCCGCTTGGTGACTTCAAGGGCAATGGCAGGCTGGCCGTTCACACGGGTGTAGGAGCTTGCATCCTTGAAGGTTCGGCGGATTTCGGCAATGTCGGACAGAGTGACGACACCTTCGCCGCTTTGCTTGATCGGCAGGGAGTAGATGTCCTTCGCTGTCTCGACGAGGCCCGGAACCTTGACGTTGAAACGGCCATGACCACCATCAATGAACCCCGCGGGTACGAGCTGGTTGTTGGCCGTCAGCGTCTGGAACAATTCGGCTTGCGAGATCGAATAGGCTTCGAGTTTCTGGGAATCGATCAGGACTTCCAGCATTTCTTCCCGGTGACCGGAAAGCTCTGCTGAACGAACTGTATCGATTGCCTCGATCTGGTCCTTCAGGCGGCGCGCATGCTGATACAGAGTGCGCTCCGGTACGTCGCCGGAAAGCGTGACCCACATGACGGGAATGAGCGCGAAATTTGTTTCCGATATCGTCGGCTCTTCGGCCGCATCCGGCAGTTCGCCCTTGGCCTGATCGACCTTGTCACGAACATCGGCAAGCGCTTCGTCCTTGTTGAAGGAAATATCGAATTCCAGAACGATACCGGCATGGCCCTCGGAGGCGATCGCGGTGATTTCCTTCAGTCCGTCCAGTCCGCGCAGTTCGGTTTCCATCGGGCGAACGAGCAAGCGCTCGGCATCCTCCGGCGAAATTCCCTGCTGGGCAATGGAGACATAGAACACCGGAACATCGATGTCCGGGTCACTTTCCTTCGGGATCGAAATGTAGGTGGCGATACCGGCCGCAACCAGCGCCAGCATCAGCACGAATACGGTCTTGGGGCGACGCAGTATGTCTTCAAGCATGGAGATCATTGTGCAACCTCGGCCGTTTCAAATACCGGCTCGACCAGCTGGCCGTCCTTGACGTAATCCTGTCCCACCACAATCGCGGTCACTTCTTCCGGCAAACCGCCAATCCACATGCCGTCCTGCTCGCCGCCCAATACTTTCACGGGGTGAAAGACCGTATGGTCGGTGTCATCAACCGCGCGGATACCGACCTGGCCAGCATCGTTGAGGGTAAGGATTGCCGGAGAGATCTTGTGGGCGCGCTCCTTGGGCAGAGGCAGGCGGGTGAGGGCGGTCACACCGTCCCGGGCCGCGCCATCCTTGTTTTCAAGCTCGACCTCGATGCGGAATGTACGGGTATCCGGATCGGAGGCGGGAGAAACGTATCGCACCTTGCCGGAGAGACGGTCGCCCGTGATCAGTTCAACATCGGCGGGCATGCCCACAGAGATCAGTCCGATATTGATCTCGGATACCTGACCGGTGGCTATGATCGGGTCGGTGTTGACGACGGTGGCGCAAATATCGCCGTTCTGCAGGAAGTCGCCGACATTGGCCATGGAACTTTGAACAACGCCATCGATGGGTGCGCGAATGACGGTCCGGTTCAGCTCCAGCTCGGCTTCCTTGAGGCGTGCCTTGGCGGCGTCAAGAAGGGCCTTTACGGCTGCCACCCGTGTCTGGGCGGTGAAACCCTTGGTAACGAGCTGTTCGGCGGCTTCGTGATCGAGGACCGCCTGTGCGAGATTGGCCCGCGCCTCCAACAGCTTGGCTTCGCGGTTGCTCGTCTCCAGACGGCACAGGACGTCACCTGCCTTGACCTGCTGACCTTCATGAGCGGCCCGCTCAATCACCTTGTCATTCGTTTCAGAGCGAACGGCAACCTTTGCTTCGGCTTCGGTGCGGCCCCTGATGTCCAGAACCGCCTGACGGTCTTCGGCAACGAGTTTCTGGACCTTCACGCGGAAGAGGTCCTTCTTCTCGCTTTTCAGTCTTTCTGCTGGCGGGGGCGTCGCATTCGCGCCGTCACCGGTTCCGCCCTCAACAATCGTGCCGTTGTACATCCAGGCACCAATGCCTGCGGCAAGTCCGACGGCCAGAATATAGGAAAATTTCAAACGCATGAGTAACTCCGGGATCTCGTGATTATTCGGCAGCTTGCTGGGGATGTTGCGGCTCGTCCCTGGCGATACGGACGAGGTCATCTCCATGCTTGTCGAGATAATCGAGAGTGAAATTCATATAGGCGAGACCGTAGTCCCGGATCCACTTGGACCCTTGGTGTTGATGGCAGTCTTCTGCGCTGCCTTCGATTTGCTTGAGTTCCGCGATCACTTGATCCCGGCGCCGGTTCAGGGCGCGGCGAATGACATCCGGCCCGAGCTCCTCGGCATAAAGGGCGATCAGAAGGAAAGGGGACTTGAATGTATCTGGTGCCTGCGGCTCGCAGAGAGACGCGATGAATTCGCTGCGGCCCTTGTCTGTTATCGAGTAGACCTTGCGCGCCGGTTTGCCCTGCTGCTGTTCCTCGCGAACCGTGACCATGCCTTCGGCTTCCAGCCGCGCCAAGGCAGGATAGATCGATCCGAACGACGCATCGTCAAAATAGCTGAACCGACCCTCGGTCGATTCCTTTCGGATTTCGTATCCGGTGGCATCGCCAAATGCGAGAATGGCGAGGCAGAGTGAACGGACGCTCAAATTATGTCTCCTCCGCAATGCGCGTGCCCGCTGAAGCCTGGCACGTGGCAGCGAATTCCGATTTTCCAATCAGCCTGGACACCGCAATTCCGATCAGGTGGAGACCACGAGAAACACTGCTTCTGAGCGGCCTGACACCGATTCAGGTATTCATGGCTGATATATATCGTATCTATATATTGGTTCGATATATGGCAAGGGGGTCGCTAGGAAAAGCATCAAAGGTGCATGGATCGGATAACGAAACCAAAAGATGTGTTGGATAAGATGAAACAATACCGGGAAGGGCTCTGGTTCCCTGTGGCGGGCGCACTAGACTTCCCTGTGTTGGGGTTCCAACTCTGTACGGGTCGGGAGACTGTGAAATGAGTGTGCGTGGATCCAAAGTGCGGACAATCTTTAAAGGCAGCCTTCTCATGAGAGATCCGCTGTTGAGACTGCTCTTCCTGAATGGACTGACCGGGCTTGTGATTTCCGGCGTGGTGCTGGCCGGCCTGTTTGCAACAAATGTCGGGCAGTTGCGCTACCTGATCCTGAAAGCAGAGGATCCCGTTTTGCCGATAGTCATGCTGGCCATGGGGCTTTTCGTCACGCTCGGGTCAGTTGTCATGGGCACCGCAATCATGATGCTCCGGGATGACGATCGTGCCAAAGGCAGTGGCGGGCGTGGGAGAGGGAATGGGAAGCCGGGGCGTGATGCCCGCTTTTCTGGTGACCTCCAACCCATCCGGGTCGAGGTCCGCTCCCGTCAGTGAACCAAACGTTCCATCGGGCCAACAGCTACAGGCTTTGCCCGGCTGTGTTCGGCGTCACCTGCTGCAGACGGTTGTGCCAGGGCGGCCGTCAGAACAAGACCTGCTGACAGCATGAGGCAGATGATTCCAGCCGATGAAAGACGCATGGTGTGTTCCCTTTGTTTCTTGTTGTGGGAACTTGATACCAAGCAAGTTCTAAATGCAGGAAAAGCGACTTTCTAAAATTTGATCTTTCTTCCGCGTTTCGGTCCAGAAGAAGAAACTCGATCGCGATGCGCCGACAAACCTGACGCCTTGCTATAATTGCTGGCGAAACTGAATAGTGAAATAACTACATATGTTTGGTTATATATCTTGAAGTGACGAATCCGCTCAAAAACCACATCAGAGCGGGACTTTACGGTCTGTTTACGACGAGAAAACATGACCCTTTTTCAGGGCCATGTTTTTGGTCACGGGGCGATTAGACGGCTTCCAGCGCGATGGAAATGCCCTGTCCGACGCCGATGCACATGGTTGCAAGGGCAAGCTTGCCGCCGCGATCCTTTAGTTCCAGTGCTGCGGAGCCGGTGATCCGGGCTCCGGACGCGCCAAGGGGATGGCCAAGGGCAATGGCACCACCATTGGGATTGATGTGGTCGCCATCTTCCGGCAGTCCGAGATCTCTGAGAACGGCAATGCCTTGAGCTGCAAAAGCTTCGTTCAATTCGATCACGTCAAAGTCTGACGGCTTGATGCCGAGGCGGGCGCAGAGCTTGCGTGTTGCGGGAGCCGGGCCGATGCCCATGATGCGCGGTGGCACACCAGCGGTCGCACCACCGACGATACGGGCAATCGGGGTAAGGCCGTATTTCTTTACTGCGGCTTCCGAGGCAATCAGCAGTGCGGCTGAGCCATCATTGACACCTGATGCATTGCCTGCGGTCACCGATCCGTTTTCCCGGAAAGGCGCGCGCAGCTTGGCAAGATTATCTATTGTCGTTTCGGGGCGGGGATGCTCGTCCGTGTCGATGATTGTGGGCTCGCCCTTGCGCTGGGGAATGGTCACCGGCACGATTTCGCGAGCAAAACGGCCATTTGCCATTGCGGCGCCGGCACGTTGCTGGCTGCGCAGCGCGAAGGCGTCCTGATCCTCGCGCGAAATCTTGAACTCTTCGGCGACGTTTTCTGCAGTCTCCGGCATGGAATCAATGCCGTATTGCCGCTTCATCAGGGGATTCACGAAGCGCCAGCCAATTGTTGTGTCGTGAATTTCGCTGGAGCGGCTGAATGCAGTTTCTGCCTTCGGCATGACAAACGGCGCGCGGGACATGCTTTCGACGCCGCCTGCGATTGCGATCTCCATTTCGCCGGCGATGATGCCGCGAGCTGCGAGAATGACCGCGTCCATGCCCGAGCCGCATAGCCGGTTGATCGTTGTGCCGGGGACAGTGTCGGGAAGACCTGCCAGAAGCGCGGACATGCGGGCAACGTTGCGATTGTCTTCACCGGCCTGGTTGGCGCAGCCGTAGTAAAGTTCGTCGAGAACTTCCCAGTTTACGCCGGAATTTCGCTCCATCAGGGCTTCGATCGGGATGGCCCCGAGATCGTCGGCACGAACTGAAGACAGATTTCCGCCGAAGCGGCCAATTGGAGTTCGAACAAAGTCGCAAATGAATGCGTGACGCATGGTCATGTCTCCCCATCAAACGTCTGCGCCGGCAAACCGGCCTGACCGGTATCATCCACTGGTCAGCGGCGCGCGCCATCTCTGACCGGAAAGGATTTATCCTCCTTTCCGTGAACGACGTTTGACGGGAAGTCAAGTATCATCGACCGATCGGTCGATTTTTAATCGTGACGGATAATGTCATCCTCACCGAGATAGGTGCCGGACTGAACCTCGATCATCCGCACCGGTATTCTGCCGCGATTGTGCAGCCGGTGGACGGCGCCAAGCGGGACATAGGCCGACTGGTTTTCGGTCAACAGTCGGGCTTGTCCGTTGATGGTAACCTCGACTGTTCCTTCCACCACGACCCAATGCTCGGCGCGGTGCATGTGGCTTTGAAGGGTAAGCTGCTGGTTCGGCTTGATCAGCATGGACTGAACGGAGAACCGGTCTCCGGCGTTGATCCGTTCCGTATAGCCCCACGGCTTGTAGGATCGCAGATGGGCATCCACCTCGCTGCGTCCTTCCTGCTTCAGGCTGTCGACGATCTTCTTGACGTCCTGCGCCTTGTCCTTGTGCGCAACAAGTACGCTGTCACGCGTTGCCACCACGAGAACATCCTGCAGCCCGATGACAGAGACTAGCCCGTCATCGGCATAGGCAAGGCAATTTGAACTGTTCAGGAAGCGCGTGTCGCCAAGACCGCTGTTGCCGTCGGCGTCCTTTTCCAGCACGTCCCAGATTGCAGACCAAGACCCAAGGTCGTTCCAGTTGGGGGCGATGGGGACACAGGAAATCCGATCCGCCTTTTCCATGATGGCGTAGTCGATTGAAATGTCTTCCAACTTTTCGAACTCTGTCTGGTCGAGCCGGGTAAAATCGAGATCGACTGACCGGGTCGCAAGAACTGCGCGCACCTGTTTGAGAAGGTCGGGTTGGAATTTCCCAAAAGCTTCCACCATGGCCTTGGCCGAATAAAGGAAAATTCCGGCATTCCAGACATAGTTTCCTTGCGCCAGAAAGGCTTCCGCCTTCTCAAGGCTTGGCTTTTCGACAAAGGCATCGACCTGGCGAACCTTTTGGTCTCCTGCTTTCAACCGGATGTATCCGTAGCCCGTATTGGGTTCGGTCGGCTGAATCCCGAATGTCACGATCTCTCCGGAGGCTGCTGTCGGGACGGCTGTATGCACGGCGTCGAGAAAAATATCTTCCTTCCCGATCAGGTGATCTGAAGGAGCAAGGAGAACAAGCGCTTCCGGATCCTGTTCCAATGCAACCAGTGCGGCAAGGGCTGCGGGCGGAGCCGTGTTTCGGCCAACCGGTTCCAGAACGATGGAAGCGGCGCGCACGCTGATTTCTTCTAGTTGCTCACCGATCAGGAACCGATGTGAGTTGTTGCCGATGACAATAGGAGCCTGAAACCCGTTTCCCACAAAACGCTTGCATGTTTTCTGAAACAGGCTTTCCCCCTGAAAGATCGGCAGGAACTGCTTTGGCCGATCCTGACGTGACAGTGGCCAGAGGCGGGAACCAACGCCGCCGGAGAGGATGCAGGGGAAAATGGATGTCATTTAATGATCCTGATGCTGTACGTGCACTCAACCAAGATTAGGTGGTCCGGTCCTGACAAACTGTAAAGTTTCACGGTGAAGATTGTCTCTCCGAAATCCGTTGCTATCGGTTTTTGTTGAATGCCTTCGCAGGGATCACTATACAAGATGTAACTATGTAACACTGATGGGCGTTTCCTGACGAAGTGGATACCGGTTCACCGTCTGGGAATGCGCCAAACCAAACATCTGGAACACGTTGAGCGATTCTGTGAATGCGAGACGTGCTCTGGTTCAGACAATCCCGAAAGCCGCTTGAAATGGTAGTTAGCCAAAGTCCGCTTGTTGAATTGAAGGGCGCAGGCATTCAGCGATCAGGCGCGTGGCTTGTGCGGGGAGTGGACCTCACGGTCTCTCCGAAGGAAATTGTGACGCTGATCGGTCCGAATGGATCCGGCAAGTCGACAAGCGCCAAGATGGCCCTTGGTATCCTGAAGCCGAGTGAGGGAACCGCGGCCCGTCGCTCGGGCTTGAAAATCGGCTATGTCCCACAAAAACTGATGATCGACTGGACGCTGCCGCTCTCCGTCGAACGTTTCATGCGGTTGACCGCCAAGCCGGGGCAAAGACAGGTTGATGAGGCGCTTGACTGCACCGGTGTTGCCCATCTGCGTGCGTCCGAAGTGCGGCATCTGTCCGGCGGACAAATGCAACGGGTCATGCTGGCAAGAGCCATTGCCATGCAGCCGGATTTGCTGGTTCTTGATGAGCCCGTGCAGGGGGTCGATTATTCCGGTGAGATCGCGATCTACGATTTGATTGCCCGTATCCGCTCGGACCTTGGCTGCGGCATCTTGATGATTTCCCACGATTTGCATGTTGTGATGGCGGCAACAGACCGTGTCGTCTGCCTCAACGGTCACGTTTGTTGTCAGGGCACGCCACGCGATGTTTCCGAGAGCGAGGCGTTCAAGACCTTGTTTGGCGCTCGTGCCAGCGGAGCATTGGCGGTTTACGAACACCATCACGATCACGTTCACTTGCCAGACGGGCGGGTTCAGCATTCCGACGGGTCGATCCACCAGAATTGCTGCGATCACGTTCATGGACCGCAGGATCATGCTCATGAGCACCATGGCAAGGGCCATGAAGCGCATGATCATTCCCATGACCACAGCCATAGCCACGTAGCGGGAGACCATCATGCTCGATGATTTCTTCGTGCGTGCAGTTCTGGCCGGAGTCGGTGTTGCAATCGTTGCCGGTCCGCTTGGATGCTTCATCGTCTGGAGGCGAATGGCCTATTTCGGTGATACGCTGGCACATGCGGCGCTTTTGGGCGTGGCGTTGTCCCTGTTGATCGAAGTGAACACAACGGTCGCCGTATTTGCGGTCAGTGTCGCCGTCGCCATGGCGATGCTTGCCCTCAGGCGGACGGACACATTGTCTACGGACGCCTTGTTGGGGCTCCTGTCACATTCCGCGCTGGCGCTAGGCCTGGTTTGCCTTGCCTTCATGACATGGGTGAGGGTGGATCTAACCGGATTGTTGTTTGGCGATATTCTGGCCGTATCAAAATTTGATGTGCTGACCATCTACGCAGGTGGGGCCTTGGTGATCGGCGTCTTGTGCCTTGTCTGGAAGAGGCTTTTTGCAGCGACGGTCAACCCGGACCTTGCAGCGGCCGAAGGCATGGACCCCGATAAGGTCAATATCATTTTCATGTTGTTGATGGCTGCCGTCATCTCGATTGCGATCAAGGTCGTCGGCGTACTGCTCATCACCGCGCTTTTGATCATCCCGGCCGCTGCTGCCCGTCGTTTGTCTGCAAGTCCTGAGCAAATGGCGTTTTTTGCAGCGGGTCTCGGGATCGTGTCGGTGCTTGCGGGGCTGTTCAGCTCGCTGAATTTCGATACTCCTGCCGGCCCGAGCATCGTGGTTGCCGGGACAGCGATCTTTATCCTGTCCATCTTGCCATGGCCGGGGTCGAAGGGCATATCAGGATAAGACAGGGAGACGGACGGATCGTGGGCACGCATTCTCACCCGGAATTGACAAAGAACCAGTCACTGGTCTTTGGGACGTTGAACAGGGCAGATGGCCCTCTGACGGCCTATGCCATTCTCGACCTGCTGCGCGATGAGGGGTTCCGCGCGCCGCTACAGGTTTACCGGGCACTCGAGAAATTGCTGGATTTTGGACTGGTGCACAGACTGGAAAGTCTCAATGCGTTTGTAGCCTGCTCGCATCCTGGCTGTTCTCAGCATCACGCAGTTGCCTTTGCGATCTGCGAGACCTGCGGCAACGTTCTGGAATTCACTCCAGACGCGGCGTTGAAGGATTTGTCCAAATGGGCTGGTGACTGCGGTTTCAGTCCGGCCAAGACGACAATCGAGCTTCGCGGCACCTGCCGGGGCTGCGGACAAGCTGCGACAAACTGATTGCCGATCTCTGTCTTTAAAAGGCGTTCGGCACCAAAAGAGCAACAAGTACGGCCAGTGTGACCGGTATGCGAAGTTTCGGATACCAGTCCGGGACGCGGCCGGTCTTCTTGCAACGCAGGTCATAGGTCAAAATCAGCAAAAAACCGATGCCAAGCCCTACTGAATGAAAAGGGTGTGGCAGTGCAAGACTTGCCCACGCGATCAATGAGGGAGCGGTGCTGATTGCAAGTGCCAAGAGATTCGGCGGACTGCCGGATTGCGCTCCATGTGCCATTTCCACGCCCCAGTGAATTCCTCCGAGAAAGGAGAGAATGATCGCGCCGTAAAGAAGCAGCGCTATCCCGATTTGGGGCTGAAACGGCGCGGGAGCCAGCAGACTTGCCAAGGATAAGATCGCAAAGGGAATGTATCCGCTAGCGGTGAGCCATAAGGCAGATTGAGGAATTGTGGTCGATGGGGCGGCAAGGTCCGATGGGGCCGGAATGTCTTCAGAAGGAACGAGGGGTTTCATTTTCTTTTGTCCGTCTCAAGTCATGCTTCAAGAGCAATGTCAGTTGCTCATGCCTTGCTCGTGCATTCGATTCAGTTGGTCCTCAATTGCTTTTCTGACGTCTTTTGAAGTCGGCCGCGTCGGCGTTGAAAACCAGGTTGCGAGCTGACCATCGGGACCTATGAGATATTTGTGAAAGTTCCAGTAGGGACGAGCCGTGACGCCGTATTGTTCGGTTGCCCACTTGTAGAATGGGTGCGCTTCCTTTCCTTTCACATGGGTCTCGGAGGTGATCGTATAGGTCGCGCCGTATTGGGCCTGACAATAGCCTGTCAGTTCCTCTTCCGAGCGGGGTTCCTGACCGCCAAAATCGTTCGAGGGGACGGCCAGAATAACCAGTCCGCGCTCGCCGTAATCTGCCTGTAGGGCTTGCAGGTCGCCGAGCTGGGCCTTGAACCCGCATTCGGACGCCGTGTTGACGATCAGGATCGGCCTTCCGCGAAATTCGGCAAGCGGGAGGTCTTCGCCATTCGGGAGAGAAAAGACAAAGTCATGAGCCGAAAAACTGCTGTCGACATTGGGCTGCGCCATACCAGCTCCACCTGTCCAGACAGAGATGAGAGTGGCGGGGAGGAGGCGGTTCAGGAATGACAGCATCTCGATGGGCCTGACTTCGTACAGCACTTGTTACTTCTCTACGCGTGTAGTGTTGTTTGGTTCACTACCAGACTGAAAAACTTTCAGAAAAGCATGGGGAATTTGACCTCGGTTGGGGTTCGGCCCTGTATTTCGCGCAAAAAACATGTTTGACGTATCGTCAGTTCGATTTCTTGTCAGGGTTTCCGATGACCGCAATCTCGTTTCAGCTCTACAGTGCCCGTAATGCTGCCAAATTTTCAGATCTGCTGAAGCTTCTCTCCGGTGTGGGCTATGCGCATGTCGAAGGTTATGGAGCGCAATACGACGTCCCCGAGGAAACTGTTGAGGCGCTGCAGGCCGCCGGATTGACCATGCCATCGGGGCATTTCTCCTTGCAGATGCTGGAAGACGAGACGGATCGGGCAATCAATGTTGCCAAGACGCTTGGAATGAGCCGGATCTATTGTCCCTATCTGGATGAGAGCGAACGCCCGAAAAACACGCAAGGCTGGCAAGAACTGGGACAACGACTTCAGGCCATTTGGGAACAGGTGACAGCGGCTGGCTTTGTCTTCGGCTGGCACAATCATGACTTCGAGTTTCACCGGTTGCCGGATGGTCGTATTCCCATGGATGTGCTGCTTGAAGCCGCGCCATCCATTTCCTGGGAAGCCGACATCGCGTGGATCGTGCGCGGTGGAGAGGATCCGTTTGAATGGATCGGCAAGTATCAGGGTCGTCTGTCGGCGGCTCATGTGAAAGACATTGCGCCGGCCGGGGAGTGTATTGACGAAGATGGCTGGGCTGATGTTGGCCATGGCATCATGGACTGGCAGGGGCTGGTCAATCGCTTGAAGGACACGCCGGTTGATCTGTTGATCGTCGAGCACGACAACCCCAAGGACATTGAGCGCTTTGCCCGACGTGCCTTCGCAAGCCTCAGCAAATTCATCGGATAAGGACAAGAATTATGTCTGACGTACTGGGTGTCGGCATCATCGGATGCGGCAATATTTCAAAGACCTATTTTGACCTTGCCCCCTTGTTCAAGGGGCTCGAAATTCGTTTCTGCGCAGACCGTTATGCAGATGTGGCGCGCCAGCGTGCTGCTGAATACGGCGTGTCCGGTGGCACCGTGGACATGCTGCTCGCCTCTGATGATGTGGATGTGGTTGTGAACCTGACCGTTCCTGACGCCCATTGGCCAGTTTCGCGGGATATTCTCTCTGCAGGGAAGCATGTCTATTCGGAAAAGCCGCTGGTTCTGACACTCGAAGACGGTTTGGCGATGAAGGCTTTGGCCGAGGAAAAGGGGCTGAAGGTCGGGTCTGCTCCGGACACGTTTTTGGGCGGCGCGCATCAGGCGGCGCGTGCGGCAATTGACGAAGGACGTGTTGGCCGCATCACATCCGGCACCTGTCAGGTCATGAGCCACGGTATGGAAAGCTGGCACCCCAATCCTGACTTCTTTTTCCAGCCGGGAGGCGGTCCGATGCTGGATATGGGGCCGTATTACATCGCCAACCTGATCAACCTGATCGGACCGGTGAAGCGGGTCGCAGCCTTGACCTCCATGGCGACACCGACGCGGACCATCTCCAGCGCACCGCGCGCTGGCGAGGAAATTCCGGTTGGCACGCCGACAAACATTCAGGCGCTGCTTGAATTCCACAGCGGGGCAACGATCACCTTCCTTGCCAGCTGGGACGTCTGGGCTCACCGCCATCATCCGATGGAACTGTATGGCACGGAGGGATCGCTTTATGTGCCGGATCCCAACTTCTTTGGTGGCGAGGTAACTGCCGTGGACCGGGAAGGGCGTGCCGAGGCGCTTGATTTCTCCGATCACCCGTTGGGCAACGCCAACCAGACCCATGGCGAGAACCGCTTTGCAAACTATCGCACTGCGGGTCTGGCCGATATGGTGCAGGGCATTCTTGAAGGGCGGGACTATCGCTGTTCCTTTGATCGCGCGATTCATGCAGTCGATGTCATGACATCTATCCTGAAGTCCGGCGAAACAGGCTCCTTTGTAGATATCGGGACAACCTGCAGCCGTCCGGCGGCGCTGGGCGCGGCCGAGGCACGGGCGTTGCTCAAGGCATAAGGTTGGCTCCGACACGATTTGTCTTCGTCTAGCAACTTGTTGCAACAGGACAAATGTCTTGACTGGCAAGCTCCGCTTCACCACTCTCCGCACCGGAGAGTGGACCGGCTTCTTCGCCGGAATAGCAAGGCGGGACGTATGACTATCTTGATTGCGGGGTTGGCCCTTTTCTTCGGGCTGCATTTCCTACCCATGGCCAGCGGCCTGAGAGCGTCCTTTGTCGACCGCCTTGGAGCAATGCCCTATCGGGGTCTTTATTCGATCCTGTCGATCATAGGGCTGGTGCTGATTGTGTATGGATATGGTGAAGCGCGCATCGGCGATAATCCCGTTCTCTACACTCCGCCCCACTGGACGCGCCACTTGACCATGCTGCTCATGGTGCCGGTGTTTATCCTGTTGATTGCTGCCTATGTTCAAGGGCGCATCAAGGCACGGTTCCGTCACCCGATGCTGCTGGCCGTCAAGATCTGGGCATTCGCGCATCTTCTGGTCCGCGGCGACCTTGCCTCGGTGCTGCTTTTCGGCAGCTTTCTGGCCTGGGCGGTGATTGATCGCATTTCCCTGAAGCGGCGGACGGATGGAGAACCTTCCGTTGCAATTCACCTGTCGGAGAAGCGTCGTTTTGGCGATGTCGGGATCATCCTGGCGGGTCTTGCCATCTTTGTCTGGTTCGTCCTGCAGGGCCACGTGCTTGTCATTGGCGTTCCATTGTCCTAATCACGTGCATCGGAGATCCGGTTTCCGTCTTTGGTGTGCCGGATTGCCTCACTTGCGCCACTTTGGCGTTGATTAACAACCTCGGCTCCTTTTACAGGGGAGCAAATGTGTAGAACATTTGGTGCCGATTGAAGAATGCAGCCTGAACGGCGCTGCTTCGGCTGGTGCCTGAAGAACAAGAATGCGGGAACGAGACACGCATGTCCGATATCTTTCGTGAAGTCGATGAAGACATCCGCCAGGAAAAATACCGTCGGCTTTGGGACCGTTTTGGCCCGTGGGTTATCGCCCTTGCCGTGTTGATCGTTCTGGGTACCGGTGGGTATCGCGGCTGGCACTACTGGCAGGAAACGCAGGCGCAGGAAGCTGGTGACAAGTTCCTTGAAGCCGTTCGTCTGTCCGAGGCCGGGGATGTCGATGGAGCTCTTGCAGCCCTTGAAGGGCTGTCCGGTGCGTCCGGCGGTTATCCGCAGCTTGCGCGTCTGCGCGCTGCGTCCGAGCTGGCAAAGGCAGACCGCAAGGCAGATGCTGTTGCAGCGTTTGATGCGATTTCTCGTGATTCCTCGGTTGATGAAGCGCTGAAGTCGATTGCGGCCCTGCGTGCCGGATACCTTGTGGTCGACATGGAAGGCTATGGTGCTGTTGCAGACCGCGTGGAAGTGCTGACAGGCGAAGACGCACCGTTCCGGGCAGCCGCCCGCGAACTTCTTGCTCTCGCCGCCTGGAAGGCTGGTAATGCCGAAGATGCACGCAAGTGGATTGCCGCTCTGCAAGACGATGAAGACACCCCGTCGGAAGTGTCCCGCCGGGTTGAAATCCTGTCCGAAGTGATCCGCTCCCAGTTTGGTGCGGCAGGAGATGCCCAGTGATCAGTACTCTTGGAAAAGGCCCGTTTCGCGCATTTGCAGGTGTTTGCCTGTCAGCCCTTATTCTGGGCGGGTGCAGCAGTGTTTCCGAATTTGCCGACAACATAAACCCGTTCGGCGGCGAGGATATTCTGGAAGGCGAGCGGCAGGCTCTTTTTGACAATGCCGATGCCGGTATCGTCGGGGATCCGAAGCCTGCATCCATCGGGTCTGCGACCGGTGGACAAAGCTGGCCGAATTCCGGCGGTGACCTTTCCAATGATCCTGGCAATGTGGCCATTTCCGTAAGCGGCTCTCGTGCATGGACCAGCCGCGTCGGATCTTCCGGTGGCGGTTTTGGGGCTGCAGCCTTGCGCGTTTCCTCCCGTCCGGTTTCCGACGGCAGCCGCATTTTCGTCTACAAGCCCAATGGTGAGGTTGTTGCCCTGTCGACCGGTGGTGGACGGGCCTGGAGCCAGAACCTTCGCCCTGAAGGCGAAAAGGACACAGCTTCCGGCGGCGGTGTTGCCACGGCGTCCGGTCGCGTCTTCGCTGCTACGGGCTATGGACAGGTTGTCTCGCTTGATGCGGGCTCCGGTCAGGTTGCCTGGACGGCTGATCTTGACAGCCCGGCGCGCGGTGCGCCGACTGCCGGTGCAGGCCATGTCTTTGTCGTGACCCAGAACAACGAGGTTGTCGCACTCAAGCAGGAAGATGGTTCTCTCGCCTGGTCCTATGTCGGGATCGAGGAAACTGCTGGTCTTCTGTCTGCCGCCAATCCGGCGATCTCCGGAAACCGCGTGATCGTTCCGTTCTCTTCCGGCGAGATCATGGCACTCGACATCAAGAAGGGTGAGCCGGTGTGGATCGAGGGCGTTGCCCGTGGTTTCCGCACGCTTGCGCTCTCCGGTCTGGCGGATGTCTCTGCAAGCCCGGTGATCTCCGGTGATACTGTCTATGCCACCGGTGTCGCCGGTCGTACTGTTGCTGTGTCGCTCAAGTCCGGTCAGCGGCAGTGGGGTGTCGATCTTGGCAGCGTCCACACACCGATTGTGTCGGGAAGTGCCGTCTTCATGATCGATCTGGACAACCGCATGGTTGCTTTGAGCCGCAAAACAGGCGATACGCTCTGGACAACGGAACTGCCTCGCCCCGAAAAGAAGAAAAAGCGGCGCAACTGGGCAGGACCGATCTTGGCTAATGGAACTTTGGTGGCCTTTTCCAGCGATGGTTACATCGCAAAGGTCGACGCCGCATCAGGCCGTCTCGTCGGCTCGAACAACGTGAACACGGATGTCTTTGTAACGCCTATCGTGGCGGGCGGACGCATCATTGTGCTCCACGGGGATGATGGCGTGGCTGCCTTCAACTGACCGGACAACCGGTCAGTCACTCAGGAGTATGGAACGTGGGCGCTACTGTCGCCATTATCGGACGGCCGAATGTCGGCAAGTCCACGCTGTTTAATCGCCTTGTCGGCAAACGTCTTGCGCTGGTTGACGACACGCCGGGTGTGACCCGCGACCGTCGTCCCGGCGAGGCGCGACTGGGCGATCTGCGCTTTACCATCATGGATACGGCCGGGCTGGAAGATGCTGATGCCGCTTCGCTGGAAGGTCGCATGCGCCGCCAGACCGAAGAGGCGATCGAGGAAGCGGATGCCATCCTCTTCGTGATCGATGCCCGTGCCGGTGTAACCCCTCTCGATGCGCATTTTGCTGCAGTTGCCCGCAAGACCACCACGCCGGTGATCCTGCTGGCCAACAAGGCCGAGGGCCGTGCCGGCGAAAGCGGTCTGTATGAGTCCTATTCGCTCGGCCTTGGTGAGCCGATCGCGATCTCTGCCGAACACGGCGAGGGTCTTGCTGACCTCTATGACGCGCTGAAGCCTTATGTGGACGCGGTTACCGAGGAAGAAGAGGCGGCTCTTGAGGAAGCCCGAACCGAAGTTGAACTGAAGTTCGACGAGGACGGTGAGCTGATCGAGGAAGAGGACGATCCGGTTGGCACCAAGGAGCGTCCGCTTCGTGTTGCCATTGTCGGGCGTCCGAATGCTGGCAAGTCCACCCTGATCAACCGCATGCTTGGCGAAGACCGCATGCTCACCGGTCCGGAAGCGGGGATCACGCGCGATTCCATCTCTGTCGACTGGGAGTGGCGCGACCGGCACATCAAGCTGTTTGACACTGCAGGTATTCGCCGCAAGTCGCGTGTTCAGGAAAAACTGGAAAAGCTGTCCGTTGCCGATGCTCTTCGCGCGATCAAGTTTGCCGAAGTCGTTGTCGTGACGCTGGATGCCACGAACTCCTTTGAAAAGCAGGACCTGCAGATCATCGACCTTGTGGCCCGCGAAGGCCGCGCACTGGTGATTGCGATCAACAAATGGGATCTGGTGGAAGATCGGGAAGCGGCGTGGAAGAAGATCCGCGATGCCAACGAGCGCTATTTCAACCAGATTCGCGGCGTTCAGATCGCGACCCTGTCCGGTATTCAGGGGCAGGGGATCGACAGATTGCTGGAAAGCGTCTTCACCGCCTATGAGCATTGGAACGCTCGCGTTTCAACGTCACGGTTGAACCGCTGGCTGGAAAAAGTCACGGGCAGCCATCCGCCTCCAGCGGTTGCCGGTCGCCGCGTGCGCCTGCGCTATCTCACCCAGCCGAAGACAAGGCCGCCGCATTTCGTGGCCTTCTGTTCCCGGCCGGAGCAATTGCCGGAAAGCTATACCCGCTATCTGGTCAACAACCTGCGAGAGGCATTCGATATTCCCGGATCGCCGATCCGCTTTTCCTATCGCAAGGGCGAAAACCCCTATGCGAAGCCGAGGAAAAGAAAAATCCAATAAGGGCAGCTTGGGTTGCCATTTGTCCGGGTCGTTTCAGCGGCCCGGACTTTTTGTGAAACAGGAGTTTTTGATGGCAAACGATCGGTATGATTTTGCGGTGGCGCTGGCACACAAGGCCGGCAATCTGGGGATGGAGTATTTCCGGCGTCTGGACACGCTTACCATCACCTCCAAGGGCCATCAGGATCTTGTCTCGGAAGCCGATCGTGACGTTGAAACTCTGGTCCGCAAGGAAATCGCCGCAGTCTTTCCCGATGATGGCATTGTCGGCGAAGAGTATGGCACCGTTGAGGGAACCTCCGGTTATACTTGGGTAATCGACCCCATCGATGGCACCGCGAATTTTGTCAGCGGCATCCCGCAGTGGTGCGTGATCCTGGCTTGTGTACGCGGCGATGAAACCGTCATCGGCGTCATTCGCGAGCCGAATACCGGCGAAACCTTCCGGGCGGCGCTCGGGAGGGGGGCCTATGTCAACGACCGCAAGATCGCGGCTTCGTCCTCCACAAGTGTCGCTGTGGGCTCCACCGGGGTCGGCTTTAATGGCCGTACGGCGGCAACGGATGTGGTCAATGCTGTCGGTGCGCTCATTTCAAAGGGCGGGATTTTCTTCCGCAATGCCTCCGGCGGCCTGATGCTGGCCTATGCGGCTTCCGGGCGCCTGATCGGCTATATCGAGCCGCACATGAACTCCTGGGACTGTCTGGCCGGCATGCTCATCGCTGCAGAAGCTGGCAACCGCATGGAAGCCGTCAACATTCCCCACGCCGTTCATCACGGCTGCCGCGTCGTCGTCGGCGCGCCCGGCGTCTATGACGAACTCAAGATGATCGCTGACACGTCTTTTGCACCTTTGCCGGAAAAATATTCGGCTGCCTGACATTCGCAGTCAAAGGTTATGATGACCCGGCCTTTGTGGCCGGGTATTTTCTTATCTTTGGACCGATGTTTCATCGGAACCGCGGCGGCCATTCAGCTCAATTTTCCCTAGTCAGCAAATACTCCGCAACCGCCTGATAGGCGGGTAGGGAGGTTGGGTCGATGTAGCCGTTCTTGGCCTGCGGATGGGATGAAAACCGGACCAGAACCATCTCGGCTTTGGGATCGATATAGATGGTCTGGCCGTGAACGCCGCGCGCGGCAAAGGCGCCGTGGCTGTTGTGAAACACCCACCACTGGCTGCGATAGCTTGCACCGGGCAGTGTCGGGAACCCGGCGAATTTTTCTCTTGTCCCTCCGGTCCGGATGGTATCGATAACGGAAGCAGGGAATAGCTGCTTGCCGCCAAGCTGACCCTTGTTCAGCACAAGTTGCCCGAGACGCCCGAGATCGCGCAGGCCTGCAGACAACCCGCCACCAGCAAAGGGCAGGCCTTTGCCATCCACGTCATGTAGGCGGTCTGTTCCGCGCCCATGGGCTTCCAGAGCCGATTTGAGGCAAGTTCCGTGACGGATTGGCCGGAGACACGACTGATCAGCCAGCCCAGCATGTCGGAATTGATGGTCTTGTAGTGGAAGGTATCGCCATGATTGCCGTCCGGCCTGACTTGCTGGAGATATTCCCAATAGCCATCCGGCCCGGAATAGTCCTGCGCCTTGGGCAGCGGGCTCGCGGCCCCCGAATAGGTCCAGATATCGGCATTTGGGTCCGAATAGTCTTCCGAGTAGGCAACGCCTGTGGTCATGTCCATGACCTGACGAACCGTGGCCGTTGCAAAGGCGCTGTCGCCGATTTCCGGAATGATGTCTTTCACCAGCGCAGTTTCGTCCAGTGTGCCCTCGGCAACGAGGATTTGTGCCAGCAGTCCGGTCACCGACTTCGTCATCGACATGGCGGCATGTTTGCCGCCTTCATCGAGGCAGCCGAAATAGCGCTCATACACCACCTTGCCCTTGTGCAGGATCAGCATGCCGTCCGTGTAGTTGGCATGGAGCGATTGGTCCCACGTCATCGGATCGGTATTGCCGATTGGGGTGAAGGTCAGCTGGTCAATGGCGACCCGGTGGTCGGCAAATTCCACTGGCGGGGCGTAGGCGAGCGGCAAGGGGGCGCCAAGCCCGCGGCTGATTTCCTCTGTCGGCAGAAACTCACGCAGGTGACAGACGGACCAGCGGAGTTTTGGAAAACTGAAATAGACCGAATCTGGCTGGGTGATCAGCTTGTCTGGCGGCGGCGGAAAGCCCTGCATCCAGCCAAGGACCCGGGGATCGGATTGTTGCGCGCCCAAAGATGCCTTGTCTTGCGCCGCTGCATATTGGCTGGCAAGGCCACCAACGCCGAGGGCGAGCCAGAAAATGCCGATCCGTTTCATCATGCCATCCCTCGAATACAAAACCTCAAAAAGTGAACCGGAGCGCGATGCTCCGGGCAATGCGATGCTGTGTCAGTAGTTGATCACCAGATTGACGAACCCGCCATACCAGACCGGAAGACTGCGGCCCGCCGCCAGTTCCAGCCCGGTGCCGGGCAAGGAGGCGCTGATTCCTGCAGTCAGATAGGCGTTCGGAGTGACGATCCGGCTATATTCCAGAAAGAAATCATCGGCGAGATGGGCGTTTGTGACTCCGGCAACGATATTGTCGCCGCCTGCTATCTCGAACCGGGTCGCCTGCCCGAACTGAATGGGGCTGCGCAACTCGTTGGCACGAATATGCGCATAGCGCAGGGTCAGTGTGTCCCGTTGTGTCGGTTTGATGGCAAAGGCCAGCTCATGCGCCTGAACGTTGGAATTGATGAAGGTCATCGAGGACTTCGATCCCGTGGCCCAGGTGCTCGGGTTGCCGTCGTAATAGAGCGGGTCGAACCTCTCCTGCCGCGCGGTTGAGGGATCATCACCGGAAAAGGTCTTGTAGGTATAGGTGAGGGACGGAAGCCAGCGAACCTTCGTCCACGTATGCCCCGCCTGCAGGCGCCCGCCCCAGGCAAGCATGTCCTTGCCGGTTTCCTCGTTCCACTCAACGGCTCCGTCAAGCGCAAAGAACATGGTGCCATAGGGGTTCTCAAGCGTGTTTGAACGCAGGTAAATGCTGACGGCGTTCAGCCCCTCGCGGGCACCGGGTTGAATGGTCGGCGCGCCTGTGCCACCAGCTGCTGCCCTCGGATAGGCGCTGTTTGAGTGCAAGACATTCAGATAGGTCAGTCCAGCGAACCCGCCGGTTGACCCGTCATAGCGCATGTCGAACCCTGCCAGCCTGTTCTCATTGTCGCTGGAGGGAACTTCGTTCGGATCAAGATAAAAGGCGGTCGCTGAAAAGGGGCCGTGTTTCGCGCGGGCGAGCGCCGACATTTCCCACGCCTTTCGGGGGCCGAATTTCAGCGCACCGCGCTCAAATCCGCTGGAGCCGCCATTGGCAAGCAGCATGCCCGTACCGGCGCGAAACTCGCGTGGGCCGACGGAAAAATCCGCCTCCGACAGCGCGCTGAAGCGCTTGGCGATGCCGACATAGCCTTCTTCCAGAGTGATGCGCCCGCTGTCGCCCTCGTCATAGGCATCCAGACCCTGCGTGTAGGAGGCAACGAGAGAGGCCTTGCCGTATAGCGACAGATCGCCGGGGAGGGTCTGGGAGATACTGACACCGGGTTTGGCGTAGTATTCCACCCAGACCTTGTCGGTCTCATAGTCGGCACTGCGGGCAAACGTGTCCGACAGGGTCCAGAAGAGGTTGCTTTCGCCAACTAGGTTGACACCCGCCTGCGCGAGCAGCCGGATTTCCAACCCATTGTCGTTTCGGTACACAAACCGCTCATCATTTTGCGCAAAAGCCCCTGCAGCCCCAAGCCCGACAAACAAGGCGGCTGCGGAAAACATAGCTGAAAATCGACTGCCCGGCATGTGACTACGCATTTCATTCAAGATACACGTAAAAATACGGAGTCCAGAAGAAAGGCAACCGTCACAAGGAGTCAAGTCGGGAGCGATGTGCAATTCTGACGATCAATCTACAAGCAGATTGCATTCGGTCGCCAGACCGAATGTCATGCCTCAGCCCCAGACGCCCTTTACCCGGTCGAACACCTTTCCGGTCTCGGTCACGTCCTTGCCGACGAGTTTCAGAAGGTCGGTGGCGACGGATTCGGGTTTGGGGAGTTTGTCCGGGTCTTCACCGGGCATCGCCTTGGCTCTGTGGCCTGTGCGGACCGGGCCGGGGTCGGCCAGATTGATCCGCATGGCGGTTTTTTCGGTCTCTGCGGCGTAGGTCTTCACCATGGCTTCAAGCGCTGCCTTGGTGGTTGCCTGCAGGCCCCAGAACGGCGTTGTGGTGCGCACATGGCCGTCAGTCAGGAAGAGCGCACGTCCGGCATCCGACTGGCGCAACAGAACGTCCAGAGAGCGCAGCAGGCGGTAATTGGCGGTGACATTGGTTGCCATCGCCTCATCAAAGGTCTTCACCTTGATATGGCCGACGGGCGACAGCGTTGCTGCCATCGCCGCGTTGCCGATCAGGATATCCAGCTTCTTCCAGCGTTCGAAGATCGCAGCCCCCAGACGGTCGAGCGCATCGAAGTCCTTCAGGTCCACCGGTACCAGCGTTGCGGACGGGCCGCCAGCCTGCTTGATGGCATCATCCAGTTCTTCAAGTCCGCCCACGGTGCGGGCAATGGCAATGACCTGCGCCCCGCGGGCGCCCAGTTGTCTTGCCAGTTCATAGCCGATGCCGCGCGAGGCACCGGTCACGAGAGCAACGCGACCTTCGAAATCCTTTTCCATGACCGTCCTATCGCACTTCCACCAGACGCGGCGAGCGGACAAAGTCCTGATCGCCTGCAAGGTCTGTCAGTGGCGTCGGATAGTCGCCAGTGAAGCAATGGTCGGTGAACTGCGGCTGGTCCTTGTCGCGGCAATCATAGCCCATGGCGCGGTAGATGCCGTCCACGGACAGGAAGGCGAGGGAGTCCGCGCCGATATAGTTCTTCATTTCTTCAAGGCTGTAACGGGCGGCCAGAAGGCGTTCGCGTTCCGGCGTGTCGATCCCGTAATAGTCGGAATAGCGGATCGGCGGGCTGGCCAGGCGGAAGTGAACTTCTGCCGCGCCTGCTTCGCGGATCATCTGCACGATCTTCACCGAAGTAGTGCCGCGCACAAGGCTGTCGTCAATCAGGGTGACGCGCTTGCCCTGAATCTGGGAGCGGTTGGCGGAGTGCTTCATCTTCACGCCGAGAGCGCGGATCGACTGGGTCGGTTCGATGAAGGTTCGGCCAACATAGTGGTTGCGGATGATGCCGAGTTCGAAGGGAACACCGGATTCCTGGCTGTAACCGATTGCCGCAGGAACGCCGCTGTCCGGAACGGGCACGACAACATCGCTTTCCGCGTGGGATTCGCGGGCAAGCTGACGGCCCATTTCGCGGCGCACATCATAGACGCTGCGACCGCCGACGATGGAGTCGGGGCGCGAGAAGTAGATGTATTCGAAAATGCAAGGGCGTGCGGGCTTGCGACCGAAGGGGAAGAAGGATTCAATCCCGGTGGATGTGCAGACGATGACTTCGCCGTTTTCGACTTCGCGGATGAACTTGGCGCCGATGATGTCGAGCGCACAGGTTTCCGAGGCAAGGATCGGCGCGCCATTGAGGTCACCCAGAACAAGCGGGCGAATGCCGAGCGGATCGCGTGCGCCGATCAGCTTCTTGGCTGTCAGGGCAACGAGCGCATAGGCGCCTTCCATGTGGGTGATGGCGTCGATGAAGCGGTCGACGATCTTCTTTTCACGGGAGCGGGCGACCAGCTGCAGGACCACTTCGGAGTCCGAGGTCGACTGGCAGATCGCGCCGTCGCGGATAAGGCCCTGACGAAGGGTCAGTGCGTTGGTGAAGTTGCCATTATGACAGATGGCGATGCCGCCGCCATCCAGCTCTGCAAAAAGCGGCTGGACGTTACGCAGGATGGTTTCGCCGGTGGTGGAGTAGCGAACGTGGCCGACGGCAGCTGCACCTGTCAGGCGGCCAATCGTTTCCGCGTTGGAGAAGTGATCGCCAACCAGACCGAGGTGCCGCTCCGCGCGGAACTGGTCATTGTCGAAGGTCACGATGCCGGCTGCTTCCTGACCGCGGTGCTGCAGGGCGTGCAGGCCTAGCGCTGTCAGCGCGCTTGCGTCTTCATGGCCGAGAATACCGAAAACACCACATTCTTCCCGCAGTCGATCCGCATCCGGATCGAACGGCTCATCCATAAAGGCATCACCCGCCATGGCGAGACTCCTTGTCAGATTTTAAAGGGACCGGAATTGCCGGTCTTCATGTCAAGCGGTCAGGCTGCCCGTTTACTGGGTGGTCAGCCTGTCCAGGGCCTGTTGCTCAGACGCGCTATACTCAGGCTCATCGCCTTCTGCAACAGGCTGTTGTGTCGTGCGTGCAGAAGTTGCGCCACGAATGCGGTCCAGAATTTCCTTTTCCGGGTCTTCCGGCAGGATGCTGACAAGGCGTTCACCAACTGACAACAGGATCGGACGGGACTTGGCCTGCAGGATCCAGTTGGGCTGCTGTTCGGGAACAACGAACCAGTTGAAGAACATCATGGCGACAACGACCAGCAAGAGGCCACGAGCAGCGCCGAACAGGAAACCGAGGGTCCGGTCCAGAGCGCCGATGCGGCTGTCGAGCACGAAATCGGATATCCGCATGGTGATATAGGAGACGATGATCAGCGTGACAAGGAACACGGCTGCCACAGAAGCACCAAGCGCCACCATCGGGTGGTTGATATATTGCTTTGCGATGGGCAGGACCTGATCATACAGCAGATAGGCAGCAATGGCTGCGGCAACCCAGGAAGCGATCGAAAGCACTTCGCGCACGAAGCCACGGATCATGGCCAGTACGGCCGAAACCAGCATGATGGCGAGAAGGATTCCGTCCAGCAGCGTGATCGGCATCTTGGGTATAAGTCCTCTGTTTGCGCTTCGAGGTTTGCGTAGAGAATGCGTCAGTCTTGTGGCGACGCACCAGAGCGAACCGCGAGTTTTGCGACAAAGTCCCCAAGTTCTGGGAGACCTGTCGCCGAAAATCCGTTTGCCATTTTGTCCTTCAGGTTTCCTTCCGGACAATAGGCCTGTTCAAAGCCCAGTTTCTGGGCCTCTTTCAGTCTGGCAGGCGCCTGGGCAACGGGCCTGATTGCGCCGGACAAACTGATTTCGCCGAAATAGACGCAATTGGCCGGAAGGGCAAGACCACTGAGCGAGGAGATAAGGGCTGCAGCAACAGCAAGATCGGCTCCCGGCTCGTTGATCTTCAGGCCTCCTGCGACGTTCAAATATACGTCATGTTGGGAAAAGCGTACACCGCATCGCGCTTCCAGCACCGCAAGGATCATGGAAAGCCGTGCAGAATCCCACCCGATGACCGCACGCCGTGGCGTGCCGAGAGAGGATTGGGCCACAAGTGCCTGAACTTCAATGAGAAGTGGGCGCGAGCCTTCCAGTCCGGCAAAGACGGCAGCGCCGGGTGCCGTGGTACTACGATCACCGAGAAAGAGCGCGGAGGGGTTGGCGACTTCCACCAGACCCTTACCCGTCATCTCGAATACGCCGATCTCGTCGGTTGCTCCGAAGCGGTTCTTGACCGAGCGCAGGATGCGGTACTGATGGGCGCCATCGCCTTCGAAATAAAGCACGGCATCGACCATGTGTTCCACAACTCTTGGTCCCGCGATCTGCCCGTCCTTGGTGACATGGCCAACAAGGACGAGGGTCGTGCCGGTTCGTTTGGCGTAGCGTACCATGGCTTGGGCCGAGGCGCGGACCTGAGTCACGGTGCCGGGAGTCGAATCGACCTGATCGGTCCAAAGGGTCTGGATCGAATCAAGAATGAGCAGAGCAGGGGGAGGGCTTGCCTCCAGCGTGGCGAGAATGTCCTCCACGCTGGTTTCCGCCGCAAGAGCGACAGGGGCCTGCGCGAGGCCGAGACGCTCTGCCCGCAGCCGCACCTGACCAATGGCTTCTTCGCCCGAGATATAGACCGTGCGATGCCCCAGATTGGCGAGGGCTGCTGCGGCCTGAATGAGAAGGGTCGACTTGCCGATGCCCGGATCGCCGCCGACGAGCAGCGCAGAGCCCTTGACGAAACCGCCACCGGTTACCCGGTCAAGTTCGGCGACCTTGGCCTGAATGCGGGGAGCTTCCTTGGCATCTCCCTGCAGGCCGACAAGCTCCACCACGCGGCCCTTGGACCTTGGTGGCTTGCCCGGGCCACCTCCAATGCCGGCGCCTGTCTGTTCCTCGATAATCGAGTTCCACTCGCCACACGGTTCGCAGCGGCCGGTCCATTTGCTGGAAACCGCGCCGCAGGATTGGCAAATGAACTGAGAGGATCTGCGAGCCATGCAGGGGCGTGCTCCCGGGGGTTAAGCGATCGAGGCGTAGCGTCGCTGGAATCGGCGCCCGAGACTCGTCAGGTATTCGTAATCGATGGTCTCGGCATACGCTGCCAGATCGGAGGCCGCAACCTGCGGCCCCAGCATTTCCACGAATGCTCCACGCCGGACGAGGTGCGCCGGGATATCCGTCACATCCAGAGTGATCATGTCCATGGATATCCGCCCCAGAATTGGAGCCTTGTGCCCCCCAATCACGCCAAAGGCTCCGGGAGCCGCGTCAGTTGATCCGGCGCGGCGGATCATCCCGTCTGCATATCCGGCAGCCACAACAGCCACCTTGAGGGAACGTTTTGCGGTTTGGGTCGCGCTGTATCCAATCGTGTCGCCGACAGGTACATCGCGCACCATCATGATGCGGGCTTCCACCTGTGCAACGGGCTGCATCGGATTGGGAGCTGTATCGATGGCCTTGCCGCCATAAAGCGAAATGCCTGGCCGCACGAGATCGAAATGGAAATCGCTTCCCAGAAAGACCCCTGCGGAATTGGCCAGTGACTTCGGGATGTCCGGATAGGGGGCTGTCATCGCCCGGAACTTCGCCAGCTGATCGCGGTTCTTCGGGTGTGCCGGGTCCGATCCGCAGGCAAGGTGCGACATGATCAGGGTCGGCGTGAAGCTGCCGATCAGATCCGCATCCTTCATGACGGCGTCGAATTCATCTGCCGATAGACCAAGCCGGTGGATGCCGGTGTCGACATGGAGCGCGGCGGGATGACGTATTTGGGTGGTACGGCAGAAATCGGCCCATTCGCGGATTTCCTCCACCGATCCGAGAACCGGCCGAAGTCCCTTTTCTACCAGTGTCTCGGCGGTTCCGGGAAACAGCCCGTCAAGCACATAGATTTTCGCCTCGGGCATGCCTCGGCAAAGTTTCAGGGCCTCGACAGGAAGGGCAACAAAGAAGGTCCGGCACCCGGCGTCATAAAGCGCCTTTGCCGTCTGCGTGAGACCGGTTCCATAGGCATCTGCCTTTACGGTCGCTGCGCACTCGGAACCTGTAGCAAGCTTGTCCTTGAGAAACCGCCAATTGGAGACGATGGCGTCAAGGTCAATGGTCAGCCTGCCGCCGAAAAGGGAATCTGATGCTGCATCGGTCATTTTTCGGACTATGGCCAAGTCGGCCGAACCGCGCAAGGTGGGCTTTCAGATAACAAAATGGCCGCCCTTGGGCGGCCATCTCGTGAAAAGCTCGGCTACTCCATCCGCTCCGGCAGGTGATCTTCTTCCGCAAGGTCGGAGAAGCGGGTGTACTGGCCTTCGAAGTGCAGGTTTGCTGTGCCGGTCGGCCCGTGACGCTGCTTCGCGATGATTACTTCCGCCTTGCCCTTGGCCGCATTGTGTTTGGCTTCCCAAGCCGCATATTCGGCGGTGTCGGGATCCGGCTCGGTCTTGGAGAGGTAATACTCCTCGCGGTAAACGAACATCACCACGTCCGCGTCCTGCTCGATGGAGCCCGATTCGCGAAGGTCGGAGAGCTGCGGGCGTTTGTCGTCACGCGATTCCACCTGACGAGAGAGCTGGGAGAGGGCAATGACCGGAACATTCAGTTCCTTTGCCAGGGCTTTCAGGCCGGTGGTGATTTCGGTGATTTCCTGAACACGGTTGCCGCTGTTCTTCTGCGAGCCGGACAGGAGCTGAATATAGTCGACGATGATGAGGTCGAGGCCGCGCTGGCGCTTGAGACGACGGGCGCGGGCAACGAGCGATGCAATGGAGATACCACCGGTCTGGTCGACGTGAAGGGGCACCGATTGCATGGTCTGAGTGCAGGCGACAAGCTTCTCGAACTCGGCTTCTGAAATGTCACCGCGGCGAATCTTGGAGGACGAGATCTCTGCCTGCTCGGAAATGATACGTGTTGCCAGCTGTTCGGCCGACATTTCGAGAGAGAAGAAACCGACGACACCGCCATTGACGGTTTTGATCGACCCGTCCTGCTGTTCTTCCGCCTGATAAGATTGCGCAACGTTATAGGCGATATTGGTTACAAGCGACGTCTTGCCCATCGCAGGACGACCCGCAAGGACGATCAAGTCGGAATGCTGCAGGCCGCCCATGAGACGATCCAGCTCACGCAGGCCGGTGGAAATGCCGGACAGGGCACCTTCTCGATTATAGGCCGCGTGGGCCATCTCGATCGTTTCGGTGAGCGCGTCACCAAAGCTGACGAAACCGCCCTCGCTCCGTCCCGTTTCAGCCAGTTCGAACAGTCGGCGCTCGGCATCATCGATCTGCTGGGCGGGCGGCACGTCAATCGGGGCGTCATAGGCGATGTTGACCATGTCTTCGCCAATGCGGATCAGATTCCGGCGCAGGGCAAGGTCATAAATCGTGCGGCCATAATCTTCCGCGTTGATGATCGAGGCTGCGTCGGCGGCAAGGCGCAAGAGGAACTGGGTGGCAGTTAGGTCCGCGATCTTGGCGTCAGCCGGATAAAAGGTCTTCAGCGTGATCGGCGACGCGGTCTTTCCGGCCCGGATCAGATGCCCGATCTTTTCATAAATGTCCTGATGCGGCGGCACGAAGAAATGGTGCGGCTCGAGGAAGTCGGAGACACGGTAATAGGTCTCGTTGTTCACGAGGATTGCACCCAGCAGCTGGCGCTCGGCCTCGGCATTGTGAGGCGCAACCTTCTGGAGCGACGTATCTGCCTCAACTGTCTGCAAAGTGCCTTTCATCTTGTCCCCCGAGAGCCCTGTCATGCTTGCACTATCGCCAAGAATAATATGCCTTCAAGGCTTGACGAGTATGCACGGGCGATTCCCACCGAGTGGTTAAAATCAGCGGGGAAAGATGGGATTTTACCTTGACGTAGGGGCCTAAAACGGACTCAGCGGAGCTGTGGAAAATTAGTGAGAAAATACAGTGTTTTTCGCAAAAATCTGCGGATTACCTCTCGCACTTTTATCGGTAAAGGCTGAAAGAACCCGTCAGAAGAACCGTGGGCGAAAGTGTTAATATCCTTAAGTCGAACACTGCGCCCCGAACAAAAAAACCGGCAGCGCAGGCTGCCGGTTTTCGAATGTGAAGGTCCGTCAGGAACGGAGGATCAAGCCTGCTCTTCTGCAGCTTCTTCCTCGTTGCCTTCGCCCTCTTCAGCTTCTTCTTCTTCGAATTCGAAGACGTCATGATCGGGCGTGCTGAGGTCTTCACCAGCAGCCTGACGAACGGCTTCGTCTTCAGAGCGTGCAACGTTGACAGTCACGCCAACTTCCACTTCCGGGTGGAGGCGGATTGCAACAGTGTGCAGGCCGATCGTCTTGATCGGAGAGCGCAGTTCAACCTGGCTACGACCAACGGTGAAGCCGGCTGCGGTCAGGCCGTCCGCGATGTCGCGAGTGGAAACTGAACCATAGAGCTGGCCGGTTTCACCAGCAGAGCGGATCATGATCAGAGCTTCGCCGTCCAGCTTGGAAGCAACTGCAGTTGCTTCTTCGCGGCGCTCGAGGTTACGAGCTTCCAGCTGAGCGCGTTCACGCTCGAAACGCTCCATGTTGGACTTGTTGGCGCGAAGGGCCTTGCCCTGCGGCAGAAGGAAGTTGCGTGCATAGCCGTCGCGAACACGAACGGTGTCGCCCATCTGGCCAAGGCGAGCGATACGCTCAAGAAGGATAACTTGCATTGGATTTCTCCATACTGTCCCGCCATTCAGGCGGTTAGAGGCCGGTTTGCCCGCAGCCCCAGTTCGGGACGCTCCGGCTGGGCCGGAGCGTTATCTGAAGAACAGCGCCTAGCTGATCACGAACGGCAGAAGGCCGAGCAGGCGAGCACGCTTGATGGCGCGGGCCAGTTCACGCTGCTTCTTTGCAGAAACGGCGGTGATGCGGCTCGGAACAATCTTGCCACGCTCGGAAATGTAGCGCTGCAGGAGACGGATGTCCTTGTAGTCGATCTTCGGAGCGTTTGCACCGGAGAACGGGCAGGTCTTCCGGCGACGGAAGAAAGGACGACGGGTCGGAAGTTGTGCGATATCTACCATTCTTCTTACTCCCCATCATTCCGGCGCGGAGCGCGGTCACGAGCCGGACGGTCGCCGCGATCACCACGGTCACCACGATCGCCGCGGTCACCACGCTCGCCACGGCCGCCACGACGATCGTCGCGGTCGCGCTTCTGCATCATGGCAGACTGGTCTTCTTCATGCTCTTCAACTTTGAAGGTCATGAAACGAAGGATGTCTTCGGAAAGGCCCATCTGACGTTCCATTTCTGCGACCGCTGCATGCGGAGCAGTGATGTTCATCAGAGTGTAGTGAGCCTTGCGGTTCTTCTTGATGCGGTAAGCGAGGGAGCGGAGACCCCAGTTCTCGATCTTGCCGACGGAACCGCCGCCAGATTCGAGAACGCCTTTGTAATGCTCAACAAGTTGTTCGACCTGCTGGGCCGAAACGTCCTGGCGTGCCAGGAACACGTGCTCATAAAGAGGCATGAAACTTGTGCCCTTTCTAGTGTTTGCCATCGGAAACCGGCGCAAAGCCTCCTCGTATCCTTCGGAAAGGGACGAGAATTCTAACGAGAGCGGAGACACGGGAAGACGGACGTGTTTTAAGTGTCCTGACCTTTCGGTCCTTCCGTTCAGCCCCCAGCCGGGTTTCCAAACGAGAAGCGCTTCATACTCGGTTCTGGGAAAAATGCAAGGCCGATCGAGCCCGTTTTTCCCGAAACTTGGCCGATTGGAGAGTGCTGCTTCAAGTCAGGGGGAAGAGTGACTTCAAACTGGCTTCCAGCGTTTCGGGATATTTGTAGTCGGGAAATCGCGACAGGACGATCTCACGAGCGGATTGTCTGGTGAACCCTTCCAGCTGCAGGGTTTCCACCAGGTCCAGATAGGCCCGATTTTCTGCAACAAGGTCTGGTGCGCCTATTTGCCCATGACCCGGCAGGACAAACATATAGTCCCACCGATCCGTGATGGCCTGGAGATTGTGCCGCCGCGTGCTGATTTTTCGATTGTCGAGGGAAGGGTGCTGGCCCTCGACAATCTGGCTACCGCCAACAAGAGCTTTCATGACGGGTTCGAACAGGACCAGAGGGGCGCCAAATTCATCCGCCTCAAGGTTCAGGCATTCAAATTCGAGAGAGCCGCAATCGATTGGACCGTTGGAAGCTTCCCGGAACCGGTTGTGAAATGCGGGCCAGCTGCTTGCTGCAAACTCCAGCATATCGAGGGTGCTTGCGGTGCTGATGATATCTGCCTTCGGGAAGGCCGGGCCGATATGTTTCAGGGCTGCGATGTTCTCGGGGTGTGCGTGCGTGATGAAGATTGACTGCAGGGTTTTTCCGGTGGCCTTTATGTCTTCTATGACGCTTGCGGCTTGCTCATGCGCCAGCTGGACGTCGATCAGGACGCAGTGGCTGTTATCTTCAAAAAGATAACTGTTGCTGCAAAGGTCCTTTTCAGATTGGATTTGTCGGTAGGCGGAGAAGGCCGCGTGGCCTTTCGCCGGGATGAGGGACGTCGCAACCGTGACCGAGCCTGCCAACGCTGCCAAAAAGCCGCGTCGGGAAAGTGTATTGGGCCGCACTTGGTCAACACGTGCCTGCGCTGACGACTTCGCGAGGCCGTAAAATGCGCTTGTAACATCTGAAGAGCTTTTTGCACTTCGAACTGCCCAAGGTGCCGGTTTTGGATATTTAACGATCATGTGATTTTCGGAAAATTGTACTTGTGATATATTACGGTAGCAGGGGTTTTCCGTAGAATTTATTCTGTTTATGTATTCAATAAGCTGTTGTTATTTACGCGGATAATTTGCAGGTAAAAATCTTTGCACGTATTGACTGTGCTCGATTTGTTGTCTTCGACAGGACACGTGAGCTGACAAAAAGGTTGGAGATCTCCGCTCGGCCTTGACATTGCCGTACCTTCCGTACCATAGCCTCGCGCCAAGGTTGGCAAGGCAGATCAGACGGTTTCGAGACCTGGCCGACAGCCTTTGAACCAGATTTCAGGCGACCTGACCGGTCGCAGCTTACCAAGACGCCGGAGGCACCCGCTCATGACCATTGCTTTCATCTTCCCCGGACAGGGCAGTCAGGCAGTCTCGATGGGCAAGGAACTGGCGGATACATTTGCCGAAGCCAAGGCTGTCTTTGACGAGGTGGATGAGGCACTTGGCCAGAAGCTCTCCACCTTGATGTGGGAAGGCCCTGAAAACGAGCTGACCCTTACGGCCAATGCGCAGCCGGCCCTGATGGCGGTTAGCCTTGCGACCATGCGGGTACTCGAAGCTCGTGGTCTCGATCTGGCCGCTTCCGTTTCCTATGTGGCCGGTCACTCCCTTGGTGAATACTCTGCTCTTGCAGCAGCCGGTAGCCTTGATGTGTCCACGGCAGCCCGCCTTCTGCGCATTCGCGGCGATGCGATGCAGAATGCCGTTCCGGTCGGGCAGGGTGGCATGGCCGCCCTTCTCGGCCTCGATTTTGAAGACGCCCGGAAGGTGGCCGAGGAGGCCGCGCAGGGCGAAGTCTGTCAGGCAGCCAATGACAATGCGCCGGGTCAGGTTGTTGTCTCCGGGCACATGGCCGCCGTTGAACGCGCCGTCGAGATTGCCAAGGCACGCGGAGCCAAGCGCGCCATGATGCTGTCGGTCAGTGCACCGTTCCATTGCGCCCTGATGGCACCTGCCGCCGATGCGATGGCAGAAGCGCTTGCCGGTGCGGATATTATCGCCCCGAAGGTTCCGCTTGTCGCAAACGTTCTGGCCGCTCCGATCACCGATCCAGCGGAAATCCGCAATCGTCTCGTCGAGCAGGTTACAGGCACCGTTCGCTGGCGGGAATCCATGGGCTGGCTTACGGCCAATGGTGTGACAACCTTTGTCGAAGTAGGCTCCGGCAAGGTTCTTTCCGGCATGATGAAGCGTATCGAACGCTCAGCCACCGCGCAGCCGGTCAATGCTCCTGCTGACATCGACGCGCTGTTTGAGCTCTTGAACGCCTGATCCTCAGACCGCATCTGATTACCAAGCCGTACGTGGGTCGTTCCCTGTGTACGGTTCGAACTGAAAAAGGAAATGACCATGTTCAGCCTTGAAGGCAAGACCGCTCTGGTAACCGGCGCGACTGGTGGCATCGGCGCAGACATCGCCAGAGCGCTGCATGCGCAAGGCGCAACTGTTGCGATCTCCGGAACGCGCGCTGAGAAGCTGGAGGCACTGGCATCCGAGCTTGGCGAGCGTGTGCATGTGACGCCTGCAAACCTGTCTGATCGCGAAGCGGTTGCAGCTCTCGTTCCGACGGCGGAAGGCGCCATGGGATCGCTGGATATTCTGGTGAACAATGCCGGCATCACCCGCGACAACATCTTCATGCGCATGAAGGACGAGGAGTGGGATCAGGTTCTGGAAGTCAACCTGACCTCCGGTTTCCACATCTGCCGCGCGGCGATCAAGGGCATGATGAAGCGCCGCAGCGGCCGCATCATCGGAATTACTTCGGTTGTCGGCGTCACCGGTAACCCGGGACAGGCCAACTATGCTGCAGCCAAAGCTGGCATGATCGGCATGTACAAGTCGCTCGCACGCGAAGTTGCAAGCCGGAACATCACGGTCAACACCATTGCCCCGGGTTTCATTGAAACAGCCATGACCGACGCGCTGAACGAGAAGCAAAAGGAATCGATCCTGGGCTCCGTTCCGGCCGGTCGTTTGGGCACTTCGCACGAAATTGCGTCGGCTGCGCTTTACCTCGCAAGCGACGAGGCTGCATACGTTACCGGTCAAACGCTCCATGTGAATGGCGGCATGGCTATGATTTAAAAGAGCTTTTTGCTCTTGTTGCAAAAAGGTTTCCGGTGCAAAAACTGCTACCGGGACTGGCTGGTCAAGGTGTTCAAAGTGTGATACCTACCCGCCGATTGTTCCAAAAAGGGTGGGGAACGTTCTGTTCTGAATATCCCTCAGCCTGGACGAGATTTCGGCCGCGAGTTTGCATCTGATCCGAGAAAACTGTTTCGGGTGCTTCGCGTGGACGGGCTAGAGTTGATAATCAAGGAAGTGAAAAATGAGCGACATCGCTGATCGTGTAAAGAAAATCGTCGTTGAGCACCTCGGTGTGGACGCAGAGAAGGTTGTTGAAGGCGCAAGCTTCATCGACGATCTGGGCGCTGACTCCCTCGACACCGTCGAGCTGGTCATGGCTTTCGAAGAAGAGTTCGGCGTTGAAATCCCGGACGATGCAGCCGAGACCATCCTGACCGTTGGCGATGCAGTGAAGTTCCTGGTAGCCAACCCGGCTTAATCCTCCTGGAATAATCCGAATTTTTTCAGCAAGCGGGGCTCTATGTCCCGCTTGTGCATAATTAAGTGCAGGTACATGAGACGAGTCGTCGTTACTGGTTTGGGTATGGTGTCTCCGCTTGGCGGAAACGTTGATACCACCTGGAAAAACATTCTCGCGAGCAAAAGCGGTGCTGCCAAGGTCACGAATTTCCAAGTTGATGACCTGGCCTGTCAGATCGCCTGTCAGATCCCGCTTGGCGAAACCTCCGAAGGCGCCTTCAATCCGGACGACTGGATGGAAGTGAAGGAGCAGCGCAAGGTCGACGACTTCATCATATATGCAGTTGCAGCAGCGGATCAGGCCATGGCCGATTCCGGCTGGAAGCCAGAATCCTACGAAGATCAGGCTCGCTCCGGCGCGCTGATCGGGTCAGGCATCGGTGGCCTTCAGGGCATCGAGGAAGCGGCGCACGTGCTTGCGGACAAGGGTCCGCGCCGTATCAGCCCGTTCTTCATTCCCGGTCGCCTGATCAACCTCGCAAGTGGTCATGTCTCCATTCGTCACGGCCTCAAGGGCCCGAACCATTCGGTGGTGACGGCTTGTTCGACAGGTGCCCACGCAATCGGTGACGCTGCCCGTCTGATCGCGTTTGGCGATGCGGATGTGATGGTTGCCGGTGGAACGGAATCCCCGGTCTGCCGCCTGTCGCTGGCCGGTTTTGCCGCCTGCAAGGCTCTGTCCACAAAATATAACGATGCTCCCCAGACCGCTTCGCGTCCCTATGACCGCGACCGTGACGGCTTCGTCATGGGTGAGGGCGCTGGTATCGTCGTTCTTGAAGAATACGAGCACGCCAAGGCTCGTGGCGCCAAGATCTATGCAGAAGTTGTTGGCTATGGCCTTTCCGGCGATGCCTTCCACATCACGGCTCCGTCCGAAGACGGTGATGGTGCCTATCGCTGCATGAGCGCCGCTCTCAAGCGCGCAGGCCTGACGGCAGCTGACATCGACTACATCAACGCCCATGGCACGTCCACGATGGCAGACACCATCGAGCTCGGGGCTGTCGAGCGTCTCGTCGGCGATGCGGCAAGCAAGGTCACCATGTCTTCCACCAAATCCTCCGTTGGTCACCTTCTGGGTGCTGCGGGTGCGGTTGAGGCGATCTTCTCCGTTCTTGCCATCCGCGACAGCATCGCTCCGCCGACACTGAATCTGGAAAATCCGTCGGTCGAAACCGCGATTGACCTTGTGGCGCACAAGCCGAAGGAAATGAACATCGATGTGGCTCTGTCCAACTCCTTCGGGTTTGGCGGCACGAATGCATCCTTGATTTTCCGCAAAGTTGCCGCATAAGTCGGTTTAACTGCTTGCTGGAACGGTGAATCACTTCACTGCAACCGGTATTGAAAAGGGCGTCTCAGGACGCCCTTTTGCCTCGTAGATTCGGCTTCAGGAGGCCATTTATGCGCATCAAACCGAAAAGCCCGCGGGAAGCCCTGCAGCCGGAAGTGGCTCCAGGTCCACCTCCACGTTCTCGGCATGTGCGCAATCCTGTCGTGATCCTCATCAACATGCTCATCACGCTGACCGTGTTCGCCTTGGTCGCCGTTGGTGCGGGGCTTTACCTCGGCAAGCAGAAATTCGAGCAGGCAGGCCCGCTGAAGCAGGACGCAACCGTGATCGTTTCGTCCGGCGCCGGTCTTTCCGGCATCACCGACCGACTGACCGACAAGGGCGTGATTGCCGACGACTGGGCGGACGACCTGATCTTCAATCTGGGTGTTCGCTTCTACAAGAACGAGAAAAAGCTGAAGGCCGGGGAATATGCCTTCGCGCCCGGTGTTTCCATGCGCCAGGTGATGACCGACCTTGTCGAAGGGAATGCGGTGAACCATGCCGTCACCATTCCGGAAGGCTGGACGACAGCGCAGATCGTGGAACGTGTCCGCGCGCATCCGGTTCTTGTTGGGGAAGTGGAAGAGGTTCCGGGGGAAGGCGAACTGTTGCCTGAGACCTATTCCTTCACCCGCGGCACAACGCGCCAGCAGATCATCGACCAGATGAAAGCTGCGCAAGCCAAGGCTCTCAAGGAGATCTGGGAGCGCCGTGTCGCCGATCTTCCGATCAAGACACCTGAGGAACTGGTGACGCTGGCCTCCGTGGTAGAGAAGGAAACTGCCAAGGCGGACGAACGCTCTCGAGTTGCCGGCGTGTTTGTCAATCGCCTGAACAAGAGCATGCGTCTTCAGTCCGACCCGACGATCCTCTATGGCCTCTTTGGTGGTGAAGCCTGGACGACAGATCGCTCAGCCATCACACAATCGCAATTGAAGGCTGAAAACAAATACAATACCTATCAGATCGACGGATTGCCGCCGGGACCGATCGGCAATCCGGGTCGTGCGGCCATGGAAGCGGTTGCCAATCCTTCGCGGACCAAGGACCTCTTCTTTGTTGCTGACGGCACGGGTGGTCACGTTTTCGCCGAGACCTACGAGCAGCATCAGGCCAATGTTCGCAAGTGGCGTCAGATCGAGCGGGAGCGCCGCGAGGCTGAAAAGAACGGTACTTCGGACCAGAAAGCCAATAACTGATCCAGTCCCGCTTGCGGTGAGCGGCGGGGTTGGCGGAAACGGAGAAACCCCATGGCGTTAGCCAGCATGACAGGATTTGCCCGATCGGCGGGCGAGGCCGGAGCCGTTCGGTGGGCGTGGGAACTCCGATCTGTCAACGGCAAGGGACTGGACGTCCGCGTCCGCATTCCGACCGGACTTGAAGGGCTTGAGGTCAAGATCAAGGAACGGGCCGGAAAGCTTCTCAAGCGCGGCAATGTGAATATCGGCCTGTCCATGCAACGGGACCAATCCGAAGCAACGCTGGCGATTAACGAGAGTGCTTTGGAAGCGGTTCTCTCTGCCGTAGACCTCCTGCGATCACGGATGCCGGATTTGCCGCCACCGAGCCTCGATGGCATTCTGGCGCAAAAGGGCGTGTTCGAATATCAGGAACCCGAGGACGACGAGGCTGCGCGTGACGAGCTTCATGCTGCGCTCCTGACCTCGCTGGACGGAGCCCTGCTTGATCTTGTTGACATGCGCCACACGGAAGGCGCGGCCATCGGTGACTTGCTTGCCAACCAGCTGTCGCGGATTGCGGATCTGACCGAAGCTGCAGAAGTGTTGCCGGCCCGTCAACCGGAGGCCATCAAGGCCCGGCTGGCTGCGCAGATCGCGACACTCATGGAGAGCAGTCAGGGGCAATTCGATGTCCAGCGCCTGCATCAGGAAGCGGTGCTGCTTGCAACACGCGCTGATATTCGTGAGGAACTCGACCGGTTGGTCGCCCATGTGAAGGCAGCACGTGATCTTTTGGCAGCTGGCGGTGCGGTTGGGCGACGCCTCGACTTTTTGGCTCAGGAGTTCAACCGCGAAGCCAACACCTTGTGTTCCAAGTCAAATGACGTGGAACTGACTGCAATTGGTCTCGACCTTAAATCGGTCATCGACCAGATGCGCGAACAGATTCAAAATCTGGAGTGAATGATGAGCGATGAAATCGCCGAACTGGCCGGGACACGTGTCAGCGCCGAACAGGCTGACAAGCAGCGCCGTGGCTTGATGCTTGTGCTGTCTTCGCCTTCCGGGGCAGGCAAGTCCACCATTGCGCGTCTGTTGCTGGAAAAGGAAACCAATCTTTCCTTGTCCATTTCGGTGACGACGCGCCCGCGCCGGTCCTCCGAAGTGGATGGCGTTCATTATCATTTCATCGATGACAAGCGGTTCGAGCAACTTAAGGCGCATGACGAGCTGCTTGAATGGGCAGAAGTCCACGGAAACTACTATGCGACCCCGCGTGGGCCGGTTGAAAACGCGCTGGAATCTGGCCGGGATGTGCTGTTCGACATCGATATTCAAGGCACCTTCCAGCTCTATGACAAGATGCGAAGCGATGTGGTGTCCATTTTCATTCTGCCGCCGTCGATTGCCGAAATGAAATCACGCCTGCGCCGCCGCGCGGAAGATGCCGAGGATGTCATCAATCGCCGTTTGAAGACCGCTGTCGGCGAAATGCGTCATTGGTCGAAATATGACTATGTGATCGTCAATGATGATCTGGAGCGCGCCTATGAAAGTGTTCGCGCCATCCTGAGGGCCGAGCGCCACAAGCAGCATCGCTCGCCCGCCATTGCACCTTTGATCGACGGCATGGTCGGGGACCTTGAACGGTCACTGGGAGATGCCGGGTAATCCGGTCCCAGCCCGATGCAGTTGCCAGAAAACCCGCCGATTGGCGGGTTTTTGCTTTTCAATTTCCGGAAAACGCGTTCGCGATCCGCACGAAACCTTCGACATCGATTTCCTCGGCCCGCGAGGTAGGCAGAATGTCCGCGGCCTCCAGAATTGGCTCAGGAGCCTTTCCGAGGCTTTTCAGGCTCGCCCGCAACATCTTTCGCCTTTGTCCAAAAGCCGCCTGTGTGACCTTCTCAAGATCTTTTAGGCTGCATGGCAAGGGGGAGGGGTTCGGCGTCAGGTGAACAACGCTGGAAGTCACCTTCGGGGGCGGGGTGAACGCCTTGGGTCCAATGTCAAACAGCATACCCGAATGGCAGCGCCATCCTGTCAGAACTCCAAGTCGCCCATAGGCCTTGCTGCCCGGCTTTGCAACGATGCGTTCTCCCACTTCCTTTTGGAAGAGAAGGGTCAGGGAGGTCCAGAACGGAGGCCAGTCATCGCCGGTGATCCAGTTCAGGAGGAGCTGCGTTCCGACGTTGTAAGGTAAATTGGCAACGATACGGATCGGTCCGTCGATGCCAAGGGAAGTCGGGTTGACCTTGAGAGCGTCGTCGCTGATGACCCGAAGGCGGCCGTCGTAATGGTCTGATATTTCGGCCAACGCCGGAAGGCACCTGGTGTCTTTTTCGATTGCTATTACCTGATCAGCGCCGGCGGCGAGAAGCGCACGCGTCAGCCCGCCGGGGCCTGGGCCAACCTCAAGGACAGTGTAGCCCTCCAGGGCTCCTGCAGAGCGGGCGATGCGAGACGTCAGGTTGAGATCGAGCAGAAAGTTCTGGCCGAGCGATTTCTTTGCATCGAGACCATGGGTCGCAATGACCTCACGAAGGGGCGGAAGATCATCAATTTGTGCCATGGGAGGCCTGTCTACATTGCTGTGGGATCAGCAAGCACTGCAGCAAAACGAAGAGCTGCGGCAAAGCTGTCTATTTTGGCCATGCCGGTGCCTGCGAGCGAGTAGGCCGTGCCGTGATCAGGTGAAGTCCGCACAAATGGCAGACCGAGCGTGACATTCACCGCTTCATCAAAACCGAGCGTCTTGGCGGGAATGAGAACCTGATCGTGATACATGCCGAGCGCGCAGTCATAGGTGTTGCGTGCATCGCGGTGAAACATTGTGTCTGCGGGCAGGGGCCCGAGCACATCGAGGCCTTCGGCGCGAAGCTGGGCGACGGCTGGCTCAATGATGTCACGGTCCTCGGTTCCCATCGTGGCATTTTCGCCTGCATGGGGGTTGAGACCGCAAAGGGCGAGTGTCGGATTGGGGAGCCCGAACCTTTCACGCAGATCCTTGTGGGTGATCCGCGCGGTTTCAACAATCAGCTCCGTGGTCAGGGCGCTTGGGACACTTGCAAGAGGGATATGAATGGTCACCGGGGCCACCATCAGATCAGGACCTGCGATCAGCATAACCGGACGGGGTGTCGGGATCTGCCAGATCTCGGCAGCAAGGGCCGCAAGATATTCAGTGTGTCCGGGGTACTCGAAGCCCTGGCCGTAGAGAGCTGCCTTGTTGATCGGGTTTGTGACAACTGCTGCAGCAACTCCCTTCTTCACGTCTTCCACTGACTTGCGGATAGAGGAGATGACGCTCGCGGCTGTTTCTGCCTGTTCTTCACCGGGCTTGTCCAAAATCTCTGGACCGGTCTGAACGACGGGGAGCGCGCGGGAAAAGAGGGACGAGGCCTGATCTGGCTCGCAAACGGCAAGGGGAACCTTCAGACCCAGCCGTTGGGCTCTGTCTGCGAGAAGCTTAACATCGGAGCGAATGTAGAAATCAGGCAGTTCAAGCTTCTTGCGGTTTACCCACGATGACAGCGCAATATCCGGACCGATACCGGCAGGTTCGCCGCATGTGACGGCTAGAGGTTTCTTGATCTGAACCATCGTCGGTGATCAGGGGTAGACGATTGTTGCGCGGCGCTTGACGTCCATGAGATAGCGGCGGGACATCTGTTCCCCTTCCTTTTCTCTCAATTCGTTTTCCACTTCCGTCCGCGCCGCAATATCCGAAGCAATCTCACGCTTGCCACATACGGCGATCATTTCAAACCCGACTTCCGTTTGTTGGGCCGATGTCAGCTTGCCGAGAGACGTCTTGTTTATTTCCGTCCGCATTTGCGGGGGCAACTCTGTCTCAAGCCGTCGGCCGATCGGACGGACCACCACTTCCTCGTATTTGCCGAGGATGGCGCCGGGGTTGTCGCAGCCATCGAAGGCCTTGCGAATGCTGTTGCTTTCACCCAGACGCTTGTTGCGGAAGCCCTTTGAAGACTTTTTTGGCACGACGACGATTACGCGTTGCAGATCATATTCGACACTTACGTTCTTGTTCTCGTCATCAGACTTGCGAAGGGCGGTCACAATATCCGATTCCGAAATCTTGATCTGGCTGCGGAAGCGGCGCTGCACGGCCTGTTGCCAGGCGAGCTGGGCTTTCAGACGGTCTTTCAGGGTTTGCGGGTTCACGCCGCTCTGACGAAGAGCTTGCGACAGTTTTGCCGGGGTCAGTTTCACATTGCTTGCAATGTTCGCAAAGGCATTGTTGACCTGCGTCTCCGAGACGGAAATGCCAAGCCGGGACGCTTCTCCAACGCGGAGCTGGTCTTCAACCAATTCCTGTTCTGCTTCACGCGTGGAAGCAGCAACGGACGAGCGCTGTATCAAGCGGATCAGCTTTGCGCGTTGGCTGATATCGTAGTTGGTGATCGGTGTCTCATTGACGATCACCTTGATCCCGGCCTGAGCCACAGTGGGTCCGAAGCCTGCCGCAACAACGAGCAGTGCCAGAATGATCTGATGGAGGCTTCTACGCATGAGGTTTCTTCGTCCGTTGATAGTTGCAGAGCGAATTCTGCACACTGCTTCCAGTTTGTCCACGTTGCCGAAAGTGGTTCTATCCCTGTGAACCATCAAAATGTAGCGGTAAAGTGGCGCGTCGGACCAGTCAACCGGCAACACTCAACCAGAACAGGTTGGTTGAGCCGGGGCTTATTGCTGCCCCAGCCCCTGAGATAGCTGGAAATCGCCGATCGTGCGCAGGCCAATGCGGAAGTAGATCGTCTTGTTCGTCGCTTCACCATCGTTGCGGCTTCTGTCTTCAAGGTAAGACAGCGACAAGGAGAAACCTTCGTCGTCATAACCGACGCCGAGACCGTCCTGAACAAAGTTTTCGTTCTCAAGGTCATACCGGAAGGAACCATAAAGCCGCCAGTTTTCCAGAAGTTTCAAGCTGGCTGACCCGACGATTTCCTCACGTGGATCGGTGATGCCGAGGCTCGGCTTCTTGTTAAGGAAGGCATAGGTCAGAGACGATACGACCGGACCATAGGTTGCCAGCGCCTGAGCCTGCAAACGATTGACGGAGAAATCTTCATCATCAAAGCGCGCTTGAGTTCCTACCTTCACGCCGTAACGGGTGTCTAGATAGAGGCTGCCGACATAATCGGACTCACGATTTTCAAGACCAGAGTCAGAGGCTGCGCCAAGAATGTCTGCCTTGGCAAAGGAGTTGTCTCCGGACAACTGTATAGAGCGACCGAAGAGAGCACTCAGATAGTGGCCTCCGTCCAGCTGTAGCTTGTAGGACAGACCAAGATTCAGGCGCGACCCACCTTCGGCGCGGTCAAAGCCGGAGAACTTGTCGTATTCGAATAGGGTCGTTGCATCGAATACAAGACTTTGTGCGTCTTCGTTCGGCAGCTGGCCGATACGCTGTTCGTCCGGACGCACAATGACTTGTGCGATTGGTTCGATGATCTGGTTTCCGCCATTGAAGGTCGCGACGATCGGATAGCGGTACTCAATACCGGCTGCAGGCATGGCTCGACCAGCGAAATCCTCTTCCGCCAGTTGATCAACATCATTGTCGGATGACGCCTGCCAGAAGAGATCACCGCGAACATAGGCAAACGGAGTGAATGTCTGCCCGAGCGGATCGATGAACGTGCGACGCCATTCGGCTTCGCCCGACAGTCTGGAGAATGTGCCGTCTACGCCGCGGAAACGCGTGGTGTTTCCTCCGTCAGGGGAGAAGGCATCGGTCTCCGCACGCGTGAGCGAAGTGAAATTGGCCTTCAGTGACAACTCGCCGTCCACGATCGGATCGCTGAACACGTAGTCATAGTCGATGACAGGGAGAACGAAAGCCTGCTTGTCCTGGAGCTGCTGACCAACAGGCGAGAAACCTTTGCCTGCATCCAAAGCGGTGTTTCGATAATCTTCCTGCGAGATCGAAAACGCGTAACCTTGAAACGTCAGGCTATTCCGGTCGGTATAGCCATCAAGATATATGTTTGATCTTTCGGTGTTGCCAAGGCTTGTGAAGCTGTAGTCGGCAAGAAATGCACGATCTGACTTGTGGATCAGATCCCAACCGTAGGTCCATTTGTCTGTCAGGTTAAACGCACCAGTCGTTCGAACGGCTCCGCGGATCTGTTTGTCGCCGCTTGTTCCGCTAAATTCCGACTGGTTCGCCTGGCTGATCCCAGCTGCCGAAATCGTATATTCGCCGGAGCGGAGCCTATGGCGAAAGGTTGCGTCCCCCAGAACACCCTGACGGGTAAGGGGGGTGATGGTCGTTGTCAGGTCATAGTGCGGGTTCAAGGCCCAATAATAGGGAACGGATACACCCAAGCCCAGCTTGTCCGACAAAACGTAGTTCGGGATCAGAAATCCAGATTTTCGCTTTACAGACGGGTCCGGCATGGACATATACGGGAAGTAGGCGATCGGTACCCCGAAGAATTCAAATCGGGCATCTTCGTAGGTGATCGTCTTCGACTGTTTATCATGGATGATCGTTGACGATTTGATCCGCCAGAGCGGCGGTTTTTCCGGCGGGTTCTTCGGCCCGGTGTAGACACTGTACGTGCCGTTTTGAAAGGTCGTGGTGTTGCCGTTGGCGCGTTCAGCGCTATCGGCTGTGATGCGCGTGCGATCAGCGGTTTCCACGCGCAGCGCACGGGCAAATCCGTTGGCCAAATCTTCGGAAAGCGTGATTTCCTCGGTCCGGATCACGTTTCCGTCCGGCTCGGTCAGGATCACATTGCCATAGGCGCTGAGCTGCCCATTCTTGCGATCAAAAACGATCTTATGAGCTTCGACCGTTGCACCGTCATAGAAAACCTGGACGTCACCGGTCGCGATAATCAGGTCGCGATCGAAGTCATAGGTCAGATTATCGGATTCAAGAGCCAGTTCCGCATTCGGATCAAGGTCGCCAACCAGGCCGGACTCAACTCCATCCTGCGCGTGTGCCAGTGTTGCAAAATTTCCGGCCTGAACAAGCGCGATCGCGGCCACGGTTCCGAGCAGCTTTGCAAGGAAACGCAACTTCGTGGGGCGTCTGTCTGCGACGTCAACAGGCAAGGATGTGAGGATACGCATCACGATTTCTTACCCGTCTTCCTGTTGTAGCAGGATCGTCAAACCCATAAGTACTCCAAAAACTCCAGGCGCCCAGGCTGCGACGAGCGGAGGAACAATACCCGCACCGCCAAAGTCCTTGGCAAGCTCGGAGAGAACGTAAAGCACGAACCCGGCGACGATTCCACCCAAAATCATGCTTCCCAACCCACCAAATCGGGATACCCGAAGGGAAACCGCCGCTGCGATGATTATCATTGCTGTTAAAAGCAGGGGGCGGGCAAGAAGAGTCTGATACTGAAGTGTATACCGATAGGCGGGCAACCCGGCGTTTCGGGCCAATTCGATGAATCTGGGTAGTTTCCAGAACGATATCGATTCGGGAGAGCCGATGCTTTCACGCACCTCTGTGGCCGTCAGGAATGTGCTGATTTCATATCGGCCATAGGCTTGCGGGTCACGTTCTGTGGTGTAGACGGTAACGTCCACCAGGTTCCAGATTTCCTCTCCCAAACGCGCTTCTGCAGCTTCGATGCGTTCCTTGAAGGAGCCTTCCTTGTCGAACGCAAAGATCGTCACATCGAGAAGCAGCGTGCCACCATCAAGGAGTTGCTTGGCAAGAAGGACCGATTCTCCGTCCAGTCCGTCCTGGCGCACCCAAACATCCTGCGTTGTCTGCAACAGAAAGCTCTGTTCCGACCCAAACAATCCCGATGCAACTTCATCAGACTTGTGCTGCAGCCAGACTGCCATCGGGTTGTAAGCGACAACCGAGAGGATGCCGATCAGAAGTCCGACGACGACGGCAGGTGTGGCGAATTGCCAGACGGAAATCCCGCTGGCACGGGCAACAACCAGTTCGAGTGCGCGGGAAAGAGTAACAAACGCGAGGATCGAACCGAACAGGACTGCAAAGGGAATGACCTGTTCCAGCAACAGGGGAACCCGAAGCAACGAGATGACTGCAACACGAAGGACGGTGAAACCTTCCTGATCCCCGCCGCGGCGAACAAGTTCAAGAACGTCAAACAAGAAAATCAGCACTGCAGCCAGCAAGAAAAGGCCAAGGATCGACCTGAGGAAGCGGGCCGAAAAATAGACAGTCAGGGTACGCCCGAGAATCATGACGCACCGCCTTGCTGGTGGCCACTGAGGCGGGCGGAAATCTTGTCGATCAAGTTTGTCACGCGCTCATTCAGCTCCGTGACCCAACGAGGGGCAGGACCTCGATTTTCGGAGAGGATCGACCATGTCGCTATGCCCATTGCGGCAAGCGGAACCAGGTAAAGAAGCACGAGCAGGCCCGTCAGTCCGCTGGCGATAGCCGTCACGCCAAATCCCGCTGTGCGAACCAATATGCAGGATGTGATTGCACCCAGTATGGCAAACCCACGGCTTTGGCGGGTTGTTCTGGCCTTGCCGAGAAACGCGAACACGATCAGCGCAAAGGCCACGCAATAGAGCGGCTGGCTGAGGCGTTCGTGAAGTTCCGAAACAAGTTTATCCGGGTGCTGAAGCGCATAGGCATCATTAGCGCCCGGATAGAGCAGATTGTAGGTCGAGCGCTCGCTGGCCTTGTAAACCGGTTCGGAGGCTTCCGGGATCAGGTTGGAGAGATCGAACGCATAGGATTGGAAACGAACGATCGATATGTCGCCTGCGCCTTTTGGCTTGCGCTGGATCGTACCGTTTTGCATGACCAGCAGCGTCCGGTCTGAAATCTCGACAATGTGGCCTGTGTCCGACTGATAGGTAAAGGCCGTGTCCTTGTCGCGCACATCGTGCAGAAGTAGGCCGTCCAGCGTCCCGTTGCCTGACCGGTTTCGGATGTGGAATGTCAGGCCGGCATCCATATTGATGAAATGGCCCGGCTTGATGATGTTGGCGACGAGGTCCGCACGTACGCGTGTGATTTCCTCGCGCAGTTGCCCGAGACCGGCTGGAGCCACATAAAGCGAGAGGCTTGCGGTCAGGGTCATCACGGCAAGGGCGAAAAGGAGAACCGGTTTCAAGACCAGAAACCTTGAGCCGCCGGTTGCATCGATGACGATCAGCTCGCTGTCGCCAGACAGAGCGTTCAGCACCAGAACGAGGGCGATCATGAGAGCGAAAGGCGCCACGATCACCAGCAGGAACGGCATCGCCAGCATCGTGATGCCGATGAACTGGACGATCGTCTGTCCCTTGGACGTCACGAGATCAAGCTGCCGGAGTGCCTGGGTCGCCCACACAACACCGGCCATCGCAGCCATGGCCATGAAGAAGACAAGGACCGCACGTCTGAAAATATAACGTTCCAGAGTTTTCATAACGTGCAAAAAGACCTAACGGCTTGAATTACAATGCGGCTCGAAGGGGCATATTAGCCACGGTTTTGGTGAACGCGCCATCAATAAAGATGGTTAAAATTTTATGCAATCAGGTTTTTCGACGCGGGTAAAACAGTCAGGGATTGCTTTGAAAAAACGAGTTTATTTCGCCCGCAACGTGTGCCAGCCTAGATGTCAATTCTCCATAACCGGAACCGGGATCCCAAAATGACTTCTCTCAAGAAACTGTCCTTCGGAAAATTGTCCGCACCGAAGGATGGGGTGGTTGTCGCCTTTGTCGATAGCGACATGGCAGGCGGAGCTGTGCTGAACGATCTTTTTGGTGGGGATACGAAGGCGCTGGCGAAAGCTGCGGGAATTGCCGGATTTTCGGGCAAGAAGTCCTCGACGCTGGATTTGATCGCGCCTGCCGGCGCTTCTGCCGATCGCCTCCTTGTCGTCGGTCTCGGGAAAGTTGCCGAGCTGAAGGAAAACGACTGGTGGAACCTTGGCGGGGCCATGTTGGGTGCTCTCGAGAAGGCGAAGGTTTCGGCCGTCTATGTCGCGCTCGAAGGTGCCGATGCAGGGGCTGTTTCTCCGACCGATGCTGCTGCGTTTGCGGCAGGAATGAAGCTTCGCGCCTACAAGTTCGACGCCTACAAGACCCGCAAGGAAGAAGACGGTCCAAAATCCGCAATTGTTGTTCAGATCGGCGTTTCGGACCTTAAGGCCGTCAAGAAAGCGTGGACAGCACAGGAAGCTATTGCGGACGGTGTCCTGCTGGCGCGCGATCTCGTGGACTTGCCGGCGAATGATCTTGGCCCGGTCGAGTTTGCAGAGCGGGCGGCTGAACTTGAAAAGCTGGGAGCTGAAATCGAGATCCTCGGCGAGAAGGAAATGAAGAAGCTCAAGATGTTTGCGCTTCTGGGCGTTTCCCAAGGTTCCGTTCGACCGCCGCGCCTCGCCATCATGCGCTGGAACGGTGGAAAGAAGGGTGCAAAACCTGTGGCCTTTGTGGGGAAAGGCGTCGTGTTCGACACGGGCGGCATTTCCATCAAACCGGCTGGCGGCATGGAGGAAATGAAGGGCGACATGGGCGGCGCTGCGGCCGTTGTGGGCGTCATGCATGCGCTGGCTGCCCGTAAGGCCAAGGTCAATGCCGTTGGCGTGATTGGTCTTGTGGAAAACATGCCGGACGGAAATGCACAGCGTCCGGGAGATATTGTGACCGCAATGTCGGGCACGACGATTGAAATCCTGAATACGGATGCGGAAGGCCGTCTCGTTCTGGCCGATGCACTTTGGTACACGCAGGAAAAATACAAACCTGCCTTCGTCATCGATCTGGCAACCCTGACCGGCGCAATCATTGTGGCGCTTGGCCAGCAGAACGCGGGTCTTTATGCCAATGACGATACGATTGCCGATCAGCTCAAGGCAGCAGGCGATGCGACCGGTGAAGGCGTCTGGCGTATGCCGCTTTCCAAGGAATATGACAAGATCATCGACACGCCGAATGCCGATGTGAAGAACACTGGCGGGCGTTGGGCCGGTTCCATCACCGCTGCCCAGTTCCTTCAGCGATTCGTGCAGGAGGGAACCACCTGGGTTCATCTGGATATTGCCGGCCCTGCCTTTGGCGGACCCAAGACGGATATCTGCCAGTCCTGGGCGTCCGGTTACGGCGTGCGCCTGCTGGACCGACTTGTTTCGGACAATTACGAAGGCAAGTAAGCGCCTAGATACGAAAAACCCGCCGGTAACGGCGGGTTTTTTGATGTCTGATTTTTTAAAAAAATCAGCAGGTCTTGTAAGACTGACAGGCCGTTGCCGGCTCCGTCACAATTAGGCCCATGCCTGCCGTTGCACCGGCCATCACCATTACCAGTGCAAAGAACACCATGATACGCGTGAACATTCATCCCCCAACAGTTCTGCATCGGGTCCGCTGGCCGATTTGTTCCGGCTGCAAGACCGTCCCCGACAAAAATCTTTAGTCGTTCGACATTTGCGAAGCGTTAATGATACGACTGAAGCTGGAAGTCCATGGAGTGAATAGCCTGTGAATTATTCTAAGCACGGGTGTTGCTGCGCTGCATCACAAAACGCCAGGTAGCTGATAGGGGCAAATTGCAACGCTCATGAGTGTCGACGTCGTTTTCTATCACCTTCTTCACAAGCCCCTCGAAGAGGCGCTGCCGCAGCTTCTCGCAAAGTGTCTGGAGCGGGACTGGGGTGTTGTGGTTCAGACCGGATCGCAGGAGCGGTGTGCCGCGTTGGACGCGCATTTGTGGACGTATTCCGACGACAGCTTTCTCCCGCATGGAACCAAGGCGGACGGAGACGCAGAGCATCAGCCGATCTATCTGACCTGCGAGGGGGACAATCCCAATCAGGCGGATGTGCGCTTCATGGTCGACCGCGCGGTGGCACCTCCGCTGCATGGCTATACACGGGCGATCTTCATGTTTGACGGGCGGGACGAGGAAGCCGTTGCCGAAGCCCGGCAGAACTGGAAGCTGGCCAAGGCGGAAGGCTTCAGCGTAACCTACTGGCAACAGACACCCAATGGAGGATGGGAGCAGAAGGCATGAGTGGGGGGACGGTTCACGAGGATGTCGATTTCATGGAGCGCCGCAATCAGGCGCGCCAGAAACTGGACGACCTGACCGGGGCAAAGGGCGGGGATGCCGAGGATCGCCAGACCTGGTTCAATGAGGTTTATGTGCGGGCCGGAGGGGACCCCGCGGCGATTCCCTGGGCGGACCTGGCGCCGAAGGCGGCTCTGGTTGGCTGGTTGAAGAAACATCCTGGCACCGGCAAGAAGGCCATCGATATAGCCTGCGGGCTTGGCGACAATGCGGAAGCTCTTGCAGAGGCTGGCTATTCAACAACCGCCTTCGACCTGTCAGCGGAAGCTGTGGAATGGGCGCGGCGGCGCTTTCCCAAGACGCTTGTTTCCTACAAGGCTGCGGACCTGTTCGACCTGCCTCAGGAGTGGACGGGCGCATTTGATCTCGTTCACGAAAGCTATACGGTTCAGGCTCTGGACGGAGAGTTGCGGGATGCAGCTTTCGGCGCCATTGCCAGCCTCATCGCGCCGGGTGGGCGACTGCTCTTCCTCAATCGGGTTCGCGAGGATGGGACCAGCGCTAACGGCCCACCCTGGCCGGTGATGCCATCAGAATGGGCGGCGTTTGAGGAATTGGGACTAACGCTTGAAACCGAAAGCTATTTTGCGATCGAGCGGCCCGGGCGACGAATTCCGCATGTTCTTGCTGTCTTTCGCCGCGGTGCGTGAAGGCTGTTGTTGAACCTCACAAATCGATTCACGTTTATGGCTGCAGCAGTTTGAAAACCATGCGGCAGATTCCGGATTCGACCTTGCAATCTCGCTAAAACTGCGAATACGTGTGCTAAGGCCCGAACGGGTCTCGCGGCGGGGATAAACGCGAGTTTGCAAAAGGATCAAGAGTTATGGGTTTCTTCGATTTCGTGAAGGATGCGGGAAAGAGCCTCTGGGGCAGCGACGATGCGCCGGAAGACAATGCCAAGGCCATTGAAAAGGAAGTGGCTGACCTCGGCCTCGATGGCGAGGTGAAGGTTGAAGTCAACGGCGACACGGTCAAGATCGCGGGTGCCGCTCCGTCTCAGGAAGCGCGCGAAAAGCTGATTCTCGCTGCCGGCAACCTGAAGGGTGTTGCCAAGGTGGAAGAGGAAATCGCTGTCGCAGCCGAAGAGCCGGAAGCAAAGTTCCATACGGTTGAAAAGGGTGACACGCTGTGGGCGGTTGCCGAAAAGGCGTATGGCAACGGCTCCAAGTATCAGGCAATCTTTGAAGCCAACAAGCCGATGCTGTCCCATCCGGACAAGATCTATCCGGGTCAGGTGCTGCGTATTCCGGCTCTCTGATCACCACGACAAAAGGCCGAGGAGACATTCAAGAATGGCAACCAGACTGAAAGTCTCCTCTGCCGATCTGGTGGCGCAGGCCCGCGCCGCCATTGAAGAAATCCCGACACAAGACGCCATCGCGCTTGTTGAAGATCCGAACGTCCAGTTCGTTGATCTGCGCGATATCCGTGAGCGCCAACGCTCCGGCTTCATTCCCGGCAGTTTTCATTGCCCACGCGGCATGGCCGAATTCTGGGTCGATCCAGAAAGCCCGTATTTCAAGGACATTTTCGGCGAAGACAAACGCTTCATCTTCCACTGCGCCTCCGGCTGGCGCTCCGCCATCACCGTGAAGACCCTCAACGACATGGGCTTCGCCGCCGCCCACCTGAAAGACGGTTTTGTCGATTGGGCAAAGCAGGGCGGGCCGGTGGAAAAGGTGGATGACTAGTCAGATCACATGTCGTGATCGTCAAGTGTATTGTTTCTTGGCTTTTCAATTTCCGATCATACGAATTAGTGAAAGAGTTTAACGAATGAACGGAAACGCGGTTTGGTTGTTCTTCGCTGTTCCTGAGTGGTATTTTGAAGCGGCTTTTTCTCCGTTTAGCGCTGGAGCATTAAGTCAAATACCGCTTTTTGGTGTTATATCACTTATGATTGGTTTAGTTTCAGGTGCTGTTTTGAAGAGGAAAGCTCTATTTTTTCTTGCAATTTTGCCGCTGTTGAGCCAATTACTTCTAATAGTGGCTGGTGTTTACCGGGGGCAGCTGAAGGATGGGAGCGATCAGCCGATCTTATTGGCCTTTATAGTTATTCAAATATTGGTGGCGGTGCTCCTGATTTATAGGCTTAGGGGAGCCAGGCTTCCGGCTTTCGCGCTGTCCGTTTTTAGTATTACCTATGCATTCTTTGCTGCTTTTGTGGCTACAATGTCCTTTCAGGATGTTTGGCTGTAAATTGACGCATGACAAATCGGCACAGGGCGGGCCGGTGGAAAAGGTGAATGAAGCAGGGTAGATACAACCGGCAGTTCGCGTTTGCGCACGGACGCTGTTGATTTGTCTCTTTCCGGATATCTGCCCGATGCCCAAAACGCCTTTTCGTGTCGATGTTTTCAGCACCAAGCCTTACGACACCCGCTACCTGCAACAGACCGTTTTGCAGAAGAACGTCGGAGACCAGTTTGATCTGCGCTTTCACGAAAGCCGTTTGAATGCACAAACGGTGGCTCTGGCAAGCGGGGCAGATGCAGTGTGCGTGTTCGTCAATGATGACGTTTGTGCGGAGACGATTGAGGTGTTGGCGGCAGGAAGCTGCAAGCTGATCGCGCTGCGCTGCGCCGGATTCAACAATGTGGACCTGAAAGCAGCTGATGCCAATGGTATCACTGTCTGCCGGGTGCCGGCCTATTCGCCTCATGCGGTGGCCGAGCACACGGTCGCCTTGATGCTGACGTTGAACCGAAAGACCCACAAGGCCTATAACCGGGTGCGGGAAGGCAACTTTGCCCTCGACGGCCTGATGGGCTTTGACATGCACGGCAAGACGGCAGGCATTGTCGGGACTGGTCTGATTGGCGAGGGTCTCGCCCGTATCCTGCTCGGGTTCGGCTGCAAGGTTCTGGCATTTGACCCGACACCCAATGACGCCTGTGTCGCCATGGGGGTTGACTATGTCGGCTTGAATGATCTTTTCGCAGCTTCAGACATCCTTTCTCTGCAATGCCCGCTGACACCGCAAACCCATCATCTGATTGATGACAAGGTCGTTTCGCAGATGAAGCGGGGAGTGATGCTGATCAACACGTCACGTGGGGCGGTCGTTGATACGCAGGCCGTTTTGCGCGGGCTGAAAAGTGGTCACATCGGATCGCTTGGTCTGGATGTCTATGAAGAAGAAAGCAGTCTGTTCTTCGAGGACCTCTCCAGTTCCTACATTCCCGACGATCTCTTTGCCCGGTTGCTGACCTTTCCGAATGTCATCATCACCAGCCATCAGGGCTTCTTCACCGAAGAAGCGCTCTCGACCATCGCCGAAACCACGATAGGTAACATTCAATCCTACAGGGAGAGTGGGGTCCCGACGTTTCCGGTAACCTCGAGCGGTTAAGCCCGAGTTCCATAGGCCGCCTTCAGCTGGGTTTTTTCTTCAGGCGTTATGTCGCGCCAGTCCCGGTCGATCAACGCTCCGTGCAGTGCATAGAGCGCGACCAACGTCACGTTTGAGCCAAAGCGGAACTTCAGGCGGGCAAAGGCCTCGACGGCTCCGATGTTTCGAAGATCCTCTTCGGTGAGGATATCCACCTCGGCAAGCATCTGCGCGGTTGCCTTGCCGAGGTTCCTCATTTCCTGGATGCTTCCAGTCATGGTTCAGGTAGCTGCCGCAGCGTTGTGAATCGGTTCAGCTGGCTTCTTCAAATTCTGCCGAAAGTTCAAGCCATTCTTCTTCCGTCTTGATCAGCTTCTTCTCGCAGAAGGCACGTTCCTTGGCGAATTTGGTAGCGCGGTCCGGGTCGGTCTGGAAAAAGGCGGGATCGGCGAGGGCTTCGTCCAGCTTTTCGATCTTTTCCTGCAGACGAGCCATTTCCTTTTCGGCTGCCCTGATCTTCTCTTGAAGTGGTTTCAGCTGAATGCGTTTTTGAGCGGCTTCCTTGCGCTTTTCCTGCGCATTTTCCCTTTGGGCGTCCTCTGCTGGGTCTGATTTCCGTTGCGCATCAGGCCCTTGCAGGATCAGGCGCTTGTAGTCCTCCATGTCGCCGTCATAGGGTGCAACACCGCCATTTGAGACCAGCCAGAGCCGGTCAGCGCAGGCCTCGACCAGATGCCGGTCGTGGCTGATCAGGACAACAGCGCCTTCAAACTCGTTCAGCGCAAGAACCAGCGCTTCGCGGGCGTCAATGTCGAGGTGGTTGGTCGGCTCATCAAGAATGAGCAGATGCGGGGCGTGGAACGTTGCCAGCCCCAGCAGGAGCCTCGCCTTTTCTCCACCGGACAGGTCTTTTGCGGGGGTATCCATCCGGTCTGTCGGCAGGCCAAAGCGGGCCACACGGGCGCGCACCTTGGCTTCTGGGGCATCGGGCATCAAAAGGCGGACATGATCGACGGCGTTTTCCGTCGGACGCAGCTCGTCCAGCTGGTGTTGTGCGAAGAAGGCGATCTTCAGCTTCGACGATTTCGCCATTTCGCCGCCCATGGCGGGCAGGCGATCGGAAATCAGCTTGGCGAAGGTTGACTTGCCGTTGCCGTTCGCGCCGAGCAGGGCGATGCGATCATCGGTGTCGATGTTCAGCGTGATGTTCTTCAGGATCGGCTTGCCGTCATACCCGGTGGAGACCTTGTCCATCTTGATGATCGGCGGGGACAGGCGACCTTCCGGGTTGGGGAAGTGGATGGGGCGGCTCGATTCTTCCGTCAGCGCGGCAATCGGCTCCATCTTCTCCAGCATTTTCAGGCGCGACTGGGCTTGGCGGGCCTTGGTGGCCTTGGCACGGAAGCGGTCGACAAAGGCCTGCATGTGCTTTCGTTGCGCGTCCTGCTTTTCCTTCGCCTTGGCCTGCAGGATCATCGCCTCGCGCCGCTGGCGGTCAAAGCTGTCATAGCCGCCGGAATAATAGGTCAGCTTGCCGCCTTCCAGATGCACGATACTGTCCACGGCCTTGTTCAGAAGGTCGCGGTCGTGGGAGATCAGCAGCACCTGATGCGGATAGCGGGCGAGGTAATTCTCCAGCCAGAGCGTGCCTTCCAGATCGAGATAGTTGGTCGGCTCGTCGAGGAGCAGAAGGTCCGGCTCTGCAAAGAGAACGGCCGCGAGCGCGACACGCATGCGCCATCCACCGGAAAAGGCGGAGCAGGGGCGCTTCTGGGCTTCGGCATCAAAGCCAAGGCCGGACAGGATCGCGCCTGCGCGGGCTTCTGCCGAATGGGCATCAATATCGGCAAGGCGCATGTGAATGTCGGCAATGCGGTGCGGATCGGTTTCTGTCTCGGCCTCGGCCAAAAGCTGCGCGCGTTCTGTATCTGCGGCCAGCACCGTATCGATCAGGCTGATCTCGTTGCCCGGTGCTTCCTGCGCCACCTGTCCAAGCCGCGCGCGCTTGGGGATCTGGACGGAACCCGATTCCGATGAAAGCTCCCCGGTGATCAGTTTGAACAGGGTCGACTTGCCCGCGCCGTTTCGGCCCACAAGGCCGGTCTTGGCCTTGCCGGGCAGGGTGACGCTGGCATTGTCGATGAGAAGACGGCCGCCAATGCGATAGGTGAGATCAGATACTTGCAACATGGCCGGATGTTTGGCGGAAGCTTGAGCCGGATGCAAGCAGAAGAGATGTCAAAACCCGTGTCGGATCACCGTTTTTGATCCGGTGCGGCGTGGAGGTGACATTTTCCGATTGTCCTCGGACGACTTGCCCGGCCGTAATCGCAGTGAGCCATGGAAAGTGGCCTCATCCTCGGAGTGTCATCCCCGACTTGATCGGGGATCCATTGAAACCGAGATGACAAACTTTGGCACGAAGACTGCCCGCTCTCGGAATGACCTGACCTTGCCCCGAGATCCCGGACCAGGGGTTAAATTAACCTTTGGAACGGGAGATGCTTATGACGAAGCAAACGAGACGACGGTTCACCCCAGAGTACAAGGAGCAAGCGGTGGCCCGTTTATCCGAGGACGGGGTCACATATGCCAGCCTTGCGTGTGAGCTTGGGGTGACGAGCGGTCAGCTGAAGAGCTGGCACCTTGACCTGTTGGCAGCCGGCTCGGCTGCGGCTCTGGCTCAAAGCAAGGCTGAGGCAGCTGAGCTGGCGCAACTGCGTCGTGACAACAAGCGGCTGAAGGAAGAAAATGAGGTGATGCGCAAAGCATCTGCTTTTTTCGCACAATGGGCGGCGAAGACATGATTGC
>NZ_VXDB01000019.1 GCF_008711325.1 Roseibium sediminis
CCTCGCCCAAGAATTTCCCGCCTTGGAGATGCCCTGGCACTTCGTCACGGTGCCAGCTCTTCAGCTGACCGCTCGTCACCCCAAGCTCACACGCAAGGCTGGCATATGTGACCCCGTCCTCGGATAAACGGGCCACCGCTTGCTCCTTGTACTCTGGGGTGAACCGTCGTCTCGTTTGCTTCGTCATAAGCATCTCCCGTTCCAAAGGTTAATTTAACCCCTGGTCCGGGATCTCGGGGCAAGGTCACTTGTAGGCATGCCCCATAGCCCGGTCCATTTGCCGAGCGTCTGAGCTACTCATTGTGCCAGACATTCGTTGACTATCGGCCAGAAGGTCGAGTTTTTCTTTATGCTTGAGAAAGCTTTTTCGAAACAGCTCTTCAAGCTGGCTTCTCGAGATGTGCTTTGTGTCTTCCATAAATACCTGTCGGGCAGTGGCGTTAAGCTGTGCGGCAAGAAACCTTGCTTCATCCGGTTCTCGGGTCTTCATACTCATCTTCAGATGAGACAGACCAATCCGTGTTGCAAGGGCCGAAGGAATGCGGCACCGCCAATAGTAGACTGCGCCTCTTCGTGACAGGTTTATCGATATGCCCATTTGCCCACGACCTCTGGTGACCCATATGCGTGTCCCAGTCGTGTGTGCCAAATGGAAAATGTCGCCCCAGCTGGGGTGATAAAGTCAATTAATTGAGCGACTTACAGAAATTTGGCTGGGGAACCTGGATTCGAACCAGGACTAACGGAGTCAGAGTCCGCGGGTCTACCGTTAACCTATTCCCCAAAAGCCAGTCCGGGTCAGGAGGTGATCCTGAGACAGCGAAGCGCTGTGCCCGGTGAGGTGGGAGCGTATATAGCTGGTTTGGCTGCAAACGCAACTCCCGAGATAAAGATTTTTTTGGAAAGGTTACTGCCCTTCGGCGTCGCAGCAAAAGTTTTGCCTTGTCAGCGTAGGTAGCGCTTTGCCGTGGTGGTTCTTGCTGTTACAGTTTGCCCAACGACGAAAGAGCGCGAAGAACCGGCTGGATTCGGATAAGCGAAAGAAGCTGGCGCCGCGCTGAAAGGCATATAAGTGACTCAGTCAGGTCAGGAACCGCCCACCAATGGGCGTCGGGCCCCTGATGTGTCCGCGACTAATCCTGCCGGTAAGGGGCAGGGCAAAGGCAAGCGGCGGAGACGCCGGCGAAACGGGAAGGGACAGGCGAGGCCAACAGCGACCTTTGCAACAGCAGCAGAGCAGCTATTGGACAGCCAGAATCCCGTGCCATTTGCGGATCAGCAGGGAAAAGGCGGTGGCAAGAGCTCCCGCCAGAAGAAACGACTGCGCAATGGCGGCGCTCATGAAGGTGCTCCCGCTGGCCGGGCTGCTGGTGATGCGGCAGCTGCTGTGCGATCTGGATCTTCAGGCGAAACCAACAGTGAAACAGACAATTTAGCTGGCGCCGATCGGATCGATTCGATCTCTGCCAAGGGTCTGAAAGCTGGACGTCGACGCAATCGTCGTCGCCGCAAGAGACTTGCTGGACAAGAGTCTGATCAGGCCAATCCCGTCGCAGCCCATGCCGGGGACCAGATCAAGCCCGCAGGTGTGCGGTCAGCAGATGGGCGCAAGGGCAGGCAGAGCCAAAAGGCAAAGGTCCGCAGGGACGCTGATGTCGGTAGTCACCCGCGTCCTGCGCCGCTGCCGGCGGAGGCTTCTGCGGTTGTTTCTGCAGAAGCGGCTCCTGTTCGTATCCGGCACTCAGCCGGAGCAATCGATCCGCATGAACTCTATGCGGCGCTGGACCTTGGGACGAACAATTGCCGCCTCCTGATCGCACGGCCCGAAGAACGCGGCTTTCGTGTGGTCGACGCCTATTCGCGCATTGTGCGGCTTGGAGAGGGTATCGGCGCCAACCGCCGTCTTGGCAACGATGCGATGGACAGGGCCGTGGATGCTCTTGCCAATTGCCATCGCAAACTGGCCGAACGCGGGGTAATGCGTTCGCGCCTCATTGCGACAGAAGCCTGCCGGGCCGCCGAGAACGGTGTGGAATTCATTGACCGGGTGCGACGGGAAACCGGACTTGCGCTCGAAATCGTTGACCGGGAAACCGAGGCGCGTTTGGCCGTCGCAGGATGTGTCTCGCTGGTAGATCCGAACGCGGAAGGCGTGCTTCTTTTCGATATCGGTGGCGGTTCGTCCGAAATCGTCTGGCTGGACCTTCGTAACCGCTGCGGCGCGCGTGGGTATGCATTGACTCGTTTCATACGCTCGTGGATTTCACTGCCGGTTGGGGTGGTGAACCTTTCCGAACGCCATGGAGGCGTTCATGTGACACCGCAGGTGTTTGAGGAAATGGTTCAGGACGTTGCTGGTCACTTGCAACATTTCAATCTGGCAGATGACCTCAGCCGTGCAATCGCCGAAGGCGAAGTGCATATGCTCGGCACTTCGGGAACCGTGACGACGCTTGCCGGTGTCCATCTGGGACTACGTCGTTATGACAGGCGCCGGGTCGATGGAACGTGGTTAACGGACGATCAGGTCTCATCCATGATTGATCAACTGCGCGATATGTCCTACGAGGAGCGCGTGGAAAACCCCTGTATCGGCGCGGATCGCGCTGATCTGGTGCTGGCCGGCTGCGCGATCCTGGAAGCGATCCGCAGGCGCTGGACATGCTCAAAGCTGCGCGTGGCCGATCGCGGCCTGCGCGAGGGGATCCTTACCGAAATGATGGCAGCCGACGGGGTCTGGAACCGCAAGACCGGTCGATCCCGCAGGGCTGGAAGCCGGAACAGAGGCAGACAATGAGCCGAGAGAAAAAGGGCAGCGGGGACCGTGGCCTGCATGTGCGGGTGAAGACGGCAGCAGGACGACGGGAATCCTCCACGCGCTGGCTGGAGCGCCAACTCAATGATCCGTACGTGCGACGGGCGAAGGCGGACGGCTACCGCTCGCGCGCGGCCTACAAGCTGTTGGAAATCGATGAAAAGCACCGGTTGCTCAAGCCGGGATATCGCGTTGTGGACCTTGGCGCTGCTCCGGGTGGCTGGTGTCAGGTGGCCGTCGATAAGGTGAAATCGACCCAAGACGCTCCCAAGGTGGTGGGTATCGACTACCTCGAAATGGACTTTCTGCCCGGTCTTGCATTCCTGCAGAAGGATTTTCTGGACGACGATGCGCCGGATGCAATCATGGCTGCACTCGGCGGCAAACCGGATGTGGTCTTGTCCGATATGGCTGCGCCGACAACGGGGCATCGTCAGACGGACCATCTCAGGACAACGCATCTCTTCGAGGTCGCCATCGATTTTGCCCAGCAAAATCTTGTGCCCGGTGGGTCATTTCTTGCGAAGGTCTTTCGCGGCGGCACCGAAAACCAGCTCCTTACGGAACTGAAGCGGGATTTCAAGACGGTTGCGCATATCAAACCGCCTGCAAGCCGCAAGGAAAGTCCCGAGCTCTACGTTATTGCGAAGGGATTTCGGGGGATAGACCCCGAAGAGTGAGGGCGGCATTGGCCATGACGACCTGTTGAATATGTGTCAGGCCCTTTTCAATCCGTCACCTGCGTGTTAATGACCCGCGCCAACTTCTCCGGCAACGCCGAAGCGACTCGACTGGATGCAAGACCACCTGGGTCCTGCGTCCCTGCAGCTATTTTTAACAAGGGGAATTGGCAATGGCTTCCTTTTTCGTTCCATCGACCGGTGCCGAAGCTCTGACCTTCGATGACGTCCTGCTGATCCCGGGGCATTCCGAGGTCATGCCGGGGCAGGTGGATCTGCGGTCCCGCGTTACCAAGGAGCTGGAACTGAACCTGCCGATCCTGTCTTCTGCAATGGACACGGTTACTGAAGGGCGTCTCGCCATCGCAATGGCTCAGGCAGGTGGAATTGGCGTCATTCACCGGAACCTCTCGCTTGATCAGCAGGCTGAAGAAGTCCGCCGGGTGAAAAAGTTCGAATCCGGCATGGTTGTGAACCCGCTGGTCATCGGACCCGATGCGACCTTGCAGGACGCTCTGGACCTGATGAAAAATCACGGCATTTCAGGTATCCCGGTCGTTGAGAACGGCGGCAGCGGTGGCCAGCACACCGGTCGTCTGGTCGGTATTTTGACCAACCGCGATGTGCGCTTTGCGTCCAATCCGGATCAGAAGGTCTACGAGCTGATGACCCGCGAGAACCTTGTCACGGTTCGCGACAATGTCAGTCAGGCAGAAGCCAAGCGGCTCTTGCACCAGAACCGGATCGAAAAGCTTCTCGTTGTCGATAATGACCAGAACTGCATTGGCCTCATCACCGTCAAGGACATTGAAAAGGCACAGCTTAATCCGCATGCATCAAAGGATCCTCAGGGACGCCTATTGGCTGCAGCTGCCACAAGCGTTGGCGACGAAGGCTTTGAACGTGCTGAACGCCTGATTGACGCGGGTGTTGACCTTCTAGTGGTGGACACTGCGCATGGGCATTCGGCTCGTGTTCTGGAGATGGTCAGCCGCGTGAAGAAGGCATCCAACTCAACACAGGTTCTCGCTGGTAACGTTGCAACTCCTGAAGCAACCAAGGCATTGATTGACGCTGGTGCTGATGCCGTCAAAGTCGGTATTGGCCCCGGTTCCATCTGTACCACGCGTATCGTGGCTGGCGTTGGTGTTCCCCAGCTCACTGCGATCCTTGAGGCCGTTGCCGAAGCCAGCAAGCAGGACATCCCGGTCGTCGCTGATGGCGGCATCAAGTATTCCGGCGACCTTGCCAAGGCAGTTGCAGCCGGTGCCTCCGTTGTCATGGTTGGCTCGCTTCTGGCGGGTACGGAAGAAAGCCCGGGTGAGGTCTATCTGCATCAGGGACGGTCCTACAAGTCCTATCGCGGCATGGGGTCTGTTGGTGCGATGGCGCGTGGGTCGGCCGACCGCTATTTCCAGGCTGAAGTGCGCGACAGCCTGAAGCTTGTCCCGGAAGGAATTGAAGGTCAGGTGCCTTACAAGGGGCCGCTGTCCAGCGTATTGCATCAGCTTGCTGGTGGTCTGCGCGCGGCAATGGGGTATGTCGGCGGCGCAACCATTCCGGAGTTTCAGGAGCGTGCGCGGTTCGTCCGCATTACCGGTGCCGGTCTTCGCGAGAGCCACGCTCATGACGTGACGATTACGCGTGAAAGCCCGAACTATCCGTCCAATATCTAAGTAACAAGTAACGCGGGGCCGCGGGGCGGCCTTTCGCGAGGAGACATGCATGAAAGACGGTGGACGTCTCGCAGCGGCGATCGAAGTACTCGATGATATCGAAAATCGCCACCGTCCTGCACAAATGGCCCTTAGGGACTGGGGCACTCAGCATCGTTTTGCCGGGTCGGGCGATCGGACGGCCATCGGCAATCTTGTCTTTGACGTTCTTCGTCACAAGGCGAGCCTCAGCGCGCGTCTCGGCACGTCCGATACGCGCCTGCTGGTTCTGGCCGTCTACATGTTTTCCTGGGACCATGGTCTTGGAAAGCTGGACGAAATACTGGGCAGTGATCGTCATTCCCCGGCTGTCTTGACTGATGAGGAGCGGGCCAAGCTGGAAGGATTGGCGTCTGCAGCCATTTCCGATCAGGCGGCTTCTGATGTGCCTGAGTGGATCTGGCCGCTGTTTCTCGAAGTTTTCGGGGAGGACGCCATCGTCGAAGGGCAGGGGCTTGCTGCCCGTGCGCCGGTTGACCTGCGCGCCAACCTGCTGAAATCCGATCGGGCCAAACTGCTGGAGAAACTGTCTCACGTGCAGCCGCAGTCCACCGAGATCGCGGAAACCGGCATTCGCATACTGCCCAAGCCCGGTTCTCTGCGCATGCCGCATGTGCAGGCTGAGGAAGGCTACCGGAAAGGCTGGTTTGAGCTTCAGGATGAAGCAAGCCAGATTGTATCCGTGTTGTCCGGGGCCAAGCCGGGTCTTCAGGTCCTGGATTATTGCGCTGGTGGCGGCGGCAAGACCCTCGCCATGGCTGGCCAGATGCAGAACAAGGGTCAAATCTATGCCTTTGATGCGGATCGGCTAAGGCTGGCTCCCATTCATGAGCGCCTGCAGCGGGCAGGGGCTCGCAATATTCAGGTTCGTGATCCAGCCTCGACAGACCTTGCAGACCTTGAAGGCGCAATGGATCTGGTTTTTGTGGATGCGCCGTGCACCGGGACTGGCGTTTGGCGCCGACGTCCGGATTCCAAGTGGCGTTTGACGGAAAAAGCCTTGCAGGATCGCATTGAAGATCAACGCAATGTGCTTCAGCGGGCCGCCGCCTATGTGAAGCCGGGTGGGCGGCTCGTCTATGTCACCTGCTCGATCCTGCCCACGGAAAACGACAAGCAGATCGATTGGTTCCTGACAGAGCATTCCGATTTCAGTTCGGTTTCCGCTGCAGATGTGTGGGCTCAGTCCTTCCCGGGTCGGAAGGGCCCCAAATACGTCAATGCTCGTGGTGATGTGCTCGTGACGCCTGCTTCAACAGGTACGGACGGCTTTTTCTGCGCGTTGCTCGAAAAAACGGCCTGATTTCAGACGTCAGTTTTCGTCTTTCGATTCTGCGGCGGAGATTTCTGTATCTCCGTCGGCAGATTGCTCTGCAGTCTCATCCGCTTCTCGATCAGCCTCTGCGGCTTTCAAGGCGTCTTCAGCGTCCTTTGCCGCCTTTTGCTTGGCGCGGGAATTCTTCAGAAATTCGTCAATACGCTGCAAGGCATCGTCATCAATCTGCTTGCCTTCAGCTGCAAGTTTCAAGACGTCACGCCCAACAGACCTGAGGCCAAGTGATGTCAGTGCGGTGCCGATTGCGCTGACAACGGCCTTGTTCTTCGGGGCCTGCCGGTATCCTTCACGCGCCAGTGCCAAGGCCTCATCGAGGTTTTTCCGTTTTCTCTGGAGAGTGCTGAGACGCAGGATCAGGTCAACGTCCTTTGGTGCGCGGGTGCGGGCCTTTTCATAGGCGTAATAGGCCTTGTCATGGTCGCCGTCGAATTGATAGGCGTCGCCCAGTATCCGGAAACCCGCCGGGTTTGATGCATCCAGTTCACAGGCGCGTTTTGCCAGCGCTACAGCTTCCTTCGCACGGTTGGATTTGGTCAGGAGGTCAGCCAAGCCAAGTAGGGCTGGGACATAGCGTTGGTCAAGGCTCAGTGCTTTTCTGAAGGCGGCGACAGCGGCCGATGACTGTTTGTCCCGTGCGCGCGTTTCAGCATAAAGCGTCAGGGCTTCAACGCTTTCCGGCATGAGCTGCAAAAGATGTTCTGCCGGATCGCGGGCCTCGTCTGCCTTGCCCAGTTTCATCCGCACACAGCCAAGCCCGAAAAGCGCATTGTGGTTGTCCGGAGAAGATTGCAGTACCTGTTGGAAATTCGCCTCGGCATTGTCCAGGTCGCCAAGAAGAAGCTGGCAATTCCCGAGATTGGCCCGTGCCGCCAAATGATCGGGAGCAATGAACACGATGCGCCTGAACTGGGACGCTGCCTCATCCAGATGCCCGTTGCGCAGCATGGAGGTTGCCGCTCGATACGAAATGTCCAGATTTTCCGGGTCGAGCTCCAGAGCTGTGAGATAGGCGGTCAGGGCAACATCCGACTTGCCCTCTTTTTCGAGGGCTTGCGCCTTGTCGAAATGTGAGCGCGCTTCGGGGTTCATGAACTGCTCCTACTCGACACGGGCACCGCTCTTGGAAGCGGATGCCGGGAGAGCGCGAATCGCGATCGTAGATTGCCTCATCCCACCAACAATCTACGGAGCTTTCGGCAAAAGGTACAAGGGCAGGGCGGCCAGATGGCAAGAGAGTTGTGGGTAGCGGGCGTATTGGCGCAGCGGCGATGGCCAGCCGCGCGGGCATTGGCTATGTCCAATGCGAAAAAACGGGTTCAAATTCTTCTGCGAAAGATATAGAAGCTCGCCATGACAGACCGCATTCTCATCATCGACTTCGGCTCCCAGGTTACACAGCTCATTGCGCGGCGCTTGCGCGAACTGAATGTGTACTGCGAGATTCACCCGTTCCAGAAAGTCACCGACGCGTTTTTGACGGATTATGCGCCCAAGGCGATCATCCTGTCGGGCGGTCCGGCTTCGGTCATTGATGATGGATCTCCTCGTCCTCCCTATTCCATTTTCGAAAAGGGCATTCCTGTTCTTGGCATTTGCTACGGCCAGCAGGTCATGATGCACATGCTGGGCGGCAAAGTGGAACGCGGTCACAAGACGGCCGAGTTTGGCCGCGCCTATGTGAGCCCCGCCGTACACGACCTGCCTCTGCTTGATGGATGGTTCTCTGAAGGTCGGGAACAGGTCTGGATGAGCCATGGCGATCACGTCAGTGCCATTGCTCCGGGCTTTGAGGTCTACGGAACTTCGCCCAACGCTCCCTTTGCGATAACGGCAGATGTCGAGCGGAACTTCTTTGCGGTTCAGTTCCATCCGGAAGTTCACCACACGCCGAACGGACGGAAGCTCTACGAGAACTTCATCGACATGGCCGGTTGCAAGCGCGACTGGACAATGGGCGCCTATCGTGAGGAAGCCATTGCCAAGATCCGTGAACAGGTTGGTGACAAGAAGGTTATCTGCGGACTGTCCGGTGGCGTCGACAGTTCAGTTGCCGCGGTCCTCATTCACGAAGCTATCGGGGATCAGCTGACCTGCGTTTTCGTGGATCATGGTCTTCTTCGTCTCGGCGAAGCGCAGGAAGTGGTGACCATGTTCCGTGATCACTACAACATGCAGCTGATCCATGCCGACGAACAGGAGCTGTTCCTTGGTGCGCTCGAAGGGTTGTCCGATCCCGAGGAAAAACGCAAGACAATCGGCCGCCTGTTTATTGACGTGTTCCAGAAACACGCAAACGACATTGATGGCGCGGAATTTCTTGCGCAGGGAACACTTTATCCCGATGTGATCGAGAGCGTGAGCTTCTCTGGTGGTCCGTCCGTCACGATCAAGTCCCACCACAACGTGGGTGGCTTGCCGGAAAAAATGGGCCTGAAACTGGTCGAGCCTCTGCGTGAACTCTTCAAGGACGAAGTTCGCCGCCTTGGTGAGGAACTGGGTCTGCCGAAACATTTCATCGGCCGTCATCCGTTCCCGGGACCGGGCCTTGCGATCCGCTGCCCCGGTGAAATCACCCGCGAGAAGCTTGATATTCTGCGTCAGGCTGATGCGGTCTATATCGACCAGATCCGCAAGCACGGCCTCTATGATGATATCTGGCAGGCATTTGTCGCGATCCTTCCTGTTCGCACGGTCGGGGTCATGGGCGATGGCCGGACTTACGATTATGCCTGTGCGCTTCGTGCGGTGACGTCCGTCGACGGCATGACGGCTGACTATTATCCGTTCAGTCACGAGTTCCTCGGTGAAACCGCGACGCGCATCATCAATGAAGTGCGTGGCATCAATCGGGTGACCTACGACATCACCTCCAAGCCTCCGGGAACCATCGAGTGGGAATAAGTCCCATTTGACTAAAGGCCGTGCGACATGCGGGGCGCGCGGCTGGAGGATATCGTTCTATTGGGATTATTGAGTGAAAAAGCTCATCATTGATGTTTTGGCGAAGTTTGACATCGGGCTTACCCGCAAGTCCAAGCTTGATCATTTCGAAGCCAACAAGAAGTCGATTACCGATATCCGCTTTTTGAAAGCTGTGTGCGAGGCGCATCGCTCAAGATGCATTGATCTGCTCGAACGATCACAAGCCGAATTTCGCCAGGACCTCTTTGTGCTGTCTCAGCTGAATTTCCGGGAAAGCGGCTATTTCGTAGAGTTCGGAGCCACAAACGGCGTCGATTTTTCCAACACGCATCTTCTGGAAAAAGAATTCGGCTGGACGGGCATTCTGGCCGAGCCAGCACGTTCCTGGAGCACTGCTCTGGAACAGAACCGCACGGCCAAGATTGATACGCGCTGTGTTTGGAAGGAAAGCGGTGCGAAGCTTGCCTTTCGCGAGGCTCTGGTCGGCGAGCTATCAACCATGGAACATCTGGCGGACAAGGACCGGCATTCTCACGCGCGCCGGTTTGGCGGGACGACTTACGACGTTGAGACAGTATCTCTTAACGACCTTTTGAGGGATCACAACGCGCCACGTGAGATCGACTACCTTTCACTCGACACCGAAGGGTCCGAGCTAGATATCCTCAATGCCTTCGATTTTTCCAAGTACGACATTCGCCTGATCACGTGTGAGCATAATTTCACGGAAAACAGGGAACGCATTCACAATCTTCTGGCCTCCAAGGGATACCGCCGGGTATTTGAAACCCTCGAGATCGTGGATGACTGGTATATTCATCAATCAGCGACCAGCTGAACCTCCAATCCGCAACCCTTTCAAACCTCGGTGCTTCGATCTGTTGTGACTTAACGTCAAACGGTGCTCGATATCACGGTCATTCTCGTTAAGGTTGTTTCTGCTTGGCAGATTCGGATCGGTGAGCCGCTATGCCTTTTTTGCGATGACCTCATGTCGAAGGAGACCTGCATGGCGGACAGCAGCCGACCGGAAAAAACCATCGACAATATAGAGACGAGCCGGAACACCGCTTCACAGTTGAGCTGGTATGAACAACGTCTCGACTATTTTGCGACTTGCGGTCTGTCACCTGACCGGTTCGTGGACACGTTTCCAGTGTTTTCGCCCCGACAGCGGGTGACGCGGTTTCTTGAAACCCTGCGCTACTGGGAACTGATCGAGGATATTCCGGGAGACATTTTCGAGTGCGGTGTCGCCGGTGGTGAGTTCCTCATGGCAATGGCGCATTTCTCGTCGATCTATGAGCCGCATCACTACACGCGCAAGATTGTTGGCTTCGATACGTTCGAGGGCTTTACCCCGCCATCCGAGCAGGACATGAGCTCCGGTGCAAAACACATGAAGGCGGGCGGACTGGCTTATGACAGCCATGCCTATCTACAAGCTGCCATCGGGTTCTATGACCAGAACCGGATGATCGGCAACATTCCGAAGGTCTTTCTGGAGAAGGGCGACATCAGCCAGACGCTGCCTGCCTATCTGGAACGCAATCCGGCGACGGTCATCGGCCTCCTTCACATGGACCTTGACCTCTACAAGCCAACACTGGATGTGCTGAGGGCTGTTCGAAAACGTATGGCCAAAGGCTCGATCATCATCTTCGACGAGCTGAATCATGCGGACTATCCGGGCGAAACCCTTGCTGTGATGGAAGCGATCGGGCTGGAGACGATTGAGCTCCGCCGCGTGAAGGAAGCATCGATGGCCGCCTATGTGAGGCTTTAGAAGAAGGAGTTTCGCGAATGGAAATCCGTTCTTTTTCCGATCAGGAAGCTTTGCACGACCTGCAGGCGCTTGTGTTCTCCATGATGGACGCAGAGGACCACAAGGTCTTTTCAGAAAGATTGATGGCAGCTCAGTCCGGCGGGCGAAATGCAGCGGCCGAAATACAGGATGCGATTATCGCGTCTGACCGGTTCAAGGAGCTTGTCCAGCACGAAGGCTGGGTGTCCATGGCTGCTGAAAGCCTGCAAATTGAGCCCGATCAGGTCAAAATCGTCTTTCCACATTTTCGGGTCGACTTGCCGGATACGTTCAAGGAAGACAAGACGAAGATGCTTTTGCCGTGGCATCAGGAACTGGATTACTGGTTGCCTAAAGGGGACTGCTCGGTCGAAAGCATTGTTCTCTCTACCTATCTCCACGATACGGCACCTGAAAACGGGGCGCTGGTTCTCTCCGCCGAGGCTGAAACGGAACCGATGCCCCATGCGTCGAGATATATGGATGAGGAGAACAAGCGTTTTTTCCGGGTGGAATGTCCGGAGCCTGAGGAAGTCGTTTATGGAGAGACGCGCTTCGGCGACACGGTTGTTTTCGACTTTCTGCGACGTCACAGATCCGGCATCAACAGTTCCAGTCTCGTTCGGCTGACCTTTCTCCTGAGAGCTTCCGACCGTCGCCTGATCTGACGATTGCAGGTGCATTTCTCTTTCCACATGTGACGGAGACGGGTTAGAAACTTCGTTTCGCTGTTTCGGGGAGCAGGTCGCGATGCGTTGCTCGTTCCCGAAAAGCGCGGTGAACGGAGAGATTTGCGCCATGCATGTGCGGATATTTGAAGAACGGGATACGGATGCGGTTGTTGGCCTTTGGCAGGCTTGCGGGTTGACCCGACCGTGGAATAATCCGCATCTCGATATCCAGCGCAAGGTGTCCTTTCAGCCGGATTTGTTCTTTGTGGGGGAGCTGGGCGGCGCAGTGATTTCATCTGCCATGTTCGGATACGACGGACACCGGGGTTGGCTGAATTATTTCGCGGTTCATCCAGACCATCAGGGCAAGGGATATTCCAAGATCCTCCTGGAGCACGGAAAAACTGCACTTCTCGCCCTTGGATGTCCCAAGATCAACTTTCAGGTCCGCTCGGACAATCACAAGGCCATCGCCTACTACCTTGCAAATGGCTATACGCAGGATGATGCGTTGAGTTATGGCAAACGGTTGATTGTGGATGGGCCAAAGGGATAGTCACATGCCAAATTCGTTCGCCGGTTAGTCTGGTGACAAATTCCTTGCCATCCCTGGAACCTGACTGTTCGAACTGCGCCGCCTTGTGTTGTGTGGTGTTCGCATTTGATCGCTCGGAATCCTTTGGGATCGACAAGGGAGCAGGCGAGGCCTGTCCCAACCTCATGGCCAACAATGGCTGCCGCATCTTTGATGGCCGCGCTGAACTCGGCTTCAAAGGTTGCATTTCCTACACGTGTCACGGGGCAGGGCAACGGGTGACGCAGGATGTTTTTGCAGGTCGTGACTGGCGAAATGATCCCTCGCTTGTCCATCGCATGGGAGCGGCGCTTTCCGTTCTGCGCCGTATCCACGAACAGCTGGTCCTTCTTCAAGCCGCCGGTCAGTTGCCGCTCGCTGGCGGGCATCGTGAACAGCTTGATGGCTTGATCGAGACCCTCAATCCTGCAGTCGACTGGACGGAAGACACGTTTGAGGCGTTTCCCATCGACCGGGTGTGCGGCGAAGTGGGCAGCTTTCTGAAATCGCTCAGAGGCTATGTCTGAGGTTCTCTAGCCGGCGCACCGGACGCAAAGCGCTGCGGCAGGATCGATATCCAGCCGCTTTTCCGGGATCTCCTCCTCGCACTCAAGGCAAAAGCCGTAGTCGCCCGTCTCGATGCGGCGGAGGGCATTTTCGATCCGAACCAGATCGGCTTGACGCTGGCGCTCTGTGGCCTCGGCCATGGCTTGCCCCTGCAAGGCGTCCATTCGGGACAACCGTCCGACCGATTGTTGATCGAGGATGACAGGTGCCCTCGCGTCTTCAGACATCTCCCGGAGGTCGTTCAGGTCTTCTTTCAGTTTCAACAGTTGGGTCTTGCGCTCTGCCAGTGTCATGAGCTTGTCCTCCAGGACGCCAGTATGACTGCGCGGGAACTTGCTTGGCAAATCTGGCATTCTGGTTCACGTAACGAGCACGCTGACAGGCAAGTGATTGTCATGTCAGCGGCAAACTTGAGAAACTGACCTCAGACGATTTTTGGCGAGGGCAAAGATGATTTCACGCAGTGTTGGAATGCTTGCAGCTTTGATGATCTCCACGGCGGGTGCGCTTGCCGGTGACGTCGAGATTGTCGGGGCCGAAGCGCAGCAGTCGGGAGAGACCTGGCGATTTGCGGTCACACTTCGTCACGGGGACACCGGATGGGATCACTATGCGGATCTTTGGCAGGTTCTGGCCCCGGATGGCACGGTCTTGGGCGAGCGGGTTCTGGCCCACCCGCATGTGGACGAACAGCCATTTACACGGACACAGTCGGGTATTGTCATTCCGCAAGGGTTGGACCATGTGGTCATCCGCGCGAGGGACACAGTCCACGGTTTCGCACCGGAGACCTATCGCGTTGACCTCAACCGATAGCTTCTGGTTCTTCAGCCGCGAATAAGCGTCAGGACACCGTCAGCTACGAATTGCACGGACAGGGCCGCGAGGATGACGCCGAGAAGGCGGGTGATGATCAATTGCGCGGTGTCACCCAGACGGCGTTCGATCTTGTCTGCAAGAAGGAATGATCCAAGGCAGGCCGCAACGATGGTCGCGATTACGAGGCCCAAGCCCGCATAGGTGATGGTATCGGGAGCTTCGCCTGACAGCAGGATGATCGCCGAAATGGCCGCAGGGCCTGCGATGAGCGGGATGGCGAGTGGAAAGACGGCCAGTTCCTGGATTGAGCGATGTTCCTGTTCAGCGGTCTCGGCAGCTTTTTCTGCAGTCTGAGCCTTGCGTGCCTGACGCTTGCCGAACACCATTTCGACGGCGATCAGGAAAAGCAGGATGCCGCCTGCGATCCGGAATGCAGAAACCGAGATGCCGAGCACGTTCAGGAACGTCTGCCCCGTGAGATAGAAAACGGCCAGAATGGCGCCGCCTGTCAATGTTGCGCGAACCGCCACACGTCGTCTGTTGGCCTGCGACATGCCTGCTGTCAGGGCAAGGAACATGGGGGCCAGACCAACCGGATCGATGGTAACGAACAGGGTCGCAAAGGCGTTTATGTAATAGTCGAACATGGCCATATCGCGGTCGCTTTCTCCAGCGTTTCTCTGCCGTTTTAACGGCTCCTTGGCGCTGGTCGAGCGAATTCGTCTGTGTACTTCTTTCAGTTCTGATATTTTCGATTTCAAGTAATTGAAAACGTTAAGGAAAAAAGCTTGTTTATTTCAGCTTCAAATTTGGCTGAACGGGCTGAATCGGCTATAAATGCGGGCAGCTAGAACAAAGAATGAGTCGTCTCCTTGACCGATCAGGACAACAGCACGCCGACGGGTCGCCTACCGTCGGATATCAAGCCCATTTCGATCGTCGATGAAATGAAGAGCAGCTATCTCGATTACGCGATGAGCGTGATCGTGAGCCGTGCTCTTCCCGATGTTCGTGATGGTCTCAAACCAGTGCATCGCCGCATTCTCTACTCGATGCACGAGAATGGCTATGAGTGGAACAAGCCCTATCGCAAGTCGGCCCGCGTGGTCGGTGACGTCATGGGTAAATATCACCCTCATGGCGACAGCGCGATTTACGATGCCCTTGTGCGCATGGCGCAGGATTTCTCCCTGCGACTGCCGCTGATTGACGGGCAGGGCAACTTCGGTTCCGTTGACGGTGATCGCGCGGCTGCGATGCGTTACACCGAATGTCGTCTGGAAAAGGTGGCGCACAAGCTGCTGGACGATATCGACAAGGATACGGTCGACTTTCAGGAGAACTACGATAACTCCGAAAGCGAACCGGTCGTTCTTCCCGCCAAGTTCCCGAACCTTCTGGTCAACGGGGCAGGCGGCATCGCCGTCGGTATGGCGACGAACATTCCGCCGCACAACCTGGGTGAAGTGATCGACGCAGCCATTGCGCTCATGGAAAACCCGGCGATGACGATCGCCGAACTGATGGATATCGTTCCGGGACCGGATTTCCCGACCGGCGGTATCATTCTCGGTCGCTCCGGCATCCGCTCGGCGTTTGAAACCGGCCGTGGATCCATCGTCATGCGCGGCAAGGTCGAAGTTGAAGAGATCCGCAAGGATCGCAATGCGCTGATCGTTTCCGAGATCCCGTACCAGGTGAACAAGTCCACGATGATCGAGAAGATCGCCGAGGCTGTTCGCGACAAGCGGATTGAAGGCATCTCCGATATTCGCGATGAAAGCGACCGGTCCGGCATGCGTGTCGTGATCGAACTCAAGCGCGATGCCGTTCCGGATGTCGTTCTCAATCAGCTGTTCCGCTATTCACAGCTGCAGACGTCTTTCGGGGCGAATATCGTTGCTCTGAACGGCGGCAAGCCGGAACAGATGAACATTCAGGACGTCTTGAAGGCGTTTGTGAGCTTCCGCGAGGAAGTTGTTCAAAGAAGAACGAAATTCCTTCTGAAGAAAGCTCGCGATCGCGCGCATATCTTGGTAGGCTTGGGCATTGCCGTCGCCAATATTGATGAAGTGATCCACCTGATCAGAACAGCTCCGGATCCATCGACGGCAAGAGCGCAGTTGATGGAACGGGATTGGCCGGCGCGCGACATTGAGCCGTTGATCCGCCTGATCGATGATCCAAGGCACATGGTTCAGGAGGATGGCACCTACAAGCTCTCCGAAGAGCAGGCTCGTGCGATCCTCGATTTGCGCCTGCAACGCCTGACGGCTCTTGGCCGCGACGAAATCGCGGACGAACTCAGCAAGATCGGCGCCGAGATTTCCGATTTCCTCGATATCCTGCGGTCACGCGCAAGGATCCAGGAAATCATTCGCACCGAGATGCTGGAGATCAAGGAAGAGTTCGCGACACCGCGCAAGACCGAGATTGTCGATGGCGGCGCGGACTTTGATGACGAAGACCTGATCCAGCGCGAGGACATGGTCGTGACCGTGTCCCATGGCGGCTATATCAAGCGCGTTCCGCTGGCGACCTATCGCGCGCAGCGCCGAGGCGGCAAGGGCCGTTCGGGCATGGCGACGAAGGACGAGGATTTTGTAACCCGTCTGTTTGTTGCCAATACCCACACGCCGGTGCTGTTCTTCTCGTCGCGTGGCATCTGCTACAAGATGAAGGTCTGGCGTCTGCCCCTGGGCGGACCGACCTCACGTGGCAAAGCACTCATCAACATGCTGCCGCTTGAGCAGGGTGAGCAGATTTCCTCCATCATGCCGTTGCCGGAGGATGAGGACAGCTGGGCAAACCTCGATGTTATGTTCTCCACGGTGCGCGGCACCGTGCGTCGGAACAAGCTGTCCGATTTCACGCAGATCAACCGAAACGGCAAGATCGCGATGAAGCTGGAAGACGGCGACGGCATCGTTGGGGTCGATACGTGCTCTGAACATGACGACGTCATGCTGACGACAGCAGCGGGCCAGTGCATTCGCTTCCCGGTTGACGATGTCCGTGTCTTTGCGGGCCGGAACTCGGTTGGTGTTCGTGGCATCAGGCTGGCGGACGGAGACAAGATCATCTCCATGCAGATCCTCCACCACATCGATGTCAGTGCCGAGGAACGTGCAGCCTATCTGAAATACTCCCGTGCAATGCGCGGCGAGGCGGATGATGCGTCGACCGACGAGGAAGGTGTGACCGCAGGTGAACTGAGCCAGGAGCGTTATGCAGAGATGAGTGCTGCAGAGCAGATCATCCTGACTATCTCCGAGAATGGCTACGGCAAGCGGACATCGTCGTTCGAGTACCGTGTCACCGGTCGTGGCGGCAAGGGCATCACGGCCATGGCGGTCAACGACCGAAACGGGCATCTGATCTCGTCCTTCCCGGTTGATGAGAGCGACCAGATCATGCTGGTGACCGATGGTGGTCAGCTGATCCGTTGTCCGGTGGACGGCATTCGCATTGCCGGCCGCGCCACTCAGGGTGTCATTGTCTTCAAGACTGCAGATGACGAGAATGTCGTTGCCGTTGAGCGCATCAGCGAAGTCGATGAAGACGAGGACGAAGCTGCTGACGGTGAGATCACGGGCGAAGGCGAAGCCAATGGCGGTGAGGGCGATGCTCCAGAAGCCTCGGCTCCCGATGGTGACAGCTAAGACCTCTCACTAAAGCAACGAGACAATTTGCGGCGCGGGGCACCCTGCGCCGCTTTCGTATGAGACGGGTGGTCAGGTTCGGCGGCAGATTTTTGTTGTCGGTCACCGGGTTGCCGCTGCTTCAAGGCCGGAGTATTGATTGGTCATGACAAGAATTGCGCTTTATCCCGGTTCCTTTGATCCGGTCACGAATGGCCATCTGGACATTCTGGACCAGTCGCTAGCGCTTGCTGACAAGGTCGTTGTGGCAATTGGCATTCATCCGGGCAAGGCGCCCCTGTTTTCCTTCGAGGAACGGGTGAAGTTGATCCATCAGGCAGCCCAAGGGGCCTTTGGTTCCAAGGAAGCCAACCGGATCGAGGTAATTTCCTTTTCAAATCTGGTGGTCGATATTGCGGCAGATCTTGGCGCTGCCTATCTGGTACGTGGCCTTCGTGATGGCACTGATCTCGATTACGAGATGCAGATGGCCGGAATGAACGGAACTTTGGGCCCCAGGATCAAGACTGTTTTTCTTCCCGCGTCTCCTTCGGTTCGTCATATTACGGCGACTCTGGTGCGGCAAATTGCGAAGATGGGTGGTGATATCACCGCCTTTGTTCCGCCATGCGTTGTCTCCCCCTTGCGGGAGCGGGCGTCCGCGTAGTACGCGAGGCGCGGGGCATATAGGACTACACATATCAATGGAGTGACCATGTCACGCATTTTTACTGTTTTGGCTATGCTGGCTGCGCTGCTTGTTGCGCCCATGTCTGCCAGTGCTGAAAATCTCGATCCGGAGAACACGATTTATCTGGATCTGAAAGATGGCCGGGTAACGATCAAGCTGCGTCCGGACCTTGCTCCGAACCATGTCGAGCGGATCAAGAAGCTGACTCGCCAAGGGTTCTATGACGGCATCATCTTTCATCGGGTCATCGACAATTTCATGGCCCAGACGGGCGATCCGACCGGAACGGGAATGGGCGGTTCCGACGAGCCCTACCTGAAAGCAGAATTCTCCAACGCTTCGTTCAAGCGCGGAGTGCTGGGTATGGCCCGTGCGGGCGACCCGAACAGCGCGAATTCACAGTTCTTCATCATGTTTGCAGATGGAGGCTGGTTGAACGGACAATATACGGTTTGGGGTGAAGTGGTTGACGGCATGGAGCATATCGACGCCATTACCCGCGGCGAACCGCCGGCAAATCCGGACAAGATCATCAAGATGCAGGTTGCGGCAGACGCGAGCTGATATTCCAACTGCCGCTAGGCACAAATAAGACTGGGAGACCCCATGGCTGATATCAAGGATCCAGAAAACACCTTGCTGATGGAAACCACGCAAGGTGCAGTGGTCATCGAAATGCGTCCGGACCTTGCTCCGAACCATGTTGCTCGCATCAAGGAGCTGGTTCGCGACGGGTTTTATGACGGCATCGTGTTCCACCGCGTCATTGACGGCTTCATGGCTCAAACCGGCTGTCCGCACGGCACCGGCACTGGCGGTTCCGGCAAGAAGCTGAAGGCCGAGTTCAACAAGGAAAGCCATCAGCGCGGTGTGTGTTCCATGGCCCGTGCAATGGATCCGAATTCCGGTGACAGCCAGTTCTTCATCTGCTTCGGCGACGCTTCCTTCCTCGATGGCCAGTACACGGTCTGGGGCAAGGTTCTTGAAGGCATGGAGCATGTCGACAAGATCAAGCGCGGCGAGCCGGTCTCCAATCCGGACAAGATCGTTTCCCTGAAAGTTGCGGCTGACGCAGCCTGATCGGCTTCGATTTCCTGATCCGGGCGCGGGTGCTTTGTGCATTCGCGCCCGTTTCTATTTTGGCACTTCCGCGAATTGACCCTGTCAGTGCAGAAGACTAAAAGCCTGCGAACCATCCGGCCACCTTGCCGACTTTCCTGACCCTCTCAATCGGACCCATATCAGCCAATGCGCGTTGATGAATTTGACTTTGACCTGCCCAATGAACGGATAGCGCTCAGGCCAGCGCGCCCACGCGATGCCGCCCGTATGCTAGTCGTGCAACCGGGCGCGGGAGACCTTCTGGCTGATCGTGGCGTTCGGGATCTGCCCATGTTTCTGGAGCCCGGCGACGCGCTGGTGTTCAATGACACGAAGGTTATTCCAGCGCAGTTGGAAGGCAAACGCGTGCGCGGGAACATTGAGGCCGGGATCAGTGCGACCCTTCACATGCGAACCGGCGGAGATCGCTGGAAGGCGTTTGTAAGACCCGGCAAGAAGGTCCAGCTTGGCGATACGCTGGTTTTTGAAAATGGCGATGCCCGCTTAACTGCGGTTGCGCAAGAAAAGTCGCCGCTTGGTGATGTTCTCCTCGTCTTTGATTGTTCTGGTGCGGACCTCGATGCAGCACTTGCGCTTGTCGGCCATGTTCCATTGCCGCCCTATATCGCCCAAAAGCGCGGTGAGGACGAGCAGGACAAGGCAGACTACCAAACCATGTTTGCAGAAAAGGATGGGGCGGTTGCTGCTCCCACCGCTGGCCTGCATTTCACTCCTGAACTCCTGAAAGCGCTAGATGATCGCGGGATCGAGCAGCACCGGGTGACATTGCATGTCGGGGCCGGAACCTTTTTGCCGGTGAAGGTGGACGATACGGCTGATCACCAGATGCATGCGGAATGGGGTGAGGTGAGCGAGGCAACCGCCGCCGCACTGCAGGCTGTAAAGGCTCGGGGAAACAAGGTTGTCAGCGTTGGCACCACGTCCTTGCGCATTCTGGAAAGCGCCGCGCAGGGTCCGAAGGGTCTTGAGGCATTTTCCGGCGAGACATCGATCTTCATTACGCCGGGTTACAGGTTTCGGGCGATCGACGCGTTGATGACGAATTTCCATCTGCCGCGCTCGACCTTGTTCATGCTGGTTTCGGCGCTCTCTGGGCTTGACGAAATGCGTCAGGCCTATGCTCATGCAATTGAAAAAGAATACCGGTTCTACAGCTACGGCGACGCGTCCTTGCTTTTCCCGAAAACTGTGTAGCCGCTGAAGGAAATTCCATGTCCACCGAAACACCGAAGTTCGCATTCAAGCTGAAGACCACGGACGGGATGGCTCGCCGCGGCGAAATCACCACGCCGCACGGAACCGTTCAGACACCGGCCTTCATGCCAGTTGGGACGCAGGCAACCGTCAAGGCCATGTATCCTGAACAGGTGCGCGAACTTGGTGCTGAAGTGGTGCTCGGCAACACCTATCACCTGATGTTGCGCCCAGGCGCGGAACGTGTTGCCCGCCTCGGCGGTTTGCACAAGTTCATGAATTGGCCGCATACGATCCTGACCGATAGCGGTGGGTTTCAGGTCATGTCCCTTGCGCAGCTTCGCAAGCTGGACGAGGACGGCGTCCGTTTTCAAAGCCATATCGATGGCCAGAAATATCACCTGACACCGGAACGCTCCGTCGAAATCCAGGGGCTTTTGGGCTCGGACATTCAGATGCAGCTGGACGAGTGCATCAAATTGCCGTCACCGCCGGAAGAAGTTCGCAGGGCCATGGAGCTTTCCTTGCGGTGGGCGGAGCGCTCGCGGGTGCAGTTCGAAAAAATGGACGGGCCGTCAAAGGGGCAGGGGCTTTATGGCATTGTTCAGGGCGGCGACGTTCCCGAACTGCGGGTTCAGTCAGCAGAACGCCTGCGCGAGATGCCGTTTGAAGGTTTTTCCGTTGGCGGACTGGCGGTCGGGGAACCGCAGGAGGTTATGCTGCGGATGCTGGAAGTCACCACACCGGTGATGCCAACCGACAAGCCGCGGTATCTGATGGGCGTCGGGACACCAGATGATCTGCTGGAAAGCGTCGCGCGCGGGATCGACCAGTTTGACTGCGTGATGCCGACGCGGGCCGGGCGGCACGGACTGGCCTATACCCGCTTTGGCAAGGTGAACCTGAAGAATGCCCGTCATGCGGAGGATCATCGTCCGCTTGACGAGGAGAGCGATTGCCCGGCAACGAGCACATATTCCCGCGCGTATTTGCACCATCTGGTGCGGGCCGGCGAAGGTCTGGCTGGCATGCTGCTCACCTGGAACAATCTGGCCTATTACCAGTTCCTGATGAAAGGCATGCGAGATGCCATCGAAGCCGGAACCTTTGAGGACTTCCGGCTCAAGACCAAGGCGGACTGGGCAAAGGGGGATATCGACGCGCTCTGATCGTCAGGCGCTGAACCCCTCGTCCTTCTTCAGGTAGCACCCGGAGATGCGCCAGCTGTCATCCGGCTGGCGTTCGAAGCTGTAGACGGCAAGCCAGCTGGCCCCATCCTGATCCGTCACATAGACTTCCTGCATCGGTCCATGCGGGGTTTCCCGTGAAAGCCCGAATGTCACGCTGTTTGGTTTGTAGACCGGCTTGTAGCCGTTCTTCACCATGTGAATGAAGATTTCCGGCGTCTGAAAACGCTTTTGCAGTGTGGGGGTGGCAAGGGAAAACGCCTTTGCTGCGTCACCAGACTGGAAAGCCTTTATCTGACTGCTGATAAGGGACCGGAAAGCCTGCCCATCCAGCGCGTCGGCCTGAGCTGCCTGAGGCCATAAAGTAGCTGGAGCGGAAACGCCCGTTGCCAGCAATAGCCCGAAACCCAACGCGGAAAAGAACCTTGAGATCTGCATCCATGCACTCCATCGGTCGTGGCTGTCAGATCAGTATACGTTGAAATATTCAAAAAGGATTGATGCGAAAAATCGCAATGATCTTGTTTTACACTTTTAGAGCCGCCACAAGATGATGCTGTCGGGCTTGGTCTCGCGCGGAAGAAGGGCCGGTATGTCGGCGACCAAACCCTTGCCGTCCTTCAAAAATGACAGGGGGATGGACCATGGGTCGCTTCCGGCCAAAAGCTGATCATGGGGGACTGCGAGAACCACCGCGTCAGCGTCGAATAAGTCTTCTTTTACAGACATTTGCACGCCATATTCGGCGAGCACTTCGCTTGATTGCGCAAAGGGGTCGTAAGCCTTCACGTCAGCACCAAAGTCCTGCAACTCCTTGATGAGGTCGAAGACTTTGGAGTTGCGAATGTCGGGTACATTTGCCTTGTAGGTCACGCCCAATATCGCGACTTTCGGCGGCATTCTGCCTCCGAGTTTCACGCAGGCTTGAATGATTTTTCCTGCGATAAAGGCGGGCATGGCTTCATTCGTGCCGCGACCGGCCAGAATCACCTGCGGCGTAAGGCCGATTTCATGCGCCTTGTGTGTCAGGTAATAGGGATCAACGCCGATACAGTGTCCGCCAACCAGACCGGGCTGAAAGGGAAGGAAGTTCCATTTGGTAGAGGCGCCTGCCAAGACATCGCGAGTGTCGATCCCCATTGCATGGAACAAAATGGACAATTCGTTCATGAGGGCAATGTTCAGATCCCTCTGCGTGTTCTCTATCACCTTTGAAGCTTCGGCGGCCTTTATCGACGGGGCAATGTGAATACCGGCCGTTACCACGCTCCCATAAAGGTCGGCGAGCAAGCGGGTGGTTTCCGGTGAGCTGCCGGATACGATTTTCGTGATCGTGGCAAACTCGTTGACCTTGTCGCCGGGGTTGATGCGTTCCGGCGAATACCCAACCTCGAAGTCTTGCCCGAGTTTGAAACCGGATTTTTCTTCCAAAATAGGCACGGCAACGTCTTCTGTTGCGCCGGGAAACACGGTGCTTTCAAAGACGACGACTGCGCCACGCTTCATGTGGGCGCCCACAGTTTCTGCCGCTTTTGAAAAGGGGGTTAGATCGGGGCGCTTTGCCTTGTCGACGGGGGTTGGAACCGCGACGATCAACACATCAGCCTCAGATAGGCTGCGTGGATCGTCAGACAGAATGAGATTTTCCGAAGCAAGGTCAGCAGAAGTGACGGATCCCGTCTCGTCGTGGCCTGCTTTCAGACTGTTCAATCGTGCCGCGTTGATATCAAAGCCAGTTACCCGATACCCTGCCTTTGCAAATGCGCAGGCGACAGGAAGCCCGACATACCCAAGTCCAATAATTGCAAGAGAGAGCTTCGACGGGGAGGTGGGCATGAACTGTCCTGAAATGCAAAAAGGTTGGCCGTTCGGCCAACCTCATCCTTGTTTGGTTTGCCAAGCGCCTGTGCGCCCCGTTCTACTCCGCAGCGAGGGGATGTTTCAACATGTCATTGAGAAGCGGGATCAATTCGCTGGCCAGTTTGCTGTCGTCAAGCGCATAGGCGATGTTGGCGCTGAGGAAACCCGCCTTTGAACCGCAGTCGTAGCTTTTGCCCTCATATTTCAGGGAAGCGAACGGCTGGGTTTCCAGAAGTTTCAGCATGCTGTCGGTCAGCTGGATCTCGCCACCGGCACCTTGTCCCTGTTCGGACAGAAGATCGAAGATCTCCGGCTGGAGAATATAGCGACCGGTGATCTGCAGATTGGACGGTGCTGTTCCGCGAGCGGGCTTTTCGACCATGTTGGCAATCTGGCTGGCCCGATCATCGATCTTGTCACCCAGCGCAACGATCCCGTAATTCTGTGTCTGGTCATCGGGAACCTCTTCCACGGCGATGATGTTGCCGCCGATCCGGTCATAGAGGTCGACCATCTGCTTCAGACAGCTCGTGTGGGATTTGATGATCACGTCAGGGAGCAGAATCGCAAATGGTTCACGGCCAATGATGTCGCGGGCGCACCAGATTGCATGGCCCAGACCAAGCGGATCCTGCTGACGGGTGAAGCTGGTCGCTCCCGGCGTGGGACGGATCTTTTCCAGGAGCTCTAGCGCTTCCTTCTTGGACCGGGACTGGAGCGTATCTTCCAGCTCATAGGCACGATCGAAATGATCCTCGATCACCTGCTTGTTGCGGCCCGTAACAAAGACGATGTGTTCGATCCCGGCAGCTCGCGCCTCGTCCACTACATACTGTACGATTGGGCGGTCGACGATTGTCAGCATTTCCTTCGGAACAGCCTTGGTAGCCGGCAGGAAGCGGGTTCCAAGACCTGCGACGGGCAAAATGGCTTTTCTGATCGGCTTGTTCATTGGAAGTTCTGCCTCAATTGTCTGGCGTTACGGTCCTGCATATCCATGACAGGTGTGCTTGCCAAGACTAATCAAGTAGAATTGTAAATATTACGTAGATATTTGATAAAGTTCTTTTGCATGCACCGCAATATGGAGTGCGCCCGTGTCAGCGGGACGGACAGGTTGCGACCCATGCATTTGATGCGCGACTGAAATGTCCTTCGCCAGTTGCGAACGGGTCAAAAGGGGGCTAATGACTGGGCGCGTCAGATGGCGGGGCGATTTTGCCCCTTACCATGTGCCTTCAATGTCTTTTTCTATTCCGGAAGGTGGTTTCAGAATGTCTCAGCCGAACTCTGTGGTGCAGGTCGGAAATGTCACGTTCTCCAATTCCCGTCCTTTCAGTCTGATTGCAGGCCCCTGTCAGATGGAAAGCCGCGAGCATGCGCTGGAATGCGCGGCTGCGGTGAAGGAAATTGCGGGCGGTCTGGATATTCAGGTCGTCTTCAAGGCGTCCTTTGACAAGGCAAACCGGACTTCACTCTCTGGCAAACGCGGCGTTGGTCTGTCCGATGCATTGCCGGTTTTCGCCGAAATCAAGGAAAAGTACGGTTTGCCGGTCCTGACAGATATCCATTCAGCCGAGCAATGTGCGCCAGTGGCAGAAGTGGTTGATATCCTGCAGATCCCAGCTTTCCTCTGCCGTCAGACGGATCTGCTGATTGCCGCAGCAAATACTGGCGCAGTTGTGAACGTGAAAAAAGGTCAGTTCCTTGCTCCTTGGGATATGAAGAATGTCATGGAGAAGGTGACGCAATCGGGCAACCCGAATGTGTTGCTAACGGAACGTGGTGCCAGCTTTGGCTACAACACGCTTGTAAGCGATATGCGGTCTTTGCCGATCATGGCAGCGACGGGAGCGCCAGTCGTATTCGACGCCACTCACTCGGTCCAGCAACCAGGTGGGCAGGGGGCTTCCAGCGGCGGTGACCGCACCATGGTTCCGGTTCTCAGCCGTGCTGCAGTGGCAGTCGGTGTTGCGGGGCTTTTCATCGAAACCCATCCGGACCCCGACAATGCTCCGTCAGATGGTCCCAACATGGTGCCTCTGAAAGACCTTGGCGCATTGCTGGCTCAATTGAAGGCGCTGGACGCTGTTGTAAAATCTTCTGTGGCTCCGGCCGCGTGACGGAGGGCCGCTTTTGCGGCCTTTTCGTTGTTCGGACGCGAGTTCGAAATTCTGCACCGGCCTCCCCGGTGCGCAACTGAAAATGGGGCGCTGCGATCGCCCATCCGAAGGAGTGAATTGGCATGACTGCAATCATCGACATGGTTGGACGCGAAATCCTCGACAGCCGCGGCAATCCGACCGTGGAAGTCGACGTGTTTCTGGAAGACGGTTCTTTTGGCCGCGCTGCGGTTCCGTCTGGCGCATCCACTGGCGCCCATGAGGCGGTTGAGCTGCGTGATGGCGGTTCCCGTTTCCTCGGTAAGGGCGTTCGTCAGGCCGTCGATGCGGTTAATGGCGAGATTTTCGAAACGGTTGGTGGTCTTGATGCCGAAGACCAACTGAAAATCGATCAGGCGATGATTGATCTGGACGGCACGGAAAACAAGAGCCGCCTTGGTGCTAACGCGATCCTCGGTGTGTCGCTCGCTGTTGCACGTGCTGCCGCTCAGGCATCCGGCCTGCCGCTGTATCGCTATGTTGGCGGCACATCTGCCCGCACGCTGCCGGTTCCGATGATGAACATCATCAACGGCGGCGCGCACGCGGATAACCCGATTGATTTTCAGGAATTCATGATCATGCCGGTTGGCGCGGAAAGCCTTTCCGAAGCCGTGCGGATGGGTGCTGAAGTCTTCCACACGTTGAAGAAGGCGCTGAACGCTGCCGGTCACAACACCAATGTTGGTGACGAAGGTGGCTTTGCGCCGAACCTTGAATCGACAGATGCCGCTATCGGCTTTGTCATGAAGGCCATCGAGACGGCCGGTTACAAGCCGGGCGAGGACATGTTCCTGGCGCTGGATGCCGCGTCCACCGAGTTCTTCAAGGACGGCAAGTATGTGCTTGCTGGCGAAGGCAAGACCCTTGCTCCGGAAGAAATGGCTCGTTATCTGGAAGACCTTGTCAACCGCTACCCGATCATTTCGATTGAAGATGGTTTGGCGGAAGACGATTGGGCAGGCTGGAAGGCCGCTACCGATTTCTTCGGCAACAAGTGCCAGCTTGTCGGTGACGACCTGTTCGTGACCAACTCCAAGCGTCTGCGCCAGGGTATCCAGCAGGGTGTTGCCAACTCCATCCTGATCAAGGTGAACCAGATCGGCACCCTGTCCGAAACGCTGGACGCCGTCGAAACGGCTCACAAGGCCGGTTACACCGCAGTCATGTCGCACCGCTCCGGTGAAACTGAAGACAGCACGATTGCCGACCTCGCGGTTGCCACCAACTGCGGTCAGATCAAGACCGGCTCGCTGGCGCGTTCGGACAGACTTGCAAAGTACAACCAGCTGATCCGCATCGAGGAAGAGCTGGGTGCACAGGCAATCTATGCAGGTCGCTCTATCCTGCGCGGCTGATCCGGCTTTCTGCTAGAAAAGAAAAAATGAAAAGGCCTGCCGATCGGTGCTGATCGGCAGGCCTTTGTATTTGAAATTGAGTCTGTCTCAGGCCGTTTCGTTGGTCTTTGTTTCCACGGCATGCAAAATGGCTGCGGCCAACGTTTCCGGCTTTTCTGCGCCCGAGAGAGCAAATCTCTGATCGACGATAAAACAGGGTACGCCGGTGACACCCATCTCCTGTGCCTGTTCGATCTGTTTGACCATCTTCTGCATATCGGAATCCGTTTCGAGTAACTGCTCCACCAGATCGGATTGCATGCCGGCATCGGCGGAGATCCGCACAAGCGTCTCGGCTTTCGTGAGGTCTTCGCCGTCAATGAAATACGCCTTGAACAGGCGCTCCACCACATCGTCCTGAACATCGTCGGATTTGGACCAGAGGATCAGGCGGTGGCAATCGAGCGTGTTCGGTGACAGCTTGATCTTGTCAAAGGCAAATGGAATCCCCGCAGCTTTTCCGGCCGCCTCGATATTCGCGTAGATCTCGCGTGCCTTTTCGATGCCGCCGAACTTGTCAGACAGATATTGCGTGCGGTCCTTGCCTTCGCGCGGCAGCGTCGGATCAAGCTGATAGGGATGCCATCTTACATCCACAGGTACATCAGGAATAGTCTTTAGCGCGGCTTCCAGATGACGTTTGCCGATATAGCACCACGGGCACATGACATCTGAAATGACGTCTACCGTGATTGCTGTCTCTTCTGCCATTCCGGTTCCTTTCACCGCCTCAGTTTACTTTGTTCAAGCCTAGGGGAATTGATTTGCTAAAGCAAATAAACCGCTGGCACATAAGCTTTGCCTGTTTACAAGATGGTGTGCGAGAGAATTGCGTTGATCCGGGCCTTCAAAGTGGCCTTGCCCTGCTCATTTTTCAACACGGCTACAGGACCTAGTCCGTCCACGACGCAAATGAGATCTTCTTCCCGGCTTGCCGCATTGGCGATGGAAAGGACTGTTGTCCAGATATTGTCAGATGCATTGAAGGCAAGTGGGGAGGAGGTGAATTCCTGTGGCAGAAGTCGAAGCTCGTGAATATCCAGGCCCCGCTGTTTCAGGAACGAACGGGCGCGGTCCAGATAGCGATCATACAGGTCTCTCGTAATGCCGCCTGACGGGTTTGCCTCCACCAGCCAGCGGTGACTTTCGGCGAGATAGCTGTCGGTGATGCGGCGTCGTTCCCCCGTGCGAACGGCCGTGCTGATCCGGTATTTCAGGTTTTCCGGCGTGATGTCGGGCGACAGTACATCCGTTGCTCCCAAATCAAACAGGGTTGGGCGATCAACAGGGTGATCTGCAAAGACAAGTGCAGGCAAGGTCGCAAATCTTGCATCCATGCGCAGTTCGCGGAGGTTTTCCAGATTGTCTGCGAGATGGGCGTCCAGAATGACCGCGTCAAATCCCTTGCTGGTCAGGAAATCCTCGGCAATGTTCTGATTGAACGCGCCAATAACGTCGACCTGGTCTGAACTCAGGTTCTGGATTTCAAGGAACCGTTCGCCAAGCCCGATGATCAGCAGGCTGCTTGGTCCTTCGCGATGGGGCACCGTGCCGTAATTTTCCACGCGCCCAAAGACAGACTGGCGGATTTCGGCTTCTTCCGTGCGCAGCATCGTCCGCTGCAGATCGCACATGATCTGGAAAAGATGCAAGGGAGTGATGTTGTCGCTTACCACCGCATGGGGCAATGGTTCATTCGGAAACGTGCTATGCGGCCCGGCGAGAAACACGAGCGGCACTTCACACGGCAAGTCCTTCATAAGGTCAGCAAGCGCCGACCAGAAGGGAGATTGCTGACTTTCAACATCGTCCACCTTCACCAAAATGGCCGATGGCAGAGGTGTCTGCGGCAGGGCGAATGCGCTGTCGCGAACAAGTGGCGACAGGTCGACAACGTTTGAAAACAGAGAGCCGGGCACCTGAGCAGGTGGCTCTACGCCTAGGCTCCAAACGGGCCCGTGCCACATCAATGAACTGACAAATTCCATACTATATGCCGTTTCAGGCGACCGCAGCGGGTAGCCTTTGTGTTCTTAGGGTCAATCGTTCCCGGTTGACGGTACCATCTTCATTACGCGGAAGCGATTGCAAGACGAGAACCCGGTGCGGGATTTTGGCAAGGTCCACTCCGGATGCATCCAGATAGGCAAAAAAGGCCTTTGCATCAGGGACAGTTCCGACATCGGGAACAAGCGCTGCATAAAGCCGCGCACCGAGAAGAGGGTCCTCCACCAGAAAGGCTGCGGCTTCTCTTACGCCTTCATAGGTTGAATAGATCTCGTCGACAGAGGTCAGCGGGCCTACGCCATGGGCTGCTGTGCCGGGAATACCAAAACCCGATATTCCGCCCTGAATTTCCTCAACCGGAATGCCGGTATCCAGAAAACCTTCGGTGTCGGTTTCCAGCGGGGGAGCAGCCATTGTGCGCCAACCGATATCTGGAACGGACGGGCCGCGGACAAGAAGGAGCTTTTCTTCTCCGTTCTCCTTGTGGGACTTGGTTTTCAATTCCAGTAGGGCTGGCCCGCTTTCGCACCCGTTTGACCCGTTATACTCCCCCACGGCGACCGGGAGCGCTTTGGCCGAGGGACCTCGCGCCTTGGCAACCAGAGAGAATTCGTCGGCGACGTGAAGATCCACAATACGGTGGGTTGGAGCGAACGCACCTGGAGATGGAGAGGCGATGTTCCATGCGGCGAGGATCGTGGTTTTCTTGCCGCTGAGACGCCGGTCTACCAGTGGGGCCAGCGGACCCGGTGTCAGGATGCAATTGGCCTTCACGTCATTGGCGTGCTTGGTCAGGCTGTTCAGGGATGTCGGATGATGCAAGTGCAACGTTCCGGCAGCCAGAAGCCACGGCGCAAGACCACCGCCAAGACCGGTAAGACCGCCCAGAGAATAGGGCATCACCAGCCGACATCCGTCCTCAAGCTCCGCTTCTGCTTGAACCAGCCGGGCTGTTGCGAGCCAATGGTTATGCGTTCTCACCACGGGCACGATTTCACCGCTGCTGCGGCTCCAGCTGATGGTTGCCGTATGATCAGCAGCTTCAGCACGCCGGTCTTCGAGCGGCGGCAGTTCGTCGCCCATTTCCTGTAGCATGGGCCCAAGATCAATCAGGCCGTCCGGGATGTCCTTGCCGAGCCCGAAAACGAAACGCAGGCTGAACAGTTCCGCAGCAACATCGCGAGCCGTTTCCGCAATGGCGCGCGTTTCCAATCGGTCGGCGGACACAAGGGCCTTGGCCCCAACCTGATTGAGGGACTCCAGAACGTTTGCCTGTCGCCAGTGAAGCGGCAACGGTGAGACAACGAGATCGGCTCTCAGACCTGCAAGGAGAGCGATGACCGCATCAACGGTGTTCGGCGCCTGCAACCCAAGAACATGATCTGCGGCCAAACCCAGTGTACGGAAAAAGGCAGCCAGTTTCTCGACTTCGGCGTTGACCTCGGCATAGGTCAGGGATCGCGGTGAACCGCTGGTCCAGCCATCCCGGTTTGGGGCGTCTACAAGGGCGATACGATCAGGATGGGTCTGGGCATGAGACGCCAGCAGACTGTCCAGAGTGTCATCGCCCCACGCGCCGGCTTCACGATAGCCGGCCACAAGGGTCTCGGGTGTTGTCTTCATCTGTTGTTCCGTTGCACCGGTTATTTTTCAGCTGACCACCACACATCGAATTGGTGCCCGTAAAGGGAATGCTGGGCCGGGGGCACGATACGCTCCCAATGGGCGACCCAGTCGTCAGGCAGATGATAAAGGGGAACGACGTACGAGCCAGAAATCAGCACCCGGTCAAGGGCTCGAACGGCAGCGGTAAAGTCTTCCTTGGTGCGGGCGCCGACGATCGAATCGATCATTGCGTCGATGGCAGGTTCCTTTGCCCCGACAACGTTCCACGATCCTTCGGCGTCTGCAGATTTGGTGGACCAGCGGCCATATTGTTCGGCTCCCGGAGAAAGGGAGGCGTACCAGGTGTTGAACACCATGTCGAATTCGCGCTTGATCCGGCGATCCTCGAACTGGGACGGGTCGACGGTACGCACAGAAACGTCGATCCCGAGAAGTTCGAGGGTACGCACATAGTTGAGGGCGACTTTCTCTTCGTCCTCATTTTTGGTCATGATCTCAAAGGCCAGCGGGGCACCTGTGGCGGTGTTCACCAGCTTGCGGTCCTTGAGGTCATATCCGGCCTTCTTGAACTCTTCGAGGGCAGCCTTGAGGATCTTTCTGTCCCGGCCGGAGCCGTCGGCTTGCGCCGGGAACCATTCGCCATTCATGACGTCGTCACGCACGATGCCCGGGAAGTTCGCAAGTAGGTTTTTTTCAGCTTCTGTTGCAGGTTGTCCGATGGAAGACAGGACGGAGTTGTCCCAGTATCCGGCGGTCCGCTTGTAGAGCCCGAAGTAAAGGTTCTTGTTGATCCACTCGAAATCAAACAGCATTGCCAGAGCACGGCGTACGGAAGCATCCTTGAATGCGTCACGGCGCGTGTTGAAGGCAATGCCTTGAGCAGGCGCGGGTATTCCCTTCGTGATGGCAAGTTTCTTGACCTTGCCTTCCTGAGCTGCCGGGAAGTCAAAGCCAGTCGACCAACGAGCCGGATCTCCGAATTTCAAGGCGTCAATCAGGCCCTTCTTGAAGGCTTCCTGCAAGGTTGTTTCATCGCGGAAGTACTCGATCCGGATCTCATCGAAATTGTCGAAACCGGCCTTGATCGGCAGGTCCTTTGCCCAATAGTCGGGGTTTTTCTTGTAGATGACCCGGCGTCCCGGTTCGATCGTGTCAAAGACATAAGGTCCGGAACCGACCGGCGGTGTGAGTGTCGACTTGTCGAAATTCTCCGCGTCGGTGTGTTTCTTTGACAAGATGGGGGCAAGGGCAATCAGGAGCGGAAGCTCGCGGTTTTCGCCATTCTTGAAGGTCAGCTTCAAGCGGTTTTCGCCGGTGACTTCCTTCTTGACGATTTCGCCATACCAGTTGCTGAAAGGTGGGCGTCCCTTGTCGCGGATGATTTCCAGCGAGAAGATAACGTCTTCCACTGTCAGTGGCGTTCCGTCCGAGAACTTCGCGTTCGGATTGAGCTCGAACTCGATCCATTCGCGGCTATCCGGCATGCGAACACGTTGGGCGACATGGGTGTATAGGCTGAAGGGTTCGGCATAGGAGCGGGCCAGCAGGCTTTCAAAGATATTGCTGCCGAAATCACGCTCGCGCATCCCACGGGCAGACGTCCAGCCACCCTGGACGATGAACTGGTTGAGACTGTCGAAGGTGCCCTGAACGCCAAGGGTCAGGACACCGCCCTTGGGTGCGTCCGGATTTGCGTAAGGGAGGGAAACATAATCCTCAGGGAGCGCAGGTTCTCCATGCATAGCAATCCCGTGCTTCCACGGCACATTGTCGTCATTTGCATTGACAGCGCCTGATGCAGAAAAAAGAGAAACTGCAACAAGTGCACTGAAGACGATGCAAGACCTCGAAATGGCGGTCGGGATACGGAACAAGCGCATGGAACAACTGGCCCTGAAAGTTGATTCTTGACAAGAAGACTAACACAAGGTCACGCGTTTCGCTTGGGATGCAGTAGAAATCGGACCGATATTCAGGATTCAATTCAGGATTGAAAAGCGTTGCATTATGGCCACCCTCTCGCCGCAATCGACGTGTTACGTCACGAGCATTGGATTCGGAGCGTCTCAGGCCTTGAGTTTCTTTCAGGTTTGACGCAGAACAGCGCCAAATAGCTGCCGTCGCATGATTGAGGAAGTTACGAATGTTTGATGTGTTGAAAAGAGGACTGATGGGCTGTGCGTTTGCGGCGCTGGCACTGTCCTCTTCCGCTCTTGGGGTCAATGCGCAAGAGCAGGAATCTCCGTGGATCAAGGTCTGCAACAAGGACCCGAAGGCAAACAAGCAGGTTTGCCTGATCACACAGGAATTGCGGACCTCCACCGGTCAGTTCCTGTCGTCGGTTGCAGTTCGTGAAATCGAGGGTGAAGCCCGCAAGACCCTTCTCATGGCCGTTCCGACCGGCATGCTGATCCAGCCGGGTCTGCGCGTACAGGTCGATGCTGGCAAGCAGACAGAAGCCAAATACGGCATTTGTTTCCCGAATGCCTGCTATTCCGAACTGGTCATCGACGACACCTTTGTCGCCGGCATGAAGCAAGGTGGAAAGCTGATCGTCACCGCTCTGAACCAGCAGGCGAAAGCCGTGCCGTTCGAGCTGACGCTGATTGGTTTCACCAAGATCTATGATGGCGAGCCGATGGACGTCGCCCAGATCGAGGAAAAGCAGAAGCAGCTTCAGGATGAGCTGCAGCGCCGTGCTGACGAGGCACGCCAGAAGCTGATCGAAGCTCAAAAGGCCAGCCAGTAACCAATCTGACTGCCCAATCGCCAAAACCAGAAAAGGCCGCGAAATTCGCGGCCTTTTTCATGACTAAATCAAGATCAGTGAAGTTCAACGTCTCGCGGCAGATAGGAGCCGTCGGACTGCTCCTCGAAGATCTCATCAACCTGAGGATGGCGGATTGGTTCGCCGGTCGTATCCAACTCCAGGTTCTGCTCGCTCACATAGGCAACGTATTCGGTTTCCTCGTTTTCCGCGAGCAAGTGATAGAAGGGCTGGTCACGCACCGGACGCACATCTTCCGGAATGGCTTCCCACCATTCTTCAGTATTCGAAAATGTGGGGTCGACATCAAAAATCACACCCCTGAACGGGTAAATTCGATGCCGAACCACCTGACCGATGTTGAATTTTGCCGTCCGCATATTAGTTGGTCCGATTGGCTCTTGAACGGCTGAAATAACGCTTGGGTTATAGTCTTGCAAGAGTTCGTCTTTTCTCATCGAACCACTATATATCAGGGTTCGTCTAAAGACCGTAAACTTCTGCGAGATCACGGTCTTTGGCTGCAACCTGACGCGCAAGGTCAACAATGACCTTGGCCTGTTTCCAGGTTGCGTCGTCCTGCATCTTTCCATCGATCATCACAGCCCCGGTTCCATCCGGCATTGCGTCCAGGATCTTGCGCGCAAAGGCGACTTCTCCCGGTTCCGGGCTGAAGACTTGCTTGGCGATTTCAATTTGTGTCGGATGCAGAGACCAGGCGCCAAGGCATCCCATCAGGAAGGCGTTGCGAAACTGAGCTTCGCACGCTGCCGGATCAGAGAAGTCGCCAAAGGGACCATAGAACGGCTTAAGTCCGTAAGACAGGCAAGCATCCACCATCTTGGCGACCGTATAGTGCCAGAGATCCTGCTGGTACCCAGTGCGGGGTTCGTTCTCACGGGCGTCAGCCAGGACCACATAATCTGGATGACCACCGCCGACACGGGTCGTCTTCATGCCACGGGAGGCTGCAAGATCTGCCGGTCCAAGGCTCATGCCGTGCATGCGCGGGCTTGCAGCTGCAATGTCCTCGACGTTCTTCACGCCTTCAGCGGTTTCAAGGATTGCGTGGATCTGGATCGGCTTGGAAATGCCGGCCTTGGCCTCCAGCTGTGCCAGAAGCTGGTCAAGGTAATGAATGTCCCACAGCCCTTCGACCTTGGGGAGCATGATCACATCGAGCTTGTTGCCGACAGCGGGTACGATCTCCAGAAGATCATCCAGGAACCATGGGCTGTTTAGGCAGTTCACGCGGGTCCACAGGCCGGTATCACCGAAACTGTTTTCCTGGGCCATCTGGATAAAGCCGCGACGGGCATCGATCTTTGCGTCGGCGGGGATGGCGTCTTCAAGATTGCCCAGCACAACATCAACTTGCGAGATGAGAGCTGGAACCTTCTGGCGCATCTTTTCGATATGCGGCGGAACGAAGTGGATCATCCGCTCCAGCTTGATCGGCGGTTCACGAAACGGGGCAGGGGCGCCAATAGCAAGAGGTTGATAAAAGGCGCGCGGCGTTTTCATGAAGAGACCCTTTCGTGCTGATGGCATCCGAAGGCTTCATGCTATACCGGCTTTGCTGCAGTGCAACCATTCTCCGATAGGCCAATCGTCTAAATGCAATCAGTCCCACTTGCGGTGGATCCACATCCACTGTTCGGGATGTTCACGAATCCATTCTTCGAAGACGTCGTGGATAGATTGGGTCGTCGCGGCGATATCCGCCTTTCGATCATCCGTGGTTACAGGCGTCAGAATACGCCCTTCAACCCTGAAATTGCAGCCGTTCTTGCGGATCACCCGCCCCAGAACAATAGGAACATCGGCAGAGCGGGCGAGAGAGGCGGGAACCGGTGTTGCAAAGGCCGATTGACCGAAGAAACTGACCTCGACACCCCGGCGTTCGCGCAGGTCGCCCATCATGGCGACGGTTCCGCCGCGCCGCAGCGTAGCCAACAGCAATCGCGCGGTCTGGTGGCTCTTGGAGTGAAGCCCACCCTTGTAGAGCGACAGGCGCATGTTCTTCAGGATTGTCTCGGCGCTCGGGTTCTTGAGGGCTTGATAAACTCCGGCGATCTCGATGTCTTTTGCGACCGCTGGCTGGACAGTAAGCTCCCAGCAGCCGGAGTGCAGGGAAACAAACAGACTGGGTAGGTTCTTGTCCAGAATTTCCCGTGCGCCCTCATCTGCAACCACCTCAAATCGTTCGTCCTGCTGCAACAGGCGATCAATGAAGAACGTTTCAGCGGCAACGCGGCCAAGGTTTTCCCACATGCTTCGCAGGATTTTCTCCCGCTCTTCAAGCGACTTTTCCGGAAAGGCCTTTTCCAGATGTCGCAGGGCGCGGCCATGTCTCAATGTCCAGGGGGCAATCGTGCGCCACAAAAAGCCCATCATTGCGGATGCCGCATCTACCGGGATGAGACGGAACAGGAAGATGACCGACGAAAGGAGAATTGCTTCCAGCCGGTATTGAAGGGATTTGAGAAAAGAGAGCTTTGGCCTGTCTGACATCTAAATCTGGCGCGGCGTTGGTCCGTGTTCGGCTTGGGCGGAATTGTTTGGTGCAACCGTACCGTTTGGGTCGGGTGGTTGATTGACCGAAGTACAATTCCAAGCTAGGCGTCAGTATCCAAGGTCGACGCATGATGCAAGTGATTGCTTTGAATGGCAAACACATTGCCGTGTGCGAACAAGGCCGATATTGCTCTCAAGGGTGCCCGTCAGAAGTGGTTCGAATATCGAGCCGTCATCATCAGCGCGGGCAAGTCGTCAACGTCAATCCGGATGCACAGCCGGTTGCAGCCTTAACTGGAATTGCGCTCTAGATGCAGGACGTCATTTCGCTCGCATTTCCGTTCTTCGGATTGATATTTCTCGGCTTTCTGGCCGGGAAGTTGAAGAATATCCCTGAAAGCGGTCTGGCGTGGATGAATTTTTTCATCGTCTATATCGCACTTCCATCCATGTTCTTCCGGCTGCTTTCAGAAACGCCAATCGAAGAGCTCACAAATCTCAGCTTTATCTCGGCAACGACATTCGCGACCTACTCGGTCTTTGCGATCGCGTTCTGTATCGGTGTCGTGGCGACACGGGGCAGCATCTCGGAATCAACAATCCTTGGAATCGCTGGAGCCTATTCAAATGTCGGCTACATGGGGCCGGGTTTGACGCTCGCCGTTCTTGGACCTGCGGCAACTGTACCGACAGCGTTGATCTTGTGTTTCGACAACGCGCTGTTTTTCATTCTTGCGCCGTTGATGATGGCGCTTGGGGGAACGGACAAGGAGCCGATAGGCCGAACACTTCTGCGCATCCTCTGGCGCGTCTTCAGCCATCCGTTCATTCTGGCAACCATTGCCGGAGTAACGGCGGCCGCATTCCAGTTTGAGCCGCCACAGGCGATTGACAAGATGCTGACCTATTTGAGCGGAGCTGCCGCGCCCTGCGCGTTGTTTGCAATGGGGGTGACCGTTGCGCTGCGCCCGGTGGGCCGCGTTCCATTCGAACTACCTGCCGTTCTTGTCGTGAAGCTGATCGTTCACCCGGTGCTGATCTACATGCTTTTGATCTGGATCGGCGGCTTCGATCCGATCTGGATCGCGACGGCCGTTTTGATGGCCTGTCTTCCGCCTGCGACGAATGTTTTTGTCATCGCGCAGCAGTATGGAGTCTATGTCCAGCGTGCCGCCAGTTTCGTACTGATCGGGACTATCGCGTCTGTATTGACCGTGACGGGCTTTATCTGGGCGATCACCCACGGCTTGATATGAAAAAGGGACGCTCTGGAGCGTCCCCTTGGTTCTCAGTCTTCGATACACAAGCGGTTCACCTGAATGGGACCGGCAATAATCCGGTCAGATGGGGGGTTACCCCTTCCTTCATCAGGAACTTGCGGAAGGGCGATACCTTGCTGGCAAGGTGCATGCCCGCGCTGCGCGCCATCTGCACAGGAACCAGTTCGCTCAGGAGCGAGCGATTCAACAGGTGGACTGCATTTGTGCGCGTCACGATATCCGGCTGGCGCTTGCGATCATATTTTTGAAGAACGGACGCGCTGCCAACGTCCTCGCCCAGCGCATGGGCACTGCTGACAACGTCCAGAAGGCTGGCAACGTCGCGAAGAGAGAGGTTGAGACCCTGCGCGCCGATTGGCGGAAACACATGCGCTGTTTCGCCGATCAGCATCACGCGCCGGGCGGCAAAGCTCTTGGCCATCATGCCTGCCAACGGATACATCTGGCGGCGTGTTTCAACCTTCATGCGCCCGTAGATCGAGTGAACACGTCGCTCAATTTCCGCTCCAAGGGCTTCGTCGCTCATTTCGCCAAGGCGAAGCGCACCTTCCGGCGTTTCAACACAGACGAGGGAGGAGTTTCGACCCGGCAACGGTACCAATGCAGTTGGACCGGTTTTCTTGTGGAACTCCGTCGAAACCTGATCGTGCGGGCGCTCATGGGACAGGTTCAGGACAACGGCGACCTGCGGATAAGTCCAGCGCTCGACGGGTATACCGGCCTGTTCGCGAAGCTTCGAGTTTCGCCCGTCCGCTGCGACTGCCAAGCGAACCTCATGCACGGAGCCAGAAGTTGTCGTAACTCGAACCTTGTCCTCACCCAGATCATAGCTCTCAGCCATATCGTGAATGATTGTAAGGCCCGCTGTTTCCCGCGCGGTCTTGTCGAGGGCCGCGTTCAGATCCTTGTTCAGGATGTTGTATCCGAACGCGTCGAGATCGATTTCCGCACTTTCAAAGGTGACCTCAGGTGCGCGAATAAGACGCCCTGTATCGTCGATCATCCGAAGGCGTGAAATCGGAGCGGTCAATGGCTTGAGATCGTCCCAGATGCTGGTGCGTTCCAACATGCTGATGGAATCTTCCCAAAGAGCGGTTGTTCGCCCATCTGAAAGGTTCACTTCCGGGGTGATCAGGACAGTCGCAAGACCCTGGCGCGCGAGCAAAATGGCCGCCGTCAGGCCGGAGGGACCGCCGCCGATCACGGCGACTTCGTGTGATTGAACCTTGGTCTGTTGCTTGGCCATTGCATTCTCGCATTCGTGACGCTTGCTGTTTAATTGTATCATTTGGTCATGTTTGCAAGGCGGCATGTCGCCTCATGAACCGCAATCGGTTCGACATTTCAGGCTTTTGCCATGCCCGGCCATGCGCCAGATCAAATCGGGGTTCAAATGAAACTGCTACAAGGGCGAGCGAGAACTCAGCAGGAAACCTGTATTTCATGGGAAGAGATACCGCTGACCCTGTCGGTGCAGACATCTTGATGTCGCAAGGTGCAAAAGACACCCTGACTGTTGATCAGACCACCCAGCGGGGGTGGCCGTTGGTCGTTGCCTGCCTTGCAGCCTTGTGCCTGTCTGGCTGGATCTATCTGGGTCTGATGGTTGCCGACATGGTGCCGGTCATGGATATGACCGAGGCGGGCCCCGGGATGGGGCTGTTCAATCTGTTCAATGATTTCGCAGGATTACCCGCGGAGGCTCGTGCTGCTCTGGCGGCCCTTTGCCTTCCAACGTCTGTTGCCACTTTCGGAATGCCGGGCGCTGAATGGGGGCTTGTCGATCTAGGGCTTGTGTTCTGGATGTGGCTGATGATGGCCCTTGCGATGATGCTGCCGAGTGCCGTCCCAATGTTGCGGGCCTATTTTGTCAAGGCAGGGTCGCAAATCGATACTCCTGTCCTGTCGACGCTGCTTGTCGCCGTTGGATACCTCGTCATTTGGGTGGCCTATTCTGTCGTGGCGACGCTGGCTCAATGGGGATTGTCGAAGCTTGGGCTTTTAGGGGGGATGATGGCCCCGGTGCATCTTGCCTTAACGGCAAGTGTCCTTGTTGTTGCCGGTCTTTACCAGTTTACGCCCGCAAAGCAGGCTTGCCTCTATCGCTGTTGGTATCCGAGATGGTTGTTCCTGAATTTGCGACACGAAGAAAAAGAGACAGGCGCGGCATTCAGGGAAGGGCTCATGCAGGGAATGGCATGCCTTGGCTGTTGCTGGGCGATGATGACCCTCATGTTCGCCGTCGGCCTGATGAATGTCCTTTGGGTCGCAGCTCTTGGTGTATTGATGGCGCTTGAAAAGACGTTTCCGTCCCGCTGGTTCTCCCGAGCGCTTGGGATACTGTTGCTGGCCTGGGGCGGTGCGCTCAGCTATCTTTTGATGGTTCAGTCCTGAGCTACCCGACTGTTGTGCAATTTTGTTTCCGCCACATAATTGGCCGGGGACAGGCCTACAATCTTGACCTGCGGACAAATAGGGCGCAAAAGCACTGTTCAGCCTGTCACAAAACTGAAATAGTGACGGATGGCAGCGTGCCCCGAACCATTCGCCAGGTCAAACCACCGGTAATACGGGTCGGCGTTGGTATGAGCTGTATCGCGCGTAATTGACATTTAGGGATCCGGAAGCCCCGTGACCGACATTACCCCAGAGAAGGACAGCAAGGAATCTGCGCTGTTCCTAATCCATATCCTGACCGCGTCAGGCGCTCCGATTGCGCTCATTGCGCTTCTTGCCGGTGCGCAGGGGAAATGGGGTGAAATGTTCGCCTGGCTGGGACTGGCGCTGGTCGTCGACGGAATAGACGGACCGCTTGCCCGCAAGTTCAACGTTGCCGAACGACTGCCACGATGGTCGGGTGCATCGCTCGATTTTGTCATCGACTATGCCACTTACGTTTTTCTGCCTGCCTTTGCATTGTCAGCAAGCGGGATGCTTGGCCAGCCGTGGAACTGGATTTGCGGCGGTCTTGTCGTGTTTACCGGAGCGCTGTATTTCGCCGATAACGGCATGAAGACGCCGGACGGGTCATTCAAGGGCTTTCCTGCGGTCTGGAACATGGTGATCTTTGGACTGATGGTGCTCTCGCCATCTCAGGCCTTCACGATCTTCTTCGTGCTTTTCTGCTGTGTTCTGACATTTCTGCCGATCCGTTTCAGTCACCCGGTGCGTGTGAAACGCTGGCGCGCGGTGACGTTGCCGATCACATTTGTCTGGCTCGGGCTCGCCGGTGTAGCTGTCTCGCACGGGATGGTTCTGGAGGGAATGGCGGCAAGTGTCTTTACTGCTGCGAGCCTTTATCTCTTCAGTGTGTCTGCCGTTCAGCAGTTTCTTGAGCGCTACCTCTGATCAGGTATTCTATCTGACAATCTGATCAGGTATTCTATCTGACAAAATGACAGTGTTTTTGCTGAAGGCTCCCTTGTCGGAGCCTTTTTCGTGTGCCTAATCTTGTCGCAAAGACAAGCATGAGGCGGAAGACATGGTTCACGCAATTCGCGTTCACAAGACTGGCGGGCCCGAGGTTCTGACTTGGGAAACCGTCGATGTTCCGGCTCCCGCAGCGGGCGAAATCCGGATCCGGCACACCGCCATCGGTCTCAATTTCATAGATACCTATTTTCGCACCGGGCTCTATCCGGCGCCGAACGGGCTTCCATTCATCCCAGGCAACGAAGGTGCAGGGGAAGTCGTTGCTGTCGGTGAAGGTGTATCTGGCCTGAGGGAAGGAGATCGGGTCGCTTATGCAGGGCCGATCGGGTCTTACAGTGAGGAACGGGTCATCGCAGCTGATCGCGTGGTCAAGGTTCCTGAGGGTATTGATGACAAGAGCGCCGCGGCAATGATGCTGAAGGGCATGACGGCCCAATATCTTCTCAGGCAGACCTACAAGGTCGGGCCTGAAACAACGCTTCTGTTTCACGCCGCTGCGGGAGGCGTCGGCCTTATTGCCGGTCAATGGGCGGCGCATTTGGGCGCGACGGTGATCGGCACTGTCGGCTCGGAAGAAAAGGCGGAGTTGGCGCGGGCGAACGGCTATGCCCATGTCATCAATTATCGGACCGAGAACTTTGTTGAACGGGTGAAGGAGATTACCGGCGGCAAGGGGTGCGATGTTGTCTACGATTCCGTGGGCAAAGACACTTATCCCGGCAGTCTGGACTGCCTGAAACCGCTTGGTTTGTGGGCAAGTTTTGGCCAGTCCTCCGGACCGATCCAGGATTTCAATCTCGGCCTTCTCGCTCAGAAGGGGTCGCTCTTTGCAACCCGCCCGACACTGTTCACCTATATCGCGACGCATGAAAAGCTCGAACAGACGGCTTCCGATCTGTTCTCCGTGGTTCGCTCCGGCGCGGTGAATATTGCGATCAATCAGGAATATGGACTTTCTGACGCTGCCAGATCCCACGAGGAACTGGAAGGGCGGAAGACTACAGGCGCTTCGGTTCTGGTCCCGTAAGCGATATGGCATCTCCCAGAAGCGGGCAGGACAAGGCCCGCAACCTCTATGCGCCCGCGATGCGGTACTTCGCGAAAGTGGCGGAGGCCGGATCCATACGGGCGGCGTCCCGTGAGCTGAATGTCGCCTCGTCTGCCGTCAACCGGCAAGTGTTGTGGCTGGAAGATTCCCTTGGGCTGCAGTTGTTTGAACGTGTCGGCCGCCGATTGAAACTGTCTGAGGCAGGCGAAGTTCTGCTTGCCCATGTCAGGCGAACCTATTCCGACTTCGACGGGACCATGGCAGAGCTTGAGGCGCTCAAGGGACTGCGCCGGGGCACGGTGACAATTGCCACGGTCGAAAGCGTGTCAGAGGTTCTTCTGCCAAGGGTGATAAACAGCTTTCGCGACCAGTTTCCCGACATCCATCTGAAGGTGGTCATGTCCTCTTCTCATGGGGCAGCAAAGCTTGTGGAAGCCGGGGAGGCGGATGTCGGCTTTACATTCGACCCTCCGGAAACCTCCAGTCTTTCAGTTGCGTTTCGGCATGACCTGGTTATCGGCGCCCTGATGCGTCCGGATCATCCGCTCGCTGCGTCGAAGAAGCTCTCGCTGGCACAATGCCTTGACTATCCCATCGCCCTGCCTTCCAAGGGCTTGTCGCTGAGAAGTCGGCTTGATGCTGCTCGCCGGTCCCAGTCCCATGATCCGGCCGTGTATGTGGAGGCGGATTCTCTCAAGTTTCTGAGGACCCTCGTGCGGTCCGGCGAAGTGATCGGGTTTCAGACGAGAGTGGGCTGCGAAGAGGATCTGGCTTCAGGTATTCTTGTCTTCAAACCGCTTGAAGACGAACCCTTACAGGCGGACCGGCTCTGCATTGTAACGTCTTCCCTTCGGGCATTGGGTCTTGCTCCTGCGCGATTCTTTGAGCACGCTGTGGAGACATTGAGCGCTCACTTGTCCGGGCTTGATGCCGAAAAGTGATCAATGCTGGCGCAAATCGGCGCTATCGATCCTTTTTGTTTGGTGCAATCATTTTTGACAAGGGGAAGGTATGGGCACTTCTGTACTTTCCTAGATCAGCGGGCGCTACATGAGAATCGATTGAGCGCCCAAAGCTGATCGCTCCAGCAGTGAACGAGCATCTTTGGGCGTTTCCAGCAAAACGCCCGATGCTTCAAGGGAGAGGAAGTTACCCATGGGGCGTTTGACCACCCACGTTCTGGATACGGCACTTGGCCGTCCGGCTCAGGGACTGAAGATCGAACTTTGGTCGGTTGAGGGAACCGGAGAACGGGTTTCAACCCATGTGACCAATGATGACGGGCGTGTAGACGCGCCGATCCTTGAAGGATCAGCTCTCAAGCGCGGCGTTTATGAGCTTCGGTTCCATGCTGGTGACTATCTGAAGGCCAGCGGGCAGGCACTTCCCGATCCATTATTTCTGGACATTGTGCCGATCCGCTTTGGCATAGCAGACGAAGGCGCCCATTATCATGTTCCATTGCTTTTATCCGCCTTTGGCTATTCGACCTATCGGGGGAGTTGATTGATGCGTGAAACCATCCGGTTTCTCCAGAACGGACAGGTAGTCGAGCTGACAGACGTCAAGCCGACAGAAACGGTGCTGGATTATCTGCGCCTCAGAAAACGCAAGACCGGCACCAAGGAAGGTTGCGGCGAGGGAGATTGTGGTGCCTGCACCGTTGCTCTTGGCCGCCTGTCCGGTGACCGGGTGGTCTACCAGCCCGTTAACAGCTGCATTTTGTTGCTTGGCATGATTGATGGCGCTGAGCTGGTAACGGTCGAAGACCTTGCCGAGGATAATCGCCTTCATCCGGTCCAACAGGCTCTGGTTGATTTGCATGGCTCGCAATGCGGGTTCTGCACTCCCGGCTTTGTCATGTCCATGTTCACGCTTTACCATTCCAATGGAGCGGAAAAGAGCCGCAAGGCTGTCACCGACTGGCTTGCCGGAAACTTGTGTCGCTGCACGGGGTATCGTCCGATTATCGAGGCCGCACTGACCAGCTGTTTTGAAACGGCAGATGACTGCTTTTCCCGCCGCAGTTCGCAGACGGCCGAGTTGCTGCAGTCGCTCGATGATGACCGGGACGTTTATCTTCCCTATGGGGATGGTTTTTTTGCGTCGCCAGCTTCAATCGAAGGACTTGCGGCCATCTATGCGCAGCATCCCGACGCGACTTTGGTCGGCGGTGCGACCGATGTTGGCCTTTGGATTACCAAACACCTGCGCTCTCTTCCCAAAGTCATCTGGCTTGGCCGGGTCGAGGCGCTTGACCGGGTAGAAGAAACTGCATCCGGCCTTTTGATTGGTGCGACAGCGACCTATCAGGCAAGCCATGATGCTGTGACTTCCTTGTCACCGGATTTGGGCGAACTCTGGCGGCGCATCGGATCCAAACAGGTCCGTGCTTCGGGCACCATTGGCGGCAATATCGCTAACGGGTCTCCAATTGGCGATACTCCGCCGGCCCTGATAGCCCTTGGCGCGACTTTGGAACTGCAAAACGGTGGCACGTCGCGGACCTTGCCGCTTGAAGATTTCTTCATGGAATATGGTCGGCAGGACAGGCAGGTTGGTGAATTCGTAACCGGCGTGTTCGTTCCCAGACCAACCATCAATCAGGTTTTCCGCTGCTACAAGATTTCCAAGCGCTTCGATCAGGACATCTCGTCGGTCATGGGTGCATTCCGCTTCACCTTGTCAGATGGCGTGATTACGGAAGCGCGGATCGCCTTTGGCGGCATGGCCGGCACGCCGAAACGGGCAATGGAAACCGAGAGGGCCCTGATTGGCGCGCGGGTTGAGGATGCATCCTCGTGGGCGTCTGCCTTGCAGGTCCTTCAATCGGACTACACTCCCATGACGGATATGCGAGCCTCCAATGAATACCGGCAGGAAACGGCCCGGGCACTTCTGGTGAAGGCGCTGATGGAGGCTGACGGCACTGATCCGGCTGGGCTCAATGTTCTCAAGCGGCGGGAGGCTGAAAATGACCGCGCCGCATAACATGACCGCTTCGGATGAAAACCTAGCCCATGTGCGCAAATCGCTGAAACACGATAGCGCTGACAAGCATGTTGCGGGAACAGCGACCTATATCGATGATATTCCCGAGCCGGAAGGAACGCTTCATGTTGTTCCGGTTTGGTCGAAAAAGGCGATACGCGCCAATATCTTGTCGGTAAATGTTGAGAAGGCGATTCAGGTTCCGGGCGTGGTCGCCATCCTGACGAAGGACGACATTCCCGGTATCAACGATTGCTCTGCTGCTATGGGAGATGATCCTGTGTTGGCGGAGGGCGAGATCCAGTTCTTTGGTCAGGCCGTTTGTGCCATCGTCGCCGAGACGCGGGACATCGCACGGCGCGCCGCGCTTCTGGTCGACATCGCGTTCGAACCAATGACGCCGATCTTGACCCAGGAAGATGCCGTAGCTGCAGACACGACCGTGTTGCCGGACTATCAGTTCCGTCGCGGGTCTCCGGAAACCGGTTTGACCGGAGCCGAGCACAATCTCTCCGGAGTGATGCGGATTGGCGGTCAGGAGCACTTCTACCTGGAGGGCCAGATTGCCATGGCCATTCCTCAGGAAGATGGCGGTATGTTCGTCCATACTTCCACCCAGCATCCGACCGAAGTTCAGCATACGGTGGCCAAGGTTCTTGGCGTTCCCGACGCGGCCGTCACTGCCGAAGTGCGCCGTATGGGCGGCGGGTTTGGGGGCAAGGAATCCCAGGCAAATCAGTGGGCTGCGCTGGCATCGCTCGCCGCGGCGAAAACTGGCCGGGCCTGCAAGATGCGCCTTGATCGTGATGACGATATGATCATGACCGGCAAGCGGCACGATTTCCGGGTTGAATGGCAGGTCGGGCATGACCGTGAAGGGCGCATTCGCGCTGTTGACCTCAATTTCCTGTCTCGATGCGGATATTCTGCGGACCTGTCTCTCGGAGTGAATGATCGGACGCTGTTTCACGCAGATTCCAGCTATTTCTATCCCGACGCCTCAATTCGCAGCCGCCGTCTGAAAACGGACACCTGTTCGAACACGGCGTTCCGGGGTTTTGGCGGTCCGCAAGGCATGCTCGCAGCTGAACGGTTGATCGATGCCATTGCGATCACGCTTGGCAAGGACCCGCTGGATGTTCGCAAGCTCAATTTCTATGATGGCGAGCGCAACGTCACGCCTTACGGCATGCCGGTGGAAGAGCATGAGGTCATGCATGACCTCATCGACAAGCTTGAGGCAAGTTCCGATTACCGGGCGCGCCGCGAGGCCGTGAAAGCGTTCAACGCCAATAGTCCGGTTCTGAAGAAAGGGCTGGCGCTTACACCGGTCAAATTCGGTATTTCATTCACGCTGAAGCATCTCAATCAGGCGGGCGCGCTCGTTCATCTCTACACGGATGGGTCGATTCACCTGAACCACGGCGGCACCGAGATGGGGCAGGGCCTTTACCAGAAGGTTGCCCAGGTCGTTGCAGATGAGTTCGGTGTCACGTTGGACAAGGTGCGGATCACCGCGACCAACACGTCCAAGGTGCCGAACACCGGTCCGACAGCTGCGTCCTCCGGAACCGATCTCAATGCCATGGCGGCAAAAAAGGCCGCAGAAGTGATCAAGGGGCGTCTGGTCGAGTTCCTGTGCGCTGAGCACAAAGTCACGCCAGATCTGGTGCGTTTTGAAAACAACAAGGTGATTGTGGGCGAAAAGTCCTTCCGCCTGGCGGAAGTGGCAAAGGCTGCTCATATGGCGCGCATCCAGATGTCCCATGCGGGGTTCTATGCGACGCCGGGGATCACCTGGGATCGTGAGACGATTACCGGGCGCCCATTCTATTACTTTGCGTTTGGCGGAGCCTGCGCCGAGGTCACCATCGACACGATGACCGGCGAAATGACGGTGGATCGTGTCGACATCCTGCATGACGTCGGACATTCGCTGAACCCGGCCATCGACATTGGGCAGATTGAAGGCGGCTTTGTGCAGGGTATGGGCTGGCTGACCACCGAGGAACTGTGGTGGGACGAGCAGGGGCGTTTGCGCACCCACGCGCCGTCTACCTACAAGATCCCGACGGCATCGGACATACCTGCAGACTTCAATGTCAATCTCTATCAGGGACGCGGAAATCCGCAGGAGACGATCTATCGGTCCAAGGCAGTCGGGGAACCGCCGGTCATGCTGGCCAACGCGGTCTTCTGCGCCATCAACGATGCTGTCGCCAGCCTCAAACCCGGTGTTGTGCCGGACCTCAATGCACCTGCCACTCCGGAAGCCATCATGAAGGCCGTTCGCTACATGAGGACTGCCAAGGTATCTGCTCATGCCGAAGGTGGAGCCGAGTGATGATCGTTTGGGGACACATTGCCAGACTTCTTGAGCAGCAACCGGCGTGTGTCCTCGTAACCGTTGCCTCTGTCGCGGGGTCTACGCCGCGCGAAGTCGGGGCCCGCATGATTGTGCGGGAAGACGGTGGCTATCACGGCACGATCGGCGGCGGAACACTGGAGTTCGAAGCAATCCGCATCGCACGGGAAGCCTTGCGGCAGCAGGAAACGGGACTGCGGATCAGACGTATGTCCCTTGGACCGGATCTTGGCCAATGTTGTGGCGGCTCCGTGGAGATGGCCTTCGAAGTTGTGAAGGCTTCTCAGCTGGAAGCTGCACGCCAATTTGCAGAGCTTGAATATCTGGGCGGCGAGTTCTCGACCGTCGCCAAGGTGGCAGATGGACCACTTATCCGAGGCCTTGTAGCTGAAACGGGAACGAAATCCCGGTTTACGCTCAAGGACGGTGATCTGACTGAAACCTTTGGGCAAAAACGTCAGTCGGTGTTTCTGTTTGGTGCAGGGCATGTCGGCAAGGCTGTGGTCCTCGCGCTCGCTCCCTTGCCGTTTCGGGTGACCTGGATCGATTCCCGGATAGAGATCTTTCCGGCTGCTGTGCCTGCAAATGTACAAATGGTCCATCAGTCTCGTCCGGAATGCGCGCTGGAGAGCGCTCCGGATGGTGCTTTCGTACTGGCCATGACCCATTGCCACGCCATGGATGAGGAGATCATGGCGGCGGCGTTGATGCAGCAGCGCTTCGCGTTATGCGGGGTCATTGGCAGCAAGACAAAACGTGCGCGGTTCAGAAAACGTCTGAAACAGCGCGGACTTTCCGACAGTCTTCTGTCCGAAATGGTCTGCCCGATCGGGGTGCCAACGATCAGATCCAAGCATCCGGCGGCGATAGCAGCAGGCATTGCGGTCGATTTGTTGCAACGGGAGGAAACCGCTCATCAACAGGCGGACCAACCAGAGGGACTTGAAAACATAAGAACTTTCAGCCGATAACTCGGCAAACAATTGGGGGTGACCAGGTGACAGACATGTCAATGGCGGGGGAGGAGAACCGCGCCGAGGTCCGGAAGCGTTCTGAAACGGGAACGTTGCTCGATGCGCGCGGGTTGACCAAGCGCTTCGGGGACATTCTGGCGAATGACCTTGTAGATCTTGCGATCAACAAGGGGGAAATACATGCCTTGCTCGGTGAAAACGGGGCGGGCAAATCGACCTTGGTCAAAATGTTTTACGGATCCCTTGAGCCTGATGCCGGTGCAATCAACTGGCAAGGGGAAAGGGTCACGATCACCAGTCCCGCCGTCGCACGATCGCTCGGCATTGGCATGGTGTTTCAGCACTTCTCGTTGTTTGAAGCCCTCACCGTGGTCGAGAATATTGCGTTGGCGCTCGAAGGCGCTGGCGACATGAAGGCACTGGCGCAACGTATCGAGGATGTCTCTACGGAATATGGCCTGCCTCTCGACCCGAACGCGGTTGTTGCCGACTTGCCCGTGGGCATTCGTCAACGTATTGAAATCGTACGGTGTCTTCTTCAAGAACCGCGCCTCATCATCATGGATGAACCGACATCGGTTCTGACACCGCAAGAAGCCGACAAGCTCTTTCTGACCTTGCAGCGGCTTGCGAGCGAGGGCTGTGCGGTCCTCTACATTTCTCACCGTTTGGAAGAAGTTCAACGGATTTGCCATCACGCGACAATCCTGCGCCATGGCAAGGTCGTTCGCGAATGCGATCCGTCCAAGGAAACACCGGCATCGCTTGCGCGCATGATGGTTGGTACCGAGGTCATGGGCGTTTCGCTAGGGGCGCATCAGGCCTCCGGTGGTGCCGTTCGCCTTGGAATTTCCAACCTCAGTGCAAAACCCGGTACTCCTTTTGCGACCGAGCTTCGCAGCATTAACCTCGGCGTTCGCGCTGGTGAAGTGATTGCGATTGCAGGTGTTGCTGGCAATGGACAGGGCGAATTGTTTGATGCCATATCCGGCGAAATGCCGGTGGGCCGCGACATGATCCGACTTGATGACGAAGCTTGTGGCCATCGTGGAGTTAATTGGCGGCGGCGCAAGAACGCTGCTTTTGTGCCCGAGGAGCGTCTGGGGCATGGTGCCGTACCCGGCATGAAACTTTCGGAGAACATTGTCCTGACCCGCCACGGGACTGGTGACGGACTTGCCAGCGGAGGCTTCGTCTCCACGGCCAAGGCCGGCGAAATGGAACAGCGGATCAAGGCCAAATACGACGTGCGTATGAGCCATGATGATCCGGAAGCGCGCTCCCTTTCCGGCGGCAACCTGCAGAAGTTTGTGGTCGGCCGAGAGCTCGATCGAAAGCCGGGTGTTCTGGTTGTAAACCAGCCGACATGGGGCGTGGACGCTGGTGCGGCTGCACTGATCCGTCAGGCGTTGATCGATCTCGCCCGGTCCGGTTCAGCCGTCCTTGTCATCAGTCAGGATCTGGATGAGATCTTTGAGATTGCCGACCGGATTGCCGTGATATCGCGCGGCTATCTTTCGGAACCGGAAGACGCCAGAAAAATGACCCGCGAACGCATCGGCCTTTTGATGGCCGGTGGGGCGGAAACGACAGCGGGGGCAGCGTGATGCGTATCGAACTCGTCAAACGCAAGGAACACAGTTCGCTGATGACCTTGCTCTCGCCGCTGGTGGCTGTTGGGCTCACGCTTGTCGCTGCCGCAATACTCTTCACCATCAGCGGCAAGGATCCGTTGCTCGGTCTCTACAAGTTCTTCATCGAGCCGCTGACAGATACGTGGTCCCTGCAGGAAATCATCGTCAAGGCGACACCCCTTGTGCTGATCGCCTGTGGTCTTTCGGTCTGCTACCTGTCCAACAACTGGAACATTGGAGCGGAAGGCCAATTCGTCTTCGGAGCGCTTTGCGGTTCCTTCCTTCCGGTGATCTTTCCGGAGTTTGCCAATGGCGCAACCCTGCCGATGATGTTGCTCTTCGGAGCGGCGGGCGGTGCGGCGTGGGCGATGATCCCGGCACTCTTGAAGACGCGATTCAACACCAACGAGATCCTGACAAGCCTGATGCTTGTGTATGTGGCCGGGTTGCTACTTGATTATCTGGTGCGTGGTCCGTGGCGTGATCCGGGTGGCTACAACTTCCCGGAATCGCGGATCTTCTCCGATGCGGCAACGCTTCCGGTAATCGGTGACGGACGTATGAGCATCTCCGCTCCGATCGCCGTTATCGTGGTGATCGTGTTGGCGGTGGTCCTTGCCAAGACCTTGAAGGGTTTCGAAATCCGCGTCATGGGTGAAAGCCCGCGTGCGGGTAGTTTCGCCGGGTTTTCTGCCAAGCGACTGACCATTTTCGCCTTTGCGCTTTCCGGCGCGCTGGCCGGGGTTGCCGGAACAATGGAAGTCTCCGGGTCGCTGAACCAGCTGTTGCCGTCGATCTCGCCGGGGTATGGCTTCACAGCGATCATCGTTGCCTTCCTCGGACGGTTGAATCCGGTCGGTATCCTGATTGCCGGGTTTGTTCTGGCGCTGTCCTATATCGGCGGCGAAGCCGTGCAGGCGTCGATGGGCGTGTCCGACAAAATCGCGAGCGTCATTCAGGGGCTGCTGCTGTTCTTCGTGCTCGCCTGTGACACGTTCATTCTTTACAAGCTTCGCTTCGTCAAGAAGCGCAAGGCTGTTGCAATCGGGGAGGCGTCCCATGTTTGAAGCTGTTCTTCTGACGGTCATCACCGCTGCCACGCCGCTCCTGATCGCTGCGATCGGCGAGCTGGTGGTTGAACGCTCCGGCGTACTCAATCTCGGTGTTGAGGGCATGATGATCATGGGGGCTGTCGTCGGCTTTGCCGTCGCCAACCAGACTGGATCTGGAACCCTTGGCGTCGTTGCTGCAATCATAGCCGGAATGGCGATGTCAGCCCTGTTCGGGTTTCTGGTTCTGGTGCTTGTCACCAATCAGGTGGCCAGCGGCCTGTCCTTGACGATCCTTGGTCTTGGCCTTTCGGGCATGATCGGTGAGGCCTTCATCGGTGTTCCGGGGCTGAGATTGCCGGAACTCTATATTCCGGTCCTCTCGGAAATTCCGTTCATCGGGCCAGTGTTTTTCCAGCAGGATGCGGTGGTGTATCTTGGCTTCGCGCTGGTGTTTGCCGTCAGCTACGTGTTGTTCAAGACAAGGGCAGGGCTGGTGCTACGCGCTGTCGGAGACAACCACACCTCCGCCCATGCGCTCGGCTACTCGGTTGTGCGAGTTCGCTTCCTTGCCATCCTGTTTGGCGGAGCCTGCGCAGGGTTGGCCGGAGCGTATATGTCTCTGGCTTATACGCCGCAGTGGGTTGAAAACATGACGGCAGGACGAGGCTGGATCGCGTTGGCGCTGGTGGTGTTTGCGTCCTGGTTGCCGTTCCGCGTTGTGGCTGGTGCCTATCTGTTCGGCGCCGTGACCGTGCTTACCTTCCATGCGCAGGCACAGGGGCTTGGAATACCGTCCCAGTTCCTCTCAAGCTTGCCATATCTTGCAACTATCGCTGTCTTGGTGTTGATTTCAGCTAACCGCAGGCTGACTCTCGTCAATACGCCGGCTTGTCTCGGCAAGCCTTTCGTTCCGGATCGTTAACTTCAACCTCGGTCGGCTTTTGGCCGGTGTAGTGAAAGTACTAAAAGGGGAATGACGTCATGAAATCTATCCTGAAATCCGCTGTTGCAGCGCTCGCGCTTGCTGCCGCAGGTTCAGCGGCACAGGCCGCAGACCTCAAGGCCTGTTTCGTCTATGTTGGCCCGGTGGGCGACTTCGGCTGGTCCTACCAGCATGATCAGGGCCGTCTGGCAGTCGAAAAGCACTTCGGTGATCGTGTCGAGACAGCCTATCTGGAAAGCGTGCCGGAAGGCCCGGATGCGGAACGTGCGATCGAGCGTTTTGCCCGTGAAGGCTGTGGCCTCATCTTCACGACGTCCTTCGGCTACATGAACCCGACCATCAAGGTCGCCAAGAAGTTCCCGGATGTGAAGTTTGAGCATGCAACCGGTTACAAGACCGCCGACAACGTTGCGACCTATAACTCCAAGTTCCATGAAGGCCGCTACATCATCGGTCAGATCGCCGGCAAGCAGTCCAAGTCAGGTGTGGCTGGTTACATCGCGTCTTTCCCGATCCCGGAAGTCGTGTCCGGCATCAACGCTTTCATGCTCGGAGCGCAGTCCGTCAATCCTGACTTCAAATTGAAAGTGGTGTGGGTCAACTCCTGGTTCGACCCGGGCAAGGAAGCTGATGCTGCCAAGGCTCTTATCGATCAGGGCGCGGACATCATTACCCAGCACACGGACTCCACGGCGCCGCTTCAGGTGGCTCAGGAGCGCGGCGTGCATGGCTTTGGTCAGGCCTCCGACATGATCAACTTCGCCAAGGATGCCCAGCTGACCGCAATCATTGACGATTGGGCACCGTACTACATCGAACGCGTTCAGGCGGTTCTTGATGGCAAGTGGCATTCGGAAAGCACGTGGCAGGGTATCTCCCACGGCCACGTCGTCATGGCTCCGTACACCAACCTGCCGGATGACGTTGTCGCCATGGCAAAGGAAACCGAAGCCAAGATTTCCGGCGGCTGGGAGCCTTTCACCGGGCCGATCACCAAGCAGGACGGAACCGAGGCTGCGGCTGATGGCGTCCGTCTGGAAGACGGCGCAATTCTTGGCATGAACTGGTACGTCAAGGGCGTTGACGACAAGCTGCCGCAGTAAGCGTCAGTAAAACTCGTTAACAAGTCGAGGCTCCGAACCCAAGCGGTTCGGAGCCATTTTTATTTTGTTCGATGCCTGCAAAAATCAATCTCTTCAAAAAATATCAATTAAAACATATGCTTGTGTTGGGGTTTTTCGGGTTACCGTAAGATTTGCTGACATTACTTCCCGCTACGCCAGTTATCCGTTGTGATTAATGATAATCCCTTCTCGATCATGTTCTGTGAGGAGACCAGGATGGGTGGACTGGCAAAAACTGTCTTCGCCTTGTTTGTTTGCCTTCTCATGGCAGGGGGTGGGGCATTTGCGCAGGGAAGCACCATTCTTTCTGTCTTTCGTGACTGTGACGGCCCCCAACCTCACGAGTTCAACAGAAGCGGACTGTCCTCCCTGGACCAGGTAACAATCGAAACCTCAACGCCCTGGATCAGTGGCCGAACCCGGTTCGAAGGGCCGCTTCTTTTGGATGTTCTGGATCTAACAGGTGGTTGCGGCGAGGAGCTGGAAGTCATCGCGTTAAACGGATTTCGGGCGCGGATACCTGTTTCCGACATCCATAACTACAAACCCATTCTTGCTCTCAAGGAAAACGGCCGGTTCATGAAGGTCAGAAACCGTGGCCCGCTGTTCATCGTCTTTCCCTTTGATGATTACCCGTCGATCAATAACGAGATTTATTTCTCCCGCTCTGTATGGCAGGTGAGGGAAATTCACGTGCACTAGGTGCAACTGGATACCGTGATGAAAAAACGTCCATTTTGGCAGCTGTCTGCCATCGTCGCCCTGATGTTTGTCGGATTTTTATACGGCATACACGTGATGATCGAAGAAGCTTCCGGCGACGCGATGGAGCGGTCGTTGCGCCACGAGGCTGCATGGTCTTCTTCAAATGGACGCGCCGAAATCTACAGTTTTTATGTTTCTCTGAACCAATACGCCGAAACTCCGGACCAGGATCATCAAAACAAGGTCGAGATTGCCTACGAAATATTTCTGGGCCGCATCTATATGTGGGACATGGCCTGGTTCCGCCAGTATCTGGACAAGGACCCGAAGCTGGTGCGCGTCTTCAACCGGCTGAAGGTCAATGCGGAGAGCCTGGAGCAGCTGGTCATGGAGCTGAAGGATGAGACTTCGGCCCGAATCCTTCTTGCGAAAGTGGACACCCTTCTTGCTGATGTGGACCGGATCGCCATCGAGATCTACCAGCACAATATCAGCGAAAGCGCCCTTATTCGCTCCGATATCCAGAATACCCAGCTGCAGGAAAAGATTTTCATCGTCGTCCTTGTCATGGTGTCGGCCGGACTTCTGTTCGGGGCATTGTTGCAGAACCGTTCGCTGCTGCAGGCAAACCGCGAAATCGAAGCGAAGGCCGGCGAATTGGCGCGGCTTGCGAACCACGACAGCCTGACCGGGTTACCCAATCGGGCCAGCTTCGACGATCATCTCAAGCTCGTCACGAGACGGTTGAGCGACCGCGAGAGCGTTGCTGTCATGGCGCTTGATCTGGACGGTTTCAAATCCATCAATGATGCATTGGGCCATGCTGGTGGAGATGCGTTGCTTTTGTCCGTAGCGGATCGGCTAACCAGGTTCATGGCCCAATCTGATCAGAGAAATATGGTAGCCCGTGTCGGCGGTGATGAATTTCTCATTCTGGCTATTTCCCGCGGGAGTTCGCTCGAATTCGAAAGGCTGGGGAGGGCCTTGTTGCTCGAGTTCGAACGTCCCTTCGAAACTGACTACGGAAGCCTTACCGTCGGTGTTTCCATCGGAATTGCCCCCGTGGCAGGGCGGGAAATCGGGCTGCAGAAAGCCGTTACCAATTCCGACCTGGCCCTGATAGCGGCCAAAAGGGAAGGCAAGGGGACGGTCGTCAGTTTCGAACGGGGAATGCGCGAGAACCTTGAAGCCCGGCTGCGGATTGAAAACGAACTGAAACGCGCCCGCGGGACCGGACAGATCAAGCCGTTCTATCAACCACAGTTTGACCTTGAAACCGGGGAGATCGTCGGATACGAAGCGCTCGCTCGCTGGGAGCATCCGCAGCTTGGATTCATGATCCCCGAGAACTTCATTCCTATCGCGGAATGCAATGGCGATATTTCCTGGATCGGGGAGGAAGTTCTCGCCACCGCCTGCCGGGATGTTCAGCGTTTCTCCAGATCAGCCCGCGTTGCCGTGAACCTCTCCGTGGCCCAGTTGCTCAGTGACAGGTTGGTACGAAAGGTCGAGCAGGTCTTGCGGGAAAGTGGTCTGAATCCGGCTCGGTTGACGCTGGAGGTCACTGAGAGTCTCGTCATGAGCGATCCCAACAAGGTCCTGCAGAATCTTGGTGAGCTTCAGCGACTGGGAGTCTCGATCTCCTTGGACGACTTTGGAACGGGCTATTCTGCGCTGTCACAGCTCAGCCGTTTCCGATGGGATGAATTGAAGATCGACAAGTTTTTCGTCGAGAATTGCGAAGCGGATGATCTCACGCTAGCGATCGTCGATCTGGTGCAAAGCGTCTCGGGAAAGCTTAACGCACGCCTTGTTGCCGAAGGGCTGGAGACGCACCGTCAGGAGAGCATCTTCTGGAGCAGAGGCTGCCAGATCGGGCAGGGCTACCTCTTCGGTCGACCGATGTCTGCCGACGCGATTCTGGAGATCTATCATGGTGGGTCTCTCCGCCGCCTTTACGCGGTTTAGTGAAACTGCCAAGGCATTGAAATATTTTCACATACTGGAATTACGTAACGGCAAATCACCGTAATCAGCTTGTGAAGGCCCTCGGGCGCGATGTTAACTATAACTCGATCCACGGGGCCTCCCGCTCCCGCGTTATGATTTTCATTTTACAATTGTTTCTGGTGGGTGGGTTTCGGCTCATTGTGGTCGGTTCGTTTAACTGGGCCTTCGTGGCGGAGCGAAAGTTATTTCATGATGGAACGAACAAGCTCCTGGAACTTGATTGCCAGTTTGGGACTTGTTTTCGTTGTGGTCACGTTCCTTGTCCACTCGATCCTTGATCGCTCCGAGGAAGATGCGCTTGATAATCTGATTGGCGTTGCCCAGGAGACAGGGGCTCCATTCTTCATTCGACTGACTGATGAAGTTTTGTCCGGAACAATGAGGGTTCTGGATCCTGCAGACCCCCAGCCGTCAACGGCGAATGACGAGCTGATGGCGACCCTGGAAACATGGAATTTGGGGTCACGGATCTTTTCATCCTCCGCAGAGACTGTGTCACCGCTTCTTGAGGATATATCGCCGATCATCGAAAGGGTCGGAACGCGGGAAGGCGAGGTTCTAAAAAATGAACCTCTCACGAGCCCGGAAGTGCGTTCTCTTCAGTCTGCCTTCAAGGAAATTCGCTCTGAACTGGAGACCAGCGGTGTCCAGCGGCTCGCCGAGGTTAGATCCGATTTCGTTTCGCGCGGGCAAGCAAAGAATGCAATTTTCTTCGTCATCCTGACCGTTGCGTCCGGCTTGATCGTGATGACGCTGCTGCAGAACAATTGGCTGTTGGCGGCGAATGCGAAAATAACCGAAAACGCTCAAATGTATTCTCGGCTTGCGCGGCGGGATTCTCTTACGGGTTTGGCAAATCGGCTGCATTTTGAGGAAATTCTGTCGTCTGCGCTGATTGCTTGGGACGAAGACGAGACCCTCGTGGTTCTTGCGCTTGATCTCGACGGGTTCAAGGCAGTGAATGATACACTCGGTCATGATGGCGGAGATGCCCTGCTGAAATCGATTGCCGGGCGCCTGAAGAACATAGTCAGGAACCTGGATAGCCGAAACATCGTCGCTAGAACCGGTGGCGATGAATTCGTCATTCTGCTTCATCTTCAGACCGGCGTTGCAGACCCGCGCCGCATTGCATCTCGACTGTGTTCAGAATTGCAAAGGCCATTTGAGACCGAATTCGGTCACATCAAGGCGGGAGGGTCTGTCGGATATACGGTCGTAAGCTCTGAACATCGCGAACCTGCCGTTCTGCTCACCGAGGCGGACCTTGCTTTGATGGATGCCAAACGCTCCGGTACGGGAGCTGCGCGTGCGTTTCATCCAACCATGATGGAGGGATTAAAGCGGCGGCTAAAAATTGAGTCCGATCTCGAAATCGCAATTGAACACAGGCATATCCTGCCATTTTATCAGCCCCAGTTTGACCTCGCCACGGGACGCCTCATTGGCGCTGAAGCTCTGGCTCGATGGAACCATCCCGACTTCGGACAGGTGGCGGCTGAGGAGTTTATTCCGGTCGCGGAAGCAAGTGGCGACATCGTCAAGCTTGGGAAGCTTATTCTGGAACAGGCCTGCGCTGATGCTGCACAGATGCGCCCAGACCTCGTGATGACGGTGAATGTTTCATTTGCCCAGCTCATGGAAAGCGACTTTGTCAGCGTCGTACGTGATGCTCTTGTCCGGAACGGTTTGCCCGCTTCCCGCCTGACGCTGGAAATTCAGGAACAGTCGTTGCTGAGTGATCCGTTCAATGCGCGCCATGTGCTGTCATCTCTTCAGGCCCTTGGGGTTCAGATTTCGCTTGGGGATTTTGGAACCGGGGCTGGACGGATAAGAGATATCCTGCAGATCCGTTGGAATGAAATAAAAGTCGACAAGAGCTTGTCCATGTTCGACGGGACGTCGGGCGCGATTGAGCCAATCGTCAATGTCATTCAACAGATCGGATCAAACTTCAAATCCAATCTCATCGTTGAGGGGATCGAGACCGAGAAGCAGAAGAACTGGTTTTCCTCTGCGGGGTTTTCCATCGGGCAGGGGTATTTCTATTCTGAAGCGCTCCCTCGCGAAGATTTTGAGAACACCTTCCTGGCGTCCTGAGGGGGGTGTTCAGACACCAAAGGGAATTTACTTTCAGTTTTACTAAAGTTTTAACCTAGCAATTTCGCCCTATTTAAAATCGACCGTCTAGACTTCGCACGAGTGTATGAACTTGGGTGCTGACGACGGAACTGTTCGCCGGTTAGCCCATGAACCGTGCGGAGCACGCATTTGGTCAGGTATCGGTTCAAAGTTGCTCGAACGAGGTTGTCCGGCGGTTGGGGCGTCTTCGGCAAACGAAGTCCAAACATGGGTCTGACGACAATTCTCGCCCTGTCGTTCACTGTGTGCTTTTCCCTTGAAAGCGCCGCGGCTGCGGTTTTGATGCCCGGAGAACTGCATGTCAGTTCATTGGCAATCTATGTTCTGTGCGGACTGCTTGTCGGCGGCAGTGCGGTTGTCGTTGCACTTGTGTGGCACCTCAGGCGCTGCCATGCGGAAATTTCCGAACAAAGGCGGGAAATTGCTCTTCTCGGGTCTACCGATCAGTCAACGGGACTGCCCAACGAATATGGCTTGTTGCAATCCCTGGAGGACAATCAAGATTCCGCCAGACGGTCCGGGCGACTGGTCGTTCTTGCCATCGACTGCGAAGTGAGAGGCCGTGCTGCCTCCCTGAATTCCATTGCGGCAATTGAAGACAGCCTTGCAGACGCCGTTGCGAGACTGCGATCCGCTCTGGCGCTTTTTGATCCCGCTGCCCGTATAGCAAGGGGGGATGACGGGTGTTTTCTCGGGGTTCTGGGTCTTGAATCCGGCATTGAGCCGGGGGATCTGGCAAAAACCATCATTCAGGTTCTGGCACGCAATTCCGAGCAGGCATCCAGCTGGACTGGAATTGAGTGTGTTGTTGGTGTTGCTGTTTCCGAAACTCAGGATGCGGATATCCCTTCGCTATTGGATGAGGCTCGGTTGGCTTTGCGGGAGGCATCCGGCAGTGCCGTCTCGGGGCCGTCCTGTGTCTACTCTTCAGGTTTGAAGGCGGTTCTGTTTCGCAGGCATACGGTTGAAGCGGAAATATTCGCCGCGCTCAAGGAGGGGACTATCGAGCCGCATTTCCTGCCTAAATTTGATCTTGCATCAGGTGGCATCACGGGCGTGGAGGCGCTTGCCCGCTGGCACAATGAAAAGCTCGGTTGGATTTCCCCACGCGAGTTTTTGTCTGCTGCGCGCTCCATGGGCGTTATGGTTGAATTGGACAATGCAATTCTTCTGTCGGCCTGTGAAAAGGCCTGCGGGTTGCCCGATCACGTCACGATATCGGTCAACATTTCTGCTGCGCGCCTTTTTGCCGATAACTTCGCTGAAGTTGTTCGCAAGTCCCTGCGGGTGACAGGGCTGCGTCCAAGTCGCTTGTTCATCGAAGTGTCAGAACCAACCTTGTTTGAAAGGCCTGTACAGGTTCTGAAGGTTCTGCGCGATCTGAAAGCGATTGGAGTGCGTGTTGCCCTGGACGAGTTTGGGCGGGAAGGGCTGGCTGCGCTGCCTTACCTTAGCCAGTTCGACTGGGATGAACTCAAGATCGATCGCAATCTCGCCGATCAGGCCTTGGGCGATTCAATTTCGCACGACATGGTCAGCGTCGTTCTGTCCTACATGACGCGCGGTGGGGTGCTGATCACCGGTAAAGGCATCGAAACCGCGGATCAACGTGAATATCTGGAAAGCCTTGGCTGCATGGCGGCGCAGGGGTATCTGTTCTGCGGCCCCCTACCGGCGAGCGATGTCGAAAAGCTGTTCTTCTCACTCGTCGAACAGCCTTATGCGCGTTATTCGGCCTGACGTGTGGTTCCTGCACGCGCAGAGGGTCTGGCTTTCGGCAGGTAGTCAAAATCGCGTTGAAACGGAAACGTCGGCTTCGAGCGTTTGGTGTTGTTCAGGCTTGTAATGTCCTGCGAGACCGCACCATCAGTGAGAGCCATGATCGCCGGATTTGCCAAGGCGGCAATCTCGGACACCAGATAACCCGCCTTGACGATCAGAACGTCGTAATCCCTTGGGTTGATCCCGAATTTGTCGATATCGCGGACTTGATGAAACGGTCGGCGTTTTTGAGTAACGAGCACCGTGTTTCCGTGAATGTCCAGCGCAACTTCAAGCGTTCCGTCCTCAGTCATGCCGTGGATCGAAAGCACCTTCGCCTGACATGATACTTGCGGGCATGCGCTCCCCAAGGCACCTCCCAAGGTCAGGTGTACGGTATTGCCCTGACCGCGGTCTTTTGCAGCGCGAGCGGCTGGCTCATCAGCGATCCCGGCAAATAGCGCGTTTGTTCGTCCTGACGCCAGCCATGCTGACAGCACATCACTTCGGTCGCCTATGCCACCACCTGTCGGATTGTCGCCGCTGTCGGCCAGAACAACGGGCTTGGTCTCCAGTTTGGAAATATGGTCCAGCGCTGTGGCAAGGTCGATTGTCGGCACGCCGAATTTGAACTCGTTGCGGGCATCCCAGTAGGCGGTTGCTATCCGCTCAGCAGATTGGATGATCGCCTGCGGATCTGTGCCCGTTACCACGGCAGCTGCCGTTGCGCGCTCCACGTCCGCCCAGACATAACCCACCATCAAATTGGCGTCAGTAACCCCGGAAAGCCGGTCTTCCTGCGGGAGTTGGAGATAGAGGCGTGCAGCAGGTTCATCCACCGTGCTGGTTTTTTCGCCCGGCAGAAGGAGCGGGATAGGAGCCCAGGCCACCATGCGCCGCCCGATGCCAGAAATCATCTGCGTGAGTTCGCGCAACGCCCGTGCATGAGTTTGGGCAACATCGATATGCGGAGCTGTCCGGTAAGCACAGAATATATCAATTGCATCAATGATCTTCTGGGTGACATTGCCGTGGAGATCATAGCTGACGGCGATCGAAACGCTCTCGCCAACCAACTCGCGAACGCCGGAAATCCAGTCTCCCTCGACATCGGAGAGACCATCCACATGCATGGCCCCGTGCATGATGAGCAGAACACCCTCAACGGGTCCTTCTGCGGCCAGCTCTGCAAGGAATGCCGTCTTGAAGGCAGCGTAACAGTCCGGTGAAACCGGACCGCCCGGTATGGAGCGGGCATGAAACAGCGGCCGGAGATCCAGATCACCGGGAAGTCCATCTTGCCGGGGAATCTGATCCAGCAAATCAGCACCCCGTGCCACCTTGAAGTCCTCTCTTGTCTGGACAAGAGAGGAATAGGTGCTGCACTCGGTATGGATACCTCCGACCGCGATTTTCAAGGTTCAGCCTGCCCTAGAGCTTGGGGAAGTGGTGGCTGAGGGCGGCAAACCGCTGCCAGTTCTTGTTTTGCGGATCAGTCCACCCAGCTTCGGCAACCGCAAATAGGCGCGGAAACACCATGTGGTTGAAGATCGCCTTGTTGGTGATGTGTTCGCACCAGATGCAGGCCTGAACCCCCTTGAGGCGATTGGCAACGCCATCATCAAGCCCGGACGCCGCTTCAAACTGGTAGGATGTTTCCGGAGACGTAACACCCGCCCAGCCTGCACCGGGCTCTTCCCAGCCCGTAGCCTGAGCCATGTCCAAGTAGTAGGCCTGTCCGGGGCTGCAAACCACCTCATAGCCTTCCTCGATCAGCTTGCGGGTGAGCTCCGGCTTTTGCCAGGCAACCAGAAGCGAACCTTCGGCATCAATCCCGCCGCCATGGGAGACTTCGTCCCAGCCGGCGATCTTGCGGTCAAGCTTGCGAAGCATGGCCTGAACCTTGCGTAGGAAATATGCCTGCAGCTCCATGGTGTCTTTGAGGTTTTCCTCGGCCATGAGAGCTTGCGCCTTCGGCGACTCCAGCCAGGATTTCACGTCGACTTCATCCCCGCCGACATGAATGTATTCGCTCGGGAACAACTCCGCGACTTCCGCAAATACGGCCTCAAGGAACGTGTAGGTTTCCGGAATGGCCGGGTTGAGGGCGTTATTGGCGTAGCCCTGAATGGAATGATAGGACGCGTCCGGCTCATCCGGGTCCACAAGGTTCGGATAGGCTTTCAGGACGGCTGTGCAATGGCCGGGAATGTCGATTTCCGGCACGATGGTGATGTTGAGGCTCTGGCCGTGGGCGACCACGTCACGCACTTCTTCCTGCGTATAGAAGCCGCCATAGGTTTCCGATCCGTAGCCATGCTGGGACACAAGCGGCAGGCCCGGTCCGCGGAAAGCACCTGTCATGGTGAGTTCCGGATAGGCGTTGATTTCCAGACGCCAGCCCTCGTCGTCGGTCAGGTGCCACTGGAAAACGTTCATCCGGCTCCAAGCGAGAATGTCGAGGAAGCGCAGGATGTCTTCCGTTGGCCAGAAGTGGCGGGAAACGTCGAGATGCGACCCGCGCCAGCCAAAACGCGGCACATCGGTGATCACGCCCCTGGTCGGTGTCTGGAACGTCTCCGGATCGCTTTCAGCGCCGTAGACGATCTGCGCCAAAAGGGTCAGGCCATAGTCACGACCCGTTGCAGACGAAAAGGATAGCTCTGCTGCGTCTCCATCAAAGCGAATGGAATAGCCGTCGTTCTCAAAACTGTCCTTTTGGGCAAACGCAAGGGCAATGCCATTGCGCGCAGGTGCAAGGCGGAACGGATCAGCACTATCTGGAAACAGACGCTTCGCGAGAGCCGCAATTTTCAGCATGGCTGCCTTGTCGGCGTCGCTTGCTGTCGCTGCTGGATAGAAGCGGATCAGTCCGGCTTTGTATTCCTTGACCGAGACCTGTTGCGGGAAGGGCACAGCGTATATCGGCATGTCCACCTGTCCCTTGGGGATATGCCGAAGCTCGCCGGTATCCTTGTCTTCCGGCCCCTGAAGGTCCGAGCATTGGACGGGGGTGACTTCGCCGTCTACCGTCACGAAGGCGGATTTAGGTCCGTCAACACGGTGACGGGATGGCATTTCCAGCTGGCGTATCTTGAACTGCCAGCTTTCTCCCGGCTGAAGGACAAGCCCTTCCGGGGGAGCGATTTCGTGGAAATTCGCCACCCTGCGCAGCAAGGTGCCATTGTCGACGCCAGAACCCCGCACGCACCGTGACATTGCCGAATAGGCAAGGGTGAAGTTTGAAAGCGGTTTGTCTGTATAGTTCGAAAAGGAAAGTTCAAAAGAGTTCGCTGTGGTGTCCGTCGCGGGGAGATACCGCGCTTCGAGGCTAAGCGTCATCGAGAGATCCTGTGCAAATCAGTAGTCGGCTGATTGGGTAAAGGTTCGTGGCAAAGAAGGGGAACCTGCCGAGAGGCCACAGTCTATGGGCAGGCAGACGCCCGTAATGCTACGGGCATGAGGCGAGGTCAGAAAGACCACCGCCTGAGCTATGTCATCCGGTGTCGGCAAGTGCTTGAGAGGATACCACGCAAGGGCATCATCAAAGACATTCGGGTTTTTGGCAGCGCGGTCTTCCCACGCCTGCGTGCGCACAGTGCCCGGTGCGATCGCGTTTGCCCGCATGCCGAACTTGCCATATTCGACGGCCATCATCTGAGTTGCGTGAATGAGACCGGCCTTGGCGGCGCTATAGGCTGGATGGCCAAATGCACCCATGCCGTTGACGGATGCAATGTTGATCACGCAACCGTTGTCTTTGAGATCGTGTTCAAGCGCCTTGAAACAGGAGAGGGCAGCTTTCAGGTTCAGATCAAGGTCGATCTGGAGATCGTCATTGGTCATAGACTGCAGACTGGTCACCATGGCCCGTCCGGCATTGTTCACAAGAACACGCGTCTTGCCCCAGGCGGCCAGTTCTGACGCAAGTTGTGCAAGGTCGGCAGGGTTCGTCAGATCGATCCGGAAACTGCGAACGTCGCGACCTGCATCTTCGAGTTCCGCCTGCGCCTTGCAAAGCGCGGGCTCGTTGATGTCGACCAGCGCAATTCGGTGGGTGGCGCGAAGCGCACGTGCAATGGCGCGGCCGATGTCACCGGCTCCGCCAGTAACGACCGCAATCGGTCCTGTGTTGTCCTGATCAGTCACCAAGGGCCTCCTTGTCATTCTCATCGCGCGCATTTGTAAGCTGGTGCTTGACGCGTCTCAGGCTCTCCCGCGCAGGCTCCTGCCGGGAGGTCGCCACGAGTGTCGCGATCAGGTCCACCGTATAGAGAAAGGCATATCGGCTTCCGCTTGGCCGCAGAATGTCGCCGTGCTCGGGCAGATCGATCTCGATCGTGATATCCGCGACATCGCTCACCGGCCGGTTGGGACGGGTCAGGGCAATGACCGTGGCCCCATAGGTTTTGGCGGCTTCCAGCGCTTGCACCAGCGGGGAATTGCGTCCAGAGACGGAAGAGGCAATCACAACGTCCGCCGGTCCAAGAGTGGCGCCCTGCATCAATTGCATGGCGTGATCCGTGATGGCAGTTGCCCGGAGTCCAAGGCGAAAAAGGCGATTGCGGATTTCGTCAGCAATGACCGAGGAGGTTCCTCCCGAGCCGAATGCCACTACAAAGCCCGCTCTGGCAATTCTGTCCGAGGCCATCTGGACCTTCGCCAGATCCAGCGTTTCTCGCATCAAGGTCAGCGTATTCTGGGCATTCGCAAGAAGGCTGTCGGCCACATCGTGCGGCTGCGTGGATGTTTCATTCACATTCAGATAGCGCAGCCCGGCAAATGTCGCCTGAGCCAGCTGGACCTTGAAGGCCGTGAAACTGTCGCATCCGAGGCGGCGCGCAAACCGCGTGACTGTGGGAGGCGAGACGCCTGCGCGCTCGGCAACGTCTGTAATGCCTGCATGCACGATGAACTCGGCATCGCTCCGGATCAAATCCGCCAGAATACGCTCCGACTTGGAGAGTTCCGCGGTCTTGTCGTGCAGAATGGACAGGACGTCTCGCATTTTTCCTAACTTTAAGGCTTCTTGTACGCGATACAGTCGATTTCAACCTTGCAGTCGACCATCATTGTGGACTGCACACATGCACGCGCTGGCGGGTGTTCGCCAAAATAGCTTTTGTATACGCCGTTGAACGACCAGAAGTCGCGCGGATCATCAAGCCACACGCCACAGCGAACAACATGCTCCAAGCCGTAACCGGCTTCCTCGAGGATAGCGATGACGTTCTTAATTGTCAGGTGCGTTTGTTCGACAATGCCGTTTCCAACTATTTCCCCGTCTTTCATCGGAACCTGACCAGAAACATAAAGCCATCCGTCGGCTTCCACAGCGCGGGCAAATGGAAGGTTCTGGCCGCCTGCGCCGGATTTTTCAGCCCCGTAACGTTTGATGGACATTTGATCTCCATTGTGAAAAAGATTTACATTGTGGTTTGGTATTGGTGTTATATCATCCCTAATCAGTCTGAAAATCAACACCGAAAGCGAAAATGGTTTCCGTAATGAGTGTATTACCCGCAGCAGAACGCAACCCGTTCGAGGCACAGGACCCTGACAGGGCAGATATCTGGACGATGTTGGTGCAAAGGGACATCGATGCTTTCGTAGCGGCCGACTGGGATGCGGTGAAAAACGATTTTGTAGTGGATGGTTTTTTCGGTGTTGATGGTGGCAAGAAGCCGAATCCGGATACGTGGTCGATGCGCTTTCCCGGTATCGGTGAATATCGCGATGAATGGCTTCGCCAGGCAAAAGAATTCAGAAATACCGAATTTGCGGAAGACCCGCGCGCTGCGATTTTCAGAGCGACTCGCCTTGAGGAGATCGAGATTTCCGGGGACCGAGCCATCGCGCACAAGAAGTTTGACGGTTCCATTCGCAAAGCTGACGGAACGCTTGACCGCCTGCTCTGGCAGACGCTCTACTTCTGCAAGAAAACCGATGCAGGGTGGAAGATCACCAGCTTCTGCGGTTATCTGCCCAATCCGCTTGGCGGCGGCACGCATGGAGATGGACAAACAGAATGACCAGAAAACGCGTCTTTTCAGCTGTTCTGGCAACTGAGACAAACACCTTCTCGCCGATCCGCATCGACATTCGGGGGTTCGAGGCCTCTCTGCTGGCGCGTCCGGGCGAACATCCCGACACCCCAACGCTGTGTTCTGCGGTCATTCCGATCGGACGCGCCTACTGCGCCGAAAAGGGGTGGGACCTGATTGAAGGGACTGCTGCCTGGGCTGATCCTGCCGGTCTTGTTTCCAAGCCGACCTTTGAAGGTCTTCGCGACGAAATTCTCGGACAGCTGAAAGACGCACTACCGGTCGATGGCGTGGTCATTGGACTACATGGCGCCATGGTCGCAGATGGATACCCGGATCCCGAAGGGGACTTTCTGAGCCGCGTCCGCGACCTTATCGGGCCGGATACGCCGCTGGTGGCCACGCTGGATCCGCATTCTCACTTGACTGCGAAGCGCGTTGCAGCGGCAGATGCTCTGGTCGCTTTCAAGGAATTCCCGCATACGGATTTTGTGGATCGGGCCCGAGATGCCTGGCGGATTGCTGGCGGAGCCATAGAAGGCGAGGTTGCGCCGCATATTTCGGTCTTTGACTGCAAGATGATCGATGTCTTTCCGACGTCCAGACAACCGATGCGCGGATTTGTCGACAATCTGATCGAACTTGAGCGCACCGATGATCTCATCCTGTCGACTTCGGTCATTCACGGGTTCATGGCGGGCGATGTTCCTGAAATGGGAACCAAGATCATGGTTGTGACAGATGCGGCAGCCGAGCACGGACAAAGGATCGCTCGTGAACTTGGTGAAAATCTGTTTCAGTTACGTGGCCAGGTCCGCAGCCCCGAAGTGTCCGTCGATCAAGCCTATGAAGCTGCGCTTGCGTCTCATGACGGGCCCGTTGTCATCGCCGACATGTGGGACAATCCTGGTGGAGGAACAGCGGGAGACTCCACGGTTCTTCTGGCAGAAGCGATCGAGCGCGGCCTGACGAGCATTGCATTCGGGTCCGTTTGGGATCCCATCGCCGTACAGCTGTGCCATGCAGCCGGAGAGGGCGCGGAGATGGCGCTGCGGTTCGGCGCGAAATCTGCTCCTGGCTGCGGCGCTCCAATCGATGCGACAGTCAAGGTGATCAAGAACATCCGGGATGCCAATCAACGTTTCGGGGACAGCTTTGTTCCGATCGGTGATTCCAGCCTGATCTATCTGAATGGCATCGAGATCATTCTCAACTCGACGCGGGCCCAGTGTTTTGACACGAGCCTTTTCGAGATATTCGGGATTGATCCGCGGCAGCGGCGTATGCTTGTCGTCAAATCGACCAATCACTTTCAGGCGTCATTTGCGCGTATAAGCAACAAGATACTCTATTGTTCTGCCGGAAACCCGTATCCGAACAATCCGGCGAAAACAGACTACAAGCACGCGCCGCGGGATATCTGGCCGATCACGGACCGCTCGTCGCCCTATGATCCGGCCTCTCAGAACGTCCATGGAGCCCTGGCATGAGCAAGACGACCCATATCAGCGAATTGGCCACCCCTGTGGCGGTGATTGATGAAGATGTGATGGACGCGAACATCAAGGTGGTACAGCGCTACTTTGACGAGATTGGTCGACCGTTCCGCCCGCATATCAAGACTCACAAGATCCCGTCACTCGCGCGAAAACAGGTTGCTGCCGGGGCTGTTGGCATCACCTGCCAGAAAGTCAGCGAAGCCGAGATATTCGCCGACGCCGGATTTCATGACATTTTCATCACCTTCAACATGCTGGGCACCGACAGGTTGGCGCGGTTAAAAGCGCTGAATAACCGGGTCGATCTGCAGGTTGTTGCCGACAATGATGTCGTGGTCGACGGTTTGGCGGATGTTTTTACCGCCGATGAACCGCTCATGGTCCTGGTGGAATGCGATACGGGAGCAGGGCGCAACGGCGTCCAGTCTCCGGAAGATGCCGTAAAGCTTGCCGAGCGTATCGCGTCAAAGCCGGGTCTCGTCTTTGTCGGCCTGATGACCTATCCAAAACCAAATACGGAAGACGCCGTGGAAGCGTTCTTCTCGCAGACGGTTTCCATGCTCAAGTCTAAGGGCATCCATTGTCCGGTGCTTTCGCATGGCGGCTCTCCCAGCCTGCTGGATTCACATCTGGTGAAGTCGGCGACTGAGCATCGTGCAGGCACCTATATTTTCAATGATCGCTCGATGGTGCGTGCGGGGCTGTGCGATTATGACGACTGCGCCATGCATGTCATAGCAACTGTCGTGTCTCGTCCGACCGAAACGCGTGCAGTGCTGGACTCAGGCTCCAAGGCCTTGACCTCGGACCTGCTCGGATTTCCCGATCACGGCTACATCGTTGAATATCCCGACGCGTCGATCACTTCGTTGAGCGAAGAACATGCCGTTGTCGATCTGTCGAAATGTTCTGAGAAGCCAAAAGTTGGCGAGCGCATCCGGATTATTCCGAACCATACATGCGTTGTGACGAACCTGTTTGACCGGCTGGTGTTTCACAAGGGTGGAGTGGTCAGCGGGATTGAACCTGTTGCCGCACGCGGATGTGTGACCTGATTGAAATTTACACTGTACCTACAAAAAAGGCCGCGTGATCCGCGGCCTTTTTCAATTGAAGTCTGATCCCGATCAGAGATGCATCTGCGCGGGGTCGATCTCGGACATGGAGATCTTGCGCGTGAATGCAGAGCCATCCTTGTGGAACAAATGGCAATCCTGACCGACAATGCCCATCTTCAGCACTTCTCCGACCCGCGCCGGTGCATCGCCTGGCAGAAGGCTACAGAACACATTCTCGCTGCCTTCAACTGATGAGTAGGTCACTGTGTGGATGCCAAGTCGTTCCACGACATTGGGAACAACATCCAGGCTTGCGTCAGCTTCGCGAAGACGAATGTGCTCCGGGCGCAAACCGAGGATCAAATCCTGACCTGCGATGTCGCCGGTGACTTCGACTGCAACAGTCAGTTCGGAGCCGTTTGGCAGGATAACCGTCGCGCCTTTTTCGTTGGCTGATTTTCCGGTCACGTGAATGAAGTTCATCTTCGGGTTGCCGATGAACCCGGCGACGAAGGTGTTCTCCGGTCTATGATAGAGTTCGAGCGGCGTTCCGACCTGGGAAATAATGCCGCCATCCAGCACCACGATCCGGTCGGCCATGGTCATGGCTTCCACCTGATCGTGCGTGACGTAGATCATCGTGGCATCCAGATCGTTGTGCAGCTTGGCAAGCTCTACGCGCATTTCTGCACGCAGGGCTGCGTCCAGGTTGGAAAGCGGCTCATCGAACAGAAAGACCGAGGGGGCTCGAACGATAGCGCGGCCGATCGCAACGCGCTGGCGCTGACCACCTGAAAGTTCGCCCGGCTTGTGGTGCAGACGTGATTCAAGCTGCAGGATCTTTGCGGCTTGCTGAACCTTTTCTTCCACCTTGTCCTGCGGCAGGCGCTCGACACGCAGGGGGAAGGCAATATTCTCGTAAACGCTCATATGCGGATAGAGCGCATAGGACTGGAACACCATGGCAATGCCACGCTTCACCGGCGGCAGGGCGTTCACGACCTTCTTGTCGATGGAAACGTCGCCGTCAGAGATTTCTTCCAGTCCGGCAATCATGCGCAACAGCGTCGATTTTCCGCAGCCGGACGGCCCGACGAAAACCACAAACTCCCCGTGCTGGACGTCCAGTGACACGCCCTTGATCACTTCCATGCCGCCGTAGCTTTTGCGAACGTCACGCAGCTGCAACTCGCCCATGATTGTTTCCTTCTTTTTGTAAGCGGGCCGGGTCCCGACGGATCGGGACCCGGTATGCATCGTCAGGCGATTACTTGACTGCTTCGAGCGCTTCGGCTGCGATTTCAACTGCTTCAGCAGCTTCCATCTCGCCAAGAACAACAGCCTGGAGGGCTTCGTTGATCGCGTCCTGCATGCCGACATAATCGGTTACGAACGGCTCCGGACCACCGTCCGGGATCGCCTCAAGGAACGGTGCCCAGGTCGGATCCTTTGCAGCCAGCTCACGTACCTGCGGCATGTCGCGCAGCGGGGTGAAGCCTTCACCCAGTTCGAAGGCAACCTGGTTTTCCGGGTTGGTCAGCAGCTTGCCGAGAGACAGGGCCTGCTCTTCAACGCCGGATCCCTTGAAGACTGCGAGGGAGTCGGTGATCAGCAGGGTGCCATGCTTGCCGTTCGGGCCAGCCGGAACGCGGGTCACACCCCAGTTCACGTCACCAACCTGTGCGCGCTCCCAAGGACCGGAGATGAACATGCCGATGCGGCCTTCAGTGAAGAGCGGACGCAGCTTTGCACGGTCATAAGCAACCGGACCCGGCTGGGAAACGGTGGCCAGCTTGCCGTAGAAGGCAACTGCTTCAACAGTGTTCGGAGAGTTGAAGGTGATTTCGCCGTCCGCGTTGATGACTTCACCACCGTTCGAGTACAGGTAGTTCAGGAACTGGTGCATGGTGTTGTCGAAGGACGCAGCAGCAAGGCCTACACCGTCAGCGTCGGTCTTTTCCTTGATAGCCTTGGCGGCTTCGTACATTTCGTCCCAGGTCTTCGGCGGGTTTTCCGGATCAAGGCCAGCCTTCGCGAAGAGGTCCTTGTTCCAGTACAGTGCTTTGGTGGAGAAGGCGCGCGGGAGGCCCCACTGCTTGCCGTCTGCCGTGATGGTGCCGAGGATCGGCGGAGCGTAGGTGGCCTTTTCTTCTTCGGTCATATCGACCGGGATGATCAGGTCATTCTTAGCAAGCTGCTTCAGGGTACGCGAACCCATGTAGGCGATTGCCGGCGGGTTGCCTGCAGAAGCAAGCGTGGTGGACTTCTCCTGGCACTGGCCCCACGGCACGAATTCTACATCAACCTTGTAACCTGCGTTGGCAGCTTCCCACTGGTTGATGACTTCCGTCTGAAGCGGGATACCCGCGCCGGTGTTGTCACCGCAGACGATCATGTGAAGGCGCTTGTCCTCAGCAGAGGCGCTTCCGGCAATGGCGAGTGCAAACACACCGCCAAGGAGCAAAGACTTCAGTTTCATTGCTGTTTCCCTTTCTTGGTAAAGTACTGTTATTTTTATTCTTTCACCGCACCGGCCGTGAGGCCTGCAACGATGTATTTTTGAAGGAACACATAGACGAACAGCACCGGCAGGATACCGACGAGGCTCGCGGCCATGAGTTCGTTCCAAACCACGTCCTGACGACCAAAGAACTGGAACAGGCCGACGGGAAGCGGATTGAGCTCATTCACCGAGTTGAAGGTGAGGGCGTAGATGAATTGCTGTGCATAGGCCGTGATGAAGGCCGTGATGGACACAACAACAATTCCGGGAAGGGCGACCGGGATGATGACCCGGACGAGAGTGTAGATGCGACCTGCGCCGTCCACCCATGCTGCTTCCTCAAGCTCCTTCGGGATACGGATCAGGTAGGAGCGCAGCAGCCAGATGCCGGTCGGGATCACGAAAGCGGTGCCCGGTGCAATCATGGCGAAGTAGGTGTTCAGCAGTCCATACTGTTGCATCAGGCGGAACAGCGGGATGATGAGCACCGCGCCTGAGAACATGTTCACCGCGATGAACAGGCCGAGCAGGGTGTTGCGGGCCGGAAACTCGAAGCGGGAGAAGGCGTAGGCTGCAGGGATGATGCACATCAGACCCAGCACCGTGACAACCGTCGCGATGAAGAACGAGTTGAACATGTACATCCACAGAAGCGGAACGTTTTCCCACATCGTGAAATAGGCGTCGAAGCTCATCTTGTCCGTGATGAACTGGTACGGCACCGAGAACAGGCTCGACAACGGACGCAGGGACACCACAAAGGCTTCAACAAACGGGGCAAGCACGAAGGTCAGGAAGACAGCCAGCCCGGCGTAGATCAGAACGTATTCGTACCAGCGATACTTATTTAGCATTGTGCGGGCTCCGTTTCGCCAGACGGTTCAGAAGCATGAAGTAGACGAGCGTGAAGGTGCCGAGGAACAGACAGATCATCACGGTACGTGCTGCACCCTCGCCATACTTGAAGCGGCTGATTGCGGTCTTGTAGGTGTCGATGATCATCGTGGTGGTCGCGTTACGCGGTCCGCCTTCCGTCAGGATCCAGATGATATCGAAGGAGTTGAAGGTTGCGATAGCCGAAAGAAGTGCCATCGTCGCAATCGACGGGATGATCAGCGGCAACGTGATCCGGCGGAAGCGGTACATCCGCGAAGCTCCGTCCACCCATGCAGCCTCATAAAGGTCCTTGGGAATGGATTGCATGGCCGCCAGCAGATAGAGCGTCACCATGGGTACGCCAATCCACACGTCCGTCACGATTGTCGCGAAGAAGGCAGAGTTCTTGTAGGCGAGGAATTCAAATGGCGCATCCAGGATGCCAATGCGCTGCGCCATGCCCGAGATCATCCCGAACTGGCCGTTATACATCCAGCCCCAGATAAAAACGCCGATGGCGATCGGAATGACCCAGGGGGGCATGACCAGCACGCGGAAGAGAGCACGTCCGGGAACCGCAGCGTTCAGGAGAACGGCGCCGAGCGTCCCAATCAGCATCTTGAGGGCCACGGAAAGGCTCATCCAGTAGAACGTGCGCGCAATCACCTCCGGAAAGCGCTTGGACATGATCTTTTCGTAGTTCTCGAAGCCGACATACTCGAAATTCGGGCTCATGCTCGTATTCGTGAATGACAGGCGGAAGGTCTCATAAAGCGGGTAGGCCACGATCGCCAACATCACCGCTGATGCAGGCACCAGCAGGAGATATGGGAAGTAGTCCCGTTGTGTCTTTGCGACAGCCATTTTTCCTCCTAAGCCAGCCCGTAGCTGTCAAATTTCTGCCAGGTCTCTGACATGTCGATGACCGAGCGGGAATTGCGGGCTTCGTCCAACTTTATGGCGGTCAATCCGGCCTCAAGCGCATCAAGAACGCTTACCGGCAGGTCGCCGCCTTTTTCGAAATAGAGTGCAAGGTCGCGAGCCATGCCTTCGTCCGCGCCGTAGTGGCCGGTGCTGCCCTGGCCAACCTGTGGCATGTCCACCAGGCAACGCGACGTGAAGGCGTCATGAACCTTGTAGTAGTTGCGAATAAAATCACCTTCGGCCATTCCACGTGTTCCCATGACCGCAAAGCGGCGGAACTCGTCCGGCACGAACATGTTTGTATGGAAACAGAGATTAGTGCCATCTTCGTATTCTACCAAGGCTGTCTGATAGTCGATGATGTCGCCATCCGATTCAAAATCGGCATTTGCACCGCCCCAGCGCGGCGTAAATGGATCGACACGATCTCCGGTGTCGGGAGCGGGGAAGGGCGCCGCGTTTTCCGGACGGTTTTCCGGAACAAAGCTCTTGCGACCGCCAAAGCTTGAAACGAACCGCGGACGTTGTCCGACCACGCCTTGATAGAGATCCAGATCGTGGAAGCATTTTTCCAGCATGAAGCCACCGGAGTATTTGCTGTAACGCCGCCAGTCGCGCATGAAGAACGAACCGTGATACGGGCCGATATGTTCCGCAGCTTCGATGGAAACGACCTTGCCGATCTGACCGCTGTCAAGGCTATTGCGCAGCGCGACATAGAGCGGAGAATAGCGCAGGACGAGCCCGACAAGAACGCGCTTTGCTCCGCCATGATGCTTGAGCAGTTCCAGCAGTTCGAAAGTTTCTGCCTCACTGATAACGATCGGCTTCTCGGCGAAGATATGCTGAACGTCGGACTGCAGACCGGTTTTCAGGTGCTCAATGTGCATGTGGTTTGGAGACCCGATCATCAGAAGATCGAGTTTTTCCGACTTGAGCATGCCTTCAAGGGTTTCATACCCTTTCAGTTCACGGTCTGCATATTTGCGGACATGCGGGAGGCCCGCAGGCGTCGGGTCCACATAGGACACAAACTCCATGTCAGGCCGGAAAGCCTTGAAATGGCTGCCGACATTAGCGATCCGAGCGCCTAGACCGACGAAACCTACCTTCATGCGACGACCCTATGTTCTGAGCGGAGCACTGCCTTCATGGCGGCGACGGCATCTGCGCTTGTTTCCTTGATGCCGGATGTCGGCACAAACCCGAGTGTGTGGGCGAGAGGAGATTGACTGGTACAGTCGAGAATGGAGGAGCAGGACGAGTGCACTTCCCGTGCCCCAGTCTTTTGGAGGATCGACTGGACATTCTCGGATGTAACGCCGCTTCCCGGCATGATCGAAATCCGACCGGACGCAAGCTCGACCAAGCGGGCAATCAGATCCGTTCCGTCTTCTGCGCGCGGTGCATGGCCCGATGTCAGAATGCGTTCGAAGCCCAGCTTTACGGCATCTTCCAGGGCGGCTTCCGGTTCCTGAACAGTGTCGAATGCGCGATGGAGGGTTGCTGGCAAGCCAGCTTCATCAAGAACCCTGGCAAGGAAGTCCGTGTCGAGTGACAAGTCAGCGGTGATCGCTCCAACAACAATGCCTTGAGCACCGTTTTGACCGGCTTCACGCGCATCGCGAAGGATCACGGTCTTTTCGTCTTCAGTATATGCGAAATCGCCCTGGCGGGGACGCAGCATGACGTAGACGGGAATTCCGAGGTCCTGCGCGAACCTCTGCAGACCGCCAGTCGGCGTCAATCCGCCGTCATTTAAGGACGCGCAGAGCTCCAGTCGGTCAGCGCCGCTTTCCGCTGCAATCCGTGCCCCGGCAGGAGTGTCGACACAAACTTCGAGCAGAACGTCTCCCATCAGGCGACCTCCAGCTCTGCATCGACTGCAATCAGCCCCGCACCAACCAGACCGCCATTTGCGGCGTGCTGGCCACGGATGATCAGTGGTTCGTCATAGTTGGCCAACGCCCACTTGCGGGTCTTTTTGTCCAGTTCTGCCAGCAGCTCGAGATCAGAAGACAAACCACCACTGACAGGGATGACATGCGGACCAATGGTATTGACTACTGCCGAAAGCGGGCGAGCCAACAAGGTCGTATAGGTATCGATTGTCTTTGTGGCCTTGTTGTCTGCTTCGCGCCAGCGGGTCGTGATCTCGATGCTGGTCAGCTGTTCGCCATGCAACATGCCATGGATCTTTTCCATGCCGCGCGCAGAACAATAGGCGTCGACGCAACCAATGCGACCGCAACCGCATTTGATCGGCGAGATGCCTTCAACGGCTCCACCTGCGGTCGGATCGACGAGTGGGCCGTGCCCCCATTCACCTGATATGCCGCCAAAGCCAGGCACGAGGTGATCGTTTATGACAAGACCACCACCGACACCGGTTCCAAGAATGATGGCGAAGACCACCGGCTTGCCGATACCTGTTCCAAGGCGGGCCTCGGCAAGTGCGAAACAGTCGGCATCATTGGTGACGCGCACAGTGCGCCCGATGTCTCGAGAAAGGTCAGCCTCTACCCTGCGGCCGTGCAAGCAGGGAATATTGGCAACGTCCGCAATTCCGGTAATGGAATCAAAGGCTCCGGCAAGAGAGATAGAGATGGGGCCACTGCCGGGAGAGGCGGAGCGGACAGCGGATACAAAGTCATCCCAACTGTCCTTTGGAGTCGGGACACGGCCGATCTCGGGAACGGTTCCGTCAGGTTGACGAATGCCGAACCGTAGATACGAGCCTCCAATGTCGAAACAAGTCGTCATGTCCATCCCGGTGCTTCATTTTTCTTCTAATACCAATATTAGACCAATTTAGCTGCGAGTAAACAAAAAATTACGATTGGTATCAATTTTGCCGTTGTCAGGCTTTCCGTCAATTGTTGCTATTGCCATGTTTTGTAGCGAAAAAACCCAACACTGATAAAGCTGCGGGGCGCAGAAGATACGCTAGCGTCCCTGTGGATTTATGGTGTGGTCCAGTAACGGACGCAAATTGCCGTCACAGGCCGCAATCCTTTGGCGGGCAACTTCTGGCTCGACCTTGTCGCGGGCTATAAGGATCGCGATTTTCACATCGCCGGACGCATTCCTGAGGGCGTCGAGCGCGTCGGCCTCTGAGCAATCCGATATGTCCATGATGATGCGTAGCGCGCGCTTTTGTAGCTTTTCATTGTCGGCCACAAGGTTCACCATGTGGCCACGAACTGCGTGACCCAAGCGAAGGGCAACAAGGCTGGACATCATGTTCAGCGCGACTTTTTGGGCAGTTGCAGCGCCAAGCCGGGTTGAGCCGGCGATGATTTCCGGTTGCGTTGGCAGAAGGATCGGAATGTCGGCCTGTTGCAGGAGGGGGGTGTCCGGATTGTTCGCGATACCGATGGTGGTCGTACCGGATTCCTTGGCCGCACGTAAAACACCGAGTGTGTAGGGCGTTGTTCCGCTTGCAGAAATCAAGATGATGCAGTCATCTGTGCCAAGGCCGGAGTCGTAAAAATCCCGGGAGCCTTCCTCCGTCGAATCTTCAACTCGGCCACGCATGGACTTCAGGTTGTCTGTCCCGCCAGCAAAGAGCATTCGCAACCGCTCCGGCGGATAGCCGAATGTCCCCGGCAGTTCCAGGTAATCACAAAGCGCAGCGAGACCTGCACTTCCTGCACCGGCATAGCCGATCATCTTGTTGCTGGTTATTGCGGCCTGAATGCGTGCTGCGCCATCTGTCAAGGCGGGGAGGGCGCTGTTTACCGCTGACAGGGCAGCCACCTGTTTTTGCAGGAGCAGTTCGAGAATATCGGCATCGCTTCTCCTGGCCAGCCCGATGGCGTCAGGATCTCTCAACTCTGTGCGCGGCAACTGCATGTACGGTTCGTCCATATGGGCGTGAGGCGTCATAATGCCGAAACTGGATGGGCATGCAAGTCATTGATTTTTTATTCGCCTGCACCAATCAGGGGTGGTGACGAGTCGGGGCTGTGAATTCTTTTTCAAAAAATCGCACTCGCATTTTTTCGATATTGGTATTATAAAGGTATTGTTATTGGCTTTGAAAATCAGGAAGCATGCCCTGCATGACCGATTTTGTGACAATGCTTCAGGACAAGTCCTGGCTCGCAAATGGCAGTGGACCGCGCTATTTGCAGCTGCGCGAACGGATCCAGGAGGCAATCGACAACGGTGTTCTAAAGGAAAACCAGTCGCTGCCGTCCGAGCGTGAAATAGCGGCTATGACTGATCTGTCTCGGGTCACGGTCAGAAAAGCTGTATCCGGGTTGGTGGAAGACCAGATCATTGTCCAGAAGCGCGGCAGTGGGTCCTTTGTTGCGCCCAAGGTCCAGAAAGTCGAGCAGAAGCTTTCCAGCCTGACCTCCTTCACCGAAGACATGGCCCGTCGCGGGCTTGTTGCAGACAGCGAGTGGCTGACCCGCGGACTGTTTCCGCCTTCTCCAGAAGAGACGTTTACACTTGGTCTTTCGGTAGGGGAGCGGGTCGCGCGTCTCGATCGTTTGCGCAAGGCCAATGGTACACCGATGGCCATTGAACGGGCATCGCTTTCAGAACGTTCTGTTCCGGATCCGGCCAGAGTGGCCGTTTCCCTCTACGATGAATTGAAAAGGGCCGATTTGCGGCCCGTTCGCGCAATTCAGCGTATTTCCGCATTCAATCTTGAGCTCGTAGACGCCGGATTGCTCGGCGTGGCCGTTGGGTCTGCCGGACTGAAGATTGAACGCGTTTCCTATCTAGCATCAGGACGTGTCGTGGAATTCACCCGATCCGTCTATCGTGGCGATGCCTATGATTTCATCGCCGAACTCCAGATTTCCGATGAGGCAGATTGATATGCAGAGCGCAGCTCTCAAAAGTAACGAAACCCACATGCGACGCGAAATCGAGGAAATTCCGGTCGCGACGCGGCGGTTGTTTGACAATGGACGGGATGCCGTTGCAAAGGCAGCCGAGACCGCGCGTGGTGCCCGCTATTTCGCCACCGTCGCGCGCGGCTCCTCCGATCACGCCGCGACATTCTTCAAATACGCGTCGGAGATTTATCTCGGCAAGCCGGTTGCCTCGATCGGCCCTTCGGTTACCTCGGTTTACAAAAAGCGTGTGGCACTGAATGGCGCATGTGTTCTGGCAATTTCCCAATCCGGCGCAAGCCCTGACCTTCTCTCGTTGGTTCAGGATGCAACGGATCAGGGTGTGCCGACGATTGGTCTGACGAACAACTCGGACTCTCCGCTCGCCAACATTTGCACAAACGCAATCGATATCGCCGCGGGTCCTGAACTGAGCGTTGCCGCTACCAAGACCTATGTGTCTTCCGCTGTCGCTGCCTTGATGATTCTTGCAGATATCGCGGATGATGCCGCTCTGAAAGCCGCTCTTGATCGTTTGCCGGCGCGCTTTGAAGAAGCCATCCATATGGACTGGACTGCGATGAATGCAGCGATCGATGCGCATGGCTCTCTCTATGTGATCGGGCGCGGGCCTGGTCTGGCGATCGCGCATGAAGCAGCCCTCAAATTCAAGGAAACCTGCCAGATCCACGGCGAGGCATACTCCTCAGCCGAAGTGCTGCATGGTCCGGTTTCCATCGTCGGAGAGAACTATCCGGTTCTTGCGCTTGCTGCGCGTGACGAAGCAGAAGAGGGCTTGGCCCAAACCGCAGATTCCATCTCCGGAAACGGTGCGCTTGTTTTTGCGACGTCTTCAAGGGTGAACTCGGCAAAGGTACTCCCTCATGTCGAAGATGAGCATCCCTTGACCGATGCGCTGATCCAGATTGTTTCGTTCTACAGCTTCATCGAGCAGTTTGCGGCCCATCGTGGGCTCAACCCGGATACACCGCGCTTCCTGAAGAAAGTGACGCAGACCGTATGACTATGTCAGGCCGCCGCGCCCTTCGGGCCGATCGCATCTTTGATGGCTACATCATACGCGAAGACCACGCCGTTCTCTTCAGCGAAGGGAAAGTGGAAAAGGTGGTGGCGGCCTCCGAGCTGTCATCCGACATTGCCGTCGAAGATCTTGGAGATGTCCTGCTTTCTCCGGGATTTGTCGATCTGCAGGTCAATGGCGGTGGCGGCATCATGCTTGGTGACGCGAAAAGTGTCGATGACATTGCAGCCATTTGCATGGCGCATATCAGCTTGGGCACAACATCCCTTTTGCCTACCTTGATTACGGACCAGCCGGAAAACACGGCTCGTGTGATCGAGTTGGGCAAAAAGGCTTGGGAAGACGGAGTTGCCGGGTTTCAGGGGCTCCATCTTGAGGGGCCGCATCTCAGTGCAGCACGCAAAGGGGCTCATGACGCTCTGTTGATCAGGCAAATGGATGCGATCGATTTTGATCTGTATGAAAATGCGGCAACGATCCTTCCCAGCCTCTTCGTCACTGTTGCACCGGAAACAGTTGGCCCTTCCGATATATCCCGACTTTCCGAGAGCGGCGTAGTCGTCAGTCTTGGACATAGCGGTGCGTCTTACCAGTTGGCGCTGGAGGCTGCAGCCTCCGGTGCAAAAAGCGTAACTCACCTTTTCAATGCCATGAGCCCGCTGCAGCACCGCGATCCCGGTATGGTCGGAGCGGCACTGAACTGCGGCTCTCTGCATGTCGGCCTGATTGCAGACGGCATCCATGTCGACCCGGCGGCCATTGAACTTGCCCTGAGGGCGAAGAAGGGACCTGCGCGAATCTACCTTGTCACGGATGCAATGTGTGTTGCCGGGTCCGAGTTGTCGTCGTTTGAACTTGGAGGACGGACCATCCTGAGAATGAATGGTCGTTTGACGCTTGAAGACGGAACATTGGCCGGGGCGGATATTGACTTCGCAGGTTCGCTCAAAGTTCTCGTGGACAATGTTGGGGTCGAACTGGCCGAGGCCCTCAGGATGGCAACCCGGTATCCGGCTGAAGTCATTGGCAGGGCAACAGAGTTCGGGACTTTTGATAGCGATTGCCGAGCGGACTTTGTAGCTCTCGGCAAAGACCTTTCGATCAACGCTGTCTGGGTTGGTGGAAACCGCGCCGCCTGATTTAAAGGCATATTCTGCCAGGTGACATAGCGGAAAACCTGGCGCGTCGCTTGCGTCAGGTTCCTTGTATAAATTGCCTCTATTTTAAGTCATCCATATCGCCCTGGTAAAAATTCCCTATAAATCAAAAGTAGTGTTGTATTTCGTTAGTATACGCTGGTAGAAATTGTTGAAATAATTATGTCTATTCGAAAAAAATAACGCAGCGGCATATCTTGCCCTTTAAATTTGTAGTTATATGACCTCGCCGTTTGGAAGTTCTCCGAGGTTCAATATGTATAAATCATTGTTTTTGGCGATTTTGGTTTCAACTACCTCCCTTCAAGCCTATGCGCAGGAAAAGCCCTATGTGGAAATGCTGCATATGTGGCGCACGCAAAGTGAACAATATGCATTGGGTGCCATTCGTGACCCGTTGATTGCCCGTGGCGTCGATTGGTACGATTACGCGACGGAAAACAATTTTCAGGGCGTTCAGACAGAGTTTTCCAAACGGTTGTCGCTGGATGCTCCGCCAACTGCCGTGCAGTGGATCGTTGGGGAAGAGATGATCCGGTTGGCTCAAAGCGGGGCTATCCGGAAGATCCCGATTGATCAGGCCATGAAGGACCGTTTGCACCCGGAAGTGCTGGAATTGGTTCGTTATGAGGACAGCCTAGCCGGGATTCCTGTCGGCATTCACACGCAGAACCATATCGTGTTCAACGCCAAAATCGCTGCTGATCTTGGCCTCGATATTCCACAGACCTGGGCAGAGTTGATCTCCTACGGAGAGACGTTGGCGAGCCACAACATAAACCTGATCGCGGCCTCAAATGAGCAATGGCAAATTCGGCTCCTGTTCAACGCCATCCTTTCATCCTATCTGGATCCGGACGAGTTTTTGGAGGTCATGTCTCCCAAGACCAGTGTGGAACACCTGATTCCGAAATTCGAAAAGGCTTTCGGTGTGCTTGCCGAGCTCAAGCGCTACGCCAACACGGATGATGCCGACAAACCCTGGGAAGAAGTGTCCCGCAAGGTGGTTGAGGGTCAGGCCTTTGCGCAGGTGCTGGGCGACTATATTGTCCCGGAATATCCGGACCGTTCGGCAATCGTCTGTAGCCGTAGTCCGGAGGCCCGGTTTATCATCTGGGGCATGGACAGTTTTGTGCTGACACGGACGGAAGATCCTGACGCACTTGCCGGACAGGATATGCTGGTTGAAACGATTTTGTCGCCGGAAGTCGCGGCTGAGTATATTGCGCGAAAGGGCGGCGTGCCGGTAACACGAGATGCAGACATATCACGACTTGATAGATGTTCCGCTGGGATCGCCGAGAATTGGGCGAATACAGCGGCCAGAATCTGGACAGGGGGAGACGTTTGGCGCGGGCGATTTTCAGCGCTGGCGACCGTAGCGAAACGCGAGTGGGATAATGAAGAGATCGAGCCTCAAGCCGCAGCAAGACGCCTCTCCAGCGTCCTCGGGGCAATTTGATTCCCTAAAGACCTTCTCTCGCAATCGGCAGCAGGCTTCTTATGCCATGATGCTGATATCGGCGCTGGTCATTGCGAGCTGCCTGTTCACCTATGAGGTGTTCCGGATGCAACGGACCATGTTTGAAATCGTGGTGTTGGCCAACGAGAACATCAATGTCTGGCGCCGCATGGAAAAGCTTGCGGCTTTCCAGCCGATTGATCGGCGGGATGGATCACTGAATGAACGGATGGCCACCCGTATTCAGGAGGATGTTGTTCGCGGGCTGCAAGACTCTGCGGAGTATGAACAGCGGATCGAAAACGCACTCAAGCACAGCAGTACGTTTTTTTTTTGCTAGACGTTGGCGCGACCGAAGCGCTGATACAACAGTCCAGGGTTCCGGAGAACATCCGCACCAAGCTTGAAGAATTTGGAACCATGCCGCTGGAACTCATGGTTCTGGGCATTTCCAATTGGGACGCAGATATCAAGATCAGCTTTTTGAGTTCCAGCTATCTGAAGCCTGCACTGGATTTTGTAAAACAGGCAACGGCTACGGGGGAGCGGATCACGGAAGGAGCCCAGTATCTTCTTATTTTTGTTGGTGTTTTTCTCGTTCTTTTTATCGCTTACGTTTATCGCTTTTTCCTGTCCCCCATCTTTGCCGAACTCAGCAGTTTGCATGAAGAAGTCATCCGGGCAAACGAACAGGAAATCCACTTCGAAAAGCTTCGGGTACTGGGTCAGATTTCGGGCGGCGTAGCGCATGAGTTTAACAACGTTCTCAATATCATCTCGGGAAATGCCGAAATGGCGCTCCTGAAAGGAGAGGCCGGGAAAGACAATAGCCGTTACGTCGAGAAAATACTGGAGACGTCGATCAGGACGGCAACGTTGACCGATCAGTTGCTGATGTACTCCAGGCGCAGGCACTTGAATGAAGTGCATGTGGACCTCAGAAAGTTCTTCGAAAATCTAGAGAAAAACGTTCTTCCCGTTATCGGCAAGGAAGTCCGGTTCACGTTGTACAATGACCTTGAGATATCGATTTATGTCGATCCGGTGTTTTTCGAGACGTCGGTCGTCAATCTCATAACGAACGCGCGCGATGCCCTTTCGCGAACCGAGGACGGCTGTATTGAAGTCCGGGCCTCCATGACGGATCAGGGGCAGGTTCGAATTTCGGTTGTCGACAATGGTCCGGGAATTCCGGAGGAAATGCTGCCATTGATCCGCGAGCCCTTCTATTCGACGAAACGTCTTGGGCGGGGCACTGGCCTCGGGTTGGCCATGGTTGAAGGTTTTGCAGCGCAATCGAGTGGCCGACTGGAAATTTTTTCGCGACCCGGGAGAACGGAGACCGTTCTTCTGCTTCCAGTTTCTCATCCTCAAGGGCCCGAAGCACTCGTTGCAGGTCTCAGCCGGGAAACACCGGTCTATCTGGCTGGCGTAAGTATTCTTGTTGTCGAAGATCGGCTTGATGAGTTCGAATTCATTATAGAACATTTGAAGGCGGGGGGATGCGAGATCGGTACTGCTCGAAACGTCGAGGAAGCAATTGCCCAGAAGGACAGTATATGGGATGTCGTTTTATGCGACATTGATCTTGGTGTTGGAACAGGTCTGGATGTTTATCAGGAGTTCCGACGCAATCGGAATCGACCTCCATTTGTCTTTATGACCGGCAATATGCCAAGCGAAGCAATTCGGGATGAAGTCGCCAAGACGAGACAGCGCGTGCTGACAAAGCCCTTTACGATGTCGGATATGGTCGAGGCCTTGAAAGCCGAGGTTCAGATTGCCGGGCGAGGCGAGAACGGTACTGCCTGAGCTGGATTTTCATCCTTACCAAGTTGCTCATTTGCCAAATCAGCGGCCCATTCAATTTTTGCATCTTAAGCATGTGTAAGAAAATTGCGCATCATGACGTGATTGGATGTCGAAAATGGTGGCCTGTTTCTCGATTATCTTGTATTCCGGCATAATGTGTTCGGCTTCAAAAATGTCGGAATAATCGGGTATGGCGTATCTGGAAAACATTCGGACCTTCCTTCGCGTCTACGAATTGGGGAACATGTCTGCCGCTGCCCGGGATCTGAGAATTTCGTCAGCTGTTGCATCGTCGCGTATCTCGCAGCTTGAAGAACACCTGAACGTCCGGTTGTTTCAGCGTACGACAAGGGCTCTCAGTCCCACAGAACAGGGGAACCTGTTTTATCGGGGAGCTACAAAGATCATTGATGCTGTCGAAGAAGCAGAAGCCGAAATCAGTAACCTGACGCAGCAACCGAGAGGCACTTTGTTCATCGCTGCGCCAATTGGCATTGGTCAGAAATTCCTCGCGCCGCTCATCCCGCAATTCAAGCAGGAAAACCCGCTGATAGACATCCGCCTCAGGTTGTCTGACAGGAAAGTCGATCTTGCAGGAGAGGGGCTTGATGCCTCTTTTTTTATAGGATTTCCGGAGGACTCTTCGCTGAAGATGCGCAAGATTGCGGACTGTGACCGAATACTCTGTGCGTCTCCGGACTATATCAAAAGGAAGGGCACGCCTCGTTCGAGTGAGGAGTTGACCGATGGAACCCACGACTGCCTGAACATTCGTTATCCGGGAGCGCCGGAGTTTCAATGGATGCTTCAGACACGAGACGGTGTGCGCAAGGTTGCGGTTCGCGGACCCTTTGAGTCAGATCATGGAGATGTCTTGACCACCTGGGCGCTTGAGGGGCACGGGATTATCCTGAAGCCGTCTTTTGAGGTGGCCGAGCACCTGCAGTCCGGGGCTTTGGTCACGGTGCTGGAACATGAGCCGCCTGTCAGGGTTCAGTTGGCGTTCCTCTATACCCACAAAAAGCATCAGGACCCCAAGGTCAGGCTGTTCATCGATTTTGTCGTGCCGAGGATACAGAAGATGCTGAGCGGTGCGTTTGGAAGCGGCGACAATCTTGCGAAGTAGCAGCTTCAAAAAAGACAAGAGACCGTCTGCGACAAATTAAACTATATATATGAAAGGATTACCTGCGGGATCATTTCCGCAGCGCGGCAGGAGGGATAAATTGGCTCGATATTCACGAAACATGCGCGGCTATGGTGCGAACCCGCCGGATCCCAAATGGCCGGGCGGTGCGAAGATCGCGGTCCAGTTTGTTTTGAACTACGAGGAAGGTGGCGAGAACTGCGTCCTGCACGGTGATGCCGCCTCCGAGGCATTCCTGTCAGATATACCGGGGGCGAGCCAATGGCAGGGCCAGCGCCACTGGAACATGGAGTCCATTTATGAATATGGGGCTCGGGCCGGTTTCTGGCGTTTGCATCGGCTGTTTACCCGAGCCGAAATTCCTCTGACGATCTACGGTGTTGCGACGGCGCTTGCGCGTAGTCCGGCTCAGGTCGAGGCCATGAAGAGTGCCGGTTGGGAAATCGCCAGCCACGGTCTGAAGTGGGTCGAGCACAAGGACATGGCCGTTGAAGACGAGCGTGCCTCGATCGCCGAGGCCATTCGACTTCACACGGAAGTCGTCGGTGAACGGCCTCGTGGTTGGTATACCGGGCGTTGCTCTGCAAATACCGTCAGGCTCGTCGCGGAAGAGGGGGGATTTGACTATGTCTCCGACACCTATGATGACGACTTGCCCTACTGGATTGACATAGACGGGCGGCATCAACTGATCATTCCCTATACGCTCGAAGCCAATGACATGCGCTTTGCGACAGCGCCGGGCTGGACCGATGGCAATGATTTTGCCGACTACCTGATCAATGCCTTTGACGAGCTGTATCTGGAAGGGTCGACGGACACGCCGAAGATGATGTCCATCGGACTGCATTGCCGCCTGATCGGGCGGCCAGGGAAACTTGCGGGATTGCGCCGTTTCATCGAACACATCAAACGTCATGATGATGTCTGGTGTGCCCGGCGCATCGACATCGCAGAACACTGGAAAGCCGTTCATCCGCCGCTGTCCTTTCCCCGTCCTTGCGAGATGGACCGGGAGACCTTCGTTGGTTCTTACGGAAGTATCTTCGAGCACTCTCCGTGGATCGCGGATAGGGCCTTCGATCTGGAACTAGGTCCGGCACATGACTGTGCAGCGGGCGTACATAATGTTCTTTGTCGGATGTTTCGAACCGCCAGTTCAGAGGAACGCCTTGGTGTGTTGAACGCGCACCCGGATCTTGCCGGGAAGCTGGCTCAGGCCGGGCGTCTGACAGCGGAAAGCACCTCTGAGCAGGCCGGTGCCGGGCTCAACATGCTGACGGATGAAGAAAGGGAAACCTTTACGCGCCTGAACCAGGTCTACATGGACAAGCACGGGTTCCCGTTCATCATTGCGGTGCGAGACCATACGAAGGCCTCCATCCTCGAGGCTTTCGAAAGGCGTATTGCGAATGATCGGGAGACCGAGTTTGCAGAAGCCTGCCGTCAGGTGGAACGCATTGCCCAGTTCCGGCTTCAGGATGTCTTGCCTTAGGGACACTATCAGTCATTTTTGGAGCACGTCTTGCATTCACTGAATGACATAACGTGCTCTACTTATTTGATTTGTCGGGATTCCTGACGGCGAACTGGTATTCCTTCGCCTGGAAAGGCTTTAGCGGCTGGTCATGCGCTTTGCCATATCCAGCATGCGTGCGGAAAAGCCCCATTCATTGTCGTACCAACCGAAGATCCTGACCTGCCGGTCTCCGCAGGTCTGGGTTTCGGGCAATTGGATCACCAGGGATTCCGGGCGTGCCCGCATGTCTGTCGAAACCACTGGATCATTGGTGAAGCCCACGATTTGGCTGCCTGCAAAGATGGATTGCAGGGCGTCATTAATTTGACTGGACACCGGTTTCGACAGCGTGAGGACAAGATCCACCGCAGATACGCTGATTGCCGGAACCCGGACCGCTGCGCCGGTAACCTTGCCTTTGAGCTGGGGCAACACTTCTCCAACCAGTTTCGTTGCGCTGGTGGTTGTCGGCACCATGGAAACACCGCCCGCGCGGCTGCGCTCCAATGTATCCCTCGGCGCATCCACCATTGGCTGGCTGCCGGTGTAACAATGGATCGTGGTCATGTGCCCGGATTCTATGCCGAGTTCATCATGAAGTCCCCGCAGAAGCGGAGCGAGCGCATTGGTCGTGCAGGACGCATTGGATACGATCGTGTGGTCGGCGAGTTTTTCATCGTTTGCTCCAATCACGATTGTTTCGTCGGCAGCAGGAGAGGGGCCGGATATCAAGATGGCTCTTGCCCCCGCCTTCAATCCTCTTTCAGCGATATCGCGCGTCTGGGCTTTGCCGGTGCATTCCATGACCAGATCAATATCGGACAGGTCCAGATTTGAGAGGTCAGGTTCTCGCGTAAACCGGATGCTTCTGTCTCCAATGACCAAACCATCCGGAGACGTTGTAACGGTTTCCCGATAGGGTCCGAAAACACTGTCATAGCGAAACAGGTAGGCGCATGTTTCCAGCGGGGCGATGTCGTTGACCCAGATGGTCCTCGGCTGTTCCGAGACTGGAAGGGAGAGGTATTGACGCAAGACGGTCCGGCCAATGCGGCCGAAACCATTGATGACAAGACGCATGGGTTAGGTCCGAAGCTATCAAGAGCGGATCGTCAGATTCCCTAGCACCAAATTTCAAAATCGTGCGAAAAACATTGTTCCATATGACAATTTTGGAACAGGCTGGATGGTCTGTCACTTGCCTTCCTATGCGTGACTTGCAAGCGGAAGAACAAAGGGAACTTCGCTCGGCGGAGTTCGATTGACCAGTACAGGATGGTCATAGGCTTCAGACAGAACATTGGACTCTACTGTTTCAGAAACGGAACCCGAAGCAATCAGCTGTCCGCCTTTTAGGACGAGAACCTGATCTGCATAGTGCGCGGTCAAATTGAGGTCGTGCATGATCGCAAAGACACCGCCGCCGCGATTGGCGAATTCACGCGCGATATTCATGATCTGGATTTGATGCCGGATATCGAGGCTGGAAACAGGTTCGTCGAGAAACAGCCACTTCGGGTTTTCGTTGAAGGGGTCACAGGCTGTTTCCATCTGGGCGAGAACTCTTGCCATTTGCACACGCTGCTGCTCACCGCCGGACAAGTCATGATACTGGCGTGTGACAAAAGCCTGCATGCCGACCTTCTCCAAAGCTGCAAGTCTGCGGGTTTGCAGGACCAGTTCGTCGGCGGGGACAATCTGCCCGAGCCGAACGACTTCATCGACAGACAAGGGGAAGGCGAGCGATGTCTGCTGCGGCAATACCCCTCGATGCAAGGCGAGGAGGATAGGGGAGCATGCTGCTACATTAAGTTCACCCAGACGAACGGTGCCCAGGTAAGCGATCTCGCCAGTCAGGGCCTTGAGCAGGGTGCTCTTTCCGGCTCCGTTTGCACCTATGACGGCTGTCACGGTTCCCGAGAGGCAATTGCCTGAAACATTGTGAAGTATGCGATGGTTACCGATACTCACAGAGAGGCTTTTAAAGCTGAGTTTGTGTGTCATTTCATATCCGGGTCAAAAACCCATCGGCCCTTTTTTGCGCAGCAAGATCCACAGGAAGAAGGGAGCGCCGGTGACCGCGGTGATGATACCGATGGGGAGTTCGGCCGGAGCGACGATCGTGCGGCTGACGGTGTCTGCGAGAATGAGAAGGCTTGCACCCAGCAGGCCCGATGCGGGTAGCAGGTAGCGATAATCGGCACCGATTGTCAGGCGCAGAAGATGCGGGACAACGATGCCGACAAAGCCAATGCCTCCGCTCACGGCGACCGAGGCTCCGGTCGCAGCTGCAACGCAAATGATGGCGATATTCTTGAGTCGTTGAACCTTTATGCCAACATGGAAAGCTGCTGCTTCGCCCATCATCAACGCGTTTAGACCGCGAGTGAGGAAGAGAACGGCAATCATAGATCCGCCAATAAGGGGCGCTGCGGCGAGGATCTTTTCCCAGCTGGCTCCGGCCAGTGATCCCAGTCCCCAGAAGTTGAGGTCGCGCAGCTGTTGGTCGTCTGCGACATTGACAAGCAGGCCGGTCGCCGCGCCTGTGAGGGCTCCAAGGGCAATGCCTGCAAGAAGCAGGGTGGCGATGGACGTTATACCGCCCCTGGTTCCGATCCGGTACAAAAGATAAGTTGTTGCAAGGCCGCCTACGAAAGCTGCGACCGGGACTGCGTAAATGCCAAGGATGGCCGTGATCGGGGCCAAGGTGGTGGTTCCAAGGACAATGAAACTCGCCGCGCCAAGGCCCGCTCCTGCAGAGACGCCGACAATTCCGGGATCAGCCAGAGGGTTTCGGAACAAGCCTTGTAACACTGCACCGGAGATTGCCAGAGCTCCGCCTACCAATGCGCCGAGAACGACACGCGGAAGCCGGATGTCATAAAGGACAATCTCGTTCCTCATAGCCTCTGCACTGGCGGATTGACTATTGGGCGCCCAAAGGGCCGTAAGAGGGATCTCGATCGGCCCGGTTGCCAATGACCAAAGGCAGGTTACTGCCAATGCGGCAGTCAACAACAGGATCGCGAACCTTGCCCTGACATCTCTTGACCAGAGCGGCAAGGACAGTCCCATCTGGTTGTCCGATTGATGGGAAGTGCTGTCTGAAACACCGATGGTCATAGAGTTTCACCCTTGCCGCCGAAGAGCTTTTCGACCCGGTTTTTGAGCTCCCATGCAGCCTCTGCGGTCCGAGGACCAAAGCCGAGAAGCAGCAATCCGTTCATCTGGACTAGATGCCCACTCCGACCGGCAGGTGTCGCAGCAAGCGTTGGTAGGGCCAGTATCTCCGCCGTCGCACCTCCATGATCACCGCCTCTATCCATCATCAGGATGATGTCCGGCGCAGCCGTCAGGATCGCTTCGTCGCTGAGCTGCTTGTATCCCTCGAATTCGGTGATCGCGTTGGTCATGCCGGCCAATGCCAGAATGCCGTTAGCTGCAGTGCCAGTACCGGATGCCAGAACTCGCCCTCCGCGGACAGACAGAACGAAGAGAACCCGGGGAGAGGCCGATGCTGCGTTTCTTGTGGTGGCCAACAGCTCGAAATCGGCTCGCAGTTTGTCTGCCAGGACTTCAGCTTTTTCAGATGCGCCGAGTGCAGCCCCCACAACGCGTATCTTTTCCAGAACACCCTCGGCTGAATATGTCTCGGGGACATCGGAGATGGGAATGTCGGCTTCCCTAAGCACTTGCAATGCTTCGGGCGGGCCGCTGCCTTCAACCATGATGATCCTGCTCGGGGAGAGGGAGAGAACCCCTTCCGGCGACAATGCGCGCATGTAGCCGACATCCGGCAGGCTCTCGGCAGCTGGAGGATAGGAACTGGTGGTGTCGCGGCCCACCAGCCTGTGTTCTTCACCAAGGGCATAGATGATTTCGGTTACGGCTCCGCCGATCGAGACGATCCGATCTGCCGCCAATGGCTCGGCGGAAGCTGTATGGAAAAGAGCGACAGCGCTCAAACTTCCGGCGACAAAGAGACGAATGCTTTGACGGATCACGGTGCAGAGCTGAAAACAATGAGTGGTCATCATGCACCTCCCAGAACCACGGGTTGCTCGAGGACCGGCAGGTGCTTCACGAGATCGCGCCAGTCTGCACGCTCCACCTGACCCTCCTGCCTGACTCCGAAGAATTGGATGATCTGGTTGCCGCTTCGATCAAAGGCTTCTACCGAAGTCACATATTCCTTGTCTGCCGGTTTCCGGACTGCCCAGACGTCGGCAATGTGATCGGTACGAAGATGCAGATGGAACCGTTCGTCCAGAACATTGATCCATGGCCCTTTGTCCATGATGCGTTCGACCGGACCGGAGTGGATCTGAATGCAGCCCCGGTTGCCGACGAAGCACATGATCGGCAATGCCTCGCTTGCCGCAGCTCTCAGGAGAGCCGTCGGAGACCCCGGATCAAGTTTCCAGGCAAGATCAGCACCGGCGAGTTCAAAGGCCGTAAGACGGTGCATATCAAAATCCTGAAGCATTCCATGAAACTGATGTGGGTCGGTCAGCGCATTCCACCGTTCCCGAAGGGCATTGGCCAAATGGTGTTCCGTAGGACGTCTGGAAGAGGGATCAGTTGGGTAGGGGAGGACCGAGACCTTTGGTGATTGGTCAGGGCTCAGGAGCGTTTCTACAAGCTCGTCCCATCGGTTGCGATCAGTTGCGGGGCGGGTATGGATTTTCTGAACAGCTTCTCCGTAGGCATCGAAAAACTGAAGGGAGCGTTGGATGTTCCCATCGACATTTCGCTCCACCGCAAATCCATGGATCCAGTTTTTGGGGAACATCCGGGTATCGATATCTTTCCCCAACATGAGTGCTGCCTTGCGACCATGAATGAACCGTTCAAAGACCCCGATCTTTTCGTGAACTGCGCTTTCATTGCGCGTCAGGGCCATCACCTCTCCAACGTCCTGCAGGCCGGGGAAAAGTGTGTCGAACCTTGGTTCGATACGTTGAACTGTCTCTCCGCAGAAACTTGCGACAAATTCCGCTTCGCTCAGGCCAATCTGTCTGGCCAGATCCCTTTCCCGCATTTTCGGGTTTTCGATCCGGGCCCTTTTGACGAGGTCGGGAAGTGGAATGGGCGTGTGGGCCACTGAGGACAGGATTGTTGAGCTATCCATAATTTGGAACTCCTGAAGGAATTTAGGGTCGGCAGACTTTTGAATTGCGAGGTCAATCCGGCGAGGTGGCTAGGCGGCTGGCTCTGGATGACAGGCTCTGATCCGGGTGGTGATCCACAGGACGAGTAATACTTGACTCGTATACTCATGTTAAATATCAGGATCAATACCAGAGTCATATACTCAAGATAAAATTTCCAAACTGCCAGCGGCGTTTTCCCAAATATCCGCAAGCTTTTAACCGACGGAGAACCTCCATGCGGACCCAACGTGGTATGCAAAAACTCTTACTTTCAACAGTCGCAATCAGTGCGCTGGCAGGCTGTGGAACAGCCTTTGCCGAGACCGCTGAACCCCAGTCGGCTGTCGACACGATCCTTGAGGAAATTGTGGTTGGGGCCGGTGTTCCCAAAGTGGCGATTGATACGCCACAGGCAGTCACAGTGCTGGATCAGGAGGCTATCGACGACCGCCAGGCAAGCACGGTTGGCGATGTATTGCGCGACATTCCCGGTGTATCCGTCATCGGCAGTGATCGGATTGCAGGGCAATCGTTCAACATTCGCGGTATCGGCGGACTTGCAGCCGCTGATGAATCCAAAATTATCGTGACGGTCGATGGGGCGGTGAAGTTCTATGAGCAATACCGCCTTGGGTCATTCTTCAGCGAACCGGAGCTCTACAAGCGTGTTGAAGTGCTTCGCGGCCCGGCGTCTTCCACGCTTTACGGTGCTGGCGCAATTGGTGGTGTGATCAATTTCACCACCAAGGACGGACGTGACTTCCTGAAGGATGGAAAGAGCGCCGCGGTGCGTCTCAAGGGGTCTTATGATTCCAACGTTGACGGTTTTCTCGGATCGGTCATTGCGGCCTATGCTTTCAATGAGCGGACAGACATCCTGATCAGCGGAAATTTCCGCCGTGCCGGTGAATACAAGAATGGCGAAGGCACCAGCATACCCGGCTCGGATTTCTCTTCCCTATCCGGGCTGGCCAAGATTACGCATCGCTTCGGCGAGAATGATGAACAGTCCATCAGACTGTCCTATCAGCGCTGGCAAAGCGATGCCGATGACACGGCCTATTCGCAGACCGGAACCGTTGATGCATTTGGTGAGGTCGATCGGGACATCACCGACCAGACCTTCGCATTCCACTATGAAAACCCGGCATCGGGAAATCCTTTCCTGAACCTGAAGCTGAATATTACCTATTCGGATACGAGTGTTGAGCAGACGAATGCCGAGTTTGCCCGCTTCGGGTCCATGTGGTCCGATTCTGAATACGCCTACAGAACCTGGTCGGGAAAGCTTGAGAACACATTTGAACAAACCGGCGACAGCTTCAGGAACTATCTCACTCTTGGGACGCAGATCAGCCATCAGACTCGCGTTGCAGAAACGGTTCGTGGCAGCCTCGGCTTTCATCCGGAAGGCACCGACACGAAATATGGGTTCTTCTTGCAAAACGAATTTATCTGGAATGACAAGCTGACCATCACTCCAGGTGCCCGTGTCGATTTTGTTTCCCTGGATCCTGATAGCTCCATCGCCGGTGCCTCCAGCAAGGAGGACGTGGCGTTTTCGCCCAAGCTCGCGGTCCTCTATCAATTCAACGAGACATTCGGGGTGTTCGGCTCTGTGGCCCATACCGAGCGGGTTCCAACCCTGGATGAACTGTTTTCAACATCCGGTCCCGGCCGCTCCTCCTATCCCGGTGGTCGTTCGGCGAGCCTAGATCTGGACAAGGAAACATCCAACAATTTCGAGGCGGGCTTTACAGTCTCCACTTACGGGTTGGCGACAGGTTCAGATAGCCTCCAGTTCAAGGGCACGGGCTACTACAACGATCTCAAGGATATGATTTCAACAAATCCGGATCGGCGAAACAGGAGCGCTGTTCCGTATTACGTCAACATCGACAAGGCCGAGATCTACGGCTTTGAACTCGAAGCAGCCTATGACAGCGACTATGTCTTCGGCAGCCTGGCACTGAATGCCATCCGTGGTCTTGATCAGCCCCACCTAAGCGGTCCAGTTTGAATGTTAGTGCATGATTAGCCTGGG
>NZ_VXDB01000001.1 GCF_008711325.1 Roseibium sediminis
TTGACCCATCCGTCGAGGTCGCCTGGACAATGACTGTGACGCTCGTTCCAGCCTCGTAGTCGAGCTGAGAACTGTCGGCGACGGTCACAACACCTGTGGAAGCATCGATAGCAAACGGACCATCCGTGATGACATTGCCGGAACCATCAACAAGCTGATAGCTGACGCTGTCCGTGCCATCCGCATCAGAGGCAGAGGCCGTGATCCCGACAAGCGTTCCAGCGGCAGCAGACTCGGAGACCGTGTTGGTCGCAGAGTTGTTGTCTGTAACAGCAGTGACATCGAACTCGTCCACATCGGTCAGATTGACCGTGAACGTCTCGGTGGAGGTCGAGCCGTCCGTTGACGTCGCCTGAACATTGACCGTGACGCTCGTTCCGGCTTCGTAATCGAGCTGCGAGCTGTCGGCGACCGTCACAACACCTGTGGAAGCATCGATGGCAAACGGGCCGTCGGTGATGACATTGCCCGAGCCATCAACAAGCTGATAGCTGACGCTGTCTGTACCGTCGGCGTCGGAAGCAGACGCCGTGATCCCGACAAGCGTTCCAGCGGCGGCAGATTCAGACACCGTGTTTACCGCAGAATTGCTATCGGTGACAGCTGTGACATCGAACTCGTCAACATCGGTCAGGTTGACCGTGAACGTCTCCGTCGAGGTCGAGCCGTCCGTTGAGACGGCCTGGACAATGACCGTGACAGAGGTACCTGCCTCGTAGTCGAGTTGAGAACTGTCGGCGACGGTGACAACGCCGGTCGTGGCATCGATGGCAAACGGACCGTCCGTAATGACATTGCCCGAGTCATCGACCAGCTGGTAACTGACGCTGTCTGTGCCATCGGCGTCGGATGCAGACGCCGTGATCCCGACGACGGTACCAGTGGCGGCAGATTCAGACACCGTGTTGGTCGCAGAGTTGCTGTCGGTCACAGCGGTGACATCAAACTCGTCAACGTCGGTCAGGTTGACCGTAAAGGTCTCCGTTGAGGTTGAACCATCCGTCGAGACAGCCTGAACGATGACCGTGACGCTCGTTCCAGCCTCGTAATCGAGCTGAGAACTATCTGCGACAGTGACAACACCCGTGATGGCATCGATGGCAAACGGGCCGTCCGTGATGACATTGCCCGAGCCGTCGACCAAATAGAACCGGACGCTATCGGCGATATCTGCATCCGATGCTCGTGCAGTGATGCCTACACGTGTCCCGACTGCAGCGTTTTCGGAAATGGTATTGGCAGCGACGTTGGTGTCTTCCACCGCGCTGACCGAGCTGAAATTCTGTTCCTGCGCTCCGCTCCCGTCCGGGTCGGTCGCGGTCTCGTCTGCTTGGGCAACGTCTTCCGACGTACCTTCTTCAACCGCAAGGGCTTCACCTTGAACAATATCGGCAGGTGAAAAGGTCTGAACCAGAGGGGTGGAACCGCTTTTTACAGGGGCAGAAAGCGCTTCACTTTCACCACCGTTCAGCTGAAGCGAAAACTCTTCGCCAGCTTCGATTTCAGCCGCCTGTTTTTCTGTTACGGCTTCTTTTTCGCCGGTCTCATCTGCAACCCGAGTATCAGATTCTGAATAATTCATTGTCTGGGTGTCGGTGGTAACCTGAACCCTTTCGACGTCTGACAGGTCACCTGTCTCGGTAGAGGCGGTCCGACCAGCAGAGGCCGGTCGCGAAAACCCTAGAAGAGACGCCAGACTGACCGCCAGAGCAGACGGAGAGATCTTCAGTGCCTCCCCTTCTTCCTGCGGTGCTTCGTCGGCGAAATCACGCCGGTTCTTGCCGCTGAAGACGTCCTCGGCCTCAGAGGTCGAGCGGGCCAGTTCCGCTTCAACTTCCTCAATACGCTGCTTCTGGGACTGATCGTCTTCTTTCACGACTGCAACTCCAAATCAAATGCATCGCGGACAATAACTTGCGGTGAATTAGACACCCCCGGACTGGGCCTGTCAGTGCAATTCCGGGAGCATCCTTAAACCTTTGCTAAGTCCTTCGCAGACATCGCATCACGCTTCCGTAAAGGCCTTGTCGGAAATGACACGCAGCGGCTTCAGCATGTATTCAAAGATGCTTTTCGAGCCCGACTTGATGTCAGCTACTATTGTCATGCCCGGCATGACCTGAAAGCCTGCGGACGAAGCACCTACGTGCTCCTTGTCAAGCTTCAGCTTCACGGTGAAGACCGCGCTGCCATCGTCCTTGACCACGCTGTTCGGCGAGATTTTCTCGACAATTGCCTCGATGCTTCCAAAACGGACATAGTCAAAAGTCAGGACCTTGACCTTTGCAGTCTGGCCGACCTGGATCAGACCGATTTTTTCGGCAGCCACCTCGATTTCCGCGTAGGCTTCTCGGTCGACAGGAACCACATCCAGCAAGACCTGCCGCGGCGAGATCACTTCACCGGGTCCGCGAACCGCAATGTTGTCGACCAGGCCGTTCACCGGAGCCTTGACAAAGGCACGTCCGATCCGCGAACGAAGCTGTTCGATCAGGGCCTTCAGTTCTGCTTGTTCGGTCTGCAGCTGGGCGATCTGGTCTGCCGCCTGCACATTGAGTTCCGATTCCAGTTCGGCCAATTGGGCACGGCTGCGCGCATTACGAGCGTCCGCCTGCTCAACCGCATTCTCCATGCGAATGATTTCGACTTCCTTCTCAATGCGTTCGCGCTGAATACCCTCGAATTGACGCCGGCTAACGATGCCCTTTTCAAGAGCTTCCGACAGCGTAACGCCCTGTTGAGCCACGATCGCCAAATCCTGCCGCAGCTTCTCCAACTCCAGCAAGTAGCCCTCACGCTGACGATCTGTCAGACGGATATCGGCTTCCACCACTTCCCGGCGTTTGTCGCGATAAGCCTTGGCGTTGAGAAACGCCTGCTTCTGACTATCGGCAATGAGACTGAACCCGGTATCGCTGCCGGGATCGTAATCCACATTGCCGGAGATCGCCTGTTGCAAGCGCGAGACAGTCAGCTCTACTGCAGCCAGTCGAGCGGTTGCCTTCCTCAGCTCCGCGTCGCTTTCGGTCGTATCCAGCTCCGCAATGATGCTGCCTGCGGAAACAAGTGTCCCGCTTTCAACGTTGAGATTGCGAACGATGCCGCCCTCAAGATGCATGACATGCTGCACCTTGCCTGACGGCAGGATGCTGCCACCACCCGATACCACCTCATAGACAGGTGTGTAGCAGGCCCAACCGATGAACCCTGCGACAGCCAAGGCCGTAAGAAGAATCGACACACGAGCCGGGCGGGTTGCCTTGCGCTCTTCAAGCAATGCGCTCGTGGTGAAATTATCAAATTTTGCGGGCATGAGCTTGTCTCCGCGCTTTCATATTGGAGAAATCTGTAGCGAACATCATGACGGCTATCCCGCCATCGCTTGTTTTCGCAGGGGCTGCAAAATGCCCCGTTCAAGCTTGAGAACCGTGTCGGCCAATTCGGCCTGCTGCTCATGGGAGGTGACCATGATGACCGTCACCTTTCCGCGGCAACTTTCCAGGAACCGACCCAGCACATCGTTCAGTTCTGTTCCGCTGGCGCGTGGCGGCTCGTCCAGCAGAATAATCTGCGGCTTGCGCAACATGGCCTGCGCTAGCCCCAGCGCCTGGAAAAACCCGACCGGGAGATGTGATTGGCTTGCTTCGTTCAATCGCGTGTCAAAACCGCTTGGCAGGGGTTGAATGAAATCATAAAGGCCAAGCGCATCCATGACCGAGCGAATATCCTCATCCGTCGCGCCGGGGGCACACAGACGCAAATTCTGCGAAATCGTGCCGTGGAACATTTTCGGGTTCTGCTGCACATAGCCGACATCTGCCCGAAGATCCGAAGCCGGAATCTGCGAGATGTTCACCCCGTCCAGCTGAATGGTCCCGGACTGCGGTTGGTAGAGGTTGAGGATGAGTTTCACGAAGGTAGATTTCCCCGATCCACTCTTGCCAAGTATGGAGACAAAGTCTCCTTGACGGATCGACAGGGACACGTTGGTCAGTGCCGGAGCAGAAGCGCCCGGGAAACGGAAATACACCTGCTCCATATCCAGATTGCCGCGAAGGCGAGCACGGGAGCGTCGACCGGAGCTCACCGGTTCTTCCGGCAATTTCATGAAGCGGTCAAATCGACGGACTGTATCGGCAACATCCGACAGCCGCATCATCATGAGAAAGCCCTGCTGGATCGGTGTGAGGACACGCCAGGTCAAAATGGTGACGAGGATCAGACCACCAACAGTCAACGAGCCGTTAATGACCAGCATTGCCCCAAAAATGACTGTCAGCCCGCCAATCATCGTGACCAGCGTCGTCGAAGACGTCGACAACATGCGATTGGCAGATTGCACCCGCATCTTGGCGAGACTGGATTCCCGAACGATCTGGTCAAACCGTGTCAGCACGGACTCTTCACACCGGAAGTGATGCACCGTCGGCAGTTTGGACAGGACGTCGAGAGTAAACCGGTATTGGGCCGAGCGGCTTTTTGAGGTCTTTTCGGACAACCGGCGCAGGTGCGGCAACCAGAACGCCCCAATGACCGCAAAAACAACGATCAAACCGACAGAGACAAAGGCTAGCGGCCCTCCGACCACAAACAATACACCCAGCAGCACCACGATAAACGGAGCATCCAGCACCAATGCCGAGAGCGTTCCGCCGAAAATATCGCGAAAGTTCTCGAATTGCTTGAGGCTGGCCACCTGCGCACTCACCGAAGAAGCGGCAATCGTATTGTAGGGAAGCTTCAGAAACTTCTCGAAAACCGCGCAGCAGATTACGAAATCGAGACGGCTTGCCAGATAGGCAATCATGTTTGCCCGAATGTTCCGGAACCAGAGTTCGAGAACAACCAGAGCGCCGATCCCGACGGCTATCATCGTCAGCGTGTCCATCGCCTGACTGGGCAGAACCGTGTCGTAGATGAACATGACTGCAAGCGACGACAGCAAGGTGGCCCCGTTGATGAACAGGGAAACCAGAAACAGAACTGTCAGGTGCGTCTTGAACCGGCGCAGCAAGCCGGAAAAGGTCGTTTCTTCAGTAGCCGGATCGATTTCCTCGTTCTTTTCAAGGAACACCACCACATCGAATGTAACCCATTGTTCCTTGGAGCCGAACCGTTGACGAACACCGGCCTTTGTAAGGAACAGCTTACCATTTTTATCCCGGTCGACGACGAGAATCTCACCCCGCCGTTCGATCAGGGCCGGCAGGTGATACTGGGCGATCTCTTCCAGTCTGGCCGACTGGATTTCGCTCTTAAGCCCAAGACGAGCACAGGTCTCCCGAATTTCGGTCAACCCGAACTTTTCCGGCAGGTGAGGAAATGCCTGCGCAAAATCTTCAACCGAAACGCTCCAGGACCGGCGCTTGAGCACCGTTAGCAACGCTTCCACCACGTCGGAGGAAATTGGTTGGCTGTGAGCGTCCGGAGCCGTCATCAAGCGCCGCATGCTTCCAATGGCGCTCTCCTGATCCTCCGTGAACTCGGCACCGAATTCCGCATTCAGGCGGGCCCGAAGGCCGCTGATGGTGGTATCACCCCGTACCACCGTATTTGCTGTGGTTTGATTGGTCATGACGCCACCTTTCCATTGTTCGGAAGTGCTTTGCGTCGCACCGGTTTGCGCGCCTTCAAGGCAGGCATCGGCTTGAGAAGACCACCGTCAACCAGATAGGTCCGATCACACATATTGGTATACGCAGGATTATTTGAGGAAATGACCAAGGCCACATGCTCGCGCTGGCGCAGCAGATAGTTGCGCAATCGCTCATCAGCATCAGCGTCGAGATTTTCATTCGGATTATCGAAGAGGATCAGCTTTGGTGACCCCAAAAGACAAGCAATGATCGAAACGGTGTCCAGAACGGATCGCGACAGACCGTTTTGTACACCGGTCTGAAGCTTGGCCGACAGCCCGCCCGGATGGCGCGCGAAGTACTCAAGAACGCCGAATTCGTCAGCAAGCGCAATTGCTTCGTCGTAGTATTTTTCCTTGTTGAAACGGCACAAGTTGTCGAGGATCGTGCCATCAAGAAGGACATGACGGCTCGGCAGATAGGCGACCTGATCGCGATACTGCCAGTAGTCCATCTCTTCGATATTCCGGTTGTTGTAGCGCACATAACCACTTGTCGGCGTCAGGTCTCCAGCGATCAGCGGAAGGATCTGAAGTCGGCCCGAACTCTGCGAACCGGAAAGTCCAACGGCCTCACCAACCTTGCAAGACAACGAAACGCCGGCAAGCCCGACACGGGCCCGACCGGATGGCTTCGTCTTGACGTCAAGAACATCGAGGCTCTGGAAGTCATCTATACTCCCGATCCCGGAGGGTCTACCTTCAATCTCGAAGATTTTCTTGATTTCACGTTCGTTCTGACGGGCATCGTGATTGCCCAGCAAAAGACCATCCAGCTTAAGGATCGGCGAGACGACACGGCTGGCCAGAAGCGTACAGGCAGCCAACGTACCCACCGTCAGCTGATCATTGATATAGAGATACGCGCCTGCACACCCGGCAACGATCGGCGCACTTTTCACACATGTACCGACAAAACCCTGCGCAAGCTGGGTCGTGCCGATCAGCTGATTGTTGAACCGGGCACCGGTCACCTTCATGCGTTCGTAGCGGCGTGCCATGAACGGACCAATTCCAAGTCCCTTGATCGCATCCATGCCACCAAGAACTTCCAACAGGAAGGAATGGCGACGGCCCTCGAGTTCAGAGCGGCGATCCACCGTCTTTCGCGATTGGCGCGAGCTGATCCAGGAAGCAAACAGGGTGACCGAAACAACACCCAGGAGGCAAATTGCGATGAGCGGCGCAAAAAAGCCGATGAACCCCAGGAACAGGATCGAAAAGGGAATGTCGAGGAGGGCCGTGGCGGAATCGCCGGATCGGAACTCTCTCACCTTGTCTATGGCCGCAAACCGATCAATGTGTGTTCCAGTCGCTTCCCGCTCGGCCTGCCGCAGGTCGGCTTGCAGGTAACGGGAGAGAGCCGCACGGGACGTATCATGTTGATAGGTCGCACCGGAGGAGATCAGCAGCTTCGACAGCGCCGTTCGGGCAGTGAATTCGATAACCGCAGCCACGACGATTGCAATACCCAGCACGAACAGCGTCGTGTAGTTCTGCGCCGGGATGGCCCGATCATAGATTTGTAGAAAGGATAAGGGCAGCACCAATGCGCTGATATTGGCAACCAATGAGGCCACCAGAATGTAAATACTGTAGGCAGAGTTGCCTCTGCGCATAACTTGCGGTTTGAACATTTGATACTTGCCGCTACTAGATACAAAAAACGGGCACGCGCTTTCCGCGACCAATTCAAACCTTGAAAGTGGCAACCCTGTAATCCGCCGATGCCTTCCCAAGAGTCACCCATAGACTTGCATCAATTGGTGTATCTATTATTAATGAGAAAGCAGGTTTTATCAGGGGTAAATTAATGCAACCGCAGATTTATATCATCACTTCTATCAAATACATTCATATTACTTAAGGGGTTTTCACAAAGTAATCTTGGACCGATAACGTTAAGACATTCAGCCCAACGCAACTCTGCGTCGTACCCTCCCCACGCTACACAAGTACAAGCTCTCCCCTTGACCAGCAGCAACATTTCCCTCTATCGACCGGACCGCGGCAGATGTTTCAGCCGCCCCGCCCCCAGCAACAGGAATTCAATGATGATTGAACGGATCGAAACCGGCACACGCATGAGCAAGATCGTAAAGCACAATGGCGTGGCGTATCTATGTGGTCAGGTTGGAGCAGGCACCACAGTTGCCGAACAGACACGCGACTGCCTTTCCCGTGTTGACGCCCTGCTTGAGCAGGCCGGCTCCTCCCGCGAGAAGATGCTTCAGGCCATCATCTGGCTGGCTGACATGGCAGACTTTGCAGAGATGAACGAAGTCTGGGACGCCTGGGTCCCGGCGGGGCATGCACCGGCAAGAGCCTGCGGCGAAGCAAAACTCGCTCGGCCGGAACTGAAGGTAGAAATCATCATAACGGCAGCCTGCTGAGGCTGCTGTCGGCCGAAAAGCTGAAGCCTGCATGCGATAACCGTGTTCGCTTCAAGAGCTAGCGCCATGAAGGGTCTGGTTATACAGCTTTGAATCATCCGGTTTGACGCCGTTTATAAGCCGCGCCAAACCGGTCAGCACTTCCAGTTGCCGCGCTTCATAAACCCCATCCTGCTCCGACGGCCATTCCTTCAGTCCGGCTTCGAATTCAGTGGCTGACTGATTGATAGCTGAAAACCCGATAGACCCGCTACTCCCCTTGAGTTTGTGCAGGACACCCATCGCCTCCTCATTCGGCTTCGTCCCGACCGTCCGGTCTCCATAAAGAGAGAGAAACTCGCCGAACATCTGCTTGATCGTGGTGCAGTGTCTCTCCACCAACATGTTCAACTGCGCGGAAGACATTTTCTATCCTTTCGTTGAATGCAATCTTCCCGGTCGGCACATAATCGGGCAGTGTTTCACCACTATTGCTCCAGATTTCAGCCAGTTTGTCACCCAAAGCCCTGCCCAATCCCTCGATGGTTTCCATCTTTCGCTTGATGGTAATTTTCGTGTGTAGCGGCAAGTCCAGTTCCTCAACGCGGATTCTTGCCAGTTGGCTTTTTTCCGGCGGTTTGAACGAATTCTGGAACTCCTTCGGCAACTCATCCGAAACCGGCAAGACATCCTCAACAACACCTTGAACGGTCCTTGCGCCGGAATAGACCAACACTTGTTCGCCAACGGTTACGGGGAACAAATGTCGATTGGGCAGATAGGCCTGTATGAACCTTTGGCCGGTGTAAACTGACAAGATGCGCTCCCCTGTCAGGAAGGTCTGGCCACGAACGGGCACCTCGCTTCCCAAGACGCCATCGACGGGTGAGGTTACCACCCCATCAGCATAAAGCAGGGCGAGTTGGGCCAAGGCGGTCTCGACATCTTCCATCGAGACACGGAGCCCCCTTACCAGATTTTGCTTGCTCTCCAACTCTTCGCGGATGCGAATGACAGCCTCCTCAGCTCCATTGTTCTCCGAAAAAACTTCGAGCAACCGATCCGTCGTGATGAGCCCCTTCGATTTGGCCTCCAGAACGGCCTTCTTCATTTCACGGCTTTCCATCAGGCGCTGCTCTGCAAAGGGCAACAGCTTCTTGCCGATACGGATCGCCTCCTGGTTCTCAATCAGACGGCTATTGAGCTCCGACTGGCGCAGTTTCAACTCGGCCAGACGGTCCGCTATCTCAAGGGAAGAGATTTTGGCGAGGACCTCACCCTTTTCAACCTTTTGTCCGATCTGGAGAGGAAACTCATCGAGATGGCCAACATATCGGGCCTCAATATCCACCCGATCCTGCGCAACGATCCCATTGGCCCTGAAAAGGACCATATCGCCCCAGACGTAGTCGAGAACGGAAAGCCCGAGCACGCCAATCAGCCCAAGATATACCCAGCGACCATAGCCCTTCTTGACCGTTCTACGGTCGTTCTTGTGGGCGTCTGTTCTGGTTCTCTTGTTCAGTCGCTTCATTTTCTAGCCGCCTCTGACATCATGTACTTTTTGAGGGACGTAGCTGTCCTTGTAGGAACTCTTGAAAATCCATTCGTCCACATAGGCGGCAAGACGGACGCACCGCATAAACAGCCCATTGTAGAAGTTGTACGCCAAAATAAATGGAAATAATTTCAGGGAATTTACATGCGGAGTGCACATTGCAGCTAATATAAATACATAAAAGTCTATTATCATCAGTAAAATTTTAACTGAAAGAAGGATCACGAAGGCATGTGACCCGAACTGATAAAACAGCCAGACAATATAAAACGGCAGTATGCTTGCCCCCAGTATGTTGAAGATCAGGAACTCCAACTGGTGCGCAAGTTCCGAGACTCGAAACTGAGGATGAAACGGGTTCATGGCGTAACTGTATTTTCTGAATCGCAAACGCACCGCGTCCCGCTCCCACCGAAATCGCTGGCGAACAAGAGCCGCTACCGTGTCCGGAACATCCGTGTAACAAACGGAGTCAGACCTGAATCCGATCTTCCACCCATAGGCGCGAAGCCTCAGGGTGGCATCGAGGTCTTCGCCGCCGCCGGCATCATTGCCGCCGATTTGCTCAAGCGCCGAACGACGAAAGGCTGAATAGCCGCCGGAAGCACAGGTCACCTGATCAAAAACGAGGGCCGCCTGCTTCCCAAGCGAAATGGTGATCATGTACTCGATCGCCTGACAGGCCGCGATCAGGCTTGCATCGGCATTTCTCACCTGAATATTGCCTGCAACGCCCCCTATTTCGGGATCGTCAAATGGTTCAACGATCCGGCGGATGGCATCCCGGTCAAGAGAACAATCACAATCGATATTGACGATTAGGTCGCAGGTCGCCATTCGCTGACAAATATTGAAGCCAGCCGACTTCCCCCCGCGCAGATCCGTCCACATCGCGTTATGGATCTTGCCCTTGGCGAGAAGATCCCTGAGAACCTGAGGCGTCCCGTCCGTTGAGCCGTCACTGAAGGCAATGATCTGGTCCGGCGGGCGGCTTTGCTCCATCAGTGAATCGACGCATCTGGGGAACGACTCCGCTTCATTATGCCCCGCGACGATGACTGCCACGCTGCGCCGGAAGGACACATCAAGCGGCTGTTGCCGAGGTCTTTCAAAGAAGGCTGCCACCAGAAAGAGCGCCAGATAACGGGGGATCTCGAAGATGATCACCAACGCAAAGAGCGACAGGATACTGGCCGAACTCTGAGCAGAGATATAGTCGAAGCTTTCCGTGATCAGGTTCATCCGAAGAGCTCCTCCGGGCCGAAAGAGGCAATTCTCGGGTTCAAATCGATCTTGAGACCCGACAAGGCGACCTCGTTATAGGTCTCGATATTGGCGCGGCAATTTTCGACCGCCAATCGATTGACCAGAATATAGTCGTAGTCGGTGCCCTGATGGGTTATGGCCTGATCGCCGAAATAGTTGCGGAGGTTCTCGACCATCTGGGATCTGGAAACCTCGACCAGACGGAACCCGTGCTCTGACGTCAGCGCGCGGCGATCCGGATACCCGATACTCATCAGGCAGAACGGACGGCTTGTTTCCGTGAACTCGCGAGCGGATTTGTTCAGCTCGATAACCAACTCAAGCGGCAATTCAGCGAACTTCAGTTGCTTCTGGCCCCCACCAATGACAATTGGCCCTTCTTCGATGAAGGCCACGCCCTTTTCGGTCAACTCGTACTGAAAGACGTCCCGGGTGCGGATCATTTCGCCATCGGTGTGCTGACCACAGGACAAGCATTTGAACCCGACCGCCGCATCACTGGAACTTGCTCCACACGCACCGCAATTGATGACGATGCCCGGCTTGTCATAGTCGACGCCAAAGTGACGGAGTTCGCGAGAGCACTTGGGACAAACGAGATCAGACCCCTGCTGGAAGTCCTGCAAGGGGCCCTGATAAGCGCACCGGAAGTGGTGAACGAGCGTGGTTTCCGACAAGTTTGGACTTCGGCATTCGAAGCATTCCTCGCGCACATTGAGATGCGTCGACTGGCAACCGTTGCAAACATGGAAGCGATCGAAAAACTTTCGCTGGAGGAGTTTTTGCTCTGTCAGATTTGTGACTGCGGAGAGAATTTCCTCATCTTCCTGCGCACAGTCATAAGTGAACCCCAGTGCATTCTCTGCGCTGTATTCCGGGGTCAGAACACGTTTTCGAACATAGATGCTCGCGGCCAGCTTCTCGGATGTTTCCTTGCTTTGCCTGACCTCGATATGCACCGACTGGCGAGCCTCACGAAACTCCTGCATTGTGCCTTCGAGAAGACGCCCGACAACACCTCTGGGAAGAGATGGAATGGACACATCGGCCTTGGGGCCCAACTGGCCGGTTTCATCAATAATTGGCAGGAGATGAAGGTCTCCAAGTGTCCAGAGATGGCGGAGGTCGTGGACAGTTGCACGCTCGGAGATCAGCACTGCATCAAAGTCGCTGCCTGCGGCCATATACTGACGTGCAGCAACTGAAAAACCGGCCGGGCCAATGTCTTCCGGCCATCTCAGGACCCGGGCAGAGACCCCATAGCTCTCAAGCCCTCTGGCAACGTCAGCCGAATATTCCTTCAAATTGACGGTTGGAGCGGCTGCCGGCGCCAGGACTCCTGCAGTTATGGCAGCTCCATCGTTTGCCACTCCACCAAGCACGCTTTCAGCGACTTCCTCGATGTAGGCACGCACTTCATCGAAATTGAAAGGCTTGGCAAAGATCTTGGAGAATTTCTCGCCATACTTGTCTGCCAGAACCGCACTGGGTTCTGCGGTCATTGCTGCAAAAATCGGCAAGGCACGGCCCGAGATCTCCTCAAGGCAGTGCTTTATGACCTCCGTCCCGTTCAAGCCGGGCATATTGTAGTCCATCAGAGCCACGAAATAATTCTTGGCCTTGATCATCTTGAGCGCTTCAGTGCCATCCTGAGCGACATCGACCTCGTAGCCGGAGGACGACAGCAACAACTTCAAGATATCTTGCGTGACGGGGGAGTCTTCAGCGATCAGCACAGCCCTGCTGTAATCGGCCGGACCAACTTCAGCCTCCGCATCCTCTTCAGGGGCATCAGTTCCTTCATCACCCGCTGGCACGGCATTAGCCTGCTCGGCAGGGAAACTGCCCTCGCGCGCGACAGGCATCAAGGCATCCAACCTGTCGGTCAGGTCCTTTTGTGTTTCGATCGCAGGCGGCCGATCTGTCTCAGCAGGCTCTTCGACCTGCGTGACCTGTTGAGCGGCACCATTTTCTTCCTGCTGTACGTCTTTGATCTGCGACAGGTTTTCGGATCCCGGCACCAATGAAGCAAGCATATCCTCCAATGCCTTTTGAGCACCGGGCCTTAGCTGCCTGATGATTTCCAGAGGATCATCGCTTGAGGTAGATGCCGCTCCATCGTCAGACTGTTCCAAGCTTTCAAAGAACGCGGAACCAGGCATCAACGCATTCAATCTGCGCGCCAGCTCGTCCTGGTCAAGAAGACTTTCTGCTTCTGGCGTAGCGTCGACTGCAATCTCCCGCTCCGCTTCCTTTTCTTCGCTCGATAGCGGAAGGACCGCCGCACTTTCCGCCCCGGATCGGGCCGCAATTGCTGCATCGCTGCTCTTGCCCGCACGAACACTTTCAACAAAGCTCAAGACCTCTTCAAACTCGAAGGGCTTGGCGAAAACCGTATGAAAAAAGCGGATCTGTTCCCTGTCATTCAGGATTGCGGCGGGATCGGCAGTAATCGCACCAAAGATGGGCGAAGAACCCTCACCCTTCTGCCCGACAAACTCACGAACCACCTCGCTGCCATGCATATGAGGCATGTGGTAGTCGATCAGAACGACATCAAAATTTTCAGCGTTCATGGCTTTGAGGGCGCTTCGACCATCCCCCGCCAGATGCACCTTGTGCCCCGCCGCTCGCAACATCTCCTTCAAGACATCCTGAGTTACAGGCGAATCTTCGACGATGAGGACATGAAGAGGCTCAGCAGCACGACCTCCCGAAGGGGAACCTGAAATATGTGCAATATTATTGCCCATAAGCAAAACGACTCCTGAGCACAAACGACAAAAAACTGATAAACTGAATTTGTAAACTTAGAGTTATTTATGTAACAGGACGATTTTTCCTAATATATAGTACTGTTATTTTATGCAATGCCGAATAGAATACATAAACAAGAGGGAGAAAATAGAAAACAACGTAACAATATATTCAACTTCCCGAGAGACACTCTCTTTAGTTGCGATTATAGAAAATGCAGTTGGAGTTTTGCGTTTGTCCAGCCTGAACACGATCGTGTACGCCGACGACGAGCCCGATATTCGGGAGGTCGTCCAACTGACCCTCAGCGCGATCGGAGGGTTTGAGGTCCACTCATGCGAAAACGGTGCTGAAGCGGTTGAGCTCGCCAAGACCAATCGCCCAGACCTGATTTTGCTCGATGTCATGATGCCGGTTTGCACCGGCCCAGAAGCATTGGTCGAGATTCGGAAGCTGGACGAACTCAAGGACACTCCGGTCGTCTTTATCACCGCCAAGGCCAACACCAACGAGATCGAGGAACTGATGAGTTTCCCGACAACGGGGATCGTTTCGAAACCTTTCGACCCCATGACCCTTGCTGATCAAATTCGCAAGATCTGGACCGACTTGACGTCCGCATAAGATCTCTCATCTGAACACCTTTAGAGGGTCGAGTGATGCCGAGCCGCAGTTCCATGACCAAGGTCGAAACCCCTACTGCAACACCCACGATTTTGGAAGTTGTAACCCTCTTCCATGAAATGGCGCCGCATTATGACGATATAGGCAGCGCATTGTCGCAGATTTGCGCACTGTTCGGATCGCGGCAAGGTGCGATCATTGAAGTCGAGCATTGCAGCAAATCGCATGGCTTTGAATACAGCGTAATGGCGATATCGGGTTTTGGGTCAAAAAAGGAAGCGGAAGAACAATTAATCGTCGGGTTGCCCGCCAATTATGATGAGGGAATGTCCTCCGTGTCTCCAGATATCAAACCGCTGATAAAGGGGGATGAGCTTCTTGGCTTTATGTATCTGGAAGGGGCAAAACACGCTCAATGGAAAGATTTGAAGCCAATCCTGACGGGACTGACTCTCGGCTTTCATCAAAGAGCCAGCGACAGGAAACATCTTGAGGAACTCGAAGTCTTGCAAGACGCATTTGAGGCAACCGCGGAAGGATATGTCGTCTACGACCCGGATGACCGTCTTCACTTCTGCAACACAGCCTATAAGGAACTATACAGCCACTCCCGAGCCGTTATGACACCCGGAACCAAATTCGAGGACATCCTTCGATACGGGCTACTAAGAGGTCAATACGCTGAAGCAGGACAAAACCCGGAAGAGCAAGAGGCTTGGCTTAAGGCACGCCTGATGCTTCACAAAAAACCAATGCATTCGGTCACGCAAAGACTAGGCAATGGAAGTTGGCTAAAGATAAATGAACGGCGCACGTCCCGAGGATATACCGTTGGTGTACGAACGGACGTGACTGAATTCAAGGATACGGAAGATGCCCTGCGGCGCAGCGAAGCAGAATCCAAGCGCCTAGCACTCGTTGCAAGCAAGACAAAGAACCACGTCAACATTCTCGATGCGGCAAGCAAGATCGAATGGGTCAATGACGCCTTCATGGATACCACGGGCTACACGTGCGAAGAGGTCATGGGACAAACCTTTGGCGAGTTCATGATCGGGCCGGGCTCCGATACCGGCACCCTCTCCTATTTCCGACATTGCATGGAAAACGGTCAGTCTTGCCGGGAAGTCATTCACAGTTACAAAAAGGACGGGACCCCATTCTGGAACCTGATAGAAATTCAGCCGATCTTTGGCGACGATGGCAAGATCGCAAACTACATCGTCATCGGACAGGATGTAACGAAGGAAAAAACATCCGAGCTTGCGATCAAGAGAAGCGAAATGAAGTTCAGATCGCTGGTGAACCTCGCGCCTGTCGGTATCTTGCAGACCAGCCGCGACGGGCGGTTTGTCGATTGTAACGAAACCTTCGCCCGCCTGAGCTTCCTTACAAAACAGGAACTCGCCAGAACCGATTTCGGAAATATCTTCAGCGCCTTCTCCGATGAAGATCGTCAATATTATCTAGAAGACGTTGAAACCCACGGCCATGTCGGACCAGTCGAAGTCGAGTTCGTCTCCGGTTCTGACCGACACTACGCCATCATCAACTCTCTTCTCGTTGACATTCCAGGCGGCATGCCAATCATCTGGACAATACTTCAAGACATCACCGAACAAAAACGAATAGAAAAACTGAAGAGCGAATTCATCGCTGTGGTAAGTCACGAGCTACGCACCCCCATCACGGCGATGATTGGATCCTTGGGTATCATTACAAGCGGCGCCTTCGGACCACTTGGCGACAAGCAAAAACCACTACTTGAAATGGCTCAAAAGAATGCCGTCCGCCTGAAAAGCATGGTGGATAATATTCTGGATTCAGAGAAGCTTGAAGCGGGCCAGCTTGCGGTAGATATCGCAGAGGTGGACCTAGTCAAGATCGCGCAAGACACAGTGGTAGAATTCCGGTCCTACTGCGCTGACCGCAACATCGACATCAACTTGCAGACGGAACTCCCGACGGCAATCGCGTATGCAGATTCCATGCGGGTCAGCCAGATCATGCTCAACCTTCTATCCAACGCGGCCAAATATTCGCCCGAGAATTCCGAAGTAACAGTGAGCGTCAGCCAGATCGACGACAACTATTCCATCGCAATCACAGATCGGGGCACCGGAATTCCCGAGGAGGCTCTTGATCGCTTGTTCGAACGTTTCTACCAGGTGGACAGCACGGACAAACGGGCAAAACAGGGCACCGGTTTAGGGCTATCCATTTGCCAGGCACTTGCCGATGCCCATGGATCGCGAATTGACGTTGCAAGCGAAGTTGGCAAGGGAAGCACCTTCAGCTTCAAGCTATCGGCAGCGTGAGACTACCGATCGCCATACTGTTGCATTCTCTGACCGATTTCAGAATTTCTTAGTGACGATGCATTTTTCCCAGAACAATCAATCCAGTACACTGCTCCGTTTAGATTTACGCAACGTAAGAAAAGTACACTACTTTAGATTGCGATCCGAAAAATCTCTCAAAAAAGGAGAATTCGAACCGCATCGTAAACCGGGAATTTGTGCTGTCCGGTCGACCGTATCGGAACTGCCGAATGCCTCTGAAAGGCAAGGGAAGTGAATAATCCGATGCTGGACCACACGAGAGAAGCGAACCGTAGAAAACATCCTGCAGAGAAGACAAAATCGAGGATGAACACCGGTTCAATGCAGAACCGGATCATTGTCCTTACCCTCGTATGCGGCCTCGTAAGCGCCTTTGCCATAGGCGGGTTTGCCTTTTCGGAAATCTGGACACTGACAAAACAGCAGGCTCTTGAAAAGCTCGCGAGCGAAACGCGTTTAATGGCGACACAGTTTGCAGCCGGTTATCGAACAATCGAGGAAGACCTTCGCGCTGTGGCAAGCACTCCCCCCGTACAAGGTCTTGTCAGAGCTGCAGAAAATGATGGAGAAGACCCCAAGGACGGCTCCACAACGGAAGACCTCCATGCCCGATTGGCCACCATTTTCTCATCCATCCTGAGCAATCGTCCCGAATACATACAGTTTCGTCTTATTGAAGCTCAGCAAGACGGCCGTGAACTTGTTCACGTCTTCAGATCTGATTTCGGCTTGCGAACCGTACGCCCGGGCAAATTGAAAGCCGTAGGTAGTGAAAACTATTTTGCCGTCGGCATGTCCGCCAATCTCAACCAGTTGGTATTTTCCAACGTCAGTTTTCTCGCGGCTGACAATGCGGATGGGGGACAGCGAGTTCCCATACTTCGCGGGATGCTCCCGGTTGACGACCCGCTGGGAACACGCTTTGGGGTTCTTGTCATTGACGTTGACTACAAGAAGATGCTCGAGGCGGCTTTCCTCAACATTTCGCCCTCAAGCCAAGTCATCGCGGTGAACGGGAACGGCGATTACATGGAAAACCTGCCCGGAGAACAGGGTTTGGAACGAAACCTGTTCATTTTCGGGGATGACGCCTATCAGCCCAATTCACTCGTGAACGCCTATCTCAAATCTGGACGTTCTGAAGGTTTGATAGAAGAAGACACCTCGTTCGCATATTTCTCGCATGTCGCCAACAAGAGCAGACAGACATCCGCCGCTCTTGGCATCATCCAGCAAATCTCGAAGGCTGAGCTCTTTTCAAATGCCAACAAGCTGGGCATCCGGGTAGCTGGTGTGGGGCTGATCATCATATTGGTCTGCGCCGTCGGCACCGCAATTGCCGGCCGGGAATTTATCCGCCCGCTGATCAAGCTCGCAAAGCAAATCGAAACGAAAGACAACAAGGAGCTCATCCGCGAGCTGCCTGATGACCGTAACGATGAGGTGGGTTACCTCGCCCTCGCGATAAAGCAGAGAACGCAGGCACTGATTGAAAGCAAGGCGGAAGCCTCAGCACTGGTGGATCATGTTGCCGAAGGCGTCATCATGATCGACGACCAGGGCAGGATCGAGAAGTTCAACCCGGCGGCCGAGCAGATCTTCGGCTTCAGCCAGGAAGAGGTTCTGGGCAAGAACGTGGGAATGCTGATGCCCGAGAAAATGGCGTCGGTCCACGACACTTTCCTGACCACTCGAAACAGCCAGAACGAAGGCGACGGCTGGCGGTCCTTGCGAGAACAGGAAGGTCTCAAGAAGAACGGGGAAACAGTGCCGATCGAACTCAGTGTGAGCACACTCACGTTGAATGACCGTCGGCGCTACATCGGCGTCGTGCGTGACATCACGGAACGCCGAGCCATCGAGCAGATGCGTGACCAGTTCGTATCCACTGTCAGTCATGAGATGCGCACGCCCCTTACTTCAATCCGGGGCACGCTGGTTCTGGCAAACAATCTGTCGAAGGATGGTTCGGTTCCTGAAACCATCGCCAAAATGATGGAACTGGCGCTGAAGAACTCCGAGCGTCTCAACCTTCTGGTCAACGACATCCTGGATCTGGAGAAACTTCGTTCAGGCAAGATGTCATTCGACATGGAGCCGGTCGACCTCAATGATCAAGCTCAGGAAGCTGTCGACCTGAACCAGCATTTTGCGCAAGGCCGGAACGTCAGCCTTGAAACTGTTAAGGACCAGAATGCCGCTGTCACTGTCGCCGACAAGCATCGGCTGCAGCAGGTACTGTCGAACCTGATTTCCAATGCCGCAAAATTCAGTCCTGAAAACGGTACGGTTCAAGTGAAGGTCACCGCAAACAAGGACAAGGTCACAATATCTGTCATCGACACAGGGATGGGTATCCCGGAAAGCTTCCAGCCCTACATTTTTGACCCATTCAGTCAGGCTGGCGGGGCAGAGTGCAAGGCCAAGGGCGGCACTGGACTCGGGCTCAACATTACCAAGCGCATGGTTGAGGGGATGGAGGGCAACATCGGCTTCGTAAGCGAAGAAGGTGTCGGCACCACCTTCAACATCGAGTTTCCCGCTGGCGAAGGCCACTTTGCCAATCAGAGTGAAGAAAATGTGGTCGCTCGTTCAAACCGCATGTAAATGGCGCCGACTTCGGCACCCTTCAGATCGGCCATCAAAATACGTTAGAAAAATGTTCCAAACTGGTGATGTTTTTAATCAAACCGAGACGACCTACTAGACTGTTACTTGATCTCGTTTTGATAAGCTGAAGACATCGAATTGTGAATGCCCTGAATCGATCAATATTGAGATCTGTCGACCCATCTAACAGCCCAATGTAAGAAGCATCAATATGTCCAAAACCCGCGAGTGCACCGACAGACCTTCCGAAAAAGCCTATCGCGCGCCTCCCGCCGGTTTCGCATCCATACGAACGCGGTTTATTGCCCTGACCTTGGCATGCGGCGTATTCACTGCAGTATCGGCGGGCGGGTTTGCGTTTCTGGAATTCCGGTCGGCCTTGAAAGAACAGGCCATCGAAAAACTTGCCGACGAAACTCGTCTGATGGCGGTCCTTTTCGCAAATGCCTACCGCGGTATAGAAAACGATTTACGCCTCGTGGCGGAAGCCAAACCCGTTCAGGCTCTCATTCGCGCAATGGAAAACGATGGGGTCGATCCTCTGGACGGCACCTCCGCGGAAACTCTTGCGTCCCGATTGTCAGTCATACTCTCGACGGCAATCCGCAACCGCCCTGAGTATTTCCAGTTTCGGATGATCGGGATGGCCGATGCTGGCCGGGAACTGGTTCGCGTTGATCGGACAGAATTAGGTGTTCTGCAAATCTCATCCGATCAATTGCAACAAAAGGGCGAGGAGCCTTACTTCAAGATTGCACAATCCGCCAGAGTAAATTCCGTTGCTTTTTCAGAAGTGACGTTTAATCGGGAGCACGGAAAAATAGATAGCCGCAGCATTCCGACACTGCGTGCAATGCTCCCGATTGATGACAAGCTGGGCCGCAGAGCTGCCTTTCTGGTTATCAATATCAACTATGAAGACTTGCTTCAGTCAGCTTTCACAAACATATCCTCTGGCAACAAAATTATCGCCATCAACGGAAATGGCGACTACATGGTGCGCGATCCTCGGTCAGGTGCAGCCCTGGTCTCAAATCTGCAAATGAAGGAGTCTGCCAACTACGTGGCTGAACCGCATGTTACTGAGTTTCTTGCCACAAAGGATCGGGAAGGCGCGCTTCCGGGTGGCGAAACGACAGCATACTTCATCCGGGACACAGATTCTTTCAACGAACAATCTGCCAAGATTGGATTGGTGCAGATTGTTCCGACATCGGCGCTTTACGCCAACGCGCAATCCCTTGGAAATCAACTGTTGCTTGCCAGCCTATTGATACTGGGCCTGTGTGCAATCGCAATCGCATTTGCCGGGGACCGCTTCATTCAGCCCCTCATTCGGCTTGCAAGGCTCATTCAGCGGAACGACCCGCATGATCTGGTAAAAGTCCTCCCCGACGATCGTCAGGATGAACTTGGATATCTGGTTGCAGCAATCAGGGACCGCACCCAGGCTCTGTTGGACTCAGAAAATGAGTCTTCAACCATCATCGAACAAATAATCGATGGCATTGTCGTCATCGACGCCTCCGGACACATCGTCAAATTCAGTACGGGTGCGGAGAGTATTTTTGGCTACTCCGCAGACGAAGTGATCGGAAAGGATGTCGGTGCGCTCATGCCAACCGCCATCGCAAGAGTGCATGGCAAGTATCTTTCGAACCGAGGCACTGAAAACGAGTCAGCTGGATGGAAATTCCTGCGCGAACAAGTAGCGGTTTCAAAAACAGGAGCCGAAATTCCGATCGAACTTAGCGTGAACACCCTCTACCTCAATGGAGAGCGCCATTTTATCGGCGTCATTCGCGACATCTCGCATCGGAAAGAAATTGACCGCATGCGAGACGAATTTGTTTCAACTGTAAGTCATGAGTTACGCACCCCTTTGACCACCATTCGGGGATCCCTGGTTCTTGCCGAAAAACTGGCCTCATCAACAGCTCTCCCCGAAACCTTGACGCGAATGCTTCATTTGGCGGCAAAAAATACTGATCGCTTATCCTATCTGGTCAACGAAATACTGGATCTTGAGAAACTCAGGTCCGGCAAGGTGCGGTTCCAGATGGAGTTGGTTGACCTGAATGAGATGGCAGAACTAGCTGGCGATCAGCATATCGATCTGGCCAATGACCGCAATATTTCGCTGGTCGTGTCCAAAGCAGACAAACCGGTTTATGTGCTTGCAGACAAGGCTCGTTTGAAACAGGTACTCGCCAACATTTTGTCAAATGCCATCAAGTTCAGCTTCGATTGCGGTAATGTTGATCTACGTGTGACACGCCTGAACAAATTTGCCCGCATTTCTGTGACTGATACCGGATGTGGAATACCCAAAGAATATCATGGAACAATTTTCGACCCCTTTAGTCAGGTCGATAGCTCCGATAGTCGGGAAAGAGGCGGAACAGGCCTCGGCCTTTGCATAAGCAAGAAACTTATGGACGGAATGGACGGCAAGATCCGCTTCGCCAGCGAAGAAGGTGTGGGAACAACGTTTACTGTAGAGTTTGAAGAACAGAAGAACACTGACATCCTGCACCCGGCCGCAAAATATGATCCCGCCGAATTATGTGGCCTGCATCTTGAGGATGATACCGATTTTGCCGAAGTTCTCTGCGCTACGCTGGATAACAATGTTACCTATGTTCACGAGACGACCCTTGAAGGAGCTCGGGAACGCCTGAAAGAGCGCAAGTTCGACTTCATTATCATCGATATCGACCTGAACTCGAACTCTACAACCGGCCTTGATCTTCTGGATGACATTCCAGACCCCAGAAACACCGTGGTCGTTGTGCTCTCGGGCAGAGAACAGGAACTGGATCACCCGGCCATAGACGCTGTTCTGCTCAAGTCGGCAACCGGCGAAAGCGATATCGTCTCGATTGTCGTCGGTTTCCTGGCCGAAGCGAAAAAGCTGCAAAAGGGGCAAACCCCTAGATTGGTCAGCTCGAGCGCAAGTATGAAATAGGCCGAAGCATTTAGTATTATAGCCTGCATCGGAGTGGGACCAAGACCGACCGTTGACCAGCATACATCTTGAGAATTATTGTCAGGGAGAAGTTTCCCTGGCTTTTATATCTTCAACTCACCCCCGCAAAGACTGCCAATGAACGCAAAAAATATCCGCGGCTCGTCGAAAAATTACTTCACCCTATGGAAATAATTCAACAATTCAATTTCATCTCCCTCTAGGTAATTGTCAATATGACCGACATCCGGCGAGGCTTCGTAAACCAATGACGACCTTTGTCCTCCTTCTCCATCCAGCAACGGCATGGAGCAGACGCAGGACAAATCTGGTCTGGTTCTCCACATGGTTTGAGCGCCTCCCCGGCAACATAAACCCTCGGGAGAAACCGAATGAAAAAAATATCCGGACCGTTTCTGGGTGCCCTGCTTTGCTCGACAATGCTTGGGCTCGGTGGAGCGCATGCCGCCACATTTTATAGCGTGACCAACAAGACAGATGCGAACACTGTCGTCGCCTATACATCCGACGCTTCGGGCACCTACTCGGTCATGGGCGAATTCAAGACAGGTGGGACAGGCACTGGCGACCTTGAAATTCCGGCCTTGCAGAAGGATGAGTCACACCCGCTGCTGAACGGCGATGACCCGCTTATTTCCGCAAACTCAATCGAGAAAACCGCAGACGGCAAGCACCTTGTTGTCGTGAACCCGGGTGATGGCACTGTCTCCCTTCTGAAGGTTGCCGAAGATGGCGCCCTGACAGCCGTCAACTCCGTCAAGGCAAGCGACAAGTTCCCCGTTTCCATCGCGATCAACGGAGACAATGTCGTTGTGGCGAGCGTGGGCAACGACAACAGCTCCGGCAGCATCGGTGCGTTCCAGATCAAGGACGGCGAACTCCACGAAGTAGCCGGTTCTCGCAGGGACCTGATGGCTCGCCCCTCCACGATCCGCTTCTCCAGCGACGGAACGCATGTCATCGTCAATGAGCTTGTGACCGGCAAGATCCATGCCTTTGCCCATGACGGCTCCAACCTGTCCGATGCGCCGGTATCCACCGTCGACTCGCCGCGCGCTGAAGGTCGTTTCCAGGCGATCCCGGTCGGCTTCACCATCGCACAGCGTGGCGACAAGGACATCGTCCTGATGTCGGAAGCCCGGTTCCTGACACCAGACTTCCAACTGCGGGCCGGCACTGGCGAGGTTGCACTGAGCCCGGGCTATAGCTGGCAGACAAGCTCCTTGTCGACCTACAGCCTGAGCAAGGACGGCAAGCTCGAACTTATCTCCGGCGATGTTCTGACCGGATATGGCGGCGTTGAAGGTGGAGAAATCTCCAATTGCTGGGTTGTTCTGTCGAAAGACGGCAAGACCCTTTGGTCAATGAACCCGCTGTCCAGCTCTTACAGCTCGTTCGACATTGCTGAAGACGGTTCTGCCCGGTTGAAACAGGCACAGGCCCTCAAGGTCCGCCCGGAGACCTTGTTCTTTGGCGATGCAACCCTCAGCCCGAAGGGTGACCAGATCTTCCAGCTGATCAGCAATACCGGTCAGGTGATGGTTGTTGACATCGACGAGAACAACGTGCTGCGTCCCGGCCAACTGATCGGCGGTCTGCCGAGGATCGGTGCCTATGGCATGGTCGCAATCGACTGATTGATTGATACAGAACCACCAAACTGAAAAGCCGCTCCGAAAGGAGCGGCTATTTTTTGTCCATCCATAAGACGTGAAGAACCGTCAGTCCCGCCGAGAGGTCTCCGACCTGGAGAACATTCCGCGCCAGACACCATCCTTCAGGACAACCGCGTGATACAGGGCACCCGCAATGTGGCCTAAAAGAAGAAAAGCCAGCAACTCCACCAGCAGCTTGTGCTTGTCCAGCAACCAATAAGTAAGCTGACTTGTTGGATGAGAGACCAGATTGTACGGCGATATCAGGACGTATAGCTCTTCCCACCGGCCATCCAGGGCGCGTGCGATCCAGGGAAGACAGGGGACCAAAAAGGCCAGGACCAGAAGAAACACATGATAAGCACCGAGCGCTGTCGGCATCTTCATCCGTATCCCGGACCTTAGGCTGCGCGCCAACACGAGACAGCCCCACGTGACGACAAGACAAATGCAGAAAACGCCCGCAAGCCGGTGAATGTTAAAGAGAGTATCCCGCAAGCGGATAGGCATTTGCACATCGAAGTTGAAAGCAATTCCACCTGCTGCAAATGCAAGTGTCATAGTCGCGATCAACATGAGATGAAGGTATCGGATGGCCGGTGTGCGGCCATCCGAAGCGTTCCTGAACAGCATTGATGCCTTACTGCGTTTTCAAAAACTCGATCACGGCCTTGCGGTCCTCGGCCTTCTTCACACCAGCCGGAAACACCTTGCCCATCTTGTTTCCCGGAATGAAGTTCGGGACATCCAAAAGATGCGCGTCGAGAGTTTCTGCATTCCAGACAACATCCGAATCCAGCATTGCCTGAGAATACTTGTAGCCCTCGGCACCTCCCGCCTTGCGTCCGAATAGACCGGCAAGGGATGGACCGGTTCTGTGCTTTCCGGCTTCCAGGGAGTGGCACGCTTTGCAGCGGCGAAACACCTTTTCCCCCTGCTTCAAGACTGCTTCGTCAATACCGCTGTCAGCCATAGCCTTTTCTTCCGCCTTGGCGGGAGTAACTTCCGCTTTGGGGGCAAACTTGCTCACTTCATCGCCCAGGACAGGATAGCCATAAACATACGTCCAGTCGGCATCTTGAACCGGGACATGGCAGCCCAGGCAGTCAGACTTGTAATCCGAGGCAACCTGCTTGGTCCGGTCCTTGCCTTCATACATGGCCCAACCCCAACCTTCACCCCAGAGAGCGTTATCTGGGAACCGGTTCTGCGTGTCCTTCACCATGATGAACCACACAGCCACATCCTGCGCCCAGAAAGCTTCGCCTGTCGTGTGCGTGGATCCGCGCGCACCGCGCACTTCCTTGATCATCATCGCCCCGTCAGGGAACTCGTGATTTTTCTGATAGTATTCAACGACATCGCGCGGCGCGTAAACATTGTGCAAGCCGCTGGCCTTTTCACCTTCCAGAACCGCCCAGCTGCCCATGTGGACCCACTCGAGCAGAAAATTCTCGGGAAGTGCGATGTTGCCCTTATCGTCTACATACTTTCCATAAGCAGATACGATGTCGGCCTGCGCACCCTGAATGGCGGCCACCAACAAGGCAGCCGAAAGTAAGAGTTGCCCGCCGATTGAGCGTAGGGATTTCATTGAAGGGTCCTTTCCCAGTTGCATCATCAGAAATAAAAGGGCCTCCGCAGCCGAATTTTGTATTCGACAGCGGAAGCCTGCACATCTCAAAGGATGTTCGAACGCTTAGTTCGGCAACGGAGTGAGGATCGGCTTGTAGAGATCCACATAGACCATGTCTTCATCTGCGTTATCGATGTGACACTGGGCGCAAGCTTCTTTCGGAGCAGCCGGAGCACTGGCCTTGTAGGGGGGAGCATGGTGACCGAAGTTGAAATAGCCCCAGCCGTTGGAGTCAGCAAACCGCTTGGTGTCCTTGACGGCTACGTCCATGCCGTTGACTGCACCCGGGAAATAGCCACGACCAGAAACCTCATAGCGAGAACCGTCTTCCTCTTCGCCCGGATGATCAGTAAGCTGCAGCTCCTTGAGCATCATGGTGCCTTCCGGCCACTTTCCAGTCGCCCGGTAGGCGTGGAAGGCATCCGGCTGAACGTACACATTGTGATATTCGGGGAAACCGGCGGCTCCACCATTCAATGCGTTCGGCGTGAAAGGAGAACCAATGAAAACCCAAGTATGTCTGAAACCTTTTGGACGGATCAACTCGCCTTTTTCGTTCCACTCAGGTATAATGGATACACCATAGTTGTTTTTTGCTTCTTCGGCCTGAACGGTCTTTGTCGACAGTGCAGCACCACCTGTGACAATTACGGCCATTGCAGCAGCAGCCATTAGCGCGTATTTCATCTACGTTATCTCCAGATTTGACACTGGCAAAAATCTAGAGGGTGGCAGCCTTCATATGAAATTGATTTGCTTTATGGTTTTCATAAGTCGAAGTAAATTATTGAAATAACAAAAACAAAAGGCGTTCATTAAGTTCATTATTGAAATTGAAACCAAGGGATGATGCATATATATTGAGATGAAGTAAGAAACCTTCTCACTGGCTAGTTTTTTGCGACCAAATCGAGCGGAGCAAGAACCCCGTTGACCAAACTGCTGATGGACACAGTAAAACGGATTGCTCGCGAAACGAGTGACGTTTACGCAGAGCACGACTCCCGGATGGCTGCCCTACTGACGCAGATCAACCAGAGCGAAAGACGCATTCCGGCTGGAGAACGCGCGCCTGACTTCCTGCTTCCCAACACCCAAGGCAAACTGGTCAACCTGGCATCGCTGATGGGAGAGAACGGCCTTATTATTCTCTTCATGCGCGGACTGTGGTGCCCGTATTGCAATGCCCAGCTAACCGCTTTTCGCGAAAATCGGAAGGCCATTCTAGAAAAGGGCCTCAATGTCGTAATCATCACCCCAGAGGTAAACGGCAGGGCAGCAGAAACGAAGACAGCTCTCGACCTGCCGTTTGAAGTTCTCTGCGACGCGGACAGCATCACCTGTCTGGAATATGGCTGCCTGTTTCGCATACCGAATATCGATCAGGACTTTTTCAGATCTCTCGACATTGATCTTGGTCAGTACTACGGGAATGATGCCTGGTTCCTGCCACTTGCGACCACATTCCTGATTGGCCCGGATCACATCGTAAAACAGTCATTCAGCGAAAACGATCAAAGATGGCGGACCGGACCGGAAGTTGTCCTTGATAGCTTCGGCGTCTGAACAACGGTTAGCCTGCTATTATGGTGCGGAGCATTTGAACGCCCAGCAACCTTGAGCAAGCCGCGCAGGACTCACCCTCTTTCGTTCGGCGGATAGCTCCGGGCCCGGAGCTGACGACTCAAGGCCAGCAACGCACCTGATGACGGTTTGCCCCGCAACTCCGCCAAACCCATCGTGCGCGTAGGCAGGGCTTCTTCCAGCTTTCTCGTAACAACACCGTCCAGAATTTGCTCGCGGTCGCCTACAAGCGCAATTCCCAATTCCGCCAGAACCATCATCTGGGCATCTGCCGACTTCTTGGCCCAATGTTGCTGGGAAACATTGATCCCGTTTTTTGACGCCAAGGTGATGAACTCGGTATGAAGATCGGATTCTTTCAGGCAAATGCACGGCACATCGTCCAATTTGCTCATCGGCACAGTTTCCATCTGCGCCAGTTCCCAATCTTCCTTGATCGCCAGACGCATCTGCTCTGTATAGAGCGACATGAACCGGAAGTGTTTTTCCTCTGCCGCCATCTGCTCGACGATTATGAGGTCGAGATGCCCGTCCAGCGTCATTTCAACCAGATGATCATCGGACCCGACAATAATATGCAACTCCAGACCGGGTATACTGCGATTTATCTCCGATACCGGCTTCAACAAATACACAAGGTTGAAAGTATCACTTACCCCTACGCGAACCGGCGTTCGGTCTCCGCGACTAAGATCATCGGCGATCATTCTGGCCGCCTGACTGCTCTCGTAGACCTGCTCAAGAAATGGCAGGATCATCTGTCCGAGATGCGTCAAGTGCGTCCGATTTCTCTGCCGAAGGAGAAGCGGTCCACCCAACTCCTCTTCGAGTTTTTTGATCGACTGGGTCAATGTCGGTTGGGTCACCCGACATTCTTCCGCAGCTCGCGTAAAATTGAGTGTACGAGACAGAGCCAGGAAGTATCTTATTTGTCTTAGTTCCATACGACCAACCTCGAGCGCACGATCTGCGTCAGGGGGAAATACCCCCAGTCGAGCGTGCTATCTAATTGTTGTTTTGCCCCAAATCACCCTGGATAGTTTTTTCCTATCATAAAGTACTATAGATGAAATCTATTATTTACCCATATGATCTCCTATACAACTTTAGGTAAACTTGTAATATAGACCCGCAACAAACCTAGCGTAAAATTTCAGTATAGATTTATCTTAGTATCAAGCATGGTCAGAAGCGGATCTCGCATCTTGCAGCTTGGGAATACTTGAGTGCCGAAAGACTTCCAAACCGCTTTGGCTTCCTGCACTCACAGCAGCCTCCTGACTTCACGTTTCCGTGAATTTCAGTTTTAATTATTAATTTCCTGAACATTTTGAATAGGTTTGAAGCTCTTTCAAATCAAACATGCCCAATTTAATGTAGCGGCAAGTACGTTTTTGATCGAAGCAAGGCACTTAGAGCAAGAACTGCAGGCGACGAAGGTTTTCCACGCAATTCTGCAAGCCCAATTGTTCTGGCAGGCATTTCATCAGAAATTGAAAGGCTCCTGGCTCCGTCAGGCAGGCGCTCACGATTGCCGACAAAGGTATACCCAAGGCCCGCCTGCACCATAACCAGAGCCTCAAAGAGGCGCTGGACCCAATGTCCCTGCACCAGCCTGTAACCTGACTTAGACGCCGAGCTGACAATATCCTGAAAGACCTGTGAATCGCGCATTCCGATACAAGGCAACGCGTGCAGGTCGGCAAACGAAACCTGATCGCCAATTCCGGCAATTGGCAACCTGCCGCTCACAGCAACCTTGATGGTTTCCGTGTAAAGCGGAGAAAACCTGAAATGCGTTTCATCCGCAGCGCCCCTGCTGATAATCGCCAGATCGATTTGTCCATTGAATGCCAGTTCTGCGAGCTTGCTGTCATTCTCCGTGAGAACGTGAAGTTCCAGTCCGGCAAAGGAAGCGTTCAGTTCCCGCATCGGCTCGCCCAGCAAGTCGATGTCGAACGCATCACACACGCCCAGTCGCACGGGCATACGCCCACCCTTGCTGATATCATCGGCCAGCATCGTTGCAGCGATACTGCTGTCAAACACCGCCTGCAAATAAGGCAATACGGTTTGGCCAAGATGTGTCAGATGGGTGCGGTTTCGCTGGCGAAGCAACAAGGCCCCGCCCAATTCCTCTTCAAGTTTCTTGATGGACTGCGTCAAGGTTGGCTGTGTGACATTGCATTCTTCGGCAGCCCGCGTGAAGTTCAGAGTTCGCGACAGCGCGAGAAAATACCGAATTTGCCGCAGTTCCATTCAACACTCCCGTCAGGTCGCTAAGCTCACGTTAGCGCCGACAACATGACGCAACATATTAAGGCAGGTGAAATAGGCGCTTTAGACTTTCGTCGCAAATAAACAAATTATTTCAAGAATACACACGAATTGGTTAATTCATGCATTAAATTGAAAGTCCTCATTGAAAATATAGCGAGACGTTCGGGAGTTTTATTTTTGAGCATCGCTAGATATTACATATTTATACTTCTATAAGCTGAGTCAATGGAATCCAGAGGGAGTCAACTCCGGTAAATACGTAAGTCACAAGGATTTGAATTTCCGTGATTAACCATGCAAAAGACCGCAGCTGACCGCGAATTTTCAAAGAGACGTACAGCGAGTTTTGATTATTGTCGTAAGCGGCTAGAGTTGCCCGACAGCAGAAAACAAACGACCTTGGAAACAGGCTCGAAGTGACGACAGAACAGAAGAAATACACCGCTCCGGCACTTGAGAAAGGGCTGGACATAATCGAGCTCCTGTCATCCGAAGACGTTGGCCTGAGCCTCTCCGATATTGCCCGGTCGCTCAACAGATCTGTCAGTGAAATCTTCCGAATGCTCGCAGTTCTGGAGCAACGGGGATATGTCGCCCAGGACATCACGTCGGGCCGATACGTTCTAACCACTTACCTGTTTGAAATTGCCCATCGCCTGCCGATCGTCAGAAGACTGACGTCCATTGCAGGGCCCCGCATGGCGATGCTTGCCCGTGAAATCCGCCAATCGATCCATCTGGGCATCATCACGAACAACGAGGTTCTTGTCGTCGGGCAGACAGACAGTCCCTCAAATAACGTCCTGAGTGTCCGTCTGGGAGCCAAGATCCCGCTTTGGTCCGCCTCCAGCGGACGGGTGATCATGGCTTTTCTCCCGCCGGATGAAATTGACCGCATTTTCAGCGAGGCTCCACTTCCGGAAGGAACCACTCGGGAGGAGCTGGAGAAGGATCTCGCAAAGATCAGGGCTGAAGGCTACGAGGTTCGAGACAGCTTCATGGTCCGCGGCATCGTCAACATTTCCGCTCCGGTGCTCGATCACTCCGGTGTCGCCATTGCAGCGTTAACAGTGCCGCATATCGAGCGAATTGGCGAGGAAATCGAGTTTCAGACCTGTGTCGACCGCCTGAGGGAAACAGCACGCGACCTGAGCATCGGGCTTGGGGCGGGCAACAACGCCCCAGCCAACTAGCGCATTCCACGCATTCACTGAAACGCCCGACGTGCTCTAAATATCTGATTTATAGCGTTTCTGACGACGAACCGGCATACCCTTCGCTTGCAACCGCTCCAGCAAGAAGCCATCAGTCTAGAACCAGAGGCACGCCCGGCTGCTCCATCGATTTGAAGCACGCCTCGACAAGCGCCATGGTTTCATAGGCGTCCTCAGTCGAGGCATAGAGCGCACTGTCTTCACCAGCGTCATATCGCTGGACATTGCGCATGGTGCCCATGAAGGCATCAATGAACCAGCTCCCTTCAAGAGCGATTTGCTGCCAGCTCCCGCCGTTCTCGCAAAACCACAGTTCGTCAGCCTCGCCATTCGGATAGTCGTAGCAGACGCCGAGCTTCACCATCATCGTCCCCCTCGTTCCCTCAAAACGGAACCACGCCGACTGGTGTTCGCGGCCATGCTGATGGTTGTGATTGATGGACAGAACACCTCGTAATCGATCTCCGTAATCGAGGATGATCGATGTCCGGGTCTGGGCGAAGTCGCTGGCTCTTGGGTCACGCAGAGACCGGGCAAACACGCCTTGCGGGTTCCCGGCAATGGCCCGGATCGTATCGAGATAGTGGATGGAATGCACGGCAATCTCGACACGTTTCATGGGAATGAGAAACGGAAAAATCTGCCATGGTGTGTAGATGTTCAAATGAACCTCGATATCGAGCAGATCACCAAGCAAGCCCCGCGTAACCGCGTCCTTTACGGCCAGCATCATCGGCGAGAACCGCAGCTGGAAATTGATGGCGGACTTCAGTGATTTCTCTCGGCATAGGCGCCGGATTTCCCGCGCATCCTCCTGATCCGACCCCATTGGCTTTTGAATGAGCACAGCCGCTCCATCGGGCAATTGCGGCAAGAGGTTCCGGATTACATGTGGAGGGGTCGCGATGTCATAGACCACACTCGTCCCGTTTGCGGCTACGGCAGCCGCGAGATCAGGATAAGCGGTCAGATCATGTGTTGATGCCAGCTGCATCCGCCGCTCCTCATTGGGATCGACGACACCCAGGATCGGCAATCCCGCTTTCCTGTAAGCCGGGATATGGGCATCCAGAATAATCCCGCCCGCACCGATGAACACGATTGGTTTCGGATGGGTCGGCGCTGGCCAGGACTGCTTCAGTTCGAAGGTCATTTGCTCCCGCCTTTCATCTCGACGATCAGAATGTGCTCAACATACATCACCGTCTCCCCGTTCTGGTTCGTCACCTCCTTGGCCTCGATCACCTTGCCAAAGCCGGGTCGTTTCGCATCGGCTGACTTTTCCCTGATCGTCACCGTGGTGCGAATGGTATCGCCTGCGTGCACCGGACGCGGAAATCTCAGCCGCTCGTAGCCATAGGTCATGGCTCTCGGATTTATCTCAGTCGCTGTCAGCCCGATCCCGATCGTAAACGTCATGGTCCCATGGGCAATAGGGCGCTTGAACGGCTGTGTCTTGCAGAATTCCACGTCGACATGATGAGGGAAGTAGTCCCCGCTATGACCGGCATGAAGCACGATATCCGCATCGGTGATCGTGCGCCCGAAGGTGCGTCGCTGCGCTCCGATTTCATAATCCTCGAAAAACTGCTCACGCTCCATTCCAACCTCCCCAGCAGACAATTGATATTTTCATTTATAAAAAACATTTTGACATACAAAAAGCAATGCGATTATTGTCGAGGCAACAAGTGACGCAGGGAGAAGTGGGAGCATGGCCGAGATTGGAGTACATCCGCGTTCTTTGCCCGGTTTGCCGGAAGAGCACGCCGCCATCCCCGCATGGAATTCCGAAGACTGGTATTTTGAGGATTTCAAGGTTGGCGACCGCATTCGGTCAGTGCGCCGAACCATCTCCGAAGGCGAGTCGATGCTGTTCAACTCGCTGGTCATGGATCACCACCCCTATGTGTCCGACGAGAGATTTGCCGCCGAGGAAGGGGTCTTTGGAAAACGGCTTGTCGCCGGCGCAATGGTTTTTTCCTACGGTCTGGGGCTGGTCGCGACCAACTGCCTGAACTCGTTTTCCTATGGCTATGACCGGCTCCGGTTCATCAAGCCCGTCTTCATCGGCGACACGATCTACACCATTCGCGAAAACCTCTCGAAGGTCGTCCATAACGAGACCATGGGAAAGCTTCGGGTCTCCTATTCGGTCTTCAAGGGAGAAGGAGAACAGGTCCTCTACGCCGAGCATCTGCTGACGGCCCTCTATCGTGAACCCTCGGCTTTCCGCGAGGAAGTCGAGCTTCTGCGCAAGGCAAAAGCCGATGCCTGAAATTCATCTGAAAGGCATGACCTGGGACCATAGTCGCGGCTACGACCCGATGGTCGCGACCTCCGCCGCATTCGCAAAACAGTATCCAGGCGTCAGCATCAGCTGGGAGAAACGCTCTCTTCAGGCATTCGCAGACCGGCCAGTCGAAGAGATGGCCAACCAGTATGACCTGATGGTCATAGACCACCCGCATGTGGGAGAAGTGGCCCGCAATGGCTTGCTCTTGCCTCTCAACGATCAGGGGCGTGACAACGATCTTGCCGTTCTGGCCGAACAATCGGTGGGCGGCTCCCACCAATCTTACGAATTCGACGGCCAGCAATGGGCGCTTGCCATTGATGCAGCAACCCCGGTCGCAGCCTTCAGACCCGACAGGCTGGATCACCCCCCAGCCAATTGGAGCGAAGTTGTGGAACTGGCGCAGGAAGGGTGCGTCGGCTTTGCCCTCATTCCCATCAACGCCCTGATGACCTGGTTTGGTCTGGCGCGGAGCCTCGGACATTCGATCGCGGAAGGTGACAGCCTCATTGATCCTGATGCAGCAACGCATGTCCTTGAGTTGATGTGCGAAATCACGGCCCTGATGAACCCCAGATGCCTCACGCTGGATCCGATTGGGATCTATGAATGGATGGGCCGATCTGTTGATGCTCCCCACTATTCTCCCTTCGGCTACGGGTACACGAACTACAGCCGACAGGGATATTGCCGCTTTCCCCTCACCTTTACGGACGCACCGGGCATCAAGAACAACGGCCCGCGTGGAACTGTCCTCGGAGGCACTGGCATCGCCATTTCCGCAGCAACCAAGCACCCCGAGGTTGCCCTAAACTATGCCTTCTGGATCGCGAGTTCAGAGTGCCAGAAGGCTCTTTTTTTCCAGAGCGGAGGGCAACCCGCCAACGCTGCGGCATGGGATGATGAGCATTGCAATCTGGCCTCGCGGAATTTCTTCAAAAACACACGCCGGACATTGGACACATCGTGGATCCGACCCCGATATGACGGCTACATGCGTTTTCAGGAAACAGGCGGCAACATCGTTCATGCCTGCCTGCGCGGTGAGAGCAGCGTCAAGGCGACGGCCGACAAGCTTCAGGCAGCTTATGAGGAGAGCCTGTCATGATCTCCTTGCCGCAATCAGAACGCCCGCTTGACGGCCTGCTCGTGCTCGATTTCAGCCAATTCCTCTCCGGCCCTCTTGCCACGCTGAAGTTGGCTGATCTCGGGGCTCGGGTGATCAAGGTTGAGCGCCCTGGCACAGGCGATCTCTGCCGCCAGCTGTATTTGTCTGACGTGGATATCGACGGTGCCAACTCACTGTTTCACGCCATCAATCGCAACAAGGAAAGCATTACCGCTGATCTCCGAAACCCGGATGACCGCAAACTGCTGGAAGCCCTGATCGCCAGGGCAGACGTTATGGTCCAGAACTTCCGGCCGGGCGTGATCGAACGGCAGGGTTTGGGTTATGACGCGGTATCAGCCATCAACCCGCGAATTATCTACGGGTCCATCTCCGGGTATGGCGAAGACGGTGAATGGGCTCCGCTTCCCGGACAAGACCTGCTTGCCCAGGCGCGTTCAGGCCTCCTCTGGCTCACAGGCAGCGACAACGACCCACCCATGCCGATGGGCCTTGCCGTGGCGGACATGCTGGCAGGCAACGCACTGGCACAGGGCATTCTTGCTGCTCTGGTTGGACGCGGAATACACGGCAAGGGCGCCAAGGTTGAGACCAGTCTTCTGGAAGCCATGGTCGACTTTCAGTTTGAAGTGCTCACCACCTACCTGAATGACGGCCATCGCCGTCCCAAGCGCAGCGCCGTTAACGGCGCGCATGCCTATCTGGGAGCGCCCTACGGTGTTTACCCCACAAAGGACGGGTTTCTCGCCCTCGCCATGACGCCCTCGCTGCAGCGGCTTGCCGGGCTTCTTGAGGTTGAGGGGTTGGAGCCGTTTTTCAACGACAAGACAGCGCTGATGCGCGAGCGGGACACTATCAAGACTGAAATTGGCAGATCGCTCGCCCGGCGCACGACAGCAGACTGGCTGGCGATCCTGCAGCCGGCCGACATCTGGTGTTCGGAAGTGCTCGACTGGCCCGGCCTCATGGCAAGCGAAGCCTGGTCGCATCTCGGTCTTGAGCAAACCATCCGCCGCAACGGCAACGTTGAACTTAAATCCGTTCGCGGGCCGATCCGACTGAACGGGCAAGGCCTGTCTTCGGAACGGGCAGCCCCGGATCTGGGCGCTGATCTTGAGAGGATCAAGCAAGAGCTTCTGCCGGGCATTTGACCTGCGCAGCATGAGCGGGCCGAGCGGATTGTGGAGCCATCCGCCAACCGGCCTGAAATGAATTGGGAGGAGATTATGAGGAAGTCATTCGCGTTTCTGGCATCGGCTGCAATATTGCCCCTGATGCTGACGGGCATAGCCAATGCCACCGACTACGGCAAATTTGACGGCTATACACTGCGTGTGAAGCTGATCGGCGGCGCTCAATACGAGCCGCTTTATGCGGAAATTGCAAAATGGGAGACCGCGACCGGAGCCAAGGTCGAGATCCTCTCCCGCAAGAACCATTTCGAACTGGATCGCGAGATCAAGCAGGATATTGCAGCTGGCACCCTCGACTGGTGCGTTGGCTCAAACCACACAAGCTTCGCCCCCCAATACGGCACGATCTATCGCGATCTCAACGGAGTAATCCCGGCGGAAACCCTTGCCGGCTTTGATGCACTTGCCATCAAGAACTCCACGGTGGACGGCAGGCTGGTCCAGCTGCCGCGCCATTCCGACATTTCGAACCTCTTCTACAAGAAATCGCTGTTTGAGGATCAGGCCAACAAGGATGGCTTCAAGTCCGAGTTCGGCTATGAGCTGGCACCGCCGGAAACCTGGGATCAGGTGAAGGATCAGGCCATGTTCTTCGCCGATGCGCCGAATTTCTACGGCACCCAATATGTCGGCAAGGACGAGGCGATCACAGGCCGCTTCTATGAAATGCTGGTTGCAAATGGCGGAGCATTGTTTGACGAGGACTGGAACCCGACTTTCAACTCCGAAGCCGGTGTGATGACCGTCCAGTGGTTCAAGGACCTTTATGATGCCAAGGCAGTTCCGGCTGGTGTCCTGAATTATCTCTGGGACGACACCGGCCTTGGCTTCGCGTCTGGAACCGTTGCGCTCAATCTGGACTGGGCCGGTTGGGCCTCCTTCTTCAACGATCCGGCGAACTCCAAGGTAGCAGGCGATATCGGTCTCGTTCGCGCTCCCAAAGGCGCTGGCGGCAAGCGCACCGGCTGGTCGGGCAGCCACAGTTTCTCGATCACCGAAACCTGCGACAATGTCGACGCAGCAGCGTCCTTCGTTACCTTCCTGACTGATCACGACCAGCAGATGGTCGAAGCCCGCAAGGGTCTTCTGCCCACCCGCACACAGGTCTGGACGGACGCCAAGAAGGAATTCGCCGATGCAGGCAATGACTTCCTCGTCACCGTGTTCGACACCTACAAGGTCTCGATGTCGGAAGATGCCTTCACACCGCCGCTGATCGAACCGTGGATTGAAGTTTCAAACGAGATCTGGCCGCGTTTGCAGGCCGCAATCCTCGGCGAGATGGAAATCAAGGCCGCGCTCGATGAAGCTGCCGAAGCCACCCGCACAATCATGGAAGACGCAGGTTACCTCTGATTGTCCTCCCAAGGGGGCGGCCGCTTCTGCGTCTGTGGCCGTCCCACCCCATTTCTAGCGTTCGACGGAGCTGACATGCGCTGGCGCGCCGAAAAACACACGCCTTATCTGCTGCTAAGTCCGGCGATCCTGACGATCCTGTTTGTCGTGGCCGTGCCACTGGTGTTTTCCCTTTACACCAGCCTGACACCCTACCGGCTGACAAAGCCGGACAGCATCAACCAGTTCATAGGTCTGCGGAACTACGAACGTCTTCTGGACGACACCAAATTCTGGTGGGCGTTCGGGCGAACGATCCTGTTCCTGACCATCGCTTTGAACCTTGAGTTCCTGCTCGGTCTTGGCATTGCACTCTTGATCAACCGCATCACCTGGGGCCAGCGTACACTGCGCACCATCATGATGTTCCCGATGATGTTCTCCCCGATCCTTGTCGGGTTCCAGTTCAAGTTCATCTTCAACGACAACATCGGCATCCTGAACAACGCGCTTCAGTCGCTCGGACTGACGGATGGCGCCATTCCCTGGCTGGTGGAACGTGACCTTGCCATGTTCTCCATCATCTTCGCCGAAGTATGGATGAGCACGTCGGTTTTCGCGATCCTGTTGCTGGCAGGCCTGTTTGCCATGCCGAAGGATCCTCTTGAGGCGGCAAAGGTCGACGGCTGCACGCCGTGGCAGGTGTTCCGCCACATCACCCTGCCCTTCATCATGCCCTTCGCCTATATCGCAATGACAATCCGCTCGCTCGATGTTGCCCGCGCCTATGACATTGTAGATGTCATGACCGGAGGTGGCCCGGCGGGGCGCACGGAACTGCTTTGGACGCTCATCGCCCGCGTTGGATACGACAATGCCAAGATGGGGCAGGCCAATGCCATGGCCTATGTCTCTACGATCCTGTCCATCCTGTTCACCTGGTACTTCTTCACCAAGCTGGTTGCCGCTCGCCGGTACATGGGAGGGGCTGCATGACAAGTCTCCACAAAAGGCAGGTGAAAGCGGTTCTCACATGGATCGCAACCTTCATCCTGATGATCGTCATGTGCGTTCCCGGCCTCTGGGTGGTCCTCTCGGGCTTTCGGCCAAATCGCGAAATCCTCGCAAAGCCCCCGGTCTGGATCCCCGAAGACCTCACGCTGGACAACTTCGCCGCCATTTTTGGCCTGTCGGACGCGCAGGTCGCGATCCCGGTGATCGACTATTTCGCCAACTCCATGATCATCGCGGTCACATCGACCGCCATTGCGCTGCTTGTCGGAATGTCCGGTGGCTATGCCTTCGCCCGGTTCCGCTTTGGCGGCAAGAACGCGCTGTTTCTGGGGCTCATGCTGTCGCGAGCAGTTCCGGGTATCGCGCTGTCCCTGCCCGTCTTCATCATCTGGAGCCACCTTGGATTGATCGATGCCCCCATGGGTCTGATCATCGTCTATGTCGCGTTGAACGTGCCCTTCACAATCTGGCTGATCGACGGCTTCTTCAGGCAGATCCCGAAGGAACTCAGCGAAGCCGCGCAGGTCGACGGCTGCACGAGATGGCAGGCCTTCTGGAAGATAGAATTTCCACTGGCCAGGTCAGGGATTGCCTCTGCCGGGGTATTCGCCTTCCTCACCTCCTGGAACGAATATGCCCTCGCCTCTCAGCTGACCCGCTCGACCGACAGCAAGACTTTGCCGGTCGGACTGATGGACTTCACCGCCCAATTCACCATCGACTGGGCCGGGATGTGCGCCATGGCGGTCATCATCATCATTCCAGCCCTCATCCTGACCTTCCTTGTTCAGAAACATCTGATTGCCGGACTGACCTTCGGTGGCGTGAAAGGATAAGAAATTGGGAAACATCACACTCAACAAGGTCGTCAAGGCTTACGGAAAACTGGAAGTCGTCCACGGGATCGATCTGGACATCGCCCATAACGAGTTCGTTGTCCTTGTCGGCCCTTCCGGCTGCGGAAAATCCACCACCTTGCGCATGATCGCGGGCCTTGAGGACATTTCGGGCGGCGAGATCCACATCGCCAATGAGCTGGTCAACGACTTGCCCCCGCGCAAGCGGAATATCTCCATGGTGTTCCAGAACTACGCGCTCTACCCCCACATGTCGGTGCGCGAGAATTTGGGCTTCGGGCTCAAGATCGCAAAACAGCCGCAAAACGTCATCGACCAACGTGTCAACGAGGCAGCTGAAATCCTTGGCCTTTCCAGTTTGATGGAGCGCACCCCGGCCGAACTTTCCGGTGGCCAGCGTCAGCGGGTGGCGATGGGCCGGGCCATTGTCCGCCACCCGGAGGCTTTCCTGTTCGACGAGCCTCTTTCCAATCTCGATGCGAAACTCCGCGTCCAGATGCGGACAGAAATCAAGAAGCTGCATCAGAAGGTGAAAACCACGGTCGTCTATGTCACCCACGATCAGGTGGAGGCCATGACACTGGCCGACCGGATTGTGGTCATGAAGGACGGCTATATCGAACAGGTCGGTACGCCGATGGAAGTGTTCAATCACCCGGTCAACACCTTCGTTGCCTCCTTCATCGGCTCACCGCCCATGAACCTGTTGCCCGCCTTGATCGTCAGTGGAGCTATATGGTTTGACGAAAACACATCAATTCCGGTTCCTTCTCGCCTTGCTCCCCATGTCACCGAGGGACAGGAAGTCATTTTCGGACTAAGGCCGGACGATCTGACACCGGAAGGTCACGGCATCCATGACAGTGGCGAGGGCACGTTTCTGGAGCTCAAGATCGACCTTGCAGAACTGCTGGGCACCGAGACCGTACTCTACACGCAAATTGCCGGGTCCGAGGTTCAGGGCAAGATGTTCGTGCCACGCGACGTTACTCCGGGCGAAGTGCTCAAGTTTCGAATTGCGCTTGAAAAAACCCATCTGTTCGACGCGAAAACGAAGAAGTCGGTGAGGATCAGCTGATGGCACGGATCGTTGCAGTTGAAATCTTGATGATCGACTTGCCGCCCAAGGTCCAAAGGGTTGATGCGATCCAGTCCTTCGTCAGTCAGGAAACCCCCATGGTCCGTATCACGGATGCGGACGGGCATGTGGGTACGGGGTACTCCTACACGATCGGAACCGGTGGGCCCGCGATCGTCAGCTTGCTGAAGGAAACCCTCGCGCCAAAGCTCCTTGGGCGCGATGCGGAAGAAATTAACGGCATCTGGCACGACCTCCTCTTTACCACCCACGCAACGGCGGTCGGAGCCATCACCTCCCTGGCCCTTGCGACGATCGACACCGCGCTTTGGGATCTGCGCTGCCGCCGTGCCGGACTACCGCTCTGGAAACTGGCAGGTGGCGTGAAGAAGAGTGTACCGCTCTACTCAACGGAAGGCGGTTGGCTGCACCTGTCCACCGAAGCACTTGTAGCCGATGCAATTGCCATGAAATCCAGGGGTTTTTCCGGATCAAAATTCAAGATCGGGAAACCGTCACTCGCGGAAGATCGCACCCGCATTCGGGCCGTTCGCGAGGCGGTCGGGGACGACTATCTGATCCTTGTCGACGCCAATCAGGCGTTCAGTCTGGCCGAAGCGCGCAGGCGTGCCGCCATGTTGGCCGAGTTTGATGTCTTCTGGTTCGAAGAACCCATGCCTGCCGATGACGTTGGAGCCCACCGCGAACTGGCAAGCGCCTCAGAAGTACCGATTGCCGTTGGCGAGAGCATGTATTCCCTGTCCCAGTTCAAGGACTATCTGGTGCAGAATGCGGCCTCCGTTGTTCAGGCAGATGTCGCGCGTGTCGGCGGGATAACTCCGTGGCTCAAAATCGCGCATCTGGCCGAAAGCTTCAACGTGCCCATCTGCCCGCACTTCCTCATGGAACTGCACGTCAGTCTGGTTTGTGCCGTACCCAATGCCCCTTTGCTGGAATACATCCCGCAGCTGGACGATGTCACCAAATCCCCGATGAAGATCGAAGACGGCAAGGCGATTGCGCCTGATGAGTCGGGACTCGGCATTGACTGGGACTGGTCCGTGATCAACAGCCGCATCGTCGAGGGCACCAACCACATCCTGAAAGCGGAGGCATGACATGCAGCGCATGGGCATGGTGATCGGCCTGAACGCCGAAAAGGTGGCGGAATACAAGGAGCTGCATGCCAATGTCTGGCCGCAGATCCTTGCTATGATTTCCGCCTGCAACATCACCAACTATTCGATTTTCCTGAAGGAGCCGGAAAACCTACTCTTCGGCTATTGGGAATATACCGGCACGGATTTTGACGCAGACGCCGCCAAGATGGCTGCCGACCCCGAAACCCGACGCTGGTGGGATGTCTGCATGCCTTGCCAAAAACCGCTGGACACCCGAAAGGATGGCGAGTGGTGGTCCATGATGGAAGAGGTCTTCCATCATGACTGATCAAAGGCTCGAACACTTTCAGACCTGCTACACCAGCGTGATCCACGACGTCATGCGCGCCATGGGGCAGCGCAATTTCACCCTGCCGCCCCGGATCACGCCTCTTCAGCCGGAGGTGATCCTGTGCGGCCCGGCATGGACCATTGAGGGCCGTGTTGACGAGACAGCGGACGCGCACGAAACGCTGCTCGCCTGGACAGGCCTGCTTTCAAAGGCAAAACCCGGACATGTCTGGACCTGCCAGCCACACACCCATGACATTGCACAGATGGGCGAATTGTCTGCCGAAACCCTTCACCGCAAAGGAGTGCTCGGCTGTGTCATCGACGGGGCATTGCGCGACACAAACTTCATCTTGAAACTGGGATTGCCCTGCCGGGGAACACACAACACCCCGCGCGATATCGTCGGCTACTGGCTGCCCACGGCAACAGAAGTCGACATCATGATCGGCGAAGTCCTGATCCGACCCGGCGACTGGCTACACGGCGACCGCGACGGGATGGTCTGTATCCGTAAGGAAATCCTCGACGAGGTTCTGGACAAGTCCCTCGCCGCAATGGCGACGGAAAGCAGGGTTCGGCGGGCCATTCTGGACGGTATGGACCCGCAGGAAGCTTATCTCAAATTCGGCAAATTCTAGGATAACCCCAATTGAACGACACTGATCCGCGACTACTGCTCTTGCATCCGGATGACAATGTTCTGGTGCTTCGGGCCGCAATCCAGCTCGGGGAAACCATTCGCATCGAGGGTGTCTCAATCGATTTCACCCGGAACATCTCGATGGGGCACAAACTGGCGCGTCGCAACCTCAAGACAGGGGACAAGGTGATCAAATACGGCGCTCCAATTGGCTCTGCGTCTCGCGACATCCAACTTGGCGACCATGTTCATCTTCTCAATCTGAAGAGCGATTACACCCCCACCCATTCGCTGGACGCAGATGCCGTCGAATTTTCCGGGAGTAGCAAGCCATGAACCAGCTGACAGGGTATGAACGGGCTGACGGTCGCAAGGGCATTCGCAACGTCGTTGCTGTCGCTTATCTGGTGGAGTGCGCCCATCACGTTGCGCGCGAGATCGCCTGGCCGTACCGGGACGACGCTCATGTCATCGGCTTTCCGGGCTGTTTTCCGAATGACTATGCCCAGCGCATGATGGAGCGCCTTTGCACGCATCCCAATGTTGGTGCTGTCCTTCTTGTCTCCCTGGGCTGCGAAAGCTTCAATCGCTTCAAGTTGGAAGCCGTAATTCGCGAAAGCGGACGGGACGTTGAAACGCTGGTGATCCAGAAGAACGGCGGTACGGCCAGTACAATCCGCAAAGGTCAGCAATGGGTTGAACAGGCAACCGAACGGTTGGACGCAACACCCTGCGTCCCGATGGATATCAGCGAACTGGTCATCGGCACTGTTTGCGGCGGGTCCGACGGGACCAGCGGACTATCTGGCAATCCCGCAGTCGGTCGTGCCTTCGACCGTTTCGTGTCGGAAGGGGCAAGTTGCATCTTTGAAGAAACCGGCGAACTGATCGGCTGCGAAAACATCATGGCAGCCCGTGCGGTGACACCGGAATTGGCCACAGAACTCAAGGCCTCCGTTGAAAAGGCCGCGCGCTATTATGCCACTTTGGGCTACGGCAGTTTTGCTGCCGGTAACGCCGATGGCGGGCTGACGACCATCGAGGAAAAATCGATGGGCGCCTATGCGAAGTCAGGCAATTCAAAAATCTCCGGCCTGATCAAGCCTGGCGACATTCCCCCGCAGGGCGGCCTTTATCTGCTGGATGTGGTGCCCGATGGCGAGGTTCGGTTCGGCTTTCCCAACATATCCGACAACGCCGAGATCGTGGAAATGATGGCATGTGGAGCGCATATGACATTTTTTGTCACCGGGAGGGGCTCTGTTGTCGGAAGTGCCCTTGCGCCAGTTATCAAGATTGCCGCTAATCCGGATATGTTCGCGCAGCTTGAGGGCGACATGGACGTGAATGCCGGGAGGATCATCGAGGGAACCGCCTCGCTGGACGAGATCGGCGATGAGATTCACGACCTTGCCCTTCGTGTTGCCTGTGGCGAGCAAACGAAATCCGAAGCGCTGGGGCATCAGGAATTCATCCTGACCTACAAGAGCTTCGAACCGATAGGACCGGCCTGTCTGCCGGTCTAGGCGGTAACGGAAAACTGGAGGAGACATGGGAAGACTGGAAGGCAAAACATGCCTTGTGACGGCAGCAGGACAAGGAATTGGACGCGCGTCTGCCTTGGCAATGAAGGCGGAAGGGGCAACCGTTTGGGCATCGGATGTCAACGAGGCAGCTCTGGGCGAACTCGCCGGACTTGGTCTCAAGACCCTGCGTCTGGACGTTCGCGACCCGGCCTCCATTAAATCGGCTGTCGAAACAGTGGGGGCGGTCAACGCCCTGTTCAACTGCGCTGGTTTTGTCGCTCATGGATCCATATTGGACTGCGATGAAGACCAGTGGGGCTTCTCGATGGATCTGAACGTGACGGCCATGTATCGCATGATCCGCGCCTTCCTTCCGGCCATGCTTGAAAATGGCGGCGGCTCGATCATCAACATGTCATCGGCGGCCTCATCCGTGATTGCCGCCCCGAACCGTTTTGTCTACGGCACCACCAAGGCGGCCGTGATCGGCATGACCAAGGCTATTGCTGCAGACTTCATCACCAAAGGCGTCCGCTGCAATGCCATCTGCCCGGGCACCGTTGAAAGCCCGTCGCTGGAACAGCGCCTGAAAGACACCGGCGACTATGAAGCCGCCCGCAAGGCCTTCATCGCCCGCCAACCCATCGGTCGCATCGGCAAGGCCGAGGAAATCGCCGCGCTGGTGGTGTATCTCGCCTCCAACGAAAGCGCCTACACAACTGGAGCCGCCCACATCATTGATGGCGGCTGGTCCAACACCTGATATCCGGGAGAACAACATGAAACTCGTCCGTTTTGGAGAAGCCGGTGCCGAGAAGCCGGGCGTTGTCGACGCCAATGGCGCGATCCGGGACCTCTCCGGCATTATTGATGACGTGGCAGGCGCTGCCATCGACCCCGCCAACCTGAAGAAGCTGGCCGGAACCGACATCAACGCGTTACCGCTGGCGCCCGAAGGCGCTCGCCTTGGCCCATGCGTCGCGGGAACCGGTAAGTTCATCTGCATCGGCCTGAACTATGCGGATCACGCCGCCGAAAGTGGACTGGCTGTTCCGCCCGAACCCGTCATGTTCATGAAGGCTACGAGCGCGATCTGCGGCCCGAACGACCCGATCATCATCCCCAAGGGCAGCACCAAGACAGACTGGGAAGTCGAACTGGCCGTCATCATCGGCAAGCGTGCCAAATATGTCAGTGAAGCCGACGCCCTCGACTATGTGGCCGGGTATGCGGTCACCAACGATGTGTCGGAACGCGAATTCCAGATCGAGCGTGCTGGCCAGTGGACCAAGGGCAAGTCCTGCGACAATTTCGGGCAGATCGGCCCGTGGCTGGTGACCAGGGACGAGATTTCCGATCCGCAGAACCTTTCCATGTGGCTCACGGTCAATGGCGAGAAGCTGCAGAACGGCTCCAGCTCCACCATGGTCTATGGGGTTGCGTTCCTTGTGTCCTATCTCAGCCAGTTCATGAGCCTGCAGCCGGGTGATGTCATCTCCACCGGCACGCCTCCCGGTGTGGGCCTCGGCCAAAAGCCTCCCCGCTACCTCAAGCCGGGCGACGTCGTTGAACTCGGCATCGAAGGTCTTGGAACCCAGCGACAGGACGTGATCGCCGATCCGGAGGCCTGACACCATGATCCCCCTTCTGGACACCCATCAGCACCTGATTTACCGGAACAAGGTCGGATATGACTGGACCGGTGGCATCCCCGCTCTTGCGCAAGGCGACTTTACGCTGACCGACTATGCTGTCCTCACAAGGGACAGCGGGATCAGCGGATCCCTCTTCATGGAGACCGGGGTGAACGATGCCGATTATCAGGCGGAAGGCCGCTTTACAGCGGAACTTGCCGAGGATAAGGCATCCGGATTGAGGGGGATCATTGCGTCGATCCGTCCGGAAGAGGATGAGGGCTTTGACGCCTGGCTGGAAGAAAGCGTCGCCCTTGGCGTCGTTGGGTACCGGCGTATCCTGCATGTGGTCGACGACGAATTGTCGACCACGGCAACCTTTCGTCGCAATGTTTCAAAGATAGGCAAAACGGCACGCACATTCGACATGTGCTATCTCTCCCGCCAGCTTCCGCTCGCTGCCGAACTGGCCAAAGCCTGCCCCGACACGACCTTCATTCTCGATCACTGCGGCGTGCCCGACATTGCCGGGAACGGGCTCGATCCATGGCGGGCCAACATGACTGCGCTGGCCAGTTTGCCGAATGTAAACTGCAAGCTGTCCGGCATTCTTGCCTATTGCGCTCCGGGAACAGCGAGCCTTGAGACCATCCGCCCCTATCTTGACCATGTGCTGGAATGCTTCACGCCGCAGCGCATCGTCTGGGGAAGCGACTGGCCTGTCGTCAACCTTGCGAATGGACTGCCGGACTGGATCAACGTCACCAGATCAATCCTCGACGAATTGTCTGAGGATGAAGCACACGCTATCGGGCATCAGAACGCGGAACGCATCTACGGTCTCGCCTGATTGTTGTTAAAGGTCGATCTCGACGACACCGCCAGCTTGCGCGGCGCGCGATTGACACAGGATGATGCTGTTCTCCCGCTGCTTTTTCGACAGCACAAAGTCCCTATGTTCGACCTCTCCGGAGACAAGACCGCATTTGCAAACCCCGCATATGCCGTCCGAGCATTTCACATCCACATGAATGCCCCGCGCCGACAGTGCATCCGTTGCCGTCTCTTCCGCCCCCACCTCAAGAACCAGATCGGATTTCAGGAGCTTCAATGTGAAGGCGTGGTTTTCATAGTCCGGCATGTCCGGAACATTGAAATACTCCACATGCCGCTCCTCATCGGAAAACCCGGATTTTTCCGCCGCAGCCATGACCGCGTCCATATAGGGAACCGCCCCGCAGCAATAGACGTGATCACCGGGCTGATAGCCGCCCAGAACCGTCTCAAGGTCGGCCCGTGAGCCCTCGTTGCTGATATGGAGATGGACCTTTTCGAACCACGGGAACTTCGCAAGGTCCTCAAGATAGCCCGCGCTAGACCGCGACTTGCAGGAATAGTGCATCTCGAAATCCGCCTCGATTGCATGCAGCCTGTGCGCCATCGCGATCATAGGGGTGATGCCGATCCCTCCCCCCATCAGGTAGGAGCGCCGTGCCGTTTCCACGAGCGGGAAATGATTGATCGGCTTGGAAATGAAGATCCTGCGTCCCTTGCTGAAGATCCGGTGCAAGAGCAAGGAGCCGCCGCGTCCCGCATCTTCCCGGAGGACGCCGATCTGATACCTGGTCCGGTCTGCCGGATTGCCGGACAGCGAGTACTGCCGCAGAAACTCCGGAGCCACCACAATGTCGATATGGGCGCCAGCCGTCCATTCCGGCAGCAAGCTGCCATCAACAGCAGCAAACTCGTACTTGGTGACGCCGTCGGTCATCTGTTCGACTTCAACGATTTCGACCTGAATGACAGGCGCGTCTCCACTGATCTTGTAGCTGTGGACGAGATCGTCTGTCTCACCTCTCGAGAGCTTGGCCTTGTACTGCTCCGCCGTGATCATCGCCTGATAGGCCTCGATGCCCTTCTCCCGATCCATCGGGAAAGGGAACGGCCAGGGATGCGGAGCCAGATTGGCCGGATACACAGCCAACGTCTGGTCTTCGTATTTCAGATCGAGGTCTTTCTGCAAAGCACGCTGGTTGACCGGGTGCTCGGTCGGTCGATAGGCCCCGTCCTCCGCAAGCTCCAGATCCCACCACCACTTCTTGACGACATTCTGTTCGCCATTACCGACAAGATCATCGAGCTTGGCCAGCAACGGAGCCGCCTTTGGAATGTTCATGGCAGCCCAGCGGAACGGCGCTTCGGCGAAAACCCCTTCCAGATTCCACGGGCAGGTCTTCATGCAACGGCCACACATCGCCCCGCCTTCATTGGTGATCCGGTAGGTCGTGCATTTCTGGCTGTCCGATTTCCAGATCTCATAGCCGTTGAACATCAGTTTCGGGCCAGCCGTGATCGCTCCCGACGGGCACTCGCGTGCGCATTTGTTGCAAGCCTCGCAAAAGCTTTGCAAGCCGAAGGAAATCGGCTTGTCATGAGCGACCGGCATGGTTGTCGTCACTACGCCGGATTTCAGCCGTGGCCCAAGGAACGGATTGAGGATCACCTCTCCGATCCGGCTGACCTCGCCTAGCCCTGAAAGAAGGAGGAGCGGCGGCTGTAACACCTCGCCATCAATCACCGTGTGGGCCTTGGCTTCATAGCCGAGATTGCGGATCTGCTGGGCGACGATGCTGCCCAGAATGGAAAACCGCAGATAGGCACGCATGGATTGGGAGACGGCAATCCAGTCGTCACCCGAAGCCCCCTCCATGGTCTCGTAGCCCTGATCGATGACCATGGAAATCGCCTGATCATGCGGCGGATCGATGGGATTTCCCGCCGCATCGTGGGAATACCACGCCCAATCCGGACATCTGGAGATGCCAACAGCATCGACGCCCAGAAAATAGGACATCGCCTTGAGATTTTGTGCATTTTCCTGCGGATCGGATGTCCCCTGACGCGAAGCGGCGGGCTCTCCGTCCTGAAGCAGGACGAACGCACCAAGAGCACGACGCTGCGCCATGGACGGCGCAGACTTGCGAACATATTTTCCGCCGGTCGAGGCCTGCTGCACCTTCTTGCCCAAGTCGCCGAACAGGGAGCGGGCAAACATGTCTGTACGCTTTGGAACCCGTGGTACCCGCGCCTCGTCGATATAGGTCGTCGGCGTATCGACCCGTTTCAGGGTCTCAAACGGATGGGCCCCATCCACGAAACGGCGTTTTTCATACGGATCGAGGTTCCCCGCATTCTTGGCTGTGCGGTAGCCGAACGTCCAGGCAAGGCCATGGGTCTTGGAACGGTGCTGTTCAGCCAAGGGCATGAGCGGCAAGTCATGCGCAAAGGGAAGCGTGGTGGTGACAGCGGCAATTGCAAACTGCTCCCCCAGATAAGGATTGTGAAGCCTGCCGTCTTCCACACTTGCAAGACCCGATGCCACCGCAAGCTGGTTCAAATCAACATCGGACGTCGAATGCCCATGAGCACAGGCTTCATGCCCCAGCAGGCGAATATATTGCGCAAGCACCACGGCAACTTCCATGGCGCGCAGTGCAGACCGATGGCGTTCAGCCCCTCTCAGCCAATCATATCCCGGTTCATCCTCCCGCACAGGCCGGGGTGTTTGAACCAGAAAGACAAGCGCATGCTTGTGGTGGGCAACGGATTTCGGCGGGGCATTCACGGCGTCTCGCAGATCAGCCATGATCATGTCGATGCCCGAAGCAAGGGATTTGCATTGCCCTGTTCGCAGCTTTTCCGCCAGACGGTCCATGTCCGGATTTCTCAGCGGCATATCGAGGAAGGAAACCGGCTGAAGCCCGCAAGTTGCGGCCATCGAGACATCGGAGAAATAGGCAAAGGCCTTGAGATGGTTCTTGCGCTCGACCAGACTGTCCGGAATTTCAGCGCGTGCAGCGTTGACCAGGCCATCACGAACCGCGTCCAACATCGCCTGCGCTTCGGTCATCGCGTTGATGATGTTCTGCGGGCTGTCGGGCCGAGAAAAAACCATGTGGTCCATGTCCGGGACACCGGTTGGCAGCACCGCGCGATCCCGCCGTGCCAGACGTTCCAGCGGAAACGGTCCCAAATGGACGGGTCTCGTCTTGTCCGAGAAAAATCTCAAAATGTCTCTCCCGTGGCAGCTCATTCAGGCGGCCACCCTCTTGCAAAAACCCTTGCGCTCCACCCTCCGTTCCAGTGGAGCCTATCGATCAAAGTCTGGTCAGTTGAACGTCTTCGCCTTCGGTCAATTTGTCGATTGCAGTCATGACAAGGTCGTACACATCCTTATCCAGTTTGCCGGCAAAGTGATGGTTCATTTCCCGCACAAGGACATGGCAAGCTTTCAGTTTGGCCTGCCCCAACTCGGTCAGGGCAACTTCGGTAAACCGCTTGTCATCGCTGATACCGTTTCGCTCCAGAAGCCCTTGTTCTTCCATCGTTTTCAACAAACGGGAGACTGCAGGACGGGCGATGCAGATATAGTCAGCCAGCAGGGACGGCGTCGTAACCCCTTCAAGCCCGACGCCTCTGAGCACACACCATTGCAGCCGTGTGATTCCATGGTCTGACAACTGCTTCTCCAGTCGGCTTTCCATGATCCGGGCAAGGCGCGTCACCTTGAAACCGATCCTGTTGTGCAGCGTGAATTCCTTGGCCATATCACAACCCAGATGAATGATCTTGACTAACTTCAACTCATGACATCTTATTCGATTAACAATGATAATTAATGAAGTTAATTACCAAAGTAAACTATCTTGGGGGAGAACAGATGAAAACCGGATCACACGGTATCAAGGCCGGGATAACCGCAGCGCTGGCAACGGCTGCCCTGTGCATGGGTTTGAACGCAGCTGTCGCAGACGAGTTGAAAGTGGCGCATTTCATGCCGTCCATGCATCCCATGGACAAGGGCGTGATGACCCCGCTCGCAGAGGAAATCAGCGCAGCGACCAATGGCCAGCTGACCATGCGCATTTATCCGTCAGGTGAATTGGGCAAGGGCCCTGTGCAGCAATACAAGCGCGTTGTGACAGGCGTTGCCGACATCGTGTTCGGCATTCCCGAATATACCCCGCAACAATTCGCCAAGACCGGCCTCGTCCACATTCCGGGACTTTTCGAGGATGGCACCCAGGCAACCAACGCCTTGTGGAACAATATCGAGCTGTTTGAAGATGAATACGCACAGACCAAGTTGCTTGGCCTTTGGGCAAACAACCCGTCCGTTCTTATCTCCCGCGAAAAGCCGGTTCGTTCGCTTGCAGATCTACAAGGCATGAAGATCCGCACCCCCAATCCGGTTATGGCGCAACTGGTTGAAGCATGGGGCGCAATCCCTGTCTCCATGCCGACAACGGACACATATAACGCCATGAACACTGGTGTGATCGATGCCGTCATGATCGGCCCATCCGGCATTCGCTCCTACAAGCTTCACGAGACCGCGAAATACGTCACCACAAACATTCCCTCCGCCCTCGACAGCTTTTACCTGCTGATGAACAAGCAGAGCTGGGACGCGCTGAGCGACGAGCACAAGGCAAAACTGGATGAGCTGACGGGCCGCGCAATAAGCCTGCGAGGCGCGAAGGCATTTGCCGAAGCCGGACAGGCAGGCCTCAAGCTCGCGGAGGAAGCAGGCGTTGAACTGATTCAGATCGACACAGCTGCCGAAGCCGAGTTTCGCAAGAAGATGGAACCGGCCATTGCCAAGATCCTGAACCAGAAAAGCGAAGAAACCGGCAAAAATGCCGAAGCCATCGCAGCTGCCCTGAGTGCCCGTTAAGCATCATGGCATTTGAAAAACTTGGAAACTCCACCTCGCGGGAAGCGGGGTGGAGACACTGGCTTGAGGTGCCGCTGGTAATACTCGGCGCGCTTGCAACGTTTGCCCTCATGGGCCTGTCCGTTTCGGACGCCCTGCTCCGCTCCTTCCTGAATGCTCCAATCTTTGGCGCAAATGACTACGCGCAGATCATGCTTTCCTTCATCGTGGCCATCAGTTTTCCACTTTGCGCCCTGTCCGGGCGGCTGATTGCCATCGACACATTGGTGAGAAAGCTTCCTCGCCAGCTACAGTCGCTGACCGACTGGGTCATGACGATCATCGGAATTTGCATTCTCGGCTATGTCTCCTGGCGCGCATTCATCAATGCTCGGGAAGCGGCCCTCTTTGGAGAAACCACCCTCCTCCTCCAATTGCCCTTTGGCCCGTCCTACTACGCCGTTTCCATCGGCTGCGGCCTGTCGGCCCTTGTCCTCCTTGCAGAAAGATTTGGCCGATGAGCCCGGAAACATATGGGGTTTTGGGCTTTCTCGCCCTCTTCGCTCTTCTCGGGCTTGGCGCGCCAGTCGCCATCGCTCTTCTGGTCGTCGGCTTTGCAGGGACTGTCGCCCTTTCAGGGTTTCAAGCCGCTGCCTTCACCCTGAGTGGTCAGATCTTCGCGACCGTCACGGTCTATGAACTCACCATCATCCCGCTCTTCATCCTGATGGGCAATCTCGCCTCGGCGGCAGGTCTGAGCCGCGACCTTTTCGAAGCTGCGCACAAGATCATCGGCCACCTGAAAGGCGGCCTCGCAGCTGCGACCATCATGGGTTGCGCCGGATTTGCCGCCCTTTCCGGATCGTCGATTGCCTCGGCAATCACGATGGGCAAGGTCGCCTATCCGGAAATGCAGCGCTTCAACTACGGCGACAAACTAGCCACCGGTTCCATCGCCGCAGGTGGGACGCTTGGCATCCTGATCCCGCCATCAACGGGCTTCGTCATCTATGCCGTGCTGACCGAGGAATCCATCGGACGGTTGTTCATGGCCGGCGTCCTGCCGGGCATTCTGCTCACCACGCTGTTTCTCGTAGCAATCGCCGTCGTCACCTTCTTCTGGCCGGAAGAAGGCCCACGCGGACCCGTCTTCTCCACACGCGAAAAGCTCGCCAGCCTCTTTCGGGCAACCGGCATCGGCAGCATTATCTTCATCACCATCGGCGGGATCTACACCGGCTTTTTCACACCGGTGGAGGCGGCGGGTGTCGGCGCGTTTTTCGCATTGGTCATGCTCGTCCTGCGGCGCAAATGCACACTGCAGACGCTTTATTCCGTAAGTTCGGAGACTCTGAAAACCACAGGCATGGCGTTCTTCATTCTGGTCGGAGCCAATGTGTTCGCGCCCTTCGTGGCCCTGTCGCATCTTCCGGCAACCATCGCCTCCTCCATGACCGGCCTGGAGCTCGGCGTTTATGGAACCCTGGCACTGATCCTGCTGGGCTATGTGATCCTCGGCATGTTCATCGAAGGGCTGTCACTTCTGGTTATTACCTTGCCCATCGTCTTCCCATTGGTCATGAGCCTTGGCTTCGACCCTATCTGGCTTGGCGTCGTCATGGTCCTTGTTCTGGAGATGGGACTGATTTCACCTCCGGTCGGCGTGAATGTCTTCATCGTCAAGAGCGTGGTTCCCAACGTGAGGATCGAGACGATTTTCGCAGGTATCATGCCGTTTTGGGTTGCCATGATTGCAACGCTTGCGCTGATCGTCGCGTTTCCGCAGATCGCCCTCTTGCTTCCGAACGCCATGTACAATTGAGCAAGCCGCAGCGTCATCAATGCGATGCGGTTTCTCCAAAGCAACCGCATTTCCGACCCTCAATTACCGATTGCACAACAACGTTTGACAGAGACCAGTACAACGTTGTATCAAAATTTTAGTACATCGTTGTACTAGTAGCAAAATCCTTGGGAGGATCAGCATGCGCAATCTTCTTTTGTCCGTTCTCACCGCCAGTGTTGCGTCCGGGGCACTCATCACTGCGGCAGCGGCAGACATCACCATTACCTATCCGGCCGGTTGGGAAGGCCTGATGGAACCGGCATTCGCGGATTTCGAAAAGAAAACCGGCGAAAAGGTTGTTTCCACCGTAGTCCCCAAGGAAATCGACCAGCGCATCACGGTCGATTTTGCCGGAGGAGCCGCCTCGGACGTGGTTGTCTATGACAGCTACCGCACAGCCGAGTATGCAGAGAGCGGATACCTTGCGGACCTGAGCGCCTATACCAGCAACTGGGGCGCGTGGGACAACTACTTCGGGTCGCTGAAGGAGATTTCCACCATTTCCGGTTCGGTTCGCGGCATCCCGGTTTACACCGACGTGCGCATGCTCTGGTACAATCGCGCCATCTTCGAAAAGGCCGGTATCGAACAGCCGTGGCAGCCGAAGACATGGACAGACATTCTGGACGCAGCCGAAAAGGTGAAGGCCACCAACCCGGACGTCGACTACCCGATCTATTTCCCGGTCGGAACCAAGCTGGCCGAAGCCACCACCATGCAGGGCTTCTACATGGCCCTTCTGGGCGCTGACGGCTCCGAAGGCGGTGCCAACCGCCTGCGCGACTGGAACGAAGGCAAGTGGATCGGCGACAGCCCGGCCATCCGCAAGACCCTGTCGCTCTATCAGGAGATCTTCCTCAACAAGGAACTCTCCGGCCGCGAGCTCTACTACACTCCGGATGTCTGGGGCGACATGCGTCGCGCATTTGCCAATGGCGAGATCGCCATCATGGCCAACGGGTCGTGGGAATACAATTCGATCTGGCGCGCAGCCGGGATCGAAAAGACACCGCAAGAGCGTGATGAATTCATGGCGTGGACCCGATTCCCCGGCGATGGTTCTGCAGATGCTCCCCAATTCAGCAATATCTCCGGTGGCTGGAACGTCGCAATTGCGGAGTCTTCCGATCAGAAAGACCTCGCATGGCAGCTGGTCGAGAGCATCTTCGATGCCGACCGTTATGCCGAGTGGGTCGCAGGTCAGGGACGCCCGGCCGTTCGCCGCGATGCCCTTGAAGCACCGGCCTACAAGGCCGACACCTATCTGACATCCCTGTCTCCGCTGCTTGAAGAAACAACGGGCCGTGACACCTATCCGGGTTACTCTTCCGTCTCCGCCTTCGTCCAGCAGGCGACCACGGACATTCTGGATGGCAAGACGATCGACGAGACCGTCGCAACGTTCCGCGAGAACCTTGAAGACGAGTTTGGCGAAGATCAGGTCAAGATCATCGAGTAAATCCAAGTCGGAAAACCCGGCGGCCTTGGTCGCCGGGATTTCTGTTTCGGCAGCCTTTCGGCGGCCAACGGACCGCCCACCACATGAGTGCGATGGTCTGTTAAAAAGGCGCTCCAGCTCAAGCTTGGCGAGACCCAGGATGATTACGACTTCCCATGTGTGGCTCCGTCGGTCGGCAACACCGATGGCCATCGCAGCCATTCCGGCTATCCTTTTTATTTTATTGTTCGTCTTCTATGCCGGATGGACAATCTGGACGAGCTTCACCGATCTCGCCCTTTTGGGACGGAAGTCCGTCAATCCGAACTTCGTCTGGTTTGACAACTACATCCGGCTGGTTACCCGGGACGGCTTCCTTGCCTCCGTCTGGACAACCACGGTTTTCACCTTCTTCTCGGCAATTGTCGGCCAGTGCGGCATTGGCCTGTTGCTGGCGATCCTTCTCAAGAACAGTCGCTTCAAACTGAAGAGTGTCGTGGAATTCGCGATCCTGTTCGGCTGGCTTGCACCGGACGTGGTTGCCGCCTTCATGTGGAACGCCTTTGCCAGTTCCGACGGCATGATCAACGTCATGATCCTGCAGCCACTCGGCTTTGAAAAAGTCAATCTCCTCAATGAATACGCCATCGAGGTCGTGATCATCGCCAATATCTGGAAGGGTACGGCGTGGTCCTATCTCTTGTTCTCTGCCGCTCTTGATACCGTGTCGAAGGAAGTTATCGAGGCAGCCTATATGGACGGTGCCAACGCCCTGCAGCGCCTGCGCCACGTGCTCCTGCCGCTCCTGCGAGCCCAGATTGCCACCAACCTGCTCTTCGTCACCATCTGGACCTATGCGTTCTTCTCCCTGATCTACGCGCTGACCGGCGGCGGACCGGGCCGCGAGACCGAGGTCCTGTCCATCTACATGTACAAGCAGGCCTTTGATGTCGGGAAACTCGGATACGGATCTGCTGTTGCCATTGCGATGATGCTGATCGTCGGTGTGCTGTCCGTTTTCTATGTCCGTCAAAGCAAGGATCAGACGAAATGACCGCCAATCTGAAGAAAAGCCCGGCGCAATCCGTCTCGACAAATGTCCTTTTGGCGATGCTCATCATAGTGTGGCTCAGCCCCCTGTCGTGGCTGATGATGACCTCGGTCAACCCGAACCCGTCCGGCGGGTTCGCGGTTCCCACATCCCTCACCTTTGACCACTTCCTGACAGCTATGTCGGGCACCTCCTTGCGGCAGTTCCTCAATTCGTTGTTGATCGCCTTCAGCGCCGCGACACTGACCACCATCCTTGCAGCGCTTGCCGCCTATCCGTTTTCCCGGCTCAACATTCCCTACAAGAACACGATCCTGTGGAGCCTCGCGCTGCTGCGCATCCTGCCCTCCACGGCGATCATCATTCCCGTGTTCCTGACCGGTCGAGCCCTCGGCCTGCTGAACACCGGCGGAGTGGTTCTGGTCCTGACCTTGATGAACCTTCCTTTCGCGATCCTGCTCTTGAAGAATTTCTTCGACACGATCCCGCCGGAGCTTGAAGAAGCCGGATATATGGAAGGTGCGACCCTTCGCCAGGGGCTGATGTATATCGTTCTGCCGCTCTCCCGCGCAGGTCTTGCCGTCATCTGGTTCATGGCCTTCACCAGCGCGTGGAACGAGTTCCTGTTCCCCTTCCTCATGCTTCGAAGCGACCAGGCATTCCCCATGGCGGTCGGCCTCTACGCAGCCTTCGGCCAGTATGGCGCAACGGATTACGGCTTCCTGACAGCCTATTCCATCATCTACACCGCCCCCGCGATCGCGGTCTATTTCATGCTGAAGCGAAACCTGACTACAGGCTTTGCCGGCGTTGGCGTGAAGGGATGATCCCATGACCCTCGAAAAACGTCAGGCCAAACTAAGACGCTTTCTGGCCGAGTTGAAAAAGCACTGCGAATGGAGTGCCGGTTCGCCTCTGCCATTGCACTACAAGTTCACGGAAGACAGCAACGAGAGCGTCCTTGCCGAGGACTGGACGTATTGGCCGGTTGCAGAGCCCACCCTGATCTGGGGTGGAGCGAAAAAGCATCACTGGTTTGCCACTAGTCTTCAAATGCCGGAAGCGCCCGACGATGCAGAACTGGTGCTCCGCATTCGGGCAGAGAACGTTGTCCTGATGGGCCGCACACAAGGACAGGGCCTTGTCTGGCTGAATGGCAAGATCCTGCAGGGGGTCGACGGCTATCATCCGGAAATAGTGCTGGAGAAGTGCATTCCGGCGGGGGAAATGGCGACCCTGCACATCAACCATTATACCGGAGACACCCGGCAGCTTTGCGGCTATCAGCTGGAACGCCTCTGGCGCGACAAGAATGCCCAGCAGCTCTACTACGACCTCAATGTGCCATTTGAGGTTTCTCTCCGGCTGGCGGACAATGACCTGCGCAAGCACCGGATACTGGACCAGATAGACGAGGCCCTGCTTTCCCTCGACTTTCGGGATCGGGACTGTTTCTCCGCCTCTCTGCCTGCCGCTCTTAAGATTGCGGCCCGGATCTATCAGCTCACGGATACGCAGGACAAACCGACAGCAAGCTGCGTCGGGCATACCCATATCGATGTTGCCTGGCTCTGGCCCGTGTCCCAGACCCGCGAAAAGATGATGCGCTCCATGGCAACCGCCTTGAAGCTGCTGGATGAGAACCCAGACTTCGTCTTCATGTATAACCAGTGTGTCCTGCTGGACTATCTGGAACAGGACGCGCCGGAGCTCTTTGCCCGCATCAAGGAGCATGCGGCCAATGGACGGTTCGAGATCGAAGGCGCCATGTGGCTGGAGCCGGATGTCAACATCATCTCCGGCGAATCCATGGTCCGACAACTGCAGCGCGGCAAGCGTTACCACATGGAGAAATTCGGCGTGGAGCCGAAGATCCTCTGGCTGCCCGACACTTTCGGATATTCCGCGGCCATGCCGCAGATCATGCGCAAGGCAGGTGTGGAGTTTCTGGTCACCAGCAAACTCTCCTGGAACGACACCAATCGTATGCCCAATGACACGTTCTTCTGGCACGGGATCGATGGCACCGAGGTCAAGACCTACTTGATCACCACGCAGAAAGACGACGCGCCAACGATCCGAACCAATTACGGGCCGGACCTCAATGTCTCTTTCGTGCAAGGGGCATGGAACCGCTACGAGCCCAAGCACCTCAATGACAACATCCTGATCCCCTTCGGCCACGGCGATGGCGGCGGCGGCGTCACACAGGAGATGATCGAGGTCGCCCAGCGCATGGAGCGCGGCATTCCGGGAAGTCCGAAAGTTCGGTTTGAGGGAATTGTTCCCTTCCTGGCCCGTCTTGGGGACAATATGGACGCAACACCGCAAAAGTTCGCCAAGTGGGTGGGTGAGCTTTATCTGGAATACCATCGCGGCACACTGACGTCCCTTGGCAAGAACAAGCGCTCCAATCGGCAGGCCGAGGCGTTGCTGAAGGATCTCGAATTCGTCATCGCCCAACTGGCGATAGCGAAAGATGGCGTGGATTTGCATGAAGATGCGCTGAACGAATTCTGGCGCATGACCCTGCTCAACCAGTTCCATGACATTCTGCCCGGTACATCCATCGCGGAAGTCTACGAGTACAGTGACCGCGACTATGAAAGGCTCTTTGCGGCCATTGACGAATTGATGTCTCGGGTGCTCGCAGGCGCTGTCACGGCCCCCATGGCGCTGGTCAATGCAAGCTCGATAAACAGAGACGGTGAGCTGGCAAGCTTCGGACAGTGTCTGGATGAGGCGGCGGCGACAATCGATGTGGATGGCACAGCCCTGCCATTTCAGACCATTCATCGAGCTGACGGGACATTCGAGAAGGCAACCAGACTGCCTGCAGTTCCAGCAACCAGTGTGATTGCAGTCGCCCCTTCAGCAGATCCCGTTGACGGTTCTCACCCTGATCCAGAACTCGCAGTCGATGACCGCCGTCTGGAAAACCGGTATCTGCGCATCGAGTTTGATGAGAGCGGAGAAATTGTCTCCTTCTTCGACAAGGAAAAACAACGCGAAGTCCTGAGGCAAGGCGGAAAGGCAAACCGGCTTGTGGCCTTTGAGGACAAACCGCTCTTCTGGGATGCCTGGGACATAGACTGGTATTTCGATGAAAAGAGCTGGCCGGTAGACCCAGCCACACAGATCGACATCGTGGAACACGGCCCTCATCGTGCAGCCCTTCGCATCGAACGGCGCTACAACGCATCCACCATCGTCCAGATCGTCTCTCTTGGTTGCTCGGATCAACTGGTCGAGTTCGACACCCATGTCGACTGGAAGGAGAGCCAGACTCTGCTCAAGGCGGGTTTTGAACTGGACATCCTGACGACAGACGTGAAGTCGGAAATACAGTTTGGCCATGTCATCCGCCCGACCCATGAAAACACAAGCTGGGATCAGGCGCGGTTCGAAGCAAGCATGCACAAGTGGGTCGCCCTGACCGAAAGCGGGTATGGGGCAGCTGTTTTGAATGACTGCAAGTACGGCTATGACGCTCGCATCGGCGATCTTCGCATCACCCTGATCAAGTCGGGAACCTATCCGTTTGAAACGGCTGATCAGGAAGAACACCGCTTCCGCTACGCCCTGACAATCGCGCATGGCGAAGCCGCCCTGACCACCATTGCCCGCCGCGCTGAATTCTTCAGTCATCCCTTGAAAGCAATCGCCTTGGCACCCAGTACCTCGCAGGGTTCCTCAACAGGGTCAGCAATCAAGATCGATACGCCGAACGTTGCGCTTCATGCGTTCAAGGCGAGTGACTGCGGACAGAAAATTCTGGTTCGTCTTGTTGAGGAAAGCAATCAACGGGTCGCGGCCAATATCCAGTTCGGCTTTCCGGTAGACCACATAGAGCGTGTCGATCTGATGGATCGTCCGCTTGAAAACCTGCCGACTGCGGCAGATGGCAGTCTACCGCTCACCTTTACCCCTTTTGAAATCGTCAGTCTGGCCGTCACCATACGGCGCGAAAACTAACGGGAACCACGATGGCTATTCTTGAAGCAAAACACCTGCGCAAAGACTACCAGGCGGTCAATGTCATCGCTGATCTGAATCTGGAAGTGCGCGAAGGCGATTTCACGGTTCTGGTTGGCCCGTCCGGTTGCGGTAAGTCAACCCTGCTGCGCATGATCGCAGGCCTTGAAGACATCACAGGCGGCGAACTTCTGATCGACGGGCGTCGGGCAAATGACCTGCATCCGCGCGAACGCGGGATCTCGATGGTGTTCCAGTCCTACGCGCTCTATCCGCATATGAGCGTTCACGACAACATCGGCTTTGGATTGAAGCTGGAAGGCAAGTCGAAGCAGGACATCACCAAAGCGGTGCGCGAAGTCGCCGATACGTTGCAGCTGACCGACTATCTGGACCGCAAGCCGTCGCAGCTTTCAGGCGGTCAGCGTCAGCGCGTTGCCATCGGCCGGGCAATTGTGCGCAAGCCTCGGATCATCCTCTTCGATGAGCCCTTGTCAAACCTTGATGCGAAGCTACGTGTCGAGATGCGCATGGAGCTGATGAAGTTTCACCGCAACCACAACATCACGACCATCTATGTCACCCACGATCAGGTGGAAGCGATCACCATGGCCGACAGGATCGCGGTTCTGGAAAAGGGCAATATCCGCCAGTTCGACACGCCGCGCGTTCTCTTCGACACACCGGCCAATCCATTTGTGGCAAGTTTCATCGGCTCTCCGCAAATGAACCTGTTTGATGTCACAGCGCAAAACAATTACGTGGTGAAGACCGCAGAAAACAGCGAGATACGGTTGCCTGATGTCAGCCTGGCCCTGCTGTCGGATGCCAAGGTTATTGGCATTCGCCCCGAACATCTGAAGCTACAGTCCGAAGCCACCGGAGCCGGGCTCTCGGCAAAGGTCGACCTGATCGAAAATCTGGGAGACGAGAGCATCATTCACCTGCTGGCTGGCGAACAGCGGATCACGGCCCGCTCTCATGAACCGGTTGACTGTCAGATCGGTGAAACAGTTTTTCTGGGCTTCGATTCCACCCGCGCCCATTTCTTCGGCGACCAGCAAAACCGCTTGAGCAGATGACCGACCCGCGCCGGTCGCTCCTGTGACCGGTGCCGGACCTGTGTCCGCTCAAAGCTCCCAATCTGCGAAGGGTTCACCGATCAGCTGTAGGTTTTGGGCAGCCTCTCCTTCGATACGCCGGATAAGCAGCCGCGCCATGATTTCTCCGGCCTCGGCCAGATCTTCGGAAATGGTGTCGACCCGAGGCCGGCAAAAATCCAGAATTGAAGACGTTTTTCGCGAGACGATATCAACATCTCGCCCAACCTCGACACCCGCACTCATCAAGGCATCAACCATCGCCAGCGTCCCGATATCGCTGGATGAAATGATCCCGTCCGGCAGTTTACCCGCTTCGACGGCCCGCAGCACCGCTTCATGGATCGCACCTGCATAAGGAGTGATCCCTGGCACCGGCTCAAGGCACCCAAACTGCACTCCGGTCTCCCGAGCAGCCCTGCGCAAACCCGCCATCGCAAATTCAAAATAGGTCAGCCCCACATCACGGGAGGCAATCGCGACATTCTTTCTCCCCTTGCTGGCAAGGCGTTGCGCGGCCAGATAGGTGAAGCGTTCGTTGTCGAAATCATAATAGGCATGCGGCACTGCCAGATTTGTCCGCCCATGTGTGACAAACGGGAACTTCAGCTCCTGCAAAAGGCGAACCCTTGGATCTTCCGGCAGCGTGTCGGCAAAGATGATGCCATCGGCCCGGCGAAATTCGGCGATGGAGCGAAGGGTCTCCACCTCATCGGCGCCCGGAAAGGTCACATTCAAGGAGAGCTCATAGCGAGTGCCACGCAAAGCAGTTGCGACACCGGAGACAATCTGGCGCTCGAAGTCGGAAATGTCCTCCGACTGGTTGAACGCGACCATAATCACATAGGTTCGACCTGTCCGCAGCCCCACCCCGGACCGATCCGGACGATAGCCGATTTCCTCAGCTACCTGGTGAATGCGCTTGACCGTTTCCTCACTGAAATTTCCATCACCGCGCAACGCCTTGGAAACAGTCGTGATCGCCAATCCGGTCCGTTCGGCTATCGACTTCAGCGTCGGTCGTCTGCTGGTTTTTCCGGATCGCGGCTTCTCGGTCATAAGTCTCTGTAATTCATAAACTTCCTAGAAGTGAGCTTAGTATCCTATCGGCAAAAATGCGAGGTATTTTCTGGTTATTTTGGTCCTTATTGGCTGCAAAAAGACAAAGAATCCCGCCCTAAATAATCAGCAGGCCAGATCAGGAACTGAAAATGCGGGCCCCGTCGGTGTCAAACGTGTTGTTGAGCTCGTTGAAGAAGGTCTTTTCGCTACGGAAAACAGACCAGAATCTCAGGCCACGGATGATCCGACCTTCTGTCCGGAGGCGAGGGCGTCAATATAAAACCCTTGCACAAACTCCACCCCGAGTTGACTGACGTAATCAAGCTGGTCCGGCGTCTCGATCCCTTCAACGACCACCTTGCAATCAAAGGTGCGCGCGATGCCGACCGCAGCTTCAAACAGCAATCTGTCCCGCCGGTCCCCCATTGCCGCCCACAACAGTGACTTGTCTATCTTGATGAACTCCAACGGCAAAAGACGCACACAGGCCAACGCAGAATAGGCAGTCCCGAAATCATCGAGAGAAACCCTGAAGCCAAACTGCGCGATCTGGTGCAACAGCTCTATGAGCTCGGGCTTTTCAATGAGCTTGTCCTCGGTAACCTCGATCACGATCTTGCGCACATCCCGCCGCAAATGACCTGCAAGTCGCTGGAACTTCGCGAAGGTCGACGCATCGATCAGCTGTTCTGCGGAGAAATTGATGCAAAGACACTCACCTGACCATTTGGTCGACTGGTGATTGAGCGCCAGATCCAGCGTCAGATCGGTCAGATCGGAAAGATAACCCGACTGGCTGGCAAGATTGATCGCAAGGTCCGGAGGCACAAACTTCCCGTCTTCAAGACTCGGAATTCGGATGAGCGCCTCTTGCCCCCATGTCTCCCTGTCGCAAACACGAAGGATAGGTTGCCGATGGAAAAAGATGCTTCGGCTTGCCAACGCCTTTTTCAGCGACCGCTCGTACATGGCCTCGCGCTGATAGGCTCGCTCGAACTCTGAATTGTAAGGGATGGTCCGACGTCGGCCGGAGCGTTTCGCGTTGTAGACAGCCATGTCCGCCCGGGCCAGCAGCAATCCGGCATCATCACCATCGTCGGGATATGTTACGACGCCGATGGAAAATGTTGTCTCGTGCTGGGTGTTGAGAACCGAAACCGGCCGCTCGAAGAGGCCGTGAATATGCTCGGCCCGAGAGACCGCGTTTTGCTTGTCGTGATCGCGCAGAAGCAGAACAAACTCATCACCACCAAAGCGAAAAACCAGCACATTTTCGGTCTCGAGAGTTCGAAGCCGACGGCTTACGCGCTTGAGAAATTCATCTCCTACGCTGTGCCCGAAAGTGTCGTTGATCAGCTTGAACTTGTCAGCGTCCATAAAAAGAATGGAGAGAAACCGTTTCTCTGAGGTCGCCCGATCAATCTCGCGGGCAAGTGACAAATCAAGCTGCCGACGATTGAGCAGTCCTGTCAAACTGTCCCGCGCCGCCTCGTTCTCCAGCGCAAGGTGCAGTTCGTGAAAGCCATTTGCCAGAACCGAGAATTCCTCGCTCTCAAATTCGGCAGCGACAATTCTCTCCGGTTTATACTTGAGAAAGGTCATGAACTTGTTGATGGGCGCAATAACGATCGCCTCAATGCGGCGTCGACTCCGCACCACCCCAAAGATAAAGATAATATATATGAAACAGATATTTAGATACCAAACACCGGTAATGGAATCCAGATTGAACCGGGCAGGGGCGTACCAGAACCGCAGTTCACCCAAAAGCGTGTTCTCTCCGTGATAGATGCGCGCGGTATGATCTGCGTCCCTTCGAGACTTCGTGGGTGTCTCTTGCTTCGGCTCCGAAATCAGAACAACACCATAGCGATCAGTAAGTTCAATCGCCTCGAACATGCTGGAGTTCACCGCCGATACGATACTCCCGCGCAAGGCGTCGTGGTCGAAGTAATAAAGCTGGGACTTTGCGAATGTACTCAGCGCCTCTACGGCAACCTGCCGGTTGGCCGAAACTTCCTTTTGCGTTGCCCAGGACGCAAAATACACGGTCATCAAGAGAACGATGGTCAGCAACAACGCTGTCTGCATAGCGATGCCGGTGACGATCTGACGGCGTATGGACGGGCGTTTTTTCATATTACGGGATACAGGCTTTCGGATCGACGGGTTCGAGATTTGCGGCTTGCAGGAACACACCGTCACCAAGCCGGAATTCTTCGGCGACAACAAAGGTGCGCGTGACAACGGAAACCGGAATGATGTGGCCGGAGGCGGTCAAACGACGTTCCAGATCAAGAAGGATCTGGTGCCGCTTTTCCATTGTGTCCTGCTCGAGAGAGGCCGCGAACAGCTGATGATAGGATTTGTGGGTTTCCTCGTCGGTAATCCGCTTGTCTATGATGCCGCGCAGGACATGCTGCGGATCAGGAGACAAGGTCCCCCAAAGGAAGAGGCCCACTCCGAAATTCCGCTCATCAAGATTGCGGTAGTATTTCTCCCCCTCTCCTGCAGGTCGTGTTTGGACTTCGAAGTAGCCTTTCGACAACATTCCCGCCACGGCCTGTCCCAAAGAATAGAACTCATGATTTTCCCTGAGCGGGAGATCAATCACCAGCTTGCGATCATTGCTGTAGCCCGCCTCTTCCATCAGGACCCGAGCCTTCGACACCCGCTCTTCGTAAGGGATGGACCTGTTCGCCAATACCGGCCCATCATAGCCTGAGACAGGAAGCGTCAGCCCGGACAGAATGCGCGTTGTCGCCCCCATTAGCGGCTCGCTGGCAATGAACTCATACTCGATCAGGAGCGATATGGCCTCCTTGACACGGGGATCCTGCAGCGCGGGGATTGTCTGGTTCACGAAGAGATATGTGAAGACGCGGTCTGGCGACCCCTTCGGGGCTGTAATCTTGAATTTCCGGATCTGCTCGGAATTGTTCAGCAAGGGAGCCACTATCCGTTTCGAATACCGGTCCAACCCATCAATCTTCCCATTGAGAAAGAGGCCCACGGTTGCCTGGCGGGGGTTATCCAGAAGATAGCGCACGGCCTTGATCGGCACTCGCTGACCGGAACAATAAAACGGATTTCTGTGAAGAAGGATCTCGCTGCGGTCCACCGAAGACACCACATAGGGCCCTGACGTGACACGCCAGATATCCGGAGATGGCCACTTCATCTTGCCGCTGTCGATCCAGTGCGTGGGCAATGGTGTGTAGTTCTGCGAAACCAGTGCCTCAAGAAGCAAGTCCGCCGGACCATCTGTTTCGATAACGAATGTCTGCTCATCCGGCGCGTGAAGACCCAGCGTCTCAAGCGGTTGGCCAAGTTCGCGAACACCCCGCCCACCCTTGATCATTTCGGATAGATGCGCATATCCCGAATTTCCCGTGAAGGATGTCGAGGGATCGAACAGGGACCGGAACCCGGCGACGAATTGCTGCCCCGTGATCGGCGCACCGTCGGACCATCTGCAGCTGGTATCCAGGTGAAATGTGATGGAGCGATTGTCGGGCGCCAAAGTCCAGGATTGCGCAAGCGAGGGCGAAACCTCTGCCGTCCCGTTATAGCGCACCAAAGTGCCGAGATATTCCCTTCCAACCCGCAAGACCGGGGTGAATGACATGTTGACCGGCGTAAAACTGCTTTCCTCCAGTTTCAGACTTGAAGAAAGCGTCACCTCGCAAGTGCGTTCGCTGGCGTGCGTTTGCCGCAACGGAAAACATGCCATTGGCAACAATGCAAATAATAAAATAGCGGATTTAGTCCGCAACGAAAAACTGGTCATCTGAGGATCCTTGGCTGGAAAATCAAAAGATCGACTCTAACAAGCACCACTATTACCCAAAGTCACAAAGATCACAAAATCAAGCAATCAAGACTGATATTCTTTAATACGTCACAAATATTAAATATATAAAAACAAAAATCAAATATTGGCATTGTTATTTTTTACAATATTACGATCACTTGATACGGAAAAGTTCTGAAGCGAAATTATTTCCACCTAAATTATGCATAAAAATCAAAGTGGATTCTGGTGGTGCAATTTGAAAGAAATATAGAGAAAAAACACCTACATCGGGTGTTTACTTTAAATTCAAAGAAACCTTGCGCAAATTTCTATTCTCCACTTAAATCATACTGAACTCTGACAATGGGTATCATTTGTCTGATGACTTGTTGGCGCCGCTTCATCGTCCACCTTCACTGAGCCGATCATTCACGCGATCACTACACAGACATCTGTAAAGGCTAATGGCGACAGTACGGAACATGCGTAAACCCTCTATCGCAGGATCCTGTGGCTTGATGCTGGTTCTTGGGTGCATGATCGCAGCCCTTGGCATGTCATCCGCTTTGAACGGCACATGGCAGCTGCATATTGGCCAAAGGCTGATAGATACCGTCGCAGCAAAAAGCCTTGAATACGATCTGATCTCCCGACCGGAAATGCCGGGTTCAAAGCTGGTTGCAAGTCTGGCAGCAAACGGGAGCGAAGGCGGGCCGGTTTCGGTCTCGGCGCTCAGGTTATCCCGAACCGATGCGACTGCAATGTCAACCGGGATGCAATCTCCTGCGGCCATGCAAAGCGGCATGACCGGGCTCGCCACGCTTTTTGGCGAGATCTGCGAGGTCAATCCCGAAACAATTCTGGCAGGCTTCACAATGGCAGCCGATCTTCTGCAAGCTAAAACAGTTCTGCTTTTCGGACATCTGCTCGGAATGGGCATGGGCCTGACCACAACCACCTATTTGGCGTTCTTCTACCTTGCCGCGATCCGTAGGGGATATCAGGAAGTCGGCTCCAATAGCCGTGCACGTTCTGCAGCCTTCTGGATGCGGGTAGGGCTTTTTCTGGTTTTGGCCACCGGCATAGGTCTGATGATCAACCTGCATCTAACCAGCAACGAGCTGGTCTACGACCCGAAACTCTGGGTGAAATTTGGCGTTACCGGAGCGCTTCTGGCCACCATGGCGCTGTTTGGTTTGTTCGCAAGCCACCCGCAATTCCTGAATGACGGCAGGCCCCTGTTTGAGGCAACCAGTCTGCCGGGACGAACCGTCGCCATCATTCTGTTCGGAGGGATTCTGGCCAGTTGGTGGTATTTGCTGGCTCTCGGAATATCGAGAGAATACAGCTTCACACTCAATGGCCAGACCATGTTGCTGGGCTACGCCTACGGGCTTGCCATCGCCATGGCGCTGGCGATTTTTATGGCGCTCTTTGCAGGCCTTTTCCGCCCCAGCTCGGTGAGCAAGCGCAAATACATGCATCAGGCGTGACGCAAGCAGCTTCGCTCACAGCGAGGCTGACGTCGCCCTGCGCCCGGTCGTCAGGCCATTCACCTTCTCGATGATGGACGCGGCATCAATGCCAAAGTGACTGTAGAGGTCACCGATCGTGCCTGTCTGGCCGAAATGCTCCACGCCCAGCGGAATCGTGCGATGACCGCATACACCGCCAAGCCAGGAAAGCGTTGCAGGATGACCATCGATGACGGTGATCATCTGGCAATGCGACGGCAAATCGCCAAGCAGACGTTCGATATGCGACAGGGCAGTCTTGTTGCCTCTTGAACGTGCCCGCTGGGCCGCCGTCCATCCGGCGTTCAGCCTGTCTGCAGAGGTCACCGCAAGAACTCCAACATCTCGGCGGCTATCGGAAAGCAGGCCCGCCGCGCGAATAACCTCAGGCGCCACCGCGCCCTGATAGGCAAGCACAACATCGCAGTTCGGGCCGGGTTTACGCAGCCAGTAGGCCCCATCAATGGCCCCACGACGGAAATCGTCATCAGCCCGCGTGCCCGGTTGCTCTATCGGATTGGTGGTCAACCGAAGATAGACCGAACCGCCGGTTTCGTCTCGCAGCCAGGTTCGCTCGTCAGGATCGCCCTCGCCATCGCGCTGAAGATAGTCGAAGGCCCATTCCATGATGACGGCCAGCTCATCGGCAAAGGCAGGCTCAAAGGCTGCAAGACCGTCCTGACTCATCCCGATCAACGGCGTTCCGATTGACTGGTGTGCCCCGCCTTCCGGGGACAGCGTTACGCCGGAGGGGGTGCCCACGATCATGAAACGGGCATCCTGGTAGCAGGCATAATTCAGGGCATCGAGGCCACGGCAGACAAAGGGATCATAGACTGTCCCGATCGGGATAAGCCGTTTGCCAAACAGGGAATGAGATAGGCCTGCCGCCCCGAGCAACAGGAACAGGTTCATTTCCGCAATGCCAAGCTCGATATGCTGGCCTTGCGGTGTAAACTCCCATTTAGCCGTCGAAGGAATGCGATTTTCGATGAACGCATCAGACTGCTCGGTCCGCGCGAAAAGCTTCCGCCGGTTGACCCACGGCCCGAGATTGGTCGTCCCGGTCACGTCCGGTGAAGTCGTCACAATCCGCTCAGCCAGAGTGCTTGAGCCCTTGGACAGATCATCGAGGATTTTGCCGAAAGCCATCTGTGTCGACAACTCAGTTCCCTTTGGCGCCTCAATGGCCGGAACATCGACCGCAGCATCGTGATAACGGCGCGCGCCTTTTGAGAAAAACGGCACCTGATCCAGAAACGCCTTCAGCGCAGAAACATCTTCAACCGTCGCAAAAGGCTCCCACTCCGCGCCTTCTGCAACGCCCATATGCTTCTGCCATTCGGACATCTGAGTGCTGTTCATCAGCCCGCCGTGATTGTCCTTGTGTCCGGCAATCGGCGTGCCCCATCCCTTGACCGTATAGGCAAGGAAACAGGTCGGGCGGTCATGGTCGATGGAAGCAAAGGTTTCCGCCATGGTCTCGGTGCAATTGCCGCCAAGATTCTCCATGAGATCCGCCAATTGATCATCGCTGCGCCGGTCGAGAAGCGCGGTGACATCGCCCTGATCACCAAGATCATCCATCAGCCGTTTGCGCCAGACAGCGCCGCCCATGAAAGTCAGGGCGGAGTAGTCCTGGTTGGAACAGGCATCGATCCACTGACGCAGCTTTTCGCCGCCCGGTTCCCTGAAGGCCGCACGCTGCAGGACACCGTGCTTTACCCGAACGACATCCCAGCCAAAGGCGTCAAAGATCTTTTCGACACGATCAAACAGACCCTCGCGGACGATACCGTCAAGAGACTGGCGATTATAGTCGATGATCCACCAGCAGTTCCGCAGATCGTTCTTCCAGCCCTCCTGCAGCGCCTCATAGACATTGCCTTCGTCCAGCTCCGCGTCCCCGACAAGAGCAACCATGCGCCCGAGCGAAATGTCATCGCCCCATGACTTGGCTTTGATGTAATCCTGAATGATCGAGGCAAAGGATGTGATCGCAACACCGAGGCCGACCGATCCGGTCGAAAAATCCACGTCATCGACATCCTTTGTGCGCGACGGGTAGGACTGAACACCTCCGTACCCTCGAAAGTTTTCCATCTTCTCGCGGCTCAGGTTGCCCATCAGATATTGCATGGCGTGGAAGATTGGAGACGCATGCGGCTTCACCGCGACCCTGTCTTCCGGCCGAAGCGCCGAAAAATAGAGCGCTGTCATGATCGACACCATTGAAGCGGAACTTGCCTGATGCCCGCCAATCTTGATCCCGTCCACCTTCGGGCGGATGTGGTTGGCGTTATGGATCATCCAGTGCGACAGCCACAAAAGCCGTTGCTCAATGGTCTTCAGGTGGTGAATGGTTTCAGTCATGGCCAGCGATCCTCAATTTTCATGAGAGTACCGCAGGTTACTTGGTTTTTTCACCCATTTCCGCTAGACATCCATACACTTGGCGCAGATTTCCGGCGTCAAATACAAAATTTATAGCGATATCGATCACAATGACGACGAGCCTTGACACTATCGACCACAAAATCCTGAAAGAGCTGCTGGCTGATGCTCGTTTGACGCATCAGGAACTGAGCGAGCGGATCGGCCTGTCGCCATCACCCTGCGCAAGGCGGATCCGGAAGCTGGAAGCAGACGGTTACATCACCGGTTACAGCGCACGGATCGACGAAGCGGCGATGGGGTTCGGGGTCAGTATCTTCGTTTCGGTGAAGCTCGATCAGCAGGTCGACAACAAGCTTGTGACCTTTGAGCAGGAACTGACGAAATGTCCAGAAGTGGTCGATTGCTGGCTCATGACGGGCAGCTTCGACTATCTCTTGCGCGTTGCTGTGCGCGATCTCAATGAATATGAGAGTTTTCTGACACGCCGCCTCACCAAGATCCGCGGCGTTGCCTCGATCGAATCATCAATTCCGATTCGCCGGGTGAAATATCAGCCGGCGCGTCTTTCCTGATCAAGCAGGAAAGACGCGCCGGTCTTTGTCCTGTCAGACGGTAACCGGCTTGCCGCTGGAATAGGACAGGGTTGCCGCATCCGCGAGCAACTGGGCACGCAAACCATCCTCGATGCTCGGGGACGGCGCGCGACCTGCCTCAAGACACTCCACAAAATGGCGCATCTCGGCGAGATAGGCCGCCTCATACCGCTCAAGGAAGAAGTGCTTGGCAGGAGCCGCCCGAAAGCCGTTCGGCCCGGCCATTTCAACCGTGTTCTCGAGCATGTTGGCTGCGCGGAGCATGCCTTTGGAGCCATGCACCTCAAGGCGCTGGTCATAGCCATAGGTGGCACGGCGTGAATTGGAAATCTGGCAGATCTTGCCACTTGCAGTGGTCAAGGTCACTGCAGCCGTATCAACGTCTCCAGCCTTTCCGATTTCCAGATCAACCAGAGCAGACCCGACCGCATAAACCTGAACCGGCTCTTCGCCGAGGAGGAAGCGCGCCATATCCAGATCATGGATCATCATGTCCCGGAAGATGCCCCCGGAGCTCTTGATATAGCTGACCGGAGGGGGCGACGGATCACGCGAGAGGATTGTCACGATCTCGACATCGCCGATCTCGCCACCGGCAATTCGCCTCTGAACATTGGCAAAGTTTGGATCAAAGCGGCGATTGAACGCGGTTAAAAAAGCAACGCCCGCCTCGGAGACCGCCTTCATGCAATCGCGGATGCGATCAGCCGACATATCGACCGGCTTTTCGCAGAAGATTGCCTTGCCGTTTCGGGCAGCATTGTGAATGAGGTCGTAGTGCGTATCCGTCGGCGTGCCGATGATCACCGCATCGATATCAGCGGCGGACAGGATCGCATCAGCGGAACGAACCTCTGCGCCGCTCTGGGCTGCCAGAGCTTCCGCAGGATCAGGAAAGGCATCTGCAACGGCAACGAGACGCGCAGAGCGCAGGGACGCAATAGACCGGGCATGAACCTGCCCGATGCGCCCGCAGCCAAGCAAACCGATATTGACCATCATTTATCCCTTTTGCGAACCGCCAAAAGCCTGAAGGACTCGGCGTGTTGCCTCCACCAGCGGTTCATGTGTTTCCTTGAGGATCGTCACCCTGTCGAACCGGGCAGGATCACGGTTCACCGCTTCCCGCAGAGCCGATCCGAATGCCTTTCGGAGTTCCGTTCCGATATTGAACTTGCAGATCCGCGAGGTCGCTGCAAGATGTTGTCGCTGCGCAACAGGAACGCCGGACCCGCCATGAATGACGAGTGGCACCTTGGTCACGGCTTCGATTGCGCGAATGCGCGCCTCGTCGAGGCCACCTTCCTTGTTTTCCTGAAGATGGACATTGCCGACGGAAATCGCCATCGCGTCCACTCCGGTCTCCGCGGCAAATTTTGCGGCCTCTTCCGGATCCGTTCCCTCCGAGGCTGCGCCTGTCGCGTAACCGACAAATCCGATTTCACCTTCGCAGGAAATACCAGCCGAATGTGCCATTTCAGAAATCCGTGCCGTTTCTTCGATATTCTGCGAAAGCGGTTTGCGAGAGCCGTCAAACATCAGCGACGTGAACCCGCTGTCGAGCGCCTGCTTGCATTCCTCGAACGTGTAGCCGTGATCAAGGTGAGCAACGACCGGCACGCTTGCGCCTTCGGCGAGATGGCGGAACATCTTGCCGAGGATCGGCAGCGGCGTGTGCTCGCGGCAGCTGGGCCCGGCCTGCAGGATGACCGGCACCCCTTCGGCCTCGGCTGCAGCAACATAAGCCCGCATGTCTTCCCAGCCCAGCGTCACCAGCCCGGCAACGGCATATCCGTTGGCAAGTGCTGGCTGCAGGACTTGCGAGAGCGTCGCAAGGGTCATTTGAACTTCGCCACCATGTCCTTGATGCCCGGGATCGTTTCGATCTGATAGGCGTGGGTCGGCTGGAAATACTGAACAAGCGAACGCTGGCTAAGGCCACCCAGAATGGTGAAATAGTACATTTCATAGCCCGGCATCACGGCACAGGGGTGATAGCCCTTGTCGATCATGATCGTGGACCCATCCATCAGCTGGTAAGCATCGCCCGGCTTGCCTTCTTCCCGCTGCAGGATCTGGACGCCGGACCCATGGTTGGGGCGGAAGCGGAAATTGTAGGTCTCGTCATGCCGGGTTTCATGCGGCAGGCGGTCCGTGTCATGCTTGTGCGCCGGAAAGCCCGACCAGCCACCCTGCCCGACGGTGAACAGCTCGCTGACGAGAAGACGGCCAACTTTGCCATGCTGTTTCTGACCGAGAATGTGTTTGATCTTGCGGTGGGTCTTGGTGTCGTCCGAGCCATACTGGACCAGATCAATTTCCGCCACGCGAACATCAAAGGGATCGAGGACCTTGTCGTACTTGGCCCCGGCAATGAAAGTCTCGGTCTCGTCCGACTGGCAGACAATCGTTACCTTGGCTCCAACCGGCACATAAACGCCTTCCGGCTCACCGTCCCACACGTCCACACCGCGATTGCCAAGCTTGTCGAAGGTAACGCCCTCAACATCTACGGACACGGTTCCCGTTGCCGGAACAACGCAAGTCTCATAGCCAGGCACCTGGTATTCGAACGCTTCGCCCTTCTTCAGCTTCACGATATTGAAGTAATTCAGAGGAACGAGCGGATGCTCGGCGTCCACGATCGGCTTGTTCTGGTTGTCGTGCGGAGCGATATGCATGGGACTGCCTTTCAGGAATGTGTGGGACCGGGATGGGAAGCCAGAAAGGCCTCAAGTTCGGGACGGGTGGGCATGGCTGGCGCACAGCCGACGGAACCAACGACGATGGAGGCGCAGGCAGACCCTCGAAGCACGGCTTCCTTGAGGCTGAACCCGTCGGCAATGGAGGTCAAAAGCCCGCTCATGAAGCTGTCGCCGGCCCCATTGGGCTTGAGCGCCTCGACCGGATAAATGCCGGTACGAATTTCCTCACCACCCATGATCGTGATCGCGCCCTCTTCTCCCATCTTGTAGATGACGAGGGCAGCCGTGGTTGCAGCAAGTTCGCGCGCCTTTTCCAGCCCCTTGTCGTAGTCACCGGCCATGAAACCGAACTCGACGTCGTTGCCAACAATCATGTCGCACTGGCTGGCGGCACGGGAGAGAACTTCGGCGGCAACTTCTGCTGAAGGCCAGGAATAAGGGCGATAGTCGACGTCAAAGATGATCGGAAGGTTGGCGGCCTTTGCAAGCTCAAAGGCCTTGAAGGTCGCGGACCGCGACGGTTCTGCCGCAAAGACAGTCCCTGCCGTGATCATCGCCGAATAGCGGCTGTAGTCGACCCTTGAAACATCCGCCTCATCCATCTGGAAATCGGCTGCGCCGTTCCGGTAGATGACATTGCGGTGCCCCTCGACCACCGATTCATAGAAGGCGAGCGAATTGCGATACTCGCCGCCAACCGGCATGACATGGCTTGCATCAACGCCGTAGCGCTTCAACTGGCCGATGCAGTAGCTGCCAACACTGTCATCGGAGACACGGGTCACAAGCGCAGCCTTGCCGCCAAGCTTGCAGATCCCGGCTCCGATATTGGCGGCAGACCCACCAAGACCGACGCTGACGGTCTCCGCATCTTCGGCGCGCACCCCGGCGTCCGTGTAGAAGTCGATCCCGGCGCGTCCGACGATCACGAAGTTGTTTTTGGCAATAGCATCAAGAAGCATCAGACACCCCGACGCTGTTTTGCGCGGGTCACTTCCCAGGCCTCATGGGCCTCGCGAACCTTCGGATCATTGGTGATATGCGGAGTACCGACTTCCCACCAGGTGTGACCTTCCTTGGTCCAACCTTCATAGGCATCAACCTGCATGCAGATCACATAGGTGCGGTCCGCAGCCTTTGCCCGCTTGAAGGCTTCTCCAAGCTCGGCGGGATTGGCAACGGTCTCTGCGATTGCCCCCATGGACCGGGCATGCGCCTCAAAGTCGACCGCAAAGGCCTCCGGAATCGTCGGGCAATCCGCAATGAGGTTGTTGAAGCTCTCGTTACCGGTGTTGTTCTGCAACTTGTTGATGACCGCAAAGCCGCCGTTGTCCAAAACGAGAATGATCAGCTTCTTGGCGGAAAGAACCGACGAATAGATGTCGGAGTTCATCAACAGATAAGAGCCATCCCCGGTGAACACGATCGTGTCAGACCCCGGTTCACGCTCGGCCTGCGCGATACGCGCGCCCCAGCCACCGGCGATTTCATATCCCATGCAGGAAAAGCCGAATTCAACATCAACAGTGCCGATATCAAGCGTCCGCCAGTTGGCGGTGATTTCCGCCGGAAGACCACCGGCCGCCGCGACAACACGGTCGCGCGGATCGCACAGCTCGTTCACGACACCAATTGCCTGCGCATAGGAGTTGGGGCGGTTGTTGCCGTGGGAAACGTTGTCGGCAACATAGGCATCCCACGCCTTGCGTTCCGCTTGGGCTTTCTCGACCCACTCGGCCGGCGCCTTGTAGTCGGAAATCTTGTCGGCAAGAGCGAGGAGGCCCAGCTTGGCATCCCCAACAATCGGCAAGGACATGTGCTTGCCTGCATCATGCCGGGCGGCATTGAGCGAAATGAACCGGGCATCCTTGGAGAACGCAGTCCATGATCCCGTGGTGAAATCCTGAAGGCGTGTTCCGACAGCAAGAATGACGTCCGCCTCTTCGGCAATCGCATTGGCGCTGTTGGAGCCGGTCACACCAATCGGTCCGATATTGAGCGGGTGTCCGGCCAGCATGTTCGCCCGGCCTGCGATCGTTTCGACGACCGGGATATCGTGCAGTTCGGCAAACTCGTGCAGCTCCTTCACCGCACGGCTGTATTGCACGCCGCCACCTGCAATGATCATCGGGCGCTTGGCAGAGCGCAACAGCTTGACCGCGTCCAGAACCTCATTGGTGTCCGGCGTTACACGGCGGATGCGGTGGACCTTCTTCTCGAAGAAGACTTCCGGGAAATCATAGGTCCAGCCCTGAACATCCTGCGGCAGGCCGAGGAAAGCGGGGCCGCAATCTGCAGGATCAAGCAAGGTTGCAATTGCCGCAGGAAGCGACTGAATCACCTGTGCGGGATGAGTGATGCGATCCCAATAACGGCAAACGGCCTTGAAGGCATCATTCACGCCAAGGGTCGGATTGTTGTAGTGCTCCAGCTGCTGGAGAACCGGATCCGGCAGGCGGGTCAGGAAGGCATCCCCGCACAAAAGCAGCATTGGCAGACGGTTGGCATGTGCAAGAGCTGCCGATGTCAGAAGGTTGGATGTGCCGGGCCCCGCACTTGCCGTGCAGAACATGAAGCGCTGGCGCAGCCATTGCTTGGCATAGGCTGCTGCCGCAAATCCCATGCTTTGTTCGTTCTGGCCACGGTAAAGCGGCAAGGCCTCGCGCACAGTATTCAGCGCTTCGCCGAGGCAGGTCACATTGCCGTGGCCGAAAATGCCAAATCCACCGCCGCATACACGATATTCAGTGCCATCGATTTCGATATACTGATTTTCCAGATAGCGAATGATGGCCTGCGCGGTCGTCAGACGGACCGTCGTGTCGTTCATCCTGAAGCCTCCCGTTCAAGCCTGTCATGCTTGACATTGTCGATTGCCGCTTGCGCGATCTCGGTTCTCAAGATACAAATTTTGCAACCGGTTGCAAACCAAATTTCAAACCAAATCTCGGGAACGCTTGAAAATGGCGGATATTGGAGTGGGAATTCTTGGCGGCGGCTATATGGGCAAGGCCCATGCCGTGGCCATGTCTGCCGTAGGTGCAGTGTTCGAGACCAAACTGCGGCCGCGTCTGGAGATGGTCTGCGCCAGCAGCCCGGCCTCAGCCGAGAAGTACCGTGCAGCCTTTGGTTTCCGCCGCGCCACGGCAAACTGGCAGGACCTCGTCAACGATCCTGCCGTTGAAGCCATCGTGATTGCAACACCGCAGGCTCTCCACAGGGAAATAGCTGAAGCTGCCTTCGCCCTTGGAAAACCGGTCCTTTGCGAAAAGCCGATGGGTGCCACACTGGAAGATTCGATCGCCATGACCGAAGCTGCCGAGCGCACTGGCTGCATCAACATGGTTGCCTATAACTATATCCGCACCCCGGCGAGCCAATATGCCCGCAAGCTGATCGCAGAGGGCGAAATCGGCGACGTGACCTGGTTTCGCGGCGAACACACGGAAGACTTTCTGGCAGATCCGAACGCCCCGGCCACATGGCGAACCGAAGGCGATGCCAACGGCACGGTCGGCGACCTTGCCCCGCATATGGTGAACGCCGCCCTCGCCCTCATCGGCCCTATCGAACGGGTGATTGCCGAAGTCGAGTGCGTTCACGAAACCCGCCCGGGCGGCAAGGTGACGAACGACGATCACGCACAAATGATGGTCCGTTTTGCAAATGGCGTGATGGGGCAGATGTATTTCAGCCGCATCTCCACTGGACGCAAGATGGGATACGCCTATGAAGTTACGGGAACCAAGGGCGCAATCCGGTTCGATCAGGAAGACCAGAACGCAATCTGGCTCTACCGCATGGACGACCCGGAGGCCGAACGCGGCTTCCGCAAGATCCTGACTGGCCCCGCCCACCCGGATTACCTGCCCTTTTGCCAGGGACCGGGCCACGGCACAGGCTATCAGGACCAGATCATCATCGAAGCACGGGATTTCCTGAAAGCAATCGAAACAGGACAACCCGTCTGGCCGACATTCCGCGACGGCCTTGAGGTCAAGCGGATCCTTGAAGCTGCCATGGTTTCGTCGAAGACGAAGTCCTGGCAAACACTATAATCAACTTTGCAGTCTGAAAGGCTCGAACGAATGAGCATCCGCATTGGTAATGCGCCCTGTTCCTGGGGCGTTGAGTTTCCGGATGACCCGAGAAACCCCGCCTGGAAAACCGTCCTGAAGGAATGCGCCGACGCAGGATACAAGGGCATTGAACTGGGGCCGGTTGGCTTCATGCCGGAAGATCCGGCGGTTCTCGGAGAGGCACTGGCCGAACACGACATGGAGCTAATCGGCGGCGTTGTCTTCCGCGCATTCCATGACCCGGAAGCCTGGGAAAATGTTCTGGACGGCACGCACCGCACCTGCAAGGCGTTGGTGGCCCATGGCGCGAAGCATCTTGTCCTGATCGATTCCATCTCCCCTCGCCGCGCCCCGACCGCCGGTCGCGTGAACGAGGCCGAACAGATGGACAAGGCGGAGTGGACAGCCTACCGCGACCGTATTGCGGAAGCTGCCCGCATCGGCACCGAGGAATACGGCCTGACCGTCGGCATTCATGCCCACGCTGCCGGCTTCATGGATTTTGAGCCGGAACTGGAACGCCTGTTGAATGAGGTCGACGAGAAGATCCTGAAGATCTGCTTCGACACAGGCCACCATTCCTATGCCGGCTTCGATCCGGTCGCCTTCATGAAGCGCCATATCGACCGCATCTCCTACATGCACTTCAAGGACATCGATCCGAAAGTGAAGGCAGATGTCATCGAGAACCGCACCGGTTTCTACGACGCCTGCGGCCAGGGGATTTTCTGCAATCTGGGCGACGGCGACGTCGACTTCCCGGCCGTCCGCCAGCTTCTGCTCGACAAGGGCTTTGAGGGCTGGTGCACGGTTGAACAGGACTGCGACCCGACGCTGGATGTTTCGCCGATCACGGACGCGATTGCCAACCGGCAGTATCTGGAATCGATCGGCTTCAAATAGGACACGACTGAGATGGCAAGACTACTTTGGGGAATGATCGGCGGCGGTGAAGGCAGCCAGATCGGCCCTGCTCACCGGCTTGGCTCAGGCCTTGACGGCGAGTTCTCGTTCACGGCAGGCGCACTGGACCATCGCCCGGCGGAAGGCCGCGCCTATGGCCAGAAACTCGGCCTTGCCGCTGATCGCTCTTATGGCGACTGGCGCGAAATGCTGGAAGGCGAAAAGGGTCGCAGCGACCGGGTTGATCTGGTGACCGTTGCGACGCCGAACTCAACCCACTTCGAGATCACCAAGTCGTTTCTGGAAGCCGGTTTCCACGTCCTGTGCGAAAAGCCGATGACCATGACAGTCGAGGAAGGCGAGGAAATCGTCAAACTCGCCAAGTCTGTCGGCAAGATCTGCGCCGTGAACTACGGCTACACCGGCTATTCTCTGGTCCGGCACATGAAGGCCATGGTGGCTCGTGGTGATCTCGGCAACATCCGGCTGGTCAAGGCGGAGTTTGCTCACGGCCACCACGCCGATGCAGCTGATGCCGACAACCCGCGTGTTCGTTGGCGGTATGACCCGAAACAGGCAGGTGTCTCCGCACAGTTTGCCGATTGCGGCATTCATGCCCTGCACATGGCTTCCTTCGTCACCGGTCAGGAAGTTGAAAGCCTGAGCGCGGACACTGTTTCCTGCATTGCCAGCCGCGAGCTTGAAGACGATGCGATGGTCAATTTCCGCATGAATGGCGGCACCGTCGGGCGTCTTTGGACCTCCTCTGTTGCCATTGGTCGCCAACATGGCCTGACGCTGCAGGTCTTCGGTGAAAAAGGCGGCCTGCGCTGGTCCCAGGAACAGCCGAACCAGCTGTTCTGGATGCCGCTCAATGGTCGCCTTCAGACCATCGAACGCGGGGAAGCAAACCTGTCCCCGGAAGCCGACCGCACGACCCGTGTCACCATCGGCCATGCCGAGGGCATGCCGCTGGCCTTTGCCAACATCTACAAGGATCTGGCAGAAGCCATTCGGGCCGAAAAGGAAGGCCGCGCGATGGATCCGGCAGCAGACCTCTACCCGCGTGCAGAAGACGGCCTGCGCTCCATGGCAGCTGTATTTGCCGTGGCAGATTCGGGTAAAAACCAGGGCAAGTGGGTGGACGCAAGACCGCCGATGTTCCGGTAAATCAACTCAGGATGCTGCGCCCTCGATACGGGGGCGCAGCGTTCCCCGCTCGATGATCTGACACGGAAAGAGACGTGTTTCCGGATATCGCTCCGGATCATCCAGCATCGAGACAATCAACTCGACCGAAGAATTGATAATCTGCTGAACCGGCTGACGGATCGTGGTCAGATTGATGTTCTGCCATCCCGCCATTTCCATGTCATTCAGCCCGATAATCCCGACATCTGCGGGAACCTTCATTCCCGCATCGGCGATCGCACTCATCACGCCAATCGACAGAACGTCATCCCCGCAGAAATAGGCTTCGGCAACATCGCCAGAGCCGATGATCCTCTGCATTTCCTCGCGGCCCGCCTCAAAGGAATAGGCCTTTGCAAAGCTGTAGGTCATGGAAATGTCAGAAGCCGCGGAGATAACTTCCTCAAAGCCCCGAAGACGATCCTGGGTCGAAGTAGCCATTTCCGGGCCACCGAGAAACGCGACGCGCCGATAACCCCGTGCAATCAGCTCGCGAGCAGCCATGCGGCCGCATTCGACGTTGTCGATCCCCACAACATGCACTTCGGGCGATGTCGAATACCGGCCGAAACTGTTGACCACGGGCACTCCGGCATCCTTGAACGCCTTCGAGAAACTGGGCGGCAAGGTGGACGAGGCAACCACAACGCCATCGACCGAATATTGCCGCAGCAGTTGAACCGAGTTTTCCGGCTCCATTTCCTGGGAAAGGTTCACCAACAGCGGGCGCAGTCCGCTTTCCTGCAGCTTGCGCGTAAACTGGTCGAACACTTCCAGAAAAATCGGATTGTGGAAGTTGTTGGAGACGAGCCCGATAAGCTTGGTTCTGCGGGTCGTCAGACTACGGGCAAGATAGTTCGGCGTATATCCAAGTTCTTCAGCCGCTTTTTCGACCTTGCGCCGTGTCTTGGCGGAAACGGACGCCCCGTCCGTGAAGGTGCGCGAGACAGCAGAGCGGGAAACGCCTGCCAATTCCGCCACATCCTTCAATGTTGCCGCCATCTGCGACCCCCGTCTTTCCGCCCGTTTATCCGCTCTAAATACCCCAAGGAACCGACCTCGGCATTATTAAATTGAAAAATCATTTTTGCAACCGGTTGCAAAATTTCTTACATCGTGGTTTCCTGTAGGTGAGAGAGGCATGAGAGCCCTCTTTATCCATGCGAATGGAAACTTCTTGGGAGGAATGAATGAAATCCACACTCAAGGCACTTCTGATGGCAGCTGCCGTCGTTGCCGCACCTTTCGTGGCTGCGAACACCGCTTCCGCTGAAGGCGAGAAATACATCCTCGTCAGCCACGCTCCTGACAGCGACACCTGGTGGAACACCATCAAGAACGGCATTGCCCTGGCTGGCAAGCAGGTCGGCGCTGAAGTCGAATACCGCAACCCGCCGACCGGCGACATTGCAGACATGGCCCGCATCATCGAGCAGGCTGCCGCGTCTTCCCCGGATGGCATCATCACCACTCTGGCAGACTTTGACGTTCTGAAGGGCCCGATCCGCAATGCGGTTGATCAGGGCATCGATGTCATCATCATGAACACCGGCACCCCGGATCAGGCTCGTGAAGTCGGCGCCCTGATGTATGTCGGTCAGCCGGAATATGACGCAGGCTTTGCAGCTGGTCTTCGTGCAAAGGGTGAAGGCGTCACCAAGTTCCTCTGCGTGAACCACGCCATCCAGCAGCCGACAGTCGGCGAGCGTTGCCGCGGTTATGCTGACGGCCTCGGTATCGACCTTGGCGATGCAATGATGGATTCCGGCACTGACCCGTCGGAAATCAAGAACAAGGTTCTGGCTTACCTGTCCGCAAATCCGTACGTCAACGGCATCCTGACCCTCGGCCCGGTTTCCGCTGACCCGACCATTGCAGCGCTGAAGGAAAACGGCATGGCCGGTTCCATCCACTTCGGCACGTTCGACCTTGGCGAGGAAATCGTGAAGGGCATCAAGGACGGCACCATCAAGTGGGGCATCGACCAGCAGCCGTTCCTGCAGGCTTACCTGCCGGTCGTCATCCTGGCCAACTGGGACCGCTTTGGCGTTCTGCCGGGCAACAACATCAACTCCGGCCCGGGTTTCGTCACCAAGGACGGCCTGACCATGGTTGAAAAGTTCGCTGGCGAATATCGCTAAGTCGAAAATCTTTGCGGGCGGCCCCAATGGCCGCCCGTGTTGTATCCGGCGCTTAGGCCATGGGGAGGAAAATGGTCGATATTGCACAAACAGACGAGCGAATTAAGGAGATATCTCCTTTACGCCGCGCACTGATCCGCCCAGAGTTGGGTGGGATGGTTGGCACCGTTGCCGTGTTCCTGCTGTTTTTGCTCTTTGCATCCGACAGTGGCATGTTCGCCGCCCAAGGGGCCCTGAACTGGTCTCTCGTATCCGCACAATTCATGATCATCGCCGTCGGCGCCTGCCTTTTGATGATCGCAGGTGAATTCGACCTTTCCGTCGGCTCCATGATCGGCTTTGCCGGCATGATGGTTGCCGTCTTTGGCGTCGTGCTCGGATGGCCGATGTGGCTTACCATCATCACGACATTCGCCATCTGCCTTGCGCTGGGAGCGCTCAACGGCTGGATCGTCGTGAAGACAGGCCTGCCGAGCTTTATCGTGACGCTCGCGTTCCTGTTCATCCTGCGCGGTTTCACCATCTATATTCCGCAAACCATCGAACGCAAGACGATCATCGGCGGCATTCGCGACGCGGCCGAAGGCGACTGGCTTGCTCCGATCTTCGGCGGCAAGATTGGCACCTCATTCTTCCAGTGGCTGGGCGAAGCCGGAGTCATCGAAGTCTTCGAACGCGGCTCACGGGCCGGAGAACCAGTGGTCGACGGCATTCCGATGCTGATCGTCTGGGCGATCGCTCTCGTGATCTTCGGCCACGTTCTCCTGACCAAGACACGCTTCGGAAACTGGGTCTTCGCCTCTGGTGGCGATGCGGAAGCAGCTCGCAACTCGGGTGTGCCGGTGAACCGGGTCAAGATCCTGATGTTCATGTTCACTGCCTTCTGCGCGACCGTTTTCGCAACCTGTCAGGTGATGGAGTTCGGCTCAGCCGGTGCTGACCGTGGTCTCTTGAAAGAATTCGAAGCCATCATCGCCGTGGTTATTGGCGGCGCGTTGTTGACCGGTGGTTACGGGTCGGTTCTGGGGGCTGCACTTGGGGCGCTCATCTTCGGTGTCGTGCAGCAGGGTCTGTTCTTTGCCGGAGTTGAATCGAGCCTTTTCCGGGTGTTCCTCGGTGTCATCCTGCTCGCAGCGGTTATCCTCAACACCTATATCCGCCGCATCATCACGGGGGAGCGCTGACATGAACACGCGTACAACCCACGAACCCATCATCCAGATGAAAAACATCGAAAAGCATTTCGGCAGCGTCATCGCGCTGGCGGGTGTCTCCATCGATGTCTATCCCGGTGAATGCCACTGCCTTCTGGGCGACAACGGCGCAGGCAAGTCGACCTTCATCAAGACCATGTCGGGGGTTCACAAACCGACACGCGGCGAAATCCTGTTCGAAGGTCGCCCGATGAACTTCGAAAGTCCGCGTGATGCGATGGATGCAGGCATTGCGACCGTGCACCAGCACCTGGCTATGATCCCGCTGATGTCCGTCAGCCGCAATTTCTTCATGGGCAACGAACCGGTCAAGAAAGTGGTCGGGATGAACTTCTTCGATCATGAATATGCCAATCAAGTCACGATGGACGAGATGCGCAAGATGGGCATCAACCTGCGTGGCCCTGATCAGGCGGTGGGAACCTTGTCGGGCGGCGAACGTCAGACAGTTGCCATTGCCCGTGCGGTTCATTTCGGAGCAAAGGTGCTCATCCTCGATGAACCGACATCCGCTCTGGGCGTTCGCCAGACGGCCAACGTGCTTGCCACCATCGACAAGGTGCGCAAGCAGGACATTGCCGTGGTGTTCATCACCCACAATGTTCGCCATGCCATGGCAGTGGGCGATCGTTTCACCGTGCTGAACCGTGGCCAGACCCTTGGCACCGCCCAACGCGGGCAGATCTCTGCCGAGGAATTGCAGGACATGATGGCCGGCGGTCAGGAGCTTGTAGCTCTCGAAGGCTCTCTCGGTGGCACTGTCTAGAGCATTTTTTGGCGAAGTGGATACTTAGAGCACGTCGAGTGTTTCAGTAAATGCGAGACGTGCTCTGATCCTCAGGCACACATACAACACATGAGAAGAGGCCGGCAGCAGTCGGCCTCTTTTTTTGATCAGGCGACAAGACGCGCGACGGCAAATTCAAGCTCGCGCTCGAGAACTTCATCGCTGAGACTGACAAATCTGCGCTCATAGGACAGAGCGACAATGCCATGGACCGCAGCAAAACAGGTCTTCACGCGAACGGTGAGTTCCTCACCTTCTAGCTCCGGATGCAGGCCCTGAAGCGCCCGACCGACAAAACTCAGCAAGTCGACATTCGCCTGCACATGTTCTTCCGGTGTTGGATAGTCCTCCGGCAAACGGTGTCCGAAGAGCGTCAACCAGAGCTTCGTGTTCTCGCGTGAGAAACGATAATAGGTGCGTGCCAGTGCCTGAAGGCGATCCAACGGATCGTCCTCGGCCTCAAAGGCTTCGGCCATACGATCCTTCATCTTTGAAAAGGTCAGAGTGTTTACGGCAATGATCAGCTCGTCGACATCCTTGAAATGCTTGTAGACCGAGCCAATCGAGTACCCCGCCTCCTTTGCGATATTCCGGATATTCACCGCCGCAAGGCCGCCGGTTTCTATGGCCTCACAGGCCGCTTCCAGCACCTTTCTGCGGGTCTCTTCGCTCTTGGCCTGCTGCAAACCACTCATCTCGTCTCCATCACAAAAAGTGAACTCAGTTCATTTTTTTCTTGACCCTGACCTATTCTTGTGTTTTTGTCAAATGGTGAACGACGTTCACTTTTGGAGAAAACGATGACTGGAAGTCTGATGTACCAACTCAAGCAGCTTTTCAGCTCCGTTTCAGGGCAGGCAAGGGACGCGCAGGAATTCGCTCTCCTATCTGCTCAGATCCGGGAAGCCGGAACTGCCGTTCTCGCCGCGCGCCAATCCGTCGCGCTGGCCAAGGCCCAAAATGAACAGGACCTTCGTCAGGTTGCTCGGGCCGCACAAAACATCACTGATCTGGAAATCCGGGCGCGAGACGCCCTTGCCAAAGGTCAGGAAAAACTGGCGCGAGAAGCCGCCGAGGCAATTGCCATTCTCGAAGACGAGAAAACGGCCCTTGAGCGAACAACCCGCGCCTTCGAACAGGAGCTTACCCAGCTCTCGGACAACCTGCGCAAGGCGGAGTTCCGGCTCCGCAGTCTCAAGCGGGGCGAGCGCACTGCCCTGGTGCGGCAAAAAGTGATGAAGGCCACCACTGTCGGCGCAACAACCGACACGGCGAGCCTCCTTCAGGCCGAAACCCGCCTGATGGAAATCGAGGCCCGGCAAGAACGGGCTGCCCTGGCTGATCAGGCCTTTCAGGAACTCAGCCCCCAGGACAACCCGCAGACCATGATTGAAAAGCTGGCAGATGCCGGTTGCGGCACCCCGCTGCGCACGTCGGCCGATGCCATACTGGAACGTCTGAAATCCGACATCCAACCCAACCTGATGATTGAAAACAGAGTTTAACAGGAGAAAACCAATGCAGGACGCACCGATCAAACACACCAGCACCTGGACCATGTTCACCGCAGGCAGCTTCGGCGTTGCCGCGATCATGATGGGCCTTGGCATCTACAATCTCGAAGCAAGCTTCTCCGCTAAGGGTTTCTACACCATGGCCGCGATTATGTTGGTCCACACAGCAGTCACGCTGACAAAGACAATGCGTGACCGAGAGGAAGCGGCGAAATTTCATAACCGTCTGGAAGACGCAAAGACCGAAAAGCTTCTGATGGACATCAGCAAGTCGGATCAGGTTTGAAGACAAACTGGATGACAGGGGGCCGCGGAAAACCGGCTCCCCGAATCCCGGAGGAGAATATGACCAAGTCTCTCATGGTAACGCGGCGCTTTGCCCCCCTGTTCTGGACGCAGTTCCTGTCCGCATTCAATGACAACTTTCTCAAGAACGTTCTGGTGTTCCTGATCCTGTTTCAGGTTGGAGCCTCCGGTTCGGATGGATCCTCCGCAAGCAGCCTGATTGCGCTCGCCGGAGCGGTCTTCATTTCCCCATTCCTCTTCCTGTCTGCTCTTGGCGGGGAACTGGCAGACAAGTTCGACAAGTCCATGTTGGCCCAACGCTACAAGCTGGTCGAAGTGGGTGGCGCCGCTCTGGCAATTGTCGGCATGGCCTTGTCGTCCATTCCCGTTCTATTCGCAGCCCTGTTCCTCTTCGGGGCGATGTCGGCGCTGTTTAGCCCTGTCAAATACAGCCTCTTGCCCGATCACCTGCATGTGTCGGAACTGCCGCGCGCCAATGCCTGGGTCGAAGCCGGCACATTTCTGGCCATCCTTGGCGGAACCATTGCAGCAGGCTTTCTCTTTGCCAGCGGATCCGCTGCCCTGAGCTTTGCGCCTGTGATGATCGTCCTTGCCTTTTCCTGCTATGCATTCAGCCGCTGGATCCCCTCAACGACCCCGGCCTCCCCGACCTTCAGCATCAATCGCAACATCTTCACATCGACCATTCAGATGCTGAAAGACCTGAGTGAAGACAGTCGCTTGATGCGAGTTGCTGCGATGAACGCGTGGTTCTGGCTGTCCGGGGCACTGGTCATGTCCCTGCTGCCGGTCATGGTGAAGGATATCCTTGGCGGCGATGAAGCAGCTGTCACCTATTTCCTAACGGTATTTGCCCTGTCCATCGGTGTCGGCTCGGCTCTCGCCGCCTGGTTTTCCGCAGGTCGTGTTGTCCTGCTTCCCGCCCCTGTTGGCACATTATTTATCGCAATCTTCAGCCTCGATACGGCCCTCGTCCTGTCGAATGCAGTTCCCGCTGCCGAAGGCCTTACTCTCTGGGCCTTTCTGAAACATGACGGCGTCCTACGGATCAGCATCGACATGGCAGGCCTCGCCATCTCCGGTGCCATGCTCGTGGTTCCAACCTTCACAGCCCTTCAGACATGGGCCAAGGCAGAAAATCGGGCCCGGGTAATTGCCGGCTCAAACGCACTGGGCGCAGGCGTCATGACCCTTGGCGGCATTGGCCTTGCCATTGCGCAGGCCTACGGCGCCAGTGTTGCCAATGTCCTGATTGTTCTTGCCATCCTCAACACGGTTGCAGGTCTCATCATGCTCAAGTTTCTGCCCACAAATCCGATGCGTGACTTCATCTCCATTCTCTATCGCGCCTTCTTCCGCATGGAAGTGAAGGGACTGGAGAACCTCGAAAAGGCAGGCGACGCACCGATCCTTGCCATGAACCACGTCAGCTATCTGGACGCCGGCCTCGCACTCACCCTGACCGACAAGACTCCGACCTTTGCCATCGATTATGAGGTCGCACAGCGCTGGTGGATCCGTCCGTTCCTGCGCCTTGCCAATGCCTTGCCGATCAACCCGGCCAAACCGATGGCCACCCGGTCTCTCATCAATGTCGTGAAGTCGGGTGAGCCGATGGCAATCTTCCCCGAAGGACGCCTGACCGTCACCGGCGGCCTGATGAAAGTCTATGACGGGGCCGCCATGGTGGCCGACAAGACCGGCGCGCAAATCGTGCCGATCCGCATCGACGGGCTGGAAAAGACACCCTTCTCCTATCTCAATCCGTCCCAGATCACCAAGAAGCTGTTCCCGAAAGTAAAGGTGACCATCATGGAACCGACAAAACTCGAGTTGCCGGAAAACCTGAAAGGCCGCAAGCGCCGCGCCGCTGCCGGAAGTGCCCTTTACGAGCTGATGTCCGGCCTGATGTTCCAGACCAGTTTGTCGGAAGACAAGACCATTCTCGACAAGGTCATCGATGCAGCCAAGGAGCGCGGCATGTCGGAGCTGGCCATCGAGGACCCGGTCACTGGCAAGCTAACCTATGGCAAGCTGCTGACGGGAGCGTCCGTGCTGGCACGCAAGATCACCAAGTACACCGTTGGAGAGGACACGGTTGGCGTCATGCTGCCAAACGCCAACGGATCGGTCGTCACGGTTCTCGCGACCATGTCCGCAGGCAAGGTTCCCGCCATGATAAACTTCACAGCGGGTGCAGAAAACATCCTGTCCGCCTGCAAGGCTGCCAATGTTCGCACAATCCTGTCGTCACGCGCCTTTATCAAGCAGGCAAAACTGGAGCCCTTGGCCGAGGCCATTGCAGAGAAAGTCCGTTTCATCTGGTTGGACGAGGTTCGCGAAACCATCAGTTCGCTCGACAAGCTTGTCGGCTTCCTGACCAAGACCAGTCCGCTGGTGGAGCGCAACGGCGATGACAACGCGGTCGTCCTCTTTACCTCCGGCTCGGAAGGCACGCCCAAAGGTGTCGTTCTCACCCACAAGAACATCCTTGCCAATGCCACTCAGGCAGCGGCCCGGATCGACTTCACCCCCGGCGACAAGGTGTTCAACGTCCTGCCGATGTTCCATTCCTTCGGTCTGACGACCGGCACGATCCTGCCATTGATCTCCGGCGTGAAGACCTATCTCTACCCCTCTCCGCTTCACTACCGGATCATTCCTGAGCTGATCTACGCTTCCAACGCGACAATCCTGTTCGGCACGGACACGTTCCTCAACGGCTATGCCCGCGTCGCTCATGCCTATGACTTCCGTTCGCTGCGCTACTGTTTCGCCGGTGCAGAGCCGGTCAAGCCCTCGACCCGTCAGATCTATATGGAGCGCTTCGGTGTCCGCATTCTGGAAGGCTATGGGGTCACGGAAACAGCACCGGTCATCGCTATCAACACGCCGATGTTCAACAGGCCGGATACCGTTGGCAAGCTGATGCCGGGAATGAAGGCGCGTCTGGAGCCGGTCCCAGGTGTTGAAACCGGCGGACGCCTGTTTGTCTCCGGACCGAACGTGATGGTCGGCTATCTGAAGGCTGACAATCCGGGTGTGATCCAGCCGCTTGTCGACGGATGGCATGACACAGGAGATATCGTCGACATTGACGAGGATGGCTTCATCAAGATCAAGGGCCGCGCGAAGCGCTTCGCAAAGATCGGCGGGGAGATGGTCTCGCTGGCTGCGATCGAGGCACTGGCAGGCCAGATCTGGCCGGAGCACCTGTCCGCCGTCGCATCAGTCAAGGACCCAAGGAAAGGCGAAAAGCTCATTCTGGTCACAGAGAACCCGAAAGCCGAGCGCAGCGCGTTCATCACCGAGGCAAAGCAGCGCGGTGCGCAGGATCTGATGATCCCTTCAGAAGTCCGCATCGTTTCGAAAGTTCCGGTTCTCGGCTCAGGCAAGCTTGATTTTGCCGCCATCAGCAAGATGGTTCAGCCGGTCCTGGAGGTCATTCCTGCCTGATGGCGACGCATGACAAGACCTGGATTGACGAAGGCGGCCTGTGTCAGGCCGCCTTCTCGCCTTTTTGGGCACAACAATCCCGAGGACGAGGAAAACACCGCTCTCCTGAATTTGCGTGTCTCTTGTCTTAAGGCGCTATTTTTTATCCCGGAATGGTTGTTACGGACGTCCTTCGTGTCAGGATTTGTCAGAATTGGCTGAACCCCCGACGTCAAAAACCGGCTTTCATGCTTTCATATTACTGAAAGTTACCCCATTTTTTAAGAGCCATTGTTAGTTTAGCGGGTGTTAACTGATGTTATATCCGCAAGATAACCTAGGCATTTTTTCCGACAACAAATTTCCGAAAATCCTTATTTTACAACCAATAGTGACTTAAATAAAAAGTTAACCAGTAATATATTCAAGATAAGCATTCTATATAGAACGAACTATATTATTCGTTGACCGAAATTATTTTCTGATCATAGTGAATAATAGCAATTGAAGCGGTCATTCTGCTCCTCGTTAATGCAGGGGATACTACATGGGAGGCCTTTCATGGCGAGAAGTGACATATCCCTGACTGGTGTTAGTGAGTTTGCGGCGCAGACGCGGCAGCAACTCAAGGTCCTGATTGTTACAGAAGACCCAGCTGATACAGCGCGGATTTGCGAAAGCCTGGCAAAATCCCCGAAATACAGGTTCGACACCCGGCAGTGTCAGTCCGCTGATGAAGCAAATCTGCTGATTCCGAAAGAAAAACCGGACCTTTGCATCGTATCACTCCTTCCGTCGGACGACGGTGGCCTGACGATGATCAAGAAGATTTTCAGTGAAGGCTACCTGCCGGTCATCCTCACCAGCGATCATGACCTTGGAAAGCTGGAGTCCTTTAGCCGGAAATCTGGCGCCCTGACACTCCTGTCGCGATCCGACATCACAACCGGCAATCTTGACCGCACCATCGACCGGGCACTGGAAGAAGCGCAGCACAGCATGGATGTGCGCGAAAAGATCGGCACGTTCGAGGTACAAAAAAACAACATCCTGAAGCCGTGGCTCGCCACAATGCTGCTTCAACTGGAACAGGTCGAACGCTCCACGACGCTTCTCTTCGAGGCACAAGCCAAACGCACAGAGGGTGAGATCCAGGACGCCGCCACGATTCACGACATCAAGAAGAGCGTCGAGCTGCTGAAACACGAACTGATCCTCCGTCTGGACCGCTTCGACGAACAGCCCAGAGATGGATTGGTCAAGCAAACGCTCTTCAGCTTGCCCGATGTGATCGAGGAAACACTTACGGAGTTCTCCTCCGAAATAGCCTCAAGCAATGTGACCTTTGCCACGGACAAGAACGAGTCCTGCCAGATCTGTCAGGATCAGCCCCTTGTAGAGGAATTGCTGTCGTCTCTCATTCTCTACGAACTCGATCATTCGCCTGCGGGCGGAGCCTATTCGCTTGATATCGAGTATGATGACGACGAAGTCTCTATCATCATCGGAAAGGCGGGAGCTTATGCCCGCATGTCCGGCACAGACGGATCAGAAGGGTATGAAAACCCGGTCCGTAACTTCCGCGAATTGATGAATACACCCAAGGGCTCGAGACTGGACCTGGCTGTCCGGATTGCGACCTGCCTGGGTGGATCCATCGATATCGATGGCCTGGCCAATGGCGACCGGGTCATCATAGCCACGATCCCCCGTGTATATCGCCCGTTCAACATGACAATCCAGTAGGTTGATCGGGTCTTATTTTTTCAAGACAACAAAAAACCGGGCCACAGTCACCTGCGGCCCGGTTCATTTTTTGCAATCAATTAGTCCAGATAGGTCTGGCCGTTTGCCTTGCCGACTTCGCCCTTGAACAGGGTGAGAAGCTCAACGGCTTTCGGATCAAGGTTCTCGATCACATGGTTTTCAAACGCCGGCTGGGTCGCCGATGCCATGGCCTGACGCTGCTCGGCGGATAGAGCCGTAACTTCCATCTTGTCCATCAAGCCAGCAAGACCGCGATCGGAAGCCTCGATGATGCGGGAAAGACCGCGGCTGGCAGCAACACAGTTTTCTGCAGCCGTGTGAACGGCAACCCGCTCGCTGTCCGACAGACCTTCATAGAAATCGCGGTTCAGCATGAAGGTGTAGGGTGAAAACAGATGGTTGGTCAGGGTCATGTACTTCTGAACTTCAGAGAAGTTCGCAAAGGAGATGATCGGAACCGGATTCATCTGACCATCGATCACACCTGTCTGCAGGCCGGAATAAACCTCACCCCAAGACAGCGGATAGGCTTCCGCGCCAAGTGCCTGGATGATCTTCTGGTGGGACGGCAGGGTCATGGTGCGAACACGAATACCATCGAAGTCCTCAAGATTTGCGATCGGACGCTTGGAGTTGGTCACTGCAAAGAAGCCACCTGTGTCCGGGAAACCGAGCACGACAACATCGCCGAGCGTTGCCTCGATGTCTGCAGCCAACGCCTTGCCAAACGGCCCGTCAAAGACCTCATAGGTCGCCGCATTGCCGTTGAAGGCGAAAGGCAGGTTCAGAACGTCAATGCGCGGGTAGTAGCTGGCCAGGGCCCCGGTTGAAGTCAGCGTCGCCTGAATGATGCCGTCACGAACCTGCTGGACATGCTCGGCAGCCGAACCAAGCTGGTTCGATCCGTAAACCTCTACCGAGACACTGCCATTGGTGCCAGACTGCAGAATGTTAGAAAACACAGCAGTACAGGCATGTGCCGGATTTTCGAACGGATCGGTCTTGTTGTCGTGACCAAACTTGATTACGCCGCCAGCCAGCGCGGATGTTGCTATCATGCTCGCTGTCAGCGCGAGTCCGAGTGTCTTGAGCATCTTAGTCTCCTCCAGTGATTACTCAGATTTGTCAGGCGAACCCGAGGGCTCGCGGGATAAGAAGGGCCGCGTCTTCCCAGAACGCGAAGATGAAGAGGATCGCGATTTCCGCGATCAGGAAGGGCATGAGCTTGATCGATATTCGCTCCAGCTTTTCACCCGTGACCGATGACAGCACGAAGAGGCAGGCCCCCACGGGCGGCGTCATCAGGGAAATGTTGAGCGCGAGCACGAAAATGATGCCCGCATGGATCGGCTCCAGACCGACCTGGGCGGTCAGGGGAACCAGTACTGGTGCAAGGATGATCAGGATGGCGGTGATATCCATCACCATGCCAACGACCAACAGCAGGCAGATGATGATGGCAATCACCGCATAGCGATTGTCGCTGAGCCCCAGCACGGTTTCCGCGATCAGCTGCGGAATGCGTTCAAAGCTCATCCACCAGCCGAGAATTCCGGCAAAGGCGATGATCACGAAAATGACCCCAGTGATGCGCGCAGTCCGCACCAGCATCCGGTAAAAGGAACGAACAGTCAGCGTCCGATAGACGAAGACACCGATGAAGAGCGCATAGGCTACCGCAATGGACGCAGCCTCGGTTGGCGTCACCACCCCGCCCAGAATGCCGCCAAGAATGATGATCGGCATGGCAAGCGCAGTCAAAGACCCCACAAAGGTCTGCCAGACCTCTCGAAGGCTGGCACCACGGCTCGCCTTTGGCAGATTTTCGCGATTGCCGCCGAGAACGATGACCACCATACAGACCGCACAGATCACAAGGCCTGGGAGAATGCCTGCTGCAAAAAGACCGGCGATGGAGACACCCATCAGTGAGCCATAGACAACCATCAAACCGGACGGCGGAATGGTCGGGCCGATGATCGAACCTGCAGCTGTCACCGCACAGGCATAATCGCGCCGATATCCCTCCTTGACCATGGCAGGCACGAGCGTGCGCCCGAAGGCGGCAGCATCAGCCGTTGCAGACCCGGTCAGCCCCGCAAAGAACACCGATGCGAGCATGTTTGTATGCGCCAGTCCGCCGCGGAACCGGCCAACAAGAACCTGTGCCAGCTTCACCAGCCGGTCGGTTATGCCGATGTCATTCATGATTTCGCCGGCAAGAATGAAGAACGGCATGGCGAGGAACGGAAAGATGTTGAGGCCGTTGAAAATCTTGCTCGGGCCGATGGCGAGGAACTGGGTTCCTCCCATGTCGATAAGACCGACAACGCCTGCAGCCCCGATGGCAAAACCGATTGGCATTCCGAACAGGATGAGAAGCACAAAAGCGAGAGCTGCAAACATTATGCGGCCTCCGTCACAACGTCAGGCTCAAGGTGAGCCCCGAGATCCCGGATCAAGACGAGCAGTTGCTGGATCGAGCAGATAATCGCCGCGGCGGGAATGGCCGCATAAAATGGCGCGAGGCTCACACCGAAGATCATCGCTTCCCGCTTGATGCCGCCTTGCGCAAAGCCAAGGCCAAACCAGGCGACATAGAGGAAAAGACCCAGCACAAGCACATCCATCGCAATGAGCAGAGTGCGACGCAGGCTTTTCGGCAGGAGCGACACGAAAGCCGTCAGCCCGATATGCTCGCGCCGGGCAATGCCGCAGGAAACAGCCAGCATCGCTGCCCAGATCATCAGATAGCGGGCGAGCACTTCCGGCCATGGCAGCTGCCATCCGAAGTAGTAGCGGTCCAGAACTCCTAGCCAGACATCCAGAACCAACAACAGCATCAGGAACGCCACAACCGCCTCCACTGCGGTGTTCAGGCGATCCGAAACTGTAGCAACCGAGTTCCGCATGCGTCCTCCCAATATGTAATTTTTTTACAAAATTGATCAGAAAGATTCCGAAATCAAGCGGTATTTTTTCATAAAATTACCAATTTAGCGCCTAAGGGTCAGAATTGATGTAATTTTAGTATGGCAATTACGCGCAAAAAATACTTTAGTTACAAATCAAATAAGAGCACCGATGTAGCGAGGAAGAGCGCCGTGACAAAGCAAACGGGTAACGAAGCACGCCTTCCCACGCGCGGGCAGGCAAAGGTTCCCGACGTTATTTCCGCCTTAAACCGGATGGACGGCCAACTTGCAGCCCGCGAGCAGCGGGTTGCCGATTTCGTGCGCCAGCGGATCGACAGCATCAGCTCCATGTCGATCGCAGATGTTGCTGAAGCAGCAAATGTCTCGACGCCAACGGTGATCCGCTTTTGCCGATCGCTCGGGTGCGACGGTTTCAAGGAATTCAAGCTCCGCCTCGCCCAGAACCTTGCCGTCAGCCTCCAGTATCTGCACCCTGTACCGGACCACCAGACGCCCACTGTGGAGCAGGCGCTGGACCGGGTGCTCAGTGCGATCTACGGAACAGCGAATGCCATGCGCCAGCAGATCGACCCAGCTGCTATGGAACGGTCCGCACATGCCATCGTGAACTGTCGGCAACTGCTCACCGCCGGTATCGGTGGAGGCTCCTCCATGCTGGCCGAAGAGGCCGCGAACCGCTTCTTCCGCCTTGGGATACCGTCCACCCCGACAAGCGACAGCTATATGCTTCAAATGAGAGCTGCAACGCTCGGATCTGACGATGCCTTGCTGCTGTTTTCCGCCAGCGGGGAAACGGATGCCATTGTCGGCGCAGCTCAGGTCGCAAGGGGCTATTCCGCCACCACCATCGCGGTGACACGGCCCGGCTCCCGCCTGGCAAATGTTGCCACCCATCCGATCACCATGGATCTTCCGGAAGACCCGAACATCTTCAAACCGACAGCCTCCCGGTATGCCTACCTGGCCATGCTCGATACACTGGCGATGATGGTCGCAACACAAAAGCCGGACGCGACACGGGAGAACCTGCGCAAGATCCGCGCATCCCTCACCGCCTATCATGGACGGACCGGACCTCAGCCTCTGGGAGACTGAGCCCCTGGCACTCTATTTGGCGCAGGCTTCCAGCACGCTTGAAAAGTCTCGCCAGAGATCTTGCGGGTTCTCCAGCCCGAGACTCAGCCGAACGAGCCGGTCAGAGACCCCAAACCGCTGCATGGAATTCTGTTCCCCGGCCTGCGCAAGGCCGACCCGGCTTGGCAGGATCAGGCTTTCAAAACCGCCCCAGCTTACTCCCAGATGAAACAGCTTCAGCGCATCACAAAAAGCTGGAATATCCACGCGATCAGACAGCTCGACGGACAAGAGGCCGGTTCGCCCTGTAAGGCCTGCAACACTTCCTGCAGCGGGAGAGTGGATCCGTGTGACCAGTGGATGACCCGTCAGATGCTCTACAAAGAGGTTCGCGGTTTCCTGATGCTGTCGCATGCGCACTGGCAAAGTGCGTAGCCCGCGAACGAGCAGGAAGGCTTCGAACGGGGCAAGCTTCCCGCCAAACAGGGTCAGAGCCTGCTCTCGAACCTTGTCTGTCAGTTCTTTTCGCGAAACGAGAACCCCGGCAACCGTGTCCGAGTGCCCCCCGAGATACTTGGAGGCCGAGTGAACAACGATGTCGATCCCGAGCTGCAGAGGCCTTTGGAAGATCGGTGTTGCCCAGGAATTGTCGACAACCGTCAAGGTCCCGTGCCTTTTCGCATGCCCTGCTACCTTGGCAAGGTCCATGGCTTCCAGAACAACGGAGTTGGGACTTTCCAGATAGGCCAGCCGCACCCCTTTCAACAGATCCGGCTCCTGCTCGAAGGCCGTGACGGAGTGATAGGACACATCAACGCCAAAGGGCCGGAGAAGCTTTTCAAACAAACGATAGGCATCCGGGTAGACGTGCTCGACGCAGGCGATCCGGTCCCCCGGTCGAACAATCGGAATAACGGCGGACGAGATCGCCGCCATGCCAGATGCGAAGCCAACAGCCGTCTCGCCGCCTTCAAGCAGTGCCATCATCTCTTCAAAGGCGGCAACGGTCGGATTTCCAACCCGCGTGTAAACCGGATCGCCTGTCCGCCCGGACATCCGGTCCTCAAAGGCCTGATAGGTCTCGAAGGTGAAAAGCGATGTCTGGACAATGGCAGGCGGCACAGACCCGCCGAAGCCGGTTTCAGCGGCTGCAAGCAGGGTTTCTATGGAATAGGTAGGCTGGCTAACATCTGCCATTGAGTTCCTCGGCAATTTCCTGCGCTTCGGTGCAAACCTGATCGATGATCTGACCAGTCAATCTTGCTGCCAGATCCTCTTGGCCGCTACAAATGGCATCAGCCAGTTCCCGGTGCATGGGGATGGTGTCCTGACCAAGGTGCGGTCGACCGAAGGGCGCTTCGTAAATATTGTTGAACCCGGCCTGTATCTGCTCAATCAGCTGGCGGAAGAGCGGATTGCCGGAAGCTTCGTGAATGGAATTGTGGAATCTCTGATCTGCTGCCCGCCAGTCTTCGCCAGCCTGATGCACCGCAAGCAATTCAGCACATCTGGCCTTCATCACAAGGCGCTGGTCGCTGGTTGCATTGCGTGTTGCCAGCCGAACTGCCTCGATTTCAAGGGGACGGCGCACCTCCTGCATGCGCAGAAGGCTGTCAGCCTCCTGCCGAATGATGAGCGCGACTCGTATGGTCTTGGCAGAGACTTCCTCGGTCAGCCGTGTACCGGCTCCCTTGTTGCGGGAGACGACACCCATGCTTTCCCACATCTTCAGGGTCTCGCGGATCGTTGAGCGACCAAATCCAAGCCGGTCAACAAGCTCAAGCTCGGGCGGTAGCCGATCCCCGACCTCAAGGCCATCTTGCTCGATCAATCGGATCAAAGCGCTTGGTACATCTCTTGGCGCGGTCACTCTGCCCTTCCCAACCAATGCAAAGGCCGAGCGAAATTCCACCACCCGACAGTGATCAGATACCAAACTATGTCTGACAAAGAAACAATTTTGTCAGACATAGTTTTAGGATGCGTGTAGATCCCCAAAAGGGATCAGATGCAACGCCCGCCATCGACCTCCATGGCAACGCCGGTCACCATGGACGCTTCATCCGAGCACAAGTAACAGGCCGCATTGGCGATATCGGAGGGAAGTGAGAACCGGCCAATCGGGATGGTGGAAAGGAATTTGGCCCGAATGTCCGGAGTGTCCTCGCCCATAAAGCTCTTCAATAGAGGGGTTTCCCCGGCAACCGGATTGACCGCATTGACGCGAATGCCCGCCGGAGCAAGTTCGACAGCCATCGCCTTGGTCGCGGTGATCATCCACCCCTTGGACGCATTGTACCAGGATAGCCGCGGGCGCGGGCTGACACCGGCCGTCGAGGCAATATTGCAGATAGCACCGCTTCCACGCTTTTTCATGCCCGGGACAAAAGCCTGCGCCATCAGGAACACCGATTTGGCATTGACGGCCAGGACACGGTCGAAATCCTCCTCGCTGATTTCGTCCAGCGGAGCGGGAAGATGGGTAACCCCAGCATTGTTGACCAGAATATCGGGCACGCCGCCAAATTCCAAAGCCGCCAGTTCAGCCATGACCGCAACAGATGCGCGATCAGCCACATTGACCTCCACAGCGATGCCGCCGCATTCATCGGCGATTTCTTTAGCCCCGGTCAGATTGAGGTCGGCGACCATCACCCGCGCGCCTTCGGCGGCAAACTTGCGAACGATGCCGGCTCCAAAACCGGATGCCCCGCCTGTGACAATCGCCGTCTTGCCTTCAAGTCTCATGTAACCTCCCGCGCTCTATCCGTGAAACGCTGCAACTGTCTTGAGCGATGAAAATCCGTAAAGTGCCTCAAAGCCCTTTTCCCGCCCATGACCGGACTTGCCACGTCCACCAAAGGGCAGTTCCACGCCGCCACCGGCCCCGTAATTGTTCAAGAATACCTGCCCGGCCCGAAGAGCCTTGGCCAGCCGCATGAGACGGCCGCCATCCCGGCTCCAGACTGAGGCAACAAGGCCATAGTCCGTGCCATTTGCGATCGCGAGGGCCTCATCCTCGCTGTCAAACGGTATGAGCACCTGAACCGGCCCGAAGACTTCTTCCTGCGCCAAGGGGTGATCAGGCGAAACGCCAGTGAGAAGATGCGGGGCAACGTAATGGCCACCATGTGGCAGATCATCGCGAAGGACCGCGGATGCGACGATTTCACCGCCCTGATCGAGATAGCTGCTGACCAGCCCCTTTTGGCGTGCGGATATCAGCGGCCCGACATCCGGGTCGCTCATCGCGGGTCCCACGCTCAAGGCCCGATAAGCAGCTGCCATGCGCCCGGCAACCTGATCAAAGATCGATCGCTCTACCAGAATGCGGGAAGACGCCGAACAGGTTTGACCGGCATTTTGAATTCCCGCATTGACAAGAAACGGCAGGGCCCGATCCAGATTGGCATCAGCAAAGACGATCTGCGGTGACTTGCCTCCAAGTTCCAGCGTCACCGGAATCACATTTTCTGCCGCAGCCGCCTGTACCCGCGTCCCTGTCGCGACCGAGCCGGTGAAGGACAGATGATCCACACCCGGATGCTCGGAAAGGGCTGCGCCTGCCTCCGAACCAATGCCCGGCACCACGTTCAGTACGCCGTCCGGAAACCCGGCCTCGGCAGCCAGCGCCCCAAGGGCCAGTGCCGTGAGACAGGCCTCTTCGGCTGGTTTCAGGACGCAGGCATTGCCCATGGCAAGCGCTGCCCCAACCGACCGCCCGATGATCTGCATGGGATAGTTCCAGGGAACGATATGCCCGGTTACACCATGCGGCTCGCGCAACGTGTAGACCGTGTAGCCTTCCTGATAGGGAATGGTCTCGCCATGGATCTTGTCCGCAGCCCCGCCATAAAATTCCAGATACCGCGCCAGAGCAGTCACATCCGCGCGGGCCTGGCGCAGGGGCTTGCCGACATCCAACGCCTCCAGCCGGGCAAGGTCATTTGCCCGTTCCTGAACCAGGCGTCCAAGGCGCATCAGGAGACGGCCCCGCTCAACGGCGGTCACGCTGCCCCATTCACCATGAAATGCGGAATGCGCCGCTTCCACCGCCTGATCAATCTCCGCCTCGCCGCCTCGCGCGATTTCCGTAAGACGCGAACCGTCAGACGGGTTTTCGAGCAACAACCGCCCTTCGGCCGCAGGAACGGCTTCCCCGCCGATAAGACAGAGACCGGGATCAAACCAGAGTTCAGAGAGATTCAGAGACATTGGCAGTTTCCCGCAATTGAGTGAAATCAGGCAGTTTGGGCGCAGCTTCCAGAAGAGAGCGCGTATAAGGGTGGCTCGGTGTTGCCAGAACCGTTTGTGTGTCCCCCTCCTCCACGATCTCCCCGGACTTCATCACCAGAACCCTGTCGGTGATGCTGCGCACGACGGAAAGATCATGGGAGATGAACAGATAGGCGAGATTGAACCGACCGGAGAGATCGGCCAGAAGATCGAGGATCTTGGCGCGCACCGATACATCCAGCGCTGACACCGCTTCATCGAGAACAATGAGTTCCGGTTTCAGGATGAGGGCTCTCGCGATGGCAAGACGTTGGCGCTGACCGCCGGAAAACTCATGAATGTAGCGATCTGCTGAATCCAGCGGCAGGCCAACGGCTTCAAGCGCCTCGGCGATACGATCCCGTCTTTCTCCTGCCGTTGGCTGCCGATCCAGAATGTGAAACGGCTCGGTGATCAGCCGGGCAACCTTGTGACGAGGATTGAAGGAGCCATAGGGGTCCTGAAAAACCACCTGAACGCGGCCTCGTGCTGTCTCCGGGACCTTGCCGTCAATGGCGATGGTGCCGCCTCGGATTGCTTCAAGCCCGAGGATGGCCCGGGTCAGGGTAGACTTGCCACAGCCGCTTTCGCCAACCAGCCCAATGCGCTCACCGGCCCGAATTGAGAAGCTGACCCCTTTGACCGCATCAAAATAACGGCGCATCGAGAATGGTGTTTTCCGAGGCAGGGCATAGGAACAAAATACGTCCCGAACAGCGAGCAGAGGTTTGCCCGCATGTTCACCGGCCACGGGCGGAAGGTGAGCCTGATGGCCGGATGCTTTAAATAGGGCCCGCGTGTATTCGTGACGTTGCTGGCGAAGAACCTCCTGCGTCGGTCCCGCCTCGACCACTTCGCCCTCACGCATGACGACCAGCCTGTCAGAGAACTCCGACACGACCGCAAGATCATGCGTCACGATCAGCAGACCCATGCCGAATTCCTCGACCAACCCCTTCAGAAGATCAAGAATTTGCGCCTGAGTGGTCACATCCAGAGCTGTTGTCGGCTCGTCAGCAATCAGCAGCGCGGGTCGTTCGGCAATGGCGAGCGCGATCACCACACGCTGCCTTTGACCTCCTGACAACTCGTGCGGATACCGGGAAAGCGGAAAACGCTCTTCGTCAAGCCCGACCCTGTTCAGGACCTGCCGCGCCCGCTCCAGCGCTTCCCTCCTGCTCGCGCCGGAATGAATTCTGACCGCCTCGGCCACCTGATCGCCAATCGTCTGAACCGGATTGAGGGCCGTCATAGGTTCCTGAAAGATCATGCCGATCCGCCCTCCGCGGACGCGGCACATTTCGGCCTCGCTCAGGCTTCCCAGATCTTGTCCTTCAAGCAGAATACGACCGCCCGTCTTGCGCACCGCATTTGGCAGGAGACGCATGACGGCTAGGGCTGTCATGGATTTTCCCGATCCCGATTCCCCCGTGACTGCCAGAATCTCCCCGGCCGCAATCTCAAAGCCGACACCGGACAGGATCTGTTTGCCGGGCACCTCGAGACAGAGATTTTCCACCTGCAGAACACTCATGAGCGCACCGCCCGAAGTTTCGGATCAAGCAGATCACGCAACCCGTCGCCAAGCAGGTTCAGGCCGAGAACAGTGAGGATGATCGCAAGCCCCGGCACCAGGGCCAGATGAGGCGCAAGACCAACGAGGGTCTGGGAATCCGCCAGCATCCGTCCCCAGCTGGGTGTGGGTGGCTGGGCACCAAGGCCAACATAGGAAAGACCGGCCTCGGCGAGAATGCCGAGTGAAAACTGGATGGTGCCCTGAACGATCAAAAGGTTCGCGATGTTAGGCAGGATATGTTCGGCCGAAATCCGCACCTTGCCCTTCCCGGCAACCCGGGCTGCCAGAATGAAGTCACGTGTCCAAAGGCTGAGCGCGGCTCCGCGCGTCAGGCGGGCGAAGACGGGAATGTTGAAGATGCCGATGGCGATGATCGCATTGACCGCGCTCGCACCAAAAACAGCCGTGATCAGGATAGCTATGACCAGCGCCGGGAAAGCGAAAGCCAGATCGTTGCCACGCATGATCAGTTCATCCAGCCATCCCCGGCCAGCCGCAGCTGCAAGCCCGAGAGGCACGCCCAGCGCCATGCCAATGCCAACCGCCAGAATGGCCACCGCAATGGAGGTTTGTGCACCGGCCATGATCATGGACAGCATGTCCCGGCCATAGTGATCCGTGCCGAGCACATAGCCCTGTCCGGGAAGCTTCAGCCGTGACGCAATGTTGATCGCGGTTACATCATGCGGTGTCCAGAACAGGGAAATAAGTGCCCCGATGGCAAAGACCGAGACCAGTGCAAGTCCGATCACCAAAGACCAGTTCCACCTTTGCGACCGGGTCATGCGCGCACCCTCAGTCTTGGGTCGACAAGCGCGTAGGCCAGATCGACCAGAAAGTTGGTCATGATCACCGCAAAGACCAGCAGCATCACAACGCTTTCAACGACAACCAGATCCCGCTGGGAGATGGATTGGAAGACCAGTCTCCCGAGGCCGGGCAAAGCGAAAACCTGCTCGATGATGATGCCGCCAGCCAAAAGGAAGGCGAACTGAAGTCCGATGATGGTAAGGACAGGGATGAGCGCATTGCGCAATCCGTGACGGAAAATGGCCTGCTGCGTGCTGAGCCCCTTGGCCCGCGCCGTGCGCATGAAATCCTCGCCAAGGACATCGATCAGGGAAGACCGCATGACCCGCGTCAGGATCGCGGCCTGCGGCAGTGCCAGTGCTACAGCCGGAAGCGTCAGGGCTTTCAAGCCTTGCAGGAACCCATTTTCCCATCCGGGAAACCCACCTGCCGAGAACCAGCGCATATTGATCGCAAAAACCAGAATGAGGATCATCGCAAACCAGAAATTCGGAATGGCGATACCGATCTGCGTTGCGCCGATGACCCCGTAATCGCCAGCCTGCCCGCGTCGACTGGCAGCGAAGATACCGGCAGGAAAAGCAATGACGACGGTCAGAAAAAGCGCATAAAGTGCAAGGGGAAGGGAAATCCAGAGCCGATCCGCCACCATTGTCGCAACCGGCGTTCGGTAGGTGTAGGAAACACCAAAATCGCCCTGGAGCATGCCCGTGACCCAGCCGACATATCGCTCAAATACACTGCCATCGAGGCCAAGCTCGGTCCTGAGCGCTGCAATCGTGTCGGGCCTTGCATTCATGCCCAGCATGTAGGCTGCCGGGTCACCCGGAATGACCTCGATGACCAGAAAGATCACCGCAGAGGCCACAAACAGGCTGAGAACAAGGGACGCAAGGCGCTTTGTCAGATAACTGATCATGAATTCCCGCCTTGCGCCCCCACCAGCTTATTCGGCCCAGCGAACGTGGGTCAGGTCCACCGCCTGTGTCGGCGCATTCACCCAAAGACCTTCGATTTCCTTCTTGGCCACCGACAGGCGCGGCAACTGGAAGAGGAAGCCGTTGACATAATCTTCGGAGATCATGGTCTGGGCTTTCTTCAGCAGCTCATTGCGCTTGTCCGTATCGGTCGTCGCACGCAGTTCCTTGATCCGGGCCTGAAAGTCCGCGTTATCGTACTGGAAATAGTAGTCCGGGTTTGCATAGATCCCGATATCCATCGGTTCGGTATGGGACACGATGGTCAGGTTGAAGTCCTTGCCGCGAAACACTTCTTCCAGCCACTGAGCCCACTCAAGATTGCTGATTTCGGTGTTGATACCGACAGCACGCAGCTGGGCTGCAATGATTTCGCCGCCACGGCGCGCATAGGAGGGAGGCGGCAGTTTCAGGGAAACGGTAACGCCGCCTTCAAGACCGGCTTCCTTCAGAAGCGACTTGGCCAGCTCCGGATCATATTGCGAATTGCCGGTCAGATCGACATAGGCCGGATGGTGAGGCGCAAAATGAGAGCCGATCGGCGTGCCATAGCCAAACTGTGCGCCGTCAATCAGCTCCTTGCGGTTGATCGCATGGGCAAGCGCCTTGCGCACCTTCACATTGTCGAAGGGCGGCTTCTTGTTGTTGGTGGAAAGGATCGTCTCCCCTTCCGTTGACCCGATGAGGACCCGATAACGGTCATCCGCCTCGAATTGAATGAGGTTTTCCGGGGCGGGAAATGCGGAAAAGGCATCGAGGTCCCCAGCCATCATTGCCGAAAAGGCAGCCGTCGGATCGGATATGAACTTGAAGGTCGCCGCTTTCAGGTCAGCCGGTTGGCCCCAATAGGCATCGTTGCGCACCAGCTCAACACGATCGCCCTGCACCCACTTGGAGAACTTGAACGCCCCCGTTCCAATCGGATTGGTCTTGATGTTCTCGATGCTCTCCGGAGCGACGATTGCCGCATCCCCCCAAGCCATGTTGAAGAGGAAATTACCATCCGTTTCAGACAGCTTCACCTCGACCGTGGTCGGATCAATAACATTGACTTCGGCAATGCCGGAAAAGAGCCCTTTCTGCGCGTTGGTCGAGTCGTCACCGCGTGCCCGATCAAGCGAGAATTTCACATCCTCCGCATCCATCGTCGTGCCGTCATGAAACGTCACGCCGTCATGCAGCTTGAACGTATAGGTCAGTCCGTCATCTGAGATCGTCCAGCTTTCCGCAAGGCTTGGAACGATGGAGCCGTCTTCCTGAAAACGTGTCAGGCCTTCAAAGACATTGGCATAGGTGACGTCATCGATTGCACCCGCTGCCGCACTGGTTGGATCCAGATGCGGTGGCTCCAGCTGGATGCCGATTGTCAGACTGTCCTTCGCCCACGCCGATCCGGTGAACGCCAGGACCAGAACACTGGCCGTCAGAAAAAACCGTTTCATTTCATCCCTCCCTGTCCGGACCGAGCAATTTCAAGAGGCTCAGTGCCATGACCTTCGCACTGTCAATCATATCCTCGACATCGACATATTCATCAGGCTTGTGTGCAAGTTCCAGCAGACCGGGCCCATAAGCAATACAGTTTTTCAACTTGCCGATGCGATCGATGTGCTTCTGGTCGTAGCTTCCGGGCGAAGCGACGAAATCGGCGCCCTTGCCGAGCACCGACTGAATGGCACCGGCGACAGTGGAGACCACAGGGGCATCGCGGTCCGTCATTGACGGGGCGACGTGGTTGAGTTCCCGCATGGAATAATCGAATTTGGGCCGGTTCTGCTTCAATCCGCTCAGCAGGCTCTCAACCTCTGCCTTCACCCCTTCATGGGTTTCCTCGATCAGATAGCGGCGATCAATCACGATCCGGCAGCTGTCCGGCACACAGTGCGAAGGAAGAGCCGTCGAAACCGATGGGATTTCCTCTTGCCCGCCGTGGATGGAGTTGATGTTCATGGTCGACACCCGGGCTCCTTCCGGCACCACGGGCATGGCCGTATGCCGACTGGACAGCGCAGGGTAGAGTTCGCTTTCGAAGGCATCGAGAACTGCACCCATGTGACGGACCGCACAGTCCCCAAGAAACGGCATGGAGCCATGGGCGATCTCGCCCTTCGTCTCGATCTCCGCCCACCAGCCGCCCCGGTGCCCCAGGCAAATCCGGTCCTTGTGCAGCGGTTCGGGGATAATCACATGCTGAACCCGTTCCGGTGAAAAGAAGCCCTTGCCTGCAAGATAGGCAACACCGCCATATCCGCCGGATTCTTCGTCCGCTGTGCCCGAGATTTCGATGGCACCTGAAAAGTCCTGCACCAGTTCGATGAACACTTCAGCAGCAATGATCGAGGCAGCCAGACCGCCCTTCATGTCGCAGGCGCCGCGTCCGTAGATCTTTCCGTCCTTGAGAGCCCCACCAAACGGATCTTCCGTCCAGCCCTCACCGGCCTCGACCACATCGATATGCGAGTTGAAATGGACACATTCACCGGACGTTTTGCCCTCGCGCCGGGCGATGATGTTCCAGCGCGGATAAGCCTCACTGTCGCCCGGCGCCCCTTCGGCGCGGATCAACTGTGTCTGGAATCCCTTTGAGCCCAACCGCGCGTCCAGAAACGCGCAAATGTCGCGATAAAAAGCGCCGGGAGGATTGATGGTCGGTATCCGGATCAGCTCCTGGGTCAACAAGACAAGGTCTTCCCTACGCTGCTCGATCTCCGCCGCCAACTGATCCTGAATATTCAGACAAGCGTCCATAAATCCTCCCGAGCCACTTGCAAGCGCGAGTGTTGTCCAGACAAGATACGGTATCAATACCGTAGGAATACGGCAGGAGGACCGATGACCCCGAATGAAACCGCACTTCTGGCTTTTGAAGCCGCGCCTATCGGCATAGTTCTGGCCGAAAACCGGATGATCAAGGTCTGCAACACCAAGTTTGCCGAGTTGAGCGGCTATGCAAAGGATGACCTGATCGGCCAGTCCTTCCGCATTTTCTATACCTCCGACGAGGAATTCGACCGCATTCGCGACATCGGACTGCAGCTGATGCGCGAGACGGGACAATACACGGACCAGCGCCTGTTGCGCCGCAAGGACGGAAGCCACATCTGGTGTCGGTTCCGTGCCCGCTCCCTCAGCCCGGACACCCCCCTGACCGCTGTCGTCATGAGCTTTGCGCAGGTGTTTGACCGCCCGGGCAGCGTTGCCCTCACCGGTAGACAGAAAGATATTCTGGCGGGTTTACGGCGCGGCCTCACAAGCAAGGCGATTGCCCGCGAGCTGGGTTTGTCCCCGCGTACGGTCGAAGATGTCCGCGCCCGGTTGTTGAAATTACTTTCGGCGACCAACACGGCAGAACTGCTCGCAAAAGTCAGTCTTTTTGACTGAAGAAAGCCTGGACTGACGAAACCAATAGCCCAAACAACCACCCTTGTCGGCGCGCCAAGGGCTTGCTTAATTTTACCAGACGGACAAAATTCTCTCCGTCGGCCATCAATTTGAGGAGAATGGCCACTTGGAAACGTCTTGCCTTGGGAGGGGTAGATGCCAGCCTATTGGATGGCCCGTGCGCGGGTAAACAATCCGGACGAATACAAGAAATATGCTGAACAGGTGCCCGGCATTCTCGCCAATTTCGGCGGCAAGGTGCTGGCACGTGGCGGCGACTTCCAGATCATGGAAGGCACCGATCACTTCCAGCGCTTCGTGATCATCGAGTTCCCCTCGATGGAACAGGGCGTTGCCTGCTTTCAATCCGATGCCTACCAAAGCGCCGCGTCGTTCAGACGTACGGACAACGCAGGTGAGGTCGAAGTCGTCATGCTGGACGGATTGTAAGCCGGCAAACTCAACTTCCACAGGTATGACGCAAAGGCACGCAATCAGCATTCTTGACCGGAGACTGACGCTTTGACAGTCTTCACTTCATAAATTTTGGGAGGACAATCATGAAAGCATTTCAATGGGCGCTCGGCGCAGCGGTCGCGCTTGGTCTGGGAACATCTGCATCCCTGGCGGCCGACACAACCTTGCGCATTTCGCTCCAGCTGCCGCTGACCAGCCACCTTGGCCAGAACCTTGTGCTCTTCAAGGAAGAAGTCGAAAAGACTTCCAATGGAGCCATTGTGGTGGAAATCTACGATTCCGCGCAGCTCTACAAGGACAAGCAGGTTCCCTCTGCGGTCGGCTCCGGCTCCATCGAGATGGGCGTTGCCTCCCTCACCCAGTATGTCGGCGACATTCCGGCAGTGGACATCTTCTATCAGCCGTTCCTGTTTGACACTGAAGAAAAGGTCCGCGCTGCTGTTGCCAAGGGCTCGCCGGTTCGCGGCCCAATTGACGAAGCCATCAAGGACACAGGCTCAACAGTATTGTGGTGGCAGGCCTATGGCGGCGCGGTGATGCTGTCCAATGGCGGGCCGATCAAGACCCCGGCGGACATGCAAGGCAAGAAGGTGCGCGTTTTCGGCAAGACGCTTGGTGACTTCACACAAGCGACGGGCGGCGCGCCGACCCTCATTTCCGGTTCCGAACAGTATCTCGCCTATCAGCGCGGCACTGTCGATGTCGGCATGACCGGCGTTTCCGGCGTAAAATCCCGCAAGCTTTGGGAAGTGATGGACACGATCACCGTCACAAACCATGCCGATATCGAGTTTATCGTCGTGGTGAACACTGATTTCTGGAACGGATTGCCGGAAGACCATCGCGCGCTCATTGAGGCCGCTGCCATGAAGGCGGAAGCCGATGTTCGCAACAAGATGTCCGAGATCGAAGCGGCCGCCTATGACGCTGCCAAGGAAAACGGCATGACGATCTATACGCCAAATGCGGAAGAGATCGCCCAGTGGAAGGCTGCGAGCCAGCCTGTCTACGACACGTTCAGCGAAAAGGCCGGTGCCCTTGGCGCTCAGGTTCTGGAAGCAGCGCGCAAGCTCTGATCCTGCCCAGCTGAGCTCTCCGCCTGCCCGATGGCAGGCGGCATTTCTCCAAAAATGTGTTGAAGCCGGACGCGCCCGAAAGGCGCGTTCGCAAAAGCCATCAATTGAACCGGGTGTAATATGGGCCTTTATGTGAGAACCATCACCGCTCTTGCCTGGGGCGCTGCCTTTCTATTCGTCGCCGCCGGTGTGATGCTGACCTACGAGGTTCTGGCCCGGTACATATTCATCCGCCCCACCATTTGGGCTGCGGAACTGTCCCAGCTGTGCCTGATCTGGGGCGGCATGATGGGCATGGCCTGGATCCTGAATTCCAACCGTCATGTCGCCGTGGACGCCTTCACAGATACGTTGTCTGCGGGCGGCAAACGGATTTCGCAGATGATTGCCATGGGTTTTGTCGCCTTCTTCAGTGCCGTCGTGACCTGGAAAGGCTGGCTTATCTTCTGGGATTCCTTTGAACGCGGCCGCACCACAGGCTCCCTGCTGGACCTGCCCAGCTGGGTAGCAGAACTGGCCATTCCGGTCGGCTTCGCCCTGCTCTTCATTCAGGCCCTCATTGAATTCGGAAAGGCTGCCTCCGGTAACATGGACATGCCGAGCGGAGGCATGCACTCGTGACCACCATTGCCATTCTCGCTGTTCTCTTTGCCCTGTTGCTCTTGCGTGTTCCGGTCGCCTTCACCCTCGGCGGGCTTGGGCTGGTTTTGCTGGTGATTGGCGGCTTTTCGCCTCTCATGGCACCGCAAGCCATCCTCGACACACTGGACGGGTTCATTCTTTTAGCAGTTCCCCTGTTCCTGCTAATGTCGAACATTCTGCTGAAGGCTGGCGTCGGCAAGGACCTCTTTGCCGCCGTTCATGCCTGGGTTGGCCACTGGCCCGGCGGCCTTGCTGTGGCGACCATCCTGTCCTGCGCAATCTTCGCCGCGATATCCGGTTCTTCGGTCGCAACCGCCGCAACAATCGGAACCGTTGCGATCCCCGAGATGATCAATCGGGGGTATGAGCGCAAATTTGTCTATGGTCTGCTCGCAGCCGGCGGAACGCTCGGCATCCTCATTCCGCCGTCGATCCCGATGATCGTCTATGGCTTTGTGACCGAGCAGTCCGTCATCGCGCTGTTTCTGGCAGGCGTTGGCCCCGGCCTGCTTCTGGTCGCGTTTTTCATCGTATTCTCGATGATTTACGCCCGATGGTTTGGTGGATATACGCCCGAACCAGCCGTGTCCGGGGCTGAGCGGATTACTGCAACCATTCGGGCCGCACCCTCCATGTTGCTCGCGCTCATTGTCATCGGCGTGATCTATTCCGGCATTGCGACCCCAACAGAGGCAGCCGCCATCGGCTTTGCTGCAGCTCTTGCAATCACAACATTCTTCCTGAAAACCCTCACCTGGGGCGCCTTCAAGGAAGCCGTATTCGAAACGATGGTCACAACCGTCGCCATCCTGCTCATCGTTGCCGGTGCCAAGGTCTTCGGCAAGGCGATCACGCTCTATCGCATCCCGCAGGATATCTCGATGTTCATCACCCAGAACATCGACACCCCGATCGCCTTCATTCTGGTCGTGTCAATCGTTCTGCTGATCATGGGCCTTGTGTTTGAGGCCTTGTCCATGGTTCTGATCATGACGCCGGTTCTCCTGCCTGCGGCCATGATGCTCGGATTTGATCCCATCTGGTTCGGGGTCTACATGGTAATCATGGTTGAATGCGCGCTGATCACACCTCCGGTCGGATTGAACCTCTATGTCATCCAGTCCGTGGCACGGGCAAGGCTCACGGAAATCTCGCGCGGTGTTTTGCCATTTCTGGTCATCATGCTGTTTTCCGTGGTTATTTTGTACCTGTGGCCAGACCTCGCGCTCTACATACCCTTCAAGCTCTAGGCTGTGTGGGCGAATTGGAGACGCATTTCGTGGATCAAAGGGCAAAATATGATGGAAGGGGGCCTGATGAACGTATTAAACATACGTTCAAGGGACCGTTTCCTTCAGATTGCAGCCGTTTGATCCACCCGAATGGGCCGGGCCTGCAGCGTCCAATACCAGGGCAAATCCGGCTCGACGATGCACCACATCGCCTGCGCCAGCCCTGCCTGGTCGTGAACGCTGAATTTCCCGGCGAAATACATCGCCAATTCGTCCACACAGCCTAGGACCCGTCATGCCCACACCGGCCGAACAACTCCGATCCCTTCTGGCCCAGAACCGCCTGTTGGTCATGCCGTGCTGTTATGATGCGCTTTCGGCTAAATTGATCGAACAGGCGGATTTCCCGCTGACCTTCATGTCCGGATTTGCAACCTCCGCCTCCCGGATCGGTCAGCCGGATCTCGGCCTTATGTCCTATACCGAGGTTCTGGATCAGGCCCGCAACATCACTGAAGCGATCACCATTCCGCTGATTGCCGACGGTGACACCGGCTATGGCAATGCCATGAACGTGCGCCGAACCGTTGCCGGAATGGCAAAGGCGGGAGCCGCCGCCGTCATGATCGAGGATCAGGTTGCGCCCAAGCGCTGCGGACATACGCCGGGCAAAGCAGTGGTCGGGCGTCAGGAAGCCTTCGACCGCATCCGGGCCGCAAGCGATGCCAAGGCCGAAGGAGCCGACATCCTGATCCTTGCACGCACCGATGCGCGGCATGAACATGGACTGGCCGAAGCGATAGAACGGGCTGCAAAATTCAAGGAACTCGGAGCCGATATCCTGTTTGTCGAGGCTCCAAAGACGGTGGACGAGATGGCTACGATCTGCCGGGAACTCCCTGGACCGAAAATGGCCAACATCGTGGAAGGTGGGGAAACACCCGACCTCTCACACAAGGACCTGCAAGACCTTGGCTATTCCATAGCCGCCTATCCGCTCACGCTCATGGCCTCGGCCATGAAGGCCATGGTATCCACCTTGAACGCGCTCAAGACCGACAGCGACCGAACGGGTCAGCTGATGGATTTCAAGGAGTTGCGCGAACGGATCGGGTTCCCGGATTACTACGAGCAATCAGCCCGTTACGACAGTTCCCGGCGCGATTAGAGCACGTTCAGGCGGCGCGGATACCGGTTCGCCGTCAGGAAGCAGGACGTGCTCTAGGAGCCTTTTTCTGCTGATTGCCCGAGACGCATGATCAGCGTTCGAAGCACTTTCTTCAGGAGCGCCACCTCCTCTGCGGAATAACCTTCCAGAACTTTTTGTTCATGGGCAATGGCATCCACCATCAGTTGGTCGACCAGCGCTTCCCCTTTGGCTGTGATAAAGACCAGCGTCTTGCGCTTGTCATCCAGATCACGTTGGCGTTCTGCCAATCCCTCGGCTTCTATCCGGTCGATGATCTTGGTAGCGGTCGGCTGGTTATAAAGACCGATACGGGCGATTTCTCCGACCGTTTTGCCTTGGCCGTCCGAGAGGGTGGCAAGCACGCGCCAGGTTGGAACCGCAACACCATATCGGCGCAGATGAGTATGAAACTCCGTACTCATCAGATGGCTGGCCTGCGCGAGAAGGTAGGACAGATAATTGGAAACAAAAGACGTTTGCGAACGCTCCGTGCCGTTTATCGCGGCTTGCGGATTGTCCAATCCGTCTCCTCGGTCAACGTCTTCGTCTATGTCCGCCATGCTGTATTTATATTCCTATTGATATAATTTTATTTCCATGCTCTGATCATAAGCATAACGATATTACCTGCAAGGTAAAACAAAAGGCAGACAAGAGTGAACTGGCGCTACCTGCCACACCTTGAGCGGCTTGGGAGGAACTATGCTGTCGGATCGCATAGAAGCGAAATGGATTGATGCGTTCGAAAAGGCGCTGGTCCTTTGCAAGGTGCAGGAAGGCGAGACCGTCGCAATCCTCTCGGAGACCCAGTCGCGTCAGCTGAATGTGCATTTGGTCGAACTGGCGCTCTTGCGGCTCGGAGCCAGACCGTTTCACGTTGTCATCCCGACACCGCCGCAACGAGCCCCTGTCCCGGTCCGCTCGACCGGTGCCAGCGATGCCATGCGCGGCCTCAAACCGGCAATAGCCGCACTCAGGGCCAGCTCGCTTGTGGTCGATGTAACCGTGGAAGGCATGCTGCACGCGCCGGAACTGCCGGAAATCCTCTCCGACGGGGCGCGGCTCTTCATGATCAGCAACGAGCATCCCGATGCTCTGGAACGGCTGCTGCCTGATCCGGACCTGACGCCCAAGGTGAAAACCGCCGTCAAGATGCTGCGAGCGTCAACCAAAATGACCGTGACATCACGGGCAGGCACTGATCTTCACGTGGACATGACCGGGGCCCCGACCGCAGGCGTCTGGGGCTATTGTGACCGCCCTGGAACTGTCGCCCATTGGCCCGGCGGCGTGGTCGTTTCCTTCCCCGGTGCCAACACGGTCAACGGACAATTGGTGCTGGACGCGGGCGACATCAACCTCACCTTCAAACGCTATCTGCAGGATCCTGTCACGCTGACAATCGAGAACGACTTCGTGGTGGACATCGCAGGTCGCGGTACGGATGCGGAGCTGTTTCGCAGATACCTTGCCGCCTGGAACGATCCGCTGGCTTATGCCACCTCCCATGTAGGCTGGGGCATGAACCCGGCAGCGCGCTACGAGGCGCTGACCATGTATGACCAGCGCGACACCAACGGAACCGAGCTGCGGGCCTATGCGGGGAACTTCCTGTTCTCCACCGGCGCCAACGAGTTTGCCAAGCGCTATACGCTCGGCCATTTCGATATTCCGGTTGGCCGCTGCACCATAGCGCTCGACGGAAAGAACGTGATCGAGGACGGCAAGCTGCTCGGAGAGCTGGCATGACCAGTGCGCCGGAATTTTCCTGGCTGGAGAACGGGGATGGTCCGCCTGTTGTCTTTCTTCACGGAATTGGCGGCGGAGCGGGAAGCTGGGCCCCGCAACTGGAAACTCTGGCCGAGCGATACAGAGTGATCGCGCTTGACCTACCCGGATACGGACAGTCCGAACCGCTCGGCAACCTGTCCTTCCCGGCATTGGCTAATGCCTTGACCCGGTTTCTGGACCATCTCTCCCTTGAGAAGGTTCATCTGGTTGGTCATTCCATTGGTGGAATGATCGCGCAGGAATTTGCAGCTGGTCAATCCGGGCGGCTTTCAAGCCTTACCCTGTCTGCAACCAGCCCGGCCTTTGGCAATCCGGACGGCGACTTTCAGAAGAAGTTTATCGCCGCGCGGCTGGCCCCCATCGAAGCCGGAAAGACCATGGCAGATATTGCGGAAACAGTTGTTCCGGAGCTTGTGGGTGCGAAAGCCTCCCCGGAAGCCATACAACTTGCCAAGGCCTGTATGAGCAAGGTGCCACCGGCCACCTATAGCGCCATGATGCATTGCCTCATCACCTTTGATCGCAAGGCAGACCTTGCCAACATGGCCGTTCCGACGATGGTTCTTGCCGGTGAAGACGACACACAAGCCCCCGCCCCGATGATGGAGCGCATGGCGACCCGCATTCCCGGAGCCCGTTTCGTCTGCATTTCCGGTGCCGGGCACCTGGCCAATATCGAACAGCCTTCCGCCTTTGACAGCGCCCTGACCACTTTTCTCGACAGCCTCTGAAGGGAGACGAGCATGTCCCTTGCCGAAAGCCACGATCCAGCGCCCGAAACGGGCATCGCGCCGATTTTCGATCCAAAAGCCTTCCGGCTGACTGACAAGCAGGCCGAGCTGACTGCTCTTGCCCGCCGGTTTGGCAGCACGACCTTGGCCGAACGCGCGGACAAGTGGGACCGGGAAGCGATCTTTCCGATGCAAAACTACAAGGACATGCACAAGAACGGCCTTCTGGCCATCTGCGTTCCGGAAGAAAATGGCGGCGCAGGTGCGGATTACATGACCTATATGCTGACGGCAGCAGAGATGGGCCGGTTTTGCGGCACAACATCGCTGACGTGGAATATGCATGTCTGCTCCTGCCTCTGGACCGGACCTCTGGCTGATGACCTCTCCATGGATGCAGCCACGCGGGCCGAGCACGAGAAACGCCGCGCTGTTCACTATGAGCGGATCGTGAGGGATGGCGCAATTTATGCCCAGCCCTTCTCCGAAGGTGGCGCCGCAGCAGCGGGCACCCAGCCCTTTGGCACACTCGCCACCCGTGTTGATGGCGGCTGGCTGATCAACGGAAAGAAGATCTTTGCTTCGCTTTCCGGTTCCGCCGACTATTACGGCGTGCTTTGCACCGAAAAGAAGGAAAACCTAAGCCGTCGCGACACGATGTATGTCGCTGTTCCCGCCAATGCGGAAGGCGTCGAAGTGTTCGGTGACTGGGACCCGCTCGGAATGCGGGGAACCGTCTCCCGTAACCTCCTCTTCAAGGATGTCTTTGTTCCCGATAATGCCGCCCTGATGCCCAAGGGCGTCTATTACGAAGCGGCAACCACATGGCCGCACATGTTCCTGACCCTGTCGCCGACCTATATGGGCATTGCGCAAGCCGCCTATGATTTCACAGTCAAATATCTGCGCGGCGAAGTGCCGGGAACCCCGCCGGTCAAGCGCCGCATGTATCCGACCAAACAGCACGCTGTTGCCGATATGCGGATCATGCTGGAACAGACCAAGGCCCTCTGGTTTCAGGTTATCAGCGAGGCTGGTCCCAACCCGACAAAGGACCAGATGCTTCGCGCCTGGGCAGCCCAACACACTGTCATGGAAAACGCCAACGAGTTGTGCCAGCTGGCCATCAGGACCTGCGGCGGGCAGTCGATGCTGAAGTCCCTGCCCCTTGAACGACTGTATCGCGACAGCCGCTGCGGGTCCCTTATGCTGCCATGGACAGCTGAACTCTGTGTCGACCGGATCGGGCGGGAAGCGCTTTATGAACGCGGTGAAAGCGACGATTGATGCGCCCCGTCTCCCGCTGGATCGACGAGCACGCAGCCACCGCGCCTGATAAGCCTGCGATCATCTTCGAAGGCGAAAGAATCAGCTACGCCGAACTGGCCGAACGGATCGATATCTGCGCTGCCAGTTTGAACGCACATTTTTCAATCAAGCGGGGAGATCGGGTCGCCTATCTGGGGCTGAACAGTCCCCAGTTCCTGATCCTGTTTTTTGCCTGCGCCCGGCTGGGAGCCATTTTTCTGCCGCTGAACTGGCGGCTGGCCGTGCCTGAACACCAGTATATTCTGGAAGATGCCAGCCCGAGACTTTGCGTCTACGAGGAAGACTTTCAGCAGGGCGCCAACGCTCTTGGCGAAGCGCTTGAAACCTGCCGCTTTGTAAGTGCAGACGATGGAACCCTTGCAGATCCGGCAAGACCGGAAGATGGGGATTTTTCGGACGACAGTGAAGACAATTGGGAAAATACACCGCTCCTGCTGGTCTATACATCCGGCACAACGGGGCACCCGAAAGGCGCTGTCCTCTCTCAGGGAGCGATCTACTGGAACGCCCTCAACAGTCTTCACATGCATGACATGTCCGCCGATGACCGTATCCTCACGGTCCTGCCGATGTTTCATGTCGGCGGGTTGAACATCCAGACCACGCCGGCGCTTTTTTGCGGAGCAACAGTTGACCTGCACCGCCGCTTTAGCCCTCCAGCGACCCTTTCAGCATTTCAGGAGACACGACCAACACTGGTCGTTCTGGTGCCAGCCACGATCTCTGCGCTGCTTTCCGATCCGCACTGGACCACAACCGATCTCGCCAGCCTTCGCGCGGTGGCCACAGGCTCATCCGTTGTGCCAATCCCCCTGATAGAAGCCTTTCATGAGCGGGGCGTTCCGGTTCTCCAGGTCTACGGATCAACCGAAACCTGCCCGATCACCATCTATCTCAAAAGCGCTGATGCCATGACCCATGTGGGGTCAACAGGTAAACCTGGACTACACTGCCGGGCGAAGGTGATAAATGATCACGGAGAGGACCTCGGTCCCAACCAGTCCGGGGAGATTCTGGTCAGTGGTCGCAACATCATGATGGGGTACTGGCAAAACCCGGAGGGCTCGGCCCAGTGCCTCAAGGATGGATGGCTTTCTACCGGAGACGTTGGGTATGTTGACGAAAACGGCTTCTTCCATGTCAATGATCGCAAGAAAGATGTGATCATTTCAGGTGGAGAAAACATCTATCCTGCGGAACTGGAACTCGTTCTGTCAGACATGCCCGGCATCCGTCAGGCAGCAGTGGTTGGACGCGATGATCCCATTTGGGGACAGGTTCCGGTTGCCGTGGTCGTTCCGGACATAGAAGCAACCTTCACCAGAGAGGACATCCTGAACCACTTCAATGACCGTCTGGCGCGGTTCAAGCATCCAAAAGATGTTGTCTTTCTCGATCGATTGCCGACAAATGCAATGGGCAAGGTCCAGAAATTCGCGGTGCGGGAGCTCATTCGCAACGGTCCAAAGGACTAAGTGCCGCCCCGTCAAAATATATTGACTGACCAGTCGGTCTATGTATAAATTTTGGGGAATGAAGAAATAGCTTCGTCAGCATTTTCAGGCAGGAGGGGCCTGAAAGCGACGAAGAAGCCGCCTGAAACCGGACAACCCGGGCAGGCAAGACACGATGCATTGCCGCCATGCAGGACTTCCGGCGGCTGGGAGGAGAGACCGTGATCAAGACGTTCCTGAACGCCAGCGTTGGCGCACTTATCGCCGCATCCGCATTCATTGGCGGTGCCGCATCTGCCGAAACCACATTGACCTTGTCGTCCTGGCTGCCGCCGTCGCATCCGATCGTGGCAAACATGATCGTGCCGTGGACCGAGGAAGTCGAAAAGGCGACAGGCGGCAATGTAAAGGTGAAGATCCTTCCGAAGCCGTTGGGCAAGCCGCCTGCACATTTCGACATCGCAAAGGACGGTCTGGCAGACGTGTCTTATGGTGTTCACGGCTATCAGCCGGGCCGCTTTGTCATGACCAAGGCCGTCGAAATGCCGCTTCTCGGCGACAACGCCACCGCGACATCCGTTGCCTATTGGCGCATTCACGAAAAGCACCTTGCCCAGTTCGACGAGCATAAGGGCGTCAAGCTGCTTGGCCTCTTCACCCACGGTCCCGGGCACATCTTCAATTCGGTTCGCCCGATTGAGAAACTGGCCGATCTCGATGGCCTCAAGATCCGCGTTGGTGGCGGGGTCGTCAACGACGTTGCAAAGTCGATCGGTGCCACGGCTCTGCTGAAGCCGGCTCCCGAATCCTATGAGCTGATGTCTGCAGGCGTTGCCGACGGTGTGTTCTTCCCGCAGGAATCCATCAAGTCCTTCAAGCTGACCGGCCTTGTGAAGCACGGAACCCTCGTTCCGGGCGGTCTCTATAACACCAGCTTCTTCCTTGTCATGAACCCGGCCTCCTTCGACAAGCTGTCGGCCGAGGATCAGGCTGCCATCATGAGCGTTTCCGGCGAACACTTTGCCAAAATCGCAGGCAAGGGCTGGGACGATGCGGACGCTGCCGGAAATGCAGCCATGACCGAGAGCGGCATCGCCCTCATCACCGCTTCAGATGACCTTGTCGCGGAGATCAAGGACAAGACCGCAGCCGTGGAAGCAGCCTGGGTTGACGCGGTCAAGGAGCAGGGTCTCGACGGCGCAGCCGTGATGGTTGACCTTCGCGCCGAAATCGCCAAGGCAAGCTCCAACTAATCGGGCCATTTACAGTGTCTAACACCACTCATTGGGGCGTCCGCAGGGCGTCCCAAGTCCTGCAGGTCGGGGCGGCGGTTTTATTGTTCGCAATGATGCTGCTGACATTCGTCGATGTCTGGGGACGATACATCTTCAATTCCCCGCTTCCCGGTGCGTTTGAAATCACCGAGTTGATGATGGCCGCGCTGATCTTCGCCGGACTGCCACTGGTTACGGCAGCTGGTGAACATGTGTCGGTCGATCTTCTGGATTTCTCTTTGCCGAAGATGCTGCGGCAGGTGCGAGACAGTCTGATCCACCTGCTCTGCGCCATCATGCTGGGCTTCCTCAGCTACCGGCTCTGGATCAAGGCCGCGGAACAGGCCGGCTATGGGGACCAGACGGCAGTTCTGCTCATCCCGATTGCGCCTGTGACCTACTTCATGAGCCTCTCGACGGCGGTCAGCGGTGTTGCGCTGATCTACCTCGCGGTCAGCGCGCTCAAGGGCCGCACCACTCACTCATCCGCCCTGTGACCGTTTAAAACAACAAAGGACCTGCCGTGCTGGAATCCCTGGTTGGCTTTGCCGTACTGCTTGCCCTGATCCTGCTGCGCGTGCCGATTGCCTTTGCAATGGGTCTCGTTGGCACCTTCGGTTTTGCCTACATGGTCAACTGGCATGCTGCCATGTCCATGATTGCGACAGTGACCTATGAAACGGGTCTCGCCTACACGTTGTCCGTCGTCCCGCTCTTCATCCTGATGGGCAACTTCGTCACCAAGGCAGGGCTTTCCAACGAGCTCTATTCGGCAGCCAACGCCTTTCTCGGCCATCGGCGCGGTGGGCTCGCCATGGCAACCGTCGTTGCCTGCGGTGGCTTTAGTGCGGTTTGCGGCTCCAGTCTGGCAACAGCTGCCACCATGGCCCGTGTTTCCATGCCCTCCATGCGGAAGTTCGGCTATTCAGACAGCCTTGCCGCTGGCTCCATTGCCGCCGGCGGAACACTCGGCATCCTCATCCCGCCAAGCGTGATCCTCGTGCTCTATGGCATCATGACGGAGCAGAATATCGGCCTCCTGTTCATGGCCGGAGTTCTGCCGGGCATCCTCGGCATCTTGCTCTATCTCGCTGCCGTCAGCGCGACAACATGGCTGAACCCGGAAGCGGGCCCTCCCGGTGAGCGACTGAACTGGAAAGAACGCATGATCGCCCTTCGCGGCGTATGGGGTGTCCTTGTCCTGTTCATCGTTGTCATGGGCGGTATTTATGGCGGCGTTTTCACACCGACCGAAGCGGCAGGCATTGGCGCTGGCGGAGCCTTCCTCTTCACGCTCGCGCGCGGCAAGCTGACATGGGACAGCCTGCTGGAAATCCTCTCGCAGAGCGTTCGCACGACAGCGATGATCTTCTCGGTCCTGATCGGCGCGCTGATGTTCTCAAACTTCATCAACATCGCCGACCTGCCAACCCTGCTGACCGACTGGGTGCGCCACGCAAACCTGTCACCGTTCATGGTGCTGATGTTCGTGATCGCTGTTTATCTGGTGCTGGGCTGTATTCTGGAAAGCCTGTCGATGATCCTGCTCACCGTGCCGGTTTTCTATCCGATGATCTCGGAACTGGTGTTCCCGGGCGTTGCTCCGGAAATGGTCCTGATCTGGTTCGGCATCATCGTAGTTGTCGTCACCGAAATCAGTCTGATAACCCCGCCGGTCGGCCTCAACGTTTTCGTCCTTCGCGGCGTCATGCCGGATGTTTCAACGTCCACGATCTTCAAGGGGGTCACCCCCTTCTGGATCGCAGACATTGTACGGCTGGCCCTGCTCGTCGCCATTCCGTGGATCTCGACCTTGTTGCCAACCCTGATGGGAAGCTGATCAGGCCTCAATAAGGATCGCGCGAAAATCATTCACATTCGTAAGGGTCGGCCCGGGAACCACCTGCGTGCCGATCTTTCCAAAGAATGTATGCGCGTCGTTACAGGCAAGCGCATCTGCAGCATCAACACCTGCGGCTTTCGCCTTCTGCAACGTGTCCGGACCAATGACGGCCCCGGCCACTTCCGCAGCGCCGTCCACTCCGTCGGTATCGCAGGCAATTGCGTGAATGCCGGTTTCACCGCCCAACGCAAGTGCCAGAGCAAGCGCATATTCCGCATTCGGTCCGCCGATCCCGTCGCCGCGCCGTGTCACCGTCAGTTCGCCTCCTGACAGGAGTACCAAGGGCGCATCGCCCGCCATCATTGCCGCCTTTCGCTCCTTGGCAAGTACAGCATGGTCTGCGGCGACCTCACGAGCTTCCCCCTCCAGCGCATCCCCGAGCATTTCAACGCGAACTCCAGATGCACGGGCCAGCTCGGCAGCGGCCTCAAGCGACTGGGAAGGTGCGGCAAAAATCGTGTTTGTCACCCGCGACGCCCTTTCGGCATCGGGCGCGAGAACGCCGCTTCCAGCTTCCAGTGCAGCATGAACCGATTGCGGAACATCCATGTTCCAGCGGGCCAGAATTGCCTTGGCATCTTCCACGGTGGAATGATCTCCAACCGTCGGGCCCGAACCGATCAGCGCAGGATCGTCTCCCGGAATGTCGGAGATCAGGAATGACAACATTTTCGCCGGATAGGCGGCTGCCGCCAGCTGACCGCCTTTCACGCGGCTCAGATGTTTGCGGACGACATTCATCTGGCTGATCGGCGCACCGGACGACAGAAGTGCGGCGTTGACCGCCTGCTTTTCCACCAAGGTAATTTCGCCTGCCGGGGCAAGCAGCAGCGCTGATGCCCCACCGGATATCAGCGCAATGACAGTGTCATCGGGTCCAACCCCCGCCAACAGATCAAGAAGCCTGTTCGTAGCCGCCACACCGGCAGCATCCGGGACGGGGTGAGCCGCTTCAACAATTTCTATGCCTTCGCAGGGGCGACCATAGCCATAGCGCGTGATCACGAACCCTTCGCACGGTCCCCATGCCGCCTCGACCGCTTCTGCCATCCGTGCAGACGCCTTGCCTGCGCCAATGACAACAACACGCCCCTCCGGCTTTTCCGGCAAATAGGCTGCGAGGCTTCGCATCGGATCGGCGACTTCAACCGCACGATCGAACAGGGATGTGAGGAACTTGGAAGGATCGGTGGTCAAGGCAATGGTCCCGCAACTGGCTTACCGGAAAGTCGGTGCAAGCTGTTGCAGGGCGGGCAATCTGTCAAGGCAGGCAGACCCTGCTGCCGTACGCCTGACACGGCATCCTATTGTCCGTCTCCCAGCTTTGATTGCACAAAACCGATGATCCGATCCGCAAAGCTCAGGAACAGATAGACCGCCAGCAAGCCAAGAATGAACCGGATATCCGTCAGGATAGTATTTCCTGCCTTCATTTGAGCAAGACCGTTTGCACCTGTAAAGACAAGATAACTGGCGGCAATGAGAACCGTACTGAGCACCACCGTCACCAGAACCGTGACTGCTTTGTCTGAAGACTTGCCGCTCATCTCAGGATCCTCGCACTCTCCAGATCAACCTTGAAGACCAGCAAATCGTCCAGTCTTTCAACGTCCCCCTCAACCTCGATGAAAAGGGCAAGATACCGATCCAGCTCGTCTCCAAGCAGTCCGCCATCCTTGTTGGTCAGCAGGAAGAAGTTTCGCCCTTCAACCTCGCCGGAGCTGACAAATACCGGAGGAACACCACCTGTCAGACAGAATTCCGCGCACGCCTTGTGCGCAAGGCCCCGGCCCGGTCTCATGGCCCCAAAATAGCATTTGCCATCACAGATTTCCCCGGTCAGCCGCCAACGGCCAAGGGAGACAGGTTCGGACAAGGATGGCAGGTTCACCGCATCGTTTTGGGCTTGCACGCGTCCAACCTGTATCATAGTCAGATCGCCACGTTGAACCGGCACTCCGCGCAAGGTTACAAGCTTCCCACTGTTCGCTTCCGCCTGCGGAAAAACGCCACGCTTGCCCTGCCCGGAAAGCATATACGTTCTACCCGCCTCGCCGTTTTCACCGGCAACACGAAAGACCGGGTAAGGCCGAAGTTCCAGCATCCCTGATTGCTCGAACCTTTGACCCCATCGGATAGCCGCATCACCCGGATCTGGCTGGCCGGAGGAAAGTGCAAAGGCGGCAAGTCCCATTCCCAGGGCAAAGCACACCATGAAGACCAGCAGGAACGTCGCGAGCGGCTTGGGCACCTTGGAGATGTAGCCGACGAAAAACGGCTCGTCCGCAGCTCCGGATTTATCGGTCATGCCGTTTCTCCAATGATGACGGGATCAACATGGGTACCGGGAGGAAACGGCTTTGGATCCAGAAGGATCGTCTGACCGACGAGTTTCAGCCGGTAGGTGGATATACGCTCCGTAAATGGCGCTGGAGACTGACCGTCCTCGGGGCGATACTGATATCCATGCCACGGACAGGTCACCAAACCGCCCTTGATCCGGCCTTCCCCCAGCGGTCCATTTTGATGCTGGCAGGCATTGCTCAGCGCCGATAGCTTGCCCTTGTAGCGCCAGACGGCCACTCGATCATGACCAGGAACGGAAACGACCTTGGCGCGGTTATTGGCTATTTCGTCAACCTCGCCAACGACGATCCAGCCGTCTTCAGCAACTGTCGCTGCAACGTCCACATCCGGCACCAGTGAACACGCATCTGCCGCAGCCTCACGCCTGCCAGCCACAAAATGCAGGCTGCTGACGGCAAGGACGCTGAGAACGACGAGGCCGGTCATCAGTGCATCATCACGACCCTGCAACGCTCCCAACGCGACATGCAGAACGACGCTGGCATAAGCGAGATAGATCATCATGTGCAGCCCTTTCCAGAGCGGCGGACCGAGGAAACTCAGCCAGAAGTCATGACTTGTCGCAGCCAGCACAAAGAGGATGATCAGTGCCAGAATGCCAAGGCTTTCAAACGGAAACCCGAGGATCTGCGTGTAACTGGTATTGCTTTGCAAAAGCGCGACATAGGGATCAATCGAGCTGAAATTGAAGTACCAGCCAAGCACGTAATTTGCATGAACTGCTGCAACTGCCGCCGTCAAAACCCCGAAGTGACGGCGATTATAGAGGACCGGAAGGAACCGCCGGTCCAGCCGTGCCAAGGGCCCGATGCACAAGATCACCGTCAACATCAAGAACGCGCAGCTTCCGAACGCCCGCATGCGCAGGATCGGCCCGTCCAACGGTCTGGTGACATCCTGAAAAGCAGGTGCGAAACGCAGGTAGATGTAAAGATAAAGGCCGACACCGATCAGAAGCGCGGCATCATAGATATATTTGTTTCGGTTCCAGATGACCGGATTGTATTTGACGCTCACTGACTGCTCCCCTGTGCTTCTGGAGCCTTGAGGAGAACCGCTGGCCGGTCATTGGGCGGCGTCTGTTTCAGCGCCAGCAGAGCCAAAAGGGCCAGAGGCAAGGCCCATCCCAGGATCGACCAGATTCGGGCATGCGTACTGCGATGAGGGCGCTTCATTGTGTTCCCCCTCCCTCTTCACGTCGCTGTTTTTCCAGCTGTGACCAGCGGTACAGAACAAGAGGCCACAGGAGGCAGATGCCCGGTATCAGCAAGGGCCGAAACGCGAAGCTTCCATGCGACGACGGGTCAACACGGTCGATCCCGAAAAGGAGGAAGACGGCAGCTACCGCGCCTCCCAAATAGAGATAAAAGGTTATACCGTCGATCAAGACTGTTGCTGCAGACATGCCGCCCCTATCCGTTCATCTGGTCAAGAGATAGGCCAAATCGCCCCTACGTTAGGACGATTGGCAAAAATCAGACAAGCTCCGGGTCCGTGATAATCTCGACAAGGGACGGGCCATCAACAGCCAGTGCCTGGGAAATGGCATCCCGCAACTGATCCGCCTCGGTCACCCGCGTTCCATGTCCCCCGCACAGCCGCGCGAAGGCCGAAAAGGACGGATTGACGAGATCCGTCTCCCATACCGGCCACTCGCCCGCTCGCTGTTCCTTCGAAATCTTGCCAAGCTGGCTGTTGTTGAGAAGGATATGGGTGATGTTCATCCGGTATTTGACCGCAGTGGTGAACTCCATCGCATATTGGCCGAAACCGCCGTCGCCGGAAATCGAGATCACCTTGCGGCCAGCATACTCCGCAAAGTCCTGCGTGGCGCACCAGGCGCCGATGGCTGCTGGAAGACCAAAGCCGATTGAGCCCAGATATCCCGACATCAGGATGCGCTGCCCGTCCGGCTCGAAATATCGCCCGAACGAATAGGTGTTGTTGCCGACATCCACCGGAATGATAGCATCCGACGGTGCGAGCTCCGTCAAGGCCTTGAAGACCGCTGCGGAATGAACGCCCTTGCCGCGCGTTTCGGCAAGCCGGGTTTCCTTTTCAGCCCGCCAGATCCTCCAGCGGTCGACAAGCTCGCCGATCTGGTCTGCGGCACCGGCTGCTTTCGACACAGTGCTCTCGATTGCATCGCAAAAGGCACCGATCTCGCCCCAAATCGGCAAGGCCACGGGATGGAACTTGCCAAGCTGCATCGGGTCGAAATCAACCTGAATGATCGTCTTGGAGCGGTCGATCCCGGTGTGATTGGCAAAGGACGAGCCAAGCGACAGGATCAGATCGCTTTCGTTCATGAACCAGCTGGCAATTGGTGTTCCCGATCGGCCCAGAACACCTGCCGCATTCGGATGGGTATCGGCGATCAGGCCCTTGCCCTTGAAGGTGGTGAGAACCGGCGCGCCCAATTTTTCGGCCAAAGCAATAACCTTGTCGCGCGCTTCAACAGCCCCATAGCCAAGTACGATGATCGGGCGCTTGGCGGCATTGATCATCTCGGCAGCCTTGCCGAGATCGTCTGAGGACGGGGCAACAACCCGCCCGCCCATGCGTCCCTGCGGCCCCTTGGCCGGCGCATCACTTGGCAGCGTTTGCACATCATCGGGGAAAATCAGATGCGCCACATCGCGTTCAATGATCGCGTTTTTCAGGGCCAGCGACATCAGCTCACTGTGGTTCGAAGAGGACAAGACCGGCTGCGAAAACCGCGAAACTGCATCAAAGGCAGATTTCAGGTCGATATCCTGAAAGGCTCCGGGACCAAAAACCTGCGTCTGCACCTGCCCGGTCAATGCCAGAACGGGAGCCCGATCCACCTTTGCATCCCACAGGCCGGTTATCAGGTTTGTGGCGCCCGGTCCGGCAATGGCAAGACAAGCAGCCGGTTTGCCGGTCAACTTGCCATAGGCAGATGCGGCAAAAGCCGCAGCACCTTCATGGCGAATACCGACATATCCAAGCTTGCCCTTCAAGGTCTGCCCGCGCAGGGCTTCGGCCAGTCCGAGATTGGAGTGGCCAACCATGCCGAAGACGCGTTTGACGCCCCAATTGACCATGGTTTCCGCCATGACATCGGTAACGGTCCGCTCTCTTTCCGGCTCCGCGCCCAGTCCCACGAAGATTTCGCCATCTTCGATCTTCAGCGGATAGATTTTCTGACCCGTATCCTCATGTCCGCCCGGAGGTGCGCCGGTCAGCGGATCAAAGTCCCAGCCATGCCACGGGCAGCGGATCCAGCATTTACCGCCTTCTCCCTTTTCAATGGAGCCCTCACCGAGCGGTCCACCCTGATGCGGGCACTTGTTGTCCATGGCAGCCCATTGACCGTCGAAATGCGACAGGCAGATGGAAGTTGTGTTCGCCGTCACGGTCTTGACGCGGCCTTCCGGCAGACCGTCAACATGGCCAACGCGGATCCAGTCGAGGTTTTCAGTCGTCATCTTTCTCTCCCTGTCTCCGGTCCGATTACGCCATGCCGCCGAAGGCGACGCCGGACAACTCGGCCATTTCTTTTTTCCACGTAGTCAGGTCATCGACGCAGAATTCCGACAGGTGCCGATGGCCGCACGCACGCGCCATCACCTGCATCAACTCGACGGATGCCTCGAAGAAGTTGGTCAGCTGGCGTGCAGATTTCTCAATCACCAGCCGGTTGACCAGATGCGGTTTCTGCGACGCAATACCGACCGGGCAATTGTTCGTGTGGCAGGCGCGCATGGCGATACAGCCAATCGCCTGCATGGCAGAGTTTGAAAGCGCGACAGCATCTGCGCCAAGCGCGAGGGCCTTGATGAAGTCCGCCGGTTTGCGCAGGCCGCCCGTAATCACCAGTGTTATGTCCCCACTACCCGATGCATCCAGATGACGGCGCGCCCGAGCGAGGGCCGGGATGGTAGGGACCGAAATGTTGTTACGAAAGAGGATCGGAGCTGCCCCCGTTCCCCCGCCACGGCCATCCAGAATGATATAGTCGATCCCCACTTCCAAAGCCGCGTCGATGTCTTTTTCCACGTGCTGGGCAGACAGTTTGTAGCCAACCGGAATACCGCCGGTTTCCTCGCGGACCTTTGCCGCAAATTCCTTGATCTGCGAAATTTCGGTCCAGTCGGGGAAACGGGAGGGGGAGATAGCTGCCTCACCTTCCTTTAGGCCGCGAACCTCGGCGATCTTGCCTTTCACCTTGTTACCGGGAAGGTGGCCGCCGGTCCCTGTCTTGGCACCCTGACCACCCTTGAAATGAAAAGCCTGAACCTTCTTCAGCTTTTCCATCTCAAAGCCGAAACGCCCGGACGCAAGTTCATAGAAATAGCGGGAATTTGCCGCCTGCTCTTCCGGCAGCATGCCACCCTCGCCGGAGCAGATACCGGTTCCTGCCAGTTCCGCACCGCGCGCAAGCGCGATCTTGGCAGGTTCCGACAGGGCCCCATAGCTCATGTCCGAAACAAAGAGCGGGATCTCCAGCCTAAGCGGCTTCTTGGCTCTTGGTCCGATAACGATATCCGTGCCGACAGCCTCATTATCCAGCAGCGGCATCTTGTGCAGCTGGGCCGTCAGGATCTGGATGTCGTCCCAATCAGGGAGCTGGGCGCGCGGCACCCCCATTGCATCCACGACGCCATGATGCCCGGTCTTGGACAGACCTTCGCGGGCATACCGCTGGATCAGGGCATTATGTGGCTCTTCTTCAGTGCCGTGGCTCGTGTCGGCATAAAGACCAAGATAGGCATCCCGGTTGAAAGGCTGCGGGTGATCGGCGGCCCATGCAGCAATCTCGTCCGCATCGACAAGAATATCATCGCCCTCAACCCATGAGCGGAACTTCGGAAGAACTTCCTCATTGTTGTATTCCGAGACACCGGTGTCCATCCGATAATCCCAGTAATGAACGCCGCAAATCAGATTGTTGCCGCTAACAAAGCCATCCGACATCAAAGCGCCGCGGTGGAGACACCTTCCATAGAAAACCGAGACTTCTTCATCAAAACGCACGACGACGAGATCTACCTCACCCACCAGCGCATATTGCGGCTTTCGGTCAGGCAAGGAGCTCAGTTTAGCTACACTGGTTGGCGTCATTCATATTCTCCCTCTCGCCGGAATTCTCTGGCCCCGGCCCACCAGTTGTCTCTCGGTCAGGACGGGCCGCCCAGTTTTTGTTCTGGCCGCATGGCAGGCATGTCGGCAGCTTCCGCCGGATCGCGTCTTCCGGCGATAACACCCGCATACCAGCGGGCAGCCGGCACAGCGCTGACCCCGTGCAGGATCGCGCTGATCCAGACCGTGTTGATTGCAAAGTTCAGGATTGTCTCGCCAAGGTCCGGATCAATCCGCTCAACGATCAGCAAGGCAAACAGCGCAGTCGCGAGTCCCCGCGGCCCGAACCAGCCGAAAAACAGGCGCGTTTGCGGCAGAGCTTCCGACCCGCTCAGCGATATCCAGATCGCCAGAGGACGAACAACGAAAAGGCTGAGCAGAATGAGACCAAGCGTTTGCAAATCAAGATGTTGAACTGCTTCCGGCACAAGGGCGAGGCCGATGAGGAAAAAGGCTCCCCAGGTCAGCATCTGCCCTTCGTCTTCGGTAAACTCATAGATGAACGGACACTCGCCCTTGACCGTATTGCCGAAGAAAAGCCCGGCCACAAAGGCTGCGATAAATCCGTTTCCACCGACTTCGCCAGCAAGCAGATAGGCGGCGCAGGCCAACGCAATCGCGCCAATCCCTTCGATATGTTGGGATGTCATTTTCCGGCGCTTTGCCGCAAGAAACATCAATCCGCCAACATGGCCGCAAAAGGCGCCGACAAGCGGCCCAAGAAGGATCTGTAGCGCTCCGAAAAGCAACCAGTTCTGACCGTCTTTCTCCATTGCCTCAGCCGCAAGACTGGCAAAGAGGAGAATGGCCGGAAGGGCCAAGCCATCATTCAGACCACTCTCAACCGTAAGGCCACGGCGTACCCTTTCAGGAACAGCGGTGTTGGTGACAACGGCCTGACCCAGTGCGGCATCGGTTGGCGCGAGGATGGCCGCAAGCAAGGCGATGGCAACCAGCGAGAGTTGCCCTGACAAGAACGGCCAGAAAAACAATGTACCGAACAGGATCGAGAGCGGCAGGCCGATCAGCAACATCCGCATGGGCCACGCATAGTGGGTCTTGAGAGCCCTCAGATCGATTTGCGCCGCATCGAGAAAGAGCAGGATTATGAGGGCCAGCTCAGCGACGACATGTAGCAGCTCCTTTGCTTCATGCGCAGGCATCAGTTCCGTCGATGCGATAAGAACGCCAAAGCCCAGAAACAGCATGGGAGCAGTAATAATCGTAGCGGACAGTTTCTTGGCAACCAGCGTGTAGCTGACCGTGAAAATCGCCAGAAATAACAGACCCATCGTCATGTCTGCTGCAACTCCTTTCCCGGATGTTCAGCTGCGTGAAGTGTGGGTGTTCATTCAACCGCGTCATCGAACAATAGGATGAGGCAAACGGAAAATCATCATACCCTAGGTAAAATTCGTAGTAAGACCTACCCCTATTCGATGGACGGAAACCAGCAACCTGTCCGTTCGCCCATGCATTCCCTGCCTCTGTGATTGAAATAGCCCCCTTTTCTCCCCGTGTTCACAAACTTGTGAGAGCCGATCATCGAGACAGGAAGGGCATGGTCTTGCGACGAGTCCAAAAATGAAAAACGCCCGACAAGGTCGGGCGTTTCCAGAACAATAACAATGCAATGGCGAAGTTACGCGACAGCCCGCGCAAGAGCGCACTGGGACCACAAATCACACAGGGCTTCGGCCAGGTTGCGAATATCCTCGTCCGTGTGGAGGGGTGTCGGCGTGAAGCGCAAACGCTCGGTCCCGACGGGAACCGTCGGATAATTGATCGGCTGGACATAGATGCCATAGTTGTCGAGCAGGATGTCGGAGATCCACTTGCACTTCTTGGCGTCGCCCACCATCACCGGCACGATGTGGCTCGGGTTGACCATGTGCGGAATGGACCGCTTGTCGAGCGCAGCCCGAACCTTGGCCACCGCAGCCTGATGGGCTGCACGTTCTGCGCTGCTTTCCTTCAGATGACGAATGGAAGCTGCAGCGCCGGCCGCCAATGCAGGCGGAAGAGCTGTCGTGAAGATGAAACCACTGGCAAAGGAACGCACGAAATCAACGACGTTCTTCGTGCCGGTAATGTAGCCGCCCATGACACCAAAGGCCTTGCCGAGAGTGCCTTCAATGATCGTCACCCGATCCATCAAGCCTTCGCGTTCGGCAACACCACCACCGCGCGGGCCGTACATGCCCACCGCGTGAACCTCATCGAGGTAGGTGATGGCATTATACCTGTCGGCGACGTCGCAGATTTCCTTGATCGGCGCGATGTCACCATCCATGGAATAGACGCTCTCGAAGGCAACCATTTTCGGCGCATTCGGATCATCGGCAGCCATGAGACGCTCAAGATCGGCCACATCATTGTGCTTGAAGATGCGCTTCTGGCAACGAGAATGCCGAATGCCTTCAATCATGGAAGCGTGGTTGAGGGAATCCGAATAGACGATCATCCCCGGAACCTGCGAGGCCAATGTGCCCAGCGCAGCCCAGTTGGAAACATACCCTGACGTGAAGATCAGGGCCGCTTCCTTGGCATGAAGATCAGCCAGTTCGTTTTCCAGAAGCACGTGATAATGGTTGGTGCCGGAAATGTTCCGGGTGCCACCTGCTCCGGCGCCGCACTTGTCGAGAACGGAGCGCATGGCCCCGACGACCTTTTCGTGCTGCCCCATGCCGAGGTAGTCGTTTGAACACCAGACCGTTACGTCTTGCGTTGATCCGTCTTCCCGATAACGGGTCGCCCTTGGGAAACTCCCTGAATGACGTTCCAGATCTGCAAATACCCGATAGTTGCCGTTTTCGTGAAGCTGCGACAAGCGTTCTTCAAAATAGGCATTAAGATCCATCGGATCGTCCTTTTCCTCTCCGCCCCGGAAAACCCCGGACTATGTCATCTGGCCACCGCGTCGAGCCATGCCCCTCAGGCCAACCCGGCAAATTCGCATCCTGCCGAATTAGACGCTTTCTAAGGTAGCCAATACCAGTTTTCAGCGCGCAATTAAAGCAGACGCGACCAAACGTATAGTAAATTCCCTATGTGAGTTTCGATCTAGATCAAACCCGATCGCATTTTTTGCACGGCCGCGCCTTCAATGTAACCTTTGGCAGTCAATTGATTTGATTGGCGTTTTCAATAACAAAGGCCGACCCGCATCCGCGCAAGGCTCAAAAATACACCAAATGCGAGAGCAGGCGCATGATGCGAAATATCGCCGCATTGCGCCCAAAGAATGCGTTTTAAGGTGTTTATTTCAGACGGACTTCTGTCTCGGCATCAAAGAAAAATGCCTTGCCCGGCGTGACACTCACATCAACGAAGGACCCCGATGGCAACACGTCCTCACCTTTGGTTTCAACAATAATGCGCTCACCGGACGGGCAGACGACATAGTCATACGCCACATTGCCAAGCTGTTCCGACAGATCGATCCTCGCTCCCGACGCCGCCGGTTTGAGTTCCAGATACTGAGGCCGCACCCCCACCAGAACACGGGCTCCATCTGCTGGCAAAGACACTTCTGTCTCCAATCTTGCCCCATCAAGGGCAGGAACAGATACCGATCCGCCCTGAACCGTCCCTTCCAGAAAATTCATGCTTGGCGACCCGATGAAACCGGCCACAAACCGGTTGGCAGGATCAGAGTAAAGCTCCATGGGTGACCCGACCTGCTCGATCCGGCCAGCACGCAGGACAACGATCTTGTCTGCGAGTGTCATCGCCTCCACCTGATCATGGGTCACATAGATCATCGTGGCCCCGATTTCCTTGTGCAAACGGGCAATTTCGACACGCATGTCGACGCGCAGTTCTGCATCAAGGTTGGAAAGCGGCTCGTCGAAGAGAAAGACTTCCGGCCCGCGCACGATGGCACGACCTATGGCTACACGCTGCCGCTGACCGCCGGACAGTGCCTTGGGCTTGCGCTTGAGGTAGTCATCCAGCTTCAGAATGCGGCTGGCCTCGGCCACTTTCTGCCTGATTTCCTCCTTCGGATGACCATTCATTTTCAGGCCGAAGCCCATATTCTCTTCCACTGTCATGTGCGGATAAAGGGCATAGGTCTGAAAGACCATGGCAACGCCCCGCTTTGCCGGATCAAGCGACGTCACATCCCGGTCACCGATTTCAATCTTTCCGTCGCTGGTCTCCTCAAGACCCGCGATCATCCTGAGCAAGGTTGACTTGCCACAGCCGGACGGCCCGACAAAAACGCAGAACTCGCCGTCACGAATATTCAGATCAACGCCGTGGATGACCTGGATATCGCCATATTTCTTGATCGCCTTGGACAGGTTTACACCGGACATGCTGTTTCCTCGTTCTTCAAGCTGGGAATTGCCAGGCTTCCGCAGCCTCGGCGATGTTGGCGGCAGCACTCAGAAGGGGCTGACGATAAGCTTCCAGATCCTCCAGGATATGCCGCTGAAGGGATGTCGTGACGGAGAGGGCACCCAGTGGCCTTTTTTGGCGGGACAGGATTGGAGCAGCAATGCAGATGATGCCGGGCTCATGCTCTTCCCTGTCGTAGGAGACACCCTCCGACCGGATCACCTTCAACTCAGCTCGCAAGGCGTTCACGCTCGTGAGCGTGTTGGGCGTATAGCGGAAAAAGGCCTGCTTTCTGAGAGCCCCTTCCAGTCGGCCCTCATCCAGAAAGGCAAGCATCGCCTTTCCAACCCCGGTGCAATAGGCCGGTCCCACCTTGCCTGCCTGCGAGAACATCTCGATTGGCTGAGAAGCGTTACGCTTGTCGACATATAGCACCTGACCGCCGTCAAGCTGGGCAAGATGCACGGTTTCCCCACTCAGAGCCGAAAGCGCGTCCACTGCGGGTCTCGCGATCGGCGCTAGGGAACTTTGCTTCCATGCCGAATGCGCAAGACCAACAAGGCGCAGACCGACGCCATAGGTCTGGCGCTCATCGTCATACGACAGAGCGCCGATGCTCACGAGATTTTGGATAAGTCGATATAGCGTCGCTTTCGGGAACGGGCTTCCATCCAGCAATTCGCCGAAGCGAACCGGCCGCCCGAAAGCAGCTACCCTGTCGAGTACGGCAAACGCCTTGCCGACCGTACCGTCGCCAGCAATCCAGTGTTCCATGCGCGCCTCCCCTCGCCCACTCTTCCCAAGCGGAAGTTCTTGACAACCTAGCGCGCCGAACGCAGAGTATCAATATACAAAACTTAGTTTCACATAATGGAACCTCTGGGAGGATACAATGCGTTCCATACTGAAGACTGCAACTGCCGCAATTGGATTGACGGCACTGCTGGCAGGCACGGCTTTGGCTGGCGGACTCAGCGGCGAACTGAAAATCTCTCTAGACACATCCAACCCTGCGCCGCGGGCAACGATGGAAAAGATGATCGCGGACTTCCAGCAGCTCCACCCGGACCTGAAGATTGAAACGACCATCATCGACCGCGAAGCCTACAAGACCCAGATCCGCAACTTCCTCACCGCAGATGCTCCAGATGTGGCCACATGGTACGCAGCAAACCGCATGCGCCCCTATGTTGAGGCAGGCCTCTTTGAAGATGTCTCCGACCTCTGGCAGGAACCGGCCATTGCCGAAAACCTTGCCTCGACGAAGGGTGCCCTGACCATTGACGGCAAGCAGTGGGGCGTACCCTACACCTACTATCAGTGGGGCGTTTACTACCGCAAAGACATCTTCGACGAACTCGGCTTGTCCGAGCCGAAGACCTTTGACGAGGAAAAGGCGAACTGCCACAAGCTCATTGATGCAGGCAAGAAGTGCTACACGATTGGCACCAAGTATCTATGGACCGCTGGTGGCTGGTTTGACTACCTCAACATGCGCACCAACGGCTTCGACTTCCACATGCAGCTGCTGACCGGCAAGGCATCCTGGGAGAGCGACGAAGTTCGTGCCACGTTCAAGAACTGGCGCGATCTGATCGACATGGGCGGCTTCATCGACAACCACACGGCTTACAGCTGGCAGGAAGCCCTTCCCTTCATGGTCAAGGGTGATGCAGCCGCTTACCTGATGGGTAACTTCGCTGTCGCTCCGCTGCGTGAAGCCGGCCTGTCTGACGATCAGCTCGACTTCTATCAGTTCCCGGCAATCAACCCGAATGTGGCAATGGCAGAAGACGCTCCGACAGACACGTTCCACATTCCGGCGAATGCCAAGAACAAGGAAGCTGCGCGCGAATTCCTGCGCTATGTCGTGTCCGCCGATGTCCAGACCTGGATCAACGACGGCAAGAACCTCGGCCAGCTGCCGGTCAACGCCAAGTCCTCTGTCGACAAGGACAAGTTCCTTGAACAAGGCTTTGCAATGCTCTCGTCCAACTCTCCGGGCGGCGTAGCACAGTTCTTTGACCGCGACGCACCAGCAGAAATGGCCAAGGTCGCCATGGAAGGTCTGCAGGAGTTCATGGTGAAGCCGGACAATCTGGACAACATCCTCCAGCGTCTGGAACGCGCGCGCGGCCGCATCTACCAATAAGCCGGTTTACCCACAAACTTGCAGGGCAGTTCGCTGCCCTGCCCTTCTGTTTCGGGCGATCCGGTTGACGAGAGCGCCCATTGTCAATTCCTTGCGCAGGAGAACGAGATGGCCGATGGGACTTCCCGCGCCGCAGAAAAGGGCGACAGTTGGTGGCACAGGAACCAGCAGGCACTCTCACCCTGGCTGTTTCTGGCACCCGGCGTCCTGTTCTTCCTAGTTTATGTGATCTTTCCGATCTTCCAGTCCTTCAACATCTCATTTTACGATTGGGACGGTCTGGGCGCGAAGAAATTCATCGGGCTCTACAACTACGAAGATCTCTATTGGGATGAGGCCTTTTACACATCCCTGAAGAACAACCTGATCTGGCTTGTCCTTTATCTGGCTGCCATTCCCGCAGGTCTTTTCATCGCTCTGTTCCTGAACCAGACCGTTACGGGAATCCGGCTATACAAATCGCTTTTCTTTTTCCCTTTTGTCATCAGCCAGGTCGTTGTCGGGTTGGTCTTTACCTGGTTCTATGACCCGACATTCGGTCTGTTGAACATCCTCCTCGGCTCGCTCGGCATGGATCCGATCAATGTTCTGGGGGACGAAAACTACGTCACCTTCGGCATCATCTTTGCCGGCCTCTGGCCCCAGACTGCCTATTGCATGATCCTGTATCTCACGGGTCTCAATGCAGTTGATCCGGAGCAGATCGAGGCCGGACGGCTGGACGGGGCAAAGGGATGGAAGATGCTGTGGTACATCATCCTGCCGCAACTGCGTCCCGCCACGTTCATCGCCTTTGTGGTGACGATCATCGGTGCTCTTCGGTCCTTCGACCTGATATCCATCATGACCAACGGTGGCCCCTTCGGCGCCAGCCGCGTGCTCAGCTTTTACATGTTCGAGGTTGCCCTGTCCGAATACGGCTTCCGCATGGGCTACGGCGCGGCCATTGCCGTGGTTCTCTTCCTGATCATGCTGATGTTCATCGCCTACTTCCTGTGGTCGATGTACCGTGAAGAAAAGGGACGCTGATCCATGTTTCCGACACCGATCGAACGCACGTCCCGAGCCTGGCAAGTCTCGTATCAGGCCTTCCTGCCGTTGGCGCTGATCCTCTGGCTTTTGCCACTCATTGGCGTGGCCGTTTTCTCCGTCAAGCCAGCTGCCGACTTCACTAATGCCAACTACTGGGGTCTACCCTCTTCCTTCGAGGGCTTCACCAATTACGCGCTGGTCTTCACCGGGTCCGACATGCCCCGGTATCTGCTGAACTCCGTGTTCATCACGGCGCCCACAGTTCTGGGCGCCGTGGCACTGTCGTCCATGACCGGCTTTGCCCTTGGCATCTATAAGTTTCGCTCGAATATCTGGATCTTCTTCATGTTCGTGGCGGGCAATTTCGTGCCCTTCCAGATCCTTATGGTTCCCGTGCGCGAGCTGACGTTGAGCATGGGGCTCTACAACACAATAACCGGACTGGTTCTGTTCCACATCGCCTTCCAGACAGGCTTTTGCACCCTGTTCATGCGCAATTTCATTCGCGCACTGCCATTTGAACTGGTTGAGGCTGCACGCGTGGAAGGCATCTCGGAATGGCGGATCTTCTGGTATGTGGTCCTGCCGCTGATGAAACCGGCCATAGCCGCGCTCTCGGTCCTGATCTTCACCTTCATCTGGAATGATTATTTCTGGGCCGTGGTGCTGACACAGGGCGTTGAAAGCCAGCCTGTCACGGCAGGCATCACTTCCTTCAATGCGCAATACCGCGCTGCCTATCACCTGATGAGCGCTGGCTCGATCGTGGCGGCCTTGCCGCCGGTTGCCATGTTCTTCCTGATGCAAAAGCACTTCATCGCAGGCCTCACTCTGGGAGCCGTCAAATGATCAAGGCGTGGCATCTTGGTGATGCCAGACAAAGTCTTGTCCTCGCCTCTCAGGACGACCGGCTGCCCGCCGCTGTCTACTGGGGCGCTGCATTGCCTGCAGGAGAAGATATCGAGGCAATCGCGCGGCTTGGCGAGTTCGACGTGACAGGCGGCATGCTGGATCGCAATCCGGAGATTTCCCTCTGCCCGGAAGCCTCCCGGAACTTCCCCGGACAAATCGGACTGGTGGGCCGCACGGCTTCAGGCGCCCCGCTTTGCCCCGAGTTCCGGTTTCAGGAGGCAGACAAGACAGACAGCACGTTGAACCTGGTCTTTGGTGACGACAGCTGCGGGCTCAAGCTGACCATCCTGTTGTCCCTTGACGACCAGACCTCGCTTTACAAGTTGAAAACCGTGCTGGAAAGCCGTGACCCGATCACCGTCGACTGGCTCGCGGCGCCGGTATTGCAGACACCGGCCAGTGCATCCCGATTGCTCGAATTCTCCGGCCGCTGGTGTTCCGAATTCCAGATCCGGGAGAGCGAGTTTCTGCCGGGAGCCCGAGTACGCGACAACCGGACGGGGCGAACGGACCATGCCCATTTCCCGGCGTTTTTGGCTACCGCGAAAGGAACAAGTAACACGGCCGGAGAGGTCTACGCCTTCCACTATGGCTGGTCAGGCGGTCACAAGATGGTTGCCGAGGAATTGGCCGATGGTCGAAGGCAGGTCCAGTTTGGTCACGCCACAGCCGGTTACGCGATAGAAACCCGCTTCGAAACAGCGCCTCTTTATGCAAGTTACTCCGCCGAAGGCCTGAACGGGTCAGCCGTCTCCTTTCAAAGGCACCTGCGCAAATCGGTGACCTTTTCCAGACCGGAGCGACCGGTTCACTACAATTGCTGGGAAGCGGTCTATTTCGATCACAAGCTCGATGAGCTGAAAGACATTGCGACGCGAGCCGCCGATCTTGGCGCAGAACGGTTCGTGCTGGATGACGGCTGGTTTGGACGACGGGACGACGACACGACCAGTCTTGGCGACTGGTGGATTGATGAGCGCAAATATCCGGACGGCCTCGCCCCGCTCATCGACCATGTCAAAGGCCTCGGATTGGAGTTCGGGCTCTGGTTCGAACCGGAAATGATCAACGAGGACAGCGACCTCTACCGCCAGCATCCCGACTGGGTTCTGGGATCGCTGACGCAGATCCGCGGTCGCCAGCAACTGGTCCTCGACATGGCCAATAGCCTGGTTCGAGACCACCTGTTTGAACGGATTTCCGAACTGCTTTCAACCAATGTCATTTCCTATATCAAGTGGGATCACAACCGTGTCCTGCCACAGGTCGCAGCCGAGCAAACCGTTGGAACCTATGAGCTGATCGACCGTTTGCGGGAAGGCTTCCCGCATGTGGAGATCGAGAGCTGCTCCGCCGGCGGCGGCCGGATCGACTTCGGCATTTTGGAGCGAACCCAGCGTGTCTGGCTTTCCGACAGCAATGATGCGCTGGAGCGTCAGCGCATTCAGCACGATGCGGCCCTGTTTCTGCCAGCCAGCATCACCGGAAGTCATGTTGGCCCGCGCAAATGCCACACATCAGGACGCGTCCTGTCCATGAGTTTCCGCGCCTGGACGGCGGCTCAGCGCCACTTGGGGTTCGAAATGGACCCGAGAGAACTGGACACGGACGAAGCCGCTACCCTCAAGGCCGTAACCGACTGGTGGAAGGCCAACCGCGAGTGGCTCATGCAGGCGGATATCTTGAGGCTCGACAGCGACGACCCTTCGGTAATTGCGGAGCTCCACAGGGAAGAGACCGGCGGCCGATTTGTCGCCTTTGCTGCCCTTTTGCAAACATCCGCCCAAATCCTTCCGCGCCCTTTGCGCCTGTCAGGGCTGGAACCTGCTGCACGATACCGGGTAGATTTGGCAAACAGGTCAGAGATTTCGAACCTGTCGCGCGGTTCTCCCGCGCTTAAATCAGGTCCGATAGAAGCGACCGGACAGTATTTCATGAGCCACGGCATCTCCCTGCCCTGGAAATTTCCCGGCACCTTGTGGGTGCTGGAAGGACAAAGGATTTAAAGGACCCCTCCATGCAGGCAGCATTTCCAGACCTCAAGGGTACATCCGTTTTCATCACCGGCGGCGGTTCGGGTATCGGAGCCGCTCTGACCAGCGCCTTTCTGGCGCAAGGGTCAAAAGTTGCCTTTGTCCAACGGTCCGACGCGACTGCATTTTGCGACGACATGGAAAGAGAACATGGTAGCCGCCCGCTGTTCATTCCGTGCGACATTACCGACATTCCGGCGCTGAAAGCCGCGATGGATCAGGCCGCAGAAGCAAACGGCCCGATCATGGTCCTGGTCAACAACGCGGCGAACGACCAGCGACACACCACAGCGGAAGTCACCGAGGACTATTGGGACTGGTGTCAGGCGATCAATCTGAAGCCATACTTCTTTGCCTGCCAGCACGCCATTCCCGGCATGAAAGCCGCAGGCGGTGGCTCAATCATCAACTTCTCGTCGATTTCCTACATGATGGGTCACGCGGGATATCCGGGATACACGGCGGCCAATTCGGCCATTAACGGGCTAACCCGCTCTTTGGCCCGCGAACACGGCCCGGATCGCATCCGCGTCAATGCCCTTGCCCCCGGCTGGGTCCTGACCCAGAAGCAAAAGGATATGTGGGTGACACCTGAATCCCTGTCTGCCCATATTGACCGCCAGTGCCTGAAGGAGGAAATCCAGCCTGAAGACATGGCTGGCCCGGTTCTGTTCCTTGCATCCAATGCAAGCCGCATGATGACCGGCCAGGCGTTGGTGGTAGACGGCGGAGTAGTGGTTACGGGATGACACAAGCGGCGACATGGCTGGCAGTTGACTGGGGAACCTCCAGCCTCAGGGTCTGGGCACTTGCAGCGGACGGGGACGTTCTGGCCTATCGCACCTCCGACAAGGGAATGGGAACTCTTGCCGTTGCCGAATTCGAACCTGCCCTTCTTGAATTGACGCATGACCTGCTGCCAGATCAGGGCAAGACTCCCGTCATCGTTTGCGGCATGGCAGGCGCCAGACAAGGATGGGCAGAAGCTCCCTATGTGGCCACACCCTGCCCGCCACCGGGGATTGCCAATGCGACCAAGGTGGCTGGCACGGACCCGCGTCTCGACGTTCGCATTTTGCCCGGTATCAAGCAGATTACGCCGCCGGATGTCATGCGCGGCGAAGAAACCCAGATTGCGGGCTTTCTGAAAACCGAAGCCGGTTTTACAGGTGTTCTGTGCCTGCCCGGTACACACACCAAATGGGCGGTTCTGGAAAAAGGGAGTGTCCAGTCCTTCCGAACCTTCATGACTGGTGAGCTCTTTTCCCTGATCAGCAAGCAGTCAGTGCTGAAACACTCCGTCAACTCGCAAGACCTTGACCAGACTGCCTTTTCGAGCGCCGTTCAACGGATTTCGGCCCACCCCCAGGATCTGACGGCCGATCTCTTTTCGCTGCGAGCAGCCAGCCTCATTGCCGGACAAACGCCTGCAGAGGCCCGTGGCCGCCTGTCTGGTTTCCTCATTGGCGCGGAAGTCACCGCCATGCTGGAGAGCCTTGGCGCTGGGGAGATCGTCATCTTGGGAGATGACGCAATTTCTGCGGCCTATCAGTCCGCACTCGCGATTCTCGGCCACAAGGCGCGGCTCGCCGATGCCCGGACCATAACCCTTCTCGGCCTGCAAATGGCCTATGAGACCTATTCGGACACTCCATGACCCAGCGCAACATCATTGCCATCCTGCGAGGCATCAAACCCGAGGAAGCACTGCCCATTGCAGACGTTCTGGTGGACGCCGGCATCACCACCATCGAAGTGCCGCTCAATTCGCCAGAACCTCTGAAGAGCATCGAGGCCATGGCAAAGGCCTATGCGGTAAAAGCACAGATCGGCGCTGGAACTGTCCTGACGCCGGGCGATGTGATTGCTGTCAAGAATGCAGGTGGACAGCTGATCGTCTCCCCGGACTGCAATCCGGAGGTCATCAAGGCAACCAAGTCCCATGGCATGGCGTCCTATCCCGGCGTCATGACGCCGACGGAGTGTTTTGCGGCGCTGCGGGCGGGAGCAGACGGCCTGAAATTCTTTCCCGGAAGCCTGATCGGGCCGGAAGGTCTGAAAGCCGTCCGCGCAGTCCTTCCGAAAGAGACGCAAACCTACGCTGTCGGTGGGGCGAGTCCGGACAATTTTGCAACCTGGATCGCAGCTGGTGTCACCGGTTTCGGGATCGGCTCTGCGCTCTACAAGCCGGGCTATTCGGCGAGCGACGTTGCCGAGCGGGCCAAGGCAATTGTTGATGCCTACGATGCGGCAACCAACTGACAGGGCGCGATCATGACCCAGGTAACAATATTCGACGACCGTTCCTGCCTTCTTGGTGAAGGGCCGCTCTGGCATCCCGAACGCGAACAGCTCTTCTGGTTCGACATTCTCGGCAAAAGGCTGCTCACACAGGAAAACGGCGAAGCCAGAGTCTGGCAATTTGAGGAACATGTCTCGGCGGCCGGGTGGGTTGATCAAAACCGGCTATTGATCGCCAGTGAAACACGCCTCTTCGTCTTCAACCTCGACACAGGCACCGAACACCTGATCTGTCCACTGGAGGCAGATGAGACCCGCACGCGCTCAAATGACGGTCGCGCTGATCCGAAGGGTGGTTTCTGGATCGGAACGATGGGCAAGAACGCGGAAGAGGGCCTTGGCTCGATCTACCGATACTATCGCGGTGAACTGCGCCAGCTCGTCTCCAATCTGTCGATCACCAATTCCATCTGCTTTTCGCCAGATGGAAAGACGGCCTATTTTGCAGATACGGCAAAGCAGACCATCCAGTCAGTGCAGCTTGACCCGGATGGATGGCCCGTTGGCGAGCCGACAGTGTTTGTGGACCTGTCCTCTGAAAACGTGAATCCTGACGGTTCCGTCGTGGACGCTGGCGGCAACCTGTGGAATGCCCAGTGGGGTGCGCACCGGATCGCCTGCTATTCACCGGAGGGCACTTTCAAATCTGCTATTTCCTTCCCCGCAGAACAGATTTCCTGCCCTGCCTTTGGCGGTCCTGACTTGAAGACCCTTCACGCGACCAGCGCTGCCATCGGCCTGCACGGGGATGTGGAAGGACAGACCTTCTCCGTGATTACCGCCGCAACCGGACAGGCAGAACATCGCGTCATCCTTCAGGACCAATCATGAAGCGCACTCTCGGCACTTGTTATTATCCCGAGCATTGGCCCGAGGAAATCTGGGAGGCTGACGCCCGGCGTATGGCCAATGCAGGTCTCACCTGGGTCCGAATTGGCGAGTTCGCATGGTCCCGGCTGGAACCTGCCCCCGATGACCTTCGCTTTGACTGGCTGGACCAGGCGATCAATATCCTTGGGAACGCAGGACTGAAGGTCGTGCTTGGCACGCCAACGGCGACGCCTCCGCGATGGATGATCACAAAACACCCGGATATGCTGGCCGTTGATGTTGACGGCAAGCCACGCAAATTCGGATCGCGTCGCCATTACTGCTTCTCGCATGAAGGTTATGCACTCGAATGTGACCGCATTGTCCGGCTTCTGGCCGAACGTTACGGATCAAACCCGCATGTTGCCGCCTGGCAGACTGACAATGAATATGGCTGCCACGATACCACCCTCTCCTATTCGCCAGCCGCGCGAGATGCCTTCCGGGTTTGGCTCAAGGATCGTTATCGCAGCATCGAAGCTCTCAACAACGCCTGGGGCAATGTCTTCTGGTCGATGGAGTATGCATCCTTTGAGGAGATCGACCTCCCCAACCTGACCGTGACCGAGCCCAATCCTGCCCATTCACTGGCCTTCCGCCGTTTTACTTCAGATCAGGTCGCCAGATTCAACGAGCGGCAGGTGGAAATCATCAAGGAGCATTCCAATGCTCCGGTCAGCCACAATTTTATGGGACGGATCACCGATTTCGATCACTTCAAGGTCGCAGACGATCTGGACATCGCCACCTGGGATTCCTACCCCATGGGCTTTCTGGAAGATCGTGTCGGCGCAGATGAGGCCCATCAGCGCGCCTATGCCCGTCAGGGAGACCCGGACTTTCAAGCTTTTCATCATGACCTCTACCGGGCCGTCGGCAAGGGTCGCTGGTGGGTGATGGAACAGCAGCCCGGTCCGGTGAACTGGGCGCCCTACAATCCTGCGCCCCTGCCCGGCATGGTGCGCCTGTGGACGTGGGAGGCCTTCGCGCACGGGGCAGAAGCCGTGTGCTATTTCCGCTGGCGGCAAGCCCCGTTCGCACAGGAACAAATGCATGCAGGGCTGCTGCGCCCAGACAATGCAGATGCCCCGGCTCTCGCTGAAATTGCGCTCATCACGGATGAGCTTCAATCTGCCCCGGACAGCTTCTCTCCCAAGGCTTCTGTCGCGCTCATCTTCGACTACGACGCGGATTTTGCATGGACAGTCCAACCGCACGGGAAAGACCTCAGCTACTTCCAGATCGTTTTCGATACCTACCGGGCTCTTCGCAAACTGGGTCTTTCCATAGACATCCTGCCGCCTTCAGTGCGGGATTTTTCCGGCCGCAAGCTGGTGCTTCTTCCCGGCATGATGCATGTGCCTGAAGACTTGAAACGCGCACTTGCCGAAGCTGAGGCAACGATTGTCCTGGGTCCTCGATCCGCTGCACGCGGTCTGGACTTCGACATACCTGTTCCCCAGCCTCCGGATTTCCCCGGTCTCGACCTTGCCGTTGCAAGGGTGGAAAGCCTGCGTCCCGACATGCCCCTGCCACTGGCAGGCGGTGGCTCTGTCACCCGATATCGGGAAGAACTGGAAGGGGCAGCCGAGATCATTCTTCAGCTGGAAAACGAAGCGCCCGTTGCCGTTCGGCAGGAGAATATCGTCTATGTCGGGGCCCTGCTGGATGAAGCCGGACTGGAGCGCCTCTATCGGGAACTGACGGCAGCGGAAGGCCTTGAAACCAGAACACTGCCGGAAGGCGTCCGCATTCGCGACACGCAAACCGAGCGGTTCTGGTTCAACTATTCTGTAGACGCAGTTCAAACGGAAGCAGGGTCACTCGAAGCTGCGGGCATGATCCGCCAACCGCTGACGGGCTGAATTAGCCCGCCAGCCCACCTTCCAGCTGGCGCAGGATCGCGACGTAATTGTCAACGCCCTGCGCTCCGGTGATCAAATGACGACGGTCAAAGATAATGGCCGGCACACCTTGAATGCCGTTTGACGTCCAGAACGCCTGTTCCTCGCGAACCTTGTCCGCGAACCGGCCATCCTCCAGCACAGCGCGTGCTTCGACCGGATCAAGGCCGACGCTTTCGGCAACCGAAACCAGAACATCCGGATCGTTGACATTTTCGCCTCGTCCGAAATAGGCCTCGAACAAGGCCATCTTGAGCGGGTGTTCCTTGCCAAGCGGCACGGCCCAATGCAGCAACTGATGGGCGCGGAAGGTGTTCACCATCCGGCTGTCTTCCGAATAGTTGAAGGTGAACCCCAGGTCCGCGCCAAGCGCTGTCAGGTTCTCCCGCGCCTTCACCGATTGCTCCGGTGTGGTTCCGTACTTTCCGGCGAGATGCTCGCGCAAGTTCTCGCCGTCTTCCCCCATTTGCGGATTGAGCTCGAACGGATGCCATTTAAGGACTGCAGGAATGCCGGTCTGGTGAAGCGCCTTCTCCAGCTGCTTGAAGCCAATGACGCACCATGGGCAGACAACATCCGAAACGATGTCGATCTCCAGATAATCATTGGTTTCGTCAGTATTTGCGTCGCTCATGCCCGGCTTCCTTCATCGCTCCAATGGTCCGACCTCAGCATGCAAAGAAGATCAGGACAATAGCTTGGGAAGACTTAAACCCGATCAAGCACATCGACAAGCGCACCGCGCGCACCAATTACCCTTGCAGCAAGTTTCGCTCCGGCAGCAACAGCCTTCGGTAGATCGTTCTCGACCAGATAACTCGCCAGAAACGCAGCATTGAAGCTATCACCAGCCGCTGTGGTATCAACCACATCCTTTGCCGGATCAGGGGTGAAGCTGAGGATGCCGTCTGGCCCCGCACACACGACATCCTCCGGTCCGTTTTTCACAACCACCATTTTCGCCCCCGCAGACAGATAACGGTCAACGCTGGCGCGTGGAGTGGCATCGTAGAAATAGGCTTCCTCATCCTCAAAGGACGGCATCAGGAAATCGCACAGGCCCGAGAAATTCATGACCGTCTCGCACATGGTCTTTTGATCAGTCCACAAACGAGGTCTCAGGTTTGGATCAAAGGCAATCTTCACGCCCCTCGACCGCGCGTTCCTGAGTTCCTCAAGCAGGGTCTTGCGATCGGTTTCGGAGAGAATTGCCAGCGTGATCCCGCTCAAATAGGCAAGCTTCACTCCGTCGAGCGCAGCTCCCAGCAGCGCCTTGTCTTCAGCCAGTTTTCTGGCTGCGCTGTCGGACCGCCAGTAGGCAAAGCTCCGTTCGCCATTTTCCAGCTGGATCATGTAAAGCCCGACAGTCTTGTCGCTCCGGCACACAATTCGATCGGTTTCCAGACCGGACTGCTTGAGGAAAGCGACCAACCTGTCGGACACCTTGTCCGTTCCAACGGCGGTGAAATAGGACACATTCCAGTCTCCCGGCAAGCACTTACGAGCGTACCAGGCGGTGTTCAGCGTATCCCCGGCAAATCCCATTTTGAAAGTGCCATCCGGCGTCGGAGCCATTTCCACCATGGCTTCGCCAAGTGCCAGAAATCTAGAGTTCAAAGTCCCGGTCTCCCGAAAAATAATCTTTATGTTCGTCATGAATGCGTGAAAGTTGCAGGCGAATACGGCTGAGATGCAGGCCCATGGCCTCCGCTGCCTTGTCCGACTGCTTGAGCTTGATTGCGGTCAAAATGGAGACATGGTCTTCAAGCGCTTCCTCTGAGGCAAAGGTCAGGGAAAGACACCGCACCCGGTCCATATGCGCCTTGTTCTCCCGGATAACCTCCCAAGCAAATTCAAGGCCGGCCAACCGGCAGATTTCCCAGTGAAAGTCATCATCCAGTTCATAGAATTCGAGGACATTGCTTCTTGAAACGGCATCCCGCTGCCGCTCCACGATATCTTCCAGAAGGGCAATTTCCTCAGAGCCCAGACGCTCGCAGGCCGTGCGGACGGTTTCCATCTCCAATGCCTTGCGGATGAATCGCGCCTGCGCCACGGCCTGAATGGAAATGGGAGAAACGACCGTTGCCCGCTGAGGCCGGATATCCAGAAAGCCGAGACGGGACAGGCGGTGAAATGCATCACGCACCGGCTGGCGGGAAACACCCATGAGCTTGGCGACTTCCGCCTCGGACATCTTGGTGTTCGGTGGCAAGTCCAAAGACAGGATCTGGCGGTAGAGCACATCAAACACCACGTCGGACATGGCCTGTCGTTCTGGCGTTTGCAGGTCGGCCATGCGGCGTAATTCCTCCATCACGATCGCTCCCTTGCGTAACTCTGAATTGACCCGATCATGCAACTGGAATATTAGTATACTAGTAGGCTTGATTGCAAGCCTTGGCTGTTGCGTTGGGAGGACATGCCATGTCGCGACTGGACCCTGACCGGCTATTTCCGGCTCATGACAAAGGCCGAGGGCTGGCCCGCGAGCTCTATGCCTCGATCAAGGACCTCCCCCTGCTCAGCCCGCACGGGCACACGGATCCGCGTTGGTTTGCCGAGAACGAGCCGTTTCCAGACCCCGCCCAGCTCTTCATCGTTCCGGATCACTATGTGTTTCGCATGCTCTATTCGCAGGGCATTCCGCTGGAAGACCTGGGCATTCCGAGGGTGGACGGGAAACCGGTTGAAACAGACAGCCGCGCCATCTGGCGGCGGTTTGCCGAGAACTACCACCTGTTTCTTGGCACGCCGTCGCGCATGTGGCTGGATCAGGCCTTTTCAGACGTCTTTGGCTGGGAAGGTCCGATCAATGGGGAAACAGCGGATGCCTCCTATGACCATATCGCTGCAAAGCTGGAGCAACCCAAATACAGGCCGCGAGCCCTCTTCGAGAGGTTCAACATCGAATGCCTTGCGACCACAGAAGGCGCCCTTGACGATCTGCGCTGGCACAAGGAGCTGAGGCAGAGCGGCTGGCCCGGTCAGGTGATCACCACCTATCGCCCCGATACGGTGATCGACCCCGAAACCCCGGACTTCGCCGCGAATATCGAGAAGCTTGGGGAATTGGCCAGCGAGAATACATTCTCCTTTGACGGCTATCTGAGAGCCCACCGAAACCGCCGCGCCTATTTCCAGACTTTTGGCGCGACAGCGACCGATCACGGACACCTGACCGCGCGCACACAGGACCTGTCGCGTGAGGACGCCGCTCGCCTCTATCAAAAGGCATTGAAAGGCGGATGCTCTGCAGAAGAAGCCGACGCGTTCCGGGGGCATATGCTGACCGAAATGGCCCGCATGAGCCTCGATGACGGCATGACAATGCAGATCCACGCCGGAAGCAATCGCAATCACAATGAAAAGGTCTATCAGGCCTTTGGACGGGACAAGGGGTTCGATATTCCCGGACCCACGAACTATGTCGATGCGTTGAAGCCGCTTTTGTCAGCGGTTGGCAATGAACGCGATCTAACCATCATTTTGTTCACTTTGGATGAAACCGTCTATGGCCGCGAACTCGCTCCCCTTGCAGGCGCCTATCCGGCACTGAAACTCGGGCCGGCATGGTGGTTCTTCGACAGCGCCGATGGCATGCGGCGCTACCGCGAGATGACAACCGAAACCGCTGGCTTCTACAACACGGTCGGCTTCAACGACGACACCCGCGCATTCTGCTCCATTCCCGCCCGCCATGACGTCGCCCGCCGCGTGGATAGTGCCTATCTGGCCGAACTGGTGACCTCCGGTCGACTGGATGAGGAAGACGCCTTCGAGGTTATTCAGGACCTGAGCTACCGGCTTGCCAAGAAGGCCTACAAGCTTTGAGCGCTGCGGAAGGATTCAAACGAGCATGACGTCAACCATTCCCCGCCTGACAAGAACAACACCCGCCCCAAAGGCTGGCATTGTCCATCTGGGATTGGGCGCATTCTTCCGCGCCTTCGGTGTGCCCCAGATTGAGGATGCCATGAAGGCATCGGGCGGTGACTGGGGAATTGTCGGCGTCAGTCTGCAAAGCCCGACCATCCGGGATGCGCTTGCACCACAGGGCTTTTGTTACACTGCTGCCGAGCTAACGCCCGAGGGAGAACGACTTCGAACTCTCCACGCCGTTTCGAATGTTCTTGTTGCCCCCGAAGACCCGGAAGCAGTCCTCGCGGCCATGTCAGATCCGGCAATCCGCATTGTCAGCCTGACAGTGACTGAAAAAGGCTATTGCCATGACCCTGCAACCGGAAAACTGAACCTCGAGCATCCCGGCATCAAGGCCGATCTGGCAAATGCCTTGCCGGTGACAGCACCCGGATTTCTGGTTCGAGCGCTTAAGCGGCGCAAGGCAGCCAACATCCCCCCCTTTACTATTCTGTGCTGCGACAACCTTCCCGCAAATGGCAGGGTTGTCCGCAGCATCGTCACGGACCTCGCCCGCCGGATTGACCCGGAGCTAGCAAACTGGATAACCAGGCGGGCGCGGTTTCCCTCCACGATGGTTGACCGGATCGTCCCGGCGACAACAACCGCGGATATCGAGCGCATCGCGGCTGCGCAGGGCGAGCTGGATGCAGCGCCAGTCGTCCACGAACCATTCCGTCAATGGGTCATTGAAGACGACTTCGTGCCGGACTACGCAGCAGACCGACGCCCCGCGCTTGAGCACGCTGGTGCCTTGCTCGTTTCCGACGTGCACCCCTTTGAAAACATGAAACTGAGGATGCTCAACGGCACCCATTCTGCGCTCGCCTATCTCGGATATCTGGCGGGGCATGAAACCGTTTCCTCGGCCTCTTCCGACCCCGTCTTCGAGAGATTTCTGAAACATCTATGGGCGAACGAAATCGCCCCCTCTTTTTCTGCGCCGGAAGGTGTCGATCTTGGTTCCTATGCGGCGGCGCTTCTAGCCCGATATCAAAACCCGGCCATTCGTCACCGCACCTGGCAGATCGCCATGGACGGCAGCCAGAAACTGCCGCAACGCATCCTCGCGACGCTCGCAGACAATCAACGCAAGGGCGTCCGGTCGAAGGGGCTGACACTCGTGATTGCCGCGTGGATGAAATACGTCTCGGGCAGAGACTTGCAGGGCAATTCGATTGATGTCCGCGATGCCATGGGTGAGCGGTTGGCGGAGGTCGTCTCGGGCTCAAATGATGGAATGGAACGCGTCGATGCCCTTCTGGAGCTGACCGAAATCTTCCCACCGGAGTTGGCAGTGTCCATTCGGGACGATGTTGGAAGGGCCTATATCGGCATGACTGACACCAGCGTTCAGGCGAGCCTTGCAGGTATCACATGAAAAAAGGGCCGCAATCGCGGCCCTTTTTGTCACCGTGCTCTAAACCCACCTGAACACGGCAACCATGTAGATGATTGCGATACCCAAGGGCGCCCAAAGAGGGGTTCCCATCAGCCCCAGCCAGGCGAGGAAAATGAACGCGCTGCCAAGGAGCGATATGAACAGGCGATCACCCCGTGTGGTATCCAGCCCCAGAATTCCGTGACGCGGACCGCCACCGGGAGAAAAATACTCCCAAACTCCCATGGTCATGATCGCAGTCACCACGAAGAGAAAGAAGGCAGCGGTTGCCCGTGTCCAGGCCATCCAAGAACCCAGGGGTTCGGTCCACCACTCCGCACTGAAAAGAACTGCTTCAGGCATGGCGCCCTCCTCAAACCCGGCCAAGGGCAAAGCCCCGGGCGATGTAGTTGCGCACGAAATAGATCACGAAAGCCCCGGGAATGATGGTCAGCGTCCCGGCAGCGGCCAGAAGCCCCAGCTCATAGCCCGATGTGCTTGCCGTCCGGGTCATTGTCGCGGCAATCGGCTTGGCATCCACCGCTGTCAGGGTTTTGGCCAACAGCAACTCCACCCACGAAAACATGAAGCAGAAGAACGCGGCAACACCAATCCCGGCAGCAATGGTCGGTATGAAGATCTTGATGAAGAAGCGCGGGAAGGAATAGCCATCCACATAGGCTGTCTCGTCCAGCTCCTTCGGCACGCCCGACATGAAGCCTTCCAAAATCCACACGGCCAGCGGGATGTTGAACAGCGTGTGCGCCAGAGCAACCGCCCAATAGGTGTCGAACAGGCCGACAGCCGAATAGAGCTGGAAGAATGGCAGGGCGAAAACGGCTGGCGGTGCCATACGGTTGGTCAGCAGCCAGAAGAACAGATGCTTGTCACCCAAAAAGCGGTAACGCGAGAACGCATAGGCAGCAGGCAGCGCAACTGCGACCGACAGAGCCGTATTGATCGATACATAGGTGAGCGAGTTCACATATCCCATGTACCAGGTCGGGTCGGTGAAGATCGTGATGTAGTTTTCAAAGGTGAACTCCTGCGGCCACAGGGTGAAGGATCCCAGGATCTCGTTGGTGGTCTTGAACGACATGTTCACCAGCCAATAGATCGGCAGCAGCAAAAACAGGATGTAGAGGGCCGGCACGAAGCGGTTCACGTTTTTCATCATTGGGCCTCGTTGCGCATCATGACGGTGTAGAACACCCAGCTCATCAAGAGGATGATCAGGAAGTAGATCAGCGACATGGCCGCCGCCGGTCCGAGATCGAACTGGCCAAGGGCAATCTTGACGAGGTCGATGGAGAGAAGCGTCGTGGAGTTGCCCGGCCCGCCACCAGTCAGCACGAACGGTTCGGTGTAGATCATGAAGCTGTCCATGAAGCGCAGCAGCACGGCAATGGTCAGCACGCGCTTCATCTTCGGCAGCTGGATGTAGCGGAAGATCGCAAACGGCTTCGCACCATCGATCTTCGCCGCCTGATAATAGGCATCGGGAATGGAGACCAGACCCGCATAGGCAAGCAGCACGACCAGTGAGGTCCAGTGCCAGACATCCATCAGGATCAGCGTGAACCACGCATCTCCCGGCTGCCGGGTGAAATTATAGTCGAACCCGAGCGCGTTCAACGACCTGCCGAGAAGCCCGATATCAGGCAGCGCGAAGATATTCCACATTGCCCCCACCACATTGTAGGGAATGAGCAATGGCAGAGCCATCAACACAAGGCACACCGGAACCCAGAACCCCTTGCGCGGCATGGTCAGCGCAATAGCAACGCCCAACGGAATTTCGATCGCCAGGATGGAGAAAGTGAAGAGCATCTGACGACCGAGCGCGGCATGAAAGCGCTCGGAGTGCAGGACATCCTCGAACCACATGACTCCGGCCCAGAAAAAGGTGTTGTCACCAAAGGTTTCCTGAACCGAATAATTGACCACTGTCATCAACGGCACGATGGCGTTGAAAGCGACCAGCAGCAGCACGGGCAGGACAAAGAACCAGGCCTTCTGGTTTTCGATCTTGTTCATGCGCCTTGCCCTCCGTGAACCAGCCAGCCTTCGCGATAGACCTGTGTGTGATCTGCCGCGAAGCTCAGATGGGCGTGTTTTTCGGGAATGTCGGTTCCCTCGGGAACCAGCAGCTTGATGCTCTTGTCCGCACGCCGTGCATCAACGATCTGGAAGCGACCGGCATCGGCAACCTTGGCGATTTCAACGGGGATACCACTCTCGGACAGGCTGACAAATTCTGGCCGCACACCAAGTTCCAGCCCGCCTTGATCGGGGCACTCGGCCGCATTCCAGCTCGGCACCTCGATATCCCCGTAGAAGGCTTTGCCCCCCTTCACCTCGCAAGGCAACACATTCATGCCCGGCGAGCCTATGAAGTGACCCACAAACGTATGTTGTGGACGCTCGAACAGCTCCACTGGCGTTCCGATCTGAACAACCTGACCGTCTTTCATGACAACAACCTTGTCGGCGAATGTCAGCGCCTCGGTCTGATCGTGGGTAACGTAGATCATGGTCGTCTTGACCCGCTGGTGCAGCTCTTTCAGCTTGGAGCGCAGCTGCCACTTCAGGTGCGGATCGATCACCGTCAGCGGTTCATCGAACATGATGACGTTGACATCGGTGCGCACCAATCCGCGACCCAGCGATATCTTCTGCTTTCCATCGGCGGTCAGACCGGAGGCGCGTTTGCCAAGCATGTCCGTCAGATCGATCATCTCGGCGATCTCGCGAACGCGCGGGTCGATGTCAGCTTCGGGAACACCGCGATTGCGCAACGGGAATGCGAGATTGTCGTAGACTGTCATCGTGTCGTAGACGACCGGGAACTGGAACACTTGCGCAATATGGCGCTGGTCCGGCGGCAAAGCGGTCACGTCATCAGCGTCGAACAGCACCTGACCGTGGCTCGGCGTCAGCAATCCGGAAATGATGTTGAGCAGCGTTGTCTTGCCGCAACCGGACGGCCCAAGCAGCGCATAGGCGCCGCCGTCTTCCCACTCCACATCCAGCTGCTGGAGTGCATAATCGGAGGGTTTTGCCGGGTCGGGCATATAGGAATGCCGAAGGCCCTTGAGGGTGATTTTTGCCATCTAGCCTTCTCCCCTAGCCCGTGATCCGGGTGCCGGACGCATCGAAGTAAAATGCCTCCGAGACATCGGCATAAAGGACTTCCCGCGCTCCGACCTCAACCGGGTGAATGCCATGCGACTGGGAGACCCAGGTCTTTCCGCCAAGTTTGAAATGAATGACGCTCTCCGATCCGCTCAGCTCTGTGACCAGAACTTCGCCCTGCACTTCAACGGACTGTTGTCCGCTCGGTTTTGGCGTGACGTGGTGCGGGCGAAGACCCAGCTTGTACGCGCCATCGCCCAGGCCAGCCGCAATTCCTGACGCGGTCCAGCTGGTTCCGTCCGAAAGCCGGATCTGATCCCCGGCCTTCATCACGTCCGCATGATTGATCGGCGGCTCTGAGAACACCTCTGCGCTGACAAGGTCACGCGGTTTGCGATAAACCTCGCCAGTCGGCCCGAATTGGGTAACCCTGCCTTCGTGCAGCGTTGCGGTGTGACCACCAAAGAGAAGGGCTTCAACGGGTTCGGTCGTCGCATAAACCACAACACAGTTGCGATCAGCAAAGAGGCGCGGAAGTTCGTCGCGCAACTCTTCACGCAGTTTGAAATCGAGATTGGCCAGCGGCTCGTCCAGGAGGACCAAGTCCGCATCCTTGACCAGCGCGCGCGCCATCGCGGTCCGTTGCTGCTGTCCGCCAGAAAGTTCCGACGGACGCCGGTCGAGCATCGGCGTCAGCTTCATCAGCTCCGCCATTTCGCCAACGCGGCGCTTGATTTCGTCTTCACCAATGCCTGCAACCCGAAGCGGGGAGGCAATGTTCTCGAAGACGGAGAAATTCGGATAGTTGATGAACTGCTGGTAGACCATGGACACGTTGCGCTTTTGCACCGGAGTGCGCGTCACATCCTGCCCGTTGAACCGAAGGGACCCGGTTGTGAGAGGGTCGAGTCCAGCCATCATCTGCATGAGGGTCGTCTTGCCCGACAGGGTGGTTCCCAGAAGGATATTGATCCCGCCCGGTTCCAGTTTCAGATCCGTCGGATAGATATGCTGATCAGCGCCTACCCTTTTGGAAACATTGATCAATTCAAGAGTCATACGGCAGCCGCAGATTGAGCGTCCCGGCACACTGACAGCGTAATACCAGGAGCGAATGAAGTCTCTCCCGGAGCGCGCGAGCGCGCCCCGGAAGGTCTGGGAGTGAATGGATAGACTTAGTTGGAAGACCAGCGTGCGACGAGGTCTTCGTACTTGACCGTCACACCTTGCGGCTTCTCGTTTTCGAGCTTGGCCTTGGCGCCGCCCTTGCCGAGCCATTCGGCTGCATCTTTCGGCTCGTTGAGACGCGGACCACAGCCACCGTAGGTGTTGTTGGCCTTGTCAGCCCGCTCCATGCGTGACATCACCTGATCCATTTCGGAGGCCAGACGATCCATCGCTTCCTGCGGGGTGAAGGCACCCGAGTTCACATCCCCGATCTGCTGCCACCACAGCTGGGCCAGCTTCGGATAATCCGGAACGTTGACGCCAGTCGGTGTCCACATCACCCGGTCCGGTGAGCGGTAGAACTCGACAAGACCACCAAGATCAGCCGAACGATCGGTGAAGCTCTGGTGACGCACGGTGCTGTCGCGGATGAATGTCAGACCCACGTGGCTCTTCTTCACGTCGACCGTCTTGGAGACGACGAACTGCGCGTAGAGCCAGGCAGCCTTGGCACGGTCTTCCGGAGTGGACTTCAGGATCGTCCAGGAACCGGCATCCTGATAGCCGAGCTTTTGACCTTCTTCCCAATACGGACCCTTCGGAGAAGGAGCCATCCGCCACAGCGGCTTGCCTTCTTCATCCACCGTGTTGTTGCCATCGGCCTTGGAAGCAACCATCGATGCGGTGAAGGCTGTGTACCAGAAGATCTGCTGGGCAACGTTGCCCTGGCTCAGAGCCGGAAGGGACTGGTAGAAGTCATAGTCGGCAGCTCCCGGAGGCGCGTACTGACGCAGCCACTCGTCCCACTTGCGGATCGCATAGACCGCAGCCGGACCGTTGGTTGCACCACCACGGGTAACGGACGCGCCAGCCGGATTACAGGAGCCTTCCTCCATCCGGATGCCCCATTCGTCGATCGGGCGACCGTTCGGCAACCCCTTGGAGCCTGCACCGGCCATCGAAAGCCAGGCATCGGTCATACGCCAGCCCAGATCCGGAGCGCGCTTGCCGTAGTCCATGTGGCCATAAACGCGAACACCGTCGATTTCCTTCACATCATTGGTGAAGAACTCGGCGATATCCTCATAAGCCGACCAGTTGACCGGAACGCCGAGGTCGTAGCCGTACTTGGCCTTGAACTGTTCCTGCAGGTCCGGACGATCGAACCAGTCCTTGCGGAACCAGTAGAGGTTGGCGAACTGCTGGTCAGGCAACTGATAGAGATTGCCGTCGGGGCCTGTGGTGAAGGACCGGCCGATGAAGTCTTCAAGATCCAGCGCCGGGTTGGTGACGTCCTTGCCGGCTCCGCCCATGAAGTCGGACAGGTTCACGGCAAGCTGCAAACGCGAATGCGTGCCGATCAGGTCGGAATCGTTCACATATGCATCATAGAGGTTCCGGTTGGTCTGCATCTGCGTTTGAACCGCCTGCACGACTTCGCCTTCACCCAGAAGCTGGTGGTTTACCTTGATCCCGGTGATTTCTTCAAAGGCCTTGGTCAGGACCTTGGACTCGTATTCATGAGTCGGGATGGTTTCGGACAGGACGTTGATCTCCATGCCCTTGAACGGTTCTGCAGCCTTGATGAACCACTCCAACTCCTGAAGCTGCTCATCCTTGGAAAGGGTCGAAGGCTGGAACTCGCTGTCAATCCACTTCTTGGCTGCATCCATGTCGGCAAAAGCGCCGCCGGACGATGCCAGGAGCGCTGCCGCAGCGACGGCGCCCAAAAACCTGTGCTTCATAATATCCTCCCGATATGCCGCGTTTACGCAAGCAAAACGAATATCAGACGAAACAAAATGAAGGTCAATAGAAAATAAAAACTGAAACCACCAACTCATACTCCACAGCGGTTTGGATTTTGATCGCCATATTGCGGGGTCATAAGGCGAAGGCTCTGGCGCTTCTCCCGGTTTCAAAGGACAGAGAAAAGAGCACGAAAAATGTAATAACTATCAGTAATTTCCGATAGATATATTTTGCCAACTAAAAAACTTACGATAGATCCATGGGTGCAGAACCCAAGTCGCACACACCCAAAATTTCACCCAAAGCGCTCTCAAAATTGGAGCACTCTGAACGCTGGATGTTATCCAAATTGAAAACCGAACCAATGCAGGAAACGAAACACGCCTGCGGGAAATTCTGCGCTATGGATGGAATACGCGCGCACCGGAAGAAGCGAGTATTTCCTGAATCGGGCGCGGCACAGGACGATCGCAAAACACATCGGACACGTCAGCGATATGGCCACCCCGGACATGAGCCGGACGCCCGAATTTTGTGTGGTCAAGAACGAGATAAGACCGGCGACAATTGGCCAAAATGGCTTGTCTAGCCGCAACTTCATCCTCGTGGAAATCCAGCAGTGTCCCGTCCTCATCGACACCCGCGACCCCGAAGACACCGATGTCGACCTTGTATCGACTGAAGAAATCCTGGGTGCCCATGCCCAGAACATCCCTGTCGCCGCTGCGCAGCCGCCCCCCGGCGATCGTCACCTGAAAGCCTTGATTCGCCGTTGCAGTGAAGGCGACATTCAGATTGTTGGTGAACACGGACAGACCGTCGTGACCGATAAGGCCCTGCATGACGATTTCCGGGGTTGTTCCGATCGAAAAGGCCAGAGATTGGCCATTGGAAACCTCTTCCGCCACCAAGGCCGATATCACACGCTTTTCGCTCAGATTGAGGATCTGGCGCGTGCTGTAATGGATATTGCTCGCTGGCGCCGGAGGCTCAACGCCCCCATGGGTCCGACGAAGAATACCGAGCTCGCACAGGCCATTCACATCCCGGCGGATGGTCTGGGTGGTAACCTCAAATCGCTCGGCAAGCTCTTCGACGGATGCAAATCCCGCGCTTTGCACCAGGTCAGCAATTTCGGCTTGCCGCTTTGAAATATCTGCCTGACCCAGCATTGCCCCTCACGAATATGCCTGTCGCCATGTCGAGGCCTTCACCTCATCTAGCTCATATGAACATTCTTGAATGCTCATATGAACATAATATGACGGGAAATGAACCACAAAACCAGCGCAACTTGTATTATCCGTAAGGGCACAGATTGGCGCAAACGACGATTTCCCGACCATCCCGTCCCCTCTCCAAAATCCTGTAGAGAAAAATCGAGAAAACTGCAGACCAGATGACGCTGAGTAAGCTATAATGCCGAGGTTCCGGAAAAAGTATTGACCGACATACCACTGAAACAATCTCGTACTACCCCAACTGCAGGAGACGCTTTTCGCGTTTCTATCCAGCCATCTCAGGGAGCCATCCATTATGAAACTCCGCTCGATCTCGATTGCCTTGGCCGCAACCACCTGTCTTTCTTCCGCTGCTCTCTCCGACAGTCTGACGCGCGTCGCCACAGTACCGCTTGGCGCGGAAATCACCGGCTTGTACCTGCAGGGCGGTGACCTGTTCTTCAACATTCAGCATCCGGCGGATGACCTGCCGACCGCCTTTGCGAAGGCAACGATCGGCGTGGTGTCGAATGCGAATTTCGACGGTGGAGAAAGCCCGGTTCCCGCAGGCGACGACAAGCACATCGTCAAAACCTCGCTCGGCGAATACCAGATCCTCGTTCAGGAAGGTGACTTTGAGAGCGTCGGCGTGATCGCTGGTAAGGGCGGTGTGATCCGCACATCGAACGATCCCGACTTCAACGGCTTCATTCCAACCGGTGAAAACGAAGGATATCTCTTCACAAACTGGGAAGACACTCCCGGCGGCATGTCCCGTGTGAAGCTCACCCGTGCAGACGACGGCAAGTGGTCGACAGACAGCCGGAAATCCTCGATGGTAGACTTCTCCGGCGTTGGCGGAACCTGGATCAATTGCTTTGGCACCGTGAGCCCTTGGGTCACTCCGTTGACCTCGGAAGAACTTTATTTCGACAACACGTCCGATTGGAACAATCCGGAATACAAGGAGATTTCCGACGTTCTGGATCTGGCCAAGTACAAGGGGTCTTATCCAAACCCCTATGACTACGGGTTCATTGTGGAAATCAAGGATCCGGCTGGCCGGGCAGCTCCTGTCAAACACAAGGCCATGGGGCGTTACAGCCATGAAAATACTGTGGTGATGCCAGACCAGAAAACAGCCTATCTGTCCGATGACGGCACGGGTGTTGTCTTCTTCAAATTCGTTGCCGATCGTGCCGGAGACCTGAGCTCGGGCACACTTTACGCTGCCAAGGCAAGCCAGATGGGCGAACCCGGCGCGGATCCGGCAACCACTGGATTCCAGATTTCCTGGATCGAACTGGCTCACGGTTCCAATGACGAAATCGCCAGCTGGGTGTCCGACTATGACGGAATTTCCCAAGACAACTTCAAGGCGGGCGAAACCAGCTATATTTCCGACGAGGAAATTGCAGCATGGGCCCGCGGAGAAGCCGCAGACAATCGCGTTGCGTTCCTTGAAACCCGCAAGGCAGCAGCTGCCAAGGGCGCGACGGCAGAATTCCGCAAGATGGAAGGCGTGAACATCAACCTGAAAGGCGCAGCCAATGGCACGGCACCTTTCATGTACATGGCCATGTCCGAAGTCGCCAAGACAATGGCCGATGACAAGGGTGACATCCAGCTGACCGAGAACAAGTGTGGCGTCGTCTACCGGATGAAGCTCGACAGCAACTACAATGTTCACGCCATGGTGCCTGCCATTGCCGGCGGCCCCTACGACAAGAACGATGCTGCAAACTCCTGCGCCACATCCGGTATTTCCAATCCGGACAACATTCTGGTTCTGGAAAACGGCGATGTCATCATTGGCGAAGACACGGGCAATCACGAAAACAATGCCCTTTGGATCCTGAAGGCGTCTGCCAGCTAAGCCGAACACGAGATTTATACAGCGAAAGGGCGGGATACCGCCCTTTCCATTTTTCAATCAAGATTTGCGGGTTCATTCATGAGACATGTCAGCCTCATCCTTGCCGCGATCCTTTTGACATCAGGAAGCGCGATAACGGTTGCTTCAGATCTTGGATCCATGACAACAAAAGAGATCATGGAGCACCGACCAAGCTCAATTGAATTGGATGCCTTGGGCAGGATCTACAATCCCGAAGCACCGGTCCCCCCCCAATGCTATACGCGGATCGAGGGCAAATTTAATCCCTGCTACGTCTGCCACCAGAACAACACGGACGATGCACGACCGAATTTCATGCAGGACGGCACCCTGCAGCAGGCCTACGAGTTCTCCGAAGCCGGGCTTACCAATCATCATCGAAACCTGTTCATCGACAGGACCAGCGAAGTGGCCGCCCAATCCGATGAGGACATCCTGCGGTACATCGATGAGGACAACTATTCTGCCCTGAAAGACTATCTCCTTGAGAAGAACTGGTCAGGCTATCTCCCTGACCTTGCCAACTATCAAGACGGCGCAGATGCCTTTGACGACAACGGTCACGCGCTTGATGGGTCGGGTTGGGTTGCCTTCAACTACAAACCCCAGCCCTCCACATTCTGGCCAACCAATGGCTCGACCGATGATGCTCTCATTCGTCTGCCGCCTGCGTTCAGGCAAACTGCAGACGGCATCATCTCAAGGGATGTCTACATCGCCAATCTCGCCCTTCTGGAAATGGCTTTTCAGGACCTGACCGAAGTCACCCTTCCCGCTATTGACGAAACTGCGCTTGGCCTCGATATCGACGGCGATGGAACCTTGTCCAGCGCGTCCAAAATGAAACGCCGAAGTAGCTATCTCGGCGCAGCATACGAGATGCCGGTTTCCCGAATGATCTATCCGGAAGGTACCGAATTCCTCCACTCCGTTCGCTATATCGGCATTGAGGGTGAGACCATCGAAGTCGCCCGGCGGATGAAAGAACTGCGCTATATGGTCAAGTCCCGCAAGCTGACACTTGCCGAACTGCGCTCCAGATATCGAAATGAACGGCAGGAGAAGATCGACGAGAACCTGCCGCGCTATGTCGACCTTGGAGACCGGGGTATGGACACCGGTTTTGGCTGGACCCTGCTGGGCTTCATCGAGGCGGCGGACGGATCGCTGCGGCCTCAAACAAACGAGGAACAGTTCTTCTGCCGCGGCTGCCACGCAACAACCGGCGCGAACATCGACCAGACCTGGGCGTTCCCGCGAAAGCTGACCGGGGTCGATGGTTGGGGATACCTGGACTACAGGGCCCAGAAGGACGCACCGTCGAAGGGACAAACGGACGGAGAAATTGTCACCTACATGAAGCGCGCTGGAGGCGGTGATGAATTCCGCTCGAACACGGAAATGCTGGCACGCTGGTTCAACGAAGACGGCAGCGTGAACGAGGACGCGGTTCGCGGGAAGAGCGTTTATGAACTGATCACTCCGAGCCGGCAGCGCGCACTGAAATTGAACAAGGCTTATCGGGTAATCGTGAAGGAGCAAACCTTCATTTATGGCCGCGATGCCACGATTTCACCGCCCAAGAACGTCCATGCCGAGATTGATGGGGCAACAGCTCCGACCTTGCCGAGAGAGCTGCGTTTCAAACACGACATCCGGCTGGACTGGACAAGCGCGCAATAACCATTTGGCGCCTGGAAATCAAAGAGCCCGGCAGGAGGTCTCCTGTCGGGCTCTTCATTGCATATGAGAAGATCACCGGTAGAGGAAAGACTTGCCGCTTTCATCGAACAAGTGAAGCTTCTCAGCTGGAGCAGTCAGCTTCAGTTCCGTACCCTTGGCGACTTTGTGGATGCCCGGAAGCTTTGCGATGAACGCATCCGCCCCCTCCCGCGGGTCGAAGTAGAGAACTGTGGTTTCGCCAAGCGCCTCGACGATTGCCAGCTTTGCCGCCACTAGGAAGTCATCGGTCTCTGTGATGGACAGATCTTCCGGTCGAACCCCGAGCTTCACCTTCTTGCCCATATCGCTCTCAAGAGAAGCAATGGGAACCGTTGCATGACCGCCGTCATCCATCCGCAGCGACGTTTCGGCACCCGTGGCCGTCACAGTCGCATCGACCATGTTCATGGCCGGTGACCCGATGAACTGGGCAACAAATGTATTTGCGGGACGCTCGTAGAGCTCCAGAGGCGCTCCGACTTGTTCGATATTGCCTCCATGAAGCACGACAATCCGGCTGGCCAGTGTCATGGCTTCCACCTGATCATGCGTCACGTAGATCATGGTGCTTTGCGGCATGCTTTCCTTCAGCTGCGCAATTTCGATACGTGTGGCAACACGCAGCGCTGCATCAAGGTTCGACAAAGGCTCGTCAAACAGGAAAACCTTCGGGTCCCGAACGATCGAACGACCGATCGCGACGCGCTGGCGTTGCCCCCCGGACAAGGCCTTTGGCAGGCGATCCAGCAGATGATCCAGCTGCAGGGTCTTGGCTGCAGACTTCACGGCACTATCGATCTCGTTACTGGTCTTGCCGGCGAGGCGAAGGGCAAACGCCATGTTGTCATAGACAGTCATATGCGGGTACAGCGCATAGGACTGAAACACCATGGCAATGCCACGCTGTGCTGGCGGAACGTCATTGACCTGAACACCATCAATATCCAGCGTTCCGCCGGTGATGGACTCAAGGCCTGCAATCATCCGCAACAAGGTGGATTTGCCACAGCCCGACGGGCCAACGAAGACAATCAGTTCGCCTTCCTGGATTTCAAGATTAATATCGCGAAGAACTTCTACGGCGCCGTAGGACTTGCTGACGTCTTTCAAGGACAAAGAGGTCATACCGGCTGCTCCCTTAAAAAAAGCGTGTTCATGTTACTTCACTGATCCGGCCAGAAGACCGCGCACCAGGTAGCGTTGAAGGGCAAAGAAGACCACCAGCGGCAAGGCAATGGACACAAAGGCCGCCGTTGCAAGAATCTCCCAGTTTCCGCCGCGTGTACCCAGAAGTTCGACAATCTGGTTCGTCATGACGGTGGTCGATCCGGTCGCGTCGATCAGGAAGACCTTGGCAACAAGCAGGTCGTTCCATGTCCACAGGAACTGGAAGATCGCGAAGGACGCCAGAGCCGGGAAACTCAGTGGCAGGATGATCTTGGTGAAGATCTGGAAGTCCGTGGCTCCATCGACCTTTGCATTTTCGATGATGTCGCGCGGCAGGCCAACCATGTAGTTTCGCAGGAGATAAACGGCGAGCGGCATGCCGAAGGCCGTATGCGCCAGCCAGACCCCGAGATATCCCTTGCCGATCCCGATCCCCAGATGCAGCCGCAGCAGCGGAATGAGGGCCAGCTGAAGCGGAACCACCAGAAGCGCCACCACAAAGGCAATGAGCAGCGGGCGGCCGGGAAACTCCATCCAGGCCAGCGCATAGGCGGCGAAGGCTGCAATCACGATCGGAATGATGGTTGCCGGAACCGTGACCGTGAGCGTGTTGAAAAACGCGCGGGCCATGTTGTCCTGCCCACTGCCGGAGAACAGGATGGTTTCATAATTGCCCATCGTGAAGTCGGGTGGGACTTCAGCCGTGACAAAGATACGCTGTCCGCGTCCCTTCAGCTTGTTTGCCGGACCTCGCCACTCGTAGGACCCATCCGGCTGAAGCAACAAGCTTTCACCGCCGCCCATGTCGGCTGCGTCGCCCGGCGTGTAGGCCGAAACATCCTTGGACGAAACACCCCAGGCACTGATCGGGCGCGGCGCGCCATCAAAGATGCTGCCCTTGACGACAAACACGTCCCCATCTGCGACCTTGTGATCATCGGGATCAAGCGTTCTGAAGACTTCATTCTGCTCGGCGGTGAAGAGCGATGCCCACCACCCGGAAGAGGAAATCTGGTCCGCGGTCCGGAATGACGACACGAAGAGGCCGACAGTCGGAAAGAGCCACATGACCACGAGGATCACGACGGAGAGATGAACGGCCCAGGTCAGGCCGGACTTGTGTCCTGCAATCCGATCCATCAGCGCATCTCCTTGCGGGCATTGTAGACGTTCCAGACAAGAATGGGCGTGACCATGATCATGATGATGATTGCGCTGGCAGAGCCAACGCCCCAGTCATTTGCCCGGAAGAGCTTGTCGTACATGTAGTTGGCGAGAACCTGCGTTTCCCACTGGCCGTTGGTCATCGCAAAAACGATGTCGAAGACCTTCAGAACTGTCAGGGTAATCGTTGTCCAGACCACGACGATGGTCCCCATGATCTGAGGAACCTTGATCTTGAAGAAGATCTGGAACGGGTTCGCTCCGTCAATGATTGCCGCTTCCACGGTTTCCTCGGGAATGCCCCTGAGTGCCGCAGACAAGATGACCATCGCAAATCCGGTCTGGATCCAGATCAGCACCACCATAAGGAAGAAGTTGTTCCAGAACGGCAGGGTCAGCCAGGTTTGCGGTTCGCCGTAGGGAAGCGCGCTTCCCCATACGCCAATCAGGCCACTGATCGATGTCCAGACAAGCCACAGACCACCAACAATGACGACAAGGCGCAAAGCCATGGTGGCCGGAGACTTGTCGCGTCGCTGAGCCGTAATGGCCTGAACACTACCCCAAACCACATAGGCGACGGCTGCCGCGAAGGCGACGAGCAACAGTGTCGGCAACACCTTCAGGAAGAAGAGAGAGCCTGCTCCACCGTCAAAGTGCAGCCATATAGCATTCAAGACGCCGATCTGGCTCTGCTCTACCGGACGCGTGTCGTAGATCAGCTTGAAGATGACCGAGGCACCAACAAAGGAGATGGCCATCGGCATGAAGATCAGCGACTTGGCAAAGTTGCCCCAGCGAATGCGGTCCGTCAGCTGCGCTACCAGCAGACCGAAAGCCGTGGATGCGGCAGGAACGATCACCAGCCAAAGCAGGTTGTTGCGCACCGCTTCCCAAAACTTGTCCTCGCTCAGCATCTGGCGGTAATTGGCCAGCCCGACAAAGGCCCCATCTTGCGAGCGGTCGGTAAGCGAAAGCCGCAAGGTCTCGAAGACCGGGTAGGCCAGATAGAGCGTCAGGGCGAACAGCGCAGGAAACAGAAACAGCCAGGGGCGAACCATGTTCGCGCGGTTTATGTTTTTGCCGGCATCCTTCCCCTTTGCAGGGAAAATCACCGTGTCGAGTATGACGTTCGAAAAATAGAAGTATGCAAGGCAGGCTCCAACGCCGATGACGATGGTGAATAGCCCCATAAGTGCCGGATTGTCCGCGAACACGGCCTGTCCTCCCGTATGATTATGGCCAAGCGGCATCAGCCGCGGGCTCCCGCAGAAATTCAGGAATTGGGATTCAAGGAAAAAGTTTGTCTGGAAGCAGGAAGAGACCGGCCCTTTCAGACAAGGACCGGTCCCAAACTTCTTACTTCAGAGCGTCCCAGCTCTTCTGGATTTCAGCTGCAACAGCTGCTGCATCCTTACCGCCGGTATAGTCGACCATGCCGGTCCAGAACGTGCCGGCACCAACACCGCCCGGCATCAGGTCGGACCCGTCGAAGCGGAACGTCGTGGCGTTGACCAGGATTTCGCCCTGACCGCGAAGCGTGTCGTTCATGTAAGCGTCCAGGTTAACGCTCTTGTGCGGCGTCAGGAACCCGGTCTGGGCCATCATGACTTCATGCGCGATCGGCAGAGTGAAGAATTCCATCAGCTCATTGGTCGCGTCAGATGCTTTGGTAATCGCCATCAGCGTACCGCCGCCAAGGACAGGGTTGCCCAGATCCTTGCCCGCGTAAGACGGGAAGTAGAAGAAGTCCACATCAGCGCCGAACTCGACACCTTCCGGGAAGAATGCCGGAACGAAGGAAGCCTGACGGTGCATGTAGCACTGAGGCGGGGACGAGAAGAGACCCTTCGGGCTGTCACGGAAGTCAGTCGAGGCAACTGCGCTTGCACCGCCTGCAACCTTGGCATCGTCACGGGCAAACCAGCCGAACTCTTCGATCGCGGCAACAACGCGCGGATCGTCGAACTTCATCTCGTTGGTAACCCACTGGTCGTAGACATCAGCAGGCTGCGTGCGCAGCATCAGGTCTTCAACCCAGTCCGTTGCCGGCCAACCGGTTGCAGCACCCGACCCCAGACCGATACACCAGGGGGTACCCCCGTCGGCGACGATCTTTTCCGTCAGCGCCTTCAGGTCTTCCATGGAAGTCGGGACTTCATACCCTGCGTCCTCGAAGTTTTCCGGCGAGTACCAGACGAGGCTCTTGACGTTCACATTGTAGAAGAAGCCGTAAAGCTGATCCTGACCGGCCTTGTCGGCATAGGTTCCCAGATCAACCCAGCTCTGGCCGGCACCGTAATTTTCAGCAACCCACGGCCCCAGATCGGACGGCAGCGGAGTCAGGAGACCACGTGCGGCCATGTCTGCTGCAAGGCCCGGCTGCGGGAATACCGCAATATTCGGGGCAGCACCTGCCTCGGCATCAATCACGATCTGCTGTTCGAAGGAATCGGAGCCGGTGTAAATGACTTCAGCGCCGGTAGCTTCGGTAAAGTAGGCAAGCGCACTCCGGAAGAAACCGTCTTCCGGCTGCAGCCATGGACCTGCAATTGTTACGGCCTGCCCCTTGAGGTCGGGAGCCTTGGCTGCCCACTCCTGATAGCTGTCCCAGCTGAAGTTGCCCTCACCAGGCTTGAACTTCAGTTCAGCCGCTGAAACGGAGACCATTCCGCCCATCACAACCGCAAGCGCAAGGCCTGCAACACCACTCAATTGAAGGTTCTTCATGTCAATCCTCCCAGATTGTACGGAGACTGTTGCACACCCCGGCACAAGGCTTCAAGTCAAAGCCCTCGCAAGGATGAGCACCTCCCGTCGATGCATTATTCAAACCGCTTTGGATCGTTACGTCAAGTGGAAGTTATGCAGCAGCCTTGTCAAACTGAACTATATAGCTTTATTCTGCGCTGGCGCGGTTCCTCACCCCGCAAACGGAGCTTTCAAAGCGTTTTGAAGATGCAGGGAGAACGGGGTGAATCTGAAGCAGCTTTCAAAGCGACTTAACCTTTCCCAGACCACCGTCAGCAGAGCCCTGAACGGTTATCCGGAAGTGAGCGCCAAAACACGGCAACGCGTCATCGAGATGGCCCGGGAACTGGGGTATGCCCCCAATCAGCAAGCCCGCCGACTGGCCACCGGAAAGACAATGGCCATTGGGCATGTGCTGCCGCGTTCACCGAACGAAATGCTCAATCCGATCTTCATGGAGTTTATCGCAGGCGCCGGTCTTGTCTACGCAAAATACGGCTATGACATGATGATCAGCGTTGTCCCCAACGACAACGAGGAAGCCATCTATCAGGAGATCGCAGCGCGAAAAAAAGTGGACGGCATCATTGTCCACGCTCCGCGCAAGGACGAGCAGCGGCACAAGCTCCTGAAGAAACTTGGCATCCCCTTCCTCATGCACGGCCGCATTACCGGCGCCGAGGATGAAACCTCGTGGGTAGACATCAACAATCGGCAGGCCTTTGAACGCGCGACCCGTTTTCTTCTGGATCTTGGCCATCGGCGGATCGGGTTCCTGAACGGCAACGAGGAAATGGACTTTGCGATCCGCCGCCGCGAAGGATACGTCAACGCCCTTCAAAACGCGGGCTGCCCCGTCGATCCCGACCTGATGCACAGCAGCGAAATGACGGAACCGCTGGGAACCCAGTTCGCGATAAATCTCTTGCGCAGCTCAAACCCGCCAACCGCGTTTCTGACGTCCTCGATCACTCTGGCGATCGGCGCCGAGTCTGCAGCAACATCCCATGGGCTGGAAGTTGGCAAGGACATCTCGATCGTCACGCATGACGACGTCATATCCTTCCTGCCGAACAGCGGGGAGTATCCTCACTTTACCTGTATTCGCTCGTCAGTCGGCGAGGCTGGACAACGCGCAGCACAATTGCTCATCAAGGACCTGATTGATCAGGGTGACCCGGATCACCGGGTCACGCATCTGATGGAAGCGGATCTGATTCTGGGCCGCTCGACAGGCCCGGCCCCTCAGGGTTGAACCATCCCACACCTGACGCCCTCAGCATGGAACCTCGCCCAAGGTCTTACCGACCGTCAAACGCTGAGGAGTTTTGCCTGCCGGAACCGCTCAACAAGCACTTTGCGCGCTGAATGGCGATATCCCGCAGCCAGCTTTGCCGCCCGCTGGGCATCACCGGAGTAAACCGCAGCCAGAACCGTCTCCATTTCAGACACGGAGCAATCAGGCTCCCTGGCGAACGTCAGCAACGTCATTCTCCCGCGATGAAGTTGATCGATAAGGGTTTGCGCAACGTGCTCCAACCTGCCGTTGCCCCGCATCTGAAAAAGCTTCATGCGCAGTCGGTTATCCGCCTCAAGCCAGCTTTCGAAGTCCCTCGCCAACTCCGCATCGGAGATCGGCGCCAGAAACGAATTCAGCTCCTCGATTTCGGCAAGCGTAATCCCCCTGGAAGCAAGCTGAAAACAGACTTCAGCCTCCAGACTTGCGAGTATCTCGTGCAGTTCCTCGATGTCATCGACCCCAAGGCTCTTTACCCGAGCCCCACGTCGCGGCACCAGATCCACCAGCCCTTCGGACTGAAGCCGGATCAAGGCCTCCCGAACCGGTGTCCTGCTCATTCCAAGCATGTCTGCGATTTCCGGCTCAGGCGCTTGAAAATCGGGGGACAGTTTACTCGTGAGAATATCTGTCTTTAGCCGATCATAAGCATCGACTACACGTTTTAGTTTTTGTTTTTGAGGCATTTCAATGCCGTTTCTTTCCCGGTTGTGCCTTTCGGCACATTTTCCCCTCGCTTGCCTGACGTCGTTTCTACCCCCGACTTACAGGCACAGCCAACTCCGATACCACCAACGCATTACAAAAAGCGGCGAAAACTTATTTGTGATTTAAATGACTTGGCAGACAACCCGGTGAAGGTCCACAAGAGCGGCTCCGCTCCTCATCTTCTTCACACAGCCCGCTGAAACACTCGTTTCCAGCGGACAAGATTGGCCAGATCCACCATGACTATGGCATAACCAAAAATAGCAAAATAGACCCCTGGGTTGGGGTTTTACTACATATGGTTTAGATAACCTGACCCGGCTGTTCAGCCCCCAAGAATGATCCTGCCAGACCTTCCATTTCGCCCAAGCCTCGTGAAACACAAGCGAATTTTCAGTGTCATAGCTGTAATTACTTATTCAAATGATACAAACCACAAATCGGAGCGGCGGAAAAGAAACCGGCAGGCCCCCTTACTGTATTTCAAAATTAATACGTGTGTTGGTTCAAGCAATTTTCAAACACCGAAAAATGAATAGTTAACCAAGTTAACACATTCATAATCAACTAACATTTCACTAAAGTATGCATTGTTAATATACAAAACTATTTCTATACATTGCGTTTTATATCTAGTTCGATTTATCGGCCTGACTCCGATAATTTCACCGCTCCTGCGAGCCTTTCGAAGCCGGGTTATCAACAACAGGTACAAAGCACCTTGAGAAGCAGAGGGCCGTCACACCTCGCCGATCAAGTGGCCTCCTACAGCAAAACAAAAGGCCCCGGGATTGCTATCTCCCGAGGCCTCTAGCTCATAATGTGACTAGACCAGACTGATTTGACGCCTTTTGATGAGGGCGCACTAGTGCGCGACGGGTGTCACCATTGCTGAAATCGTGTCCTGAATGGTCAACACGCCGACAGGCGTTCCAGATCTATTGATGACACTCGCCTCGTTCACACCTTCCGCAGCGAAAATCTTCGCGGCTTCTTCCAGCATGACATTGGCCGGAATTTGCGTGCCGGTATTCAGCGTCTTGGTCTGATCCATGACCGTCTCGACGCGGATCACCCGTCCCCTGTTCACCTCTTTTACAAAGTCGGCGATATAGGAATCCTCAGGTTTCAGCACGATCTGCTGGCCGGTCCCTTGCTGGATTACGGCACCATCCCTCAAGATCGCAATCCGGTCACCGAGACGAAGTGCCTCATCAAGATCATGCGTAATGAAGACAATGGTCTTGTGGAGCTCTTCCTGCAAATCCAGAAGAACGGTCTGCATATCCATGCGGATAAGAGGATCCAGCGCTGAAAACGCTTCATCCATGAGCAGAATATCAGCGTCGTTCGTAAGCGCGCGAGCGAGCCCCACACGCTGCTGCATGCCACCGGAAAGCTGATTGGGATAGTGATCCTCAAAGCCCTCCAGACCAACACGCGCAATCCAGCGCGCGGCCCTCTCTTCGGCCTCCTTCATCGGAACGCCCTGAATCTCAAGCCCGTAGACGGTATTCTTCATCACGGTGCGATGCGGCAGCAAAGCAAATTTCTGGAACACCATCGCTGTCTTGTGCCGCCGGAATTCGCGAAGCTCGGTTTGGGACATCTTGCAGACATCCTCATTGCCGTAGAGCACTTCGCCATCCGTCGGGTCAATCAAGCGGTTGATGTGCCGGATCAAGGTGGACTTTCCCGAGCCGGACAATCCCATCACAACCTGGATTTTCCCGCCCGGCATGGAGATATTGATGTTGTTCAGGCCGAGCACGTGGTTGTGCTTTTCGTTCAGCTCGGACTTGGACATTCCATCCTTGACGCGCTGGACCATCTCTTTGCCATTCGGACCAAAGATCTTGTAGAGCTCCTTGATCTCGATACCTGTTGCCTCAGCCATGGACCACCTCCGAGTGTTTTTGCAGGCGCTTGCCGTAGGCTTGGGTTGCGCGGTCGAAGATGATCGCGATCGCTACAATGGCCAGACCGTTCATCACACCCATGGTGAAATACTGGTTGGCAATCGCGTTGACGACCGGCTGACCAAGTCCCTTAACACCGATCAGCGCTGCCACAACGACCATCGCAAGTGCCATCATGATTGTCTGGTTGATGCCGGCCATGATGGTGGGAAGCGCGAGCGGAAGCTGCACATTGACCAGCTTTTGCCAGCTGCTCGATCCAAAGGCATCTGCAGCTTCCAGCACATCTGGATCAACAAGGCGGATCCCCAGATTGGTCAGACGGATCATCGGAGGAATGGCATAGACCACAATGGCGATCAGGCCGGGCACCTTGCCGAGGCCGAAAATCATCACCACCGGAATGAGATAAACAAAGCTTGGCATCGTCTGCATCAGATCAAGGATCGGATTGACGAACCCTTGCACACGATCAGAGCGCGCCATGAATATCCCGATTGGAATTCCAAGCACGATTGCCAGGAGGGTACACACGGTCACCATCGCGATGGTGCGCATAGTGTCTTCCCACATCCCGAAGGTTCCGATCAGGCAAAGCGCAATAACAGATCCGATGGTGATCTTGATGTTTCGACTGAGAAGGAAAACGATCCCCACGAGGACCGCCAGCACGATAAACCACGGAGAGTCGATCAAGAGTCCTTCCAGAAAGATCAGGAAATCCTTCACCGGCTCCAGCATCAGCTCAAGCGTTTCGCCATATGTTCGTGTGAAGTCCTTGAACCCGCTGTCGACTGTCAGCCGGATGTCTCTCAAAGTGTCGCGACTAAGCGACGGAAATTCGGATAGATCCATCTTGTCACCTCGATGGTTTTCATGCGCCCCTATCGAGAAGCCCGCGCGTGATAGCGCGGGCTCCACATGCTTGAATTATTTTTTTTGGCCTCAGAGGGCCTTTTTGACCTTCTCGGCAACTTCCGGGGTCACCCACTGGCTCCATACGTCCTCGAAGTTTTCGAGGAAGAAGTAAGCACCATCTTCGTTGGTGGCCTGATTGTCGCTCATCCATGCCAGAACCTTGCCGGCCGTGCGGTTATCCCAAGAACGCCCCTTGACGTAATCCATGGCCACACCCGCCTTCTTGGCAAAGTCGTCGGTGACAACGGTGAAGACTTCAGACTTCACCCATGCATTCGGCTTCGGGCTCGGGCAGTCCTCGATAACGGTGCAAGAGTTCCAATGCTCGGCATCATGCGGTGCGCCCATGTCGAGCAGCGTCATGTCGTACTTGCCGAGAATAGATGTCGGAGCCCAGTAATAGCCGAGCCAGCCCTGGCCACGTTCGAAGGCACGAGCGATCGAACCGTCAAGACCAGCTGCAGAGCCCGGATCAACGAGGGCAAAACCTTTTTCCTCTGCGTTGAACGCACGGAACAGATTGCCAGTGGTGATACGGCAGTTCCAGCCTGTCGGGCAGGTGAACCATGCCCCCTTGCTGTCATCTTCAGCGCCCGGGAACAGCTCAGGATGCTTCAACGCATCTTCAACGGTCTTCAGATTGTGCTTCTCAGCCAGCTCGGTCGGCACCCAGAAGCCTTCCACGCCGCCTTCGTTCAGGATTTCTCCGCCAATGATCAGATCACCGGCTGCGACAGACTTGTCGAGCGGCTCGCGCACCGCGTTGATCCAGAGCTCGGGAGCGATGTCCGGCTGTCCCTTTTCGTTCATGGACGTGAAGGTCGGCATTGTATCGCCGGTAACCAGATCGACCTTGCAGCCATATCCATTCTCGAGAATGATCTTGTCGATATGGGCGATGGCGCCAGCCGAAGCCCAGTTCATTTCGGCCATGGTTACGGTGCCGCACTCTTCTGCCATAGCGGAGGACGCCATCATCGTCATTGCACCAGCCGCTACGCCAAGCATCAGTTTTTTCATGTCTTCACTCCCATGGATCTGATAATTTACCTCAAGCTCCGAAAAGCTCGAGCTTCCGAATACAAAAGTATTCAGGAAATTCTCTTGTTACGGGGAAAGTAAGTTTGGCGCACACCTGAACAGATGTGAAACAGAGCGCTTGCTTGAGATATGTTTTCCATCCCGAAGGAGACTGCATATTCGCTCTTCTTACCCAACACACTTCTTTCCGGCAGAAGCTACCGGACAACGGAAACATGGCCGCATTAGGCAGCGACCAACTTCCGTTAATGCAGCAACAAGCATTGCATTAAGGTTGGAGAGTTACAACAGGGCATTTGAAAATAATCGGGCTGCTATTTCAAATATTTTCAGAACAAGCAAGAAAACGACATTTTCTTTCCAGAATTCGCCCTTCCGCGCATTTTGATTACGTAAGCGCTTTCTTTTCCCAAATTGTTTGGGCGACAATACACTCATCTGGGTTGCAGTTTCGGCAATCCGCTAGTCATCGGACCTCCCCATGATGGCGCTGCGAATGAGAGCCGCCAACGGCCCGGAACCGCCATTTCCGGGCTCCATGTAGACAATCTCCCGACACAGGGGGCTGCCTCCATCCAATAGAACCAAAGTGAGCTCCGGGTGCTGCCTTGAGAGCGAACTCCACACCGGCAGAATTGATTGCCCGATCCCTTGCTCCACCATCATTGCAATCGTTTCGGGAGAGTCCAGTTCGCAAAGTATACGCCCCTCCCCTTGAAGATGGCGCAACAGTTTTGCGACCAGACTGCCGCCCCAGGACGAACGCTCGTAGACAATCCATGGAAGCCGCTTCAGAGCGTCTTCATCACGAGGCGACACACCGGGCGGCAACACTCTTGCAAATGACTGGCGTTCCACACTGTGCTGCCGGATCTTCTTGGGCACATCGAAAGGGGGGGCCACAAGCAACGCCGCATCCAGCTGGCCTTCCTCCAGCCGGCGGTACAAGTCCAACGACGACCCCGGCCGCACAATGAGCTCGGCATTTGGCGCTCGCATTTCCAAACACCTGAGAATGGCCGGGACATGGTCAAACAGCGTGGTCGAAATTGCCCCGAGCCGAAACGGACCACTCAATCCGCTCGGATCTGTGACGGACTTGAGCGCCGCCGCCTTGTCAGCAAGTTCACGGGCCAACGGCAAAAGTCTGCGACATTCGGCAGTTGGCGAGGCTGCGTGCGCCGACCTGCTCAGGAGCGCGCACCCCAACTCCTCTTCAAGTACCCGTATTCTTTGGCTCACAGCAGCGGGTGAAAGGTTCTGCTGACGGGCAGCCGCCGCAATGGATCCGGTCTCGACAACGGCAAGCAGACTGGAGAGAAATCGAATATCCAACACAATTTCCAATGCTGAGAGTGAAATAAAGAAACTAAAGCCTTCGATGGAAAAAGGCTACAAGGGCACAACAGTATGGAGACCCGCATGAAGTCCGCATTTCATCTCGCCTATCACGTCACCGACCTTGATGAAGCTCGCAAGTTCTATGGCGGCTTGCTCGGCTGTCGCGAAGGTCGCAGCACAGAGACCTGGGTCGATTTCGATTTCTTCGGTCACCAGATCTCGCTCCACAAGGGCACCCCATTTGCCACCACGAACACGGGAAAGGTCGGCGACCACATGGTGCCGATGCCCCATCTCGGTGTTGTGCTTGACATGGCAAGCTGGCGCGAACTGGCGGACCGACTTGAGAAGTCCGGTCTTGAGTTCGTCATGCGTCCTACCATACGGTTTGAAGGACAACCCGGTGAACAGAGCACCATGTTCTTTCGAGACCCGTCCGGCAATCCGATCGAGGTCAAGGGCTTCAAGGATGAAAGCGGTATATTTGCAACATGACTTTGATTGAAAAACCTGTCGTCCCGTTTCTGTCAGAATCCGACCCCGGCGAGCGTCAGGCATGGCAAACGGCGCTACCGTCTGCCCTCGCCCCATTCGCGATTGTAAAGCCATTCGAGGATCTGACCGAGAACGAGAAGGCCAGCGCGCGCGTTGCAATCGTTGCCAATCCGGACCCGAAGAAGGTTGCCGAACTTGAAAACCTGGAGTGGGTGCAAAGCCTTTGGGCGGGCGTTGAGCGCCTCGCAGTAGATCTGCCAGCAGACGGGCCTGCCATAGTCCGCCTGACAGATCCGCAAATGGCGGAGACCATGTCCGAAGCCGTCCTGGCCTGGACGCTTTATCTTCACCGCGACATGCCTGCCTACATGGCACAGCAAAGGCAGAAGCTTTGGCTGCCGCATGATCTGAAACTTCCTTCCGAGATGACTATCGGTGTGCTTGGTCTCGGCAAGCTTGGTCAGTCAGCTGCCACACGACTCTCAGCAAACGGGTATGTGGTCAATGGCTGGAGCCGATCAGAAAAAACAGTTCCAAATGTTGACTGCCATCATGGAGATGACGGCCTCAAGACGGTTCTTTCAAGGGCTGACATTCTGGTCGTCCTGATGCCCCTGACCGCTGCAACGAAGGGTCTGATCGGGCGAGACGCACTTGCCTGCTGCAAGCCGGGGGTCAAGCTGATCAACTTTGCAAGAGGCCCGATTCTCCCGGAAACCTCGTTGCTGGAGGCTCTTGGAACCGATCAGGTGGCCCATGCCGTGCTGGACGTATTTGCAACGGAACCTCTGCCGACGGACAACCCCCTTTGGGAGCATCCCAACGTTACAGTCTTGCCGCACATTTCCGCTCCCACCATCACCGCCACTGCCTGTGCAATTGTTGCCAGCAATCTGGAGCGCTATTTCAGCAGCGGAAAAATACCGCAAAGTGTCGACAGAATACGGGGATACTAAAGACACCATCTGCGTCGAACGATTTTCGTCGCAAAACGGTCACGGGTCGGAGATAAATGCGGTCGTGAATCCTGCCAGAGGACACTGCAATGACCGACCTCCCGATACTGGGTGCCGCGCTTGAGCTCAAATCGCTGGAGCAGCACCGCGATCTCATGCTGGAACTGCCGAGGGATCTTGAGCTTCAGGATTTCGTGCATGTCGAGCTATTGACCACAGATCTGGAAGGCGTTGTCGCCAAGGCGAGACGCCTTCTGGATGGTCACGAAGGCAGACGCGGCATTCACGGCCCCTTTATGGGTTTCACGATGGATTCGCCAGATCCGGAAATCCGCGAAGTGGTGAAGAAGCGCCTGATGCAGGGCCTTCTGGCCTGCGAGGGCATTGGTGGCACGCATATGGTGGTGCACAGCCCCTATACGACCTGGGACGCCAACAACCTTGAACATCATGACCAGGCAAGAGAACGGAAGATCGAGTATTGCCACCTCACCATGGCAGACGCGGTGAGGCGTGCCGAAGACATCGGCTGCACCCTGGTTATCGAGAATATCGAGGACAAGGATCCACGTGACCGGCTCATCCTTGCCGACAGTTTCAATTCGGATGCTGTCGCTGTTTCCCTTGATACAGGACACGCCCACTATGCGCATGGGTCGACCGGAGCTCCGCCGGTCGATTATTTCGTGAAATTGGCAGGCAATCGGCTGCAGCACGTCCATCTTCAGGATGCAGACGGACACGCAGATCGGCACTGGACATTGGGCGAAGGCACAATCCGCTGGCATTCGGTTTTTGCCGCCTTGGCTAAGCTGACATCGCGCCCGCGCCTGATCATCGAACTCGACGATCCAGCAGGCATTCCGCAATCAATTGCGAACATGAAAGCGCTCGGGCTGGCCCAGTAAGGGCCAGCCGCGCCAATCCCAAACTTCCGGTTTCAACACGCTGTATGGCGGGACACGGCAGCAGTTCTGCCGAACAGAAGACGCAGGTTCCGCTTGATTATATTCGTCCAGAACAAAAACGGCAGGCCCCGAAAGAAGTCCGATGCCGACCCTTTTCCGGCACTTGATAGGGTCCGAAAAACCGTGGTCGGCACAGCCGGGCGGAAATAGCTCTTCACGCGAACTTCCTGCCCCGCGAGAAGAGCGCTCAACGCCTTGCGTGTCGCAGACGGATTGTTCCACTCGGAGCGGAACACCACGCAACCGTGGCGATTGATGATGAAAACTGCATTCGGCATGCTGCCATAGGCTTGGTGGGCCGCACCATCAAATCCGTCAACAAAGATCCGCCGCGTCTCACCATCCACATCCTTGAGGCGTGACGCACAGGCGAGCTTGTCTTCAAAACTTGCATGACCCTTGATCACCATCCCCGGATGCGCCTCCCGGACATAGAGAACCGCACTGCTGACACCTGAGAAGTCTGCAGAAACAGGCTCCATCAACGTTCTGCGGCTTTGAAACAGCGGGCAGGTGATGCTGCCCATTTCAAGAACGAGAAACTCCCCGTCAAAATCCAGCAAATGCCGGATCTCCCCTTCAACCGTCTGAAGTTCGAAATCCGGCGCCTTTTGGCCAACCACCGGACCGATGACGCTGTCAAAATCATAATCGTCGGTTGAAAAGGTCGAGTAGTTATAGTCGGTCATATCAAATTCTCCTCGCCGTCCGGACGGTTCATCCCTCCGTCAGGTTTGCAGCCATTTTCTTCAGTGTCCGGGTCGTGATGTCGATTTCCTCGGCTGTCAGGCCGGAACAAGCCTCCTTGATGAGGTCCTGCGCGATCGGAACCAGCTCGTGTTGCAAGCCCTGCCCCCGTTCAGTGACCTCGATCACTGATCGACGCCGGTCTTGAGTGTCCTCTCCCCTTCGCACCAGACCCTTACGGACCATCGCATCCAGCAACCGGGTCACCGTGGTGCGGTCCTTAATGGTCGCCTCCGCGATCTCCGAGGATGACCTGTTCCCGTATTTCCAGAGGAACAGCAGGATCGCCCATTCTTCCGGGCTGACAGACTGTCCCGCCGCCTTGAACCGGGCGGCAAGCAGCTTGCGTGTCATAAATCCGAGGCGATTGATCCAGTGCAGGGGAATAGTTTCATGATCCATAATAAGTGCTATTTACAATAGTTGTATTATACACGCAATAGTGAGAGCTGTTTTCGCGGTGCGAGCTTGAGGTCACAAAAAAGGCCGGCGCCCAAAAGGCACCGGCTCATTCAGAACATCTGAAAATCACGCAAGCAGGCTTGGGTCAGTTGCCCAGCGCCCAGGGACCATGGAAGTCTGTGCCGTCCTTGTCCGTGCGCGCAAAGCCATGCGCACCAAAGAAGTCCCGCTGTCCTTGTAGCATGTTCGCGGTGGACCGGGCCGTGCGCATGACATCAAAATAAGAAAGTGCGGCCGAGAGCGCCGGAACAGGCAATCCGTTCAAAACAGCAATGGAAACCAGCTGGCGCAATGCCTGATGGGTCTCTTTCAGCTTTCCGGCAAAGAACGGTGCCAGCATCAGGTTCCGGCTTGGGTCTTCAGCAAGGGCTGTTGCCATGTCGTTGAGCATTTCGGAGCGAATGATGCAGCCATTGCGCCAGATCCGGGCAATTTCTGGAAGCGGCATGGACCAGCCATATTGCTTGGCAGCTTCAAGAATGAGATCGAACCCTTGCGCGTAACAGATGATCTTTCCGGCCACGAGCGCCGCCTCGATCGTCTCGGCTGAAACTTCTGCTTCCCGGATTTGAGACGGCGCAGCCCCGAACACGGTCTCGCCTGTCTTGCGCTCGGGTAGCCGAGCGGACATGTTGCGGGCCGCCACAGCCGCCTCGATCGCACTTGCTGGCGTTCCCAGCATCAATGCCTCGATGGCCGTCCAGCGCCCCGTGCCCTTTTGCCCCGCTGTATCGAGAATAATGTCGAGCATCGGCTTGCCGGTTTCCGGGTCGTTTGTTCCCGCGACCTTGGCTGAAATCTCGATCAGGTAGGACTGCAGGATGCCCTCATTCAGCTTCGCAAAGACATCGCCGATTTCCGCCGACGGCATGCCAAGTCCATCGCGCATCACACCGTAGACTTCCGCGATCATCTGCATGTCGGCATATTCAATGCCGTTATGGACGGTCTTCACCAGATGCCCGGCACCAGCGGCACCGAGGAAAGCTGCACAGGGCTCTCCCTCATACTTGGCAGAGATTACTTCAAGGATATGTCCAACCTGGTTCCAGGCATCCTGTGCGCCGCCGCCCATGATGGACGGGCCGTGGCGGGCCCCTTCCTCTCCGCCGGAAACACCAATTCCCATGAACCTCGGACCATTGCCGCCTTCTGCATTTGCAGCGCGGCGATTGGTGTCATGATAATTCGCGTTGCCTGCGTCAATGATGAGATCTTCCGCGTCCAGCAACGGGCGCAGGGCCTCGATTTGCGCATCAACGGCGTCCCCGGCTGGCACCATAAGGATGATTGCGCGAGGAGACTGGATCGCCTTTACAAAACTCCCAAGATCCAGCGCAGGTACGATCTTGTCCGCCAGTTCACCCGCATCGCGATGAAACGAAGTCGTGCGTTCGGATGTCCGGTTATAGACCGCGATAGAAAAACCCTTCTCGGCGATGTTGAGCGCAAGGTTGCGCCCCATCGTCCCCAGACCGATTAAACCGATTTGAGCGGGAGAAGTAGCGGACGGGCTCTCGGACTGGGACATGAAAAACCTTTCATGGAAGAATTGAAGGGAGGTAGGGGCGGTTTAGACCATTCTCCAAAGACCGGCAATCTCCCAACGCTCACTTTGACCGCCCTGAAAAGCATTCACAAAACTCAGGCACCACCTCACACAAGCCATCATCCCATTTGCGACATTTTCGTCGTCCTGTCGGTGTGGTCATGAAGGATTGTTTGATCGTAACGTAAGCCTCAAGACAATCGAACAAGGATGTCAGGCATGGCGCATGTCGAGGACGCAAAAGATCCCCTCGAAGATCAGAATCGTACCAGACGGCGCAGGGGAAGAGGCACTTCCGCTCCCAATCCCTTTCCGCAAAAGCCTTTTCGCCAGCCACGTCACATCTATGCACCGGTTGAGGCCGTCTCCGCCGACGAGCTTGCAGCCATCCACGAAGCCTCCCTCACCGTATTGGAAGACATCGGGCTCGATTTTCTACACGACGAAGCCAAAAGCCTGCTGAAAGAAGCAGGCGCGGATGTTGATCCCGCGTCAAACCGGGTTCGTTTCGACCGCCATCTGGTCGAAGACCTCATTGGCAAAGCCCCGTCGTCCTTCACCGTCCATGCGCGTAATCCGGCGCATAATCTGATCTTCGGCGAGGACTGGATCACCTTTTCCTGCGTTGTCAGCGCACCCAACGCCTATGACCGAATTCGCGGCCGCCGCGCGGGTAACCAGTCGGACTATCGGGATTTCCTCAAGCTCGCGCAGTTCTTCAACATCATCCATTGCGTGCTCGGTTATCCCGTGGAACCGGTAGACCTCCATCCCTCGATCAGACATCTGGACTGCATATCCGACATGGTCCGCCTGACCGACAAGGTCTTTCACATCTACTCGCTCGGCAAGGAACGGAATCAGGACGGACTGGAAATCACGCGCATCGCGATGGGCTTGTCCGACGAAGAGTTCAAACGGACCCCCTGCGTGACGAGTGTCATCAACACATCTTCTCCCCTGCGCCTCGACACACCCATGCTGCAAGGCCTGATCGAGATGGCCCGGGCTGGGCAAGTCAGCATCATCACGCCGTTTACCCTTGCCGGGGCGATGGCACCCGTCACTGTTGCCGGCGCGCTTGTTCTGCAAAATGCCGAAGCCTTGGCGGCCATAGCCTTTTCCCAGATCGTCAACCCCGGAGCTCCCGTGGTCTATGGCGGGTTCACTTCAAACGTCGACATGAAATCCGGAGCACCAGCCTTCGGAACCCCGGAATATGTAAAGGCTGCACTTGTCAGCGGTCAGCTTGCACGTCGTTATCGCCTGCCCTTCCGATCCTCCGGCGTGTGTGCTGCCAATACGGTGGATTATCAGGCGGCACTCGAAACCACGCTCTCCCAATGGGGGGCACTCAATGGCGGTGCGAATGTCATAAAACATGCGGCAGGATGGCTGGAAGGTGGACTGTCCGCCGGCTTCGAGAAATTCATCGCCGATGTTGATCTGCTGCAGATGCTCGCCGAATACCTGACACCTCTTGATATCTCCCCGGAAGCGCTTGCGATATCGGCGATCAGGGACGTTGGACCGGGTGGCCATTTCTTTGGCACCCAGCACACGCGCGACCGCTACAAGGACGCATTTTATGCGCCGATTTCCTCAGACTGGCGCAATCATGAGAGCTGGATGGAAGCAGGCAGTCCGACCACCTTTGACAAATCGCACCAGCTCTACAAGCAAGCCCTTGAAGCTTATGTTCGCCCCCCGCTCGACCTTGCAATTGACGAGGAGCTTCAGGCGTTCGTGGCCCGGCGAAAAGAAGAAGGCGGCGCACCCACCGACTTTTAGAACAGGACCCGATGATGACAGAAAATGACCTGCGAACCGATCTGGCAGCGGCCTTCCGCATCGCCGCCGAGCTTGGCTGGCATGAGTCGGTCGGCAATCATTTCAGCGCCGCCATTTCGTCAGATGGCAGCCGGTTCTTGATGAACCCGAAATGGCGTCACTTTTCCGATATTCGGGCGAGCGATTTGCTGGTGCTTGATGCAAATGATGCAGAAGTGATGTCACGGCCCAATGCACCTGACCCATCAGCCTGGTGCATCCATGGCACCGTCCATCGAACCAACCCGGCCTGCCGGGTGCTGTTTCATTGCCACCCGAAAAACATAACCACCCTTGCCTGCCTTGCCGATCCGGCCTTGAAACCGATAGACCTCAACACAGCGCGGTTTTTCGGCAAAGTCGCCATCGATCTCGGCTTTGGCGGCATGGCTGATGAACGGGAGGAAGGCGAGCGGATTGCCAGAACTCTCGGAAGCAAGCCGGTCTTGATCATGGGAAATCATGGTGTCTCCATTTCGGCGGAAACTGTCGCCGAAGCCTTCGAGCACCTCTATTTTCTGGAGAAGGCGGCAGGAACACTCCTTGCCGCCTATGCTACGGGTCAACCTCTCGCCGTCATGTCAGACAATCTGGCTGCAAAAACGGCAGCAGAATGGGAGCCCTACAAGGGCATGGCCTTCGCCCATTTCGATCACTGGAAACGCAAGCTGGACAAAACCCAACCCGATTTCAGGGATTGACCTCCAGAGCACATCCACCCAACCTTGGATCAGTTTAAGCACCGGGAGCTTACGAGCTGTACCGGGCGCGTTTGTCGCTGCGGTGTCACCCACTGCAAGGCAAAGGCAACACCGTCAGGGGCGGACAAAACCAAGTTCAAACGGTTCAAGGTTGGGTTGATGTGCTCTACCGCCGAACCCAACGCTCCCCGGACCGCTTCATGACCTTCGGTCCAACATAGGTGTTCACTTCATTCACCTGTGTCGTGTTGAACGTCAAAGGCGTCTTTCCGTCCGGATTGACGATCACTCGCTCAGTGGCCGGCAGCGCGCGGAACACCAGAACACCGCTTTCGCTGGTGACGACCGCACCATATGGCTCGCTATGGATGATGCGGGTCGTGCCCTGATCCTGAGCGACAGCACCACCGGCCAAAGTGCCTGCCATCAAAAAGGCGGCACCGGCGATCTTGAACATGTTGGTCATCCTGCTTCTCCTTCTTGCCCGGAACCGCCTGAACCGGTCTGAAACCGGCCTTCTTGCCCTGAACATCAGGTGGCAAACGCCGAGCGCGTGAAAACTGAAGAAAAGGTTAACCAAATCTAAATGGACTGGCGAGAGCAAAGGCAACTTTTTACGCGGGCTATCCAGAGACGAGTCGCACACTCGTCAGCCGCCTCATCTCGGGCCTGGACGCCTAATCAAGCCAGTGCTGCGGCTGCAGTCGGGGCAATCTCGCGGAAGCATTCGATCACATGGCTGGCAAAGGCCTGCGTTGCCCGGCCAGCCTGCGGTCTTTGTTCCATGATGATATGATAGTTGCCGATTTCCGGCAGGCCGTGTCGATCATCAAGGATTTGCAAGGGCGGTTCGATAACGCTTGCTGGAAATGGCGCGATGGCAAGGTCAGCCACCAGCGCCGCTTCCTGTCCGGCACTGTGGAAACTAGTGTAGGAGATGCGATAAGGCTTCCCGGCCTTGTCCAGAGCCAGTCGCGCCGCACGGCGCCACGGGCACCCCGATGTTGAGACGGCAAGAGGCAATGGATCCCGTTCATAGGCAATCCCGCCTCCCAGCCCGACCCATACAAGTGGTTCTGTAAAAACGATTTCTCCTCGTCTGGCCAACTCGCTGTTGGGTCGCGCCGTGATGAGAATGAGATCTAGCTCGCGCGCCTTTAATTTCTCAACGAGCTGCGGACTACCGTCCAGACTGACGTCCACATTCACCCCGGGATGGGAGCGGGCAAAGCGCGCGAGGAAGTTTGGTAAAAAGCGTGTTCCGAAATCGGACGGGGCCCCGAACCTGACTTCCCCCTCCACTTCAGGCGAGCGAAACAGCGTCACCGCTTCATCATTGAGAGTGAGAATGCGCCTTGCATATCCAAGCAGCGCTTCGCCCTCCGGTGTCGGCCGTACGGACCGGCCCTCACGATTGAAAACGTTAACCCCGAGCAGCGTTTCAAGTTTCTTGATCTGCATGGAGACTGCCGAAGGCGTTCGTCCGACGATTTCAGCTGTCTTGGAAAAGCTGGATGTCTCGGCAATTGTCAGGAAGGTTCGATAAAGATCCATGTCGATCAGGGGAACGCCCGACCCTGGTATTTTTTCCATGACATCAACTTCACTTCAATTTTTTTGACAGAAGCATTGAATACTATTCGTTTGATTGAATTGCAAACCTCCCACACAAGGGCACCAAGCAGCCAACCGATTGAACGGCAGCCCTCCCAACATAACCTCAAGATCTGGAGAGCGTTCGATGACGTTCTTGAATGAAATCCTTGGCACCGCCCTGATGGGTGTCGTTTCCGGTCGCTCCGCAGCAGAGCTGGGCCGCATGGACCGCACGCTTCGTCAGAACCGCGCCCGCAAGTTCTGGGCTCTTGGCCTGAAGTAATTTGCAACGCACCACGTGCGAAATCAAAAAAGCCCGGCCTCTCAAGAGTGCCGGGCTTTTTGCCGTGTGAAAAGCGTGCTCAACTGGCTACTACATCCTCAGACAGCAGCTGTTCGGCGGGGTTCATGAGTGAATACCCGCCAATGAAAAGCGCGTCACGCGCAGCTCCGACCGCAGGATCGGACAAAACGGAAATCGCCGCATCACGAATGCATTCAATTTCTGCAGCAGAACGGCTCGCGGATGTGACCCAGGAAGCTGCAGGCAGTTTCGGAGTGGTTGCGAGCGCCAGCAATTGATCGGCAACATCGGACCTGTAAGCCTTTGCCATCGCCCAAGCGACAGCATCGACACAACAAAAATCCACCTGACCTTCTGTAACAGCGCGCATGGCGGCAACGTGCCCATCCGTCTGGATGAGGGAAGAAAAGGCGGCCTCGCCGTGCGGCGGCATTGGAAGAACCTTCTTCAGGGCATGGTGTGCCATGGCCCGGTCTCGCCGAGAGAGCGCCAAACCACGGCCCAACAGATCCTCGATAGTGCGGATGCTGCCAGATTTACTGACCAGAATCTGGCGCCCGCACATCCCCCCATCACAGCCTGGAACAGTGAAATGAGGTGTCAGGATCGGCACCACCTTCTCCCTCAGCGAATTTGTGAGCGCATGTGCATCCACCTGACTGAGCAGGAGACTGTCATCTTGCCAGCGCTCCTCAAGGCTTCCGGTGGCCGACCACATGGAAAACATCATGCCTGATGACCCGAACCGCTGCAGGATTGCGCGTTCCAGCGCCGTTTCCAGTCTTTGGATTGCGCCGGAGACTTCCTTCCAGTTGTAAAGGGGCAGGAACACCGGACTTACCGGCGTCAGTTGCGAAATGGAAGAATGGACATTCACCGCCAAAACCGCCCTGCGCCGCGGTTTTGGGTTGTCCGGCTTGATTGAAACCGCAGCGAACTACGGAACAATGTGGCAGCAACACCAATCCGTCAGGCGCAACCAATGGATTGCACTCGCAACAATTAGATTGCATGAGTTGAGATTAACGCAACCTGTAATTGGTGAAAAAATCACATCAAACCACTTACATGCGAAAAAATCAGGAGAAATGGCAGGGCGAAAAATGCCATGACCGGTGGCAGAGGGCATCAAACACCAGCTTCATTCACGATTGTGACAGGCGTAGAATTCGCAGCAACTTGAAATAAAAAAGGATGCGCCGGACGACGCACCCTTTTTTCAAACAGGCGTACTTGTTGAAGCGAAAAACCTATTTGCGCTTCTTGTTCATGGCCGCAGCGAGCGCGGCGGCCATGGCATTGTTGCCGCCGTCACCACCGCCTCGATCGAACGACCCTTGCGGCTTGCCACCGCCCTTGCCGCCCGGTCCACGCCCCCCTGGCCCGCGTCCGCCCGGGCCTCCAGGTCCGCGCGGCTGCGCGCCCCTATCCTGTTCCCGTTCACGCTGGCCCTGATAGTCAACCTGAGACTTCATAGTCATGGAAATGCGCTTGCGCGGCACATCCACTTCCAAAATGGTGACCTTGACGATATCGCCCGCCTTCACGACCGTGTGCGGATCGTCGACAAACCGGTCGGCCAGCTGCGAGACATGGACAAGCCCGTCCTGATGCACGCCCACATCAACGAAGGCTCCGAAATTGGTCACATTGGTGACGGTCCCTTCAAGCTTCATGCCCGGCTTCAGATCGGAGATTTCTTCAACACCATCCTGCAGGGCCGCTGTCTTGAACTCTGGGCGCGGATCACGCCCCGGCTTTTCCAGTTCCGACAGGATATCGCGAACAGTGGGCAGGCCAAATTTCTCGTCCGTGAACTCGGCCGGGTCCAAGGCCTGAAGCACAGAGCTATTGCCCATCAGTTGCCGGAGGTCGCGGCCACAGGCCTTCACGATCCGCTTTGCAAGTGGATAGGCTTCCGGGTGGACGGAAGAAGCATCGAGCGGTTCAGATCCGTCCGCTATGCGTAGGAAGCCGGCGCAAAGTTCAAAAGCCTTTGATCCAAGACGCGGAACGTCCTTCAACTGCCTGCGGCTTTCAAAGCGACCGATGCTCTCACGATGCTCGACCACTGCCTTGGCAAGGCTCTCGCTCAGACCTGAGATGCGCGACAGAAGGGCTGCAGAGGCCGTATTGAGATCAACTCCGACAGCGTTCACGGCGTCTTCCACAACGGCATCCAGCGCACGGGCGAGACGGGTCTGGTTGACGTCGTGCTGGTACTGGCCAACCCCGATGGACTTCGGCTCGATCTTCACCAGTTCGGCAAGAGGGTCCTGCAATCGGCGCGCAATCGAGGCGGCCCCTCGCAAGGACACATCGACATCCGGCATTTCCTTTGCCGCAAGTTCGGACGCAGAATAGACCGAAGCGCCAGCCTCGTTGACAATCACCTTGATCGGGCGGCTCGCTGCCGGAATATCAGCCAGAACGTCACCGGCCAACTTGTCGGTTTCCCGGCTTGCCGTTCCGTTTCCGATCGCAATCAGGCCAACCTTGTGGCGCGCAATCAGCGCAAGAAGGGTCGCCCGCGAGCCGGTAACATCGTTGCGGGGCTGGAACGGATAAATTGTCGCCGTTTCAACCAGTTTCCCGGTCGCATCAACGACAGCAACCTTCACGCCCGTACGGATACCGGGATCGAGGCCCAAAGTCGTCTTGGATCCGGCAGGCGCAGCCAGAAGGAGATCCTTCAGGTTCTTCGCAAAGACGTCGATGGCGCCTTCCTCTGCCCGGTCGCGCAAGGCCCCCATCAGGTCGAGTTCCAGATGAAGCGCAAGCTTCACCTTCCAGGCGAAGCGGGCCACATCCATCAGCCATTTGTCGGCGGCACGACCACGATCCGCGATGCCATAGGCATCGGCGACCTTGCGAACGGCAGGCGCAACAGGTGCCGGGTCATCCGCATCCGCCACCAGCTCCACCGAGAGGATGCCTTCGTTGCGCCCACGGAAAAGGGCGAGGGCGCGGTGGCTCGGGATTTTCGAGAGAGCTTCCTCATAGTCGAAATAGTCGGCGAATTTTGCGCCGGCCTGCTGCTGCCCGTCGATCACCTTGGAGCGAACGACGCCGCGGTCCTGAAGATAGGAGCGCAGTTGACCAACCAGCGTGGCATTTTCCGCAAACCGCTCCATCAGGATCTGCCGGGCGCCGTCGAGTACGGCCTTGGTGTCGGCAAAGCCCTTTTCCTCGCTGACAAAACCAACGGCTTCGGCCTCCGGATCCTTGTCGGGGTTGCCCAGCAGCAGATCCGCCAGCGGCTCTAGCCCTGCCTCGCGCGCAATCTGTGCCTTTGTGCGGCGCTTCTTCTTGAAGGGCAGGTAAAGGTCTTCCAGCTGAGACTTCGTGTCGGCAGCCTGAATGCTTTTGGCCAACTCATCTGTCAGCTTGCCCTGCTCTTCTATCGACTTGGAAATCGCAACCCGGCGGTCTTCCAGCTCCCGAAGATAGATCAGCCGCTCTTCCAGCTTGCGAAGCTGGGTATCATCAAGCCCACCCGTTGCTTCCTTCCGGTATCGCGCAATGAAGGGCACCGTGGAGCCTTCATCCAGCAGCTGAACTGTCGCATTTACCTGCGCCGGCTGGCAGGCGATTTCATCCGCGATCCGCCGAGCAATTCGGAGCGCGGTTTCAGGCGGCAGGACCTGGGCAGCTCGTGGAGCGGGGGAAGCGGAATACGTTGCGTCAGACATGCTGGGATCGGATCCAATATTGAAGGGAGGCGCAGACGATAGTCGGGTCGGTCATATCACAAAAGAGCTCGCGGTAGGTGATCCACCACGAAATGAGCGAGGTGCAGAACGCATTCTGGTTTCGCAGCGATCAGCGCACCACCGTGATGCGCTCGGCAGCGCGGGTCACCGCTGTATAAAGCCACCGCGACCTGTGCTCGCGAAAGGCCCAGCTCTCGTCAAAGAGAACAACACTGTCCCATTGCGACCCCTGCGCCTTGTGCACGGTAAGGGCGTAACCATAGTCAAACTCGTCTGCCTTGCGACGGATGGCAAAGGGGATCTGCTCCGCCCCCTCCTCGAACATGGCAGGCAAAACCTTGACCTTGACGGTCTGCTTGCCGACCTCGTCCTCCGGAACGACATCAAATCTCAGGGTGTTTCCGCGTGGTTGACGAAGTCGCGACACCGTCCACAAGCCGCCATTCAGAAGACCCTTGGTCTTGTCGTTGCGCAGGCAGACAAGCTTGTCGCCAACAGCCGGCATCGGCGTCGTGAAATCCTTCAGCTCCCGAATGCGGCCATTATACTGTCGGCGTGTCTTGTTGGTGCCAACCAGCACCTGATCTGCGGCAAGGATCTGTTCCTTGTCAATCTGACGCCGATTGATGACCCGGCTTTCACCGAACTCGCCATAATCCAGATGCCCGCCCTCGCGGATTGTCATGGACATGCGAACAATCGGATTGTCCTGCGCCTGACGATGAACCTCGGTCAGCATCACGTCCGGTTCGGCCTCGGTAAAAAATCCGCCGCCTTTGACCGGTGGAAGCTGGGCCGGATCGCCCAGAACGAGCACAGGTGTGCCGAAGGACAGGAGATCGCGGCCCAATTCCTCATCCACCATCGAGCACTCGTCTATCACGATAAGCGAGGCCGTTGCTGCAGCGCTGTCGCGTTTCAAGGCAAACTGCGGTCCCGTGTCGTCCTCGTCATCATCGACCTCTTCCTCTTCCTTCGCAGAGCGAGGGCGATAAATGAGGGAATGGATCGTCCCGGCATCGGTACATCCCTTTTGCCGCAGAACATGCGCTGCCTTGCCTGTGAAAGCGCCGAAAACGACATCTCCGTCGATGCCCTCAGCAAGATGCCGGGCAAGAGTTGTCTTGCCTGTCCCCGCAAAGCCGAACAGGCGAAACACCTGGCGGTCGCCTCGGCGGAGCCATGCAGCCGTTTCACTGAGCGCCTTTTCCTGTTCCGGCGACCATGCCATTCGCTGATTCCCGTTTCGTTCCGGTTTGCCCTTGCATATCCGGAAACGGCGGTCTGGGCCAGCCTGCCGGCCCGGGTCAGGTGGTTTTCCCCTTTTTGGGGCTCTAGGTGCCGACCCCTGCTACAATTTACTACCCAGACTACGTATTCCTCTATGTACTCAACCCGCATATGAAAATTGTCAAAACTGAATAAATATTGGGATGCTGGATTAGTTTTTTGTTCACCAGAAGGGGTTTCCCCGTTTGAAAGGCTTTGTTTTTTAAGGAGGATTTATCATGACCTCGATTGAAAACACGAGAAGTACAGATCCTGCGGATATCTCTGTTCCGGACCGCCCGGCTCCGGACAAGGAAAAGGGGTTTGCGGTCTCTCTCGACAAGGCCAAAGCCGCGCCGACACGTTCTGAAAGCGAACTGCGAGCGGCCAAAACGAATGCTGCCGATCTAGCCGCGCCACTTGCCCAGGCGCGAGGGGTTTCCAGACAAACGGTAGACGAGCACCGCATCATAGACACTGCAAAACCGCTCGAAGCCGCAGCTGCAGCCACCAAGGGCTATGATCAAGCGCTCAAGGACCGGAAGTTCGGACTATATGACGGATCGAACAAAAGCTGGACCAACGGCTCGTCCCTGGAAAAATTCCAAGACCCGAAGGGTCCGGCCATGCGCCAGATGGTGGGCTCTCAGGGATCGTGGCTATCGGCAAAGAACAGTGGACCATTGAAGTCCACCAGTTTTGAAGTCCCCGATGCCCATTCAAATCGCGTCTTCGACTACACACAGGCCAACACACCCGTCAAAACCGAAGTGAAAGTCGGAACGTTCTTCAATCCGGCACAGCTTGATGACTATGCCAAGGGACCAAATCGGGTTCACTACGATCTGCTGCAGCCTCCTTTGACCGACAAGTTCGAAGCCCGGCAGAACTCGAATGCAGCTCGCATACAGCAAGCTTCCAACGCCACACAGGGCCGAATTTCCGTTGCCCAGCAACCTTTCGGCCCCAGCAAGACAAGCGTCAGAACGCTTCAGGCAATCGGCAAGTCTCATGCAGTCATGAAAGGCGTCAGCCGTGTGGCTGTTCCGGTCGGCATCGGCATCGACGCCTATCGTCTTTCGAGTGCCTACAAGGCGGACGGCGGTCGAGTTGGTCAACAGACAGGCGAAACGATTGCCGACGTTGCAGGTTCCTGGAGCGGGGCCCTTGCGGGGGGAGCAGCAGGCGTCAAAACCGGTGCCCTTGTCGGCACAGCCATAGGCGGCCCGGTTGGAACAGCGGTCGGAGCGGCCATCGGAGGATTGGCAGGGGCGGTCGGCGGAGCACTTGTGGTCAGCAGCGTCGGGCGAACCGTCTATCGATGGATATCGCGTACCTGACGCCCGGACTTGCCGGGAGAAGCAAGACCGGCGAGAGTGGGTAAATACGTTACCGGATTCGCCATGCTCCTGCCCTACGCCACGACGTCCTCATGGAAACCCTGGAAAACAAGGGTCTTTGACTTTCGTGCAATCAAGCAGGAAGCCCGCAGCAGTTTTGCCTTTGATCCCGGGCAATATGTCCCCTTTGATCCTCCGGACCATGTCTATCCCGAACATTGTGACAAGACAGGCGGAGAGCGCTTCATGGCGGCCTTTTTGGGTCAGAGGGAGGCTCGCCAGTCTGAACTGTCCAAGCTCCTGCAGTATCACGGCCTTGGAATTCCGGATGGGCCTGCTGGATGGGACAAGGTCGGCGACTTCATTCAGGGCCATATCGAGATAAATCTACCGGCAAGCACCGCGCAGGACACAGCCGCGCAACTTGTCTCCAGCAAGGGACACGAACTTGCCTTGCGTCCGATGTGGCACAGCATCCTGATCGACATCGCCATTTGCATCGGCTCTACACTGGAAACCCACCTCAAAGGGCGGGATCCAGTCTGGCATCTGGACCGTCACGACATCGACACCGTTACTTCAGACAATCTTCCGGCCCTTCTTGTCCCCTCTGCAACGGCAGCAGAACCGGCACCGCTCTCTCGCCTCGAAGCAGAATTGACACAACGTGTTCTGGCAAAACCCGAGCTGGCCGGAAACATGGACGAATGGGAGCAGGTGGTTATCGAGTGCGCGGCTTCATTTGGTGAAAGTGTTCCGGAAGATCTCCCGTCAGCAACCGAGCTCTATCTGGCCGCAACACTGCCACAGGGATTGAGCATCTCCCCGGTGAAGGAAATGCAGCTCTTTTTCTATCAGGCACTCGACCGTCGCTATCGCTCGCAAAAACCGGAGCCGGTTCCCTTCAGTCTCGGCGACATGTTCAGACCGGGCCTTGGCTGGCCCTGGTCAAACCATCCGGGCATATGATTTCAAGAAGGGCGCGGATAGCGCTTCACGCAGGTTCCGGTTACCGAAAATCCGGTCATGTAGGGATCACGTTCATCCAACGTGATGGTGTTGGTTCCGGTCCGCACCGCCCAACCTTCGATCGTCGGACGAATGCCGGTCTTGCCGCCAATTGAAACTTCTTCCTTGATCCCGCCCTTGAACAGCGAACCGATCACGCTTTCGTGGACAAAGCTGTCTCCCGGCTTCAGCTGGCCTTTTGCATGAAGCTGGGCCATGCGGGCGGACGTTCCGGTCCCGCAGGGGCTGCGGTCAATCGCCTTGTCGCCATAAAAGACCGCATTGCGGGCGTCGGCGTCCGGATGGTCCGCCGGACCGGTCCACTGGATGTGAGTGATGTTCCGAATGCCCGGGTTTTCCGGGTGGATGATTGTATAGGCCTCGTTCAACCGTTCGCGCAGAACAGGGCTGATGGCGACCAGCTGGTCCACCGGCACAGTGCCAACACCGGCAAATTTCTCCTGCGGCTCGATGATCGCATAGAAATTGCCGCCATAGGCCACATCAAAAGTCAGCCTGCCAAATTCTGGGCAATCAATTTCAAGTCCCTGCTCGGCAAGAAAGGACGGAACATTGGTGAGGCGCACGGACTTCACATATTCGCCGTCCATCTCGTATTCAGCCAGCACCAGACCTGCCGGTGTTTCAAGTCGGGCCAAGCCCGGTGTCGCCGGAGTCAGCAAACCTTCCTCGATGGCCATCGTCACCGTACCGATCGTGCCATGACCGCACATCGGCAGGCAGCCCGAAGTCTCCAGATACAGGACACCGACATCATACTCGTCGGATGAGGGAGGATAGAGAATGGAGCCGGACATCATGTCATGACCGCGCGGCTCAAACATCAGGCCAGTGCGGATCCAGTCATAGTCGGCAATGAACTTCTGTCGCCGCTCAAACATGCTGGCTGCCTCAATGCGCGGCCCACCGCCTGCGACAAGGCGCACCGGGTTTCCGCAAGTGTGCCCGTCAAGGCAGAAGAACGTGTGTCGAGCCATCTTACCTATCTCACATCAAAAACGCTGCGCGCTGAAGGGGGCCAGATCCGTTACAGGTTTTTCGCCAAATACGAGGGACGTTACCAGTTCACCCGTCGTCGCCGACTGGGTCAAACCATGATGCGCATGCCCGAAGGCATAAATGATACGCGGGCTGACACTCGACGGGCCAATAACCGGAAGGCTGTCCGGCAAGGAAGGACGAAAGCCCATCCAGCGCTTGCCTTCAGATGCATCCAGACACGGGAAAAGCTTCCGAGCCTTCGATATCATTGCGTCGACACGTGCCCAGTTCGGCGCAAGATCAAGGCCGCCAAACTCAACTGCTCCGCCGATGCGAAGCCCGGTGGACAGCGGCGACAGAACAAATCCGTGGCCGGGCAACATCACAAAGCGGCCCAGCTTGAGACCCGGATTTGGAACTGTAATGTTGTAGCCCCGTTCCGTATCAAGCGGCACATTGTCTCCGAGACCGGCAGCAAGCTTCTTCGACCAGGCCCCGCACGCGACAACGACGTGATCCGCATCCCGTGTCTCACCATTTTTCAAGACCAGCCGCGCGCCCTCGGCGGTTGGCTCTACGGACATGACCTCGCCTGTCTCGAACAAAACACCTTGCCCTTCCAGCCATCCCGCAAGCGAACGGCAAAGAATATGGGGGTCATCAACCTGCGCCCAGCCGGGGATGAGGGCCCCGCCAACCACATGATCGGCCAGCTCCGGCTCCAGCTCCAGAACTTCAGCCGAGGTTAGCTCCTGTACCTCAATGCCATAGTCCCGCTGTTCCGCCCAGAAGCTGCGCGCCCGTTCCAGTTTCGAGCGATTGTCGAAGACTTCAAGACAGCCCTCGTGCCGAACCTGATTGTGGGTTCCTGAAGCCTTCCAAAGCCGGTCCCATGCCGGATAGGCATCCTTGTTCAGAGCCGCGAGGGCCACGGTGCTGGCGGCAACCCGCGACGGAGACGACGCTCCGATGAAACGAAGCATCCATGGCAAGATTTTCAGGGCATAAGCTGGCCTGACCGTGAGAGGACCAAGAGGATCTGCCAACCAGCCGATGGCGTCCTTCCAGATGCCTGGAGAAGCAAGCGGGGCAACATCCGTCCACGCAATGGCAGCGGCGTTTCCCTGACTGGCACCGGCAGCTACACCTTCACGGTCAATGATCGTGACGGAGCAACCGCGCTGCAGCAGCGCGGCAGCCGTTGCCAATCCGACAATTCCAGCGCCAATGACCTGGACCTGCAAACCAGCCATGAAAGGCTATGCTCCCTGGATACTCGGCAAATGCGGGCGGCACTCCAATGCCTTGCGAATGACGGTTTCGACCCTCTCCCGTTCCTTCCCATGAAGAGGAAGGCGCGGGGCGCGACAGCGATCATTGGAGCCGATCGCATGGACCTCCGCAAGCTTGATATTCTGCACCAGATTTGTTGATACATCGAGGTCCAGAAGCGGGCGGAACCAGCGGTAGATTTCCAAAGCCTCGGCAATACGTCCCGCCTGATGCAGGCGGTAGATGGCAACCGTTTCCTTCGGGAAGGCAACGACAAGACCGGCCACCCAGCCGACAGCTCCCACCATGAGACTTTCAAGGGCCAGATTGTCGACACCGGTAAAGACGTCAAAGCGATCCCCAAAGTGGTTGAAGACATCGGTCACGCGCCGGATGTCATCGGTCGATTCCTTCATCGCGACAACGAGTTCTTCCTTCGCCAATTCCTCGAACATCCCGAGCGTGATATCGACGCCATAGGCAACAGGGTTGTTGTAGATCATCACCGGCAATCCGCCGGCCTGCGTGAGCGCCTTCAAATGGGCAATCGTTTCATGGGGTGCAGACTTGTAAGGAACACCCGGCAGGACCATCAGCCCGTCAGCTCCTGCATTGGCAGCGGCCTTGGCGGCCTTTGCCGCCCGTTTCGTGCTGCTTTCACAAACCGTCATCAGGACAGGTTTGGAGCCAGCAACGCTCTTGGCAATGGACAGCAGTTCAAGCTTTTCCTCAGGCTCGAGAGCCATTGCTTCACCCAGAGATCCGCACACGATCAAACCGTCACAGCCGGCATCCATCTGCAGGGCGAAGCAACGCTCCATCTCCGGCCGGTCGAGAGCATCATCTGCGGTAAACTTCGTCGTGACCGCAGGAAAGACACCTTTCCACATTCTGGAATCTCCCATCAAGAATTCTGTTGGACCTGACCTTGCAGCTTCAGTTTCCGTTTGTCAACGACTGATATATGAGTAAAATATCAACAAGCAATTGAACCGCGGAATTGAGGAAGACCTGAGCCCATGCCGGAAGTGGAAAGCCGGGCCTCTGAGGCCTACCGGAAACTGGAAGAAGACCTGGTAACCCTGCGCTACAGACCGGGCGACACCCTCACCGAAGGCAAGGTCACCGAAGAACTGGGAATGGGCCGCACCCCTGTACGTGAGGCCTTGCAACGTCTTGCTTGGGAGGGACTTCTAACGATCCGGCCCCGTCTTGGAGTGCTGGTTGCCGAGATGAACCCCGCCGATTTCATCAAGGTGGTGAGTGCGCGTCATGCACTGGAAGTGCTGCTGGCAGGTTCCGCTGCCCGCCTTGCAAGCAGGGAGCAGAGAGACGCGTTGAAGGACTGCGCCCAGCAGATGCGAAAGTCCGTCGCAGAGGCAGACATCATGGCTTTCCAACGTCTCGACAAGCGTTTCGACGAAATCGTCGCCGAGGCGGCCTGCAATCCTTTTGCAGCCCAGGCGGTTGCTCCACTGCAAACACAAAGCAGGCGCTTCTGGTTCCGCTATTTCGGCGAAGAAGATCTGACGCAGGCAGCCCGCAACCATTTGGAGCTGATGCAAGCTATTGAAGCGGGGGATGAGAAGGCAGCAGGCGACAAGGCAGAGAGCCTGATGACCTATCTCAGGCAACAGGCGGCCTCCCTCCTCGGCTAGACTGTGTGGCCTCGCCTACCTATGAAGCGCGTTTGGGTGTCAGAAGCCATCCAATCAGGTAAACCGCGATTGCCGCGCCGATCAACTCGGCGACAATGAAACCCGGAAGGTCAACCGGGCGGATTCCGGAAAACGTGTCCGTGAAGCTGCGGGAAATGGCAACGGCCGGGTTCGCAAAAGACGTCGATGCGGTGAACCAGTAAGCCGCCGTTATGTAGAGCCCGACAAGCCACGGGATGGCATCTTCGCGAAACTTCAAACCGCCAAGAATGGTTGCCAGCAATCCGAAGGTGGCGACCACTTCCGCTATCCACTGTGCGCTGCCTGTTCGAACGGTCGTCGACGTCTGTAGGAGAGGCAGATCGAACATGGCGTGGGCGATGAGCGTGCCCATAATCCCACCAAGAATCTGCAGGATCACATAGGGCACCACTTCTGTCATGGCGATCTGGCGCTTCAGCCAGAAGGCAAAGGTCACTGCCGGGTTGAAATGCGCCCCCGATATCGGCCCCAGGATCGTGATCAGGACCACCAGGATGGCACCGGTTGGAATTGTGTTGCCAAGAAGCGAGACCGCAACGTCATCCGACAGTTTATCGGCCATGATGCCTGATCCGACGACCGTGCAGACCAACAGGCCCGTTCCAAGGAATTCTGCAGCCAATCGGCGCGGCAAATCATATTCAGACATGGTGCCCCCTCAGTCGTCCATTTGGCCAATCGCATTGACCCTGGCCCGGCCGTCCGACGCGCCAAACACGTAATCACCCAGGGCGAGCAATGCGTCTACCCGGCGGCGCAAACGCTCATAAGCCAAGTCGAACGCAGCAGCGCGCGCGGCTTCATCACCTTCAACGGAAGCAGGATCCGGTATTCCCCAATGAACCACCATCGGGTGCCCCAGCCAGACGGGACAAGCTTCCCCGGCAGCACTATCACAAACAGTGATGATGAGATCCATTTCCGGGCCACCTGCTTGTGCAAATTCATCCCAGCTCTTTGAACGGAACCCCTCATTGGGCAATCCATGTCGACGCAGGCAATCAAGCGCATCCGGATTGACCATCCCTCGCGGTGTCGATCCGGCGGAATAGGTCCTGAACTGTCCGTTCCCCATATGGCGCAGAAGCGCTTCACCAAGAACGGATCTGGCCGAGTTGGCCGTGCATACGAAGAGCACCTTGCGCACTATCGTCCCCTTCAGGATTTCAAATTCGGTGAGTTTTCGGTAGCTGCCGCACAGCTCGCTGCCAGATCGGCAATCGGCGAGCACAGATCAGGGCGACCGTTGCAGCAGTCTTCCAGCAGGAAGGTTACGAGCTCCTGCATCCCGTCCATTCGGGCAAAGAAGTGGATGGAACGACCGTCTCGCCGGGAGGCAACCAGCCCCGCCCGGGTAAGAGCTCCAAGATGGGTGGAGAGTGTGTTGGAGCGAACCTGCAGGGCTTCAGCTATCGCCCCTGCAGACGCGCCGTCCCGCCCAGCGCGGACCAGCAGACGGAAGACGTCCAGACGTGTTTCCTGACCAAGGGCGGCGAGCGCCAAGAGGGCATCTTTCTTTTCCATAATTCGAGAATACTCGAAATATGGAATCATTCAAATAAAAAAGAACCGCAACGCAGACCGTTGCGGTTCCAATCCCTTCAGGAAAAATCGCCTCAGGCCGCGTTTTTGGCAGCAATTCGCTTGCGGATACTCTCCACATCCGCGTTCGGCGTCGCGGCAAACAGGGTCTTGGTGTAGCTGTGCTGCGGATTGCCGAACACTTCATCGCGCGTGCCGTATTCGACCACTTCGCCGAAATACATCACCATCACCTTGTCGGCGAGATAACGAACGACCGAAAGGTCATGGCTGATGAAGACGTAAGTCAGCCCCATCTCGTCCTGAAGGTCTTTCAGGAGGTTGAGGATCTGGGCCTGCACGGACAGATCAAGCGCCGACACGGGTTCATCAAGCACGAGAAGCTTCGGCTTCATCATGATGGCCCGGGCAATCGCAATACGCTGACGCTGACCACCCGAGAACATGTGCGGATACCGTCCGTAGTGCTCCGGTTGGAGTCCGACTTTTTGCAGCATGTCGAGAGCAAGGTCCCGACGTTCAGCAGCCGGCATGTTCGTGTTCAGCAGCAGCGGCTCTTCAAGAACATGGCCGATTTTCTGGCGCGGATTGAGCGAACCATAGGGGTTCTGGAAGACGATCTGCACCTTCTGGCGCATGTCCTTCGATATACCTGTCTTGGAAATATCGATCGGCAGGCCGTCCACCTCGATGGTGCCGGACGATTGCGCATCAATCATGGTCAGCATGCGGGCAAGGGTCGACTTGCCGCAACCACTTTCGCCAACGACGGCAAGCGTGGTGCCCCGCTCCACATCAAAGTTGACACCCTTGACGGCCGTCAACGTGGAAGCTGGACGGAAAAGACCGCCCTTGATTTCATAGGTCCGATAAAGATCGCGAACCTTGAGAATGGGTTGTTGAGACATGATCAAAATCCTCCCGCGCCTGCAAAGTCAGCAACCGTCGGCAGACGATCCCCGGTCGCATTTTCGGGCAAGGCAGACAGGAGCGCCTTGGTATAGGCGTTTTGCGGGTTTTCGAAGAGCGAGAGAACATCTGCCTCCTCCATCTTCCGCCCCTTGTACTGCACGATCACACGGTCTGCGGTTTCGGCCACAACGCCCATATCATGGGTGATCATGATCAGGCCCATGCCGCTGTCCTGCTGAAGCTTTACCAGCAGATCAAGGATCTGTTTCTGGATGGTCACATCGAGTGCCGTGGTCGGCTCATCTGCGATCAGGAGTTTTGGCCTGCAGGCGATCGCCATGGCGATCATTACACGTTGGCACTGGCCACCGGACATCTGGTGGGGGAACGCGTCCACCCGGCTTTCCGGATTGGGCAGACCGACCGAATGCATCAGCTCAATGACACGGTCCTTGCGCTGCCTGGCATTGAGGTCCGTATGGATCTGCAAGGTTTCAGCCAGCTGGTACCCAACGGTGAAACACGGATTAAGGCTGGCAATAGGCTCCTGAAAGATCATGGAGATGTCCTTGCCAATCACCTTGCGGCGCTGAGCCTTGGTCAGGGTCCGCAGGTCAAGGCCCTCGAACTCCATCTTGTCAGCGGTGATGGTTGCCGTGTCAGGCAGAAGGCCCATCGTTGCCAGCATCGCCACGGACTTGCCAGAACCGGATTCCCCGACAATCGCAAGGACCTCGCCAGCGTCCACCGTGTAGTCAACGCCATCGAGAGCGCGGAACGGGCCTTTGGCGGTATCAAACTCGACCCGCAGGTTTCTGATTTCAAGAAGCGGCATGATCAGCTCCTCTTCAACTTCGGATCAAGGGCATCGCGCAAGCCGTCGCCGACAAGGTTGATGGCCAGAACCGTGACCAGAATGGCAAGACCGGGGAAGGTCACCACCCACCAGGCCCGCAGGATGAACTCACGCGCTTCGGCAAGCATCGTGCCCCACTCAGGCGTAGGCGGTTGCGCACCCATGCCAAGGAAGCCAAGAGCTGCAGCATCGAGGATCGCATTTGAGAACGACAGCGTCGCCTGAACGATCAGCGGTGCCAGACAGTTCGGCAGGATGGTCTTGAACATCAAACGCATGTGCCCTGCTCCCGCAACGCGGGCAGCAACCACATAGTCACGTCCGCGTTCGGCCATGACGGCAGCACGAGTCAGACGTACGAAATGCGGCTGGAGAACGATGGCAATCGCGATCATCGCATTCATCAGCCCCGGGCCAAGGATTGCGACCAGCACAAGAGCCAGCAGCAGGGACGGGAATGCGAGAATGATGTCCATCAGGCGCATGATGAACGTGTCGACAGATCCCCGCATGTAACCGGCAACCAGGCCGATCACGATGCCGCCGACAAGGGCGATCGACACGACGACCACACCAATGAACAGCGAGAACTGCGCCCCGTAAATCAGGCGGGACAGGATATCGCGGCCAACGGCATCCGTTCCCAGAAGGAAGGTCGCCTTACCACCGTCTTCCCATGCTGGTGGCACGAGAAAACTGTCACGATACTGGAAGGTTGGATCATGCGGAGCGATGAGCGGCGCAAACACGGCCATGATCACAAGGGCCATGAACACGACAAGGCCGATCACTGCGCCCTTGTTCTGGGAGAAATAGTACCAGAACTCGATAAGCTGGGCCTTGGTTGCACTACGGCTTTCGGCTTCCAGCTTGGCGGTGCTGACCGGTGCAGGGGAGGAATTCGTCATTGGTATGCCCTCCGGATCAGTTGTGGCGAATACGCGGATTGACGAGGCCGTAAAGCACATCAACCACGAGGTTCACGATCATGATGATGGCCGCGATCAGCAGCAGTCCGCCCTGGACCACGAAATAATCACGACGCGAAATGCTGTCGACCAGCCACTTGCCGATGCCCGGCCAGGAGAAGATCGTCTCGGTCAGGATCGCACCGGCCAGAAGAACGCCGACCTGCAGGCCGATTGTGGTGATGACCGGGATAAGCGCATTGCGCAGCGCATGCAGGCCAATGACCCGGCTTGGCGGCAAGCCCTTGGCGCGCGCGGTACGAACATAATCCTCACCCAGAACCTCAAGCATGGCCGACCGGGTCTGGCGGGCAATCACCGCGAGCGGGATCGTGGCCAACACGATGGAGGGCAAGATCAGGTGACTGACGGCTGACTGGAACGCCCCCTTCTGCCCAGACAAGAGGCTGTCGATGAGCATGAAGCCGGTCACGTTCGGGAAGAAATAGAGGAAGGAAATACGGCCCGAGACCGGTGTCCACTGCAGGATGCTGGAGAACAGGATGATCAGCAGCAGGCCCCACCAGAAGATCGGCATGGAATAGCCAACCAGAGCCGTTCCCATGATGGTCTGGTCAAAGAAGGAGCCTCGCTTGACGGCCGCAAAGATACCGGCGGGAATTCCTAGACACACTGCAATGATGATCGCGCACAGCGCCAGTTCGGCAGTCGCGGGAAAGAGTGTCAGGAACTCGTCAAGCACTGGCTTCTTGGACACAAAGGATGTGCCGAGATCACCCTGAAAAATGTTCAGAAGATAGTCGAAATACTGCTGCCACAGGGGCTTGTCGAAGCCCATTTGCGCCAGAAGTTCCGCCTTGCGCTCCGGATCGATGCCACGTTCACCGGCCAGAAGGTCAAGCGGGTCACCTGGAAGAAGACGAATGAAGCTGAAAGCCACGAGTGTGACCCCCAGAAATGTCGGGATCAACAGGCCAAGGCGGCCCAGGAGAAATCGAAGCATGATTAGGATCCGAATAGAGCAAGCCAGCGATCCCGCGAATATTAAAGGGGGATCGCCGGCCTAAAAGTGCGAAGGGCGCCCGAATGAACTGGCGCCCTTTTGATTTCAGACGGCTTACTGTGCGAGGTCCACGCCGTCGAACCAGTGACCACCCAGCGGGTCCATCACGTAGCCGGTGACTTCCTTGCGCATTGGCATGAAGACGACCGAGTGAGCGATGGTTGCCCACGGAGCTTCTTCCTTGAAGACCACCTGAGCCTGTTCGTACAGCTTGGTACGCTCAGCCTTGTCGGAAACGGTCTTGGCCTTGTTGATCAGAGCCTGGAAGTCGTCGTTGCACCACTGTGCACGGTTGGAACCGCCAACGCCGTCACAGCCGAGCAGAACGGCAAGGAAGTTGTCCGGGTCACCATTGTCACCGGTCCAGCCGAGCAGGACAGCGCCGTCGCGATCAACGTCCTTGGAACGGGAGAGGTACTCACCCCACTCGTAGGAGACGATCTCGACATTGACGCCAACTGCAGCAAAGTCGGCCTGCAGGACTTCAGCCATACGGCGAGCGTTCGGGTTATACGGACGCTGTACCGGCATCGCCCAGATCTTCATGGACAGATCGGAAACGCCTGCTTCAGCAAGCAGCTTCTTGGCCAGTTCCGGATCATAGGCATCGTCGACGATGGCGTCGTTATAGGACCACATGGTCGGCGGGATCGGGTTCTTTGCCGCCTGACCAGAGCCCTGGAACACGGCATCAAGGATCGCCTGCTTGTTCACGGCGTGGTTAAGCGCCTTGCGGACCTCCTTCTTGTCGAACGGAGCAACCTTGGTGTTGTAGGCAAGGTAGCCGACGTTGAGGCCCTGCTGTTCCATCATGTTGAGGTTTTCGTCAGACTGGATGTCCGCGATGTCAGCCGGTGCCGGATAAGGCATGACGTGACATTCACCGGCCTTCAGCTTCTGAAGGCGAACGGAGGCATCCGGTGTGATAGCGAAAACGAGGTTTTCGACCGGCTGCTTGCCACCCCAGTAGTCACCAAAGCCTGCGTAGCGGATCACGGCGTCCTTCTGGTAGCCAACGAAGGAGAACGGACCGGTACCAACCGGCTGCTGGTTCAGCTGGTCCTTGGTGCCGGAAGCTTCCAGCTGGGCAGCATATTCAGCAGACAGAACGGATGCGAAGTCCATGGCGAGGTTTGCAACCATCGGAGCTTCCGGACGGTTCAGGACAAACTTCACCGTGTAATCGTCAACCTTCACGATCTCCTTGATGAGATCAGGCATGGACATGCCGTTGAAGTATTCCCAGGCAGTGCCCGGTGTGTACTCATGCCAGGCATGGTTCTTGTCGAGCTGACGGCCAAACGAGAAGATCACGTCGTCAGCGTTGAAGTCGCGTGACGGGGTGAAGAAGTTCGTGGTGTGGAACTTTACGCCCTTACGCAGGTTGAAGGTGTACTCCAGACCGTCTTCGGAAACGTCCCAGCTCTCTGCCAGACCCGGAATAACTTCCGTGGTGCCGCGCTTGAATTCCACAAGGCGGTTATAGAGCGGCTTGGAGGACGCATCGAAAGTGGTACCGGACGTGTATAGAGCGGTATCGAAGCCTTCCGGTGAACCTTCAGAGCAATAAACCAGCGTTTTTGCGGAGGCGCCTGTGGCAGCGATGACCGCCATGCTTGCGCCGAGAAGGGTAGCCTTCAGGGTGGATCGGAAATTCATCAAACTGTTCTCCCCTTGATGAAGAAGGCGGGCGTTGCATCGTTAGAGGTCGTGCAATCTCCTTTGGCCCGCGCCGAGCAAACTAAGGCTTTTTTTCGCCACAAAATCAACCGCTCAGATATTTCTAATTTCAGGTATTTTGGGAAAAATTATTACTAGGTCAGATTTACTGACGTAAAAAATGGGCATGTTTGGAGAGATTTACGCAACGTAATTCTTCTGAACCAAAGCGAATTGACCCAAAAACGGTGCGAGGTTTCAGACAGGACTGAAACCTCTTCCCTCAGCCCGAATTCTAGCCGTTCGTGCGTGTCCGGCGAACCGCATCAGCCCATCCGTCAAGCAGCTGGGCGGACTGTTCCTTCGCCATTTCCGGCTCGAAGCGACGTTCAAGCTTCCAGCTTGCCGAAAACTCCTTGCGGCCGGGCCAGACTCCGGCCCGGGATCCGGCAAGCCACGCGGCCCCAAGGGCTGTCGTCTCCAGAACCACGGGGCGGTCCACACGAGCTTGCAGGATATCTGCCAAAAACTGCATGGTCCAGTTTGAAGCCGTCATCCCGCCATCGACGCGCAGAACCGTGTCCGTGTCAGCGGACCAATCCTTTTTCATGGCCTCAACCAGATCATGTGTCTGGTAACCGACACTGCACAACGTGGCCCGGGCCAGCTCTTTGGGCCCCGTATTCCGGGTCAGACCGAAAAGCGCACCGCGCGCATCTGCATCCCAATAAGGTGCGCCAAGTCCCACAAAGGCAGGAACCAGATAGACCTCCTGATTCGGATCTGCCTGCTCGGCAAGCCCCTGAGACTGAGCCGCGGATTCAATGACGCCCAACCCGTCGCGCAACCATTGAACGGCCGCACCAGCCACGAAGATTGACCCTTCCAGCGCGTATGTCGTCTCGCCGTCAAGCCGATAGGCAATGGTGGTCAGCAACCGGTTTTTCGAGGCCACCGCATTCGACCCCGTATTCATCAGGGCAAAACACCCCGTGCCATAGGTCGACTTGACCATTCCCGGCTCAAAACAGGCCTGACCGAGCGTCGCCGCCTGCTGATCGCCAGCAACACCCAGCACCGGCAAGGCCGCGCCCAGCAGCTCAGGTTCCGTCACTCCAAAGTCATCGGCACAGTCGAGTACCTCGGGCAGCATCGACATCGGTATTCCAAGGATCGCGCAAAGCTCAGCGTCCCAGCGATTTTCATGGATGTTGTAGATGAGTGTTCGGGAGGCATTCGTGGCATCGGTAACGAAGCGCTTGCCAGCAGTCATGTTCCAGATCAGCCAGGTGTCTACTGTGCCGAAGACAAGTTCCCCACGTTCGGCGCGCGCTCGCACGCCTTCAACATTATCCAGTATCCAGGCAATTTTTGTTCCCGAGAAATAGGGATCAAGAAGGAGGCCCGTGCGAGCTGTGAAGGTGTCCTCGTGACCATCCGCTCTCAGTTTCGCACAGAAGTCGGAAGTTCTGCGATCCTGCCAGACAATTGCATTATAAACCGGTTTTCCCGTTTTCCGATCCCAAACCAGCGTCGTCTCCCGCTGATTGGTGATGCCGATCGCCGCGATTTCATTGGCGGAAAGACCCGCATTCTCAAGAGCCTTGCGGCACACATCCAGCGTGCTTGTCCAGATTTCCAGCGGGTCATGCTCAACCCAACCCGACTTGGGGAAATGCTGGGTGAACTCCTGCTGCCCAACTCCAAGCTGGGAATAGTCCACACCAAACACAATCGCCCGGCTGGACGTTGTTCCCTGATCAATTGCCAACACAGCTCCGGCCATGTCGCCTCCCGTTTCATTTTTGTCTTGTCCGGATTCGGGCCCGCCCCGCCCGATATTGCAAGCCCTTTTTAGGCCGCCGCTCCTGACCGCCCGCCAACAGATCCCTGCAGATGACGCTCAAGAGCCTCGATCTGCTCAGGCGTCAGACGCAAACCAAGTTTTGAACGCCGCCACAAGACATCCTCCGCCGAGCGCGCCCACTCCTCGCGCACGAGCCAATCAACCTCAGCCTGATAGAGGTCACTGCCAAAATGTGTGCCCAGCTGCTCAAGAGATGTGGCGCTTCCCAGAAGGCCATACGCATCCAATCCATAGGCACGGAAGAGTCGTCTTGCGTGGGCGTGGGACAGAAAACCAAACCGAGACCGCAGCTTTTCAACTTCTGCATCAAAGTCCGAGGGATCAAAATCTCCGCCGGGCAGCGCCGCAGTGGCGGTCCATTCGCGGCGGCTGAACGGGAGCGATCCTTCAAGCTTGCTCAGCACATGTTCGGCAAGCTTTCGATAGGTGGTGATCTTGCCGCCAAACACCGAGAGCAAGGGCGCCCGATCTCCGCCGCCGTCGACCTCAAGCACGTAGTCACGCGTTGCGGCCTTGGCGTCGCTGGCACCGTCATCATAAAGGGGACGAACCCCCGAATAGGTATGGACGACATCACCGGGCTCCACCGGCTTTGCCAGATATTCGCTGACCGCCTCGCATAGATAGGCGACTTCGTCATCAGCGATCTGAACGCTTCCCGGATCTCCGACGAAATCGACATCCGTGGTTCCGATCAGGGTGAAGTCGTTCTCATAGGGAATTGCAAAGATGATCCGCCCGTCGGCATTTTGAAAGATGAAGCAGCGGTCATGTTCAAAAATCCGGGGCACGACGATGTGGCTGCCCTTGACCAGACGAACGCGGGACTGCTGGTTCGTGCCCGCAACACCAGCCAGCATGTCCGCCACCCAGGGCCCGGCAGCATTGACAATCACGGATGCTGTGACGGTCCGCTCGTCGCCACTCGCCATATCCTTGAGGGTCACCGTCCAATGCCCGCCTTCGCGGCGTGCACTCACGCATTTCGTCCGGGTCAGGATTGTCGCGCCGCGCCGCGCCGCGTCCCGTGCATTCAGCACGACAAGCCGCGCATCCTCCACCCAACAGTCTGAATACTCGAAACCCTTCCGAAAGCGCGAATTGAGCCCCCGCGAGAACTCGCCTTCATCCAGCCGAACAGTACGCGTTGCAGGCAGAAGCTTGCGCCCGCCGATATGATCGTAGAGGAACAATCCAAGACGCAGCAGCCAGGCAGGGCGCAGATCCTTGTGATGCGGCAGGATGAACCGCATGGGCCAGGCAATATGCGGCGCGAGTTTCCAGAGAACCTCGCGCTCTTTCAGAGCCTTACGCACCAGATTGAACTCGTAGTACTCAAGATATCGCAGGCCGCCGTGGATCAGTTTGGTCGACGCCGAGGACGTCGCGCCGGCCAGATCTCCCATTTCCGCAAGCAGAACCGAAGCCCCACGCCCGACGGCATCGCGGGCTATTCCAGCGCCATTGACCCCTCCGCCGATAACAATGAGATCGTAGTCTGGTTTCATCTGGCCTCTCCAGCAGCGCAAACACGCGGTTCTTGGTTAGAAGCGAAAATAAAACGAAACTGATCGAAATTCAATGAAACGCGAATAATAAAATACCCCGGGAGATAAATTCTCCCGGGGTGTTGTTTTCACATTCCTGATCGATTGTTTTGGCCTGATCGATTGACTTGACCCGATCGAATGATTTGGCCCGATCGAATGATTTGGAAAGCCAGTCAGTCCGTCTTGGGACTGCTACTCCCTCCCGCGTCATTTGCCGGCTCATCCATCGGCAGGCTCTTCTTGCCGACAGATGCCGCCGGCATGTGGTAGGTCACTTGCGGGAACGGGATTTCGATCCCCTCCTCATCAAAGACGGCCTTGATAAACTCGTTATATGCCCGTCCAAGCGAGAATTGTTCGCCCGGCAGTGTCTTTACGCGCGCGCGAACATTGATGGCACTGTCGCCGAACATCGTGACACCGTGCATTTCGAGATCGCCGATGATCTTCGATCCGGCATCGCTCTCGCGCAACCGCCGGAACGCCTCTTCCATAGCTGCCTTCGCCTTGCCGATATCCGTGTCATACGCAACCCCGATTTCGGCCACGTGGTAGGAGAAGTCGCGCATGAAATTGGCGACCATGTCGACGGACGAAAACGGGATGATATGGGCGGTTCCGTTGATGTCGCGGATTCTCACCGAACGAACGGTCAAACGTTCAACTGTTCCGGTGATACCCGCAACGGTGACCACATCCCCCTCATTGATCGCGTTTTCGATCTGAATGAAGGCGCCGGTGATGACGTCCTTCACGAGTGTTTGCGCACCGAAGGAAATGGCCAGACCGACGACACCGGCGCCGGCGATCAACGGCCCGATATTGATGCCAACCTCTGACAGCGCCAGCAGGGTCGCCATGACAAGAACGACCATCGTGAACGCATTTCGGAAGAGCTGGAACAGCGTCCGCTCCCGCGCAGTGACCACATGGCCGCTGCGCACCCGCAACCTCAGATCAATCCACGCCATGACTGCCAGCCAAACGAGGAAGGAAACCGCCAGAACGATCAGGGCGGAAAGGCCGCGCCCAAAGGCTGCGCTACCCTCGGTAGAAGCCAGCCAAACCGTAAAGGAGGTAATCCCCCAGACATCCAGCAGAACCAGAACCGTGAAGATGAACACAACAAACCGAAGCATTCTCAGGATGCCCGGCAAGAACGCATTTATCCGGCCTTCCAGCTCGGGCAGTCGCCGCTTGTAGGTATCGGGCAAGCGAATGCCGCTCTTGATCGGCTTTGTAATTGCCAACGAGATCAAAAAGCCAACCATGATTGCCAGAATGGACAGTCCCGTCGAACGCACTGCGATTTCGACGGCATCGATTGGGCGCGTGAACCAGAGCATGAAGATGGAGGCAACATAGGTCATGGCCAGCCAATGCCAGACCACACCAAGACTGGCGACGGTTTGCTGCACCAGACTGTTGGTCATGTGCTTCGCGTAGCTTCGGATGCCCTTGGCCACCCACTCCCGCTGCTGGTAGATCAGGCCGACCAGCATCAATGTAGCGACGAACAGCAAGGCAAAGCGCAGGGCATTGCCGATAACGAAGGACGTCACGATGTTCACATAGGGGACAACCAGCAACAGACCAAAACCGACGAACACCGACAACTGATAGAGCTTCGAATACCAATAGTTTGAGTAATCATTGCCGAACGGCATAAGGCGCAGTTCCGGTCTGGCAGGAGCAAACACGAATCGCAGGGCCACCCGCGCGAGCCCGACTGTCCAAAATGCATCCAGCGCAGCATCCACGAGGTAATCTTCCTGATCGAAGATAAGGAACGGAACCAGATACAGCACCACCGACACGATACAAGCGAGGAATACGGTCAACGCATCAAGCGCTGACAACAAGATCAGCACAACACTTCTGAACAGCCACGACCGGCGCGCGTACTTGGCAGATATCCTGCTGGAAAACCGCATGAATACCTTTTGGCAAAGCCAATAGATGATGGTGACCGAAACAAGGATGTACAGGACGTTCAGCGCGCTATCGATGGCGCGGTCCGCATTGATCTTGATTTCACCTTTGAAGAGACGACTGAGGCCAGACAGCGTGTGAGCGGCTTTTTCCAGCGACGCATTCACATCCGCCATGACGGCACTGGAGTACTGTGCGAGAACTGTGGTGATCGGCTCGTCAGTACCGGTAGCGACCTCATCAGAAACGGGGGACGCTTCATCACCGGAAGGCTCAGCGGTGCCAGCCGGCGTTTCCGCTCCCTTCAATTCGCGGATGAGCGCTTCCCTCTTTTTCGGGTCCTCAAGAACCTTGATCAGCACTTCGGTGGACGTCTTTACGTCGTTCGCTTCTGCCGGTGTTTCGGTTACCGACCCTGTCGACGGTGCTTCCTGACCAACGACCTGAGCGGCAACGGGACTGCAGAACAGCAAAAGGGCGAGCAAGACAAACGTAAAACGCATCAGGAATTCCAACGGTGAAAGCGCACAGGCAGCGCAGCAAACTGGAGATTTGGTAGCTGATTTTTCAGACAGAATATAGACCAAGACAAGGCATGCGGCGATTTGAAAAACTTTTCGATTTATTTGCCAGATCACTAAAATTGACTCAACTTTCGCAACTCATGCTTACGCATCGTAAACAACAGTCAAAATCAATTTCAAATCAGAAAATAAAACCCATATTTTTGAACATAAAAAAATATCACCGGTAACATATAAATAAGAGTATTCACGTCATCCTCTTCGCCAGAGGTTGCGAAATGGAATTTAAGCTTGTCGAGATGGCTCAGGACAAATCCCCGGAGGCACGGGGTCTACTTCTGCTTGCAGTCACGGATAAGATTATAGAGAAAATCGACGATCGTTCGGACCGGGAAATGCAGGCCTACTGCGACATCGCCCTGATCCTTTACGATTCGACCCCTGCGACCAACCTCCAGCAGCTGGCTGTGAAAGTCGCTCCCTACTCCAAAATGCCCTTGGCACTCGCCAAACGGCTTGCCGCCGACAATATCCGAATAGCCTCGCCCATTTTGTCCCAGTTTGAGGGCTTTTCCGAAGGCGACCTGCTCGAACTTGCAAACAAGGTGGGCGATGCGCACCTTCAGGTGCTCGCAGGTCGACCTGACCTGACACTGAAGATTACGGATGTGATCGTGATCCGCGGGTCGGAGCGCACTCACCTGAAACTTGTCGGGAATATGCAGGTTGAACTCTCGGCGAAGTCCTTCCTCAATCTCATGCACCTCGGGCGTCATGACGCCGAATTTCTGGACACACTGCTGTTGAGGCCGGACCTCACACCTGGAATGTGCCAGCAAGTACTTCCCAACGTAGACGCGGATGTTCAGGCCCAACTTCGAAAACTCGTGAAGAGTTCGCTCTCAACCGAACAGCAGGGAAAACTCGGCCGCCTTAAAGAAGTCCGCAAGACCCTTGGCCCGAGCGTGGATGAAAGTGATGTTTCAAAGCTCTGGTCAAAATGCCAGATCGCGCGCGTCAAAAAGGACGAAATCGTCGGGGTGCTGCTTCAGGATGACCGCCTCGAACAGGTGGTTGCGCTTTTGGGGAAATTCACGCGCGCACATCACCAGTCAACCAGGTCCGTAATCTTCAATGGTCCGGCCGATGAGGCAGCGAAACTGGCGCTGGACGCAGAACTTTGTGCCGACACGTTTGCAATGCTTGCCCAGGTCCGCTGCAGAAAGATGCGCCTGCCGCCCTCCAAGGCTGAAGAGTGGATCAAGGCCTTTGAAGCCGAGCAGGCACACCGCAAATCCCACCCCGGAAATGATGCAGCGTCTACGACAGGCAGCAGCGGATTTGCAGCAAAGCGGGGCAAGAAGCGCCCACCCAAGAACCGGGTGTCGAGAGTGCGTCAGTATTCTTCCTTCGAGAACCCGCTCGGTTAGACGTAGAGCCTCTTGCATAAATTCGCTGCAAGCGCCGCAGCGATCGTTGCCGTTGCATAGAACCACAATCCCGGAAGGGCGGAAGCTTCGGCAAGCCCGCTGGTCTTGGCGGCAAACAGGACAAGCGCCACCAGCATGACATCCAGCATCGACCACTTGCCGACGGCAGACAGGATCGACAAGGACCGGCCAGACCCGCCTTTCAGGGCTGCAACATGGGTCAGGATGATCTTGGCAGCAGGCAACAGGATCGAGAATACCAGAATCACAACCGCCAGCAGCGGCTCCCCGTCTACCCAAAGCCCGTAAACGATCTCCGTCAGGGACGGCGTATCCTCAAGAAAATACAATCTCTCCAGCTTCATCAGCGGGAGCGTAAGCCCAAGCGCAAACGAAAACGTGGCAATGGGAAGCAAGATGCCAAGAACAAGGCGCATGAGCCGAACCGAAAAACGAGATCCAAAAGGCAAGGGCTATCGCCCCTGCCCCTGCGTTGCACAATTCGACCCGCTACGCAACTTTCAGCAAGGTAGCAAATTACGGACGAATATAGCTGTAGCCCGCCTCCTGAAGTTCCACCAGCCGAACAACGCCTGACGGGACGACCTTGGCTTCAGAAAGAAGTGGCACTTCCTTGCCAGCCTGTTGGCTCATGGCGCGATGCGTGTTTCCGCAAGCCGCGAACGAGAGGTTTGGGATCTCCAGGGACATCACCGAAATGCGTTCCGCAACCGGGCTCTTGTCCTCACGCAGCATCATGAGGCCTGGCCCGTAGGTCACCACTTCGATCTCGACCTCTTCGCCTTTATCCGCGTAGTATTTCGAGACATTTTGAACATTGTTCAGAGCCATGTTCATGACTTGCGGGTCGTTTTCATCCACATGAAAGGCGATTTTGTGAACCGCGCCGTCGGCATAGGCGACCATCGGCGCAAGACACAGCATGCACGCCGCCAAACCGATCTTCAGAAAACGCATTTGATTTCTCCCCCATGCAATCCACCCGATGCCCAATCGCATCCACCAAGGCACATGCGATTAAACGTCAGAATTCATGAGGGAGCAGGTAAATTTTACGGCATTTGAAAAACACACAAAACACCGCAGCGGCCCGCCAGCCACTGCAGACAATCATCAATATATCGCCGTGAGCCTCAGACTCGCGACCGTAACCGCCCTGCAATCTCGTCCATTTGCTCCTGCTCGGCCATTTCCGCAGCCGTGCGTTCGCGCATCTGGTCACGCTCTTCGAGCTGTTCGAATTTCTTCAGTTCTTCGATGGCCTCGGACAATTCATCCTGGGCACGCTTCAACTGATCGTCCAGCTCGTGAGCCGAATTGCGCAGATTGTCCCGACGCGTTGCAGCAGCCTTCGCGAAAGTCGGATAGGCAAAATGCGTTACGTCCGTGATCCCCACCCGTTCCTGTTCGGACTTGATCTGGTCATCAAGCTCATCGGCCATGCGATTGAACTCGGCAACCATGGTTTCGATCTGGACAAGTTGTCGTCTCTTGTCATCTACCTGGAACCGCTTGAGGCGGATCAGACTGTCTCGGGTTTTCATTACTCAATACTCCCCTAACAAAGCCATGTTAGCCCGGAGTCATTTCCAAAAGGTTGGCAAGTTGAAAATAACCGTCAGATAGTGACGTTGCCTCACCTTTTCCCTGATTCAGGAAGTCCTCTATAGGCCCGAACCGCAATATTGCCTCATCAACGGTCGGATCGGAACCCTTGCGATAAGCACCTAGACGAATCAGCTCCTCCATATCGGTATAGGTGGCAAGGAGCTGTTTTGCCTTGCGCAGGACCGGAAGATATTCATCTGGAACGCAGCGTGGCATCGTTCGCGAAACGGACTTCAGAACATTGATTGCCGGATAACGACCGCGCTCTGCAATTCCCCGTTCCATGACCACATGACCATCCAGAATACCGCGTACCGCGTCGGCGACCGGTTCATTGTGGTTGTCCCCCTCGACAAGCACCGTGAAAAGGCCGGTGATGGCGCCCTTCCCCACGAGCCCTGGCCCGGCCCGCTCCAGAAGACGCGGCAATTCTGTAAAGACGGTCGGCGTATAGCCCTTGGATGTCGGAGGTTCACCGATGGACAAGCCAATCTCGCGCTGCGCCATGGCAAAACGCGTGATCGAATCCATCATGCAGAGAACATTCTGTCCGTCATCGCGAAAATGCTCGGCAACCGTCATGGTGAGATAGGCTGCCTGACGACGCATGAGCACGCTTTCGTCGGAGGTCGCAACCACCACGACCGATCTCGCCAGCCCCTCTTCACCAAGGTCGTCCTCAATGAACTCCTGAACCTCGCGACCACGCTCTCCGATCAGACCGATAACCGCCACGTCGCAGTCCGTGTTTCGCGCAAGCATGGACATGAGAACAGACTTGCCGACACCGGAACCGGCAAAGATACCCATACGCTGCCCTTCGCAGCAGGTAATAAATGTGTTGAGCGCGCGCACGCCCAGATCCAGCGGAGGCCCCACACGGGCCCGCTCCGAAGCCGGAGGCGGTGCATTGCGCATGCGCCTCGGCGTTTCGCCATTCGGCAGCTCGCCCTTGCCGTCAATCGGCTCGACCATCGCATTGATGACGCGGCCCAACCACGCATTGGATGGGTGGACTACACTCTCACGGGCCTTGATGACGGCCTTGCAGCCCATTCGCACACCCTCAAGGCCGGAAAACGGCATGCAGAGAGCATGGTTGTTTCTGAATCCGACTACCTCTGCCGGCACTTTCGGCTGCTCCGGACCGATTTCGATCATGAGCACCGATCCGACGCTCATTTCATGGATCGGCCCGGCGACTTCGACGAGCAACCCCTGAACCGCGACCACACGCCCGTAGATTTCAGTGGTCATTAGCGAATCAATTTCAGAAAAAAGCGCTTTCATGACCATTTCCTTACCAACCTTGGGCCATTTGGTAACGGATCGTTTACGAGTCTGATTAATGTTAACGAATGGAACGTCGTCGGGCGAGCGCCAAATCGAAGTTCACAAGCGTTGTCAAAACGAGTCTTGTTAGAGTCGGCTAAACCCGTTTCTTAAACAAGAACTTTAAGAGTTGATAACCCGGTTTTTTTCTGGGGACTCAACACTTTGAGCGTTGTTCACAGATTCGTCTTTGTGTCGCTTGCAGCTAGGAAACAGAATTTGTTAACCATTAGTCTCTAGCATGGGTCGGGGTTAACACAGTCCTTCGTAGCAGGCGCCGAACCAGCCGTTGCGACTTGCCCAGGATAGGCAACATAAGGGGATTGGCATGCGTGTATTGTTGATTGAGGATGATAGCGCCACAGCGCAAAGCATCGAGCTGATGCTGAAGTCCGAGAACTTCAACGTCTACACGACAGATCTTGGCGAGGAAGGCATCGACCTCGGCAAGCTGTACGATTATGACATCATTATGCTGGATCTCAATCTTCCGGACATGTCCGGTTATGAGGTCCTGCGAACACTCCGCGTTTCGAAGGTGAAGACTCCGATCCTCATCCTCTCGGGCAATGCGGGCATTGAGGACAAGGTCCGTGGTCTCGGTTTTGGTGCCGACGACTATATGACCAAGCCTTTCCACAAGGACGAACTGGTGGCTCGCATCCACGCGATCGTGCGCCGCTCCAAGGGCCATGCCCAGTCCGTCATTGTTACCGGCGACCTGAAGGTCAATCTGGACACCAAGACCGTTGAAGTTGGCGGCCAGCGTGTTCACCTGACCGGCAAGGAATACCAGATGCTTGAGCTGCTTTCCCTCCGCAAGGGCACGACCCTGACGAAGGAAATGTTCCTGAACCATCTGTATGGCGGCATGGACGAACCGGAACTGAAGATCATCGACGTCTTCATCTGCAAGCTTCGCAAGAAGCTCGCTTCGGCAACGTCCGGAAAGAACTACATCGAGACCGTATGGGGTCGTGGTTATGTTCTGCGCGAACCGGAAATCGAACAGGCCGCATAAGCTGCGGGAAAACCTGTCGAATTAGACACAAAAGCCTCCGCTACGCGGGGGCTTTTCTTTATGTAAAAAAGGCGACTGCACCAATTGTTGCAGCCGCCCTAAACCCACCGATTGTTTCAGTACCCGATCGAAACTCCCAGTACGTGGTTGCCCTTATACAGGTTTCGATAAGTGCTGACAATAGAACTTCCGTAGCCCAAACCTTCTGATCCCGCTGCGTCACCGACAGTCAATCGACAGCGCCGGTCGAGCGGCAAGTTTTCCGCGCATGCGAAATTGATACATTACCAAGAATGAATTCGGTTCCGGTGCGATCCAATTCGAAGAGACGGAACAACACGAGGCAGGGCAACCCTATCATAGCTTTGATCCCGTGTGGCACGCCCTTAACTTAACTACGACATCGGGGCAGGCACGCTCCATTCCAGGCCCTGCTCCAAAAGAAAAAGCGGCCGGATTTCTCCGACCGCTCTAATTCGTAGCTTGATGCTCGCTTTAAGCGCGAGTTCCCAGACCCGCTGCCAACGGACGCGCAGGTGTTGTCGCGGATCCACCTGCAGCTGCAGTCTTGGCAGAACCGGTAGTGGATGCGGCAAAGGCTTCCTTGCGCTGGAACAGGCCCCGCTTTCCGGGAACCGGCTTGAACGCATCGGTCAAACCCACCACGGTCTCTGCCGCACCCAGCACCAGGAAACCGTCTACAGGCATCGCTTTTGCCAAGCGACCCAGAATTTCAGACTTGGTCGGCTGGTCAAAATAGATGAGAACGTTGCGACAGAAGATAATGTCGAATTCGCCGAGGTGAGAAAAGCTCTCCAGCAGGTTCAATTTGCGCAGCTCGACCATCGCACGGATGCCTGCATCGATCTGCCACATGTCGCCCTTCTGCTCGAAATATTTCAAGAGAAGCTGGATCGGCAGGCCACGCTGGACCTCGAACTGGCTGTAGATACCGGCTTTGGCTTTCTCAAGCACTTCCGTGGACAGATCCGTGCCAACGATACGCGTCCGCCAACCTGCCATTTTCGGCCCCATCTCCTTCAGGCAGATGGAGAGCGAATAGGGTTCCTGACCGGTGGAAGCCGCGGCGCACCAGATTTTGACAGACCGCGTCGAAGACCGAGCCTCAAGCACGTGAGGCATCATGATTTCTTTGAAGTGGTCAAAGGGCGTCTTGTCGCGGAAGAAGAAAGACTCGTTCGTTGTCATGGCTTCGACAACGTCTTCCTGAAGCTGGCGGTTGCCCGGCTTCTGGAGCCCCTGAACCAGCGCACTGAGATTGTCCATCCCGGCAGTGCGAGCGATCGGCAGAAGACGGCTCTCGACAAGATACTGCTTGTCATTGCTGAGCACGAGGCCGGAACGGTCCTTGAGGAACTTTTTCAGATTTTCGAATTCATTCGGAGTCATCGCGACATCCCTTTAATGACTCGTGCGATTTTGGGTCCAATTTCAGCGAGCGGCAAAACGTCACTGCACATGTTCGTATGTGCAGCCGCGCCCGGCATCCCCCAAACAACACTACTTGCCTCATCCTGTGTGACCACGCTTCCCCCGGCAGAGGAAATACGCCTGACACCATCAGCACCATCATGTCCCATCCCGGTCAGGATGAGCCCAAGCGTAGACGCGCCATAGACACGGGCAACGCTCTCAAACAACGGATCCACCGCCGGTTTGCAGAAGTTGACCGGAGGACCATCCGTCAGACGAATAACCCCTCCTACCCCTTCCTTTTCGAGGATCATGTGCTTTCCACCCGGAGCCACATAAATGTGTCCTGGCTTAAGGACATCCCCGTCCTCACCTTCCTTGGAGGGTCGCAAGGCGGCCTTTCCAAGATGCTCGGCAAGAATCGCGGTGAAGGTCGGCGGCATATGCTGGGTAACCACCACAGGGATGTCACCAAGTACCGATCCGATATCCCGCATCACATGCTGGAGAGCCTGAGGCCCACCCGTCGAAGACCCGATGGCCAAAATCCGCGGTTTGGTCGGCGAATATGGCTTGATCTGGTACTTGACGTCTCTTCCGAGGACTGTCGTAGTCGCGGGAGCAGCCGGAGTCCGGAATGCTTCCCGGGTATTGACCGGACGAGGTGTCGGCGCGGCTGGGGCCGGGCTTGACCCGAAACGAGCGGCCGGTGTCGGCGGTCTGGCAGATTCTCCCCTCATGGCCCGAGCCGGGGCAGCCGGCGCGCGGGACCGTAGAGCCTGCTGTCCCAGAGCCTTGACCTTTTCGATCAATTCGCGGCGGAAGTCGACGGAAGTTGTGACTTCTGACGTGGTTTCCGGCTTCGGAACGTAGTCGGAAGCACCCAGAGAGAGCGCTTTGAGGCTGACCTCCGCGTTGCGGCGGGTCAATGTTGAAGCCATGATGACGACGAGATCACGCTTCTTTGCCAGCATCAGCGGCAAAGCGGTCATTCCGTCCATCTCCGGCATTTCGATATCAAGAACAACCACATCCGGGTTGCTCTTTTCAATATCCTCCACCGCCAGCTTCCCGTTTCTTTGGGAACTCACCACCGTGAGAGCTGGATCAGCATCGAGCCATCGACTTAGAAGGCCGCGGATAACGACAGCGTCATCGACAACCATCACCCGTATGGGATCAGTGCCGGGCCGCGCACCAGCGCCTAATTGTTGTTGAGCAAACGCCATCTGTGTTCCCGTCGCGAGTGTTAGATCAAGCCGACTTCTTGAAATTTGGCTTCGACGATCTCGCGGTCGAAAGGCTTCATGATGTACTCGTTTGCACCGGCACGAATGGCACGTGCGATATGGGCAACATCGTTTTCGGTTGTACAGAAAACGACGATGGGCTTTTCGCCACCCTCTTCACCGCGCAGGCTGGTGAGGAACTCCAGACCATCCATGACCGGCATGTTCCAGTCGAGCAGAATAGCATCGGGCATGGCCGTACGGCATGCATCCAATGCCTGCTGACCATCTTCTGCTTCCGAGATCTCGAAGTTCAAATCCTCGAGGATACGGCGAGCAACCTTTCGGATGACGCTAGAGTCATCAACTACAAGGCACTGTTTCATTGGGTCTGTCTCCGATCTCATTCAACCCAGGTTAAGATTATGCTGCAGCCATCGGTTCGGTGAACATCGCACCTAACAGACGGTCAACATCCAGGATCACCATGAGCTTGCCATCCAGACGGTGAACCCCGCCTGAGATCTCCGCCCACCGCTTGTCCAGATTGGACGGATTCGGTTCAGCACTGTTCGAAGACAGTGTCAGAACCTCACCAACGGTATCAATGACGAGCCCGTAGCTCTCATGCTTGTATTCAATCCCGACCGCCATCATCTGGGCCTCCTTGAGGGGAGGAAGATGGAGTCGGCGACGCATGTCGATTGCAGTCACAATGCGACCGCGCAGGTTCAGAACCCCGGCAACTTCAGGTGCCGAGAGCGGCACCCGCGTTACGCTTTCAGGAACGAATACGTCATGCACCTGAGAAATCGGCAACCCGAACAGCTGCCCTCCGATGACAACCGTCACATACTGGATCGAGTCACCGCTTGCCTTGAAGTTGTCTTCCAGCACACTCATGCTGCAGCTCCCATCTCACCAGAAAAGACGTCTTTAAGGGCTGCAATCAGACCCGGACGATCAAACTTCGCTACATAGTCGTCGAACCCGGCCTGCCGGCCACGCTCAATGGATGCCGGCGTGATCAGGGACGACAATGCCAGGACAGGCATATGCCGGAACCGCGGATCGCGGCGCAGCGCTTCGCAGAACTCGAAGCCGTTCATTTCCGGCATTTCGATGTCGCTGACGACAGCATGGAACTTGTAGCCATCTTCCAGAACTTCCAGAGCATGCTTGGCGCCATTGCAGGTGGTCACGTCGTAACCGGCTGCCTTGAGAACAGGTGTCAGCATGTTGCGGAAGAAGGACGAGTCGTCGACAAACAGAACCTTCTTGGTCAACGCCTGGATATCCATCTCCTTGCGCATGAACCAATCTTCAAAGGCCTGCGGCAGGTAATAGCCAAGGTCGATGATCTCTGTCGCACGCTCCTTGATGATCGCCGAACCAAGAACACCAAGACGTTCCGATCCCACTTCGATGTTCATGCGCTCTTCGACAATGTCGACAATCTCGTCGACAACAAGGCCCATGGAGCGACCGGAGTCCGAGAAAACCAGCATCGGCTGCGTGCCCTCGGTTTTGTGATGGTCGCCCTCGTTGATATAGACAAGCGGCATGAGGGCACCGCGATACTGGACAAGATCGCGACCGTTGGACCGCTCGATCTTCGATACCTCGAATTCTTCGAGACGCGTGACGAGAGACAGCGGCACCGCCTTTGGCTCTGGTGCACCGGCACGGAAGAGCAGCAGGGAGATCGCAGACTGGCTGGAATCTGCCTTGCGGTGAATTTCTTCCGCTTCCTCGCTCTGCTCGGTAACCGCGCTGGAGGCATGGCTTGCCATGGCACTGGCGACACCGTTCGGATCGATGATCATGATCACGGAACCATCGCCAAGGATGGTGTTTCCGGAGAACATCGTGAGGTTGCGCAGCATGCTGGACATCGGCTTGACGACGATTTCCTCCGTATGGAAGACGCCATCGACAACAACACCGAATGTCTGACTACCCACCTGCATCACGACAATGAAGCCATTGTCTGTCTCGATGTTATCCTCGGTATGGCCTTCTTCGGCAATTCCCAAAAGATGAGACAGGTGAACCAGCGGAAGAAGCTTGTTCCGGAGACGTAGGACCGGGGTATCCTTGATGCGCTCGATACGATGCTCGGAATTCGACTGAACGCGAACCAGTTCCACCACAGAAAGCTGCGGGATGGCAAACCGGTCACCGCTGGCCTCGACAATCAGTGTCGAGACGATCGCAAGCGTTAGCGGGATCTTGATGATGAAGCTGGAACCCTTGCCTGCAACAGACCGAAGGTCAACGGTACCACCGATCACCTCGATATTGTTGCGCACCACATCCATGCCGACGCCGCGGCCGGACACGCTGGTGATCGCAGCAGCCGTCGAGAAGCCTGCAGCAAAGATGAACTTGTGAATCTGCGCGTCGGACATCTTGTCCAGTTCGGCTTCGGTCGCCAAACCGCGATCAAGGGCCTTTTCCTTGATCTTGTCGACATCCAGACCCTTACCATCATCACGAACCTCGATGATGATGTGACCGCCTTCATGATACGCGGCAAGGGTGATCGTGCCCTTGTCCGGCTTGCCTGCGGCACGACGTGCAGCGGGCATTTCGAGACCATGGTCGGCGGAGTTTCGAACCATGTGCGTCAGCGGATCCTTGATCATCTCAAGTACCTGACGGTCAAGTTCGGTATCGGCACCGATCATTTCCAGTTCGATCGGCTTTTCAAGTTCCTGGCTGAGGTCGCGAACGATACGCGGAAGCTTCTGCCAGGCGTTGCCAATCGGCTGCATTCGGGTGGCCATGACACCTTCCTGCAGCTCTGCTGTCACGTTTGACAGGCGCTGCAGCGGTACCTTGAATTCGCTGTCCTCATGACGGCGCACGATTTCCAGCAGCTGATTTCGGGTCAGCACAAGCTCGGAAACCATGGTCATGAGGTGTTCCAGCGTGTCGACCGCAACACGGATGCTCTGGCTGGATACACTACCGCCGGACTTCTTCTCAGCGTCCTTCTTCTCCGCAGCCTCTTCCTTGGCAGGCGCGGGTTTTTTGACGACAGCAGAAGCCGGCTTTGGTGCAGGTGCTGGCGCAGGGGCCTCGACAACTTCCGGCTCCGGAGCTTCTGCTACCGCATCGCCGGCATCGCCGTCCATTTCGACTTCGGTTTCCCGGAAGGCGCGTTCGAGTTCATCCAGAGACACCTCACCCGGGCGCAAAGGCCGGTCCAGGCTCTGATCGGGAAGATCGATGTCCGCGCTTTCCTCCGGCTCCTTTTCGGCAGCTGCAGGAGCAGCGCCGCCGCCGGCCATGGCCGCATCTGCCTTGGCAGACATAGCCTCAAGCTCGGAAATAAGTTCGCTGTCGTCGCCTTCAGGTTCCTGACCTTCGGCAGCTTCCAGATCACCCAGAATGTCCTTGATCTGGTCGATCGACCGAAGGATCAGGGACACAGCTTCCTGTGTAACCGGAGCACCGTCGCGGAACTTGCCCATAAGGGTTTCTGCGGCGTGAGCAATACCTTCAAGGCGAGGCAGGCCCAAAAAGCCGCACGTCCCCTTGATCGTATGAACAAGCCGGAAAATGTTATCGAGGATTGTCGCGTTGTTTGGTTCTTGTTCGAACTTTACCAGTTCGACGTCCACCACATCGAGACTTTCGTTCGTCTCAGTAATAAATTCCCTGAGAAGGTCGTCCATTGCCTGCTCTCACCCGTCTAGCTACTGGTACCGCATCCCACATGGGGACGACTGGACCAAGGTGTCCATGAGAGTGAGGCTGAGCCAAAACAGTTAAGATACGCTGAAACAGGAAAGGAGTTTTATCGATAGAAATCACGCCTTGGCAGCGGCTGTAATTCTAACAAGATCTTCCTCTTTGTTAATAACAACAATCATTCCACATTCTCTGGCAAGCAAAACCGTATAGATTGGCTGGACCGAATGGGCATCGACCCGCTCCGGCTCCTGGCCTTCAAGAGTTTCTTTCATGCCAAGCGGAATTCTTGGATTTTGGCCGTTTGCTACCAGCTCGAAGCTCGGTGAAGAGGGCTCACCCTGCATCGTGACCTTGATTTCGCCTCCGCGCGGGACGCACTGGTTTGCAATCAGGATAAGATTAAGCAACAACTTTACGTAGTTCTTCGGCATCAAATGACGAGTGACTTGCCAGTCGAGATTTGATTTTTCATTTTCCATGAACCCGGTCGCGACCACCTGGGCATCACCGAGATCTATCTCAGCACCAGCTGACCCTGCGGCACCGAAAGCAAGTCGCGCGAACTGGAGTTTGGCGGAAGCTTGCCGGGCGCTTTTGCGAATGAGGTCCATCGCAAATTCGCGCATGTCTTCCGAGCCCTCTTCGTCGAGGACCTCAAGACCATTCGTGATCGCTCCAACCGGGCTGATGATGTCGTGGCACACTCGGCTTGCGACGAGCGCGGAAAGATCCAGGGACGAGAGCTCTTTAAGTTCGGACATGGTTTCCTGCGACGTTTGTATCTTCGGTCAGCGCTTGATTCGGCCAAGCTGTTCCAAATGGATACACACCATGACCGAGACTGCCAAGACAACAGCCCCTCAAAGGAGAGGTTCGCATCTGGTTTTCCGCGCATTTTCTGCAGCCTCTTGTGAAAGAAGCTCCACGTTCACCAGAAATAGGAAGCGATTGACTGCGGAATGGAAAAGAACAAGGCGCCCGCCAACAAAGGCAAAGATTGTGGGATTACCTGCCGTGGCATACCCCTCGGCCAGCGCATAGGCACCGCATCCCGCATAAAGCGGGGCGTAGGCATGGGGCGCGAGGCGAAAGGCTTCCCTGTTGCCCTGATTGACGAAAGTCCATTGCGCTCCGCCCCATGTGTAGCTGTAATCGTTGCTACCCCTTCGCGGATAGCCGTCAACAAAATAGGCAACCGGGTCATTGCCGTTCAGCGCATAGCCACCAATGGGATCGGGAACAAAGCGTTGTGCCGTGCTGTCGCCCTGCACAACAAACGAGAGGAAAAAAACGCTCCCCAACGGCAAAAGCCATAACCTTGACCGATTTGATATCCAGTCTTTCAGACAGAACGTGGAAATCATGAGACGAATGACCCGCGAATCGGCGAAACAGTGAATAAGTGTAACGGCATCGCCGCGTTCCGAACGACACCTATGCCAATCTTACCGGAAACCGGACGGAGAAAAAGACACATGAAACCGCTAAAGACAGTTTATGCAGCAACCATTGCCGTGTGTCTGACGCTTCTGGCCTCCATCCTGCCCCAAACAACGATCGCACAGACCTACAACTCGGGCGCACCCACTCCTGAACAATATAGTCAGGATCAGGTTATGACCGCTGGTCACCAGTTTTTCGGCAAGGTCTCAGGTGGGCTTGCCTCGGTTATTGAGCGGGCCTTTGCCAGTTACGGACAGCCGAATGGCTATATTTTGGGTGAGGAGGGTTCCGGCGCGATTGTCGCCGGGGCGAGATATGGTGAAGGCGAGCTCTATACGCGCAACGCCGGAAACCACAAGGTCTTCTGGCAGGGCCCCTCAGTTGGCTGGGATTTCGGTGCCGATGGCGCAAGGGTCATGATGCTTGTCTATAATCTTCCGGCCACCGACGCGATCTACAAGCGTTTCCTCGGGGTCAACGGCTCGGCCTACCTCATCGGCGGCGTCGGCATGACCGTTTTGAGCAACCATGACGTCGTACTGGTGCCTATCCGCGCAGGGGTTGGCGCACGCCTTGGCCTCAATATGGGATATCTGAAATTCACTCCGCAGCCGACATGGAACCCGTTCTAAGATAGGGTCTGCGGTTGAATCAGCATTTTTAGATAGATAATCTCACATGTTATGTGTTTGGCTGTCTCTGAGGTAGTTGGACTGGAGATGGGTACAGGAATGGCGCCGGAGAGCAGATCGTGATTGAAGCGGCGATGTATATAGCCTTGGGCTTCTTCGTCGCGAGCCTCCTGTGCCTTGCCATTCTTCCGGCATTTTACAGGCGCGCCGTGCGGCTGACACGCGAAGCCTATGAAGCTGTCAACCCGACAACCTATGCCGAAGTCAGAGCCTCACAGGACCAAGCCCTTGCCCAACACGCTGTAGATCGTCGGCGGCTGGAAAGCGCCCTTGCCGACGAACGTCACCGGACCGCAGAAGAAAAACTCGTCTCCGGCAACCTGCGGTCCGAGCTGATCCGCACAAGATCGCAGCACGAGCAGGAGCTGGAACGGATCCGTGAGGAGAGGAAAGCAGCCGAACTTGAAAGCAAGTCCTCCTCTGATGAGCTGAAGCGGGAACTGCAAAAGCTGAAAGAAAGCCTGAAGCATTCCCAGGACGCGGCCAAAACGCTTGAGGCGGAACGCGATGCAATTCAGTCCGCTTCCTCGGAAAACCAGGAGAGCCCGGCACCCCTCGTTCTTCAGACACCACTGGAAAGCGACGAGGCAAAGGCCACGATCGCAAGCCTCGAAACGCAAATAGCAGCCCTGCAGGCACGCCTGTCCAAATACGAGGATGCAACGGAAGACCTCGTCTTCGCCGATATTGACCCGGCGGACCAGAGTGCCGTCATTCAGGATCTTGAAAAGCAGCTGATCAATATTGAAGCCAAATACATCGCAGCCCAAAGCGAAGTTACGCGGCTCATCGCCCAATCCGAAATATCGTGCACGAGTACAGGGGACGCCCCCTCACCGGTTGAGGTGGAACTGAAGGAAGCCATTGAAGACAAGGCCCGCCTTCAGGCGCTTGTGTCCGACCGCGAGCGCGCGCTAAAACGGGCCCGGATCAAGCTGCGCCAGTATCGCACCGACCTGCATAACGCCTCACGGTTGACCGCGTTGCGAAACAACCTCATTACCTTTGCAAGAGAACAACTGCCGGAAGCCGACCGTGCCAAACTGTCATCCGGCAAGCCTTCGGCAAACACTGCGGACTCTGCTCAAACAGATGCAACAAAGACATCTGCCGTACCCACCTCGCAAGATGGCTCCTCAGCCCACGCACTTGTGCGGAAGATCGTCAGGGCAAGCAATCGTCAGGATACGGCTGCAAAAGCAGAAAACTCCAACACGTCCATGAAGGCAGACCCGGTTTCAGCCATTGAAACCGAAGAAACCGGCGAGGCACCCGGACACGAGCCGGAAACAACGAAACAGAACAAGAAGGATGTTGCCTGAGTGACCGGAACACGATCCGCGCAGACAACACTGTAACCGGCACGACCGCATAATGCTCATTCCCCGACACAACGAAATTCTCGAAATTGCCCGACGAAATGGCCGGGTGAGTGTCGATGAGCTGGCAAAACGCTTCGAAGTCAGCCCGCAGACCATTCGCAAGGACCTGAATGAGCTGTGTGACCGCCGCCTGCTGGCACGCACCCATGGCGGCGCCCTTCTGTCCTCAGGTGTCCAGAACGTTGGCTATGAGGCGCGCCGCATCATTTCCAGCCGCGAGAAAGCCGACATCGCCACCCGCGTGGCAACGATGATCCCCGACAACGCTTCGCTCTTCATCAACATCGGCACCACCACGGAAGCTGTTGCCCAGGCGCTGCTCCAGCATCAGGGCCTGATGGTGATCACCAACAACATCAACGTTGCCAGCCTCATGCGCGGGTATTCCCAGATCGAGGTTGTGATTGCGGGCGGCGTGGTGCGCCATGCCGACGGCGGAATTGTCGGTGAAGCCGCCGTGGATTTCATGGAACAGTTCAAGGTCGACTTTGCGGTGATAGGGGCTTCGGCCATTGATCCGGACGGCTCCCTGCTCGACTACGATTACCGCGAAGTGAGAGTCACACAGACCATCATGCAAAACGCGCGGCACGTCATTCTGGCGGCTGACAGCACAAAGTTCGAAAGGACCGCGCCTGTCCGCGTCGGGCATCTCTCTCAGGTCAACACATTCGTCACGGATGACTGTCCTTCGCGACATCTGGCGAAAATAGCCCGCGAAAACGATGTCGAGATTATCGAGACAGGAAAGATCGAAGACACCGAAGGCGTCTGACATCAAACTACCAATTTCCGGAAAAGAAATGGCACGCCCAACGGGACTCGAACCCGTGTTTCCGCCGTGAAAGGGCGGCGTCCTAGACCGCTAGACGATGGGCGCACTCTCGTGCGGCGGTGTTTCCCGCCGGTCGATGGATGGTGCGTATAAGGGGGTCTGCGATCCTGCGCAACCCCCTTAAACGAGTTTTTTTCAATTGCCCTGTTTATAACTTCAGCGGCCAACAAAGCCGGTTGTGCCAAGCACCGCACCGGTTCGGGCGTCGGCATACACAACCGACGTCGCGTTTTCCTTGCGTACCAGAAGAACCAGCACACCATCGGAAAGCGTTGCGCTTTCCACAGTCGACCCGGGCGCCAGAGCAATCGTTTCTGCAAAACCTTCGGCGGCACTCCCACCGGAGGCATTGATCTTGTACATGATAGCTGCGAAGACAGCGATGAAGCCCAGAAACATGATCAGCGATGATCCGAGCAGAAGACGGCGCAGCTTGGCCTGCAGTCTCTGTGCAGCCGGATCGAGCGGTGCCTCTTCCTGGTCTACGTCACGCAATTCAGGATGACTCATGGCAAATAGTACTCCGGATGATCCGGCCGAGCTGGACCAGAATTTCTCTGTGAAGGTTGAAACGGATGACCACGGCAAACGGCTGGATGCCGTTCTGGCCGCCCGGGTTGACACACTGAGCCGAAACCGCGTTCAGGCCCTGATCAAGAGCGGTGAGGTCACCATCAATGGGCGCAAAATAGTGGAGCCCAAACACCGGGTCAATGACGGTGACGAGCTTGTCATGACATTGCCCGAACCGGAGGATGCCGAACCGCAGGGCGAAGACATTCCGCTGTCGATCGTTTTTGAAGACGAACATCTGATCGTCATCGACAAGCCTGTCGGCTTGGTGGTTCATCCCGGAGCCGGAAACTGGACGGGTACACTGGTCAATGCGCTCATCCACCATTGCGGCGACAGCCTTTCCGGAATTGGCGGGGTTAAGCGGCCCGGCATCGTGCATCGTATCGACAAGGACACAACAGGCCTGCTCGTCGTCGCCAAGACCGATCTCGCGCATAAGGGGCTATCGGAACAATTCGCCGATCACGGCAAGACGGGACCGCTTGAACGCGCTTATTCGGCTCTTGTCTGGGGCGCGCCGAGCAGCCTGAAGGGCACGATCAACGCCAATCTGGCGCGTTCCCTCGCAAACCGACAGAAAATCGCCGTGGTGAAGACGGCCGGAAGACATGCCATTACCCATTGGCAGGTCAAGGAACGCTTTGGCGACAAGGCAGATGAAGCTCTCGCCTCCTTGCTGGAATGCCGCCTGGAAACCGGCAGGACCCACCAGATCCGTGTTCACATGGCGCATATCGGTCACCCACTGATCGGCGACATGGACTATGGCGCGGGTTTCAAGACCAAGACAAAGCGGCTGGAAGACCCGTTGAAATCCTGTATTGACGGGTTCGGACGGCAGGCTCTCCACGCTGGACTGCTGGCTTTCGCACATCCTCTCACCGGTGAAACACTGAGATTTGAGAGCCCTTACCCTGCTGATTTCAAACAGCTATTATCAACATTACAAAAATATTAGAATTCAATTTCGTTCAAGGGTCATGTAATTGGCGTATTCTTGCTTATATAAGCGAATGACGTGCCGTTATCGGACGTCTGGATGAACGCGTTCGCCTTGTCACTTCTGATCGCTCCTGAAGGAGGAGAGAGGTGAAACAAAAAAGGGAACGCGCCATTTTTTGGGAGAAAGGGGGCGCATTCTATGGCCCAGAACGTACCAATGCTGACAGCCGGGGAAGGCGGACTGAGCCGCTACCTCGATGAAATCCGGAAGTTCCCGCTTCTGCAGCCGCAGGAAGAGTACATGCTCGCCAAGCGCTACAAGGAGCATGAGGACCCGGAAGCAGCCGAACGTCTAGTCAATTCTCACCTCCGCCTCGTTGCCAAGATCGCCATGGGATACCGTGGCTACGGCCTGCCGCTCGGCGAAGTCGTCTCCGAAGGCAATGTTGGCCTCATGCAAGCCGTAAAGCGTTTTGAGCCCGACAAGGGGTTCCGCCTTGCGACCTACGCCATGTGGTGGATCAAGGCCGCCATTCAGGAATACATTCTTCGTTCCTGGTCGCTGGTCAAAATGGGCACGACCGCCAACCAGAAGCGCCTGTTCTTCAATCTCCGCCGCCTGAAGGGCAAGATTCAGGCCCTCGACGAGGGGGATCTGAAGCCCGAACAGGTTCAGGAAATCGCGACCAAGCTCGGCGTGAGCGAGGAAGAGGTCATTTCCATGAACCGCCGCCTTGGCGGCGATGCCAGCCTGAACGCGCCTGTACGCGCGGAAGCTGACGCGGGTGAATGGCAGGACTGGCTCGTCGATGAGAGCGACAGTCAGGAAACTCTTCTGGCCAATCAGGAAGAGCTGGATCAACGCCGCGCGCTCCTCACGCAGGCAATGGACGAGCTGAACGAGCGCGAGCGTCGCATCTTTACCGCGCGCCGCTTGTCGGAAGACCCGATGACGCTGGAAGATCTTTCTGCCGAGTTTGGCGTCAGCCGCGAACGAGTTCGCCAGATCGAGGTCCGCGCATTCGAGAAGGTCCAGAAGGCCGTTAAGAACAGCGCAAAGGGTTTGGAACTTCCCGCACACTGACCTCAAGGGCCCAATAGTTCAAAAGCCGCCGGATTGCTCCGGCGGCTTTTTTGTTTGAAAGATATCGGAAGCTTGAGACTCAGCGGATTTCCTGAGCGTAGGTTTCTACCGGAACCACTTTGGAAATCAGCTCGTTTTCAGCCATGAATGCCGAGAACCGCTCGTAGCGGCCTTCATCCAAGGCAGCTGGGCGTTTGGCAAAACGTGGCAACGTGTCGTACCAGGCCTGACTGTTCAGTTCGTCATCAAGGTTCGGATAGGCCTCGATAAAGGCTTCCCAGGCTTCATCGGGATGGTTTGTCAGGTAGATCGTTGCAGCTTCAACGGCAGCAAGGAACTTGGCAAACCGCGGATCGTCCGTCTTGTCCTGATGCACGACATAGATCAGCTCGTCAAAAATCGGCACACCATGTTCTTCCGGGAAATAGGCCTTGCCCTTCTTGCCTTCCAGCTCGATTTGCGTGAGCTCGAAGTTGCGATACGCGCCGATGACCGCATCAACCTGGCCGGACATCAGCGACGGCGAAAGGGCGAAGTTGACGTTTATCAGCTCAACATCGGTGACCGAGAGACCGACAGACTTCAGCATCTGACCGAGCATGGCATCCTCAAAACCGGATACCGAAAAGCCGATCTTCTTGCCTTTGAGGTCTTCCAGCTTCTGGATCGGACCGTCTTCAAGAACGATCAGGGAATTGAGCGGTGTTTCAACGAGGGTTCCGATCCACTTCACCGGCAGTCCTTCATCGATCTGCGCGTGCAGTGTCGGCTGATAGGAAATAGCGATATCGCCCTGCCCTGCAGCGACGAGCTTCGGCGGCATTGCCGGATCGGCCGGTTCGATCAGCTCGACATCCAGCCCCTCGGCCTCAAAGAAGCCCTTCGCCTTAGCCGTGATGATCGGCGCATGGTCCGGATTGGTGAACCAGTCCAGCAGAACCGTCAGCTTTTCGGCTGCAAGTGCCGGGGTTGAAAAAGTGAGAGCAAGAGCAACAAGCCCTGCCTTCAAACGATGTGTCATTAAAACACCTCCGGAGAATATGGCGGTCATTCCTCGACCTGCCAGGGAACCATCAATCGGGTGAGATACTCCACGGTGAAGCGGAGCGTGAGAACCATCAGTGCCAGCAGGATCAGCGCCGCAAACATCATGTCGGTCTGCATGCGTGCATTGCTCTGGAGCATGATGAAGGCAAGACCACCCTTTGCGCCGACCCATTCGCCAACGATTGCGCCGATGGGCGCAAAAACCGCGGCAATTCGGATACCGGATGCAAGGGCGGGAAGTCCGGCGGGAATTCGGAAATAGATCAACTCCTTTACCCGCCCGACCCGGTAGAGGCGCGCAAGGTCGGAGTATCCGGGATCGGCCCGGCGCAACCCGTCATAAAAAGTCGATGTCACGGCAAAGAAAATCACAAGAACGGCCATGACGATCTTGGACGCAAGTCCGAACCCCAGCCACAGCACGAGAATGGGGGCAATGGCAAAGACCGGCAGCGCCTGTGTCATCAGAACAACCGGAAGAAGACCACGGCGAGCGATGGGAAAAAGCCACATCAAAATGGCGATCATCGACCCCGCGATCACTCCAAGAATGAAGCCAAGCACGGTTTCCTGAGCAGTGATTGCTGCATGTTCCAGAAGGAACCAGCCGCGCGTTTCAAAGGCGCCAAGGACCTGCAACGGCCCCGGCAGCATGAAAGGCGGAATACCAAGAGCACGAACAAGAAGCTCCCACGCAGCCAGAAAGAGAGCCGTGCCGACGAGGATGCGCACGAGCGGCCAGCCAAGGCGCTTCCACGCCAAGGACTCCCGGGATGCGGGTCCGCGAGTATGAACAAATGGCCGAACGCCAGACGGCGTTTTCTGCGTGACCAAAACAAGGATCTCCCGTCTTCGGAAATAACCGAAACTGACACTGGAGATCCGGGATTAGGCTAAGGTTTCCGTCCCTTCGCCGGCATGACCCGGATCAGGTTCTAAGGGTTCAGCTCAGCTGTCTCAGTTCCTTGTCGGAACACCCCTCGGACCGCTGGGGACCATGCACGTTCGGGCTCGAATTGGCAAGAGTTCGATAGACCACCAACCGGATTTTCAAACAGAAACGGCGGAATCGCTGGAGATTCCGCCGCAAAAATCGACAAACTTGTACCAAAGACCGATTAGCCGGCGTTCCACGCAGAAATCGCCTGATCTACGAGGTCAGCACCGATACGCCCTTTTTCAAGGGTCAGAATTCCGCGCTTGCCGTTGTCATAGAGCATTGGAATATCGATCCAGCCGCGTTCACGTAAGAGACCGAGATTGCGGTCCCTCTCGCTTGTCAGACTGGAGAGCGCAATCCAGAAATAGCCCGGTGAAACCTTGACCGATGCGCCGAGCAGAGCATCGCCGCGCGCTTCCTCGGTCGGCTTCATCACCAGTCCGGGAACATTCACCACGTCGCCCGACGAATAGCCCTCAGGGAAATCATATTTGATTTCGACCAGATGGCTTGCCGGAAGGGATGTGTCGTCATTCGGCTTGATGCGGACATTCACCGAGACGTTGCGATCCGGGATGCTGACATCGGCAATCAGAACCTTTTGCGATTTGCCGCTGAGATCGGTTTCATCTTCAAGCGACCAGACCACGGCACCTTGCGAAGCAGAACCGGAACCATTCGCGTCCTCTCCTTCCTCGTAAAGGATGGAGCGCTGCGCACTGCCGGCATTTGCCTGCGTGGATGTCGCCGGATCCGCATCGGTTGACGATGCATTGGCCGTTTCCGTGCCGCCAGCAGGCTGGTCCGGGATGCCTTCAGGCGCGGCAGGTTCTTCGGACAGGCTCGGCAATGGATTAGCAGACGGCTGGGGTTCGACAATGACCGTTTCGGTTTGGCCAGGTGTAATCAAAGTTGTCGTCACGGAGCGCGCATCAGGCGCAGCTGCAGGTTCACCGTTATCATCGAGCAGGCGATCTGTGTTTTTCGAGGACGCGGGCTCTTCTTCAGCCTGCTGCGGCTCGCTTTGCTCCGGTGTCACCGATGCAATCGGCGCAGGTGCATTGCCGCTCTCGGCTGCTTCATCCTGCGGAACAAAAATGACATAGGAGATGGCGGCAACCACTATTGCCAGAACTGCGGCCAGTGCGATCGGCACCATGCTGGACGAGCGCTGCCCCCCTCGCTTGGAAAGGGCTGCTGATGCGCTTTTGCGATCCCGTGTATCGCGGCGGCGATCCCGCGTCTTGGGGGCTGGAGCGACCTTTGGCTCATCGAGCTCATCACCCAGATCATCATCGGCAAAGAGCTCTTCCTCGTCAGAAGCCTCATCTGCCCGCTGAGCAGGCATGGCCCCACCGAGCGTCGGCTCCTTTCGGCCTTCCGACTTCTTATCGACACCCAGAGGCGCATCAAATGCTTCGCGAGCGTTCTGAACCGCTTCATGGGAAGCGCTGCCAAGGCGACCCGCTTCTTCCACTTCCTTTTTCAACGGAGAGGGAGCGTTTACCGGCGCGGGGTCAGCTGGACGGCGCTTTTCTTCGATAGCTGGTGGCGGAGGCGGGGCAGCTTCAGCCACCTCCTCTTCAGGTTCCTCTTCCGGCTCTGGCTGCGGAGCAACCGGCGCGGCCGTCTCCACGGGAGGAGCCACCTTGGGTTCAGCTTTCGGTGATGGCGACAATCCGAGCGCTTCGCGGGCGGCTTCCGCTTCAACCTTGCGAATGGCTTCTTCCAGCCTCAGCTGTTCAGCAGTGATTTCGGAAGGTGTCAGCGGCGGTTCATAGGCCTTGAGCTGGCTGACAATAGCGTTTCGGGCACGGCTATAGACGCTGCGGCGGGCGGCTCCATTGCTTTCCGGCAAAGACGCGATCGTTTTCTTCAAAATCGAATAATAGTCAGCCATATTCCTGCCCGTTGGCCACTACCCGGCCATGTTTTCGCGTCCGGCCCCCTCGCGCTCAGGCTGAACCCGGTTCAAACCTGTCGGCCCCATTTCTTAAACAGTAAGACAGTTTGCACAAGTATCTAGTGCGAATTTGCCTGCCGATTTCTGTCGACAGGCATGAGCAAAGACGCCTTACCATCCGAATCAAGTCTAATTGTGACCCTCGAAGTATGCGAGGGCACAACCGTCAGCCTCAATCCTGAAATGGATTCTGCACAAGAATTGTGTCGTCACGTTCCGGGCTGGTCGACAAAAGCGCCACAGGAGCACCGATCAGCTCCTCCACGAGACGGACATACTTCACAGCCTGAGCTGGAAGGTCCGCCCAACTGCGAGCGCCTTCGGTAGACTCTTTCCAGCCTGGAAGCGACTCGTAGATCGGCTTGACCCGCTCCTGAGCCCCCTGAGAGGCCGGAAGATAGTCGATGCGCTCGCCATCGAGTTCATAGGCGACGCAAATCTTGATCTCGTCCAGACCATCAAGAACATCGAGCTTGGTCAGCGCAATCCCGCTGATGCCGGACGTGCAGACGGTTTGACGGACCAGAACGGCATCGAACCAGCCGCACCGGCGCTGACGACCGGTAACCGTGCCAAACTCGCGACCACGAGTTCCGAGGAACTCGCCGACTTCATTTTTCTGTTCCGTCGGGAACGGGCCTTCACCGACACGGGTGGTGTAGGCCTTGGTGATACCGAGAACATAGTCGATGGAATTCGGGCCAAGTCCGCAGCCTGTTGCTGCCTGTCCAGCAACGGTGTTGGACGACGTCACGAACGGATACGTGCCGTGATCAATGTCGAGAAGGGCACCTTGCGCACCTTCGAAAAGAATACGCTTGCCCTCACGGCGCTGGCCATCAAGCAGCCGCCAGACGGAGTCGATATAGGGCAGCATCTTGTCGGCAACGCTCGACAGTTCCTCAAAAATCGCTTCGGCCAAAATTTCCGGCTGTCCGAGGCCCCGGCGCAGCGGGTTATGGTGCGCCAAGAGACGCTCGATCTTTGCAGGAAGCGTAGAGAGGTTCTTCAGGTCCATCACGCGGATTGCACGACGGCCAACCTTGTCCTCATATGCCGGGCCAATGCCACGCTTGGTCGTACCAATGCGGGTGCCCGTGCTGGATTCTTCGCGCAATGCATCCAGTTCGCGGTGCAGGGACAGGATGAGGGTTGCGTTTTCGGCAATCCGCAGGTTCTCCGGACCAACCGTCACACCCTGCGCCGTGATGCGCTCGACTTCGCTGACAAAGGCATGCGGGTCCACAACGACACCGTTGCCAATGACCGACAGCTTGCCGGATCGCGCGACGCCGGAAGGAAGCAGCGAGAGCTTGTAGCTGACGCCATCGATGACCAAGGTATGACCAGCATTGTGGCCGCCCTGGAAACGCACGATGACATCGGCCTGCTCGGACAACCAGTCCACGATTTTGCCTTTGCCCTCATCGCCCCATTGCGACCCGACAACAACAACATTGGCCATATCTTGAAACGCCCTCCTGAAGCGGCATTTTCGCGCATTTTCAGCGCAAACTCATCAAGCCCGCAGCAGTCCTCCGGGCAAACGCGGCGGACTATAGACACTTGGTGCCCTGCTGGCGAGCCCCCTGCACCGTTTTTCTGCAATGCAAAATCTTCCGCAGAACGGGGGATTTTTCACCCTCTTGCGTGACCCCGCCACCAGCCGTAGCGCATTGCTCGGAAGCCACTCGCATTTCGGGTCGCAAACCATCCGGTTACCGTTGATGGTGCGCCCAGAGGTCGGAGGAAATACATGAACTCGCGGAACTGGTTGCTTCTCTACGCATTGAGCGTGATCTGGGCGGGCGCATTCCTTTTTGCCAAGGTGGCGGTGCAGGAAATCCCTGTCCCCACCCTCGTATTCCTGAGGGTTTTCATCGCAGCCCTGACACTTCACATAGTGCTGAAGGTTTCCGGCAAACGGTTTTCATGGTCCTTTGAGGCCATGCGACCGTTCCTGCTCATGGGACTTTTGAACAACGCGATCCCCTTCTCCCTGCTTTTCTGGGGCCAAACGCAGATCGCTGCGGGTCTGGCCTCCATCCTGAATGCCACAACTCCGATCTTCGCCTTTCTGATAGCCGGCGTCGTTCAGCGGCAGGAACCCGTGACCGGTAACCGTATCGCCGGTGTCGGCATCGGAGTGATCGCCGTTGTCCTTCTGTTTTCCGGAGAAATCACGGGAGCGGCGAACTCTCCTCTTGCGGCTCAAATTGCCTGTCTGGGAGCCGCCTTGTCCTATGGACTGGCAGCCGCCTACGCGCGGCGGTTCAAGGGAATGCCGCCACTGGTTGCGGCAACGGGTCAGCTCACCGGTTCAAGCTTGTTGCTGTTTCCTTTTGCCATGCTCACCGCAACACACTGGTCACCGTTCGAAACCAGCGCCTTGGTATGGGGAAACGTCGTGGCACTTGGCATTATCGCAACCGCGCTTGCCTACCTGATCTACTTCCGCCTGCTCGCAGCAGCTGGTGCAACCAATGCGGCCCTTGTCACCTTGCTCATACCGGCGAACACGGTTGTGCTCGGCTACCTGTTTCTGGGCGAAACGCTTGGCCTTCTGCAAATTGCAGGTTTCGCTATCCTTCTGGCAGGCCTCGTTGTGCTCGACGGCAGGGTGGTCAAGCGCTCCGCCGTCGAACCTTCCAAATCGCTCCCCTGAGGATCAGAACTTCAGGGCCTTTACCTGCTTGACGTGGGAGACAGCGGCAAGGCGTTTCATGATCTCCACCGGCACTTGACCATCCACCTCGATAAGACAGATCGCGTCTTCTCCTGGAGCCGTTCGGCCAAGATTGAAAGACGCAATGTTGATGCCGTTGCTGCCCAGTTCCATACCGAGTTGGCCGATGAAGCCCGGTTTGTCCTCGTTGGTGATATAGAGCATATGCTCGCCAAGACCGGCTTCCATGTTGATGCCCTTGACCTGGATGATCCTTGGCTTGCCGTCACCAAAGACCGTTCCGGCAACGGAGCGTTCCTGCGTCTCGGTTACAACCGTCAAACGGATATAGTTTTCATAAGCACCGTGTTTGCCGCGCTTGACTTCCGCCACCTCGATGCCGCGCTCCTTGGCAAAGACCGGAGCGGATACCATGTTGACGGTCTGGAGGAGCGGTGTCAGCAAACCACTCAGGGCAGCCGCCGTAAGCGCCTCGGTTTTCATCTCCGAAACAGCGCCTGCATATTCCAGCCGAATGGCCTTGATGGCGGTTTCAGTCAGTTGACCCGCAAAGGATCCAAGCTGTTCGGCAAGGCGAACAAAGGGAACCAGCTTCGGCGCTTCCTCGGCCGTGATGGACGGCATGTTGAGAGCGTTGGAAACAGCGCCATGCAGCAGGTAGTCGCACATCTGCTCGGCCACCTGCAAAGCCACATTTTCCTGAGCCTCTGTCGTCGACGCGCCGAGATGCGGTGTTGATACAAAGTTGGGAGCGCCAAACAGGACATTTTCCTTTGCCGGCTCTTCGACAAACACATCAAAGGCAGCACCGGCGAGCTTGCCGCTATCCAAAGCCGCGCGAACGGCCGGTTCATCAGCAAGCCCGCCTCTCGCACAGTTGACCAGATAGGACCCGTCTTTCATGGATGCGATGGCTGCTGCATCCACTATGTTCCGGGTCTTGTCGGTCAACGGCGTGTGAAGAGTAATGACGTCAGCTCGCGGGAACAGCTGCTCCAGCGAGACCTTCTCAACGCCAAGCGCCAAAGCCCGTTCCGGCGTCAGGAAAGGATCAAAGGCAATAACCTTCATCTTCAAGCCAAGGGCACGGTCGGCAACAATGGAGCCGATATTGCCGCAGCCGATGAGGCCAAGGGTCTTGCCGGTCAATTCCGTACCGAGGAAGCGGGACTTCTCCCATTTTCCGGCCTGCGTTGACGCATCGGCCGCAGGAATTTGCCGAACCACCGCCATCATCATGGCAATGGCGTGTTCTGCCGTCGTGATAGCATTGCCAAAAGGCGTGTTCATCACGATGATACCGCGTGCGGTGGCCTTTGGAATATCGACATTGTCGACGCCAATCCCTGCCCGACCGACCACTTTCAGCCGTTCCGCAGCCGCAATGACCTTCTCCGTCACCTTGGTGGCGGAGCGAATGGCCAATCCGTCATAATTCCCGATGATCTCAAGGAGCTTTTCCTTATCCTTGCCAACCTCGGGAAGAAAATCCACATCAATGCCGCGATCCTTGAAGATCTGCACGGCAGCATCCGACAGCTTGTCGGAAATCAGTACCTTGGGCGCCATGAGTGCCTCCCACGTTTTAAACGGGTTCCGGAAGCGGGCGAATTTCGCCCGCCAAGATGTCTGGGAAAGAGGCTCAGGCCGCTCTTGACAGCTGTGCCTTGGTCTGGGCGAAGGCCCAATCAAGCCAGTCGGTCAGCGCAGCAACATCCGAGGTTTCGACGGTTGCCCCGGTCCAGATGCGAAGGCCCGCAGGAGCATCGCGATAAGAGCCGATATCATAGGCAACGCCTTCTGCTTCCAGAAGGGATGCGAGCGACTTGGTAAAAGCTGCCTGCTCCGCGTCTGCAAGCGCGGTGATCTCGGGATCAGTCACCTTGAGGCATACAGAAGTGTTGGATCGCGTGGCAGGATCGACAGGCAGAAAGCCTGCCCAAGAAGAGGCTGCAACCCAGTCTTCGACCACTTTCAGGCTGGCGTCTGCCCGCGCCATCAAAGCTGGCAGGCCACCGATTGACTGCGCCCACTTCAGGGCATCGAGGTAGTCCTCAACGCAGAGCATCGAGGGCGTATTGATCGTCTCGCCCTTGAAGATGCCTTCAATCAACTTGCCGCCCTTGGTCATCCGGAAGATCTTTGGCATAGGCCAGGCCGGTGTATGGCTTTCAAGCCGCTCGACGGCACGTGGACTGAGGATGATGACACCATGGCCTCCCTCCCCGCCAAGGACCTTCTGCCAGGAGAATGTGACCACATCCAGCTTTGCAAAATCCAGATTCTGCGCAAAGGCTGCAGAAGTCGCATCACAGATGGTCAGGCCCTGCCGGTCGGCAGGTATCCACTGCGCATCGGGAACCCGCACTCCGGACGTCGTCCCGTTCCAGGTGAAGACGACATCATGATCGAAGTTGACTGCGGAAAGGTCGGGAAGCTCGCCATAAGGGGCTTCAAACACTCGGGCGTCGCCAAGGCGCAGCTGCTTCACCACATCCGATACCCAGCCGGAGCCAAAGCTCTCCCAGGCCAGCATATCGACCGGGCGAGCACCGAGCAGCGACCAGAGCGCCATCTCGACCGCACCGGTGTCGGACGCGGGGACAATGCCGATGCGATAATCCGCCGGAACATTCAGGACAGAGCGCGTGAGGTCAATAGCCTCGGCAAGCTTGCTCTTGCCAATCTTGGCGCGATGGGACCGACCAAGCGGCGCATCGGCGAGGCCCTGAAGGCTCCAGCCGGGACGTTTGGAACAAGGTCCGGACGAAAATTGGGGATTGGCCGGACGCACTGCCGGCTTCGAAAGACTTCCAGTCATGTAACTACCCTCTCAGATAGGTGCCCCTCGTTGGGGAGGGGTGTCCCAACGTCAGGAATATTGGGTAACGGACTGGTCGTCAATCGAAATGATGGCACAAAGAAAAAGGCCGACGAAACCGCCGGCCTTTTCAAATACATGTATTGGCAGGATCAGAAGTTGCTGCTGATCGGGCCTGACGGATAATACGCCGGGGTCGCTGCACCACCGCCAAATGTGTACCGCGCACCAAGGCGGAATTCGTGGGCGATGAGGTCGGTGTATTCGATCCGGGAATTCGGGCTGTTCGGAGTAATATTCTTTACAGTCTTGGCCGTACCCAGATCCTTGTAGCGATAGCCCGCATCAATGCTGAAATTGTTGGTCACAGCGTAGGACGCACCAGCCATCAAAGCCCACGCGAAATTCCATTCGCTGTGAGAACCGTCAAATTCAGTTGTTTGAGTACCACCACCATGAAGCGGATTAACGGAAACCGTGTCACTGGTGTTCACCCATGCCGCACCGATACCAGCACCAACGTAAGGGGTGATGTTGTTCCAGGTTGTCAGGTCAATGTAACCGTTCAACATAACCGTCCAGACATCGATATCGGACGTTTCCTTGGAGAAACCGTCAACACAGCCACCACAGACAGCATAGCCTGTCACCTGTGCGGGTGTTTCATAATCAACAGTCACGTCAGTACGGAAATACTTGTTGAACTTGTAACCGACACCAACGCCGATCATCCAAGCATCATCCAAAGATTCACGTTCGAAACGCAGGTCCCGTGACAAGCCGTAGTCATTGAAACTACCGCTCGGCTCGCCATAAATCTTGTAGCCGATATCGCCACGCAAGTAGAGGCCGCCGCCACCAACAGCAACCGGTGCAGGTATTTCAGGCACGTGTTCGATGATCGGTGCCGGGAGATCGGCGGCCAGAGCCGCGGTTGACATGACCGCAGCAGCGCCAGCCAAAGACAATCTCTTTAAAAACATGTCCATGTCCTCGTCTTCAGTTCAAGCATCCGCATTTCAGCTGCGGTTCGCACTTGAGTCACTTTGGGATCATGGTGATAATTGATTAAGATGAACTTAACCCTGTTCTTTAACCGGTATTTTTTACCTTAATGAAACCTTATCAAGGGCAATGTTCGTTTACGTTTACTAAAGAAAAAGGGCACGGAAGATACCCGTACCCTTGAAAACAGCAGTTTGGCAGATGGGTCAGGCAGCAGAATGCGCAACCACGCTGGAAATCTGGTCAACCACCTTGCGAACCAGCGCGGCATCATCGCCTTCAGCCATCACACGAATGAGCGGTTCGGTGCCAGACGCACGAATGACCAAACGCCCCTGCTTACCAAGACTTGCTTCTCCGTCCAAGATTGCAGATTTCACATCATCTCTCTCTAGGGGAGCTCCGCCATTGTATCTTACATTCTTCAGAATCTGAGGCACGGGATCGAAACGCTTGCAAACCTCCGAAACCGGTTTGTCCTGATCCTTGATGCAGGCAAGAACTTGTAGGGCGGCAATCAGACCATCGCCTGTGGTGGTAAAATCTGACAAGACGATGTGGCCAGACTGTTCTCCACCGACATTGAAGCCGTGTGAGCGCATATGTTCAACGACATACCTGTCGCCAACCTTCGTACGCGCAAGCTCAAGCCCAAGGCCGCCGAGATAACGCTCAAGTCCCAGATTGGACATCACCGTCGCAACAATGCCCTTTGCAGAAAGCCGTTCACTTGCCTGCCACGACTGCGCAATAACAGCCATCAACTGGTCACCATCAACAACGGTGCCGTTCTCATCAACAATGATGACCCGATCCGCATCGCCATCGAGAGCAATCCCGATGTCGGCACGCACTTCCTGCACCTTGCGAGACAAAGTGTCAGGATAGGTCGAGCCGCACTCCTTGTTGATATTTGTTCCGTCCGGTGAAACCCCAAGCGTGATGACTTCGGCACCCAGTTCCCACAGCGCCTCCGGGGCCACTTTGTAGGCAGCCCCGTTGGCACAATCGATCACAACGCGCAGACCTTCAAGATTCATGTCGCGCGGGAGGGTTCGCTTGGCAAACTCGACATAGCGATGCTGGGCACTGTCAATACGTTTGGCCCGTCCCAGTTCGGACGCGTCGGGCAATGAGGACGCCAGATCAGAATCAATCAGATCCTCGATTTGCAGTTCCATTGCGTCTGACAGTTTAAAGCCGTCGGGGCCAAAGAACTTGATGCCATTATCCTGAAACGGATTGTGGGACGCCGAAATCATAACACCGACATCGCAGCGCAAGGACCGGGTCAACATGGCAACCGCAGGGGTCGGCATCGGGCCCAGAAGGAAGACATCCATGCCAACGGACGTGAAGCCCGCGACGAGGGCATTCTCAAGAGTATACCCCGAAAGGCGGGTGTCCTTGCCGATCACAACACGGTGTTTGTGACCACCATTCTTGAATGTGAGGCCAGCGGCCATCCCGACCTTCAGCGCCATTTCCGCAGTCATCGGTGCCACATTGGCGCGGCCGCGAATGCCGTCGGTTCCGAAATATTTCCGCATCAAAACTCACCCTTTGAATATCTTGGGGTCTTCATAAGCCCAGAACGCGCCATCGGCAGTTCAATTTTTGTGTTGTTCTGTAACTTTGAACAATGAGAAACGCCCGACCGAAGGCCGGGCGTCATCAGTTTTGTGCAAGTGAGTTACCTCAAGCCTGTGGCTGAGGCTCCAATCCACCACTCGATTCATCACCGCCGCGCTTGATGCCGGTTTTCGGCACCGCCGACGCACGCCCTACCGGCTGATCGTCATCGGTTTCGCGCACAGGAGGCTTGCCATCGAGAAGGTTCTTGATCTCTTCACCTGACAAGGTCTCATATTCCAGCAGACCCTGGGCAATCGCGTGAAGCTGATCTTCATGATCGGTCAAGATGCGTTCCGCGGTCTGATATCCCTGATCAACATAGGCCTTGATTTCCTCATCGATCATTTTCTGCGTAACGCCGGAGATATTCTGCTGACGCGCAACGGAATGGCCGAGGAATACCTCTTCCTGATTTTCCCCATAGGAAATCAGGCCGAGTTTATCGGACATGCCCCACTGGGTCACCATCGCGCGAGCCAGACGCGTGGCCATCTGGATGTCGCCAGATGCGCCTGACGTCACCTTTTCATAGCCAAAGATCTTTTCCTCGGCGACACGTCCACCCATAGCCACAGCCAGATCGGCATAACACTTTGCGCGCGTCAGTGAGACCTGATCCTTTTCGGGAAGGCGCATCACCATACCAAGTGCGCGACCGCGCGGAATGATGGTGGCCTTGTGGATCGGATCGGAGGCTTCTTGGTGAAGCGCCACGAGCGCATGCCCAGCCTCATGATAGGCGGTCAGCTTCTTTTCTTCCTCGGTCATAACCAGTGTGCGACGCTCCGCACCCATCATGACCTTGTCCTTGGCGTCTTCGAACTCGCTCATGGTCACAAGACGCTTGGAGCGACGTGCAGCAAGCAGAGCTGCCTCGTTCACCAGGTTCATCAGATCCGCGCCCGAGAAGCCCGGAGTGCCGCGAGCCAGTGTCTTGACATCGACATCGGGAGCCAGCGGAACTTTCCGCATGTGAACCTTGAGGATCTTTTCACGACCGGTGATGTCGGGATTTGGAACAACGATCTGACGGTCAAAACGGCCCGGGCGCAAAAGCGCAGGATCAAGCACATCGGGACGGTTCGTTGCGGCGATGATGATGATGCCTTCGTTCGGCTCAAAACCATCCATTTCGACAAGCAACTGGTTCAAAGTCTGCTCGCGCTCATCGTTACCACCGCCGAGACCGGCGCCACGATGACGTCCGACCGCGTCGATTTCGTCGATAAAGATAATGCACGGCGCGTTCTTCTTGGCCTGTTCGAACATGTCGCGGACACGGCTGGCACCGACACCGACGAACATTTCAACGAAGTCGGAACCGGAAATCGTGAAGAACGGTACGTTCGCTTCGCCAGCCACCGCACGGGCAGTCAGCGTCTTACCGGTACCTGGAGGGCCAACGAGAAGAACACCACGCGGAATGCGGCCGCCAAGGCGCTGGAACTTTTGCGGGTCGCGCAGAAATTCCACGATTTCCTGCAGGTCTTCCTTGGCTTCATCAATGCCGGCAACATCTTCAAACGTGACACGGCCATGAGCCTCGGTCAGCATCTTTGCCTTTGACTTGCCAAATCCCATGGCCTTGCCACCAGAGCCCTGCATCTGCCGCATCACGAACAGCCAGATACCGAGGATGATCAGCATCGGGAACCAGGAGATCAGGGTACCCAGCAGGGAAATGCCTTCGGTCTTAGGCCTTGCCTTGATCGAAACGTTCTTCTGGCGCAGCAGGTCGACATATTGTGCACCTTCCGGAGCATAGGTCTGGAACGCACCGCCACTCACAAAATGGCCACTGACCTGTTGTTCCTGAATGGTAACATCCCTGACATCCCCCTGCTCAACCCGATTCAGAAAATCGGAGAACGGAATGTCGTTGGTCGCACCGGTCTGGGCCGGGCTTTGGAACAGCTGAAACAGGGCTATCAGCAATAGGGCAATAATCACCCACAATGCGAAATTGCGAAAATGTGCGTTCATCTCTTTCCCTCGGCCAAGTCGGTTGGCCAGTACTGGGGTTTCCACTTGTAAGCCAAGATAGGTCGGCAGGATGGCGATGCCAAGGCGGTGCGCCATTCTTGTGCAGTTTCTTTGAGTTTTTTATTAAGATGGCGGTGTTTTTACCGGCCTTTCGAAAAAGGTCGGTGCATTTTTAAACTCTCGCCTCCCACCATTGTCTGAATAAACAGCGTGAACTTCCACGACAAATGACGTCGATCAGCTGCGACGGATGCTGAACATACACGTGTCAAAGTCACGATTTTCAAAAAGTCCGGGCACGAAAATCAGGTTTCCCTCGCGCCACACGGCAGGTGAACGCGCAAAAGATGCTTTCGGCCATTTTCCCAGATTTTGCCAGAGATCCGGCGCTTTCGGGGCTTGTGACAATGAGCCAACAAAAAGTGCGCGCGCGTCGAGAAACTGCCCAGCCAGAGCCTGACATTCAAAGCGCTCGTCCCAAAGCAGAACGTCTTTCCCCGTCCAGTGGATGGTTTCCGGGCCACCGTCACGCCCTAGCTCGGCCCAAACGTGAATTGAACCATTGCTGAAATCCAGCACCGCACCGCCAAGAGTTTTCCGACCCGCTTTTTCTGAAAGGATCAGATCTTCAACTCTTTCAAGGCTGGCAAGGCGCGGCGGATACCCGGCCCCCGTTGCCATCACAATTGCTTGAGCAAGGGTCCGCAATCGCATTTCCTGCGGCAGCTGCTGCCAAGCTGCCCGGTTGATGCGAAGCGGACCGGCTGGATGAACATCCACATGAGCAGCCCAGAAACCCTGCACCCAGTTTTCCAGTGCTTCCCGCGTCCGTCGCAGCCGCTTTGCAGTTTCTGCAAGGCCAGACGCATCCAGCCCCTCTGCCTCAAGAGCGGAAAGAAGTTTGCGAAGCCGCACTCGCTTGTAGGCAGTGTCCGAATTGCTCCGGTCTTCCTGCCAGATGATTCCTCGGTCCGACAGGGCCAGCTGAAGGGTATCCTTTCGAACCGACAAAAGCGGCCTGAGGATGTGAAGACCTTCCGGGCCATTGGGCTCTGAGTCCTTCATAGCCGCCAAGCCGAACAGGCCGCTCCCCCGTGTCAGTCGATCAAGAAAGGTTTCAACCTGATCATCCATATGATGGGCGAGCACCAGGACTTTTGCACCTGTTTCGCGCATGTGCCGGGCGATCAACCGATATCGTGCTTGTCTGGCTGCTGCCTGGAGATTGGCGGACGGCTTTTCCCCACCCCATCGGAGAATACTGTGATCAAGGCCCAATCGGGCACACAAAGCCCCAACCTCTCGGGCCTCTTCGGCGCTTTCCACTCTAAGGCCGTGATCCACGGTGACGACAGATACTCGCCCACCCCAGTTGGCCCGTTTTCGCCATTCATCAAACAGCACCAGCAGCGCGGTAGAATCGGCACCACCGGAAACGCCTAAAGTGAGTGTGTCATATGCGCCCAGCGAACCCAAAAGAGTGTCGACATCTTCAGGTGCGAGCGAAACGTCCCTGTCGATCATCGCCTCAAGCGCAATTCGCGAGGCGTTGCTCGTCCCGGGCCTGGAGAAGAAGTGCCGGAGCTGCGTTCGGATACTGGTTGATCAGCTGGGAAAAGGTCGCACAGGCCGCATCGGCCTCGCCCAAGCTTCTCAGGGAGACACCCAGTTTCAACAAGCTGTCAGCAGATTTGTTTGAATTCGGATGATCCGTGTAGGTCTTCAAGAATGCGTCTGCCGCATCCCGATAGTTTTTCTGCGCAAGCAGGCTTTCACCCAACCAGTATTGCGCATTCGAGGTCAGTTGATGGGCCGGATAGTTGGCAAGAAAGGCGCGAAAGCCATTTTCGGCGCCGATATAATCACCATTCACGGCAAGACTGTAGGCTGCATCATAGTCGCTGCGCGGGTCTCCTGTCCCGATCAGTCCTGCGATCTGATCACCGCCTTGCGGCAAGGCTGCATCGGGAGGCGTGGTCTCCAGTTCGTTGCCGATACGCGACTGGACCTGACCATTGGCAAGAGCAGAAAGATCGATGGGGCCACCAGACGGTAGCCCCTCATTGGAATTTGCCTGGTCATACCCGCCGGTATTGGCCCAGTCTCCATCTCCCGATCCGCCAACCGGGAGGGTGCCAAGGCTCCCCTCTGGCCCCGGCAAGGTTCCTGCCCCGCCGGATGGCGCGGCATCAGAACGCTTCTGCGGTGCGCCACTTTCCAGTTGCTGGAAGCGATACTCATTGTCTTCCTGCATGCGCCGCATCTGTTCCTGCATTTCGCGCAGCTGGTAGGTCAATTGCTCGATATGCCCAGTCAGTGTCCGGATGCGTTCTTCCATTTCATTCAGACGCACGGCGGAATCGTCGTTCCGCTTTCCAAACAACTGCGCCTGGGAGGGCATGGAAGTCACCACGACCAGCATCGCAGCTACCCCCAAGACGAGCAGACGTGTTTTCCCCATTCCTTCCTCCGAGTTGCGGCAAATCCTTGCCGGCACGCGTGACAATCTAACCGATACCACAGGGCATCGCGAGTTCGGCCAAAATTTGGCGCTTGAACGAAAAAGGCCACCAGATCCAGATCCGGTGGCCGATTCCCGATTGAGGTTCGCCATCAGGCAAACCAGATCATTTAGTTGGTCGCGTTGTTCAGCACCGTCACGGCACGGCGGTTCTGCGACCAGCAGCTGTCGTCGTTACAAACAGCGACCGGACGCTCCTTGCCATAGGAAATCGTCTTGATACGGCTGGCCGATACGCCCTGCGCAACGAGGTAGTCGCGGGCAGCATTGCCACGGCGCGCACCCAGAGCAAGGTTGTACTGACGCGTGCCACGCTCATCCGCATGACCTTCAACAGTCACGGTATATTGCGAATAACGGTTCAACCACTGAACCTGCTTGTCGAGGGTCGCCCGCGCCTGGGAAGTCAGCGTCGACTGATCTTCCTCGAAATAGATACGGTCACCCACATTGACCACGAAGTCCTGCCCGGTTCCCGGGGTCACATTTCCGCCGGCGCCACCGCCAGCCAGTTCCGGCTTGGTCTGGGCACAGGCTGCCAGAACCATTACCATTGCAACGGCTGCGAACATCTTCACGCCGCGCGCCATTTCGCTCACACCCACCATATTCATCTCCTAAAGCCATCGCCCGCCCACCATGGTGAACGTTTCCTATCCAAATACAGTTAAGGCGGCGTTGGCAAACTTGGTTAACGTTTCTATTCAGTGAGAAGACCGACAGAGGCATCCCTGCCGGATCTTCAAATCAGTTGATCAGCGGTGACCAGGACGGGTCGGATCCAAAAGCCGGAGTTGAAACCCGCTGCTCATTGTAGCCGGTCAGGTCGACTGTCCAGACCTGCGGTCCACCATTGGCACCTGGAGTGTCTCGGAAGAACACAAGGACACGGCCATTGGGCGCCCATGCCGGGCCTTCATTATGGTAGCCCTCGGTCAGGATGCGCTCACCCTTGCCATCCGGCTTCATGACACCAATCATGAATCGTCCCTGATGCATTTTGGTAAAGGCAATCAGGTCTCCGCGCGGCGACCAGACGGGAGTGGAATACCGACCCGGGCCAAACGAGATCCGCTGGGCATTGCCACCATTTGCATCCATGACATACAGCTGCTGCGAGCCGCCACGGTCCGATTCAAACACGATCTTGCTTCCATCCGGCGCATAGGACGGACTGGTGTCGATAGCCGCCGTGTTGGTCAGGCGTGTCGTCTGGCGCGAGCGCAGGTCCATCTTGAAGATGTTCGCATTACCACCCTGCTGCAAGCTCATCACAACACTTTGCCCGTCAGGCGAGAAGCGCGGCGCAAAGGTCATGCCCGGGAAGTTGCCGACAATCTCCCGCTGCCCTGTTTCGATGTTCAGGAGGTAAACGCTTGGATCAGCTCCCGAATAGGACATGTAGGTGATTTCCTGGCTCGTCGGCGAGAAGCGCGGCGTCAGAACGAGGTCGTCACCCCGGGTCAGGTAGCGAACATTGGCGCCGTCCTGATCCATGATCGCCAGTTTCTTGACCCGCTTGTCCTTGGGACCGGATTCATCGATGAACACGATGCGTGTGTCGAAATAACCCTTTTCGCCCGTCAGGCGCTCATAGATGGCGTCCGAAATGATATGGGCCAAGCGGCGCCAATTTTCCGGCGTGGTGAAGAACTGCTGACCGAGCATCTGCTCCGAGGCAAAGACGTCCCAAAGGCGGAACTCGGCCCGCAGCCGACCATCGGCCTGCTTGGAGACGGTGCCGCTGACGAGAGCCTGCGCCCCGATCGTGCGCCAGTCGCCAAAGCGCGGCGTGGTGTTCACATCCATGTTCTTCTGGATGAAGCTGGCCGGGTCCAGCGGCTTGAACAATCCTGAACGCTTCAGATCCGCCGTGATGACCGCGATCATGTCGGATGCGAGCTTGGGGTCACTGCCCGAAGCTCCGAAATCCGGCAGGGCAATGGGAAGCGGCTCGATATTGCCCTGGGTAATATCGAGTTCGATCAGCGCCTTTGCCGGTAGTGATACCGAAACTGCCCCGGCGAGGGTCAGCAGCAAGAGGCAAGCGACACGAGCGGCCAACTGCAAACCGCATGAACTGACTGTTGAACGCATAGGGGCTTCGACTCCTTGGTAATGCGACATACTAACCGCCCAAAAGCTCCTTGGGATCGAAATTCAGGATGACTTCCTGCCATGCATCATACTTGGCAATGGGAAGGGAATAAGGCGCGCAGCGAATGATTGCGCGAACAGCACTGCTGGCGGCTGCTCCAAACGCCGGGTTGGAACTGGAATTGATGACTTCCGGGCTGCCCGATATCTCTCCCGACTGGGAAAGATTGAACCGGATGCGCACCTTCAAATCCTCCGCGCCAGCAGCCCCCACCGGCGGGTTCCAGCATGCTGAAACCTGCCCGCGCAAGGCGTCCAGTTCGGACTGGGTCATCTTCACGTTTTCCTGCCCCTTGCGGGACCCAAGAGACGCAGGTTCCTGCGACTGGGGGGAGCTTCCGCCCGTCGGCTCGACCTTGTTCAAAAGGGCCGTGATCTGGTTCGGATTAAAGTTCTTCTCCGGCTTCGGCTCCTGGCGCGGCGGCTTTGGCTTGGTCCGGGGGCTGACTTTCGTCACGATCGGCTGCGGCTCCTTGGGTGCCTCGGGAGCAGGTTCAACCTTAGGCGCAGGTTCGGCCTGCGGAGTTGGCTCCGGCGCCGCAGGCGGCTCTGGCTGCGGTTCCGGCGCACGCTCCGCAACGGGCTCGGGTTCTGGCGTCGGAGTTGGCTCCGGCGTTGGGGCAGGCGTTGGCGGGGTCGGCTGTTGAACCGGCTTTTCCGCAGGACGCTTTGCCGGAGACGGGACTTCTTTTTCCGGTGCCTCGCTAGGCGTCAACGCAGCAACTTCGCGAATTTCCTTGGCGTTTTTTTCGCCTTTTTGCAAACGGGTCAGCTCAGCCACCGGGACAAGGTCAACCGGCAGGGACTCCACTGATGGCGTCGGCAAAGAGTTTGCATCCGGAAAGGCGACAAGCCCCCAGAGGAAAATGGCCGTATGACCGGCCAGGGATGCAATGAGACCGACACGCATGGCGCGTTAAGAATCCCGTTCCTCGAGTGTTACCAGACCGAGTTTCTTGAACCCGGCGGCATTGATCCGGCCCATGACCTTCATCATGGTTCCGTAATCGGCGTCCTGATCGCCACGGACATAGATGCGCTGGTCGTAGCCATTGGCAGCAATCGCCTCCAGCTTCGGAACGACTTCATCGATGGCAATTTCCGTGTTCTGCAGGAAGATCTGCCCCGACGAGTTGATCGAGATCGTCAGCGGCTCGGTATCGCCCTCAAGCGCCTTCGCCCGTGTTTCCGGCAGATCAATCGGCACGCCGACGGTGAGAAGCGGTGCGGCGACCATGAAGATGATCAAAAGCACAAGCATGACGTCCACGAAAGGCGTCACGTTGATTTCGCTGATTGGCTGGTTGCGCCGACGCCGCCGCCTGCGCCCTCCGCCCGATCCGCCGCCTGATGAGACTTGCATGCCCATGACTTAGAGACTCTGATCGATCTGACGGGACAGGATGGCCGAGAATTCGTCCGCAAATCCTTCCATGCGGCCAATAGACTTGCCCACATCGGAGGAAAACTTGTTATAGGCGATAACCGCCGGGATAGCTGCGAGAAGACCAAGAGCCGTTGCAAAGAGCGCTTCCGCGATACCGGGTGCGACAACGGCAAGGTTCGTGCTTTCCGCATTCGCGATGGCCTGGAACGCGGTCATGATGCCCCACACGGTCCCGAACAGACCGATGAACGGTGCTGCAGAGCCAACCGATGCAAGAACCAGAAGCCGACTTTCAAGTCGCTCTGCCTCGCGCTGGATGGTGACATCCATAACCCGGTCGATACGTTGCTGCAGACTGGCGATTGCCGGGCGGGCGCCTTCATGGCTGCGTTTCCACTCGCGCATGGCCGCCACAAAAATTGCCGACATTCCGTGATTGGTACGGTTCTGCAGCGTTCCATACAGCTCTTCGAGCGACTGGCCAGACCAGAATACAGTTTCAAAGCGGTTCATCTGGCGTTTGGTGCGCGTATACAGAAGCGCCTTGTCGACCATGATCGCCCAGCACCAGACAGATGCCGCGACAAGGCCAAGCATGACGATCTTGACCACAATATGCGCCTGCCAGAACAGGTGGAAGAAGGACAGATCCCCTTCCGGCGCCGATAATGTCGTCTGAACAAGTTGTTCCATTGAACCTTAAGACCTCTTGGTCGAGAAAAGCCTGCGCAGTTTTCCTGATGCGCTGAAGCATTGCGGGCCCGTTGGCCCGGTTGGCCGCTTCATTGACGCCGGATTTTGGCGAAACTGGGACTTCCCGCTTCGAATTACACCGGCCATAGAGGAATCAATTATGGTTACCGCATCCTTAATGAAGCGGAGTTTTAAGATCACTTTTGATTTAGCTCGGGAAATACGCGGCGCTAGTCTTCGAAATTCTCTGAAGCAGGCGAGAGTTTTTCGAGGCACTCGATCATTTTACCAGAAAGACGTGTAGGCCGCCCTTCGCCGGTAATGACTGCAACGCTGACGGTTGCCCCGACAAGCCGCACGTCTTCCCGCCAGATTTCCTGCTCCAGCTCGATCCGGGCACCCCGATAGCCCTTCAAGGAGGTTCGAACTGTCAGAACATCATCAATCGTGGCCGGCTTCACGAAATCCAGTGTCATGTTCCGAACCGCAAAAGCCAGCGATCGGCCGTCGGGGCCACCGTCGCGCAATTGCGCGTGGTGAATGCCGATCACCCGAAGCATGTCGGAGCGACCCCGTTCAAAAAACCGGACATAAGCCCCGTGATAGACAATCCCGGTGAAGTCCGTGTCCTCATAATAGACCCGAACCGGCAGGACATGGGACCCGTTTTCAATACGACCTGCAAGATCCGGCCAGTCAGTCACGATCAGCTTCCTCGTTTGTAATTCAGTGTCCCGCCCGAACTGGCAGGTTGAACCGACCCTGTCGCATCCACTGCGCGGTCACTTTCAGCCATTCAGGTATTCGGATCGGAAAAGAGGCCGAGCTGCGGCGCATCGGGACGATCAGGAACGGCAAGCCCAAGATGGGCAAAGGCCACATTCGTCAGAACGCGACCACGCGGTGTGCGCTGCAGGAACCCGTTCTGGATCAGATACGGCTCCACGATTTCCTCAATGGCATCCCGCGGCTCGGAAAGGGCAGCTGCGATGGTTTCAATCCCGACCGGCCCCCCACCAAAATTGCGCGCAATCTGGTTGAGATACCGCCGATCCAGACTGTCCAGCCCTGCCCCGTCGACTTCCAGCTGAGAAAGAGCCCTGTCGGCCAGAGCACGATCCACTCGGTCATTGCCAGCGACAACGGCAAAGTCGCGCACCCGGCGCAAAAGCCGCCCAGCAATTCGCGGTGTACCGCGTGAGCGCTTGGCAATTTCATGCGCTCCGTCGTCGGCCATGCCAACACCGATGATCCGCGCCCCGCGCTTCACGATGTGCTCAAGCTCCGGGATCGTATAGAATTCCAGACGAACCGGAATGCCAAATCGGTCACGCAGCGGTGTGGTCAAAAGCCCGAGACGTGTTGTCGCTGCTACCAGCGTGAACTTCGCCAGATCGATCTTCACTGACCGGGCAGCTGGTCCCTCTCCGATGATCAGGTCGAGCTGGTAATCCTCCATCGCCGGATAGAGAACTTCCTCAACTGCCGGATTCAGTCGGTGAATTTCGTCGATGAACAGAACATCGCGCTCTTCCAAGTTGGTGAGGAGAGCTGCAAGGTCACCGGATTTGGCGATGACCGGGCCGGACGTGGCGCGAAAATTGACGCCAAGTTCACGGGCCATGATCTGCGCCAGCGTCGTCTTGCCAAGCCCCGGAGGGCCGACAAACAGGACGTGATCCAGCGCCTCGCCACGCGCCTTTGCCGCCTCGATGAAGATCTTGAGGTTAGCGCGCGCCTGAGCCTGACCGACAAAATCATCCAGCACTTGCGGGCGCATCGTGCTGTCGATTTCATCGCCCCGGATCTCCGGTGTCACGATCCGCGTGTCATCCGACATGGCTGACCATCCAGAACAGAAGCGCCAGCAGGAAAATGGAATAGGCGACCCGCAGAGCATAGAACTTGCGGTGAGTGTTGCGCACATAGGGATCGTCGGTCACGATCCGGCGTCCCTTTATCGAATAGTTCCGCCCTTCGACCGCAAGGGAAAACTTGTGATCAAGGAACATGATTCCGCCGAGGCCGGCGACAACAAAAAAGACTGCGATGGCAGCGTAGGTGACAGCGATCATTGCGCCAACTCCCGAAGTCCGAGACGTATCAGGGTTTCCGTTGTGGCGTCCTCGCCCGCGCTTTGCAGGGCACGTGCAACAGCAGCCGACGCCTGCGGCTGGCCATACCCCAGATTTGTCAGCGCGGAAACAGCTTCTGCGACCGGACGGGCTGCAACATTTTCAGAAACGCTCTGAGACACGGCAACCGTTGCGTCATCCACACTGGCGTAGCTCGGAGCCTTGTCCTTTAGCTCGGTAATGATGCGCTCTGCCACCCTCTTGCCGACCCCCGGTGCCCGCGAAACAGTTGCCTTGTCCGACAGGGCAATGGCATTGGCAATCTCGCTGGCTCTCAAAATCCCGAGAATGGCAAGGGCAACCTTTGCGCCCACCCCCTGGACCGTCATCAGCAGGCGGAACCATTCACGCTCCGCCTCATCACCAAAGCCATAAAGGCGAATGAGGTCTTCACGCACGATCGTCTCGATGAAAAGCACCGCTACTTCGCCCGCACGCGGCAGGCCCTGAAGAATGCGGGACGGGCAATGCACCTGATAGCCGACACCGTGAACGTCAAGGATCACATGATCTTCGCCGTAGCTGTCGATGGTTCCCTTCAGTTTCCCGATCATGCCGCGCCCCTCTTGCCGCCCAGAACGGCCGCCGCCTTGCGATGATGCGCATGACAAATGGCAATTGCCAGCGCGTCTGCCGCATCGTCACTGTTGAACACGGCCTTAGGCATCAAAACCTTCACCATGGCGCGGATCTGTTCCTTTTCTGCGTGGCCTGTGCCGACCACGGTTTTCTTCACAAGGTTCGGCGCGTATTCGGCAACCGGCAATCCGGCAAGGGACGGAACCAGAAGCGCAATCCCGCGCGCCTGACCCAGTTTCAACGTCGCGCCTGCATCCTTGTTGACGAATGTATGTTCAACAGCCGCCTCCTCGGGATTTTGATCGCTGACGATCCGCGTCAAGCCGTCATGGAGCTGAACCAGCCGTTCGGCCAAACTTATCTTGTTGTCGGATGTCACGGTGCCGGAAGCAACAAAGCTCAGGCGATTGCCAAGAACCTCGATAACGCCCCACCCGGTGCGGCGGAGTCCCGGATCAATGCCGAGTATTCGAATCGGATGCATCATAGAACAAAGCGGTAACAAAACTTCGGCGTTGACGCCACAAGAACCGGGCACTAACAAAAACTATTCCCAATCTCCTCAGGCTCAGGCCCAGATGATTGATCCATTTGTTTCCTACCCGCCTGCACTTCTGGCGGTGTTGGCCATCGTTGTATTCATAGCAGGCTGCGTCCGCGGCTTCGCGGGCTTTGGCGCGGGAATGATTTTTATGCCTGTTGCTACCAGCCTCATTCATCCAGCTGTTGCTGCAGCAGGTTTCTTGTTGTTCGACTGGCTTGTCACATTGCCGCTCGCGGTAAAAGCGATGCGCATCTGTGACTGGAGAACGGTCCTTCCTGCAGTCCTCGGCTCTGTCCTCTTTGTCCATGCCGGCGCATGGTTCCTCGGCAACACCGATATCGTCTTGTTGCGCTGGGTTATCTTCGCCATCGTCTGCAGTCTGCTGCTGCTGCTTGTTTCCGGCTGGCGATATGATGGCAAACCGCGGCCCGCCGTTTCCTTTGGGGTCGGCGCAACATCCGGCCTTCTCGGCGGTATCAGCCAGGTCTCCGCCCCGCCGGTGGCTGCGTTCTGGCTCTCCAGTTCCAGCAAACCAGGAGTGGTTCGGGCCAACCTGATCATCTTCTTTGCCCTGGCAAGCATTGGAACCTGCATTGCCTATTTCCTTCACGGGTTCTTCACCGTCAAGGTTCTGCATCTTTTGATCGTTTGCGCCCCATGCTACGCGATTGGCGTTCTCCTCGGATCACGCTTTTTCGGAAAGGCGGACGGCAAACTCTATCGCTGGGTCGCCTATGCCCTGATCGGCCTTGCCGCGATCAGCAGCATGCCACTCCTTGATGCTTATCTACGCTAGGCTGCATTGCCAGCCAGCACCTTGCTCCACTTGGCGGCTTTCTCGGCAAATAGCCGCTTCAGCTCCGCGTTGAACTGTTCTTCATCTGCACAGGTTTGAGCCAGAACGCTCAAGGCAACGATGGCTGCATCCGCAGCCTCCTCTCGCACATCCTCCAGCCCCAATTCCTTGTAGGCGCTTCCCGGAGCCTTCGTTGCAGACAAGACCGCCTGCGCCAACTCGCCGGCCTCTTCGCAAAGCTTCAACGCACGTTCCTGCAAGGTCTTGGGATCCTGAAGGGTCAGATCAAAAATGCGGTCCATCAAACTCTCTTCCCATAAACAAAAAACCCCGGCAAAGCCGGGGTTCAATTGATTGACAGGCGCCCCTTATGAGGCGAGGGATGCCATTGTCTCTTCATCCACATCGAAATTCGAATAGACGTTTTGAACGTCATCATCGTCTTCAAGAAGATCAATCAGCTTCATCAGCGTCTGCGCCTTTTCCGCATTCACCGGCGTCAGGTTCTGCGGCTTCCATATGATCTTGGTGGACTCGGCTTCGCCAAGGGTTGCTTCAAGCGCCTTGCCGACCTCGTTCAGATCCTCAAAGGAGGTGTAGATAACATGGCCGTTTTCGTCAGAAACAACGTCATCAGCTCCAGCCTCGATAGCAGCTTCAAGAACTGCATCGGCTTCACCGGCATCTACGCCGTAGGTGATTTCGCCGACGCGGTCGAACATGAAGGACACAGAGCCGGTTTCGCCCAGAGACCCGCCACATTTCGTGAAATAGGAACGGATGTTGGATGCGGAACGGTTGCGGTTGTCCGTTAGAGCCTCGACAACGATGGCAATGCCTGCCGGGCCGTAGCCTTCGTAGCGGATTTCCTCGTAGGTCTCGGCATCGCCAGCCTGAGACTTGTTGATGGCGCGCTGAATGTTGTCCTTGGGCATGGACTGAGCCTTGGCGTTCTGAACGGCAAGGCGAAGACGCGGATTTGAATCCGGATCCGGGTCACCCATTTTTGCAGCGACGGTGATTTCCTTCGACAGCTTGGAAAACACCTTCGACCGCGCCGCGTCCTGACGGCCCTTGCGGTGCATGATGTTCTTGAATTTTGAATGTCCTGCCATGGGATTTCTCGAGTTTTTCTGCTGAACGCTGAGGTTCGGTCTCTAAATGTGCGACGCTTATAGGCAAATTGCCGTGGAAAATCCAGCGTCAGCGGGAAAGTTCAACTCAGGAATTGATCAGTCGGCTAGCCAGAAGGAAGGCAGCACCGGCTCCAGCCGTCCGCCTATGCGAACTGGAGCGATCGCCGTGGCAAGTCCGGTCCGGTCATCGGTTTCAACAGCCACACCACAAACCGTTGCATCGCCCAGCGCCGGGGTGAACCTTCCTCCCGGTATCTTGCGCTGAAACCGGTTCACCGGCTCTTCCTTGTCCATGCCCAGCACGCTGTCATAGTCGCCGCACATGCCTGCATCTGACATATAGGCCGTCCCACCGGACAGGATCTGGTGATCGGCAGTCGGCACATGGGTATGTGTGCCAACAACGAGACTCACCCGCCCGTCCAGAAAATGGCCCATGGCCTGCTTTTCGCTGGTTGCCTCGGCATGCATGTCGACAATGATGGCATCGGCGACCTGTCCAAGCGGGCAATCATCCACCACCCGGTCAATTGCCGCAAAGGGATCATCCAGCGCATCCATGTAGACGCGGCCCATGACATTGGCGACCATCACTTGCGCCCCGTTGCGGGCGGTAAACAAATGGGCGCCGCGCCCCGGCGTGCCTTTTGGAAAATTCACCGGACGCAACAGCCGATCCTGTCGCTCGATATAAACAAGCGTGTCCCGCTGGTCCCAGACGTGATTGCCGGTGGTGACGACATCCGCCCCCGCATCCAGCACATCCTGCAAAATTGTCTCGGTGATCCCGAAGCCGGAGGCCGCGTTTTCGCCATTGACCACGACAAAGTCGAGCTGGTGATCCTCGACCAGGTTGGGAAGCAGTTCAATTGCCGCAGTTCGGCCCGCGCGTCCGACAAGGTCTCCGAGAAACAGGAGTTTCATGCATCCTCACTTGGGAAAGCGTCTGAACCCGCTTTCCGTCAAAATTCCATCCATCGGCTTGTCATGAGCCTCTGCCGGCACCTCTTCCACCGCTTGGACATCAAATGCAAGACCTATGAGCGCCAGAGGACCCGTCCCTTCAAGGGCGGCGATCGCCGTGTCGTAGTGCCCTTTCCCATATCCGATGCGGTTTCCTGCCCCGTCAAAGGCCGATAGCGGCATCAACAGAACATCGGGGCGGATTTCCGGGGCTTGCGGGCCAGGAGCCATTGTTCCGAACCCGGCGGGCTCAAAATCCGTCTCCGTTCCGAATTCCCGAAAAAGAAGATGTGGCTTTGCAACGACAGGCAGACAAAGCCTGTGTCCAAGTTCACGGAGGCGATGCAATAGCGGTCGGGGATCAAGTTCGTCGCGGATAGGCCAATAGCCCGCGACGACGGCACCAAGGGGCAAGTTCAGCAATTCTGCTTGGGTAACGAGGCTCAACGATGCCTCAATGCGGTCAATAGGAGAGATGGCTCCGCGCCGCGACAATGCTTCCTTGCGAAGGGCAGCTTTTTGCGCCGCCTTGTCGGTAGTCACTGCGCTCATGTCTGGTCGCTCCGGCATGCCCCGAAACACGGCATGTCCGGGAAGGATCAGCGTAGCCGCATGACCGTGGGAAAGTGCAATCCCGGGAAACCTACAGTGTAGGTGGGCGCCGTATGCAACAGACCACGGTCCAGAGCAGGGACAGCTCCCTCAGGAATGCGTAAGGCCCCGGGGATAAAGTTCCTCACGTGTCACGCAGCCACAGCAACAGCATATAGACACGATGGAAGCCAAAAACCAGTCCCTCACGAAGACGTGGTCCAACCGGGTTTGATCAGCCATTCATTGCAGGCCGGACTTACTGTGGCTTAAGGGTCCGGCTGAGATGTTCGGAAAGGATTTCCAGCCTTGCCGCCGTTCGGTCGATGACCTCGGCAACTTCGCTTTCAGTCCGCATTTTGGAAACGGCGGCCTGTGATTGGGCTTCCCTTACCCGTTTCAGTTCGATTTCAAGCTCTGCATTCTTGCGCTCGAGCTCAGCAAGCTGATCTGTTGCCATGATACCCGCCATGACTGTCAGGCGTTGATCGCCAATCTCGCCAAAGGCATCGCGTAGTTCCGTAATCAATCCATCAAACCGGTTGGCCAGACCCAGCAGGCGGTCTTCCTCCCCGTCGTCGCAAGCCATCCGGAACGCCTTGCCATTGATTGTTACGGTGATTTGCGCCATGCGCGATCAGCTCCCGCGTTCTTCCAGTACGAAGCGGATCGATTCCATTGCCGAAACAAGCCGACGGGACACGTCCCGGTTCGCATCTTCCAGCCTCGCCGCCTTGGCTTCCGCCTTGTCCAGGGTAGAAGCAAGCTGCGAGCGATCCTCGCTAAGTCGTTGAATGTCTTCCTTGAGACCGCTCACCGACCGATCAACTTCCACGCGATGTTGCACCACGCCTTCCAGAGTGCCAAGTGCGCGTTCAAGCCGCTGAAGGGCACCATCCAGTGTGACCACACCTTCATGCTCGCTCTCTGCCAAACTCAACGCCACTTCCTCACGTCGTTCTTGTGCCGCACGCGCTACCATAAAAACACCTCTGGCAGCATTCTGCCCCCCCACACTCAATGATTGCCATAAACTCCACTGACATGCGAAGTCTTTCTGCCAAACTTTTGAAGATTTGGGCGAAGCAATACATTTCGTAAGGTTAAAACAGTAGGCGCCGACCAAAACCTCCGTCAATGCCACATCGTAAGAATCCTCAATTGATCACGTCTCAACGTGTCATTCGACACCTGTGTTTATTGACTCAAGGAATGTTCCTGATATTTGTCGGGCGCTTTTCCGAGCACGCGCCCACCTCCCCGTAGCTCAGGGGCATAGGACCCGCTAAACCGGGGCGCCAACAAGACGACATGACCCGGCTGATCGCCACAACCGATGGGATTATGATGACCGACCTTGAAAAACACCAGCGCATGGCAAATGCGATCCGCTTTCTTGCCATCGATGCAGTGGAGCAAGCCAATTCCGGTCACCCAGGCCTGCCTATGGGCGCAGCCGACATTGCGACCGTCCTCTTCACACAATTCCTGAAATTCGACCCGACTGCACCGGACTGGGCGGACCGCGACCGTTTCATCCTGTCCGCCGGTCACGGCTCGATGCTGCTTTACAGCCTTCTTTATCTTCTGGGCTACGAAGACTTCACGCTCGACCAGGTCAAGAATTTCCGTCAGATCGGTGCGCTCACTGCGGGCCATCCGGAATTCGGCCATGGCGCAGGCATTGAAACCACGACAGGCCCGCTCGGTCAGGGTCTGGCAAACGGTGTCGGCATGGCGATCGCCGAGCGCCTGATGGAAACCCAATTCGGCCAGGATCTGGTGAACCACTTCACTTATGTTCTGGCAGGCGATGGCTGTCTCATGGAAGGCATCAGCCAGGAAGCCCTTTCGCTGGCCGGTCATCTGAAGCTGAACAAGCTGATCGTGATCTGGGACGACAACGGCATTTCCATTGATGGCAAGGTCAGCATCACCGATTCCACCGACCAGGTTGCCCGCTTTGCGGCTTCCGGCTGGAACACCATCAGCATTGACGGTCACGATCCGCAGGCCATTGCAGCTGCAATTCGTCAGGCTCAGGCCAGCGACCGCCCGACCCTGATCGCCGCCAAAACCACCATCGGCTTCGGCGCTCCGAACAAGGCAGGCACCTCTGGCGTGCACGGCTCTCCGCTTGGCGCAACCGAAATCGCGGGCACCCGCGAAGCGTTGAACTGGTCGCACAAGCCCTTTGAGGTTCCGAGCGAAATTCTGGATGCATGGCGCATCGCCGGTCTTCGCTCTGCCCACGCCCACAAGGAATGGGAAAAGCGGTTCGCGGAAAAGGACGCGGAAGTCCGCGTCGAGTTCGAACGCCGTCAGCGTGGTGATCTGCCAGGTGGCCTCACCGATGCGCTTCTCGCCTACAAGAAGAAACTCGCCGAAGACAAGCCGAACATGGCGACCCGCAAGGCGTCGGAAGCCGTACTGGGTGTCATCAACGAGGTGGTTCCGGAAACCATCGGCGGCTCTGCCGACCTGACCGGATCCAACAACACCAAAACTGCCCAGACCAAGCCGGTGACACCGGACGATTTCTCTGGCCGTTACATCCACTGGGGAATTCGCGAACACGGCATGGCAGCCGCGATGAACGGCATGGCGCTTCACGGCGGTTTGGTTCCCTATTCCGGCGGCTTCCTTGTCTTTTCCGACTACTGCCGTCCGTCCCTGCGTCTTGCTGCCCTGATGAACCAGCGTGTCATCCACGTGATGACGCATGATTCCATCGGCCTTGGCGAAGACGGCCCGACGCACCAGCCGGTCGAACACTATGCCGCCCTTCGCGCCATTCCGAACCTTTACTTCTTCCGTCCTGCAGACATTACCGAGACCCTCGAGTGCTGGCAGCTTGCTCTGGAAAACCAGTCCGCTCCGTCCGTGCTTGCGCTGACCCGCCAGAATCTTCCCGCACAGCGTACCGAGTTCGAGGAAAAGAACCTCTGCGCCCGCGGCGCTTATGTTCTGGTCGATAGCGAAGAGACCCCGCAAGTCACGCTGTTTGCGTCCGGTTCGGAAGTGGAAATCGCTGTTGAGGCACAGGCACAGCTGGCCGAGGAAGGCATTGCTGCCCGTGTTATTTCCGTACCTTGCTTCGAACTGTTCGAGGAACAGTCCGACGATTACAAGGAGGCCATCCTTGGCGAGGCTCCGGTCAAGATCGCGATCGAAGCCGGGATTCGCATGGGTTGGGACCGCTTCATCGGCTCGAACGGCACCTTCGTCGGCATGTCTGGATTTGGCGCATCCGGTCCCTACAAGGAGCTGTACAAGCACTTTGGAATCACCACGGAAGCCGTAGTCGAGGCTGCCAAGGCCAAATTGGCTAAGTGATTTCACCAAGAGGAATTGTCTTGAGACTTGTGACGCGGCCGCCTATTCCGGTTCAGGTCAGGTTTTCAGCATGAGCGGGGCAGCGCCACGCTCCATTTTGGGAGTAGAGAATGGTAACCAAGGTTGCAATCAACGGGTTTGGCCGCATTGGCCGGAATGTCCTCCGTGCAATTGTTGAATCCGGTCGCACCGATATCGAAGTAGTGGCGATCAACGACCTCGGTCCGGTTGAAACCAATGCACATCTCCTGCGCTACGACTCTGTACACGGACGGTTTCCGTCGGATGTGGTTGTAAACGGCGACACCATCTCCGTAGGTGGCGGCAACCCGATCAAGGTCACCGCTATCCGCGACCCGAAGGACCTTCCCTGGGGCGAACTCGGTGTTGATGTCGCAATGGAGTGCACGGGCATCTTTACAGCACGCGACAAGGCCGCCCTCCATCTGGAGAATGGCTCAAAGCGCGTTCTGGTCTCGGCCCCGGCCGCAGGCGCTGACAAGACCATCGTGTTTGGTGTGAACCATGACGCCCTGACCAAGGACGACCTCGTCGTCTCGAATGCGTCCTGCACCACCAACTGCCTGTCCCCGGTTGCCTATGTTCTCAATGAGACCGTCGGCATCGAAAAGGGCTTCATGACCACGATCCACTCCTACACCGGTGATCAGCCGACCCTGGACACGATGCACAAGGACCTCTACCGGGCCCGCGCCGCTGCAATGTCCATGATCCCGACCTCCACCGGCGCCGCAAAGGCAGTGGGTCTGGTTCTTCCTGAGCTGAATGGCAAGCTGGACGGCGTCGCAATCCGCGTCCCGACCCCGAATGTCTCTGTTGTCGACCTCAACTTCATCGCCAAGCGCGAAACATCCGTTGAGGAAATCAACGCAGCCATCAAGGAAGCAGCCAACGGCAAGCTCAAGGGCATCCTTGGCTATACCGAAGAGCCGCTGGTCTCCATGGACTTCAACCATGACCCGCACTCCTCGGTCTTCCACATGGACCAGACCAAGGTCATGGATGGCACCTTTGTGCGTATCCTGACCTGGTACGACAACGAGTGGGGCTTCTCCAACCGCATGTCCGACACAGCCGTCGCCATGGCTAAGCTGATCTGATCATGGTGATCAGACAGACAGTTTGATTGAGGGGGCGGATGTGCAAGGCGCATGTCCGCCCTTTTTATTTCGAATAATGAGACAAGAATGATTGAACTTCTGACTGTGATATCGCTGACCGTTGTCGTGGCCATTGTTCCGGGCCCGGACTTCGCGGTTGTTCTCCGCAATGCGCTTGTCGGTGGCCGCATGGCCGGCATCATGACCGCGCTCGGCATTGCCCTTGCCCTCGGCGTCCACGTTTCCTACGCGCTCGCCGGCATCGGGCTGATTGTTTCCCAATCGATTTTCCTCTTCAACGCCCTCAAGCTTATCGGCGCCGCCTACCTGATCTTCCTAGGTGTCACCATGTTCCGCTCAGCCTCTTCTGAGCCGCCGAAAAGCAGCGAGAACACCACCATGAGCCCGCTGAAGGCCCTTCGTTGGGGCTTCTTCACCAATGTGACCAATCCGAAGGCAACCATGTTTGCCATGAGTGTGTTCTTGCAGGTCACTTCACCGACGACCCCACTCTGGACCAAAATCGGCTATGGCGGGATCATGGCATCCGGCGTCTTCCTCTGGTTTGTTCTGGTAACGCTGTTCTTCACATTGCCCAGTGTTCGGCAGGCTTTCATGCGCGCCAAACTCTGGATGGAGCGTTCCTTCGGTGTCCTCCTGACATTGTTCGGAATTGGCATTGCCATTACCACCAACTCCTCACGGCCATAACCCAACCTGTTGAGTTTCAAACATGACCTTCAAGACCCTTGATGACCTCACCGACCTCTCCGGCAAACGCGTTCTGGTACGAGTCGACCTGAATGTTCCGATGGACGGGGACAAAGTGACCGACACCACCCGCATCGAGCGGGTTCTGCCGACAATCCGGGAACTGTCCGACAAGGGCGCGAAAGTCATCCTGCTTGCTCACTTCGGCCGGCCGAAGGGAGAGCGGGTTGCAGAGATGTCTCTGGCTCCGGTTGCTCCCGCGGTCGCCACCCTTTTGGGCAAGCCTGTCGCCTTCGCACAAGATTGCATCGGTGCGGTTGCGGAAGAGGCGATTGCAGCGCTGGAAAATGGCGGCGTGCTCCTGCTGGAGAACACCCGCTATCACAAGGGCGAGGAAAAGAACGATCCGGACTTCGCCAAGGCGCTCGCCGCGAACGGCGATGTCTATGTCAACGACGCCTTCTCCGCGGCTCACCGCGCCCACGGCTCCACCGAGGGCATCGCTCGGCTCCTGCCGTCCTTTGCCGGTCGCACCATGCAGGCAGAACTGGAAGCTCTGGGATCCGCCCTTGGCGAGCCCCAGCGCCCGGTGCTGGCCGTGGTTGGCGGCGCAAAGGTCTCGTCCAAGATCGATCTTCTGGAAAACCTTGTCACCAAGGTCGATCTGCTGGTGATCGGTGGCGGCATGGCCAACACCTTCCTCGCCGCAAAAGGCGTCAATGTCGGGAAATCGCTTTGCGAGCATGATCTTGCCGATACAGCCCGGACCATCATGGCAGCCGCGGAAAAGGCCGGCTGCGAGATCGTCCTGCCGACAGACGCTGTTGTAGCTCGCGAATTCAAGGCAGGTGCGGCCAACGAAACTGTTGCGATTGATGCCATCCCCGAGGACGCAATGATGCTCGATGTGGGAGTTGATTCCGTCGACAACGTCCGCAAGAAGATCGACACGGCAGCCACCCTCGTCTGGAACGGACCACTCGGCGCTTTCGAGATCGAACCGTTTGATACAGCGACAGTGGCAGCAGCCCAGCACGCTGCAGAGCGCACCAAGGCCGGAAAGCTGAATTCCGTCGCCGGTGGAGGCGATACAGTCGCCGCACTCAATCACGCCGATGCCGCGGACAGCTTCTCCTATGTATCGACGGCGGGCGGGGCCTTTCTGGAATGGCTGGAAGGCAAGGAGCTACCGGGAGTGAAGGCTCTGGAGGGCTAGACTGCCGGTCCCTCAACCAACTTTCGGAAAGGGCTCGCCAGCGGCGAGCCCTTTTACTTTTTGATGCAAGTTGCCGTAACTGCTTGCATATTTTCCGTAAAAGATCGATAAGAGCCGAGACTTCCCATGCGTAAATATGGCTTGTAAAAAGATGAAAAGATTTCTCCTGATCGCAATTCCCTGCTTCCTTGCGGGAGCCGTATTTGGCGCAGCGTTTTGGTATCTGGCTTCCCCACTGTGGATTGATCGCACCGTTTCGGAGAATCTCGTGACTGTTTCTTCTTCCCAGATCCTGGCCACCGGCACCTTCAAGGATGCGGACTTCGCCCACAAGGGCTCGGGCAAGGCCACTCTCGTGCAACTGGACAACGGCACCGAACTCCAGTTGTCCGAATTCAAGGTCACCAACGGACCGGACCTCAAGGTCTGGCTGTCAAACCACGAGAACCCGACTTCCGCTTCCGATGTGATCAATGGGGAGTGGCTGTCCCTCGGTCCGCTCAAGGGAAATATCGGCGACCAGCGGTATTCGATCCCGGCAGACGCCGATCTTTCGAAATTCAAGTCCGTGGTCATTTGGTGCGAACAGTTCGGTGTGCTGTTTTCACCAGCAGCGCTCTCATCCAATTGAGTCCGCGCAAGACCAATTGAAAGAACAGCTCGAAAAAACCGTCATTTTCCCGGCACAAGTGCCGGGAAAACCATGCCTGGGCCGAATTTCTTTTCACCGTCATCAATTTAATTGATTTAGGTCCTTGCCGCCCATCTTCCCAATTTCGGATGGTTTGGTAGAAACACCGCATCGACAAGCCACGTTCTACTGGCGCGAGGTCAACCCGCTCCGCGCCGGTCATGGCAAAACGGGAGATTTTGATGGCTCGGATTACGCTTCGCCAATTGCTCGACCACGCTGCAGAGCAAGACTATGGTGTGCCAGCATTCAACATCAACAATATGGAACAGGCGCTTGCCATCATGGCAGCAGCCGACCAGACGAATTCGCCGGTCATCATTCAGGCATCCCGCGGAGCACGTTCCTACGCCCATGACGTGATGCTGAAGCACATGATGGACGCTGTCACCGAAATCTACCCGCATATTCCCGTCTGCGTGCATCTGGACCACGGCAACGAACCGTCCACCTGCATGACCGCCATTCAGGCAGGTTTTACATCCGTCATGATGGACGGCTCGCTGGAAGCAGACGGCAAGACACCGGCTGGCTGGGACTACAATGTAGGCGTCACCAAGACCGTGACCGATATGGCCCATCTCGGCGGCATTTCCGTTGAGGGCGAACTCGGTGTTCTCGGTTCACTCGAAACCGGCATGGGCGACAAGGAAGACGGTCACGGCGCAGAAGGCAAACTGAGTGAAGACCAGCTGCTGACCAATCCGGACGAGGCGGTCAAATTCGTTCAGGAAACCAAGGTCGATGCGCTTGCCATCGCCATGGGCACCAGCCACGGCGCCTACAAATTCACCCGCAAGCCGGACGGCGACATCCTCGCCATGCATGTGATCGAGGAAATTCACCGCCGCCTGCCCGACACGCATCTTGTCATGCACGGATCCTCATCAGTTCCGCAGGATCTGCAGGACATCATCAACCAGTATGGTGGCCAGATGCCCCAAACCTGGGGTGTGCCGATCGAGGAAATCCAGCGTGGCATCAAGAACGGCGTTCGCAAGATCAACATCGACACGGACAACCGCATGGCGATGACCGGCCAGATCCGCAAGATCCTGTCCGAGAACCCCGGCGAGTTCGATCCGCGCAAATACCTCAAGCCTGCCCGCGACGCGATGCAAAAACTCTGCGTCCAACGTTTCGAGGCTTTCAACACCGCCGGACAGGCCGCAAAAATCAGCCGGATAGCGACGCTGGCCGAAATGGCAGCCCGCTACAAGGACGGAAGCCTCGACCCAAAGGTCAGCTAATCTCCGGCTGGTTGCAAAATTTAATTTCACAGAGGGGCCTTGCGCCCCTCTTTTGCTATGATTAGAGGCTAAAGGCACGTTCGACCCGCTATTGCAGCCAAGCAAAGAGACACGCCCCGTGAACCGGCCACGCCTATTCCTCGTAACTCCGCCCGCCTTTGACACGGCAGATATGTCCGCAAGACTGGAGGCTGCATTTCAGGGTGGAGACGTGGCCTGCGTGCTCATCTACATGCCCTCTTCCAGTTCCAAGGATATTCAAAAGGCTGCGGAAACCCTGGTGCCGGTTATTCAGGCCGCAGGTGCCGCCGCTATCGTCTATGCCGATACACAAGCCGCCGGTCGGTCCGGAGCAGATGGTGTACACATTGATTCTTCCCTCGACGACGTGAAACTTGCCGTCGAAAGCTTTCAACCTGCCCGCATTGTCGGAGCCGGTGGCACAAAGCTGAAACACGAGGATATGGAAGTCGCCGAGACCGGGGTGGATTATCTTTTCTTTGGCCGTCTCGACCTTGAAGAACAGGACGAGGCCCACCCGAAAACCATTTCCAAGGCAGACTGGTGGTCGGAACTCTTTGAGGCTCCGTGTGTCGCGCTGAGCGGCAAGACGATGGCGTCTGTCGAGGCAGCAGCGGCGACCGGCGCGGACTTTGTCGCCCTCAAGGACGCCGTATGGTCTCACCCGGAAGGTCCGGGCGAAGCCGTAAAGGCTGCGAATGCCATTTTGGAAAACCATCCATTTGAGGACGCCGATTGATCAGATGACCGGTCAGCCGATTGCCAGAACTGTTTCCCTTCTAGCGGGTTCACGCCTTGTGAAACTGTGCGTGGCGACGTCCGCCTCGATCATGCTGCTTGTGCCCGTCGCATTTGCGCAGGAAACAAAAACCCCGGAAGCTCAAACGCAACCGGCGGCGGCAGCCGAAACGCCCGCAGTTGATCCCGCCGCGGAACCGCAGTCCGAAGCAAATGCCGAAGTGCAGGAACAGCCGCAAAACCCGGGCCTGATCCTGGCTATTGACGCTGGGCCACCGATCGTGCCGGAAGACACAGGCGTCACGGAAGATATCGCGTATGGTGCCTTTCAGCGCGGCTGGTTCCTGACCGCCCTCGCTATGGCAACGCCTCTGGCAGAGCAAGGCAATCTTCCGGCCCAAACGCTTCTGGGTGTCTTGCACGAGACCGGCAGCGGCATCGCTCAGAACTATTCCAAGGCGGCAGACTGGTATCAGCTCGCCGCAGCGCAAGGCGACGCGGAAGCCGCCTTGCGGCTGGGGCAGTTCTATCTGCTTGGCAATGGGGTGGAGGCCGACAAGAAGAAGGCGGCAGACTATTTCGAAATAGCAGCAAAAGCCGAAAAGCCCTCCGCCCTCTATAATCTTGCGCTCCTCTATCAGGCCGGAGAGGGAAGAGAACGCGATGAGGCGAAGGCCCGCGATCTTCTGCTTCAGGCCGGGCAGCTCAATGATGCGGAAGCACAATACACGCTGGGACTGTCCTATCTGGAAGGGATTGGCGGTGAGGTGGATGAAGGCCAGGGTGCCTTCTGGCTGGGCCGGGCCGCCCGCCGTGGTCACACTTCCGCGCAAGTCTATTACGGCATCCTGAGATTTCAGGGCAAAGGACTGGACCCGGATGAGCGCGAAGCCGCCGCATGGTTTGAGCGCGCTGCAATTGCCGGCAATCCCGTTGCGATGAACCGGCTGGCGCGCATCCTTGCAAATGGCCGCGGGCGCGATCCGGCCCCTGTTCAGGCTGCTGCATGGCACTATGTCGCCCGTGCACTCGGCGTTGAAGATCCGCTTCTGGACACCTTCGTCAACGGGTTGGATCCAGACGAGGTGGAAGCTGCCAAGGCACTCGCCGGACAGCGCACAGCCACCCTGTTTGCTCCCTCATCCGACCAGACGCCTCCGTCTCCTTGAGGAAGCTGGAACGCACTCTGTTAGGGACACCCTTCTTTTTTCCTTGAAACCTGCGCTCAAGTGTGGTGTTGAGGCGCCAATCGGTTGCTACGCTACCCGAACCGGGCCTGCTGCGTAGACCAGTTCACAACAATCAGACAATCGGTCGTTTCATGAAGATCAACGGTAACGAAATCAAGCCGGGCAACGTGCTGCAGCACCAAGAGACCCTCTGGGCAGTGGTCAAGGTGGATCATGTCAAGCCGGGCAAGGGCGGCGCCTTCGCCCAGGTCGAAATGAAGAACCTCATTGACGGCCGCAAACTGAACGAGCGCTTCCGCTCGGAAGACAAGGTCGAGCGTGTTCGCCTTGAGCAGAAAGACTTCCAGTATCTCTATACCCAGGAAGACATGCTGATCTTCATGGACACGGAGACCTACGAGCAGCTCGAACTGCAGACCGAATTTGTCGGCGACCGCGCAGCCTTTCTTCAGGACGGCATGATGGTCACCGTTGAAATGCACGAAGAGCGCCCGATCGGCATCACCCTTCCGCAGCATGTTGTCCTGGAAATCACCGAGGCTGATGCCGTCGTGAAGGGCCAGACCCAGTCTTCGTCCTACAAGCCTGCGATCATGGAAAACGGTGTCCGTGTAATGGTTCCGCCTTTCATTACCGCTGGTGAGAAGATCATTGTCGACACTGGCACTCTGGAATACGTGCGCCGCGCGGACTAAAAGACCCCAAAACACATTCAGGCGCGGTCCGACAAGGCCGCGCCCAACAAGAACGGCAACGGTATGGCCCGCACAGCAATATTGAACGTCATGGTCCAGGCCGCCACGAAGGCGGGACGCGGACTGATACGCGATTTTGGTGAAGTCGAGAACCTTCAGGTTTCCCGCAAGGGCCCGGGCGACTTCGTGTCTGCCGCCGACCGCCGGGCAGAAGAAATTCTGCGCAACGAACTGATCAAGGCACGCCCGACCTACGGTCTCGTGATGGAGGAATCCGGCGAGGTCGAAGGTACGGACGGCAATCACCGCTGGCATATCGATCCGCTGGACGGCACCACCAACTTTCTGCATGGCATCCCGATCTTTGCGACGTCCATTGGTCTGGAGCGCAACGGGCAGATCGTAGCCGCCGTGGTGTATAATCCCGTCATGGACGAGCTCTACACCGCCGAAAAGGGCCGTGGCGCCTATCTGAATGACCGCCGCCTGCGCGTGGCGGCCCGTGAAAATCCGGCAGACATGGTGTTTGGCACCGGTCTTCCCTTCATTGGCCGCGGCGATCATGGCCGCGCCCTGAAGGAACTGCGCTACATCATGCCGGAAACCGCAGGTATCCGCCGGGCCGGTGCTGCCGCACTCGATCTGGCATGGGTTGCCGCCGGCCGTCTGGACGGCTACTGGGAACACAAGCTCAATTCATGGGATATTGCTGCAGGCCTGCTTCTGGTGAAGGAAGCTGGCGGCTATGTCAGTGACATGGAAGGCAAGGACAAGATGCTCGAAAACGGTGACGTCGTCGCCGGAAACGAGTTTTCCCATCGTCATATCCTGCGTCTTCTCAAGACCGCAGCGTCTGCCTGATAACCATATTTATCCGTTTTTTCCGTCACTTGCGCAAAACGCTGCTTACGCGCAAGTGACGTTAGCGGTGGTTAAGCCTGTCGCCGTTAACGATTAACGGTTTTCTTCGCCAATCAAATCACGCTATCAATGAGTTACGGTTCATTGGCGATTTTGGCGACTCATGGCACGAGACTTCGACCCTTACAGCCTGTCCAGTCCTAAGGCTTATCTCTCCTTCATGATCATCTTCCTGGTGATCGTATCCTTTATCGCCTTCATACTTTACCGGCAGATTTCCGTCGCCTTTGTGAGCAACCCGGGACTGAACGGGCTCATTATCATGGTGGCGCTGTTCGGCATCATCCTCCTGTTTGGGCGGGTTATCAGGCTCTTCCCTGAAATCTCCTGGGTCAATGGCTTCAGGACCGGCGACCCCGGTCTGGATGATCGCGGTCCTGTTCTGCTTGCCCCGATGGCCACCCTGCTTGGCAACAAGGTCGGGGAAATGACCCTGACGCCAGCAACGGCGCGCACGATCCTCGATTCCATCGGGATGCGTCTTGAAGAATCCCGCGAGATATCTCGCTATCTGACAGGCCTCCTTGTCTTTCTCGGTCTGCTGGGCACCTTCTGGGGCCTCCTGCAAACCGTAAGCGCGGTTGGCGCGACCATTCAGTCCCTCGACGTTGGATCCGGAGATGCCAACGTCATTTTCGAAGACCTGAAGGCTGGCCTTGAAGCGCCGCTTTCGGGCATGGGCACGGCCTTTTCATCGTCCCTCTTCGGCCTGACAGGCTCCCTGATCCTCGGCTTTCTGGATTTGCAGGCCGGACAGGCTCAGAACCGCTTTTACACGGAACTTGAGGACTGGCTCTCGACCGTGACGGATATTGAACCGGAAGATGGCCAGTTTGCGCCCAACATGTCCGGCAATGTTGATCAGGTTCAGGCTGCCATCAAGGCGCTCCAGAAAACCATTGAAGAGGGCAGCAGCAAGAATGCGGCCCAAGCAATGGCCAATCTCGCAGAAGGCATCCAGGGCCTCGTGAAACACGTAAGGTCCGAGCAGCAGATGATGCGGGACTGGGCGGAAGGTCAGGGCGAGCAGCAAAAGCGGATCGAGACGCTGCTCACGTCCATCTCTGCAGCGTTTGATCGCGCGAAGGAGTAGACGATGGCCGGAGGCATGCGCGCCCGCCGGCGCAATCAGGGAACGGACTATTGGCCGGGCTTCGTCGACGCCATGGCAACCCTGTTGCTGGTCATCATCTTCCTTCTGTCCATTTTCATGCTGGCGCAGTTTTTCCTGTCGCAGCAATTGTCAGGTCGGGACACGGTTCTGAACCGCCTGAATGCCCAAATCTCCGAACTCACCCAGCTTCTTGCTCTGGAACGCGCAAGCGCACGCGAGCTGGAAGATACCATCTCCGGCCTTGAAGCAAGCCTTGGTGATGCAACGAGCGAAAAGGACCGCCTGCTGGCCCTTCTGGCCAACAGCTCCGGAGAGGCAGATGAAGCTGGAGGACGGGCTGCCCAGCTGGAGACCCTGCTGGATGACGAGAAACAGGTCAGCCAGCGCGCCCTTGCCCAGATCGAACTTCTAAACCAGCAGATCGGTGCCCTGCGCCGCCAGTTGGCAGCCGCCAATGCAGCTCTTGAAGCCGCGGAGGCAAAGGAAACCCAGAGTCAGGCGAAGATCGCAAGTCTTGGAAAGAGACTGAATGCGGCTCTGGTCCAGCGCGTTCAGGAGCTTTCCCGCTATCGTTCCGATTTCTTTGGGCGGTTGCGCGAAATCCTGTCCCAACGCTCGGACATCCGCGTCGTCGGCGACCGTTTCGTGTTCCAGTCAGAAGTCCTGTTCGGCTCCGGCTCGGAAGACATCAATCCCGAAGGTCAGGTCGAACTGAAGAAACTGGCCGACGCCATCAAGGAGCTTGCAGTCCAGATCCCCGACGAGATCAACTGGGTTCTGCGTGTGGATGGACATACGGATGCGCGCCCGCTTTCGGGAACAGGGCGTCTTCGCAACAACTGGGAACTGTCCGCAGCCCGCGCAATTTCGGTGGTGCGTTACTTGATCGAGCAGGGCGTCGATCCGAAGCGGCTTGTGGCTGCCGGGTTCGGCGAATTCCAGCCGCTGGAAGAGGGTGAAACCCCGGACGCGCTTGCCAAGAACCGCCGCATAGAACTCAAGCTCACCGAGCGATAGGCAAATCCAAGAGACTCCAAAAAGAAAAGCCGCCGGTTGATCACGCAACCGACGGCTCTAAAGTGCTCTTATTTATGCCGATCAGGCGTCGTCGTCGTCTTCGTCGGCATTGCTGGCATTCTTGAGAGAATTCAGCTTTGCAAACACTGCATCGGCATCGAATACCTCTTCCGGCTGCGGAGCCGGACGGGACGTGTCGAACTTGAATGCAGCTGCCAGCGCTTCCTCGCTCGTGCTTTCCTCAACCGGCATCAGGGTCTCTTCGAGCTCAACCTGCGACGGGATCGGAGCATTCTTCGCGGCCTTTTCGACTTCGATATCCAGCTCCAGCTGGCTGCAGAGACCGAGGGTGACCGGATCGGACGGTGTCAGGTTCGACGAGTTCCAATGGGTCCGATCGCGAATGGCAGCGATTGTCGGCTTGGTCGTGCCAACCAGGCGCATAATCTGAGCGTCTTTCAGTTCCGGATGATGACGGACCAGCCACAGGATTGCATTCGGACGGTCCTGACGACGGGACACCGGGGTATAGCGCGGCCCTTTGCGCTTCGCCTCCGGCAGCACCACCTTCGAGCCCTGAAGCTTCAGCTGGTAATTCGGATCGTTTTGTGCCCGCTCCAGTTCTTCGCGAGCAAGCTGGCCAGTCAGGATAGGGTCAAGACCCTTGATGCCCTGAGCAGCTTCGCCATCTGCAATGGCCTTCACTTCTAGCGGATGCAGTTTGCAGAAGCCGGCAATCTGATCAAAGCTCAGAGCGGTGTTGTCGACGAGCCAGACAGCGGTGGCCTTCGGCATAAGCGGCGTGTTCGCCATCGGTCATATTCCTTTCGTCGGCTTCCTCGCCGGGCCGGGCGAAAAAGCAATCCTGTATTCATACTGGATGGGAGATTGCGAGAATATATGCCTTTCCGGAACCAAAGGCAAATGACCTTCGATGAAAAAGCACGCTCATTTCGTCTTATTCAATCGTGAGCATGATTTTTCCGATATGCTCCGATGTCTCCATCTTCCGATGTGCAGCCGCAGCCTCCAATAACGAGAATGTGGAGTCCATCACTGGTCGAACCTCACCCCTTTCAATCAACGGCCAGACCTTTTCATAAAGAGCCGTTGCGATCGCCGCCTTGAATGCGTTGTCTCGGGGGCGCAGCGTTGATCCGGTGTGGGTCAAACGCTTGACCATGAGCAGGGAGAAGTTCGTATCCGGCGCAAGACCGTTCAAAGTGGCAATCTGGCAAATGCGCCCTTCCACGGCAGCGGCCTTCCAGTTTTTCATGACGTAGTCGCCACCCACCATGTCCAGGATGGCGTGAACGCCCTCACCGCCTGTTTTCTCGCGGATGACCTCGACGAAGTCCTCCTCACGATAGTTGATGACATGGTCTGCGCCAAGTTGGCGCACGGCAGCGGCCTTCGCCTTTGATCCAACCGTCGTGAACACCTCGGCTCCGAAGGCCTTTGCAAGCTGGATCGCAGTTGTCCCAATTCCGGACGTCCCGCCATGAACCAGAAACCGCTCCCCGGCAACAAGGCCCAGCCGGTCAAAGACGTTGCTCCAGACCGTGAAGAATGTCTCAGGCAGGGCTGCTGCCTCAACAAGGGACAGGCCTTTTGGAACCGGCAGGGCGTGGGCTTCAGGAACAGCGCAGTATTCCGCATATCCGCCGCCGGGGCACAAGGCAGTTACCGTGTCGCCGACAGAGTGACGCAGAGCGCCCTCGCCAACCGCACAAACCGTTCCGGAAACCTCCAGGCCCGGCAGATCGGAGGCGCCCTTGGGCGGTGGATATGCCCCCTTGCGCTGTAACACATCTGGCCGATTCACCCCTGCAGCCGCCACCTTTATGAGGATTTCGCCAGCCGCAGGAACCGGTACAGGCCGATTTTCCGGTTTCAGGACATCTGGCCCACCGGGCTCTGAGATCGCGATGGCCGTCATCGTGCTGGGCAAGGTCGTCATATCAATTCCCTAAACTGGGTTTCAGTCTTAGGGTTAGTGGTACTGAACTGCGGGACCCATGACAATGAGGACAATGGAGCACATAGACGATGGGGCTTTTTGACGAGGAAACATCTAATACCAACCTCAAAAGATAAGAACCCATCTGATGGCTCTGGTCCGGTTTGTCCGGCAAGGCGCGCTGCGCAGGACGGCCTGACTGGCCGTTCAAGCAGCGCAACGCTGTCCGGCGAGCCGGAGCGAGCCACCGAAGGCCGCGTTTGGGCACAGTTCTGCTGCGTTGCAGGTTTTGAACGATAAACCATATCGCCCTGCAACCTGCTCCTTGCCGAACAGTGCCCAGACGCGGTCAGATAGGTTCTTATCTTTTGAGGTTGGTATAAAGGCGCGAAACCTGACGTTCCACACGTTGCTGAGGATCTGAGTCGCCTGTCGGAGGACGATTTAACCAAGCGGATTGAACAGCTCCGCGAGGAAATCGCCCGTACGGAAGCGGAACTGCAAAAGCGCAGTAAAATTCGCAGTGATGCGGACGCATTATTTAGAAGCTAGATCGTCAAAATTACAAATACTTATTCAAAGCGCTTTGATATCTACCTTACGCAGCACCCTGAGTAGGTAAAATTTTATACGTTTACTTCTTATTAATCTTTCCAAATTATAAACATAGTCATCCAGTCATCTGGATTTGGAGTGGCTCCTGTCCACTCTGTTTGACGCCTCCCTGTTAAACACTTCGAGCCGCGGTAACGCGGCTCTTTTTTTTGCTCCGCCAACCGTCTATTGTGCGCCCAGAGAGGCAATGTCCGGGCAGATTAAACTGGCACACGAGTTGCATATCTGTATTCGAACTCTCATCAAGTCCCATAGTGGCACAAGAAACAGGTTTTGAGGGACAGCCCCAAAACAGGACTTGAGACAAACGTATCGAGTAAGAAGGCGGATCGACAGATGATGGATGACAAGCACACCCAAACCCAGGCACCCCAGCCGGTCCAGTTTGCCAATCGTCTTGCAAACTCGGAAAACTTTCAGAACCTGTTTCAGGAAGGCATGGCTCTTGTTGAAGAAACAGCCATGTATCTTGATGGCGAAGGCCGGGTTGAGGCGAAGAAGCTGGAACGCCCCGCTTCCCTGGCATATGCAACCGAATCCATGCGTTTGACCACGCGCCTCATGCAGCTGGCTTCCTGGCTGCTCCTGCAGCGCGCAGTCAACGAAGGCGAGATGTCCCGCGAACAGGCCGGAAGCGACAAGAACAAGGTTCGGCTTGAAAAGCTCTCAAGCGCCATGGGTGGCCCAGCTTGGGACAGTCTGCCGGAATCACTTCGCTCCCTGATTGAACGTTCTATCCGTCTGCAAGAACGCATCGTCCATCTTGACGCCATGCTGTACCGGCAGGCGGAAAAAGCTGGCGCTGATGCCAACGACAATCAGGACAACACCATTGCATCGCAGCTCGACAAGCTCCAGGCCGCTTTCGGGAACGTGCGATAATCCTATTTCGGGACAAAGTGGTTTGGCGCCTTGCGCCCTGCCATCCTGAAACCACGGGCTCGAAATTCCGGCCAGGCATCGATTCACTAGCCGGGATGGCCGAGCCAGCTTGACAGCAAAACACCTTTCAAAGCCGCTTTCGAGCGGCTTCTTTTTTGCGCTTTTGCACCTTTTATCAACCTGCGAGCAGCCAACAAAAAACCCGGCCGAAGCCGGGTTCTTCAAAATCTGTCGCCTTGTTCGGCTTAGGAGCCGAGGAACCCGGCGTACTTGTTCTTGAAGCGGGAAACACGGCCGCCGCGGTCCATCAACTGACGGTCGCCACCGGTCCATGCCGGATGCGAGTTCGGGTCGATGTCGAGCTGAAGCGTGTCGCCTTCGGAACCGTAGGTCGAACGGGTGGTGAATTCCGTGCCATCGGTCATGACAACCTTGATGGTGTGGTAGTCCGGATGAATATCCGATTTCATGGCTTTTCCTTTCCTACACCCCACGACCGGCCCAAGGGGGCCCGTCGCCAAAAAAGGCGCGATTTGTTTTTCTGCCAGCGTTTACACACCAGCACCGTTAAAACGTGACCCGGGCGTATACCGTATAGGGACGCGAGAAACAAGAGGCTTTCTGCCGCATTCTGGCGATGGGCCCAGCCCTTTCTGCAAAGGAGATCCGCAATGAGACAAGTGCTCCATGGCCGGACCATCCGACAAAAATGATCGAAAACCCACAGCTCTATTGGCATCCTCCCCCCTCCTCGCCTATGTATCCTCCAGACCAAGGTAACGCTCAGGCCGCAAGGACCATATGACCACTCAATCCACCGAGACACGGAAACGTTCGCTGCAGCCGCTTATCCGTCTTCTGCCCTATCTGAAGCGCCATCGGAACATGGCTGCCGCCGCCGTCGTTGCCTTGATCACCGCTGCGGTCATCACGCTTGTCCTGCCGACTGCTGTCCGGCGCATGATCGACTTCGGGTTTGGTGCCGACGATCCAAAGCTGATCGATGCCTATTTCTTTGTTCTCATGGGTGTTGTCACGGGCCTTGCCGTTGCAAGTGCCACTCGCTATTTCCTCGTCATGTGGATCGGCGAACGCATCGTCGCCGAGGTGCGCGCCGATGTGTTTGCGCATCTGACACAGCTGAGTCCGGGCTTTTATGACAGCGCACGGTCCGGCGAAATCCTGTCCCGCCTGACCGCCGACACCACGCAGATCAAGTCCGCTTTCGGGGCCACCGCGTCGCTGGCCATGCGGAACTTCGTCATGTTCCTCGGTGCTGTTGTGATGATGGTCTTCACCAGTCCGCGCCTTTCGGTGATCGTGCTGGCCGCGATTCCGATCATCCTCATTCCGTTGATCGGATTTGGCCGTTCCGTACGACAACGCTCGCGCCACGCTCAGGATACGCTTGCGGATGCCTCGGCCTATGCAAACGAAATGCTTGGCTCCGTACGCACCTTGCAGGCTTTTACCAATGAAAAGCAGGCCTCGAACAGGTTTCAGGGTGCGGTGGAAACCGCCTTCCGTGCCGCACGCAAGGCGACCGGTGCTCGGGCAATTCTGACGGCTTTTGCGATCGTGATCATCGGGTCGAGCGTCGTTGCGGTCCTCTGGATCGGAGCAAATGATGTCTTCGCCGGCCGCATGACCGGCGGCGAATTGAGCCAGTTTCTTCTGTATTCCATCCTTGCGGCCGGCGCTTTGGCGAGCCTGTCCGAGGTCTGGGGCGAACTGTCTCAGGCAGCTGGTGCGGCCGAACGGCTGAGCGATCTGCTGGATGTGGAACCGGAAATCACGGCACCAGCCAACCCGAAGGCGTTGCCGATGGCGCCAGAGGGAGAAATTCACTTCAAGGACGTGGGCTTTGCCTATCAGGGGGCCAAGGACCTGAAAATCCTGAACGGAGTGGATCTGAAGGTAACACCGGGCGAAACAGTTGCTGTTGTGGGACCGTCGGGTGCAGGCAAATCGACCCTGTTCCACTTGTTCATGCGCTTTTATGACCCCTCAGTTGGCACCATCTCGGTTGATGGAATCGATATTCGCGATCTTGATCCACAGGATCTGCGCAGAAGCATTGCACTCGTACCGCAGGACACGGCGATCTTCGGCGCAACAATTGCGGAAAACATCGCATTTGGCAGACCGGATGCCTCGCGCGCTGACATTGAAGCAGCTGCAGAAGCGGCCCTTGCCCTGCCCTTCATCGAAAAGCTTCAGAACGGGTTCGACACCATGGTCGGCGAACGCGGCATCACGCTGTCTGGCGGCCAGCGCCAGCGGATCGCCATTGCACGCGCAATCCTCAAGGATGCTCCGATCCTTCTTCTCGACGAAGCAACCAGTGCGCTGGATGCGGAAAGCGAAAGCCTGGTGCAAAAGGCCCTCGACGGCCTGATGGAAGACCGAACGACCCTCGTCATTGCGCACCGGTTGGCGACGGTACTAAAGGCCGACAAGATCGTCGTGATGGATGGGGGGCGCATTGTCGAGACCGGCACCCATGCAGAACTGAGTGCCCAAAATGGCCTTTATGCCAAACTCGCACGTCTGCAGTTCGATGCGGCGATCTCTCCCGAGCAAGTCGAGACCGCATGAAAAAGGCGGAGCACCCGGCTCCGCCCGTCATTGTCGTGATCGCCCCATTTAAGGCAAACTAGTCTGCGTCCGGCACCGCAACGGTGTAATTGAGCGGCAAACGTCCGCCATCAGCGTAGATCGTCTGCCCCGTCACGTAGCTGGCATCCGAAGAGGCCAAAAACGCGGCAATGCTGGCGATTTCGGAAGGCTCGCCGATTCGCTGCATCGGCGTGCGGCTGAGGATCTTGTTCTTCGCGGCCGGGTCAGAATTCACCGAGGACAGCATGTCCGTCATGATGGAGCCTGGACCAATTGCATTCACACGGATCCCGTGAGGTGCAAGCGCTAGCGCAGTGGTGGTGGTCAACTGCCGCAGTCCACCCTTTGAAACACAATAGGGGATCTGGTTTGGAATGCCGACAACCGCGTTGATTGACGACATGTTGATGATGCAGCCCGGCTCGCCACCGGCCTCAACCCGCTCCACCAGATGACGCCCAACCGCCTGAGAACACAGGAAAGCGCCTTTCAGGTTAATTGACAGGACCCGGTCAAAGTCTTCTTCTTCCAATTCCAGAAAATCACCACCGGCAACAACGCCTGCGTTGTTCACCAGAATATCTATATCCCCGAACGCATTCAGGGTCTCGGCGACGAGATTGCGGACGTCCAGACGTTCAGCCACATTGCAATGAAGATAGAGCGCATCGCCCAACGACTTGAGGCTGTCTTCTGCCTCTTCGCCAGCCTCGTCATCCACATCGGCAATCACGACTTTGGCGCCATCCATGACAAACCGCTTTGCAACCGCAAAGCCGATTCCCTTGGCCGCGCCAGTCACAATGGCCACCTTGTTTTCTAGAGACACCCAAAAACCTCACAGATCTGACAAAATTCAAGCAAGCCCAAAGCGGGATCAGGCCGCATATACGACCTGACCATAGGGGGATGACGGGCCCGTGTCGATGGGCTTGGGGTAGAAGTTCCCGCTTCAGGCGGTCGCGACAATCCCGTGACTTTCGAGCGCCTGCGCGATTTCTTCCAATATGGCCGGGTCATCGATTGTGGCCGGCATCTTGTAGGTCTCGCCATCGGCAATCTGGCGCATCGTGCCACGGAGGATCTTGCCGGAACGGGTTTTTGGCAATCGCTCCACGGTGATCGCAATCTTGAAGGCTGCGACAGGGCCGATCTTCTCACGAACCAGTTTCACCAATTCACCCTCAATGACGGCATGTTCGCGCTTGACACCGGCCTTCAGGACAACAAACCCGCAGGGCAGCTGACCCTTGAGCTTGTCGGCAATTCCGATCACCGCACATTCGGCAACATCCGGATGTTGGGCGAGGACCTCTTCCATGCCACCGGTCGACAACCGGTGACCGGCCACGTTGATGATGTCATCGGTTCTCGCCATGATGGAGAGGTAGCCGTCATCATCCATGATCCCCGCATCGGAGGTCTTGTAGTAGCCGGGGAACTCGGCCAAATACGCATCCCTGAACCGCTGGTCAGCGTTCCAGAGTGTTGGCAGGCATCCGGGAGGCAGCGGCAATTTCACGACAATATTGCCGAGCGTGTTTGCTGGCAGTGGATGTCCTGCATCATCAAGGATCTGGACGTCATATCCCGGCATCGGCACAGTTGGCGATCCCGGCTTGACCGGCAACTGGCCAAGACCGAGCGGATTACCGACAATGCTCCAGCCCGTTTCCGTCTGCCACCAGTGATCGATGACCGGAACGCCCAGTTGATCGATCGCCCAATTGACCGTCTCCGGATCAGCCCGCTCGCCAGCAAGGAACAATGAGCGGAACTGGGAAAGATCATATTGCGGGATGAACTTTCCTTCAGGGTCTTCCTTGCGGATCGCACGGAATGCTGTCGGCGCGGTGAAGAGCGACACTACATTATGTTCGGATATGACCCGCCAGAACACGCCAGCGTCCGGTGTGCCAACCGGTTTGCCTTCAAACATGAGTGTGGTGCAGCCATGCAGAAGCGGAGCATAAACGATGTAGGAGTGGCCAACGACCCAGCCCACGTCCGAGGCCGCCCAGAACACTTCTCCCGGATCCACGCCATAAAGGTTGGGCATGGTCCACTTCAACGCGACCATGTGGCCGCCATTGTCGCGAACAACCCCCTTGGGCTGCCCCGTCGTCCCGGACGTGTAGAGAACATAAAGCGGATCTGTCGCTTTCACCGGCACACACTCAACGGTGCGCCCTTGCGTGATCGCATCCTGCATCAGCTGCCCAGCATCATGATCCCGGCCTGGCACGAGATCCGCCTCGCGCTGGGAGCGCTGGAACACGAAGCAGCTCTCCGGCTTGTGGCTGGATAGGTCAATGGCGGTGTCAATAAGCGGTTTGTAGGCAATAACCCGTCCCGGCTCGATACCGCAGGACGCGGCAATGATTGCTTTTGGCTTTGCATCATCGATCCGCGTTGCCAGTTCGTTGGCAGCAAATCCGCCAAACACAACTGAATGAATAGCCCCGAGACGGGCGCAGGCCAGCATGGCCATGGCCGCTTCCGGGATCATCGGCATGTAGATGATGACCCGGTCTCCCTTACCGACACCTTGGTCCTGCAATACGGCGGCGTGTCCCTGAACATGCTCCAGAAGCTCTTCATAAGTGTAGGTTTTCTGGCTGCCGGTGATCGGGCTGTCGTAGATCAGGGCTGGTTGACCCGGGCGCCCACGCTCCACATGGCGATCAAGGCAATTGTAGCAGGTGTTGCACTCCCAATCCGGGAACCAGCGGCCATACTGCCCCTGATCGGCGTCAAACACCGTCTCGCCCGTCTTGATCCAGTCGATGTCCCCTGCGGCCGCTTTCCAGAAGCTTGTCGGGTCATTCTTCCAGTTTGCATATACTTCCGAGTAACGGCTTGCCATTGTCTTCAAATCCTCCCAGGACTTTCGCCCTCTCCAGTCGGAGAGACAAACATTCTTCCTCTGCCATGTGTTTTAGCCCCAGAAGACCTCACTTGCCGATACGACATTCGAAGGGAGGGGCTTTACGTAGTCTGAGCCACCGTGTTTAGTGCCTCTCCCACCGTCAGAGTGAGCATGCCCGCTTGTTGTCACCCATTACAGATCCGTGGTTCTATGCCTCGGCCATTCCGGCAGTCATCATCGTCGGGCTCTCCAAGGGAGGGTTTGGTGGCACGCTTGCCATGCTCGGCGTTCCCAGCATGGCTCTTTTCATCTCGCCGGTTCAAGCCGCCGGGATCATGCTGCCTATCCTCGTGGTGATGGATCTCATCGCCCTGATCGCCTACAAGGGCGAAGCCGACCGCAAGACACTTTTCATACTCCTGCCCGCCGCAGTGATCGGGATTCTGGTTGGCTGGATGACCGCAGCTTATGTCAACGAAACTTTCATTACGCTTCTGATCGGGATTATTTCGCTGATATTCGTGCTCGACTATGTCCTCAAGAGCAGACGACGTCTGGAGGCAAGCGAACACAATGTTCGCAAAGGGCTTTTCTGGGGAACCATTGCAGGTTTCACCAGCTTCGTCAGTCACACGGGCGGACCACCTTACCAGCTCTACACGGTGCCACTGCGCATGGCCCCAACACTTTTCGCTGGAACCGCCGTCATCTTCTTCGCCGTAGTGAACGCAATCAAGCTTGTGCCCTATTTCGCACTCGGCCAGTTTGACGCGACCAACCTGACCACATCGCTGGTCCTGTTGCCGCTGGCTCCGCTCGCAACCCTTGCCGGGGTCAAGCTGGTGCGCGTGATCAATCAGGATCTGTTCTACCGGCTGATCTATGCCGTGATGGCGGTTATCGCCGTCAAACTGATCTTTGATGGGGTATCAGGGCTGCTAGCGTAAACAGCCCCTTCCTCGCCAAAAGCATCGTTGCGAAATCTCCTGTTTCCGGGTTTCATCCAAAAACTGTCAAAACAGGCTTGTGGGTGGAACCTGCAGCTCTTGATCGCGTTGACGATACCAACACACCGGGAGGGTGGACTTGGAAACGACCGCAAATCCGTATGATATCGGCCTGGACCGCAATGCAGCCAACTACGCGCCGCTCAGTCCGCTGAGTTTTCTGGCCCGCGCTGCCGACGTTTTTCCCGACCAGACCGCCATCATTCATGGTCCCAGCACGCAATCCTACCGGAGCTTTTATCGGCGAAGCCGCCAATTGGCATCGGCACTCGCGGGGCTCGGTATCGGCAAGGGCGACACGGTCACCGTCATGCTGCCCAATGTTCCACCAATGCTCGAAGCCCATTACGGCGTGCCCATGACCAAGGCCGTGCTTCATTCTTTGAACACACGACTGGATGCTTCGATCATCGCCTTCCAGCTGGATCACGCCAACACGAAGGTGCTGATTACGGATCGCGAATTTTCTCCCACCATGAAAGAGGCTCTTGCCCTTGCGACCGTCGAACCGGTCATCATCGACTATTCAGACCCGGTCTTTCCCCAGGAAGGAGAGCGACTTGGAACGCTCGACTACGAGGCCTTTGTCACATCAGGCTCTCCGGACTACGAGTGGTCGCTGCCGGATGACGAATGGGACGCCATCGCCCTGAACTATACGTCCGGCACAACGGGCAATCCCAAGGGCGTCGTCTACCATCATCGCGGTGCCTACCTGCTGGCGCAGGCGAACATCATCACGGCCTCCATGGCCAAGCATCCGACCTACCTTTGGACGTTACCGATGTTCCATTGCAATGGCTGGTGTTTCCCCTGGTCGATTTCCGTGGTCGCCGGAACCCATGTCTGTTTGCGCTGGGTGCGGCCCAAAGTGCTGTGGGACCTGCTTGCGGACCGGAAGGTCACCCACCTTTGCGGCGCGCCCATCATCATGTCGACCCTTTTGAACGCACCCGCAGAAGACAAGCGCGAACTGGAGCACACCGTCGAGTTCTTCACTGCTGCAGCGCCACCACCCGAGAGTGTTCTGGCCGCGATGAAAGATGCCGGCTTCAACGTCACCCATCTCTATGGCCTGACCGAGGTTTATGGCCCTGCAGTGGTCAATGACTGGAAGCGCGAATGGGATAGCCTGCCCTCGGCTGAACAGGCGGGCAAAAAGGCGCGCCAGGGCGTGCGATATGTGGCGCTGGAAGGGCTGGACGTGCTCGACCCGCAAACCATGGTGCCTGTTCCTGCAGACGGTGAAACATTGGGCGAGGTAATGTTCCGCGGCAACGTGGTTATGAAAGGTTATCTGAAGAACCGCGAAGCAACCGACGAAGCCTTTTCCGGCGGCTGGTTCCACTCCGGCGATCTTGGGGTCAAGCATCCTGATGGCTATGTGCAGCTCAAGGATCGGTCAAAGGACATCATCATATCGGGCGGGGAAAACATCTCCTCCATCGAGGTGGAGGATGTCCTCTACAAACACCCGGATGTGCAAACGGCTGCAGTGGTCGCCCGTCCGGATGAAAAATGGGGCGAGACACCTTGCGCCTTTGTCGAACTGCGGCCCGGCGCAACAGTAAGCGAAGCCGACATCATGGCCTTCTGCCACGAGAACCTTGCTCACTTCAAGACGCCAAGAACGGTGGTTTTTTGCGAGATTCCGAAAACCTCGACGGGCAAGATCCAGAAATTTGCTCTTCGTGAACAGGCAAAATCGCTGTAGCCCAGCCCATAAAAAAAGCGCCGCAAAATTCGCGGCGCTTTGTAAGGTCCACTTCAGTGAAGTGGACGATCCTGTCGTATTCGCTCGATCTCGTCCTTGAGCTTGAGCTTTTGTCGTTTCATGTCGACCAATTCCAGAGAGTCCGTGCTGGGGTGATGCAGTGCATCCTCGATCTTCCGCTCCATTTCGGCATGGCGGCGTTGGAGTTCAGCAAGATGGGACTGAAGTGACATGGAAAATACCTCCTGTCTTTATGGTCAACGCCGATCATCGTGCCACAGGCTGGAGGAGGTTGTCGATTGTCGATTTTGCATAACTGTTAAATTTTGCCGTCAAATTCGTGATAGGTCGGAATAATCTTAGCGGATCATGAAATGACCCTACGGCTTTCTAACGAATGGCGCCCTGTTCCCCTTCTACGTCCGGGTGTCCGTCGAAATTCTGACCCCAAGTTAGAAAGACACTTGTTTTTTAAGCAATTTGTGATCTAGGAAGAGCCTCAAAGCGGAAGGTCCGGGAAGCACATATGGCCTCTTCAAACGAACAAGCCCTGCGAGCAGAACTCGCCGAACTGCGGCAAGAACACCGTGATCTCGACGCTGCGGTAGATGCGCTTGCAAGTTCTGCCAATGCCGACGCCCTTCAGCTCCAGCGCCTCAAGAAGAAGAAGCTGATGATCAAGGACCGGATTTCCATGCTGGAAGATCAGCTCTTCCCGGACATCATCGCCTGATCTTCAGGACAAAAAGTCCGCCTGCGGCGGCTTGCATCTGAAAAAATCAGACCTATACTCCGCCGCCTTCTGCGAGAGAGCCGCGCAAGGGAGCAGCCAATGAGCAAACCAGCCGTCGCCATCATCATGGGTAGTCAGTCCGATTGGCCAACCATGAAACATGCAGCCGAGACGCTGGATGAGCTTCAGATCGCCTATGATGCGCGTATCGTTTCAGCTCACCGCACACCGGACCGCATGTATGACTTCGCCAAGAGCGCGAAGGCGGAAGGCTTCAAGGTCATCATTGCAGGCGCTGGCGGAGCCGCCCACCTGCCCGGCATGACTGCGGCGCTGACCTCGCTGCCCGTCTTCGGCGTCCCGGTCGAAAGCCGCGCCCTGTCCGGAGAAGACAGCCTTCTTTCCATCGTTCAAATGCCGGGGGGCATTCCCGTCGGCACGCTGGCCATCGGCAAGGCCGGGGCCACGAATGCAGCCCTTCTGGCCGCCGCCGTCCTTGCCCTGTCGGACAATGGCATTGAAGAACGGCTGGATGCCTATCGCGAGGCACGGACTGCAGCCGTCGGGCTGAAGCCGGTCGACGCCTGAACCTTCCCAACACATCATAGGGGCAGCCTCATGTCGGATACCAGATCCTTGGCAGTCGGCGATACGATCGGCATTCTTGGCGGCGGACAGCTTGGTCGCATGCTTGCTCTGGCTGCCGCAAACCTCGGTCTCAAGACGCATATCTATTGCCCCGACCCCGCAAGCCCCGCCTTTGACGTTGCCTATGCCTGCACCGTTGCGGACTATGAGGACGAAGATGCATTGGAAGGCTTTGCCAGAAGCTGTGGCGCGATAACCTACGAGTTTGAGAACGTTCCCGGCAAGACCGCTGCCTTCCTCGAAGGACTTGGTGCTCTGCGTCCCGGCGCCCGTGCGCTGGAAGTTTCTCAGGACCGCCTGTTTGAAAAGGAATTCCTGACATCTGCCGGTGTTGCAATCGCCCCGTTTGCAGATATTTCCAGCGAAGCCGACCTCAAGGCTGCGCTGGACAAGTTCGGCGGCAAAGGTGTCCTGAAAACACGCCGATTCGGATATGACGGCAAGGGGCAGGTCATGATCCGCAAGCCGGAAGACGCCGAAGGCGCGCTTGAAAAGCTCGGCAATGCGCCAGCAGTGCTTGAAGGCCTGATCGCCTTTGATCGCGAGGTATCGGTCATCGTGGCGAGGGACGTAAACGGAACATGCTCGGCCTATGAGTTGACCGAAAACCGCCATGTGAACCACATCCTCGACACCTCCACCGTTCCGGCAAATGCTTCAGATGCCCTGAGAACGAGTGCGCATGACATGGCCCTGCGCATTGCGGCAAGCCTCGACTATGTCGGCGTGATGGGTGTCGAAATGTTCGTGGTGCCGGGAGCAGACGGCGAAGAAATACTCGTCAACGAGATCGCTCCACGCGTTCACAATTCAGGGCACTGGACGCAGGATGCCTGCCTGTGCTCGCAATTCGAGCAGCATATCCGTGCTGTTGCAGGCTGGGCACTGGGTTCTTGCGAACGACATTCGGACGTTGTCATGCACAACCTGATCGGAGATCAGGTAAACGCCTGGCCGGACGTCCTGAAAGAGCCGAACGCCAAACTACATCTTTATGGCAAGGCCGAAGCGCGCCCGGGTCGCAAGATGGGCCACGTGAACCGGATTTCGCCGCGTTCATGACGCCTTTGCGGCATCGGGCAGCAGACCCAGTTCCTTGCGTTTGAAGAACCTGAGATTTGCGAGCACCGCCACTGTGGCCAGTCCACCGGCCAGGCCGCACCAGATGCCGACACCGCCCCATCCTGCTCCGAAACCAAGAGACAGGGACAGGCCGATACCTATGACCCAATACCCGAAGAGGGCATAGTAGAGCGGTATTGTCGTGTCCCCGAGCCCGCGCAGATTGTTGACGCCGATGATCTGCCCGCCATCGGCCAGCTGAAACAGTGCGGCAACGGCGAGATAGGCAACGCCAAATTCCAGAACCGCTTGCGCTTGCGGATTGTCGATATCGAGATAAAGCGATACGAGCGGCTCCGGAATGGCCCAGAACGCCACCGCAAACGCCATCATGAAGCTCAGGGTCACCAAAAGGGCTGCCCAACCGGCCCGGCCAACACCGTCCATGTCGCCGCGCCCAGCAGCCAGACCAACCCGGGTCATGGCCGCCTGGCTCAATCCGACCGGGACCATGAATGTGATCGACGCCAGTTGCAGCGCGATCCCGTGACCGGCCAGCGGCAATGTGCCCAGCCAACCGATCATGATCGCGGAGGCCGAAAACAGGCCGGCCTCGGCGACAATCGTGACCCCTATGGGCCAGCCCAATTTCCAGATCTGAAAGAACACCGGCCAGTCGCTACGCCAGATCCTGCCAAAGATGTTGTAGCGCCTGAGCTGCCTGTGCTTGAGAACATAGGCTGCGAGAAACAAGAAGGTCGCGAGCGAGCTTCCCACCGAGGCGATACCCGCTCCCACCAGTTCCAGACGGGGGAAGCCGAAGTTTCCGAAGATCAGCGCATAGTCGAGAACCGCGTTGACCAAAGCCCCGGCAATCGTCGCATAAAGCACGATCTTCGCCATTTCCATGACGGTCAGAAACCCGCGGATGGCCATGATCAGCAGCCCCGGAAACAGCACCCATTGCAGCGCCCGCATGTAGGTTCCCGCCATCTCCGAAACATGCGGGTCCTGACCGAGCCAGACCAGAATGTCTCCGGTGAAGAACATGGCGAGCCAGGCAGGCAGGCAATAGAGTGTCACCACCCAGAAGCCCATGCGCACGGCACGCCGCATTTCCTTCAGGTTCCTCTGGCCACGCGCCTTTGCGGCCAGGGGAATGACCGCCTGAATGACGCCCATGCCAAAAAACCACACCAGCATGTAGGCATTGAAGGCCAGAACCGAAGCAGCCAGTTCTTCCGCGCCCAAGCGGCCAATCATCAGCACGTCGGTTGTGTTGATCGCCATTTGCGCAAGCTGTGCGCCCGCCAACGGCATGCCCAACACGAGGGTCGGCTTGATGTCGCTGCGCCAGAAATCAGCAGCGTTGGCCGTCGTCAAACTGGCTTTGCCGGCCATGACCGCTCCAATTATTTTGGGAACAATAACAAGTTGTCTTCCCCTTACCTGCCCGTGCAGAAGCTGTCCATATCCTGACCGCGCGGACGACAATCAAAATCCGATTCAAGCATGTGGACAAAACCGGGACGATCTGGTAGTGACACCGCCCAAAGTGGACGGCACGTCAGCGGCGACGTGATAATTGCGTTCTGCCTTTTTCATCCAAAAGGCAGTTCCTGTCATCGGCTCTCTGTCGGTCTCCTTATCTCAGGCACAAAAACTGGCCGCGAATGGCGCGGCAGTCATCATGGGAACAAGCGCGTGCAGGTATTGGTTCGCGACAACAACGTCGATCAAGCCCTTCGGGCACTGAAAAAGAAGTTGCAGCGTGAAGGCGTCTTCCGCGAAATGAAACTTCGTGACCACTTTGAAAAGCCGTCTGTCAAGAAGGCTCGCGAGAAGGCAGAAGCTGTTCGCCGCGCCCGCAAGCTGGCTCGCAAGCACGCCCAGCGCGAAGGCCTGATTCTCGGCAAGTCCGGCAAGCGTTAACCGCTGCCGCATAAAAGCCATGACTTTTCGCCACATTGTGGCCTGAATAGCCGGTCGGCATCCGATCGGCTCTTTCTTTATGCGCAGCCGTTGAGTAGAAAAGTGGTCATGCTTCAGTTCAAGAACACCGTGACATCCGGCACCGCCGCACGCCCAATCCGGTTCGTGGCCCTGCTCCTTGGAGCATTCGTGCTCAGCGCCTGTCAATCCGACGGCCTGTATTCGGATCTTCCAACCGACAGCGCAGTCGGTTCTTCAGCGAATATCAACTCGCTGACGTCGGTCATTGAAGCAAATCCGCAGGATGCCAATGCCTATAACACCCGAGGCATTGCCTACGGTCAGGCAGGCAAGCTGAACCAGGCCATGGAAGACTTCAACACGGCCCTTCAGCTGAACCCGAATTCACATCAGGCCTACACGAACCGCGCCCTTGTGCTGCGTCGTCAGGGCCAGACACAGCCTGCCATTGCAGATTACACGCGCGCGCTGAATATCAAGGCAGACTATCAGCCTGCACTGGTTGGTCGCGGCAACGCATACCGCGAGCTAGGTCAGGATGGTCCGGCGCTGAACGACTTCAACGCAGCAATAGCGCAGAACAGCTCCGATGCGCGGGCTTTCTACAATCGTGGCCTGATCTACCAGACCCAAAACCAGCACATGCGTGCTGTCGAGGATTTTGCGACGGCCATCGGCCTCAATCCGAATGCCGCCGAGCCCTATACGGCGCGTGGCATCAGCTATCTGCAGCTGAATGACCCGAACGCTGCCTTCGCCGACCTTTCCATGGCCGTCAATCTGGACCGCGACTCCTCCGTCGCCTGGGCCAACCGAGGTCTCGCGCTCGAGCTTCTTGGGCAGGAATCTGACGCACGGCGGAACTACACCAAGGCGCTCAATCTGGACAGCTCCAACAAGATGGCCCGCGAAAACCTTGGCCGCCTGAACAAGGGCCAGCGCGCCATCTGATTGCCTTCAAAACGGACTTGGCACAGCAAACGTCACCCGCTCACCATTGGCCGGGTGATGGATGGTCAGGCTTTGCGCATGCAGGCACAGCCTCTCCGAGGCTTCCAGCGCATCTCCACTGGCATAAAAGCGATCCCCGAGGATCGGCAATCCCAATGCCAGCATATGGACGCGCAGCTGATGCGAACGACCTGTCAGCGGATGCAGACGAAGCCGTGTAGACCGGTCACGTCGTTCCAGAACTTCCCAATCGGTGTGAGCCGTCTTGCCATGCTCGAAGCAGACCATTTGCTTTGGCCTGTTTGGCCAATCACACCGCAGCGGCAGCGTGACCGTGCCGCGGTCCGTGACAGGATGGCCAAAGACGTCGGCCACGTAGGTCTTGTCGGTCTTGCGGCGCTCGAACTGCAGTCCCAGATGGCGATGAGCGGCAGGGTTCATGGCCAGCAGGAAAACGCCTGACGTATCCATGTCCAGTCTGTGCACGATCCGCGCCTCGGGAAATTTCTCCTGCGCCCGCCGCTCCACACAGTCCGCGTGTTTTGCGGCCTTTCCCGGAACGCTGAGAAGGCCGCTCGGCTTGTTCAGAACCAGAATGTCATCATCGACATGAAGCACCTCCAGATAGGGCTCCATCGGCGGATCATATACAAAGTAGGCTTGGGCAGGTTCACTCATGCCGGTGCTTATATCCCAGCGCACAAAAAACAAAAGGCGCGAGTTTCCCCGCGCCTTTCGATGAATGGGTCTTGAACCGGATCAGATCGCCTTGACGATTTCCTCGGTCATCTTCTTGGCATCACCGAAGAGCATCATCGTGCCATCCTTGAAGAACAGCTCGTTCTGAATGCCCGCATAACCGGAGGCCATGCCGCGCTTGACGAAAAGAACCGTACCAGCCTTGTCCACGTCGAGGATCGGCATGCCATAGATCGGCGATTGCGGATCATCACGTGCAGCCGGGTTGGTCACATCGTTCGCCCCGATCACATAGACCACGTCGGCCTGCGCAAATTCGGAGTTGATGTCTTCCAGCTCGAACACTTCATCATAGGGCACATTGGCTTCAGCAAGAAGCACGTTCATGTGGCCCGGCATACGACCGGCAACCGGGTGGATAGCGTATTTCACTTCCACGCCTTCTTCCTTCAGCGTGTCCGCCAGCTCGCGAAGGGCGTGCTGAGCCTGAGCAACCGCCATGCCGTAGCCCGGCACGATGATCACCTTGGACGCGTTCTTCATGATGAAGGCCGCATCATCGGCAGCACCCTGCTTGACCGGACGCTCTTCGCCTCCATCACCACCGGAAACAGCGGTTTCACCGCCAAAGCCGCCGAGGATAACGGAGATAAAGGAGCGGTTCATGCCCTTACACATGATGTAGGACAGGATCGCGCCCGAAGAGCCGACAAGTGCACCGGTGATGATCAGCGCCATGTTGGACAGGGTGAACCCGATACCGGCTGCCGCCCAACCCGAATAGGAGTTGAGCATGGAGACCACCACCGGCATGTCCGCGCCGCCGATCGGGATGATGATCAGGACACCAAAGACGAGAGCAGCCAGAACCACCAGCCAGAACACGAAGGTGCTCTCGGTATTGACCAGAGCGATGGTCAGAACCACAACCGCAATTGCAAGACCGATATTGATGACGTGGCGCCCCGGCAACATGATCGGCTTGCCCGACATGCGTCCATCCAGCTTCAGGAAGGCGATGATCGACCCGGTAAAGGTGATCGCACCGATGGCCGCGCCAATCGCGGCTTCCACCATCGCAGAGGTATGAATATTCCCCGGTTCCCCAATGCCAAACGCTGCCGGAGCATAAAGCGCAGATGCAGCCACAAACACGGCGGCGAGGCCGACCAGAGAGTGGAATGCTGCCACGAGCTGCGGCATTGCCGTCATGGCAATACGCTTCGCGATGACTGCACCAACACCGCCACCGATACCAATACCCACGAGAAGCAGGACACCGGAACCGAAGGATACACCGGATGCAAACAGGGTGGTCACAACAGCAATGGCCATACCGACCATGCCATAGGTATTCCCCTTGCGCGAGGATTCCGGGCTGGACAGGCCGCGAAGGGCCATGATGAACAGAACCGCGGAAACGAGGTAGAGAAGAGCTGTTACGTTAGCTGACATGTCGGCCTCCTTACCGCTGCTTCTTCTTGTACATGGCCAACATCCGGCTGGTTACGAGGAACCCGCCAAAGATGTTTACGCTGGCCAGTACCAGAGCGAGGAAACCAAAGACGCGAGCCATGACAGCACCGTCGCCGGAGGTGAGATCGACACCGACGGCCAGAAGCGCGCCAACAACAATCACCGAGGAGATCGCGTTGGTCACAGCCATCAGCGGCGTGTGAAGGGCAGGTGTAACCGACCAGACAACGTAATAGCCGACGAAGATCGCCATCACGAAGACCGAGAACAGGAACACGAAGGGTTCGATCAAGCCACCTGAACCGGCGGCATGGGCGGCAATATCGACAGCGCCAGCAGCAAGCTGGTCGACATAGCCCTGCGCGGCGTTGGCAGCTTCCAAAGCCGTATCTGCTGCATCCCGGGCAGCTGCCGCAGCAGCTTCTGCCCGTTCAAGCGCATCGGCCTGAGACAATTCGCTCATTAACTCCCCCCCCTTAACTCGACGCTTCGGCAAAGGCGGGATGAACCACCTTGCCATCACGGGTGAGGACAGTTGCCGTCACCAGTTCATCTTCCCAATTGGGCTTCAAGACCTTGGCTTCCTTGTCGACCATGGTCTCAAGGAACGCGAAAAGGTTCTTGGCGTAGAGCGCCGAGGCAGACGCCCCGACCCGGCCGGCCATGTTCAGATGACCGACGATCTTCACACCGCCAACCATGGCCACCTTGCCCGGCTTTGCACCGTCAACGTTGCCACCACGTTCCACAGCCAGATCCACCAGAACAGATCCCGGCTTCATGCTGGCAACCATTTCCTTGGACACCAGCTTGGGAGCCGGACGTCCCGGGATCAGGGCGGTGGTGATGACAATGTCCTGCTTGGTGATGTGGGAAGCGACCAGTTCAGCCTGCTTCTTCTGATACTCTTCCGACATCTGCTTGGCATAGCCACCAGCGGTTTCTGCCTGCTTGAACTCTTCATCCTCGACAGCGACGAATTTCGCGCCGAGTGATTCGACTTGTTCCTTGGCAGCTGGACGAACGTCAGTCGCGGTGACCACTGCGCCGAGACGACGAGCTGTCGCGATAGCCTGAAGGCCGGCAACACCGGCGCCCATGACGAAGACACGTGCTGCCGGAACCGTACCGGCGGCCGTCATCATCATCGGCATGGCGCGGTCATATTCGGCCGCGCCTTCGATGACCGCCTGATAACCGGCGAGGTTTGCCTGGGAGGAAAGAACGTCCATGACCTGCGCGCGGGTAATGCGCGGCATGAATTCCATGGCAAATGCTGTGACACCGGCTTTCGCCATCGCCTTCACATCGTCTTCATTGCCATGCGGGTCCATGGTTGCGATGACCAAAGCGCCCTTCTTGATTGCCTTGAGCTCGTCCGCATTCGGGCGGCGAACCTTCAGCACAACATCGGCATCAGCCAGCGTTGCAGCGGCATCGGCAGCAATGGTCGCTCCGGCAGCTTCAAAATCGGCATCCGGAATCCGTGAATTGGTTCCCGCACCCTTTTCAACACTGACAGTCGCACCCAGAGCGATCAATTTCTTGACCGTATCGGGTGTCGCGGCCACACGCGTCTCGACCGCCTCGCTCTCGCGCGGCACAGCAATTTTCATGAAAACCCTCCCAAGAAAACAGGCGCTCCAATCCTTGACCGAAGCGCCTGTCAAATGATCGTCAGACGGTTACGATCGAAATCAGAGCCGTCAGAACAAAGATGACGGTTGGCGGGATCCAACCAGATGCGCCCAGCGCCATGCCGATGCCGGTAGCAACGAGCGTACCGATCAGCATCAGCCAGCCAAAGAAGAAGGCTGCAGAGCCGCCAAAGGCGAAAAGGACAAGGCACAGGACAATATTCAGGCAGGCAACGACACCGATCTTGGTGAAGTTGATAAAGCCCTCATAAGTGCGCTCATGCTCGGCGTAATCCATCGCCGGTGCAGTTTCGTTAGACATAGAGTCCCCCGATAGAAAAAGTCATCAGTTGCCCTCTTTACAATAAAGATATTGTGCAGGGCAATGTCTCCAAAGGGGTGTATTGGCCACCTTGGCCTTAAGGACCAGCGTCAAATTGACGTACCAGCCCCCGGAACGCCTGATTTCTCAAGAACTTCCCTCTGTCGAACAGACACGACCGTAAGGTCAAATTTCTCGATTTGTTCATTGAAAAGACGGTAAAAATTCAATTCTGCTCGCAGGTGCAAAAACACGCCACCCAAACCGATGGCCGCACGATCCATGAACACGAACTCCTGCGGCACGGTAAGCGGACCCAGTTTTTTCAACGCAGAATGCACCTTGAAGGCCTCCCCGCGCCCGTATTCCGCCGGGCTGACCCCGTCTGCGATCGAGCGAACGCGATCTGTCAGCAGCGGACCGTAGATGAATTTGGCCCAGATATTGAGGACATCGATGACTTCCCGCTTCAGATTCTTGAAGCCCCAACGCTCATAGGCCGAAATGATTCGCTCTTCATCCTCTTCCAAAAGCCCCATGTAGAGATCAACCACACCTTGCACGAAAGCCGGGGGGAAGATCCGGATGCAGCCATAGTCCAGCAGGTTGATGCCGTGCGGAGCATTCTCCTCGCCGAAAACCGTATAATTTCCCAGATGAGGGTCGCCGTGGATCACGCCAAAGTGGCTGAAAGGATGCCACCACGCATGGAACATGCTCGCCGCCAGAAGGTTTCGCTCCTCCAGCGAGTGGTCCTTGAAGTCCAGCAGAGGACGCCCATGCAACCAGCCCATCGTCAAAAGACGCTGCGATGACAGGTCCCCGACGACATCCGGCACCCGAATGCGCGGTTCATTGGCAAAGATGGAACGATAAGCGGCCATATGCGCCGCTTCGCGCTCATAATCGAGTTCCTCGCGCACACGCGCGCTGATCTCCTTGGCGATTTCACGGGTGTCAATGGCAGGCTGCATGCGCCGATGAACGGAAAATAGCATCTGCAGCTGCTGAAGATCGGCTTCAACGGCGGACGCCATGTCTGGATACTGCAGCTTGCAGGCAAGCACTCTGCCGTCCTTGGCAACTGCCCTGTGAACCTGCCCTAGCGAGGCGGCAGCCGACGGTTCCTTGTCGAAGCTCTCGAAACGGGTTTGCCAATCCGGCCCGAGTTCTGCCCGCATCCGCCGTTTGACAAAAGCCCAGCCCATCGGAGGCGCATTTGCCTGCAGTTTGGCAAGCTCGGCCGTATATTCCGGCGGCAGCGCGTCAGGAATGGTCGAAAGCAATTGCGCAACCTTCATGAGCGGGCCTTTCAACCCTCCCAAGGCAGCGGCAAGTTCAGCCGCATTCTTTTCGTTGTCGAGGTCAAGTCCGAACAGTCGGGCACCCGCCATCTTGGCTGCTATGCCCCCCACATTGGTTCCCACCCGCGCATATCGACCAACCCGTGCAGTCAGTCGATTGCTTTCCCGATCTCGCGCCATTCAAAACACCATTCTTGTCAGGCCAGTAGGAACCGGCCAATCAGCAGTATTGGAAACAACACCTGCCAGCGTACCCGATTGAAATAGAACCCCGGGGCGACAATTCAATCTGTCAGCCGTTCCAGCATGGCCGCCAGCGTAGACCGGTGCGCCGTCAGCCCCTTGTAGGCCAATTGCTGAGCATCCAGAGCCAAGAGTTGATCCCGCAACCCTCCAGCCAACTGAACCCGGTCCGGATGGCGCCTGAGGCAATCGATCGGGTCATGGTGGACCTTGATCGTGAAGAGTATATCGCCAGAGACAGGCAATCGTCGCAGCGTTTGCCGCTCCACGCGAACAAACAGACGAGCGAGGGCCCGCATCTGGTCACTCCCTACATCAGGTGCGATTTGCCGGGGCTCGGGATGGTGCAGCTTGGGATCGTCATAGATGGACCAGTTATAGCGACAGACCAGTTGACCGATCTTCAGGTTATCGAAAAGCCGGGCAACAACAGCCCCCATCCGACCGTCATTGAACCCGGGAACACTTTCGTGGATCTCGGCCATGGAGCGGGAGTACTTTTCCGCAAGTGACCAGGAAGACGGAAAGCACAGGCAGGCGGCAGCAAGGCGATATCCATCTGCGCCCTTGCGCATGAGCACCAGATCTTCCTGAACGATCCGGGCCGTAGCTTCCAACGGCGCAAAAAGATCCAGGGGAACAGTCAGGCCAGCCACCTCAACTGTCGCTCCAGACAGTTGATACTTCGGAGCCCCCCGCGATGCGAGGTGAGACAGAACCAGATCAAGAACTTCCCTTTGGGCCGCCAAGGTCTCCTCTTCGGCGCGAAACACCCTGTCATGACGCTCTGCAAGCAGGCGTTTCTTTTCCAGAAGCTGCTTTTCCAGCCTGTCGTCCACCTCCAACCAGTCTTCATCCGCAATCGGCTTCAGGCCGACGGAAAAAGGCTGGCTTGAACCATCATAGGGCGTGTGCAGGAGCGCCATGAGCAATCCACTAGCCGTCCAGCGTTTCAAGCTCGTCGATAATCCGCTCGATCACAGAAAGACCTTTCTTCCAGAACGAAGGATCACTCGCATTCAGGCCAAAAGGTGCAAGCAGCTCGGAATGGTGCTTTGTCCCTCCAGCCCGCAGCAGATCGAAATATTTGTCCTGGAAGCCGGTTTCGGCATCTTCGTAGACGGCATAGAGCGAATTCACCAGACAGTCACCGAATGCATAGGCATAGACGTAGAACGGTGAATGAATGAAATGCGGGATATAGGTCCAGAAAGTCTCATACCCTTCGTTCAGGCGGATCGCCGGCCCAAGGCTTTCTCCCTGAACGGACATCCAGAGTTCGCCGATCTGTTCGGATGTCAGCTCCCCCTTCTTGCGCTCTTCATGAAGTTTCCGCTCGAAGGAATAAAACGCAATCTGCCGCACGACCGTATTGATCATGTCCTCGGCCTTTGACGCCAGAAGGATCTTGCGCATCTCCGGCGTATCCGCCTTCTGCAGCAACGCCTGAAACGTCAACATTTCCCCGAACACGCTGGCCGTTTCGGCAAGGGTGAGCGGCGTTGGCGCCATGAGCGGACCGTTCTCGGCAGCCAGCACCTGATGCACACCATGCCCCAGCTCATGCGCAAGCGTCATCACATCGCGGGTCTTGCCCTGATAGTTGAGCAGGACATAAGGATGAGCGCTGGGAACTGTCGGGTGTGCAAAAGCTCCCGGAGCCTTGCCCGGCCGTGCCGGTGCATCGATCCAGTTTCGATCGAAAAACCGGCCTGCAATCTCGGCCATTTCACCGGAAAATCCGCCATAGGCATCCAGAACCATAGCTTTCGCATCAAGCCAGGGGATCACGCGATTGTCCGACTTGGGCAGCGGCGCGTTGCGATCCCAAACATTGAGCTGGTCAAAACCAAGCCACTTGGCTTTCAGTTTGTAATAGCGATGGGACAGACGCGGATAGGCTTCGCGCACTGCCGAGACCAGCGCATCGACCACATCGCGCTCAACCCGGTTGGCGAGATGGCGGCTGTCGGCAATGTCCTCAAATCCGCGCCAACGGTCGGAGATTTCCTTGTCCTTGGCCAACGTGTTCGTGATGAGCGCAAAGGTACGAAGGTTTTCACCAAAAGTCTTTGTAAGCGCATGGAATGCTGCTTCACGATGAGGTTGATCCGGGCTCTGCAGCTGATTGAGGGTGGGCTCCAGCGTCATCGTCTCGCCGGACACGTCAAAAGATAGGCCCGCCATTGTCTCGTCAAAAAGACGGTTCCATGCACCCCGCCCTGTAACCGACTTCTCGTGGAAGAGTTGCTCCACACGATCTTCGAGCTGGAAGGGCTTGTCCTTCCTCAGATCGTCGATCCAGGGGCGATAGTGAGCCAGACCCTCATGTTTCAGGGCCTCATCAAGCACCGCATCATCGATCTGGTTGAATTCCAGAGTAAAGAACAACAGGTGTGTGCTGGCCGCAGTTATGCGCTCCTGCACATCACCATAGAATTTCTGCACCTTCGGATCTGTGGTCGCACCGGAATAAACGAGGCCTGCATAGGAAATCAGCTTGCCCAGCCCGTCTTCCAGCGCCTCATAGGCGCGGATGGCCGTCACGAGGCCGTCGACATTGTTCGCCGCAAGATCCGCAAGTCGCCCCTTGTACGCACTTTCGAAGGTCTGCGCCTTTTCCCCGGCACCGCGCAGGTCGTCTTCCACTTCCGGTGACTCCATCGCCGGATAGAGATCGGTCAGATCCCATGTCGGCAGGTCTCCCATGGCGGCTGCCTTTGATTGGGCGTCTGCAGCACGGGCGGTTTGCGGAAAAGGCATGCAATGATCTCCACGACAATCGAAATAAGCCTAATCCCTAGCATGAAGTGCGGCAGATTGGTGAGGGGTCAATCCACACTAAATCCACGGCATTTCCGTCAGGGTCATTTTTTGGGCTCAAGCAGGAAGATTTATTTACCAGTCTACGACCAGAATGGTCCGAATTGACACACATTTTCAAAAAACCGGAAGACAGGGACACCCATGCAGGCAACACACGGCAAGATTCTCATCGTCGACGATGACCCGATTCAACGCCGCCTGTTGCAGGAAGCCGTTCACAAGTCAGGTTACAAAAGCCGAACAGCGGAAAATGGCGTCGAGGCAATCTCCATCATGATGGGCCCCGACGGATCGGACATCGATCTCATTATCCTCGACATGGTGATGCCCGAGCTGGATGGACTTGGTGTGCTCGCTAAACTGCGGTCGGAAAAAATTTCAACACCGGTCATCGTTCAGACGGCCCATGGCGGCATCGATGTTGTCGTCAACGCCATGAACGCCGGGGCGCAGGATTTCGCTGTGAAGCCGATCTCGCCCGAGCGACTGAATGTTTCGATCCGCAATCTCCTGAAGACTTCTGCACTTGAAGGCGAGATCACCAGATTCCGCAAGCAGGCTTCGGGCACCCTCACCTTCGATGACATCATCACCCACTCTCCTGCCATGGAGAGAGTGATCAGCCTGGGTCGCCGAGCAGCCTCCTCGCAAATCCCGATCCTGATCGAGGGAGAAAGCGGTGTCGGCAAGGAGCTGATCGCAAGCGCCATTCAGGGCTCGGGCGATCGCAAGTCCAAACCCATGATCACGGTGAACTGCGGCGCTATCCCGGAAAATCTCGTGGAATCGATCCTGTTCGGTCATGAGAAAGGTGCCTTTACCGGCGCGAACGACAAGCATGTCGGCAAATTCCAGGAAGCAAACGGCGGCACACTTTTCCTTGATGAGGTGGGAGAACTTCCACAGGACGTTCAGGTCAAGCTTCTCAGGGCCATTCAGGAAAACGAAATCGACCCCATCGGAGCAAAACGGCCGGTGAAGGTCGATTTTCGCCTGATTTCGGCAACCAACCGCCGACTGATCGAGGAAGTAAAGGACGGAGCGTTTCGCGAGGACCTTTACTATCGCCTGAATGTCTTCCCGATCTGGATCCCCCCGCTGCGTGATCGCCGCGAGGACATCCCGGCGCTGACCCGTCATTTCCTGGCGCGGTTCTCTGCCGAGGAAGGCAAACCGCAGGTTGCCGGTGTCGCAGCAGATACGCTCGACCTACTCCAGTCCTATCACTGGCCGGGGAACATACGGCAGCTGGAAAATGCGGTGTTCAGGGCCGTTGTCCTTTGCGATGGTGCTCAGCTGACGATTGACGATTTCCCGCAAGTATCCGCAGCAGTCGAGCAACCGCACTATGTGCGGCAGCCTCGCCTGCCCGAAGCCGTAGCACCGGAGCCTGCGCGCCAGAACCCGGCACCAGCGCCGGTGCAATCACACATGCAAGCAGGCGCAGCGCTGGCCCAGCCCCAAAGACAGGAGCCTGATGCAGGCGGGGCATCCGCCTTCGGCTCACGGGCTCCTTTCGGCTTCATGAGAAGCCTTGATGATGAGGGGCATGTCCGCAACCTTGCAAATGTCGAAGAAGAACTCATCCGCGCTGCCATCGATCACTATTCCGGACGCATGACGGAAGTGGCTAAACGACTCGGAATCGGACGCTCGACGCTGTACCGCAAATTGAAGGAATACGGGCTGGATGAAAGTGATGAAGGCGAAGCCGCTTAACCCTATCTGCGGGTAACACCATCATCCACCTTGCACCAAACCGTGCATAACGCTAATTTTCCGGAAATTCTGTGGAAGCGTTGCAATTCTGCCACGATCTTCTCGCATCTACAATCAAGGTAAAGGCTTCTTAACCACCACCGGTTTAAGATGATGTCCTGCTGGGGATTTTTTGGGACGTGGCCCGAGGGCCTTTCACTACGGCGAGTCAGATTATTGCGTAAACGATCGGGTGCATATGGTGCCGTATCTGGCGTGCAACGTATTACGGCTATTGCTGTAATATGTTCGGCATTCCTGTTCGGCACGTTTCAGGGCGCTGCAGAGGCAGAGACGCGGACCCTGAAGCTGTACAACAACCATACCAAGGAAAGCGTCTCCATCACGTTCAAGAAGAACGGACGATACGTTCCGTCTGCCTTGCGAGATGCAAACCATTTCCTGCGCGACTGGCGCCGGAACGAAGCGACCAAGATTGACCCGCGCCTCCTGGACCTCGTTTGGGAAGTCTATCAGGAAGTGGGGGCCAGCAAGCCGATCCACGTTGTTTCCAGTTACCGCTCTCCGGCAACGAACAATATGCTTCGCAGCCGCTCCAAGGGCGTTGCGAAGAACAGCCAGCACACGCTCGGCAAGGCGATGGACTTCTTCATTCCCGGCGTAAACCTTTCAAAGCTGCGGCAAACCGGCATGCGCAAGCAGGTTGGTGGCGTCGGTTATTATCCGAAGTCCGGATCACCCTTCGTTCACATGGACACCGGCAACGTACGCCATTGGCCGAAGATGACCCGCCAGCAATTGGCGCAAGTGTTCCCGGACGGCAAGACACTTCACGTACCCTCCGACGGCAAGCCGCTTTCCGGCTATAAGCTGGCATTGGCAGATGCCAAGTCAGGCCGCCTGGCAAAGCTGAACAACGGCCGCTCCTCACGCCCGACCATTGTTGCCTCAAACGACGCACCAGCACCGCGGACAACGGGGCAGAGCCTCTCCAGCGGCGATGTCGTACGCCCGAGCGCAGCCCCCCGCAGTCAATCTGGCGGTGGTGGCAGTCTGCTGGCCTCCCTGTTCACCAACGACGATGCCAGCCCGCAGGACCGGCCGACGCCTCCAGGCGCTATTGCGGCACGAACAGTCAACGCAACGCCAGCCGCCTCCGCTCCTTCGCCGGTTCTTCAGGCCCCGCCGATACCGTTGGCTAAAGTCGGGGACGAACCTACTCCTGCGCCCGAGGCTCTCCCGGCACCGGAACAACAGCCCGCGCCGGAAGTACAGGACATTGTTGTTCTGGCGAAGATTGCACCGGCACCGAAGCCGAGAAACTTCACGGCTCCCGGCATTCAGGTCGCAAGCGCCCAGCCTCCGGCACCCGGCACGCTTGACGCTCAGCGTGTGGCCCTTGAAACCGGTGCGCCGAATCCGGCGGCACCGCCACCGTCACCTGCTCGGTTTGAAGTTGCAGCAATCGTTCCCAACCAAAAGCCGCAATCGGAACTCATCACCGCCAGCCTGAACGCAGCAGTGAAACAGAAGCAGATTGCAGCGGGCATTCCGATCCCGCCGGCCTCTCCGGTTGATGATGCGGTTTCTGCAATAGCTGCTGCCACAAGTACAGGACCCGCTCCGACACCGGCCCTTCGCCCGGCAACGACGCTTGCCTATGCTTCTGCATCGGCGACACCGGTCGCACTTCGGGCAAGTCTTGAATCAAAGGCCATTGCCCACGCGCCGCAAAAGCCGGTTGCCCAGCGCAAGGCCCAACCGCAGCAGTCGGTCTCCGGTCGCATCCCGAAGGACCAGATCCAGGATCCGCTGGCTGGCTTTGCAGGACTGCCTGACAAGAGCGAACCGAAGCTGCTGTCCGGTGAAGGCACCATGCGCCGCGCGCTCTTTGCCTCTCTGCACCATCCGAACCAGCGCAAGATGAAAAACTTCTTTGCGCCGACCAATCGGTTCGTAACCGGCGGTTTCAGTGCAAGCCCATACGGCTCTCTCAGAACCGATCGGTTTGATGGTCCGGCAGTGATCGTGCTCCCCGTGACTTACACGCGGTAAAAGCTTCACAGAACAAAAACAAGAAAAGGGCGGCTCTGGAGCCGCCCTTTTTCGTATTCAAAACCACTGCCGCCAAAGGCGGCAGGCATCAGCCTCAGTTGCCCGAACCTGCCATCATGCCCAGTGCCTGAAGGTAGAGATCGAGAACAGCTTCTTCTTCCTCACGCTCATGCGGCTGCTTCTTGCGAAGAGAAACCACCTTGCGCAGGATCTTCACGTCAAAACCGTTACCCTTGGCTTCGGCATAAACGTCCTTGATGTCATCGGAGATGACTTTCTTTTCTTCTTCGAGGCGCTCGATGCGCTCGACAAATGCGCGAAGCTGATCGCCAGCTACTCCGCCCGGATCGGACATGCATATTCTCCTTGTTGGTCTGTCTTTTCGGAAAGGCAGTACACACCTGCCTCACCGAATCAAAGCGAGGGCATTATGGAGCCCGTTGATAGATCGACTTTCCTGACAGCCGCTTAATGAGACGGCTTGTTCAGTTCAAAAGCGGCCTTTTGTTCGTCACTTGCCTCAAGCTGGTGTTTCGCCTTCCACTCGTCATACGGCATGCCGTAAACCATTTCACGGGCAGCAGCCTTGTCGAGTTCAACACCCTTTGCTTCGGCAGCATCCAGATACCAGTTTGACAGGCAGTTCCGGCAAAATCCGGCGAGGTTCATCATGTCTATGTTCTGAACATCGGTCCGCTCGCGCAGATGGCTGACAAGCCGACGGAATGCGGCAGCTTCCAGTTCTGTTTTGGTCTGGTCGTCCACTTTCAATTCTCTTTCTGGCACTGGCCTCGCAGCAACCGAACGCAAAATCAGGTCAGTCGCACCGAGACGGGAAATGACGGATTTCGCGGCATTCTGCCCGCTCGGCGAGCCCAGTCAAGATCGGTTCAAGACGATCCGCCCATTCCACAATCCCGGCTTCATGCCCAATCAGGTCCTGCCGCACTTCCAACAGGGCATGAGCAAGGCCACGCGACGTACAATGTCTGTACATCGTGTCATTCTTGAGAGCGCCGTCATAAGGTTCATTATCGGCAACGACAAGATCTCCGCGCTCCTGCAGACCGTCCAGAAACGGGAATATCGCTCTTGGGTCCGAATCCCACAGCACTGTTCCATGCCAGGGCCGCGGGACACCCCGCCAGACCGGGGTGAAGCTATGGATGGAAATGATAACAGGTGGCGGCGCAACTTCCAGCATCGCATCAAGCGTGCGGTCAATCGCATCATGATACGGGCGGTGATAGTGCTCGATCCGGTGGCGTCGCTCATCCGCATCCACCTTGGCATTTCCCGGCACAACCGCACCGTCAGAAAGGCGCATGATGATTGTCGGATCGTCTTCCCCGCGGTTGGGGTCGATAAACAGGCGAGAATAGGTCGTCAGAAGCGCCGGCACCCCCAGGCGCTCTGCCAAGAGATGTGTCAGTGCCCTTGTCCCGATATCATAACCGATATGGCGCTCGAACTGTTCTTTCGGCACGCCCAGATCCCCGTAACCGGGTGGAACCGTGTTGCTGGCATGATCGCAAAGCAGCAACAGGCCCCGATCCAGATTTCCATCCAGCGCTTCATAGGGAGCGAAGGGTTCTGATGATAGGTGTGACGACATGATCGATGGGTGGCCCGCAGATTGGATTGCGGGTTCCATATCCGCCAATGTTGGCACGGGGCAAGGTAAATTTCATCTTTGTCGCCTAAGAGTGCCTTACCCGACAGGCGGTCACTCAACCAGGAAAATGTCGCCCAAGTATTTTCCACCAATGGTTATGCAGCCAAAAGAGTTTCCCCGCCTTCATACGGCCTCAATCATGGGGGTTAAAGCATAAGGAGCCAACATTTCTTGTTCCTGCACTTCACGCCCCGAATTTCCCACGCTTCTGTCAACGGGTTTTGCCATGGGAACGTTGACAATAGCCAGGTAGACGCGCAAAAAGCTAGAGTCTACAAAGCCGCAAGACGAATGATCAGCGATGCTTGAAACCACAAAACGACGTCAAGTCGTCTCCCGTCGCAAGTCGGGTAAAATGTCTAAAGCGCTCGCAATGATGGGCCTTGCAATGGTGGCCCTGGCTGCCGGCAGCAATTCGGCATGGGCAGATCTCAGACTGTGCAACAAGACCGAAAGCAAGGTTGGTGTTGCCATAGGTTACAAGGACAAGGAAGGCTGGGTCACCGAAGGCTGGTGGAACATCGGGTCCAACAGCTGCGAGACACTGTTTCCCGGCGCCCTTGTGTCACGTTACTATTACATTTACGCAGTTGACTACGATCAGCTTGGTGAGTGGGGCGGGCGGGCCTTCATGTGCACGCGCGACAAGGAATTCACCATTCGCGGTATCGAGGACTGTGTCGCTCGCGGCTATGAGCGAACCGGATTTTTTGAAATAGACACGGGAGAACAAAGCAGCTGGACTGTCCAGCTGACGGAACCCGTGCAACAGGGGACAGGTGGGCGATGAGGCGTAACCGACGAGTCAAGATTCTTGCAACGCTCGGCCCCTCCTCCTCAGAACAAGACATCATCGAAAACCTGTGGCGTGCTGGTGCGGATGTATTTCGTATCAACATGAGCCACACGGATCATGATCGTCTGGCAATGCTGGTTAACCGCATTCGTTCTGTCGAGGAGAAGGTTGGGCGTCCGATTGGCATTCTGGCGGACCTGCAAGGGCCGAAACTGCGCGTTGGCACCTTTGCCGATGGCCCGGTGATGCTGGAGAACGGGGCAACTTTTGTCCTCGACAACGACAAGGCGCCGGGCAACGCAGAGCGCGTGTACCTTCCGCATCCGGAAATCCTGAAAGCTCTTGAGCCGACACATCGCCTGCTTCTGGACGACGGCAAGATCCAGCTTCGGGTGACCGAAGCCAGCGCGACCCGCGCGGTGACCGAAGTCATCGTGGGTGGCAAGCTGTCAGACCGCAAGGGCGTATCGGTTCCCGATTCGGAAATCGCGACGAGCGCGATGACCGAGAAGGATCACCGCGACCTGATTGCAGCCCTCGAGCAGAATGTCGACTGGGTAGCGCTCTCCTTCGTGCAGCGGCCGGACGATATTGCCGAAGTCCGCAAGATCACCCGTGGCCGGGCCGGCGTTCTGGCCAAGATCGAAAAGCCTCAGGCGGTTGGCCGCCTTGACGAGATCATCGAGCTATCCGACGCCATCATGGTGGCCCGCGGTGACCTTGGCGTGGAAATGCCGCTTGAACAGGTTCCTGGCCTGCAAAAGCAAATCACCCGCGCGGCTCGCCGCGCCGGCAAACCGGTTGTCATTGCAACGCAGATGCTGGAATCAATGATTTCCGCTCCGGTGCCGACCCGCGCCGAAGTATCCGACGTTGCGACTGCCGTGTTTGAAGGTGCCGACGCCGTCATGCTTTCGGCAGAATCGGCTGCAGGTTCGTTCCCGATCGAAGCTGTCTCGACGATGGACAAGATTGCTCAGCAGGTCGAGCAGGATCGCAATTACCTGCAGATCATTCACGCCCAGCGGACCGATCCGGAAGCAACCGGTGCCGACGCGATTTCTGCAGCTGCTCGCCAGATCGCCGAAACGCTGAAACTTGCTGGCGTCATCTGCTACACGACCTCGGGTGCCACCGGTCTTCGCGCGTCCCGCGAACGTCCCTCCACGCCGCTTATCGTGCTCTCGCCTGTACTGGCGACCGCCCGCCGTCTTGCCCTTGCATGGGGCCTGCACTGCGTCGTCAGCGAGGATGCGGCAAACGAGGACGATATGGTTGATCGCGCTTGCCACATTGCGCATCAGGAAGGCTTTGCAAAGCCGGGACAGCGCATCATCGTCACCGCAGGTGTTCCTTTCGGCACACCGGGAACAACGAACATGTTGCGCATTGCCTTTGTCGGCAGCGACGGGCGCAGCGCCGTTTGACCATTCAATCGATTAGGTAGAGTGGAAGAAGAAGGGCGGCCCGGAGCCGCCCTTTTTGCTGTGCAAAAATTCGGAATTGGAGAGGCCTTGATCAGGCAGGCTCACCCTCAGCCTTCTCTTCGAGGTCCTTGACCGCTGACTTGGCATTATCAAGCTCGGGATGAATGGCCAACGCTCGCTTGAAAGTCTCCAGCGCAGACGCATCTTTCCCCAGCCGTCGTTGAATGATCGCCAGGCCGGAAAGAGCGCCCCAGTGGCGCGGCTCCAGCGCTAGCGTGCGCTCAATATCCGCGAGAGATTTGCCAAACTGCTCTTGCATGTAGAAGACCGACGCCCGGCGGTTCCAGCCTTCCGCATATTCCGGGCGCAGGCTCACCACAACATCAAGCAGGTCGAGTGCAAGACCGGTGTCATCGGAACGCAAAGCGGTCGCTGCGCGCTCCATAAGAACATCCACGGTATCACTGCCCGACTGAAGCCAGGCGATCTGGATATCGCGGGCAATCTTGTCCGCCTCAGGTTTTGATTTCGCAGAAGCGAGCTTGGAAAAGAGGTCATCAAGCTCGTTGATATCTTCTTCGCCGTCCGACACGACCTTGGCCGTGTCTTCCACGTCCAGATCAGGAAGCGCGTGAAGATCATCAAGAGACGGAGGAGTACTCTCCGGCCCAAGGTCAGGCGTAGGCTGCGCGATAGCCGCGCTGCACCCTGCAACAATAAGGATTTTCAACAAGAACAGCCGCATACCCGTAATTATGAACCACTGGATGCGGCGGTCAACTGGCGAACCGAGCGAAAATCGCGTTGTCCCAAGCCTCGCTCACACAAGGCGGGCCAAAATCAGCCCTGACGAGCCTTGAAGCGCGGGTTCTTCTTGTTGATGATGTAGACGCGGCCCTTACGACGAACCATGCGGTTGTCACGGTGACGGCCCATCAGAGCTTTGAGCGAGTTCTTAATCTTCATGACGCTGTCCCCCGAAAGGGCCTCACTTGCCTAACATAAAAAGAGCGCCACCGGCGCTCAGCTATTTGATCCCCAAGTCCGGCGGCGACAGCTTCCCGTCGCTCAAGCCTGCCCCTTTGGGACCGGTTCAAAGCTTCTCAACCCTACAAGAAGCCAGAAAATGGTGGGCGTGACAGGGATTGAACCTGTGACCCCTTCGATGTCAACGAAGTGCTCTCCCGCTGAGCTACACGCCCGAATTTCTTCGGCCAACGGCGTCTTACCGCCGTGGTGGGGTGCGGTATAACGAGGTTCCGCCGCCCTTGCAAGTCCCCTTTTTACTGATCTGTGAAAGAACTTCACAACCGGGGACAAAAACGGCAGATACCGGCCTATTCGGCCAGCATTTTATCCACTTCGTGCACCAGATCCTTCAGGTGGAACGGCTTCGACAGAACCTTCGCATCCTTGGGCGCATTGGACTCAGGATTGAGGGCTACGGCAGCGAAACCGGTGATGAACATGACCTTCAGATCCGGGTCAAGTTGCGTGGCCCGCCGAGCCAGCTCGATCCCGTCCATTTCCGGCATCACGATGTCGGTCAGGAGCAGCGAGAACGGCTCCTCGCGCAAACGCTCATAGGCGCTCTTGCCGTTGTCAAAGGACACCACGTCATGCCCGGCATTTTCCAGTGCCTTGGCAAGAAAGCGGCGCATATCGTTATCATCTTCCGCAAGAAGAATACGCGGCATTGTGTCAAACCATTATTGTGCAGTGTTGATTGAGGCGAGAGCCCCACGCGGATTTCTCATTTTCCGGTTATAATCGGAACTGGCCGTAAAGATAGGGTGAAACCGCTATCCAGAGGATTCCTTCCGGAATTTGTGGACTGCATGTTAATTCCTTGGCACCATACTTATCCAGTAGGGAACAAAAAACGCCTGAATGAAGATCAACGGACACGCGGGGACACGTGGCACATCCGGATTTCAATAGCTTTCCACCTTTTGAGGTCCTGACGCCCGCAGACCAGCGGCTACCCTTCGTCTTCAACTCGCCTCACTCCGGGCGACAATATCCCAAGAGCTTCCTCAACGCCTCTCGTCTGGACGAGACGTCCATCCGCCGATCAGAAGATGCCCATGTGGACGATCTTTTCAGTGGTGTCGTGACGCTTGGCGCTCCGCTCCTGAGAGCGCATTTTCCGCGCGCCTATCTGGATGTGAACCGCGAACCCTACGAACTCGATCCGAAGATGTTCGACGGTCGGTTACCATCCTATGCGAATGTCCGATCCATAAGGGTGGCCGGCGGGCTTGGAACGGTTGCCCGGATCGTCAGCGAAAACCATGAGATCTACAAGCACCGCCTGCCTGTGTCGGAAGCCCTCCAACGCATCGAGGACATCTACAAGCCGTACCACTCGACGCTGCGTAGGCTACTGGCGCAAACGCATGTAACCTTTGGCTACGCTGTTCTGATCGATTGTCATTCCATGCCATCCACGGTCAAAACCCAATCCGGCGAGGCGCGACCGGACTTTGTTCTGGGTGATCGCTACGGAACGAGCTGTTCGGTTGACCTGATGAACTTTGCCTATGAGACGCTGACCGGACTTGGCTATCGGGTTTGCCGAAACAAACCCTATGCGGGTGGGTTCATCACCGAGCATTACGGGCGTCCGAACAGTGGATTGCACGCGCTGCAGGTCGAGATAAATCGCGGTCTTTATCTGAATGAAGGCGACCAGACGCTCCATTCCGGCTTCAACCGGCTAAGGGACGATCTCGTCCATTTTGCGCGCGAGCTGACAGCAATGCCGGACGCGACACTACCGGCCGGAGCTATCGCAGCGGAATAACACGCTGTTCTGTCGACCACTTTGCACAAAAAAAGAGGCCGCCCAAAAATAGGCGGCCAGAGTCTAGGGAGGAAACGCCCATTGAGGGCGGCGGTACTCGGCCGAAGCCTTTCGCGCTGCAGCAAATGTACATTGCAACGCACAAAGTTCAAGTCCCAAAAAGTACGTAGGGGAAATTTTTCTGATCATGTCTCGAACAAGGTTCGCGAAAGGCATCCCTTTTTTCTTCGAAGAAGCTGCTGAAATCACAATTGAAATATGGCAGAAGACCTCAAGTTCCCTTCTTTGTGCCTGCAGCAGCGAGAACCGACATGACCTCTTCCGATGCCTTTCGCCCCTTTCTGGATGAGCTTGCTGATGCGGCCATCAAGGCAACCATCCCCCACTTTCGCGCTCAAAATGCCGTCGAAAACAAGCTCTCCTCCGGGTTTGATCCTGTCACTGTTGCTGATCGGCAAGCGGAAAAGGACATGCGGGCTCTGATCAATGCACGATTTCCCGACCATGGCATTCTGGGTGAAGAATATGGGCCGGAAAATCTGAACGCCGAAAATGTCTGGGTTCTGGATCCGATCGACGGCACCCGTGCCTTTATCACCGGGCTGCCAACCTGGGGCACGCTCATCGGTCTCACGACGAATGGCAAACCCAGCCTTGGCATGATGGTTCAGCCCTATGTGAACGAGCGCTATGCAGGCGACGGCTCGTCCGCCTGGTACACCGGGCCGCTTGGTGATCGCACGCTGCAAACACGCGCCTGCTCGCAGCTCTCCGACGCGATTTTGTTCACCACCACTCCGGCGCTCTTCACTGCCGAGGAACGGCCTGTCTATGACGCGATAGAGGCAGACGTGAAGCTCGCCCGCTATGGTACCGATTGTTATGGATACTGCATGGTGGCGGCCGGTCTCGCCGACGCCGTCATCGAATCGGGCTTGCAGGCCTATGATATTGTTGCCCTTGTCCCGATCATCGAAGGAGCAGGAGGTGTCGTCACGAGTTGGACGGGCGGCTCACCGGCAAATGGCGGGCGCATTCTTGCAAGCGGCTGTGCAGAGCTCCACGAGATCCTGCTGAAACGCCTGTCAAAGGTAGGTTGATCTTCGATCACCCATCCTTGCCGGGAATAAAGGCGTCGAAGGCTGCAAAGAGCTGGTCCCGATATCTGTCTTTTTCCATCAGGATTTCATGCGCGGCTCCGGGAATCTCCAGATACCCCGCCGCCGCCGTTCGTGAGCAGAAATCCTCAATGGCAGGCGTCGAGACAATGCGGTCATGCCCTGCGGCAACAATCAGGCTAGGCAGTTTCATGGACGGCCCGAATTCCCGGGCATTCAGCTGCGCCATGCAATTGGCCGCAGCCTTGACCCATCCGATGGTCGGCGCTCCGATCCCAAGTTCCGGAGATTGGCGCAAGACCTCGTTGAACCGCTTGAAACGCGCAGGATCGGATGTCTGCAGGTTCGTCTCGAAGCTCACATGGAGCTCGGCCTTGCCCCCTGGAATGAAGGTGCGACCCAGCCCGAGAAGACAAAGCAGCCGAGCCAAAGGAAACGCGAAACGCTCGATCGCCGTCGACGGCGCGCCCATACGCCGTTCAGAATAGTCTTCTTCATGACGACCGAGGCTCAGGACCTTCCGCAAGAAGCGCAAGGGAGCCAGCAATCGCCCTTCATGCCCGCTTCTTGGGAAAGCCAGCAGCGGCGCAGTGATGACAGCCCGGTCAAGCATTGTGCGAAGTCGAGCGGTATCGGACAGAAGAATCGCCCCGCCGGTTGAGTGAGCCAGGGCAAAATGAGGACCGGGATACTCGGCGAGCGAAACCTGTTTGAGGACCGTTCTGAGATCGTCCCGATACTGTCCGAAATCCGAAACGTGTCCTTTTCTCGGATTGCGGGTCAACCTGTCCGATCCACCCTGCCCTCGCCAGTCAAACGTGATCACGGCAAAGCCGCGGCCACGTAGATCCGAAATCACTTCAAAGTATTTTTCGATGAATTCCGCCCGCCCCTGAAGGACGGTCACAGTGCCGTGGCGCACCGGACCAAGAGCCGGCCAATGTGCGTAGCGCAACCTGACACCGTCGGATGCTTTCACATATCCGCAGACCGCATCGGCGGGAATCGGATTGTCGGGATGATCGATCAGCTTCATTCAGGCTTCGCACGAAACTCAGGTGATTCAGTGATATCCCCTGCAGCCTTCCCCCACAAGCGCGTTGGGCGCAATCTGTCTGGCCGATTGCGCCCATCAAGAACCTTTTACCAACGGTAGCTCCATTCGAAGCTGCCGCCCGGGCCGCCGCGACCACCCCCATGGTGGATGGGCTTGCGCCGCAGGATTTCTGCAGTCCGCGCATCAACAACAAGTTTGACCGGATGCCCGCGCCAACCAATGGCATGAACGATATAGGCTCCACGACGGCGATCAACGATATCAATCGCGCGGAAACCCCGATGGCGCAGGCTTCTACGAATCTGCCGCGGGTGCAGGGGACGGGCTTCCGAGCCGCCGTCATGCCAGCCGGGGCGACCCCGGCGATCGCGATAGTCGACATCCTGCGTTGCGGATGCACCCTTCTTGGCAACGGTTACATACGGCGAAGGGCTCAACTGCATCGGCGATGCAGCCTGTACCTGGGTTGCTCCAAGGACTGCGCCGGTGATCAGCAATCCTGCGAAGAGGGAACGGGCGGCTGTCTGCAAATTGGTCATGGCTATTCTCCTTCGGTTCGCTTGCCGTTTCCAAGCGTCAAGAAAAGAATAGGCCTGCCTCCTTGAACCCAACCGGAAGGCATCGTTCATCTGGCGTTCAGCGCATTTTTCCGTCCGCGAAGCACCTCTTGACACGAAAAAAGGGAATACCCATCTCACAAGAGCGGGCGCCGGAATGCCGGGTCCGCATGAGACTTCACCGGCTTTGCCACTTAATTCGGGAAGCTGGTTGAAACACGTCAGATGTTGCTCAAGATGAGGACACGAAACCATGCGTCACTTTGATTTCTCACCCCTTTATCGCTCCACCGTTGGCTTTGACCGCCTATTCTCCATGCTGGATGCGAACACTTCCGACACACAGACCTATCCGCCGTACAACATTGAGCGGACCGGCGAAAATGCCTACCGGATCACAATGGCAGTCGCAGGATTTGCAGAATCCGATCTGAATATCGAGGCGAAGGAACACACGCTCACCATCAAGGGCGAAAAGTCCGAGGACAGCGAAAAGGACCGCGAGATCCTTTATCGCGGCATTGCCTCACGCGCCTTTGAACGCCGCTTCCAGCTCGCGGAATACGTCCGCGTGGAGGGAGCGCACCTGGAAAACGGGTTGCTGCACATTGATCTGGTTCGCGAGCTGCCTGAAACGATGAAGCCGCGCAAGATCGAGATTGGCAACGGGACTGCGTCTCCCAAGCAGATCGACAACAAGCCGCACTAAGCGCTATCCGGCGAAGAATCAGCCATACGGGCTGAGAGCTGGCCGAAATCAGGGGCGTCCGGTTTTCCGGGCGCCCTTTGTTTTTGTGTCAGGACTTCATCAGGTCAAGAAATGCCGTGCAATCGGCTTCCGTCGTGGCAAAACTGGTCACAAGGCGGATCATCACCTCGTCTTCGGCAGGCTGATCTTCCTGTCGCAAGGAGCCGGTCGGGTATCCATAGAACTTGGCGCCGCCCGCTTCCAGTTTTTCAGCCATCGACCGCTTGATGATCGGAAGCAACTCGTTCGCTTCTACCGGCCACGGGAATCTGGCACCTCCAACAGCATCAATGCCCTGCTTGAGAACCTGTGCCATGGCATTTGAATGCCGCGCAGTATCCAGCCAGTTATCATTTTCGAAATAGCCTTCAAGCTGGGCTGAGACGAACCGGCTCTTTGAGAACAGATGTCCGCCGCGCTTGCGGAAATACTCGAAGCCGCGCGCAGCTTCCAGGTCGAAGAAGATAACAGCCTCCGCGCACCAGCATCCGTTCTTGGTTGCGCCAAAGGACAGAACATCGACACCGGATTTCCAGGTCATTTCGGCAGGCGTCACGCCAAGTGCCACCAGCGCATTGGCAAAGCGGGCCCCATCCATGTGCAACGGGATCTTGCGGGCTGTCGCCTCGGCCTTGATCGCCGCGATCTCATCAAGTGTGTAGATGGTCCCGCATTCGGTCGCCTGCGTGATGGAAACGGCAGCGACCTGCCCGTGGTGCACAACACCATCGGGATAGGCCGCCATCTTTTCCCGTAAGGCCTGCGGGGTGATCTTTCCGTTTTCGCCCGGAACACCAACGATGCGACCACCCGCCGTCATGAATTCCGGACAGCCGCATTCATCCACCTGAATATGCGAATCCTGATGGCCAAAATAGGCGCCACCCGGTTTTGCATAGGCGGCCAGCGCCAGAGAATTGGCAGCAGTCCCCGTGCCGACATAATAGACGGCAACATCCCGCTCGAAAATCTCGGCGAACCGCTTCGTCATCGCATCGGTGAGCGGATCGGTTCCGTAACCGGAGGCAACGCCGGTATTGTGACGGGCAAGGGCCGCCATCACGGCGGCTGTTGCACCAGTCCAGTTATCACTCGCAAAGTTCATGACAATCGGTGTAGGTCACCCCGTTCGAACGAAGCAAGTGCTCTGTTCAATAATACTGTTCCCGCTTGCGATAATAGGCGTCCAGCAAACTGTCGACCGACAGGAAGCCAGCCCCTTTCAGCATCGGCACCATCAGCAGGAAGATCCACAAAAGCCGATCATCTGAGATCACGCTGTAAGGGTCGCCGTCAAACAGCGCCCCGATGGTCTTGGCGTCAGCCCCGTGACCCGTGACATCGACATAGGACATCACGACGATGAAGACGATCATTCCCAAGCTCGCCGCCCGAGTAAACAGACCAATCACCACCAGTGCAGGCAGGATGAATTCAGCCCAGGTGCCCAAAAGGACGATCAGACCGTAAGGAAAGAAGGCAATCTGGCTGATATCGTAGCTGACTTCTTCCATCATCAACGGAAACATCTGCGCATAGGCACCTGCTCCCGGAGCGAAAATGTTCATGAAACTGCCGTCGATCTTGGTCATCGCCGAGTTCCAGAAGAAAACCAGCAGCACGGACGCAAAGATCGCTCTGGCGGTGACCCCCAGAAACCAGCCATCGGTCAGCCTCTCCAGCAGTCCGAAAATGCCGTTATAGAGCCGATAAAACACCCCAATCAAACCACTCATTTCGCCTCCACGCAGCTGTCTCTGTCTTTAATTCTGATTGCAGCCTAGCTCACATCAGAGCGGCAAACGCCCCTGTTTTCAAGGCATCAGCCAGATTTTCAGAAAGATCAAAGCCCTCATTGGCCTCAAGAGCCATCGATGCAGCGCTACCCAGCGCCTCACCGTCCAGCAGGGCTTTGAAAAACACATCTCCTCCTGCTCGCAGGGCAGTCAGCGCCACATCCACATCCGGGCGCGTTACAAGAACTGCCTCCCCCGAGGCCATATCGACCGGCTTGTTCGACCCGACAGAAAAACGGTTCGCTTCGACAAGCGTATGAATTGGCCAGAGTGAGCTGAGGAGTTGAGTGGCTGGATGAGCCTGAAACCTTGCTTCTGGCAGTTCTTCCGTCGGCAAACTGCCAAGCACGGCGGGGTCCAGCGGGGCAGCATCTGCGCTATGATAAGAAACCAGCCAGCTCCATTCGAGCCGAGCCACATCACCAAGATAAGGATAATCGGCGAGCGGGGGAAACGCATCGATAAAGCTCGGGAAATCGCCACCGTACCAGAGCATCACCGCAGAAGTCGGAGGGTGCTGTGTCACGAATTCTCTCGCGAGGGCCGTGAAATACTCCTCGCCGACCAAGTTCTGGATAGCCGGATACGTGGCCGCCATCGCTTCGCAAAGGCTCACCACCACATTATTGCGGTAGACGTTGAAGCGTTTGGGAGCAGGTTGACCATCCGGACCAACAACACCTTCCGGCACCGGCACATTCGCGGATAACAACGCATCACCAAATGTGTCTGAAAACCCCCGACTGGCTGGCATGTCAGACAGCTTTCCGCAGTGCAGTCGATCCCGCCCTGCTCAGGATCGCATCCGCGGCCTGCGCTTCTTCCACCAGAACAGGCCAGTTCGGCACATCATTGTCCCACTCAACGAGTGTCGGAATCGGGCCAAAGCGGGTGATCACATCTTCATAAAGCCGCCAGACTTGTTCATCCACCTTCCGGTCATGCGCATCAATCAGCAGCGGACGACCAAGATCATCCACATCAGGGGCATGGCCACCCAGATGGATTTCCTGAACCAATTCCATGGGAAAATCGTGAAGGTAATCTGCCGCGGACCGCTCATGGTTCGTGCAGGAAACATGCACATTGTTCACGTCCAGCAACAAGCCACATCCCGTCCGCTTTGCAACATCGGCAATGAACTCGATTTCACCCATGGTCGATTGGGCAAAGGCGACATAAGTGGACGGGTTTTCGAGCAACATCTGCCGCCCGACCTCGTCCTGCACTTCATCAATATGATCACACACGCGGTTCAGCGTTTCGCGAGTATAAGGCACCGGCAACAGGTCATTGAAAAAGGTCGTGTCATGCGTGGACCACGCCAGATGCTCGGAAAACAATCCCGGTTCGTAGCGTTGATTCAGGCTTTTGAGGCGCGCAAGGTGCTCGCGGTCCAACGGGCCTTCTCCGCCGATGGACAATCCGACGCCGTGAAGAGAAAGCGGATACTTCTCTCTGATGGCTTCCAGAATGCGATGCGGTGCACCGCCTGCCCCCATGTAGTTCTCGGCATGCACTTCAAAGAAGGAAACGCTTCGCACCCGCGACAGAATTTCAGGCGCATGTTCCGGCTTGAAGCCGACGCCCGCGCGCGCCGGGATGACATGATCCGCTCCAAATGGCTCGTTTTCACGTGTCGGCATGTCAATCCTCCCTGCCCCGTCTGGGGTGCGCCGGGCGGACCTGTTGGTCCACCCGAAGCAAGTCTAAGAATCCGCGGCTTACGCTTCAGGCAGATCGCGATCAAGCTCGGAAAGAGACCCCTTGCGGCCATCCGGCAGGCTGAAATCACCACCATCGACGCCGAACTTTACGCAATCGCCCTTCGGCACCAGAGTCCAGGCATTGCCCTGATAGTCGACGGTCGACGTTCCAGCGCAGGTCGTTCCCGGGCCTGCCTTGCAATCATTCTTGCCCTTCAGCGAAACGCCGTAGCACTTTTCCTTCGCCTGGGCGTGGGCCGGGATAGACGCGGACATTCCGGCGAGAGCGGTAGCAACGGCACCTGCAACGACTGCTGCGGACATGGCCTTGTTTTTCATCATGTTCTCCTCTGCGAGCGACTAAACTCCTGGTGGCAGACATTCCCTGACATCTGCCTCACCCCTGAATGTGGTACGCAGCCCTCCGGTTGTGAAATAAAAGCCCGATGACATTACCGCGATCAGACTGTGAGCAATATATCCGGACGTAATTTAATTTCGCAAACTGACTGAACAGCGATCCTTTCGAATAAATAGAAACACCATTCTGGAACTTATATAATACCCAGCCAAATAATCTCTCTTGCCCCCGGCAAGGAAACGTGGCATGGTCGCGCCGCTCGGAATAGGACAGGATCACTGTCCCATCTACATCACTTCCTGCAAGTTCTGCCAGTGAAGGACATGATATCCGGGCACCAGGCCAAACTGCCACTGGTTGCAGGGCAGGGTCTTTGGGGAACGACGTTTCCCGGCAGCGAAATTATCCACGCTGCGTCAAAGGGAGCGGTTCGCCTGGAGGCGGCGAGACGTTAAATACTTCGGCAAAGCCACGGCCGACGGCCTGGGTAGTCGCACGAGCCGCGTTTCCGAAAGGAGCGTGACCCGAACGGACCCCGGCGCTGTGATGGAGAGTGGCTATGAACATTGAGGGCGCGCACATGACGAAGATAGAGCTGACGACCAGCACAGCCTTGAGAACCGGGAGCGAAACGACCACCGCGTCGAAAACCGCCCTGCGAACTCGGTTGGATCTGGCCGCCAAAAACGGGCTCTACAATCCGTCTCGCGAACACGACGCCTGTGGTGTGGGCTTTGTCGCCCACATGAACGGAGAGCGCTCTCACAAGGTTATTGCTGACGGTCTTCAGGTTCTCGTCAACCTGACACACCGCGGCGCTGTGGGCGCAGACCCGCTGATGGGTGACGGTGCCGGCATGCTGGTACAAATCCCCCATGCATTCTTTGCTGCCGAACTGGCACAGGAAGGCAAGACGCTGCCCGCAGAGGGCGAATACGGCGTTGGCTTCTTCTTCATGCCACAGGACGATGCCCTTCGCGCGAAGTGCGAAGAGATCGTTGAACGGGTTGTAGGTCTGGAAGGTCAGGAACTGCTGGCATGGCGGTCCGTACCGGTCGACAACTCCAGCCTTTCGAAGGCACCGGACATTGCGGCAACAGAACCGGTCTCCCGCCAGATTTTCATTCGTCGCAAGAGCGATGAAGATCAGGATGCCTTTGAGCGACGCCTCTATGTGCTCCGCAAGGTAATCTCGAACACCGTCCGCGCTGAAACAGACGCCGTGAAGGAAGGTTTCTACGTGGTCTCCATGTCGAGCCGGACCATCGTCTACAAGGGCATGTTCCTCGCATACCAGCTGGGAGCCTACTACAAGGACCTGACGGACGACCGGTTCGTCTCCGCCCTTGCTCTGGTTCACCAGCGGTTTTCGACCAACACGTTCCCGTCCTGGGATCTGTCGCACCCTTACCGGATGGTTGCCCACAACGGCGAAATCAACACCCTGCGCGGCAACGTCAACTGGATGGCAGCCCGTCAGGCGTCTGTGTCGTCCGAGATCCTCGGCGAGGACATCTCCAAGCTCTGGCCGATCTCTTATGAAGGCCAGTCCGACACGGCATGCTTTGACAACGCACTCGAGTTTCTCGTCATGGGCGGCTACTCGCTCGCTCATGCAGCCATGATGCTGATCCCGGAAGCCTGGGCCGGCAACCCGCTGATGGACGACAACCGCCGCGCATTCTACGAGTATCACGCTGCCCTGATGGAGCCGTGGGACGGCCCGGCAGCGGTTGCCTTCACCGACGGTCGCCAGATCGGCGCGACGCTGGACCGTAACGGCCTGCGTCCGGCCCGCTATATTGTCACGGACGATGGATTTGTCATCATGTCTTCTGAAGTCGGTGTTCTGCCGGTCGAAGAAGAAAAGATCATCCAGAAGTGGCGCCTCCAGCCGGGCCGCATGCTCTTGATCGACCTTGAGCAGGGCCGCATCATTTCCGACGACGAGATCAAGCGCGAGCTGTCTACAGCCAACCCCTACAAGGACTGGCTGCATCGCTCGCAGATCGTTCTCGAAGACATGCCGGAAGTGCGTGGCCGCGCGCCTGTTGCCGGCGAAAGTCTACTCGATCGCCAGCAGGCCTTTGGATATACGCAGGAAGACATCAAGCTCCTGATGCAGCCGATGGCAACCATTGGTCAGGAAGCAATTGGCTCCATGGGCACGGACACGCCGATTTCCGCGCTCTCGGACAAGTCGAAGCTGCTCTATACCTATTTCAAGCAGAACTTTGCGCAGGTAACGAACCCGCCGATCGACCCGATCCGCGAAGAGCTGGTGATGAGCCTTGTGTCCTTTATCGGACCCCGGCCAAACATCTTCGACTTGAGGGGTGCTTCCACCTCCAAACGTTTGGAAGTACGCCAACCGATCCTGACGAACGAGGATCTGGAGAAGATTCGCGCCATCGGGGACATTGCCGACAACCAGTTCTCCGCAAAGACGCTGGACATCACCTACAATTCCGACAAAGGCGAAGAAGGCATGTCGTTTGCCCTCGACCGCCTGTGTGAGCGGGCAGAGAAGGCTGTTCTGGACGGTGACAACATCATCATCCTGTCGGACCGCCTGATCTCGCGGAACCGCATTGCCATCCCGGCGCTGCTTGCGACGGCCGCTGTCCACCATCATCTGATCCGCAAAGGTCTGCGCACGTCCGTGGGACTCGTTGTGGAAACCGGCGAAGCCCGGGAAGTGCATCACTTCTGCGTCCTTGCAGGCTATGGTGCCGAGGCCATCAACCCGTATCTTGCCTTCGAAACCCTTCTGTCCATGCATGCAGAGCTGGATTTCCCGGAAGAGGTTGACGCGAACGAAGTGGTTCGCCGCTACATCAAGTCCATCGACAAGGGCATCCTGAAAGTCATGTCCAAGATGGGCATCTCGACCTACCAGTCCTATTGCGGCGCGCAGATCTTCGACGCTGTTGGCCTTTCCAGCGATTTTGTCAAAAAGTTCTTCTTCGGAACCGCTACGACAATCGAAGGCATTGGCCTTGCCGAAGTCGCCAAGGAAACGGTCAAGCGTCAGGCAGCTGCCTTCGGCAATGTCCAGATCCTGCGTCGTTCGCTGGAAGTGGGCGGCGAATACGCCTACCGCACACGTGGCGAGAGCCACATGTGGACACCGGACTCCGTTGCCTACCTGCAACACGCTGTGCGCTCCAACCTGCCGGAAAAATATCGGGAGTTTGCCAATGAGGTGAACAAGGAGAGCGGGCGCTTTGCCATCCGCGGCCTGTTCCGGGTGAGAAGTGCGGAAGAACTGGGTCGCTCGCCGATCGATATTTCACAGGTGGAACCGGCAGAAAACATCGTGAAACGGTTCGTCACCGGTGCCATGTCATTCGGCTCGATTTCCCGCGAGGCTCATACGACCCTTGCCATTGCGATGAACCAGATCGGTGGCAAGTCGAACACTGGTGAAGGCGGCGAGGAGCCCGAACGCTTCAACCCGCTTCCGAATGGCAAGATGAACCCGCAAAGGTCTGCCATCAAGCAGGTCGCCTCCGGTCGTTTTGGCGTGACCACGGAATATCTCGTCAACTCCGACATGATCCAGATTAAGGTCGCTCAGGGTGCAAAGCCCGGTGAAGGCGGTCAGCTTCCGGGTCACAAGGTTGATGCGGTGATTGCAAAGGTGCGTCACTCCACGCCGGGCGTGGGCCTGATTTCTCCGCCTCCGCACCATGACATCTACTCGATCGAGGATCTGGCTCAGCTGATTTACGATCTTAAAAACGTGAACCCGGCTGCCGACATTTCTGTCAAGCTGGTATCCGAGGTAGGTGTTGGTACGGTTGCGGCTGGTGTTGCCAAGGCACGCGCCGACCACATTACCGTCTCCGGTTTTGATGGCGGAACGGGCGCTTCACCGCTCACATCAATCAAACATGCCGGAAGCCCGTGGGAAATGGGTCTTGCAGAGACCCAGCAGACCCTCGTTCTGAACGGCCTGCGTTCACGCGTTTGCCTTCAGGTTGATGGTGGTCTTCGCACCGGTCGCGACGTCCTCATCGGCGCACTGCTTGGTGCTGACGAATTCGGTTTCGCCACCGCCCCGCTGATTGCCGCAGGCTGTCTGATGATGCGCAAGTGTCACCTCAACACCTGTCCGGTCGGGATTGCCACGCAGGATCCGGTTTTGCGCAAGCGCTTCAAGGGCACGCCGGAGCATGTCGTGAACTACTTCTTCTTCGTCGCCGAGGAAGTTCGCGAGATGATGGCATCTCTTGGTGTAGCAAAGCTCGATGACCTGATCGGCCGCGCGGAGTTCCTCGACAAGGAAGCGGCAATCAATCACTGGAAAGCCAAGGGCCTCGACTTCTCCCGCATGTTCCACATGCCGGAAGCAAGCAACGAGGAAATTCGCTGGACCGCAAAACAGGAACACCCGATTGTCGACATTCTCGACCGTCGCCTCATCGCAGCAGCCGGCCCTGCCCTGGAAAGCAAGGAACCTACGGTCATCAACGAAACGATCTGTTCCGTTGACCGTTCGGTCGGCGCTATGCTCTCCGGGGAGATTGCCAAGCGCTACGGCAGCAAGGCTCTTCCAGATGGCACCTTGCAGATCAAGCTGACGGGCACCGCAGGTCAGGCGTTCGGCGCGTTTGTTTCCAAGGGTGTAACCATCGAGCTGGAAGGCGATGCCAACGACTATGTCGGCAAGGGTCTTTCCGGTGGCCGGATCATCGTGCATCCGCCGAAAAACACCCGGATCGTACCTGAAGACAGCATTATCGTCGGCAACACAGTGCTTTATGGTGCGACCACCGGCGAGTGCTACTTCCGCGGTGTTGCAGGCGAGCGCTTTGCCGTTCGCAACTCCGGCGCGGTTGCGGTTGTCGAAGGCGTTGGCGACCATGGCTGCGAATACATGACCGGCGGGGTTGTCGTTGTTATCGGCCAGACAGGCCGCAACTTCGCGGCAGGCATGTCCGGCGGGATCGCCTATGTCCTCGACGAAGATGGATCCTTCGGTTCTCGCTGTAACCTTGCGATGGTCGAACTGGAGCCGGTGACGGAAGAAGACGACCTTTTGGAAAAGCTGCACCACCATGGCGGTGACATCGAGCACAAAGGACGCGTTGACGTGACCGGCGACATGACCCGTCACGATGACGAACGCCTGCGTCAACTGCTGAAAAAACATATCGACTACACCGGTTCGACCCGCGCCCAGGAAATCCTGGACAACTGGACCACCTACCGGCCGAAATTCGTCAAGGTCATGCCGGTCGAATATCGCCGCGCCTTGCGCGAAATGGAGCAGCAGCGTCTGGGAATGGTCGCAGCCGAGTAACAGACACCACAGGAAGCTCTCGGGCGCCAAAGCGCCCGATGGCAGCTCACCCGTGAAGCCAGGAAATTTGAGGAGGTCACCTTGGGCAAGGTCACCGGATTTATGGAAATCGACCGGCAGGAACAAAAGTATCAGCCGGCATCCGATCGTATTCGTCACTTCCGCGAGTTCACCATTCCGCTGAACGACAGCGAAATTGAACGTCAGGCGGCGCGCTGCATGGATTGCGGCATCCCGTTCTGTCATGGCCCGACCGGTTGCCCGGTCAACAACCAGATCCCCGACTGGAACGATCTGGTCTATCAGGGCGACTGGGAACTGGCCGTGCAGAACCTGCATTCGACCAACAACTTCCCGGAATTCACCGGTCGTGTGTGCCCGGCGCCTTGCGAGGAAGCCTGCACACTCAACATCGAAGACATTCCGGTCAACATCAAGAGCGTCGAACAGGCGCTTGCCGACAAGGGCTTTGCCGAAGGCTGGATCGTTCCGCAACCAGCTCCGATCAAGACCGGCAAGACAGTTGCAATCATCGGCGCAGGTCCGGCCGGCATGGCAGCAGCACAACAGCTTGCCCGCGCCGGACACACGGTTCACGTCTATGAGCGCGAACCGAAGGCCGGCGGCCTGCTGCGCTATGGCATTCCCGACTTCAAGATGGAAAAGCACTATATCGACCGCCGCGTCGAGCAGCTTGAGGCAGAAGGCGTGACCTTCCACTACGGGGTGAATGTCGGCGTCAACGAATCGATGGAAGACCTTGCAGAGCGTCACGACGCGGTCATCCTGTGTGCGGGAGCCGAACGCCCTCGCGACCCGGGTGTCTCCGGCATGGAGCTGGAAGGCTGCCATTGGGCGATGGATTATCTGGTTCAGCAGAACCGCCGCGTTGGCGGAGAACCGGCAACCAACGCTGCGCCGATCTGGGCTGGCGGCAAGCATGTCGTCGTCATCGGCGGCGGTGATACAGCCTCTGACTGCGTCGGAACAGCCTTCCGTCAGGGCGCGCTCTCTGTCACCCAGCTGGACATCCGCCCGATCCCGCCGATCAAGGAAGACAAGATGGCGGTCTGGCCCTACTGGCCGACGAAGTTCCGCACATCCTCCTCGCAGGCTGAAGGCGCAGAACGCGAGTTCTCCGCAGCAACGCTCGCCCTCGTGGGCGAAGAAGGCCGCGTGACAGGCGTCAAATGCGCCCGCGTTGATGAAAAGCGTATTCCGATCGAGGGCTCCGAGTTCATCCTGCGTGCGGATCTCGTCATGGCGGCCATCGGCTTTTCCGGTCCGCTGCTCGACACGTACATTGCCCAAAGCGGCAAAAAGCTGGAACTGGACGGACGCACCAACGTCAAGGCCAATACGAACGACTACAAGACCAGCATGGACAAGGTCTTTGCCGCAGGCGACGTGCGTCGTGGCCAGTCGCTCGTGGTTTGGGCGATCCGTGAAGGCCGTCAGGCAGCCCGTGCCGTGGATGAGTTCCTCACCGGCAAGAGCGATCTGCCTCGCTGATCACCACTTATCGAAAATGCACTAAACGAGGGCCGCCCCATAAAAAGGGCGGCCTTTTCCATAGGAGCCCAGTTTATTGCAATTGGGTGTCGTCAACCCGCCCCGGAACTCTCGGCAGGTTTTCACCGCGAACAAGAAAGCCGTAGGTAGCACTGCCCTTGTCCGGATCCTGAATGCGGGCATCGCCGCCCAGAAGCTCGGCCTCCGGGGAGGTTGTTCGACCGGTCAGGACGATGAAGTTCGGGTCATCTTCGACGCCTTCAAACGCCAACCCGCCATATCCGCCGAGCAAGCGAAGCAGCTCACGCTCCACGAAGAAGGCAACCTTCTGGTTTCCGGCCCAGGTAAAACCAATCCTGTCGTCACTGCGCAGCTTGCGGCGTTTGCCGTCCACATCCGGACCGTAGGAGGAATAGGTGCCCTGCTCTGACAGGAAAATGTCCCATATGTCGACGAACCGCGTCCGACGATCTTCAGCGGCCCGGCGAAACAGACTGTTGAGCTCCAGAAAATCATCATTCCGGTTCTTTGCACCGGTTGGCGGCAGGCTGACCCAGACAATCGGCAGGCGCTCCCGCCGAACCACCCGTACCAACCCCTGAACCTTCTTCAGATAGGCGGACGACCAACCGTCATTCAAAAAAGCGACCGGAGGATCCCCCGGAAGGGATTCACCCCGATCCCGGCTTCCGAGCATGACGACCACTGCCTCGACACTCGCACCGCGTGCCCGTGAAAGCACATCGGCTTCCCAGTTCGGCGCTTCCAGACCGGCCAGACCGCGGCGCTCGTGAATGAGCATGTCAACCCGCACGGCAGGCTGATTGGCGAGGGAATGGCGAAGGCCTTCAGCGAGTCCCTTTGCCATTTCGTCGCCAACCACAAGGATGACGCCAGCATCCGGGTTCTTGGGCAACTCCTCGATTTTCGGCGCCGCCTGAACAGCCGCCGGAGCACGTTTGCGTGTCGTTCTCGGCGCCTGCTGTTTTTTGGGTTCCTTCTTGTTCTGAAACATCTTGAAGAAGGACTTGAACGGATTGAACCCCTCGGCCTGTGCCACTTGAAAGCTCTGCCCCATGCCCTCGGCGAGCACAGGTCTGCCCACAAAGGAGACGCCCAGCATCACCGCCAAGGCCCAGACAAGCAAAAGGTGACAGCCGATACGGCTGCCACCCCAAATTTTCTTTCCATCAAGGAAAGTTCTCAACACGCCAACAACTCCGATCCGAATTCCTCGGACGAGTTTAGCTTCCCTGACGGATGCGCGCCAGCAAAACTACCGACGCATACCCATCGGGCACCATGCCACGTGACACCTGATAGGCCCGAATGCCCTTGCGTGTCGCCGGACCGATCCGGCCATCTGCGCTACCAACGTTGAATCCCTTGCGGTTCAACGCATTCTGCAATTCCGCAACTTCGCTGCGCTTGAGAGGCAGATGATCGCGCGACCAATCGCTGACCAGAGCACCGCCACCAATGATCCGGTCGGACAGATGTCCAACGGCCAGAGCATAGGCGGTCGCATTGTTGTAGCGCTTGATGACATAGAAATTCTTCAACATGAGGAACTTCGGGCCGTTCACGCCAGCTGGCAAAACCAGAATCGCCCGGTCTGACGCGCGCGGGAAGCCGCGTCCATTCACACGCCCGACACCACGCCGCTCCCACTCACCAAGGGTCATGGTGGTCTCGTCATCTGCGAGGCTGTAGTTAAAGTTGGACGGCAGGGCCACTTCATAACCCCACGTCTTGCCGGTCTCCCAGCCATGCTTCTTCAGATAGAAGGCTGTCGACGCGAGTGCGTCCGGAATGGTGGTCCAGATGTCGCGACGTCCGTCGCCATCAAAATCGACTGAATAGGCATTCCAGCTGGTCGGCATAAACTGGGTATGGCCCATTGCACCTGCCCAGGAGCCTTCCATGTCTTCAAAACGGACGTGCCCACCCTGAACGATGTAGAGCGCTTTCAAGAGCTCCTTGCGCCAGAATTCCTGGCGACGCGGCGCGGCATAGGCGAGCGTTGCAAGAGCTTGCACCACATTGTGCTTGCCCATGAAGCTGCCGTAGTTGGTTTCCATGCCCCAGATCGCCAGCACCGCTTCGCGGTCAACGCCGTAGCGCGCTTCGATCGCGGTCAGTACGTCCCGGTATTCCACCAGCAGCTCCTTGCCGCGAGAAACGCGGGTGTCGGAGACGGCGCTATCGAGATATTCCCAGATCGGCTTGACGAATTCCGACTGCTTGTTCATCAGCCGCAACGTATCGTCGTCAGGCTTCATGCCGACAAAGACGCGATTGTAGACATCGGGCTTGATCCCGAAGGACTGGGCCGACGGCCAGAAATCGCGGAGGAACTGATTGAACCCGGCGTCCGCATGCGCCTGCACACCGGACACCAGAAAGAAACAGGAAAACAGACTCACCTTGAGGCGTGAGAACCACTTTTGACCGTCGAGACGCATGATTGGATCGATAACTCTAGACTTCATACAGGCCTCCCGGTGCCCTGCTGCCGTGTCGTGCCCCCCAGCATTCTGGCCCCTTAAGGAAATCATCTAAAAGGGTAACCAAAGGCTTAATGTCTGAAGCGAACACCAGCCTCGATAGTGTTTTCCGTGTAGTCGCTGGCGTTATTGCTGCTGTCGAATCTTCTATGCGTATATTGTGTTGTAAGCGCGACATTGCGCGAGAGCGCGTAGGTCAAGCCCGCCTGCCCGGTCAAGGTCCGCTCTTCAATGTTGGCACCCTGATAGTCGCGCATCTGGTATCCGAGACCCAGCTCACCTGACAGACGATCGCTGAAACCATGCGCTATTCGAAGGTCACCGGAATAGAGGATGGAGCCACTCGCCCCGTCGATATCGGTCGTGTCAAACGAGGTTGCAAGACCTGCGGTGACGGTTGTCAGACGGCTGGGAGACCAAACAAGAGATCCGTCGACGGTCAACCCGGCGATATCATCGAGCCGCTTGTCATCAAGATCCTCAATCCGGTAACCGGCACCGATTTCACCATTGAGTTTTGGACCGGACGCGATCGCAACACCGCCACGCAGCGCATAGCCCTTCGAGTTTCGATCTTCGCAAATCGAATCACTGCACGTCTTGTCGAACCGCCGCCAAAGGAAGGAACCCTCGACAAACGGGGTTAGCACACTTCCCGTGTTGCCATTCAAACGCAGCCCGGCTGAATAGAGCGTGTTGTCCCGCGAACTGGAGTTTGACACCCCGCCATTGTCATCCGCCGTGTAGATGCTGCGATTGACACCGGCATTTGCGGTCACTGACACAAGACCGGCATCGCGCGTTGCTCCCAGATCAAGCGAAACAGAATGAACATCATCGGTCCCGTTGGCACTTTCCGCGCTTGAGCTGTCTTCCTGCGAATAGGAATAGGCAAGTCCCGCTGTCACCGAGGTTCGGGTGGAAACATCCAGACGAAGACGGGCAGAGGCGGTCGCGTTGGTGTCGTCATTGTCAGACGAATCCGGATAACCGACAAATGTACCGCGCAAGGCAAAGTCCAACTGGTGCCGCGACCAGTCGGACGTCGCAGTTATGTTTGGCGAGATCCGGTAAAGCTGCCCGGATTCGCCATTTGCGGACCTGGACTGATTGTCTGTCCAACCACCGGTGATCGTGAGTTCGGGAACAATGGTGAAGGTTCCGACCCTCAACCCTCGCGGAGCATCAAATGTGGTGTCGCCCGCATAGACGCCCTGATCAATGAGTGTTCCATTGCCGCCATTTCGGGACACTGCTGTTAGACGGTCGGAAAAAGGACGAGCTGCCGTTGCCCGGTTTCCAAGCCTCAGCCCCGTTGACCCGCGCTCTGCTGTTGCCGTGTTTGACCGCCCGAGAACGGATGTCTGGCCCGCACGCCCATCCGCTTGTTGAGGTGCCGGATCATCCAGAACCGGATCAACATCATTTTCAATCACGGCCCCACGCAGATCCAATCCCGCATCTTGCGCTTGTGCCAAAGCGCCAAGGCCGAGCCAGAAAGCAAGGAAATATTTGGGAAAGCTCGGCATTCCGGTCCTGAAGTGGGCAATGTAAAGGGTTCTTGGTGCCTTAATATCTCCCAAACTATAGTTAATGGTTGGTTTCCAACCGTTGCAAATGGCGAAAAAGAAATAACGTATTCTGCCATTTATTAACTTCTGGGTCGCGGATCTTGCGGCTAACCAAAGACTACCTTATGGGTCTCAGATCAATTCGCGAAATCATAACAAGGCGCGTACATGGCTCAGTCCTCCAACACCAACAACGATACGGGATTTGATGACATGGACGCGAGAAGCCTCGTCTCCGCAGAACGAACCCTGGAAACCGAAATTGCGGGCTTGAGCGCCCTGCGCGCCGCATTAAAGAACGGTCTCGCGAAACCCTTTGCAGCGACCGTACGGCTGATTAAGGAAAGCAAGGGCCGCGTGGTTGTTTCCGGCATTGGCAAGAGCGGCCATATCGGAACCAAACTGGCCGCGAGCATGGCGTCCACCGGGACACCCGCCTTCTTTGTCCATGCCAGCGAAGCCAGCCATGGCGATCTGGGAATGATTACAGAGAACGATGTGGTCATCGCTCTTTCGTGGTCGGGCGAAACGCAGGAACTGGCTGGCATCGTCGCCTATACGCGCCGTTTCAAAGTCCCCTTGATCGCTCTTACATCTCAAAGTGACAGCACACTTGGCCGCGCGGCGGACATCGTGCTCTGCCTGCCCAAGGTTACCGAGGCCTGCCCGCATGGCCTGGCACCGACCACATCGGCGTTGGTCCAGCTGGCTCTGGGTGATGCACTTTGTGTTGCCCTTCTGGAAAGCCGGGGCTTCTCCGCTCAGGACTTTCGTGTATTCCACCCCGGCGGCAAGCTGGGCGCAAGTCTTTCGACCGCTCGTGACATCATGCACAAGGAGGCTTCCCTCCCTCTGGTGGGCATGTCGACGCTCATGCGTGAAGGCATCGTCCTCATGACCCAAAAGGGTTTTGGCGTCCTTGGTGTGCAAGGCCCTATGGGAGAACTCGTCGGCATCATCACCGATGGCGATCTTCGGCGCCATATCAGCACCGACTTCCTGGATGCCCCGGCCTCGAAAATCATGACCAAGAACCCGAAAACAGTTCATCCGGACATGATGGCGGCATCAATCCTCGAGTTGCTCAACAGCGCTGCAATCACTTCGGCCTTCGTTGTCGAAAATGGCAAGCCGGTTGGCATCGTGCACCTGCACGACCTGCTCCGGATCGGGGCCGCGTAAAAAAAAGCGCGCTAAAGATTGGAATTAATCGAGTTTCTGGCCATCGATTAGGATTTGATTAGCCTAGTTCTACTTAAATTGCACACAGATGAGTAACGGGCTCTGTGCCCCTCAATTCGGTGTGTTTGATGGATCTCGCGACCCTAATTGGTATCGTAGGCGCGTTCGGCATTGTCGCAGCAGCTATCGTCATGGGCGGGAGCTTCAATCAGTTTGTTGACATTCCATCCGTGCTGATCGTGTTCGGGGGCGGCTTGGCTGCCACCCTGATCCGCTTCCAGCTTAATGACATTGCGACAGCGTTCATTACGGGTTTCAAGGTCGCCTTTGCCGGCAAGGGCCCGTCGCCGCGAGATCTCATTGAGGAAATCACCAATCTTGGAGAGATCGTCCGCAAGTCCGGTCCGCTGGGTCTGGAGAATGTCGATATTTCCGATCCCACTCTGGCAAAAGGCGTCCAGTACATCGCCGACGGCTATGAACTGGACTTCATCAAAGATTCAATGGAACGCGAACGCGACCTCAACCTGACGCGCCTCTCCGAAGGCAAGCGGGTCATGAAGGCGCTCGGGGATTCTGCTCCGGCATTCGGCATGATCGGGACGCTCGTCGGTCTGGTGCAGATGCTTGCAAACATGGACGACCCGTCCGCAATTGGCCCGTCCATGGCGATCGCGCTTCTTACGACCCTGTATGGTGCGCTTATCTCCAACGTGGTCTGTCTTCCGTTGGTGGACAAGCTCGACGCCAAATTTGACTCCGACGAGCTGAGTCAGACCCTGATCATTGACGGTGTATTGCAGATCCGCGAATCGAAAAGCCCTGCCTTGATCAAGGAAATGCTGATCGCATACCTGCCGGAAAAAGCCCGGGCAGAGTTTGCCGAAGCGGCATAGCAGCATAAGAGGCATCTGAGGTGGCAAAAAAGAAACCCCAAGGCGGCGGCGGCGCTCCGGAATGGCTGGTGACATTCGCCGACCTCATGTCCCTGCTCGTGTGTTTCTTCGTTCTGATCATCTCCTTTTCCATTCAGGACAAGCAGAAAATGCAGGTCGTCGCTGGCTCCATGAAGGACGCATTTGGGGTGACCGACAGTTCACGAAAAGTCGGTGTGATTGAAGTCCAAGGCATTCCAATCCGCGACTACATGAAGGACATCAGCCAAGTCGAACAGGACCTTGATTCCGATTTTTCCGAAGAAAGTCACGACCGCAAGCGCAAGCAGGGCCCTGAAGCCAATACCCATGAAACCATGGAAGCGGATATCGAGCGCCCGCGCCAGTTCGCAACAGCAGCTGCTTCCCTGCGCCAAGCTTGGCAGGAGATGCCGGAGATCAACGAGATTTCCAACAACATCATCCTGGAAGAAAGCGAAGAGGGGCTGAACATCATGCTTGTCGATCAGGATGGTCGTTCGATGTTCCGCGAAGGCTCCAAATATCCGTACGAGACAACACGCCGCCTTCTGGCAAAGATGGCCCCCGTGCTCGCACAAATGCCAAATCGGGTGGAAATCACCGGCCATACGACGGCAGGCGGGCGAACTGTCGACCCGTCTTATTCGGGATGGGACCTATCATCTGAGCGCGCAAACGTTGCGCGACAAATCCTTGCAGAATATGGCATGCCTGCCGACCAATTTTACGCAGTGATCGGAAAGTCGGACACCGAACCGCTCTTTCCAAACGATCCGTATCTGGCCTCTAACCGCCGTGTGGAAATCCTGCTGAAGGCAGAAGCTCCACCTGTTCCGCCGGATCACAAGCCATAAGCAAATCCAAAAACGCCCGCGTCAGACAAATCTGACACGGGCGTTTTGCTTTTCATCCGAGGCTGTCAGGTCCGGTCAGTCGACATTCGCCGCTTCGACAACCAGCTTTGCCCCCTGAACACTGGTGATTTTCACCTGCGTTCCGGCCGGGAGGTCCGGTCCGGTCAAACGCCAGATTGTGTCATCAATCGACAACCGCCCATCCCCATGTTCGATCGGGTCTGCAAGAACAAACTGACGGCCCACATAACGGCTACCGCGAACATTGAGGTTTGGATCACCGGATGTCGTGTCTTGACCGGCCATGAACTTGCGCCCCACCAGCAGACTGGCAAGGGACAGGACCATGAAGATCGCCAAATTGGCCTGCCAACCGAAATCCGTGAAGAAGGCCAGCGTTCCGACCAGGACCGCGGAAATCGCGAACCACAGGAAAAACGTGCTTGGCACCAGGATTTCAAGCCCGAGAAGCACGAGACCCAGGATCCACCAGTTCCAGGGCCCCAGCTCCTCAATCAGACGCATGATCATGCGTTGTCTCCACCGTCAGTGCGCGACGTGACCGGAACCCGGCCCGAAGAGGTGCGTGGAGCTTCGGCATCCTTGCCAAATGCCTCCTTTGCAATCTCGCCAATACCGCTCAGCGAGCCAAGCAGGGAAGAGGCCTCCATCGGCAAGATCAGGGTCTTCTGGTTGCGCGAATTTGCCAGTTCCTTGAAGGCCTCGACATACTTGCTGGCCACGAAGTAGTTGATAGCCTGAATGTTTCCTGCAGCGATGGCGTCACTGACCATCTGGGTCGCCTTGGCTTCGGCCTCGGCGGAGCGCTCGCGTGCCTCCGCATCACGGAAAGCCGATTCCTTACGGCCCTCGGCTTCAAGGATCAGGGACTGCTTTTCGCCTTCCGCCTTGAGAATTTCGGACTGGCGCTTGCCCTCGGCTTCCAGAATGGCAGCGCGCTTCTCGCGCTCGGCCTTCATCTGGCGACCCATTGCATCCACGAGATCCCGCGGCGGGTTGATGTCCTTGATCTCGATGCGGGTCATCTTGACACCCCACGGCTCTGCCGCAGCGTCGACAACCTTCAGGAGGCGAGCATTGATTTCATCACGGTTTGAAAGCAGCTCATCAAGATCCATGGACCCCATCACGGAACGGATGTTGGTCATGGTGAGGTTCAGGATTGCGTTTTCAAGTCCGAGAACTTCGTAAGCTGCGCGGGCAGCGTCCAGCACCTGATAGAAGGTCACCCCATCAGCTGTGATGGTCGCGTTATCGCGCGTGATGACTTCTTGGGAGGGAACATCGAGAACCTGTTCCATCATGTTCAGTTTGCTGCCCACCTTGTCAACAAACGGCACGATGAGATTGAGACCCGGGGTAAGGGTCCGCCGATAACGTCCAAAACGTTCAATCGTGTAGTTATAGCCTTGGGGAACCGTCTTGACGCCTGAGAAGATGACAAGAACGACGAGAACCAAAAGGCCGATAATGAAAATATCAAACCCCAGCAAATTTCCGGGCATCATAAACTCCGTCGCAATTCAACAAACGATTTGCGGCGGAGTATGCTTCGGAAAAATGTCGATATCCAGTCTGGGACAGAACTTTTAACAGGCAAGGCTAACGCTGAGGCATTCGCCTTGCACCTGAATTTACCTTAAGCTGTTTGGATTTCCCGGAGAAACACGCCGCCTGATCGTCCACACAGCCTAAAGCCAGCCGGAAAGTTCCTTGCGCACGATGTGCTCAATAACTTCCATGCCGAGTTCGCTGTCATTGAGACATGGAATGTGGGTGAAATGCTCACCGCCATTTTCCTCGAAGATTTCCCCGGCCTCGCCGGCGATTTCTTCAAGAGTTTCGAGGCAGTCAGACACAAAACCCGGATTCATGACGGCAATGTTCTTCACACCGTCCTTGGCAAGCTGCTCCACCGTCTTGTCGGTGTAAGGCTGAAGCCATTCTTCGGGACCGAAGCGGGACTGGAAGGTCAGTTTCAGCTTCTTTCCGGTTTCGCCCATGACCTCACTCATCAAACGCGTGGTCTTGTGGCAATGGCAGTGATAGGGATCACCGCGCTTGAAATAGGACTGCGGGATGCCGTGATAGGAAGTCAGGATCAGATCCGGCTCAAAGTCCAACCCCTCAAGATGCTGTTCCACGGACTTGGCAAGCGCGGTCACATAGACCGGATCATCATGATAAGGCGGCACCGTCCGGATGGCCGGTTGCCAGCGCATGTCCATGAGCGTCCGGCAAACCTCGTCGACAACCGTTGCCGTTGTGGAAGCAGAATATTGCGGATAGAGCGGGAAGATCAGAAGCCGATCACAGCCCTTGTCCTTCAGCGCCTGCAACCTGTCAGGAATGGATGGCTGGCCATAGCGCATGGCCCAGTCGACATGTAGGCGTCCGTCCTGCTCGCCAAGCATCTCCGTCAGCTTGTCGGACTGGTTGCGCGTGATGGTCCGCAGCGGCGACTCGTTCTTCTCGTGGTTCCAGATTTCCTCATAGGCCTTGCCGGACTTGCCCGGACGGGTCATGAGAACAATGCCATAGAGGATCGGATACCACAGGGCCTTCGGCCATTCGATCACGCGCTTGTCTGTGAGGAACTGCTGCAAATACCGACGCATCGGCCAATAGGACGTTGCATCGGGAGTTCCCAGATTGACAAGAAGCACCCCAACCTTCCCGGTCTTGACCTTCGGATGGTCGGCCGGAAGTTTTACAGTCCTCATTTCCTGCTCTAGATCTGCAGAAATCGGCGAAGTTGGCTGGATGGTCATCAGGTGTCCACGGCTATTGGTTTCTTGGTTATCTAATAGGGGAGACGGCGCAGTTCGCCAACCCGCTCTCACCAATACGTGACAATTCACCTCTGGATCACATCAGCCGTAATCCCTCTCGTCCGAAATGACCTTGCCATCATTGGGAAGACTGCCGACCGGAACCAGTTCGATGTCCCCTTTCAGGCGGGTGATATCGCGAAGGCTCTGGCCAACCGCTGCCTTGAGGGCCTCATCAAGAGAGGCGCATTCCGCCGCAAGTACCATCGCATCACTTTCGCCTGCCCGCTTGACCGTCAGCCGGGCCTTGCCGATCTGCGGATGTGCCTTTTGCAATTCCGCGATCTGGACGGGGTCAACAAACATGCCCTTGACCTTGGTGCGTTGATCCGCCCGTCCCATCCAGCCGGCAAGACGCATATTGGTTCGCCCGCAAGCCGATGTGCCTGCAACAACCTTGGAAAGATCACCGGTGCCAAAGCGGATCAGCGGATAGGTCCTGTTGAAACAGGTCACGACAAGCTCGCCGACCTCACCGTCGGGAACCGGGTCATTTGTTCCCGGCCTGACAATTTCCACGATGTAATCTTCGTTGACGATCATCCCGTCTTGGGCTTCGCTTTCATAGGCAATCACGCCAAGATCAGCTGTGGCGTAGCACTGGGCAACGGCCACTCCCCTGTCGGCGTATTCCTGCCGAAGGGAGGGAAACAGGGCCCCGCCGGAGACCAGCGCCCGCTTGATGGATGACACATCCCGCCCCGCTTCAACGCCGCGATCCAGAAGCACCTTCAAGTAATCCGGAGTGCCCACATAGCCGGACGGTTTGAAAACCTCGATCGCTTCCACCTGCATGTCCGTATTCCCGATCCCTGCCGGGAAAACCGAGCAACCAAGGGCCCGCGCGCCGCTATCGAGAATGAAACCACCCGGAGTGAGGTGATAGGAAAACGCATTGAGGACAATGTCACCCTTTCGGAACCCCGCAGCATGAAGGGCCCGTGCGCCATTCCACGGATCATCTCCAACGGCCTGCGGCTCCCAGATGGGCCCCGGCGACATGAAAACGCGCTCCACACCTTCAAGGGTTCCAGCCAGAAAGCCGCCAAAAGGAGGAGCTTCCTTCTGCTTTGCCATGAGGTCTGACTTGCGCAATACCGGCAGACGAGACAACTCGCCACGTGACGTGACACTGCCGGGCTCAAAGCCGTTCAGATGCTGTTGCCAGCCCGGAGCCTTGTCTACCGCGTGCCGGATGAAGTCCGGCAAACGGCCAAAGAGATCCTGTTCGCGCTCGGCACTGTCTTGCCGTTCGCGCGCGTCAAACATGTCGCTCATTGTTGTCTCCGCCCGTGTTCTACCTGCTGATCATCTGCATCAGGCAAGCCAGCGTTTTCTGCGTTTGTAGTGCTTCACATTCCGGAACGAACGGCGGCCCTCTCCCCCGACTCCCAGATAGAATTCCTTGACGTCCTCATTCTCGCGAAGAGCCTTGGCATCACCATCAAGAACGATACGGCCAGATTCCAGAATGTACCCGTAGGTGGCATAGCGCAGCGCCACATTGGTGTTCTGTTCTGCCAGAAGGAAGGACACACCCTCCTTGTCGTTCAGCTGTTTCACGATTTCGAAAATCTCTTCAACCAGCTGCGGAGCCAGCCCCATGGACGGCTCATCAAGCAGGATCATCTTCGGACGGCTCATCAGCGCGCGGCCAATGGCGCACATCTGCTGCTCGCCGCCGGATGTGTAGCCCGCCTGACTTTGGCGGCGCTCCCGCAAACGCGGGAAATAATTGTAGACCATCTCGAGGTCAGCTTTGACCGCAGCCGCTCCATCCCTGCGGGTATAGGCGCCGGTGAGAAGGTTTTCCTCAATGGTCAGGTGGCCAAAGCAATGACGGCCTTCCATCACCTGAATGCAGCCCCGCCGCACAAGGTCGTTCGGAGAAAGCGCCTGCACTTCCTCCTTCTCAAAGACGATCTTGCCCTTGGTAACTTCGCCGCGCTCGGCACCCAGCAGATTGGAGATCGCTTTCAGGGTCGTCGTCTTGCCTGCCCCGTTTGCGCCGAGCAACGCCACGATACCACCGCGAGGGACGGTCAGGGACACACCCTTCAACACGAGGATCACATGATCATAGATCACCTCGATGTTGTTTACCGACAAGATCGGGTCCTGGCTGGCTGCCTTTGCGCCTGCATCACCGGGACGGTCAAGTTCGAGCGTCGACATGAACCTGCATTGCTCCACTAAAAAACTTCCAGATTCCCCCGCCGCAGGTAGCGGCGGGGGAAAGAGACATCAGTTCGGGCAAGCTTCCGTGCGTGCCGGCCACGGAGCATTCTTCTCCGCATAGTCCTTGGCAGCTTCTTCCAGAAGCGGACGAACCACATCCTTCATCGGCTCGATCCAGTCTGTGACCTTGACGAATTTCTCGCCGTCCCACTCCTGAATGAACACCGGATGGCTGCCTGCATGGTCTTCGCAGGTGACCTTCATCGGATGAGCGAAACCGCCGAGGCCGAGTTCTGCAAGGCGCGCTTCATCCAGATTGAGGGACTCAAGGCCCATGCGCATGTCTTCGCCGGTCAGAACCTTCTTGCCGGTCTTTTCCTGCGCAGCACGGATACCTTCGGCAATGATGACCGAGTTCAGAACACCGCGGTTATAGAGCGTCCCGCCCATGCTTTCCGGGTCTGTCGGCGACTTGCCGGCATCAACCACGTACTTCTTGATGTCCTGCAGAGCCTGGAAATCCATGCCGACGCCGGAGAAGTTCAGAGCCTTGTAGCCTTTGGCCTGAGCGCCACCCGCAGCTGCATCATCCTCGCCAGCGGACCACCACACACCAATGAACTTGTCCATCGGATAGCGGATCTTCACGGCTTCCTTGATCGCCGTCGGGTTCATCGCACCCCAGCCCCACATCACCATGTAATCCGGACGGTCACGGCGCACATTCAGCCACTGCGAGGACTGGTTCTGCATTTCCTTGCCCGGAACCGGGTATTGCAGGAGTTCAAAACCGTATTTGCTGGCCAGCTGCTCAAGAAGCGGGATCGGCTCGCGGCCATAACCGGCATCAAGGAAGATGTAGCCGATCTTCTTGCCCTTCAGGTTCTCAAGTCCGCCTTCCTGCTCGCCGATATACTTGATCACGACCGACGCGCCGTCCCAGTAAGTGTCCGGCACGTTGAACACCCACGGGAATGTGCCACCAACGGCGGCTGCCGACAGGCCATAGCCCATGGACAGAACCGGGATCTTGTCGACAGAAGCTTTCGGGATCAACTGAAGCGTGATGCCGGTTGAGTACGGGTTATAGACAAGAGCGTTCTTGCCCTTGGTCGCCTCGTAGCACTCGACGCCTTTTTGCGCGTCATAGCCGGTTTCACATTCCTCGATTGTCAGCTTGACGCCGCCAATGCCTCCGTCGCGCTCGTTGAGCATCGCCAGATAGTCAGCCATGCCGTTTGCGATATGAATACCGGAACCGGCGTAAGGACCAGTGCGATAGGTCAGCAGCGGCACATAGTTGGCGTCTTCTGCCTGAGCTGCCTGGGGAACGACACCACCCAGAGCAACACCAAGCGCAACAGCCGAGCCGAGCGCGAAGTTCTTGAAGTGTTTCATGCATTTCCTCCCTTGCGGTTCTAACAAGCCGAGAAACCGCCGGGCCCGGCTGGCCATTCCTCCCCGGACGGGGCCCGTCGTCCGGATGACATACCAAGGTCCGCCCGTCAGTAGGGGAACGGCCAGACCCGAAGCTTCTGCTTGGCAATCTGCCAAAGTCTTGCAAATCCATGTGGTTCCACGATCAGGAAGAAGATGATCAGGGCACCAACGATCATGAACGTCAGGTGTTGAACGGTCTCCGCGCCGACCTCGAGCCCGATCGTACCCGGAATAAACTTCAGGAACACGGGCAGGATCCAGATGAAGGCAGCCCCCATGAAGGCTCCGCCGAGGCTGCCGAGACCGCCAAGGATCACCATGAAGAGGATCTGGAACGACAGGTTGATGGAATAGGATGATGGCTCCGCAGCATTCAGCCAGAAGAACACCATCATCGCACCGGCCACGCCGCAGATGTAAGACGAGACGGCAAAGGCCATGAGTTTGGTCTGCAGTGGCCGAATACCCATCAACTCGGCAGCAATGTCCATGTCACGGATCATCATCCAGGAGCGCCCGATCCGGCCACGCAGGACGTTGGCAACCAGAAAGGCAATGAAGACGACAACGGACAGAACCACAAAGTAGCGGGCAATCGGGGTGGCCTCAGCGCCGGACACGATCACGCCAAACATTTCGCGTGTGGGAACCTCGATCGCACCGGAGGCGTTGTAGTTGTAGAGCCACGGAATACGAATGAAGCACCACTCCAGAAAGAACTGCGCGGCCAGCGTGGTCACGGCAAGATAGAGCCCCTTGATACGCAGGCTCGGCAGGCCAAAGATTGCCCCCACAAGCGCCGAGAAGATCCCTGACGCGAGCACGAGAAACACAACATTCACGTCCGGGAAGATGGTGGTCAGCTTGTAGGCAGCATAGGCGCCAACACCCATGAAAGCCCCGGTTCCGAGCGAGAGCTGACCGCAATACCCGGTGAGCACATTCAACCCGATTGCCGCCAGCGAGAACACCAGGAACGGGATCATGATCGACGTCAGGAAGAAGTCGTTCGCAGTCAGGGGAATGAGGACAAAGGCAACCGCCAGAATAACCGCCATGCCGACCTTGTCCTGCAGGATCGGAAACAGCGCCTGATCAGCCTTGTAGCTTGTCTTGAATTGTCCGGCTTCACGATAAAACATGTCGACTTACACCCGTTCGATGATTTTTTCGCCGAAGAGACCTTGCGGCCGGAACAGCAGGAAGATGAGCGCGATAATGTAGGCGAGCCAGGATTCGATGCCGCCACCGACAAGACCACCCCAATAGAGTTCACCGATCTTTTCGCCGAACCCGATGATCAGGCCGCCGATAATCGCACCGGGGATGGAGGTGAACCCGCCAAGGATCAGAACCGGGAGCGCCTTGAAGGCCACGATCTCAAGTGCGAAGGACACATCTGATCGCGCGCCCCACATGATGCCGGTTGCCAGAGCCACAAGACCGGCAGCGAACCAAACGATCGCCCAGATCTGGTTGAGCGAGATGCCCACGGAGAGCGCTGCCTGATGGTCATCAGCAACAGCGCGAAGCGCGCGGCCGATACGTGTCTTGTTGAAGAAGATACCGAGCGCCGTCACCATGATGATCGCAATCACGGCAGCTGCAATGTCGATATGCTGCAGGATGATCAGTCCACGTTCGCCCATCTCGATTGCGGTAGACCCGGTCGGCAGCCAGAGTTCTTCGGCGATCATGCGCTTCGGCTCGCCGCCGAAGATGAACTCTCCGAACCCGATCAGGAAATAGGTCAGGCCGATGGTTGCCATCAGAAGGATGATATCCGGCTGGTTTACCAGCGGGCGCATCACCACCCGCTCAATCCCGTAGGCCAAAATGCCCATCACCACGATGGTAAGTGCCAGCGCCACGAAGGCGGGCACCCCGTTCTCGTACAGCCCCACAAGTGTCAGGCCGGCGAACACGACCATGATGCCTTGGGCGAAGTTGAATACCCCGGAAGCCTTGAAGATCAGCACGAACCCGAGCGCGATCAGCGCATAGAGAATTCCGGCCACGAACCCTTCCCAGAGGACCTGCAGAAAGAAGTCAGGCATCTGGTACATCTGGACGAAGGGATCAATGAAAATGTCATACAGCATGGATGGTCCCCTTCCCCTAGTGGCTCACGCCGAGATACGCGTCGATAACGGCCTGGCTGGCCTGCACCTCTTCGGGAGGTCCATCGGCAATCTTCTTGCCGTAATCGAGCACCACAACGCGGTCCGACAGGTCCATCACAACGCCCATGTCATGTTCGATGAGCGCGATTGTCGTGCCGAATTCCTGATTCACGTCGAGAATGAAGCGGCTCATGTCCTCTTTTTCTTCAAGGTTCATGCCCGCCATCGGCTCGTCCAGAAGAAGCAGCTCTGGTTCCATGGCCAGCGCACGGCCAAGTTCCACGCGCTTCTGCAAGCCGTAAGGAAGCCGCCCCACCGGCGTCTTGCGGATTGCCTGAATCTCCAGAAAGTCGATGATGTCCTCAACCTTGCGGCGATGTTCGATCTCTTCCTGCTCGGCCGGGCCACGCCACAGCATCTGCCAGAAGAAGTTCTTGTTCATTTTCAGAGATCGACCGGACATGATGTTGTCCAGCGTCGTCATGCCCTTGAACAGGGCAACGTTCTGGAAGGTTCGCGCGATGCCCTGTGTTGCCGCCTCATAGGGCTTCATCTTCCGGCGCACTTCACCCCGCCAGGTGATGGTGCCTTCCTGAGGATGGTAGAAGCCGTTGATGACATTCAGCATCGACGTCTTGCCTGCCCCGTTCGGCCCGATGATTGCCCGGATTTCGCCTTTCTGGATATCGAGGGAGATGTCGGTGATCGCCTTCACGCCGCCGAAGGACAGCGACACATTGTCGACCTTCAGCAGCACTTCCCGTTCTGTCACAGGTGCGGTTGCCGTCATGTCGTTGTTGGTAACGATGGCGTTCATTCGGCGGCCTCCTGCAGGTCGGTCGCGGCAGCATGCGGCGTCATGTTGCGGATTTCGACAGTCGCCTCGATGGCGCCCTTTCGGCCATCCTCGAAGGTGACTTCGGTCCGGATGTGCTTGGAGGTTGAACCGTCGTAGAGCGCCTCGATCAGCGGCTCATAGCGTTCCGCGATGAAGTTTCGGCGCACCTTCTGGGTCCGGGTCAGCTCGCCGTCATCAGCGTCCAGCTCCTTGTGGAGGATCAAGAAGCGATGCACCTGCGCCCCGGCCATCATCGGTTCACCGGCAAGGTCGCGGTTCACCTGATCAACATGGCCCTCGATCATGGCATAGACATCCGGATGAGCGGCGAGCTCCTGATAGGAAGCGTAGTTGACGTTGTTCCGCTCCGCCCAGGACCCGACGGCGGTCAGATCGATGTTGATAAACACCCCGACCATGTCCCGCTCGTGACCAAAGGCCACGGCTTCCTTGATATTGGGGAAGAACTTCAGCTTGTTCTCGATATATTTCGGCGCGAACAGCGAGCCGTCATTCAGCTTGCCGACATCCTTGGCCCGGTCAATGATCTTAAGGTGCCCGTTGTCGGCGATGATGCCCGCATCCCCCGTATGGACCCAGCCCTCTTCGGTCTTGGTCGTGCGGGTTGCCTCGTCATTCTTGAAGTAGCCGATAAAGACACCCGGCGAGCGATAGAGCACTTCGCCATTTTCGGCGATCTTCAACTCGACATCCGGAGCAGGTTTGCCAACCGTGTCGCCGAAGATTTCGCCGTCCGGCTGCAGCGTGATGTAAACACTGGCTTCCGTCTGGCCATAGAGCTGCTTTAGGTTCAGGCCCAGCGAGCGGAAGAACTGGAAGATTTCCGGACCAATGGCTTCACCAGCCGTGTACCCCACCTTCAACCGCGTAAGGCCCATCCGGTTTTTCAATGGGCCGTAGACGCAGAAATCGCCAATCGCATAGAGCAGACGATCCGTTGCGGAAACCGGTTCACCATTGAGGATCTTCTCGCCCGCCCGGCGCGCAACGCCCATGAAATAGTCGAACATCTTGCGCTTGAACGGCCCGGCATCCTCCATGCGCACCATGATATTCGTCAGCATGGTTTCAAAGACACGCGGCGGCGCAAAGAAATAGCTCGGCGCAATCTCCAGACGATCCACGTCGATCGTTTCCAGGCTTTCCGGGCAATTGACGCAGAAACCCGCCGTATAGGCCTGGGCAAGCGAGAACACATGATCCCCAACCCAGGCAAGCGGCAGATACGCAATGATCTCGTCGGTCTCGTCGAGGCTGTCGAACTTGTTGGCGTTGCGTGCCGAGATGACCAGATTGTCAAAGGACAGCATCACCCCCTTGGGGCGCCCGGTGGTCCCGGATGTGTAAAGCATCACGGCAAGATCACTGCCCTTGCCCGTGGCAATGCCCTGCTCCCAGCGTTCAAGGCTCGAGGGGTCGGAAGCGATAATGTCCGCACCGAGCTTCTGCACATCTTCAAAGCCGTGAAGACGGGTATGGTCGTAATCCCTGAGGCCCCGCGGCTCATCATAGATGACATGCGCCAGCTTCACCTCGGCAGTATCCATGGAGAGGAGCTTGTCGACTTGCTCCTGATCTTCCACGACGGCAAAGCGGGCTTCAGCGTGGGAGAGAACGTAGATCATCTCCTCCGCTACTGAATCTGCATACACGGGAACCGGTACGGCACCGATTGCCTGCGCTGCCACCATGGACCAGTAGAGGCGCGGTCGGTTGGAGCCCACGACGGCAACCTTGTCCCCCGGCTGAAGCCCAAGTTTCTGCAGGCCCAGAGAGAATTTGCGGATTTCGTCCAGAACCTCGGACCAGGTCCAGCTCTGCCAGATCCCGAAGTCCTTTTCGCGAACCGCTGTCCTGTCTCCGAAGACCAGCGCATTATGCAGCAGGATCTTCGGAAAGGTGTCCCCACCGCGCTGAGCGGCGTCGGCCAACCCTGCCATAGCGTTCCATCCTCCCAGATGCGTGCCCCGTTTTCCGGGGTCAACTTATACGAGCCATGAAACAACCCTCCCACCCTCACCGCAAGAACAACTTTCGTTCCGATAGAGGAGGCTGTCTGACCTTGGCAAAAACGCTATTGCGGCCACGTTGCGCCAATATGATGCAATTGTTACGAAATGTGTCGCGCAGATAAATCGTTTAAGTTTCAAAGGCATCTGGTCAGAAAACAATCTTCGGGCTAGGCTCCGGCCATGAACGAAAACGAGCATCTGAAATCGCAACTCGACCTGATGCAGGCTGCCCTTGATCACCTTAGTCAGGGATTCTCCGTCTTTGATGCGAATCTGGAACTGGTTGCATGGAACCGGGGCCTTTGGGAGATGCTCGACTTTCCCGAATCCCTTGCAAGGCGCGGCACTCATCTTGCCGAATTTCTCCGGGTGAATGCCGAGCGCGGCGAATATGGCTGGGGTGATATCGAAGGCAAGATCCAGAGGCGCGTGGAGCGCGCCCGATTGTTCGAGCCTCATTACCTTGAACGGGTCCGGCCAAATGGCCAGATCATCGCCATCAACGGCACCCCCCTGCCGCAAGGCGGTTTCGTCACCACTTACACCGATGTGACAGAGGAAAGGCGTCGCCAGGAAACGCTCGAAAAGACCGTTGAGGAGCGAACCCGCGCCCTTCGCCAGTCGGAAGACTGGCTGCGGCTGGTGACGGACAATATCCCCGCACTCATCGCCTACATCGCGCCGGGTCCCGTCTTTCGTTTCGCCAACCGACGTTATGCGGAATGGTTTGGCCAATCGCCCGCGTCGATCGTCGGCATGAAGGGGGAAGACGTCGTCGGGTCCGATCTCTTTGCCGAAATTGGTCCCAAGATCGCGCATGCTCTGCAAGGCAACCTCGTATCCTATGACTATCAGCGGGTTCGGGCGGATGGCACCAAGGCCCATATGCGCTCGACACTCATTCCAGACATGACTGTAGATGGAAGAACGCTTGGCGCCTTCGTCCTGTCTCTTGATGCAACCGAGGAAAAGCTCAACGAGGAAAGCCTGCTCCACACACAGCGCATGGATGCGGTTGGCAAACTGAGCGGCGGGCTTGCCCATGACTTCAACAATCTTCTGACCATCCTAATGGGCAACATGCTGACCCTGCGCAGGAAGGCAGGTCCGGTCAGTTCCGACGAGCTGAAAAAGCACCTTGAGCCCATGTTGGCCGCCGCCCAACGAGGCTCTGACCTGACCCAACGGCTTCTCGCCTTCAGTCGTGGGCAGGCAGTCGACCCGCAGCTCGTTTGCCTCACCGATGTCATTACGAATGTGGGAACGCTCCTCACGGGGTCGCTTCCCGGATCGGTCACCCTCGAATTTCTGTGCGACAACACAAAGCCGCTGTTTGCCCGCATTGATCCCACCCAGCTTGAAACGGCTCTGGTCAATCTCGCGTTCAATTCCCGCGATGCCATGCCGACCGGCGGCGTCCTGACCATTGGTCTTGAAGATGTCCGTGTTGAAGGCAGGCAGGCGCGCAATCTCGGTGTGGAGGACGGCAGGTATGCGCTGATCCGTGTGTCTGACACCGGCGAGGGCATGGAAGAGGATATCCGGCTGAAAGCCTTTGAGCCCTTCTTCACCACCAAGGCGTTTGGAACGGGAAGCGGCCTCGGACTTTCCATGGTCTATGGCTTTGTCCGCCAATCCAACGGCAATATCGACATCCGTTCAAAACGGGGTGCGGGGACCGATATCCTCATCTACCTGCCGCTCGAAACCAGCCCTGGCAAGGCACCGTCCTTGGCGGCTGAAGGCGCAGACGAGGGAGAGGATCTTCCGCGCGGCCGCGGTGAGTTGGTGCTGCTGGTGGAGGACAATCCGGATGTCGCCGCCGTCATCGCCGGACAGGTGCAGGACCTCGGCTATAGTGTAATCGTTGCCGAAGATGCAAACGATGCACGGAACCTTGCAATGGAACTGCAGGAAGTGCGCGGCGTCCTGAGCGACATCGTCATGCCCGGGCAAATCAACGGGCTGGCCCTTGCCCGGGAAATCAGATCGGCGCGACCACAGATCGGCATTGTGCTGATGACGGGATATGCAAACTGGTCGCCCCAGGACGAAAACGCCGACCGCTGTGAATTCCCGGTCTTGTCAAAGCCGTTCGAAAGTGAAAGCCTTGCGCACACCTTGAAGGAAATCATGGTTCGATGACCCGGATTGACCCAAGCCCACCTGTTCCGCCACCCGGCCAGATCGCAAGAACGATGACTTACATCGTTGATGACGAGCCGGATATCTGTGCGCTTCTGGTGGATACAATGGCGCCCTTCGGAATGGATACCCGCGCCTTTTCGCGCGCCGGCGACATGTTGTCCGCTCTCAGACAGAAAGTGCCGGATGCCTGCATCATCGATCTCGGGCTTCCGGACATGGAAGGCATGAATCTGATCAATGAAATCCGCAAGATTTCATCCGTCCCGATCATTGTCCTGTCTGCCAGAAGCCACGCTTCGGATCGTGTCATGGGTCTGGAACTCGGTGCAGACGACTATGTCGTCAAACCATTCGATCCTCGGGAAGTCGTCGCGCGGATCAGGACCGTACTGAGGCGAACCGGCGAACCGGTTGCTGCCAAATCCGCCTCGGAAAAAGCCCATTTTGTCGGCTGGAGCTTCTGCCCCCAGTCCCACTGCCTGACCGAACCGCAAGGCGAGGAAATGTTCCTGTCGACCGGTGAAGCTCATCTGCTGGAAGCGTTGCTGCGCGCGCCCAAGCGCGTCCTGACCCGTGACTATCTGCTGGAACATGGAGGCCGGGACGACAGCCTCGACCGATCCATCGATGTTCGAATCTCTCGCATCCGCAAGAAGCTCTCCCGCCCGGATCATCCGGAAATCATCCGAACGGTCTATGGCGCGGGCTACATGTTCACCGTCGGTGTCGACTGGGCCTGAGGATTTGATCGCGCCCTTCGGTGTTTCATCACAAACGAAAAACGGCGGGAAGATATCTTCCCGCCGTTTCTTTTTCCGAAGTTTCGCTGGTGTCAGAAGTTCAGCGAAATGTCCCGGTGATCGGAGAGACAGGAGGCGACATCAAGCGCCATGTCTTCCGGCAGACGGTCCTGCTGACGTAGACCGATGTTGCGGTTGATCACCTGATCATAGGCCACGAGTTCCGGCAGCAGCTCTTTTGCCGCCTTCTGGCGCCAGGAAAGATCCGCCTTGAGTTCGGCAATCGTGTTGTCGATCTCGGCAGTGGCTGCAGCAAGGTCCGGCGTACGGCTACGCATGATCTTGCGTGCCTCGGTCAGCCCCTTGCGGATATCGCTGGTGCCCTCGATCTCGCCAACCCGACCACGCATGTCGGCAATTGCCTCCACAGCAGCATCAGGTTCCATGGTCTGGATCTGCTCCCTGAGGACCTCAATCTCGCTTTCGATTGCTGCGAGCGTGTCGGCATGCCTCAGGATGGCTTTCGCCTCCAGAACAGGCTGATAGGCGTCGTCCACTGTCCGGCGATAGGACCGGCGAGCATTGGTTTCTGCCTTCTGGATTGCGGCGAACTCCTTGTGGACCCCTTCCCATTCAGCTGGGATCTGGGCCAGAAGAGCATCGCGTTCGCCGGTCAGTGTCTTGATACGATTGGCAGCGCGTTCACCCTGCTCCTGCGTATAGATACCGGTCGGGCCTGCACGGTCGACGATGACCTGCAACTCTGCAATCCGCGCATCAATCCGGCGCGCATCGCGTTCCAGCGCACGAACCTGCGAGTGGAACGGACGATAGTCCACAGCAGCAACTTCGACAGCCGCTTCCGCATCGCGGATTGCTGTCATTTGCGGGATCGCTTCACGTGCCGTTTCGAAACCCTTTGCCAAATCCTTTTGCAAGCTCTTCGGCAAGTAGCTCATGTCCAGAGCTTCTGCCTTGGAGATGGCGGCCAGAATCGTGTCGCCGTTCTTCTGGAAATCCGCATAAATCAGGTTTTCCATGCAGTACTGCAGACGCGGGTTCTGCGGAGGCGGCGCCGTTTCGGACAGAAGCGACGAACGGTTCGGCAGGTAGTTCACCAGCTGCGGGTAGAGACCCACGATGCCAAGCGCAATCAGCTGCAAGGTGATGAACGCAACAACACCCTTGTACATGTCGATCGTCTTGACGACAGCCGGAGCAACACCGCGCAGGTAGAAGAGCGCAAAGCCGAACGGAGGTGTCAGGAACGACGTCTGGATGTTGAGGCCGATCATTACGCCGAGCCAGACAGCCGTGACGTTTGCAGACGGATCAGCAAGCAGGATCGGAGCAACGATTGGCACCACAACCACGGCAATCTCGATGAAGTCGAGGAAGAAGCCGAGGATGAAGATCACCAGCATCACGATGAGGAACTGGGCCCAGAAACCACCCGGAAGACCTTGAAGGAATTCCTTGACCAGGTGCTCGCCGCCAAAGGCGCGGAAAGCAGAGGTCAGCATGGCCGCGCCCAGAAGAATGATGAACACCAGAGACGTGGTCTTGGCCGTTTCGACCATCACGCCGCGCAGCGTGTCCTCGAACTTCAATGTGCGCCATCCGCTCCAGAAGATCGCGATCAGGATCAGGGATACGGAGATCAGGGCAAGAACCAGAGCCACGACATCCTGGCTGGTCTCGATGCGCTTGATGTTCACCGCTCCGAAGAAGCTGATGACAACAGCAAGTCCGAGAAGCGCAATCACGCCCAGAATTGCTGGCGTATAGGCTCCCTTTTCACCTTCCTTCAGACGGTAACCGGCCATGACCATAGCGCCGACAGCGCCGATCGCACCGGCCTGATTGACGGTTGCGACACCGGCAATGATCGAGCCCAGAACAAGGAAGATCAGCGCAAGCGGCGGAACAAGGGTCATGAACACCTTGCCAGCAAACTCGCGAGTGAAAGTGCCTTCCTCATGCACGGCGGGAGCCGACTTCGGGTTGATCAGCGCAAAGCCCAAGATGAAGAGCATGTAAAGGCCGACGAGAACCAGCCCCGGCAGGAATGCCCCGAGGAACATTTCACCGGCACTGGTCGAAACCACTGCAAAGTCGGACGGCATGGACAGTTCGCCGGTGGAATCCTTGAAAAGGGTCTGGCGAAGCGATCCGGCCTGATCGACGGCACTGGCGAGCTGGTCGGCCAGAATGATCAGAACAATAGACGGCGGAATGATCTGGCCCAGCGTGCCGGACGCGGCAATCGTGCCGGTGGCCAGCGGAACAGAGTAGTTGTTCCGCAGCATGGCCGGCAGGGAGATCAGACCCATGGCAACCACGGTCGCACCAACGATACCGGTCGTGGCGGCAAGAAGCGCGCCCACGAAAACAACGGAGATGCCGAGACCGCCGGGAACCGGACCAAACAGACGGGCCATGGTGACCAGAAGATCTTCCGCGATCTTCGAACGCTGCAGCATGATGCCCATGAAGACGAACAGCGGAATGGCAATCAGCGTATCGCGTTCGGCCTCCCAGTAGATGCCGCGGAAGTTCGTGACACCTGCGCTGAGCCACTGATAGGCACCGCCCGTGTCAAAGAAGGCATCAGGGCCCGTGGAGAAAATAAATCCTGTCGCCGCGGCAATGCCGATCGTCAGGATTGCTGAACCGGGCAGCGCGAAGGCCACCGGAAAACCCGACCCCAAGGCAAACGCCATCAGGAGAACGAGAAGGGCAAGAAAGAAGAGTTCCATGTCAGGCGATCTCGATCTGTCTATTGAACGGCGTGGGAATCATGATCCCGGCCGCCGGGTTCTCCGCGCATGTCCGCCACGGCATCCAGAAAGTAGCTGACAAACTGGATCATCATGGAAACGGCGAAGACACCAAGGAAACCTGCCATCAGGTATTTGACGTAGAGGCCAAAGCCGGCCTGTGTCGTCTCGTAGGACAGAATGGGGGCATTGATGATGTTCTGCTTGCCGCCCATGCCGATCGCCAGAATGGTGGCACAGAGCGTCATGCCCAGCAGCAACGAGCCCGCAGCATTCACCAAGCCTCGGGTCTTGGGAGCCAGACCTGCATAGAAGACGTCGACCCGCACATGCCCTTCTTCCAGCAACGTGTAGGCACTGGCGAACAGGAACAGGGCCGCGTACCAGAAGCGCACGAGATCGGCCATGAAAGCCTGTTCATAAGACAGGATGAAACGACCGACAACGATCAGGAGTTCGGCGACCACCACCAGCAGGGCAAGCCACGTAAAGCCAAGCGTTCGCGTGAACGCGGCAATGACGAAGGACAGGGCAATCAGCGGCATATGGATATAAGCACCGCGATAATGGCTTCGACCAATATTGGATGACATCTCTTCACCCACGATGCCGACCAGCAGGTCTTCCACGCGCAGGAAGGAGATCACCGTATCCACCAAACCGACGATCAGCACCGCGAAGAACATCGCCCGGATGAGATACGCGTTGATGTTGCTGATCCGCTTGCTGTCCTCGCGCAAGGTCATGGACTTGCTTTTCTGGACATACACCACGGCAAGGATGATGCCGATTGCATAAAGACCTAGCTGAACTGCAGACAGCGCAGGAGCGGGGGCTCCGTTCGCAGCGCCGCCGAACAACGGCGCGACGCCGGGCATGTCTTGCCAATAGGTCAGGTAATTGTTCAACAAAAACGCAGCCATGATGGCAAGAACCATCCACCCGAAGGTGCGAACTGGTGCTGCGCTTTTTTGCGCTCCCTGCGGAAGGTTCCCGCTTGTAGACACTTCGTTTTGAACGCCGCTCATGGTCGCCATGGCGAGTGTGCCCTTATAAGTTATGTGTATACGGAAAGGGGACAGGAAATTCCTGCCCCCAATTTGTGTTTTTACCGGCCGGATTAGACGGTAATGCCGAGAACCCGGTTACGCTGCTGCGTGTAACCGGTGTCGGCGAGAAGCATCCAGCGTCCGATTTCCGAACGGGCCTTGACGAAGCTCTCGTGCGTACGAGCAGCAAGGTCAGAGTGCTGAATGGTTTCTTCGAACACTTCTTCAGCTGCTTCGCCGAAGGCGTCGTAGACTTCATCGCTGAACTTCTTGATAACCACGCCATGCTCGTTGATGAGCTTGTCGAGATACACACCGTTCTGGGCGTTGGTTTCAGCCATCTGACGCGCGTTTTCTTCGTTACACGCAGCCTGGATGATTGCCTGATCGGTTGCAGACAGCTTGCTGAACCAGGACTTGTTGATGCCGAGAGCGAGCTGGGAGCCCGGCTCGTGCATGCCCGGATAGTAGTAGTACTTCGCAGCTTCGTAGAACTTCATGAAGTAGTCGTTGTACGGACCTACCCACTCGGTTGCGTCAACTGCGCCGGACACAAGGTTTTCGTAGATCTGGCCGCCCGGCAGAGATACCGGAGACGCACCCAGCTTTGCCATGACGTCGCCGCCAAGACCCGGGATACGCATCTTCAGACCCTTGAGGTCGTCAGCGGTTTCGATTTCCTTGTTGAACCAGCCGCCCATCTGGACGCCGGTGTTGCCGCAGGCAAAGTTCTGCAGGCCAAAGCCGTCTGCCAGCTCGTCCCAGAGCTCCTGACCGCCACCGAACTTGATCCATGCGTCGATTTCAGCATAGGTCAGGCCGAACGGAACAGCCGTGAAGTAGTTCCAGGCTGCGTGCTTGCCCTTCCAGTAGTAATCAGCGCCGATATAGGCCTGAGCATTCCCGGATGCGACTTCGTCGAAGGAGTCGAATGCGCCAACGCGCTCGCCTGCTGCGAAGTACTGGACATTAATACGGCCTTCGGTGAGTTCACCGATACGCGCAGCAACACGCTGAGCGGAAATGCCGAGGCCCGGGAAGTCACGCGGCCAAGTTGACACGATGACCATGTCAGTCGTGGACTGCGCGATTGCCGGAGCTGCCAGAGTGGTTGCAGCGGCTGCACCGCCTACGCCAAGACCAGCCTTTTTGATAAACGAACGACGATCCATGTAAGGTTATCCTCCCATATAGGATTTCCATCCAAACCAGCGCTACATTTGCACCGATCTGGCAGTATGTCTAGGTGAATGACGTGTGAGTCCGCCATTCGTGGTTATGCGTAAAATCTCGGTACTACTACTGAGAAGCTCGCGTAAGTTTCAATGGCAACCGCTTTGAAACCGCGCAAAACAGGGGTAGTTGGGTGTCGCTAAAACTAAAGTTGCTCCTTGTCACAATCCTTCCGATGATCGTGATTTCGGTGCTGATCGGGACCACCACCTACTTTCAGGCTCTGGACCTCATTGATTCTGAAACCGCTGCTGTCGAGAAGCGGATCCTGGCATCAAAGAAACAGGAAATTCAGAACTACATCAGCCTTGCGCTGACCTCGATCGAACAGACCTACAATGAAGAACCAAACGGCCGGGCCAGTGCACAGGAAGAAGTGCGCCAGATTCTCGACAACATGACCTTTGGCGAAGATGGCTATTTCTTCGTCTATCAGCTCGACGGCACGAATATCGTACATCCCAAGCTCGCCCATCTCGTCGGCAAGAAGTGGTGGGATCTTCAGGACCCGGAAGGCGACTATGTGATCCGCAACCTGATCGAGAAGGCACAGGCAGGGGGCGGATTTCACCCATATGTCTGGCATCGCCCGTCTACCGACCTTGTCGAAGACAAACTCGGATATGCAATCCTTCTCGACAAGTGGGGCTGGATGCTCGGCACGGGGCTCTACCTTGATGACATTGCACGTGAGGTATCGGCCATTCGGGAAGACTTTGCGACAAGCATCCGGGAGACGACAATCGTCATCTTCGTCATCACACTGGCCGCAATTCTCATTGCCGGCACGCTGATTGCCAGTATCAGGTTCTCCGAACAGCGCTTTGCGGACACCCGCCTGAAGGAACTGACCACACGTGTATTCGAGGTTCAGGAGCAGGAGAGAAAGCGCGTCTCGACCGAGCTTCACGACGGCATATCGCAACTTCTTGTCTCCGTACGCTACGGGCTGGAAATGATGGAGAGCGAGGCTCATGAGCTTCCAGCCCTTCACGGTCAGGCGGGGAAGTCTCTGCATATTCTGGACGAAGCCCTGAACGAGATCAGGCGTATATCGAGAGACCTTAGGCCAAGTGTACTGGACGACATGGGTCTCGCATCCGCCCTGAAAAGTCTTGGCAAGGAATTCCAGACCCAGTCCGGCATCGCCGTGTCGGTCATCGCTGACCGGGCCCACAATCGCCTGTCGGACCGCGCGAAGACGGCCCTTTACCGGGTAGTGCAGGAATGCCTGACCAATGTCGCCCGACACTCGAAGGCGAAAAACGTCAACATAGAACTTCTGGTTTCACCAAAGCTCTTGACGTTGAAAGTGGAGGATGACGGTATAGGCCTTCCAAATCCGATCCCGAAATCCGGCGGCCTCGGCTTCCGCAACATCAGGGAGCGAATGGAAATTTACGGTGGGGATGTCAGTCTTTCGAGACCCGCAACCGGTGGCACACGGATCGACATTTCCCTCCCCCTGACGAAAAAGTCGAGTCTGGACTAACCAGGCCCGGCAGGAAGGCAAAGGCGTGAACAAGATCGAGGCGGTGGCCCCCTCTCCCATCACGGTGGTTCTGGCAGACGACCACGAACTCGTTCGTGACGGCATTCGCGCCCGCCTTTCACGTGTCGAATCGCTGGAAGTGATTGGCGAGGCGACAAACGGCAAGGAAGCGCTTGAACTGGTAGCTGCGCTGAAGCCGAGCGTGGTGCTCATGGACGTTTCCATGCCGCTGATGAACGGTCTGGAGGCCGCAAGCATCATCCGCAACCAGTATCCGCAAACCCGCGTGCTTATTCTCTCCATCTACGACAATCCGGAATATGTGCGCGGTGTGGTTCAGGCTGGAGCAAAGGGCTATATCCTCAAGGATATCTCCGCAAAGGAGATGATCACCGCCATTCTCAGCGTGGCAAATGGCGGCTACTACTTTTCCTCGGCGGTGGGCCCGACACTCGTTGGCGCCACCAAGAGTGCCCCGGTTGATGACCCTTATGGCCTGACGGACCGGGAAAAACAGGTCCTTGCGGCCATCGCCAAGGGACAACCGAACAAGGAAGTTGCCAAGAATCTCGGCATCAGCGTACGTACGGTTGAATCCCACCGGCTGAATTTGCGCGAAAAGGTTGGTTGCAAGAACGCCGCCCAACTCTACAAGGTCGCCCAGGAACTCGGACTGCTCCTGGAAGGCTAATTCTCAACTCCCCGTGAAGGCATCACATGTCGAAACCGCTTATCCTGATCACTTCGGACGTCAAACCTGTCGACGGCTACAAATGGCATGCAGCACCGTCCACTTACCTGAATGCGGTCCTCAAAGGTGCTGACGCCATTCCGGTCATCCTTCCCTCTCTGGGCGACGACCTCGCTCTGGATGATGTCCTTGACCGTGTGGACGGCGTGCTGGCGACAGGGTCACGTTCGAATGTCTATCCGGAACTCTATGGCGAGGTTCCGACCGAAGAGAACGGTCCTTATGACCGCGAGCGGGATGCGACGACCCTCCCCCTTTTGCGCAGAGCCGTTGCACGCGGCATTCCGGTCTTTGCGATTTGCCGGGGAATGCAGGAGCTGAACGTCGCATTCGGCGGATCATTGCTGACGGAGATACAGGAACTGGACGGTCGCATGGATCACCGTGCCGCCGTGTCCGAAGACCAGAATGAGCGGTTCAAGATCGCCCATCCGATCGAAATCAAGGATGACAGCAAACTTGCCGACGTTCTCGGCAACGAACCGGTTGAAGTGAATTCGCTCCACCGGCAGGCTCTCGGCGAACTGGGATCTTCTCTGGTGGTCGAAGCGCGCGCAGCTGACGGCACAATCGAGGCCGTCTCTGTCGATGGTGCGCCGGGATATGTTCTGGCGACCCAGTGGCATCCGGAATTCTGGGTGGCAACGGATAGCCCATCCAAGAAGCTGTTCAAGGCCTTTGGCGAGGCTGCACGAGCCTACCGCGCACAGCGCTGAGATCGCGAAGGTGGGGCGCTCAGCCCCACCCGATCGCTGCGGTCAACAAGGTTGCTCCCAATAGGAACACAACAAGCGCAGCGGCGATTTCGATGCTGTTGAGCACATAGGCCGTCGTCGAGCTGTCATGGCCGAACAGACGCACCGCAACACCCTTCGCCCCTACGGCCAGCCCCGCCAGAACGGAAACGGTGAGCGCCGTTCCAACAGCCATGGCGAGTGTCGCCCCGATACCGGCCAGCACCATGCCCTGTGACAGGGCAAACACAAGAACCACCAGAGCTCCGGAACAGGGGCGCAATCCGACGGCCAGGATCACAGACGCCATCTTGGCTATCGACATCTTGCCTTCCACCATTGCCGGAGTGGGCGCATGAACATGCCCGCACGTGGAGCAGGCCCCATCCGGCCCATGGTGGTCATGATTGTGATCATGGTGATGGTGGTGGTGCGCGCTGCCATGGCCATGCGCATGGTCATGGTCATGGTCATGGTGGTGCTGGTGGTGGTCGTGGTGCGAGTGCGCAGCTGCGGATTTTCCACCCAGCTTCTGCAAGAGCGGACGACCCGCCTTCTGCCAAAGAAGCCACAGACCCAGCACGGTAACCAGAGCATAAGAGCCGATTTCAAACCACCGGGCTGTATTCTGGATGGCAATCGACGTCATGCGGAAAACCAGCGCAGCACCACCGACAAGCAGGATTGCCGTCACAGCTTGCGCAAACGCAGACAGGAATGACAGCAGGATGCCCTTCTTCAGAGTCTCGTGATTGGCCAGAACATAGGACGAGATAATCGCCTTTCCATGCCCCGGGCCGGCTGCATGAAAAACCCCATACCCAAAGGACAGTCCAATCAACAACCAGGCTGCGTTCGGATTTGTCTGGAACGCCCGAAGTGCCCCGACCAGCTGTTGATAAAAGTCCTTTTGAAGCGCGGCAATCTTTCCGAAGAAGGCATCAAACGGGCCGGTTTTGATTGTAGTTCCGGCAGGCTCGGTCGACGCCGCCGGGCCTTCAGCCACAGTCTCGCTGTCGGAAACAGAATCGACCTGCTTCTCGACCGGCGCGCTTACATTCGCCGCAACCTGATCATTGCCGCCACAGACGACGACCATCTGATTGACCTGCGTTTGCGCCGCGGACTGAAGCTCCGGCGGCAGGTCACGCTGATCCGGCCCGATCTGGGCAAGAGCGTAGGCGACAGCGTCATCCAGCGGAGGCGGATCGCGGCGCTCGACCGCGCAGGTTGATACAGAGTTATCGACCCCCAATGCTCCTTCTGCCCGCGAGAAGCGGAAATCGACGTAATATGTCGGGTCATAGACATCCAGCGTGATCGTGCGCGTCGCGGACACCGGTTCCTTCAGCGGCAAGGTGAAGTGCAGTTCCAGAAGATCAACCGTCTCCGGAACACTGCCTCCATTCAACCGAACATCTTCGCGCATGGCTTCAATGTCTTCCGGCTTCATCGCCCAGTAGTCATCGATCGATACGGTGGCCAGTTCAAGCCAGAAGTCGGTTGGTGCCGTAAAATCCAGCTCCACCTTGGTGTCATCGCCAAAGGTGAAGAAGCCGAAATCAGCCATGCTTTCGACGTTGACCTCGGCTAGCTCGCGCAGCTCTTCGGGAGAATATTTGCCGTCCAGATTTGTATCGAAGCCCTGCACGGCGAAAGCACTATAGGCGTCGTCAAAGCGAAATACGTGCTTCACCGCCACGGCAAGACCGTTTTCATTGAGGACAAGACGCGACCGTGCCTCAACGAAGATATGCGGGTGAGCAAAGACAACCGGCGCACCCAAAACTGCAATGGCAAGAGCGACGACAAGCGACCGCAAATATCGAAAAGTCATTGAAATGAACCGCCTCGGCTGACCGCAATGGGAAGCATGACACGACTGTTTGGCAAGCGATCACGGCGGGATCAAGACCGCCTCTTCCGCAATGCACGGGTTTCAGCGAAAAATATCCACTAACAACAGGAAAAAATCGGAAGATTTCCTCCAAGCTTCACCCAATATGCGGAATATAGACCACGTTTTTCCGCGACAAATCGACATATTGATCCTTAAGGAACCACCTTCCAGAGACAAGCCCAGAGATTCAGACAATGAATGCCTTCACCCCATCACTGGCCACAAGCGCGGTATTCAACCATATCGAATATGATGATCATGAGGATGTGGTTTTTGTCCGTGACAAGAAACATGGCCTGTTCGCCATCATTGCCGTGCACGACACCACTTTGGGCCCGGCACTTGGCGGTTGCAGGATCTGGCCGTATGCGACACCCGAAGAAGCTCTGACGGACGCCCTGCGCCTGTCCCGTGGCATGACTTACAAGAACGCCGTAGCGGACTTGCCATTGGGCGGCGGCAAGGCAGTGATCATTGCGGATCCGAAAAAGGACAAGACCCCGGAGCTGATGCAAGCCTTTGGGCGTCACGTGGAACGTCTCAGCGGGACCTACATCACCGCAGAAGATGTTGGCGTTTCCCCCGATGATATGGAACAGGTTGCCAAGGAAACCGGCCACGTTCGCGGCACACAGGCAACCGGTCTGGGCGACCCCTCTCCCTACACCGCCCTTGGGGTTTTCTGCGGCATTCAGGCCGCTGCGGAACATGTCTTCGGCTCGGCGGATCTGACCGGCAAATCCGTCAGCGTGCAAGGTCTCGGCCATGTCGGTTACGATCTTGCCGCCCAGCTGCACCGGGCTGGAGCAAAGCTTGTTGTTTCCGACATCAATGAAGCAGCCGTTGCCAGGGCAGTCACTGAGCTCGGCGCAACGGCCATCGAAACCGCAAATGCACATGCGGCCGATGTCGACATCTTTGCACCCTGCGCGCTTGGTGCGGGCCTCAATGCACAAACAGTGCCTGGCATCCGTGCTCGCATTATCGCCGGTGCTGCCAACAATCAGCTGAAGACCCCGGATGATGGCGTCGCTCTGCGCAAGCGCGGGGTCCTCTACGCTCCCGATTATGTGATCAATGCTGGCGGCGTTATTTCGATTGCATTGGCAAAACCGGGCGGCAATGACACCGAGGTTCGCGCCAAGACCGAGGCCATTCGCGCCACTCTTGGCAATATCTTCCGCCGCAGCGAACAGGAAAACTCGACACCTGAAGCGATTGCAGATCGCCTCGCCCATGAACGGCTGCAGGCTCATAAATAACAAACAAAATCGAGCCGGAAGCCTGCTCACGGCAAGCTCCCGGCTCATGCATCAGGCCGTCCGCATGCTCAGGTTTCAGAACCGTTCGTGCGGCCCCTGTCTTCATCCATGAGCACACCCATCGCGATCTGGATATCGTCGGGCAACTGATCGACAGTGTACCAGACAGGGCTTCTTGCGGCTTCCAGTATCACATTCGCCGAGCTCGGCAAGCGCTCAAGCAAAGTTGGCCCTTTGAAATGATGCCGCGTGCGGTTAAAGACAAGCGAACTGAGCTTGTATCCAGGATAGAGGCCTTCATTTTCAAAGAAGCCGTTCCGAAACACGGACATCGCAATGGCCTTGTGCCCACGCCCTTGATCCACCATCGCAAATCCTCGCGGCTGAGCCACCACAGCTCCGATATGCTCGATGAGCGGAAGTGAAAATCTGTTTCCTTCGGGCCCTTTCTGAACCCGAACATGCTGCTTCAGTTTGGTTTTACGAGTTCCACCATCCGTATAAACGAGCATCAGCTGCTTGGTGAAATAGCCCTCATTGATCCATGAACTTTTCCACTCGATGTAAAAGCCATCCGGTAGCACAGACTGGCTGACCGGCTCGAAATCTAATTCGGAAAAGGGGCCGATAGCGGGCGCCGCTTCTCCTTCGTCAAGCGTGATGCTCTCAAGTGGATCGGTCAATATCCGGGCATCAACATCGAAATGCACACAGATACGATGCAACACATCCGGCCTTGGAAAGGCTTCGCCATACAGGTAACGACTCAACTGCGTCCGATTGATACCAATGTCCCTCGCGACTTCCGAAACCGATACGCCGTTTCCAATCAACCGCCGAAGATTTCGGCCAAATATTGCATGAATGTCGGCAGCGCCCCCAGCCATACGCCCTCCCCTAGCCAGACCGCCTGAATGACTTATTTTAGGAACAACATAATTTACCTTCGTAATTTTCACAATAGTTCGATGAATAAACAAATAATTACGAAATATACTCTACGTAATTTTGGAGACTTAAGAAGTTTGTTTACGTTGCTATAAATAGAATAAAATTGTTTTTGATTACATGTCGCATACACAGACGCTAATTATAGTCATGCTGCATATAATAGAAATACAATATTGGAATAAATATGAATAAATACGCATTATGCGTAATTTGCCAAGATGAAAATAGTAATATTAAAGAAAAATAAAAATTGAATTATAGTGATATAAGGAAATTTTAAAAAATAACGCGACATAGTGAGCATTAATAAGATGATGTTTTGGTGAATTTTGCAAACAAACGCAACTATACTTACAAATTTTAACACACACTCATCAAAATCAGCTGATTTGATCAAATCTTTCGTAATATCATGCGAAATACAGTTCTGCATACTGACTTCACACAGCGCGATAAACGAAGGCAGAAATTGGATCCATAAAACCCAGAGGCCTTCCCCAAACGCTGATTTGCCGACCTCGAGTGACAAGAGGCCCTGTCATTACCTGTAGGAAGGGACAGGTAACAGTCCCCGGTCCTCGGTCTCCATGACCTCCAGAATAGCGTAGATATCACGTGGCACATTATCCGGCTTATGCCAGATCGTTTGCCGGGCCACCCTCAGCACCTTCCCATAGTTATGACCAATGTACTGCAATACCGTCGGCCCCCGGAACTGGTGTCTTTGCCTGTTAAAGACAAGCGCACTCAGTTTGTATCCCGGATATACATTTTCGACATTTAGGAAACCGCGCCGAAACGCGGTCATGGCAACGCCGTGGGACCCTTGCCCCTGGTCAAAAACGACAAACCCATCCGTTTGTGAAACTGCAACTCCGACATAATCAATCAACGGCCGCTGAAACCGACGAGCCTTCAGGTCGGGGCGCAAGCCGCCGGGTACGCGAACCCGCGTCAAGCGCCTGCCATCAACGGTCGACGCAAGCAAGAGATGTTGGGTATAAAGTCCTTCGTAAATCCAAGATGGTTTCCACTCGACATAAAACCCGTCCGGAAAGACTGATCGATCAACAGGCTCGAAGCCCATTCTCGGAATAACATCGGCGTGAGCAGGTCCCGCCTGCTGCTGATCAGCGTCAATCTCTGCAAGGCTTTGTGTCAGAATGCGTGCATCTACTCCGAAATAGGTGCAGATCCGATGCAGAACGTCCGGCCGTGGAAACGCCTCACCATAAAGATAGCGGTTTAATTGGGTCCGATTGACCCCAACATGGCGCGCGACTTCGGTAATCGGCGTATCTTCTCCGACCAATTTCCGAAGATTTTTTCCAAATATCGATTTGATATCAATGGAGATACTAGTCATTGGGCTGAACCAGTGCTTTCCTGCGCAATTTTAACCAAAAGTACTGTACGCACAAGACAGACCGCTTTCCATTAGCGCCTTCGGCATCTGCGTCACTTGTGACGCTATTATGCATCAGTTTTGACGCCAGTTTGGTAAAACTAACGAAAAATCGTTGCTGAAACGCACAATGCTTTCTACTAGCATCAATCCAGTGAGAGTTGGAAGTGAGTTCTTTCAAAAGCGTCGTTCTGATCGAGATTTGGATCGCACCGCTGCCCCATCGCCCCGTCCGACAAAGACGCGGACCGAGAGAATTCAGGACGTTCGCCAACGAGCCCCGTCTCGATGGTCCGGCACAAGAAAAAAACCGCCGGAACATCGATGATTGGCTTCGCTTTCACACTGTGAGGCGCCCGTTCAGAGGCGCAAGAGGAGAGCGGCAAACATCGGTGATTTCCTCCCAACACCGGTTGCCCTTAAGCTCTTGACCGCGCAATGTGTGTGGAGTGCACCAGCGTTCCACACACATCAGCGCGCGCAGTTCATTCATCAGCATTGCGATTGGATCAGCGCCCACGGCAGGGGTCGTAGGAATGCGTCCCGAACCATTCCACCAGAAAATCGACGAATGCCCGGACCTTCCCGGTCAGGTGCCGTCGGTGGGGATAGACCGCATAGATGCCCCGCATCGGCTGTTCGAATTCCTCCAGCACGATTTCGAGTTTTCCTGCGGCAATTTCATCAGCCACGAAGATCAACGGCGTGCGAACAAAACCAAGGTCGCACAAGGCGGCATCTCTGACAGCTGACGGGCTGTTCACTTCGACCGGGCCCTTGACGCTCACCGAGACCCGCTCACCGTTTTGTTGAAAAGCCCAGTTCTGCTTGAAGCGATAGTTGGTATCGATCAGGCAAGGCCGGGTGCCAAGGTCCGCGGGCACCAAAGGCCTGCCGTATTTTTCCAATACCTGCGGCGTGGCACAGACAACCGTGCGAAACGGCGCAATCTGCCGCGCAATCAGGCTGGAATCTTCCAGTTCCGATACCCGAATTGCAAGATCGAACCCCTCCTCTACAAGATCGACAAACCTGTCTTCCAACCGCAGATCAACAGTCACATCTGGATTGGCCGCCAGAAACTCCATCACAGCCTGATTGAAGAGATGGTCTCCCATCGATCGCGGAGCAGAGATCCTGAGACGCCCGCGAACCGCTTGCTGGCTCGACTGAACAGACACCTGTAACTCATCAAGACGCTGCAGGATTTCGGACGCCTCCTTGTAGTAGGCCTCACCCACCTCGGTCAGGGAAACCTGCCGGGTTGTCCTGTTCAGGAGACGAACACCAAGCTCATCTTCCAGTTCGCCGATATATTTGGAAACCAGTGCCTTGGAGCGCCCCATGTCCCGGGCTGCTGCCGAAAATCCCTTGTGGTCGGCAACCTTCAGAAAGCAACGCATCCGCGTGATCTGGTCCATGTCCGTCAAAACCCTCCAGATGGCAACCAAAGGGCAGCCGGTTTGCATTTGGTGGGTGCGAACACTGTGTCACCCATGGCAGCTAAGAAAACAGGATCGACGCGGAGTTTCAAGAAATCAGGGATTATCCGGGTGGGGTGGGGTTAAACTGAGCTGAGCTGAACTGATCAGGCCACGGCAGCACCACCATCTGCCCGAGGATCATGCGCCCCTTCAAGTCCGCCGCGGGAATTGCGGACAATCATGCCAGCATGCCCCATGGTGTCAGAGTAGCCTTCATCGATCTGGACGATGTCATGTCCCATCCGCTCCAGATCACGAACGCTATCGGGATCGAACCGGTTCTCCAGCCGTAGAGCCGTGGTTTCATCCCCCCAGGTCCGACCAAGCAACCATCGCGGAGCATCCACGGCTTCTCCAACTGGCACCTGATTGAAAACATGGCGCGCGAAGATCGCAGCCTGCGTTTGCGGCTGACCTTCTCCGCCCATTGTTCCATAGGTGACGGTTCGTCCATCATGAAGGCGGGCCATGGCCGGATTGAGCGTATGGAACGGCAGCCGTCCTGGTGCAAGCTGATTGAGGGCTTCTGGCCGCAGCGAGAAACTCGCCCCCCGGTTTTGCCAGGTAATACCTGTCTTGGGCAGAACGCAGCCGGACCCGAATTCCCAGTAAATTGACTGAATGAACGAGACCGACACACCGTTCCGGTCCACCGCCCCCATCCAGATTGTGTCCCCGGCCGAGGGATTTGTTGGCCACTCAAGGGCCCGCTTCATGCTGATTGAAGCTGCCGTCTTGGACAGCCAATCGTCTGCCAGAAAGGTTTTTGCAGGCTCGGGCGTATGAAGCGGATCACAGACAACCCGATCCCGCACGAGAAAAGCCTGCTTTGTCGCCTCGACGAGACCATGCACCAGACCGGCCCCTTCCCGGTTCGGCAAGTTCAATCGATCAGCCAGACCAAGGATCAGGAGGGAAGCAAGCCCTTGAGTTGGAAGAGGTGTATTGAAAACCGTGCCGCAGGACAGCTGAACTTTCAAAGGGTCCCTGAAACGGGCTTCAAACTTTTCCAGATCCTGTCGGGTCACCGGCGCACCGATCCGCTCAAGATCATCAGCAATCGCAGCTCCCACGTCCCCCTTGTAAAACTCCTGGAATCCCTCGTGGGCAAGGTGTTGCAGCGTATCGGCAAGACGCTCCTGTTTGAGAATGCTACCTTCCGCCGGAACCTCTCCATCGACAAGAAAGACATTGGCAAACCCTGGCTGGTCTTTCAGTTCGGCCAGCTTCTCTCTTGTCAGACGCGCCTGACTGCGAGTGACCGAAATCCCCTCCTTGGCATGTCGAATGGCGGCAGACAGAAGGTCCGTCCGTGGCATTCTCCCCGCGCCGAGAGACTGTGCTGCTTCCAGTGCCTTGGCCCAGCCCCCGACTGTTCCTGCAACCGTCAGGGCGGCCAGCGGTCCGCGAGTCGGAATGGCGCCATATCCAGCCTTGTTATAGGCCTCGATCGTTGCCTTGCTTCCGGCTCCACCACAGGCCATCAATGCCTTCGGGTCTTTGCCCTTTTCCGCGATCAACCAGAACCCGTCGCCACCAATCGCATTCATATGCGGATAGACAACGGCAATAGTCGCTGCAGCAGCAATCATGGCCTCGATGGCAGACCCACCATCAGCGAGAATGTCCGCGCCGGCCCGTGCAGCCTCCATATGAGGAGCGACGACCATGCCGCCGTTGGAGGTGATTGTATCCATAGTGTCTTCTAATCTCTCAAGCAGGGCGCGGCTTGCGACGTCCCAGACGCCCAACACCCAGTAACAGGCGACCGAGGACAAGCCCGATCAATCCGCCAATACCTGCGCTGGCAAGCCCTTCTGTGGTCACCGGAACAGCAGGTTCATAATCTTCAGCTGTTGCCCGCGCCAGTTCAGTATCCAGACTGGTCAGAAAGACACCAAGTCGGGCAAATGGACCAGACGACTGAAGCTCCGCCTGTTGCTGTTCCAAATTGGCCAAGCGCGTCCTTGTGTCCTCCATGGTCGTACCGCGGCGTTGAGCGAACTCATCAGGTGTGCCCTTGAGACGCTCAATTGCGGCATCAATTGACATGCCGAACGCTTCGGCATCCCGCTTGAAATCAGCCATCACTTCCTGAAGAGCGTCGATGGCGCCCCCAAGCCGCTGGCGATATTGCTGCGCAAATTCGGGAAGCTGCGACGTGGTCGTCCCGGTCAATAGCATCACGATGACAACAAAGATCCGTCCCATAAGACCCAGTCCTTCCAGAACATTTCCAGGCGAAGCGGATACCGGTTCGCCGTCAGGAAATGCGCCAAAGCAAGTATATAAAGCACGTCGGATGATTCAGTGAATGCAAGACGTGCCCTAGTCCTGTAGCGCAATGACACCTGCTTCCGCTTCCTCGGTTCCGAAAACCAGCCGATTCCCGGCATTGTCCCATGCAAGGCTTGAAACGGGTCCTTTCCCGGGCCGTCTCAACAAGACTTCGGCGTTGTCTTCGAACCGGGCCATCAGGACCATGCCATCTGCATATCCAAGCGCCACAACATCCTCCGCCGGATGGCAGGCTACCGCAGTTACGAGGCTGTCGCCACGCACCCCAAGCTGTAGCGGCGTTTGCCCCATCGGCCCTGTCTTGCCGAAGAAGGGCCAAAGAATTGCGGAATTCGCGCCGGAGGTCGCAAGGTACTTCCCCTTGGCCGACCAACTCCACGACTTGATCTTGGCCGGATAGCCGGTCATCCGCATGTCCTGCATGTCGGACAGACGCCAGCCGTGCAACGCATTCTCCTGCATGGCTGTGACAAGATACTTTCCGTCTGGCGAAAAGCAGACCTCGAGATGAGCCCCTTTCCAGGAAAGCTCGGTGGGTTTGCCGGCCGTGTTCGGCCACCAGAGGGTTGCCCCGTCGTAGCGAGAAACTGCCAGCCGCATGCCCTTGGGGGCAAATGCCAGACCACCAACCGCTCTTTCGTGGGCAAACTCCTTCTCGGTCCCGTCTGCCAATCGCACCCAAGCGGTTCGCCCGGAAGCAAAGGCGACTGATCCACTCGGCCCGGCAGCCAGAAGGTCTATCCATTTGCGTGGCCGCTCAGCCAGTTGTTCAAGCTCGCCTTCCGATCCGACCTTCATGATGCGGCCATCATCACCGGAAGTGATCAGGCAGTCCGCCTTTGATGTGGGCACGGCAGCAAGGATCCCGCCCTGATGCGCAGTCAGAATTCGCGGAGCTGCTCCGAGAAGGACGACCTCCCCGTTGCCGCATGCAAAAAATGGCGTTTCATTCAGGAAGCCGGCGCGAACGACATACCCGCCGACTTCTACAGGAGCTACTGTTGGCACTGTCTCACCTGTCCTATTGTGCCTGACAGGCCGCAAAGCTTTGCTTCAGGACATCCCAGTTAAGGTCCCGGCCAATGAACACGAGGCGGCTTGACCGGTCCTCGCCCTCTTTCCAGTCTCTTTGGTGATCGCCTTCAACGATCATGTGCACACCCTGTATCACATAGCGCTGCGGATCATCCTTGAAGGACAAGATACCTTTCAGGCGAAGTATGTTCGGGCCCTGAACCTGGGTAACCTGATTGATCCACGGGAAGAACATGTCCGGGTTGAGATCTCCGGCCACAAGAGAAATGCTCTTCACGGAATGCGGGTCTTCGTGATGGTGGTGGTCGTGCCCATGGTGATGGTTGTGATGATCGTGGTCATGATCACAGTCCGTGCCACACTCATGATCGTGGTGGTGATGATGATCATGATCGTGATCGCATTCCGGGCCGCATTCATGGGCATGATGACCATGCTCAAGGAAATGTGGATCAAGCGACAGGATGCGATCCAGATCGAATGCTCCGCGATCCAGAACAGTCTTCAAATCCACTGCGCACCGTTCACTCCGATGCAGCACGGCATATGGATTGATCTTCCGGATCCGACCTTCAACATTGGCCAGTTCTTCAGCGGATACCAGATCGGTCTTGTTGATCAGGATGACGTCGGCAAAGGCGATCTGGTCTTCGGCTTCGCTTGTATCGGCAAGACGCTGCAGCACATGTCGGGCATCCACGACTGTTACCACCGCATCCAGTCTGGACGCCTTGCGCACATCGTCGTCCATGAAAAAGGTCTGTGCTACCGGAGCCGGGTCGGCAACACCGGTGGTCTCCACGATGATCGCATCAAATGCGCCGCGGCGCTTCATCAGGTTCTGAACCGTGCGGATAAGATCTCCGCGCACGGTGCAGCAGATGCAGCCGTTGTTCATCTCGAAGATTTCCTCGTCGGATTCCACGAGCAGATCATTATCAATGCCCACTTCCCCAAACTCATTGACGATCACCGCATATTTCTGGCCGTGATTTTCCGTCAGGATGCGATTGAGAAGCGTTGTTTTTCCGGCCCCGAGATATCCGGTCAAGACGGTGACCGGGATCTGGGTGCGTTCCGGGGACTGGGTCGCGGACATGGCGAGCCTTTCTGGTTCCTGTGCAGCCGGAGGGTCTCCGGCGAAATTATTTGGCGCGACTATAAGCCGTCCTGATCACGGTCGTGAAGGCCTCCATTCATCGAAATTTCGATGACAGCAGCCAGAACACTTTTGCCCCAAAGCTGCCTTTTCCAGACCTCGTCAAAGCGATACCTGTACCATTCGCGCTGGCCATCTGGGAGGAAGCTCATGCTCAAGACGATTTCAGGTTTCGACCGAATTGGAGAAGAAAACGCCTTTGCCGTTCTGGCACGGGCAACCCAATTGGCCTCAGAAGGGCGGGACATCATCAATCTGGGAATTGGTCAGCCGGATTTCCAGACACCAGGTCATATCGTGGAAGCTGCCATCAAGGCCCTGAGAGACGGTCATCATGGCTACACGCCGGCAACCGGCATCCTGCCCTTGCGCGAAGCAGTGTGTGCAGATCTTCATGCCAGAACCGGAGCAACTGCCTCTCCCGATAATGTTGTCATCGTGCCCGGCGGCAAGGTGACCATGTTTGCGGCCATTTTGATGTTCGGCGAGCCCGGCGCAGAAATCCTCTATCCGGATCCCGGCTTTCCGATTTATCGCTCCATGATCGAGTTTACAGGAGCAAAGCCGGTCCCGGTTCCCATCCGTGAGCAAAACGACTTTGCCTTTTCCGCTGACGAAACCCTTGGTCTTATCAATGAGCGCACGCGGCTGATCATCCTCAACTCACCGGCAAACCCGACAGGCGGCGTTACGCCACGCGCAGAGATCGAGAAGCTGGTCGCAGGTCTTGCCGCCCATCCGAACGTCGCCGTGATGTCGGACGAAATCTATGCCCAGATGACCTATGACGGCATGGAGCACGTATCTCTGGCTTCCTTTGAGGAATTACGGGATCGTCTGATCCTGCTTGATGGCTGGTCGAAGACCTACGCGATGACCGGCTGGCGGATGGGCTATTCGATCTGGCCGGACCAGCTGATCGACAAGGCGCGCAAGCTGGCGGTCAATGCATGGTCCTGCGTCAATGCTCCCGCGCAATATGCCGGACTTGCGGCCCTGACAGGACCGCAAGATGCCGTGCGCGAGATGGTGGCCGAATTCGACGCCCGCCGGAAACTGGTGGTAGACGGCCTGAACGCCCTGCCGAACGTCACCTGCCGGACGCCATTGGGGGCCTTTTATGCCTTCCCGAATATCCGCGAGACCGGTTGGAAATCGAAGCCTCTGGCCTCCGCCCTCCTGGAAAAGGCGGGCGTTGCCGTGATTGGCGGCCCAGACTTCGGCACACTCGGCGAAGGCTACATTCGGCTGTCCTACGCCAACTCACGCGAAAACATCGAACGCGCCCTTCAGCGCATAGGGACCTTTTTGGAGCGCGCGGATTAAACCGCGCGCCGCGTTCCCGGTTTGACATGCCGGGTTTCCGGCACTGGCGTAACCGCCTCTCCGGCGGCAAACCACCTTACGAGATTGTCGACCACCAACTGACCCATGCCATTGCGGGTATGAATGGAGGCGGACCCGATATGCGGGAGCACCACGACATTGTCGCGGTTAAGGAGCGCTGTCGGCACGCGTGGTTCGTCGGCAAAGACATCAAGTCCGGCACCAAGAATTGTGCCCTTATCCAGAGCGGCAATCAGAGCAGGCTCATCCACCACTGACCCGCGGCCGATATTGACGACAACACCGTTGGCGCCAAGCGCTTCCAGCACCTCGGTTGAAACAGCATTTCGGTTTTCCGGCGTACCAGGCGTTGCGATCATCAACGTGTCGCAAGCCTGCGCCAATCCGACCAGCGTATCGTGATAAGCATAGGCAACATCAGACTGCCGGTTTCGTCCGTGGTAGCAGACCTCCATGCCGAAGGCTTCAGCGCGCGCGGCAATCGCCTTGCCAATCCGACCAAGTCCGTAAACCCCGAGCGTGCGCCCACGCAAAGTGCCGGGGCTTAACGGGAACGAGCCATTGCGCTCCCAGTTACCGGACTGAACCCAGCGCTCTGCAGCGCCGAATTGGCGCACGGCTGAAATCATGAGGCCAATTGCGGTATCGGCAACCTCCTCGGTCAAAACATCCGGCGTATTCGTCACCATGATATTGCGAGCAGCGCAGGCCTTTGCATCAACGGCATCATATCCAACGCCGAAATTCGCCACGATCTCCAGATTCGGAAACCGGTCGAGAAAAGCCTCATCGATCCTGGCCTGAAAAACAGAAACACCGCGCACAAGATCCGCCGCCTTTTGAATCTCATCCGTTGAAGCTGTCGCCCCGCGCAGAACCTGAAACTCGCGATCCAGCGCGTCTTCAACAAGTGGCAGAGCGGGATTTGGCAAAAAAATGACTGGCTGACTCACAACTTCCTCCGGCTCGAAAAGCTCGTACGATGCACGCGCGGGACGCTTTCACTGGATTTTCGTTCGCAAGTGACCCCGGCGTGTCTTCTGAACCGCACAATAAAGACACCGTGAAACATATAACAAGCACGAAGAAGCCTGAGCCTGTTTCTTTACGTCAATCACTGCTCAAATATAAAATTCAATCAGATCACCGAAATTCATTAGCTGACTTAATTTTTAATAAAAACAGACAAACAAACATGCAAAATATGCATTTTCATAGAAATAGAAACAAGAATAACCGCGAGAATGTCTTGTTTACGAAAAACTTTTACAAAATTTCCAAATAGAACACCGGGAATAGGCAAATCTTGCAATTTTATTACAAGCGTAACGACTTGTTTGATGATCTGTAATTCATTTTTGCATAACGATTTGGGCGTAGTTTCATCGTCGGAAAGAATTTTAGGTTTTAATCATCGCTATCAAAACGGAATCCTCGGCAATTGCGGAAGTCTCCGTGCGGGAGTTTGCAGTAGATGACGACAGCGCCAAATTTCAGCGTTGATTTGAGCACGTCCTTTCAGGCGTTCCCCGAAGGCGTGATCGCCATCGACGTTGTTGGCCGCATATCGTTCTCCAATCCCGCCGCAGACAAGTTGCTTGGACATTCAGGCTCCAGCCTGTTGGGTCAGCCGATCTCCATGCTGTTTCTCAGCCAGAAGCCGATAGAAGACTTCCTGGCCATGCCTCCCCAACTTCGGGCAGGTCAAACCAGCATCGGCGACTGCTGCCTGCAGCGCGAATGCGGCCAGACCTTCATGTCGGAGGTTCTATCTTCCCCGCTCTATGACTCAGAACGATGCCTTTGCGGGCATCTTTTGATTCTTCGCGACATTACCGAACAATCGACGCTTGAGGCGCTCGCCGGACACGCAGCCAATACACTTGAAGATGCGCTGGAAGCCATCACAGAGGGCTTCGCGCTCTATGATCGGCATGACAGGCTGGTGATTTGCAACAACAACTACCGCGAGATCTACAAGGAATCCGCGGAGGCAATTGTTCCGGGCAACACGTTTGAAGACATCATCCGCTACGGGCTTGAGCGCGGTCAGTACAACACTGGCGGAATGAGCAACGAGGAATGGCTCGCCGAACGTGTTCAACGCCACCAAAACGCGAACGCATCAGTTATCGAGCAAAATCTGAGCGATGGACGCTGGCTGCAGATTGCCGAAAGACGCACTCGCTCGGGCGGAGTAGCCGGCATTCGAACGGACATTACCGCGCTGAAGAACGCTCAGGCCGAGAGCAAACAGGCTTTTGACAGCCTTGAGACGATGGCAAACAGCTTGTCGAGCTCGATCGTCGAATCTGATCCGGATGGCCATTGCCGCTACATCAATGAAGTTGCAGCCCAATGGCTGAACGCAACACGCGACGAATTCATTGGGCAAAACCTGCGAAATTTCCTTCCTGCGGCTGAACGGAAGATTTCAAGCGCCTTGTTCAAGAAGGCTCTGGAGGGCACACCATCAACCTCAGAAATCAACGCCGTGTTCCCGGATGGAGTCTTCCGCTGCGTTCTGCTTGAATACATCCCAAAGCGGAACGAGACCGGAAAAGTCATCGGCGTGGTCACATTTGGCGTCGACATCAGCGAACGCAAGCGCAAGGAAAAAACCCTTGCGGCTCTCTACGCAACGACGGCTTCCCGTGACCTTACCCATGAGGACAAGATCCGGCGGATCGTCGAATTGGGCAGCTCCCATTTCGAACTGCCGATCGGTGTAATCTGGGAAGATGACAAACAAGCCTGTGCGGTAAGCCACTTCAACGAGGCATCTCCGCTGCCCGATCCGGCTCTCATTGCCTCACTTGGTGAGACCTATTGCAGTTTCCAGCTCGCCAGCGGAGAGTTTTTGGCGATCGACAAGGAAGCTTATGCGCATCCGAAGTTAAAGACAGAAGATCCGGACAAACACCTTCAAACGCTTATCGGCGCCCCGATTATCGTGGACGGCAAGACGCTTGGAAAGATTGCCTACATTGCCCCGTTCCAGCGAAGCAAAGCATTTACGGTAACCGATCAGGAACTCATCCGCCGGTTTTCGGACTGGATCAGCTATGAGATCGCCCGCAAGCAGGACCATGACGCCCTGATGGCGATCCAGACACGACTGGAAGCGATTGCCAGCACGGACGATCTGACCGGTTTGCTCAATCGCCGTGCGTTCCTGAAACTGGCGACCCGCGACATCGCCAGATACCGCCGCACCAACACCCCTTTCTCTGTGCTGATGATGGACATCGACCACTTCAAGTCGATCAACGACAATTTTGGTCATGCCGTGGGTGACGCCGTCTTGAAGCGCTTTGCCGAAGTCGCCTCACCTACATTGCGGGCCGTGGACATCTTCGGTCGCGTCGGCGGAGAAGAGTTCTGCATTGTTCTGCACAACACGACAATTCAGGGCGCCTATGTGGTGGCGGAACGTCTTCGCAAGAAAATTGCCGAAGAGTGCCTCGCCGGACCGATGACGAAACCGGTTACCTGCAGTATCGGGATCACGGAAATCGACAAGAGCGATGTGGAAATATCGTCTCTGCTGCAACGTGCTGATTCCGCTCTTTATGAATCAAAGCAGACAGGCAGGAACCGGTCGACCGTTTATGCGAAATCCTCGAAAGCACAGCTGATCGCCAGCGAGCAATAATCGGCACAGCCTTCAGTCAACCAGTCTTGGTCCCAGGCGCTCTCCCGGTGGCGGAGCGCTTTCGCGTATTCTCAGCTCCGGCTCGATCAGGATCGGCTTGTGAGGCACCCTCTCTCCCGCAATTTGGCGCAGAAGCGTTAGCGCTGCGAGACGGCCGATCTTGTCCGCATGGTTGCAAACCGTGGTCAGGGCCGGGGTACGGCTCGCGGCACCATCGACATCGTCATAGCCCGTAATCGCCATGTCCGGCCCCGGCTCCACCCCAACACGTCGCAAAGTGGTCATCATGCCCAGCGCAACGAGATCGTTGAAGCCGATGATGGCAGTCGGGCGATCCTTCATGTTCAGGATCTTCGGAACCGCGGACCGTCCATCAGCCTGGGTCATCAGCTCGGGGATATCCAGTTGTTCATCCGGGTTGATACCGGCATCAACAAGTGCCTGCCGCCATCCCTCATTCCGATCCCGCCCGGTTGAGCTTTGCCGACGCCCGCCGACCATACCGATCTGCCTGTGTCCCTGAGCAAGAACATGCTGCGTCATCCGATAGGTTCCGACAAAGTCATCACCACGGACACACGGAGCCCAGACCCCCGAGACCTCACGCGCCACCAGCGTCACCGGTATCCCCTGATCGACCAGCCGGTTGATTTCTTCCGAGGAGGTTCCAACAGACGGGCACAGGATAAGACCATCCGCGCGATGTTGCAGAAGAGTGCTGACAAAGGCGCGCTGCCGTTTGACGTCATCCCGGTGATTGCAGATGAAGATCATCTGCCCCTGTTCTTCGAGAACAGATTCAAGCGCGGAAAAGACCTCGGCAAAATAGGGGTTCAGGATATCGTGAACTGCCACGCCAACGATCTGGGACCGGGCGGTCCGCAAGGACGCGGCCGAGCGATTGTAGATATAGCCGATTTCCTGGGCAGTCCGCTTGACCTTCTCACGTGTATCTTCGGCAACAAGAGGACTATCGCGCAGGGCAAGTGACACCGTCGCGGTCGATATCCCGAGCTGGTCGGCAATGTGCCCGAGAGTGAGACGTTTTCCGGGTTTTGCAGGCAAAGCCTCGTCCGGGATGCTGTCTTCCGATGCCCCGTCGACGTCCACGTCTTTATTCGGATCGTTCCCGTTTTCGTTGCTCATACGTCTTTCTTGGTCCGAAACGTTGAGTATGGTCTTCCTTCACGAAGGCAGACTTGTCCAGCAGTTTAATCAGTTGCGCAGGGCTTTCGGAGCAGAATCGTCATAGCTGTCCCGCAAGTTCAACACCACCCGCCTGTCCAGACGGGAGCAGGCAGCCGGGTCACAGTCGGTCAGCGGGCGCTCAATCCCGTAACCCTTGGCCCACATCCGCCTTGCCTCGACCCCTCGGCTGACCAGACCGGCAAGCACAATCTCAGCGCGCCTTTGCGACAAGGTCTTGTTCTCGGATTCTGATCCAGGATCATCCGCATGTCCCTGAACCTTCACCAGCCAGGTCGGGTTGTTCTTCAGCCACTCAGCCTGCTTGTCGAGGTGAGCTTCCTCTTCTGCACTCAGCGCAAAGGATGATTCGGAGAACAGGATCGTGCGACCGACAGTCGCTTCAAACTCGTCCTCGCTTCCGGAAACCGCAGAACTTGAGGAAAGACCCGGTCCCGTGCTGCCCGCTCCACCGAAGCCGCCAAGGTTCGCGCAACCGGACAACCCTGCAACAAGTACGAAGACGCAAACCATTCCGATCGCAGCATTTTTTGTCATGTAATCCCCCGTGCCTGATTTGCATCTTAGTGGACTGGCACAATAAACCGAATAGACCATTCGGCGACGCCGGTCGTTGATTTATCGCCATCCGCTTGACACCAAGGAACCCGAAAAGCAGCAATACCTCCCGACAACCCACCTCTTTCACGAAGCGAGACACCTTTGATCTACGGCACAAGCCTTGCCACGCCGGTCGGACATATAAACGTTCAGGCCGAAAACGGCTCGATTGTCCGGCTGTCTTGGACCGGGGGCGGGTTTCAGGAAGAAAATAAACTCACTCGCGAAGCGGCCAGACAGCTGCAGGCCTACTTTTCTGCGGGCCTTAAGGTTTTTGATCTGCCGCTTAACCCGAAAGGCGCAAAGTTCCATCAATCGGTTTTCAAGGCGATGCTGGACATTCCTTATGGAAACACACGCACCTATGGCGAAATCGCCAAGGATCTTGCGACATTCGGTCAGCCAGTTGGCCAGGCCTGCGGCGCAAATCCCATCCCGATCATCATTCCCTGTCACAGGGTTTTGTCGGCAAACGGGTTGGGCGGATATTCGGGAGACGGGGGTCTCGACACCAAAATTGCCCTCCTGAAACTGGAGGGCGGGTATCCGTTCCTTCTCTAGCTTACACCAACGCAAATCAGGCCGTTTCGAGATCCCGGACACTCGAAACAGTCGGGACATCAGGCGTTTCCGGATCTGCTTCTTCGTCTGTATCGTCGTCAAGAGTCGACGAAATCGAGAGATTTTTCTCAACCTGTTTCAGCAGTTTCTTGAGCTTCTTGCGTTCCTTTTCCGCCAATCCCGCCATGGCTTCACGCTCCAGCCTTTTCCAAGCCTTATCGACGGACTGGATCAACTCCCGCCCTGCCTCATTCAGGAATACACGGGCCTGCCGACCATCCTCTGCCGATGTCTCACGACGGACATACCCTTGCGCGGAAAGGCGGGTCACCATTTTTGTAACCGTGGGCGGCTGCACACCCATCGCAAGGGCCAATTGGCTCATGGTCCGGCCATCGGCATCCGAAAGCACTTTCAGAACAAGTTCCTGACCGGGGTGAAGGCCAATGCGCATGAGATGGCTGCCGGACCGGGCCCTCATGGCCTTTGATGCCTGCGCAAGACGAAACGTCACGCTTTTGTTGTGATTGAACCCCATCCGGTATCTCCCGAGGTTAGCGGACCACCCCGATTCGGGTGATCCGGCAACAGAAACTCGTGAAGACACTATCGGGACTGTTTAACCGTCAAATGACAATGGAAAAAATGTCCGTACCAAACTTTACCCACCCATGGCCCGGCGCAAGTCTTCGGACACAAGACCGCAGAGGCGGGAATATTCAGGCTGCAATCTAAGGGCCTCGGTCCTTGGATAGCCCAACGCGATCGCATGGTCGGATGCGATCTTCCCCGGACCAGAAGACATGACGGCAACGCGGCTGGACAGATATACCGCCTCAAAAACGGAGTGGGTGACAAACAGGATGGTCCACCCGAAGCGCTCCCAAAGGGCCAGAAGATCATCATTCAGTTTGGAGCGGGTAATCTCGTCTAGCGCGGCAAATGGTTCGTCGAGCAACAGGACACCGGGACGCGTGACAAGTGCCCGGGCAATCGAAACCCGCATTTTCATCCCTCCCGAGAGCTCGTTCGGGAGGCTTTGCGCATGCTCCTGGAGACCTACTAGCTCCAGACTTTCCATGACACGATCGCGGGCGTCTTTCCGGGACATCCCCTTGAGGCGGAGCGGCAACCAGACATTGGCAAAGACCGTACTCCATGGCATCAGGGTCGGCTCCTGAAAGACATATCCAAGCGGGTGGTCGCCCTTGTCATGCGAGTTCTCTCCCCACAAGACCTTTCCGGTCGTGGGCTGGGCAAGACCGGCGATCAACCGCAGAACCGTCGACTTGCCACAGCCGGAGGCGCCAAGCAGCGAAACGAACTCGCCCTTGTGCAGATCCAGACTGAAATCCTCAAGCGCTGCAGTTCCGTTGTCAAAAACCATCGACACCCAGTCCAGCGACACAACGCTCCCGGTTTTCGTTTTTGCAGACGTCAGAACGTTTGAGGCATGACCCGTCATCAATCTCTCCAAGCCGGATTGCGGCGTCAGGTCTAGCAGATCCCCTTCCCTCTCAAAAGATCATCGGAGCCGGGAGTTTCAGGAGATTGGTCGAACTGTTCCTTGAAAAGCGTGGCTTGATCCCCTTGCGAAATCAGCCAAGACTGCAGCGGTCACGTTGCTGCCCGTCTGTCCGGCAGAGTTTTCCGCCTCAATCAAGGACCCCGTTTCATGCGCCTATGGATCAAGGACCCGATCGCCATCCTCGCCGACAAGGCAGAACGAGGCATTGTGGTGGAGAACGGGCTGATCAGCGAGCTTGTTCCTGCCGGACGCGAACCCATGCTGCCTGTCGACCGGACCTTCGATGCCTCCAAGCATGTCGTCATCCCGGGACTGATCAACACGCATCATCATTTCTATCAAACGCTGACCCGCGCCCATCCGGACGCCATCAACAAGGAACTCTTTCCCTGGCTGAAGGCGCTCTATCCGATCTGGGCCAAAGCCGTTACGCCGGAGACGTTCCGACTGGCAACCCGGCTTGCCTTGACCGAGCTGATGATGTCGGGCTGCACGGCGGCATCCGATCACCATTATCTGTTCCCCGGTGGTCTGGAAGAGGCCATGGATATTCAGGCCGAAGAAGCAGAACGGGTCGGCCTGCGCATGACCATCACGCGCGGATCAATGAACCTGTCCCAGAAAGACGGCGGCCTGCCGCCCGATAGCGTGGTGCAGGATGAGGACACGATCCTCGCCGATTGCGAGCGCGTGCTCTCGCGCTATCATGATAGCACGAAAGGCTCGATGCTGCAGGTGGCGCTGGCGCCCTGTTCCCCCTTCTCGGTCACACGAAACCTGATGAAGGAAACGGCGGTTCTGGCCGAAAAGCATGACTGTCGCCTCCATACCCACCTTGGTGAAACCTATGATGAAGACGCCTTCTGCATCGAGACCTTCGGATGCCGTCCGGTGGACTATCTGGAAGAATGTGGCTGGCTGAACAAGCGGACATGGCTCGCCCATGGCATCCACTTCAATGACGACGAAGTGCGCCGCCTCGGCCACGCCTGCGTGGGCGTCTGCCATTGCCCGACTTCGAACATGGTTCTTGCGTCCGGCCAGTGCCGCACGAAGGAACTGGAAGCTGCGGGAAGTCCGGTCGGACTTGGCGTGGACGGCTCTGCTTCCAACGACAATTCGAACTTGATGGAAGGGGTCCGTCACGCGCTGATGATCAACCGGCTGACCTATGATGCCGCTTCGATCACCCATCTTGACGCATTCCGGTGGGCAACAGAAGGGTCAGCAAAATGCCTTGGCCGCGATGACATTGGGGCCATCCGCCTTGGCATGATGGCCGACCTTGCTTTCTACAGCCTGGACGAACTGCGGTTTTCAGGGGCCGGAGATCCTCTCGCGGCCCTTGTCCTTTGCGGTGCCCATACCGCCGATCGGGTGATGATTGGCGGCAAATGGACCATCGAGGACAGCAAACCGACGACGATCGACATTGGCAGGTTGCGGGCAGAACACGGTGACGCCGCCCGCAAGTTCCTGGAAGCGCTCTAACGCGCGTCTTCCGGCTCGACCCGCAACGACCCGGCGAGCACGGTGATCAGCAGCGCCAAAATCGCAATCCCGGCAAAGGCAAAGCGAAGCGAGAAGGTTTCGCCGATAAACCCGATCAATGGCGGCCCCATAAGGAAGGCACCATAGCCAAGCGTTGCCACGGCAGCCAGCGCGGTTCCTTGCGACATCTCCCGGTCAGCCGCAGCACGTGACATGGCGAGCGGAAAGATTGAGGCATTGCCCAGCCCCATGACGGCGGCTCCAATCCAGATCACCCAGATGGTCGGGCCCCAGACAAAAAGTGCCGTTCCCAAACAGGCAGCAAGACCGCTGGCCCGCGCAACCGCAACAGGGCCATAGCGGGCGATCAGGTGATCGGCCAGAAATCTCATGATCACCATTGAGACGGAGAAAACCGAATAGGCAATGGCGGCCTGTGCACTCGGGAAATCCAGTTCCTGAATCTGGTAGAGTGCAGCCCAATCGGTCACCGAGCCTTCGCCAAGCGCGGCAATGAGAGCCATGATCCCAACGAACAGAAGCGCGCCTTTTGGAAGCGCCAGAAATGGCGCGGGTTGCTCCGGCTTGGGACGAGCAACCGGCGCCCACGGAACCCGGAAAGCCGCAACAACCGGCACAGCCAGCAAGGCTGCCCAGCCCCAGAAATGAACGGCGATAGAAAGGTCGAACTTGAGGGCAAGGGCTCCAGCCCCCGCCCCGACCGCAGCACCAAGACTGAACAGCGCATGGTAGGACGACATCACCGGGCGACCGAGTGCCTTTTCGACATCCGCCCCCCAGCCATTCATCGCCACATCCAGAGCGCCGAAGCTGAAGCCCAGAAAGAACCCGATGGGTGCAATGATCCAGAGTGTCGTTCCGAAGGGCAGCAGCACGAACATGACCATCGTCGCAGTTGCCAGAACCCGTGTGGACGGTGCCGTGCCATACTGGTCGACCCACCTCCCGGCAAAAGGAAACGATACAAACGCACCAATGGCGATGATCAGCAGAACCAGACCGAACTGGGCATCGTTCAGACCCAGTTGCAGCTTGAAATCAGGGATACGGGTTGCCCAGGCACCGGTTACAGCACCGAGCATGAAGAAAATTGCAGCCACGGCATAGCGGGCTTTCACAACAGACATGGAAAGGCTCTTGCAGAAGAGAGGGGGACGGTATGCCCGGATCAAAAAGGAGCCGCACACTAATAGCTAGCGGCGATCAGGCGCAAGATGGCCGTCTCGATTTTGCGTCAGGCAACCCGTATATCAGCAAGCCTGCCAGGTTGGTCAGCGCTTCGTGACTGGCTGGCTCGGTCATACGCTGCAAGGAAATCCGGCGTCAGGACGTTGGATTTATCTTCCCTTGTACCGGTTTCAGGTCCGCTCCCGGTGCCCCGCGTGGCCCCTTGCTCTCCTGTGGAGGAACCCTTGGTTTCAGATGCTGGGCTACTCGAATTGGCGCTGTCATCTTCACCGGTCAGCTCTTCGGTTTTCTGCTGACGAAGCTGCGCCTGCGCCTCGGACAACTGGGCCCGTGCCTGTTGCGCGACCTTCAGGTCCTGAGAGGACGGTTCAGCCGGCGCGGTCGCAGCACGAATAACCACCTGCATCTTGCGAATGGTCGCTTCCGGTGTTCGTTCCGTTGAAGTATCGATCTGGACTTCACCGCCAATAGCGTACCTCTTGCCATCCGGTCCTTGCTGAAACGTATAGGACGGAGCCCCTGCATAAGCACCACCGACACGCGCATGTGCCTGTTCATGGGCCCGCACTTCACGGTCCCGCTGCTTCAGTTTGTCGACCTGCTTTTCTTCCGCGGGATCGAGACCGTCTCCATCCGGGCCCTCCTTGTCCTCCGAAGACTGTTCGGTATCGGATGTGATTGCACTGGTTTCATTGGCAGACTGAAGCGCCAGAACGGCTTCTGCGCTGAGCGGTTGGACATTTCCCTGCCGGCCGGAAACGGCCTTCGGGTCGCTGGAAGATTGGCGCGCGTCATCCTCGCCCCGTTGAAGCTGTTGTTCATCGGGATCATTGCGCCGGTCACCAGCGGATGTTGCACGCAGTTGGCTGACCGGCGAACTGGCAAGGAACGCACTGATCATGATCCAATTTTACAACCAAACCGGCCAGATGAAGTTAACAGCCGGAAACCACGCGTTCAGAAACCCGTGAGCATAAAATTCAACGCCTTATCGGCCGCACATCAGAAAAAGTGCTGACGGGAACCTGCCGAGCGGCTACGCTTTTGTCAGGTAAAGGTAAACAACGGAATACGCGGACATGCTGCCCAAGCACCATTGGCATGAGATGACAACAACGGATTTTGCAGATCCCGATGTTGCGAACTGGATCGCAGTTCTGCCAATTGCAGCCATCGAGCAGCACGGGCCCCATTTGCCGCTCGCAACCGACACGACAATTGCCGAAGGCCAGATCGCTCGGGTTCTGGAAATTCTGCCAGATCACTTGCCCGTCACCTTCCTGCCGGTTCAGGCGGTCGGCAAATCCAACGAGCACCTGACAGCGCCGGGAACCCTGACGCTGTCATGGGAGACCGCAACACGCGCATGGACGGAAATCGGTGAGAGCGTGGCCCGCGCCGGTATTCGCAAGCTGGTGATCATCAATTCCCACGGCGGAAATGTCGCGGTGATGGATACGGTTGCGCTGGAGCTCCGCGTCAAACACGACCTGTTCGTGACCGGGACAAACTGGCTGCGCTTCGGACAACCGGACGGGCTCTATCCAGACACCGAGTACGCCTATGGTATCCATGGTGGCGACATCGAGACGTCAATCATGCTGCATCTGCGCCCGGATCTGGTTCAAATGGACAAGGCAGACGACTTCACCTCGCTCCAGCAGGACTTGCTGAAAGAAGCCAAGCATCTGAGGGCCCATGGCAAGGCGCAGTTCGGCTGGATGGCGAAAGACCTGAATCCAACCGGTGCGCTTGGAAATGCGGCGAATGCCACGGCAGACAAGGGCCGCCAGTCGGTTGATCATGCAGCGCGCGGATTTATCGAACTGCTTGAGGATATTCACGCGTTTGACCCTGCCCGCCTCGTTTCCGATTGAAGCGAAGCCGGGAGCAAATCACCACTCGATCGGCTTGCCCAGATGATCGCGGAAGGTTCCTGTGTCCGCCGCACTCAGCCCGTCGATGACGCCAAGCAGGCGCTCTGCAGCCTGCTCCGGTCGCTGAACCTCCAGACCCGATTTGGCGAAGTCTTCCGATAGATTTGTCGCCACGGTTCCCGGATGAAGAGCGATGCAGATTGCGTCCTTGCGCGCGCGCTTCAATTCGATGGCACTGCATTTGACGAGCTGGTTCAGCGCAGCCTTGGACGCGCGATAGGAATACCAACCGCCCAGCGCATTATCTCCAATTGAACCAACCCGTGCCGACAACGTCGCAAAGACCGCCTTACCTTGGCGCGGAAGAAGCGGCAGGAAGTGTTTCATGATCAGCGCCGGACCAATTGCATTGATGGCGAAAGAGCGGGCCATCGCATCCGCATCCAGCGCACGCCAGCTCTTTTCAAGCAGATGCCCAGGCCAGGTCAGCGCCCCGGTCGCATCAAAGATCAATCGGATATCCTGCCCCCGCTCTTTGAGACTTTGCGCCGCCTGTTCGATGCTGTGCTCATCCAGCAAATCGAGACAGGGGTCGCTGCTGCGGCCCAAACCAATGACCCGATCCGGGCCAAGCGTTCGAACAAGAAGAGCGTGAATCGCCGCGCCGATGCCGCCTGTGGGGCCAATCACCACGGCTAGTCCAGTTTCAAGAAATCCGCTTGTCATCATGATGTCCCAGATAAGGCAGACCCAAGTGATGACAAGCGGCTATCTGGAAATTCAGCCGAGTTTCACCCAGGCCGAGTTTTTGGAAGACGACCTGACACAGGCATCAACGAATTTCATGCCGTCCATGCCCGCCTCAATTCCGGGGACAAGCGTGTCCGCCGTCTTCCCTGCCTGATGGGCACGGATCGCATCGGCGGCGTCAGCATAAAGATTGCCAAAGCCCTCCAGATAGCCTTCCGGATGGCCCGGCGGGATGCGAGTGGCGCTGGCCACATTGGCGTGTTGCCCAGCTCCGCCACGGCTCAGGATCCGTTTGGGCTCACCAAAAGGCGTGTAGTGCAGCTGGTTGGGGTGCTCCTGATGCCACTCAAGACCGCCCTTCTCGCCATAGACCCGGATTTTCAGATTGTTTTCGTTGCCCGGAGCGACCTGCGAACACCAGAGCATGCCGCGCGCGCCCCCTTCAAACCGCAGCATCACGTGGCCATTGTCATCAAGCGCCCGTCCTGACACGAAGGACTGCAGATCGGCAGCGAGGCTTTCCACCTTCAGACCCGTAATGAAACAGGCCAGATTGTGTGCATGGGTTCCGATATCCCCCGTCGAGCCGCCAATGCCGGACCGTGCCGGATCGGTTCGCCAAGCCGCCTGCTTGTTGTCCTGCGCAACGGTCAGCCAGTCCTGCGGATATTCGACCTGCACGACGCGAATGGCACCAAGTTCTCCGGCCTTCACCATTTCGCGGGCCTGCCGCACCATCGGATAACCGGTGTAATTGTGGGTGAGGAAGAACAACGCGTCGGACTTTTCAACCAGCTTTTCCAGCTTGCGGGCATCAGCCATTGTGGACGTCAGCGGCTTGTCGCAGATGACATGAATGCCACGGCTCAAAAACTCTTTCGTTGCCGCATAGTGCACATGGTTTGGCGTGACGATCGCAACAGCCTCAATCCCGTTCTTAAGGCGTGCTTCGCGCTTGGCCATATCGGCAAACGACCCATAGATACGGTCCTTTTCGAGGCCCAGCGCCAAGCCGGAGTCCAGCGCCTTTTCCGGCGTTGAAGAGAGCGCTCCGGCAACCAGCTGATATTTGCCGTCAAGACGAGTAGCGAACCGATGAACGGCGCCGATAAAGGCATCCTTCCCGCCGCCCACCATGCCAAGGCGGATCGGCCGGTTTTCCTGTTGTGCTGAAGTCATGCTGATCCCTTCAAAGTCCTAGCAAACGGCGGTTCGTGGCTTCATCGCCGTCTCCACCTGCAAAATCGTCAAATGCCTTTTCGGTCACCCGGATAATGTGGTCGCGCACAAAGGCAGCCCCTTCCCGCGCGCCGTCTTCGGGATGCTTGAGGCAGCATTCCCATTCCACAACCGCCCAGCCATCAAAGTCATTGGCCGTGAGTTTTGAGAAAATGGCCCCGAAATCCACCTGTCCGTCCCCTGGAGACCGGAACCTGCCCGCACGGTTTACCCAGGACTGAAAGCCGCCATAAACGCCCTGCCGCCCTGTCGGATTGAACTCGGCATCCTTGACGTGGAACATCCTGATCCGGTCCTTGTAGATGTCGAGATGATCAAGATAGTCGAGGCATTGAAGGACATAATGCGAGGGATCGTAGAGCATCTTGCAGCGCGCATGATTGTTCACACGCTCCAGAAACATCTCGAATGTCACACCATCGTGGAGGTCTTCGCCCGGGTGAATCTCGAAACAGATGTCGATCCCCATGTCGTCTGCATGATCAAGGATCGGACGCCAGCGTCTTGCCAGTTCATCAAACGCTGTTTCCACCAATCCGGCAGGTCTTTGTGGCCAAGGATAGAGAAACGGCCACGCAAGGGCACCCGAGAAGGCAGCCTGTGCCGAAAGACCGAGATTCCGGCTGGCAGTCAGCGCCATCTTCACCTGCTCGACAGCCCATTCCTGCCGCGCCTTCGCATTTCCTTTCACATGAGGAGCCGCAAAGGCATCAAAAGCCTCGTCATAGGCCGGGTGAACCGCAACGAGCTGCCCCTGCAAGTGGGTCGAGAGTTCCGTCACCTGAATGCCGTTGGCCGAGGCGATACCGACAAACTCGTCGCAATAGTCTGATGAGCTCGTCGCCTTCTGCAGATCGATCAGGCGCGCATCCCAGCTGGGCACCTGAACCCCGACATAGCCGCAATCAGCCGCCCATTTGGTAATGTCATGCCACGAAGTGAACGGTGCCTCGTCGCCCGCAAACTGGGCTAGAAACAAGGCCGGTCCCTTGATGGTTTTCATTCAAAATCTCCCAAGGGTTGAGGTTTCAAAGGAAGTGAAGGCGCAGCACGCCCCTATCGGGTTCGCCGCCGGCGTTCTTACCCAAGGTTATTCACGAAGAGCTCGCGGGACGCAATGCCCCAACGTGAGACTTGAAATATATGGAACGTTCCAGTATTGTCTGAAAAACAAGATTTGGAACGATCCAAAAAGGCAATCAGGGAGACCTCCATGCGGTGGGGATTGATCGGCGCAAGTCGAATAGCTTCAAGCTTCATGATCGACGCGATCCGGGCCGTTTCTGACGGAGAAATCACCAGCGTCCTGAGCTCTGACGCTGACCGAGGCGCGCACTTCGCCGGTGAAAACGAGATCCCGCAGGCCTTCACGGACCTCTCCGACATGCTCGAGTCCGCCGAAATGGACGCCGTCTACATCTCCACAACAAATGAAAAGCATCACGCTCAGGCTCTGGCTGCCATCGCCGCAGGCAAGCATGTCCTGTGCGAAAAGCCCCTTGCAATGTCGCTGACGGACGCCGTGGAAATGGTGGAAGCAGCGAAAGCCAAAGGCGTTGTCTTCGCCACCAATCATCACCTTCGCAACGCGGGCTCCCATATCGCAATCCGAGACCTGATTGCGACCGGTCGTATCGGCGACGTCCTAAGCGCCCGCGTCTTTCACGCTGTGCATTTGCCCGAACACTTGCAAGGTTGGCGGATCAATGACGCAGCGGCAGGTGGCGGGGTAATCCCGGACATCACCGTGCATGACGCCGACACCATCCGCTTTCATCTGGATGAAGACCCGGTCTCCGTCGTTGCCAAGGCGGGCAGTTCCGGCATGGGCGAAGGCGTGGAAGACAGCGTCATGTCGGTCTGGTCCATGCCATCGGGCACCATGGTTCAAAGCCACGAGAGCTTCACGCACGGGTTTACCGGAACCGGCATCGAGTTCCACGGCACCAAAGGGTCGATCTTTGCGTCAAACGTCATGACCCAAATGCCCGTTGGGGTCATCCGCCTGCAGGATGCATCGGGCAGCCATGAAATCTCCTTCAGCACGCATAATCTCTACGAACGATCGCTTGGCCTCTTCAACAAGGCCGTGGCGGGTGACGGACGCCCCTCAGCGGACGGGGTAGACGGCATCAAATCACTCGCCGTTGCGCTTGCCGTGCGCGACGCCGCCCTGTCGGGCCGTGAGGTCCAGGTCAATTACGAAGGTTACTGACAACATGACGTCCAAACGCGTCTCCTTCGAGGAAGCTGCAAAACGCATATCGGATGGCGACATCGTCACTGTGTCTTCGTCCTCCGGCCTTGGCTGCCCGGACAAGATGCTGGCCGCAATCGGGGCCCGCTTCGAGGCGGAAGGCCATCCAAGGAACCTGACGACCCTGCACCCGATTGCTGCGGGCGACATGTATGGCATCAAGGGCATCGACCACATCGCCAAGGATGGCCTTCTTTCGAAGATCATCGCAGGCTCCTATCCCTCCGGCCCCTCGTCTTTGCCGATGCCGGAGATCTGGCGGATGCTGGTTGAGAACCGCGTTGCGGCCTACAACGTGCCCTCAGGCATCCTGTTCGACATGCACCGCGATGTGGCGGCCCGCAGGCCCGGCGTCCTGACCAAGGTCGGCCTCGACACCTTCGTCGATCCAATCCGTCAGGGATGCGCCATGAACGAGGCAGCCGAACGCGCACCGATCGTGTCACGCGTCGACATGGCAGGCGAAACCTGGCTGCATTTTCCCAACATCGTTCCCAATGTGGCGATCCTCCGCGCCACAACTGCCGATGAGAAAGGCAACCTCACCTATGAACATGAGGGTGCGTATCTCGGCGGACTTGAACAGGCCATCGCAGTCCGAAACCACGGCGGATTGGTGATCGCACAGGTCAAGCGCATGACAGCCAACGGGTCTTTGCGTCCGCATGACGTTCGTGTTCCCGGTCATCTGGTAGATCTGATCGTGGTCGACCCTGATCAGCGCCAGACCACGGAAACCGGCTATGATCCGGCGATCTCCGGCGAAATCATGCGGCCTTGGGACAGCTTCAGTCTGGCAGAGCACGGCATTGAGAAAATCGTTGCCCGCCGTGCTGCCATGGAACTGAAAGCGGGACAGACGGCCAATCTCGGCTTCGGAATTTCGGCAATCGTACCGCGCGTGCTTCTTGAAGCCGGGCAGGAACAGGCCGTTACCTGGGCGATTGAACAAGGCGCGACCGGCGGCATGCCGCTGATGGGATTTGCCTTTGGCTGCGCCTCCAATGCGGATGCCTTCATGCCCTCGCCGCAACAGTTCATCTATTTTCAGGGCGGCGGATTTGACGTTTCTTTCCTGTCCTTCCTCGAGATCGATGTGAACGGCAACGTCAACGTCTCCAAACTGGGCAAGAAGCCTTATTTGACGGCAGGATGCGGCGGATTTGTCGACATCACCGCCCATGCGAGGAAGATCGTTTTTTCAGGTCAGTTCGAGGCTGGCGCAGAGCTGGAGCTGACCGAAGACGCCTTGACCGTGAAGAAGCCCGGCAAGTTCACGAAGATGGTGGACGAGGTGGAACACGTCACGTTCTCCGGAAAGCGGGCTCGGGAAACCGGTCAGGACGTGCTCTACATCACCGAACGCTGCGTGATCCGCTTGACCGAAAAAGGTCTGGTCGCCACGGAAGTCATGCCGGGCATTGATCCGCAGCGCGACATTGTAGACGCCTCCCATGGCCGCGTATCGCTCGCGGACCAGCTGATCGTCATGCCAAAGGCACTGCTTCGGGAAGGCCCGATGGAGCTGGCCCTATGAGCGCAGTTCATCTCATCCGGCACGGCAAGATCGCCGAAATCCAGCTGGACAATCCGGCAAAGCTGAACGCGTTCAATGTTGAGATGCTGGAACAACTAGATGCGCACGCCGACGAACTGGATCGCAACACGGACATTCTTGGCGTGATCATCACCGCGGCAGAAGCGAAGGCTTTTTGCGCCGGGGCGGACATTCTCGCCTGGGGCGATCTGGAGCCTTGGCAATTCGCCCGCGGATGGGTTCGCGACGGCCATCGCATCTTCGACAAGGTGGCCAGATTATCCAAACCGACAATCTGCGCGCTCCATGCCCACGCCTTTGGCGGAGGTCTGGAATTTGCGGCGACGGCTGACCTGCGCGTCATGGCTTCAAGGGCAACGCTCGCCCTGCCAGAAGCTTCCGTCGGCATTGTTCCCGGTTGGTCCGGCACCCAGCGCCTGATCCGCCTCATCGGTGAGCCATTGGTAAAGGAAATGGCGCTGTTTGGCCGCCGAATTTCCGCCGAGCGGGCCGTGGCAAGCGGCTTTGCATCCGAAATTTCCGACACACCACGCGAAACGGCACTGCAAATTGCAGATAGCCTCACTGCCAAATCCCCACGGGCCATTGAAGTGGCCAAATACATGATCCACGCCGCAGTCGGCGAAGACCGGAACGCCATGATCGAGACACTCGGCGCGGGAATGATCTCCCAGTCTGCCGACCGTGTCGAAGGTGTGTCCGCATTTCGCGAAAAACGACCGGCCGATTTTTCCGGAACCTGACATGACAAAGATCACTGTTGTCGCAAACAGCAACACCGCCCTGCCTGCGTCCCCTTTCAAGGGCTGTCACCTGATTGACGGCGCCTGGCAGGAGAGCTCTGATGGCGCTACTTTCGAGCGCATTTCCCCATCTCACGGCGTTGTCGCGTCCAACTCCAGCCGCGGAACAGCCGCAGATGTCGACGCCGCGGTCGCAGCCGCGCGCAAGACATTCGATAAAGGCGACTGGCCCCTGTCTTCCGGCAAGGACCGCGCCACGCTTTTGCTGAAAGTAGCCGACCTCATCGACCGGGACCGCGAGCGGATCGCGCTTCTGGAAGTCCTGGAATCGGGCAAGCCGATCAGTCAGGCAAAGGCCGAAATTGAGGGAGCAGCCGACCTCTGGCGCTTTGCCGCTTCGCTTGCCCGCACCATGCACGGCGAAAGCCACAACACGCTTGGACGGGACATGCTTGGTGTGGTTTTGAAGGAGCCGATTGGCGTTGTCTCCATCATCACACCATGGAATTTCCCGTTCCTGATCGTGTCCCAAAAACTGCCCTTCGCACTGGCCGCTGGTTGCACCTGCGTCATCAAACCTTCGGAAATGACACCGTCCACAACGGTCATTTTGGGTGAGTTGCTGATTGAGGCTGGATGCCCGGCAGGTGTCGTGAACATCGTTCTGGGTTTCGGCGATCCGGTTGGCACCGCCATGACGACCGATCCCCGCGTCGACATGGTCACCTTCACGGGATCGACCCGCGTCGGCAAATCCATCGTGGCAGCAACCTCTGGCACCCTGAAGAAGGTCTCGCTGGAACTCGGCGGCAAGAACCCGCAGGTCATCATGCCGGATGCCGATCTGGACAGCGCGGTCGACGCCGTTGTTTTCGGCGTCTACTTCAATGCCGGTGAGTGCTGCAATTCCGGCTCGCGCATTCTGGTTCACGAGGACATCGCCGAAGATTTCATCGCAAGGACCAAAGATCTGTCAGCGAAGGTCCCCTTCGGCGATCCGCTTGATCCGGCGACGCAGGTTGGAGCGATCATCTCTGCCGATCATCAGGCCAAGATTCACGCCTATGTGCAAGCAGCTGCCAAGAGCGGTGCATCTGTTCGCCTTGGCGGCGAAGCCCTGCCCATAGACGGTCTCGATGGCCGCTTCTATCAGCCGACCATTGTGGCCGATGTCTCCCCCGACATGCCGATTGCACGCGAGGAAGTGTTCGGGCCGGTTCTTTCGGTCCTCACTTTCAAGACGCTTGAAGAAGCGATTTCCATCGTCAACGACGCGGAATACGGGTTGTCGGCAGGTATCTGGAGCGAAAACGTTCACACCTGTCTTGAATTTGCCCGCCGCGCCCGCGCCGGAACCATCTGGACCAACACATGGATGGACGGTTTCCCCGAAATGCCCTTCGGCGGCATGAAGGAGAGCGGACAAGGCCGCGAACTCGGTCGCTACGGTCTGGAAGAGTTTCTGGAAACCAAGACAGTCACGATGCGCATTGGCGCAACACGTTCCCCCTGGGTAGCCTAATGCTTGGACGGCAACGACATGGAGAAATCATGCACAGGCGCGAGCAGCACCTGCATGTCTTCCATGCTTCCGCCGTTCATCCGGTGCAGGAGAACCTGCGCCATCGCCTTTCCGGTCGCATAGACGTCCTCGTGGACCGTTTCGATACGAGGGCGAAAGTGATTGGAGATGGGCGACGCGTGTTTTGCCAGAATGTCCGCCTCGACACCCGGCGTGAGGCCCATGTCCTGCAACGCCGCCAACGTGATCAGCGCCATGATTTCGCCAACGCAGACATATCCGTCAGGCGGATTGTCGGACGCGTGAAGCTGGCGCAGCGCCGCGGAAATGGCATCCGGCGGCGAATCGAAATTCACACCCTCAGGGATCGTGAAATCGATGCCGTGCTGGGTCACCGCCTGCCGCGCGCCAACGCGAAGATGCTGGCCGAACGTGTATCTTTCGTCCGGCATCACCATGCAAATGTGCTTGCGCCCGTTCTCGACAAGACGATCAATAGCCATGCGGGCAAAGCGGGCATTGTCGAAATCGACATAGGGATGCGGTGTAGTGAAATCCGTGCGGCCGTGGGTCGCGAACGGAAAATTGTGTTCCAGCAAATAGCGAACCCGGTCATCGAAACATTCGGTTCGAGTGAAAACCACCGCATCGGCCAGCGAATTGCGATGGATATTGCGGATGACCTCAAGTGCATCTTCGCCCATCCCGCTTGGCGTGATGTTCATGGCATAGCCGGTGCCTCTCAACCCCTCGGTCATGCCACGAAGCAGTTCGGACGAGAAGCTGACGAACTCGTGGTTCGTGTTCAAGAGAAGACTGATAACCTTGGTGCGGCCGGTGCGAAGACGTTGCGCAGCGCGGTTGGGAACATATCCAAGCTCGTCGGCGACAGCCGCCACCTTCTCGCGGGTTGTCTTGGCAATACGCGGGTCATTGGCCAGCGCACGGGACACCGTGGTGATGGCAAATCCGGATTTTTCCGCCACTGTTCGCAAAGTGGCGCGCTTGTCCGGCGCACTCGCCGTTGGACTGCCTTCGCTCATTTGCCTCGCCCTGCTGCCCTCAATTCGGGACCAGTCTAACAATGGAATTTAAATCGTTGCAACACAAATTCACAACGCGTTGTTTTCTCTAAATTTTGCTAAAAACGTCGGGATATCGGGAGAAAAAAGAGAAAAGCATCGTTCAGTTTTGAATTGACAAGAGGGACATTTGCAACGTTACAATAGTCAGGACTGCTGATCGACCATGACGGCTCGACAGTTCGTTTTGCAGGAAACCTGGCAATCACGTCAGGCTCATTCTGGGAGGAATGCTACAATGATGAAGTCTTTCAAGCTGGGCGTCGCGGCCCTCGCTCTGAGCACCGGCCTTGCACAGGCAGGTGACGTTGAGGTTCTGCACTGGTGGACATCCGGCGGCGAAGCTGCTGCGCTGAACGTCCTCAAGGACGATCTGTCCGGTCAGGGCATCGGCTGGCAGGATATGCCGGTTGCAGGTGGCGGCGGCACTCAGGCCATGACCGTTCTGCGCGCCCGCGTAACCTCCGGCAACGCTCCGACCGCCGTCCAGATGCTCGGCTTCGACATCACCGACTGGGCCAAGGAAGGTGCACTCGCCAACCTGAACGACATCGCAGCTGACAAGAACTGGGACGCAGTTGTTCCGGAAGCTCTTCAGAAGTTCGCCAAGTATGACGGCAAGTGGGTTGCTGCTCCGGTGAACGTGCACTCCACCAACTGGGTGTGGGCCAACAAGAAGCTCATGGATGAGCTCGGCATTGCCCAGCCGCAGACCTGGGACGAGTTTGTTGCAGCCCTTCAGAAGGTGAAGGACGCCGGTTATACCGCTCTGGCTCATGGCGGCCAGGCATGGCAGGACGCAACCATTTTTGATGCCGTTGCAATGTCCACCGGTGGTGCAGACTTCTACCAGAAGGCTTTCGTCGATCTTGATGAAGCCGCTCTCGGCTCCGACACCATGAAGGAAGCTTTCGACCGCATGACCACGCTGCGTGGTTTCGTGGACGACAACTTCTCCGGTCGCGACTGGAACCTGGCAACAGCCATGGTCATCAACAACGAAGCCGGCTTCCAGCTGATGGGCGACTGGGCAAAGGGTGAATTCCTGAATGCAGGCAAGACCCCGAACCAGGACTTCCTCTGCTACCGCTTCCCGGGCACCCAGTCTCAGGTGACCTTCAACTCTGACCAGTTCGCCATGTTCGACCAGAACGGCAAGGTTTCCGACGAGCAGGCAGCTCTGGCTGGCGCAATCCTGTCACCGACCTTCCAGATCGCCTTCAACAAGGTGAAGGGCTCCGTTCCGGCTCGTACCGACCTTGATGTTTCCGAACTGGATGCATGTGGTCAGCAGGGCTACGAAGAGTTCAAGGCAGCCTCTGCTTCCGGCAACCTCTACGGCTCCTTCGCACATGGCCATGCCAACAAGGCCGCCATCAAGAACGCGATGTATGACGTGATCACCGCTCACTTCAACGGTGAGTACGACAGCGCAACCGCTGTTCAGGAACTCGTATCCGCAGTTCAGATCAACAAGTGATCCGCTGAGCAGGGAGCGGCATAAGCTGCTCCCTGTTTTTTCATCCGGAGACTCCCCATGTCACATGCAGCGACGGAAAACCGTCCAGCCCTGCTGGACCGGTTACGCGAAGCTTTACCCAAAATCGTGCTGAGCCCGACGGTCGCCATTGTCGCGATCTTCGTCTATGGCTTCATCGCCTTCACGGTTTATCTGTCCTTCACGAACAGCCGGATCCTGCCGACTTTCGATCTTGTCGGCTGGAAGAACTACGAGAACCTGTTCAAGATCCGCGCATGGGACATTGCCGTCTCCAACCTTTTGGTTTTTGGCATTCTGTATATTGTCATTTGCTGCGCACTCGGCCTGTTGCTGGCGATCCTTCTGGATCAGCGCATTCGCGCAGAAGGCTTCATCCGCACGATCTACCTGTACCCGATGGCCCTCAGCTTCATCGTGACCGGTATTGCGTGGAAATGGTTTCTGGATCCCGGAATTGGTCTGGAAGCCGTCGTGCAGGGATGGGGTTTTGAAAACTTCAAGTTCGGCTGGATCAAGGACCGCGACATGGCGATCTATACGATTGTCATCGCAGCCGTCTGGCAAACCTCCGGCTTCGTGATGGCGATGTTCCTCGCAGGCCTGCGCGGCATCGACAGCGAAATGATGAAGGCTGCCCAGATTGATGGCGCGTCCACCTTCGCGCTCTACCGGCGGATCGTGATCCCGCAGCTGCGTCCGGCTTTCATGTCCGCCTTCGTGGTGCTCGCCCACATGGCAATCAAGTCCTATGACCTTGTCATTGCCCTGACCGGCGGCGGGCCAGGAACAGCAACAGAAGTTCCTGCGACCTTCATGTACTCCTATACCTTTACCCGGAACCAGATGGGCATTGGCGCGGCCTCAGCAGTGATCATGCTCATGACCATTGCGGCCATCATCGTGCCCTATCTCTGGTCCGAGCTGAGGGAGAAAAAGCAATGAGCGCTTCCTCCAGTGCATCCACCGGAAACGGTATTGCCCGTTTCATTCTCTACACGCTGTTGGCCCTCTTCTGCGTTTACTACCTGCTGCCACTTTATGTGATGGTCGTGAACTCGCTGAAGCCGCTGTCGGAAATCACATCCGGTGGCATGATGTCCCTGCCCGAGACCCTGACCTTTGCTCCCTGGCAAAGTGCATGGTCACAGGCGCAGGTTGGCGTCGAAGCAACCGGCCTTCGCCCCTATTTCATCAACTCCATCCAGATGGTCGTTCCAGCCGTCGCGCTCTCCACCCTGCTGGGTGCGCTCAACGGATATGTTTTGACCAAGTGGCCTTTCCGCGGCTCAACGATCCTGTTCGGCCTCCTGCTGTTCGGCTGCTTCATTCCGTTCCAGATCGTCCTGATCCCGATGGCACGCATGCTGGGACTGATGGGCCTTGCAGGCAGCGTTCCCGGCCTGATCTTCGTGCACCTCGTCTACGGCATCGGCTTCTCGACGCTCTATTTCCGCAACTACTACGCGGCCTTTCCGACGGAGCTCGTTCGGGCCGCCCAGATCGACGGCGCCGGTTTCTTCACCATCTTCTGGCGTATTCTGCTGCCGTCCTCCGGGCCAATCGCGGTTGTCTGCATCATCTGGCAGTTCACCAACATCTGGAACGACTTCCTGTTCGGGGCGTCCTTCTCCGACTTTGACAGTCAGCCGATGACGGTCGCCCTGAACAATTTGGTGCAGTCGTCCACGGGCGTGAAGGAATACAACGTTCACTTTGCAGGCGCGATCATGGCCGCGCTTCCTACCCTCCTCGTTTACATCGTCGCAGGCCGCTATTTCGTTCGCGGGCTGATGGCCGGCTCGGTTAAAGGATAAGACAATGGGCTTTCTCGACATCAAGAACGCGACCAAGTCCTATGGCGCCGTCAAGGTCCTGCACGAGACCAACATTTCCATCGAGGAAGGTGAGTTTCTGGTTCTCGTTGGCCCGTCCGGCTGCGGAAAGTCGACCCTTCTCAACATGATCGCAGGCCTTGAGGACATCACGTCCGGCGAAATCGCCATCAAGGGCCGCAGCATGAACGGCGTGAAGCCGGCGGAGCGGAACATCGCCATGGTGTTCCAGTCCTACGCGCTCTACCCGAACATGACCGTGAAGGGGAACATCTCCTTCGGCATGGAAATGCATGGCATGCCAAAGGAGCAGCGTGAACCGCGCATTGCGCAGGTTGCCGACCTCCTGCAGATCAGCCATCTGCTGGACCGCAAGCCGGGGCAGCTTTCGGGTGGTCAGCGCCAGCGTGTCGCAATGGGCCGGGCGCTGGTTCGCGAGCCGGATGTTTTCCTGTTCGACGAACCGCTGTCCAACCTTGATGCCAAGCTACGCGTCGACATGCGCACGGAAATCAAGAAGCTGCACCAGAAGCTCGGCACGACAATTGTCTATGTGACCCACGACCAGATCGAGGCGCTGACATTGTCGACACGCATTGCCGTGATGTTTGGCGGTTACGTCCAGCAGCTCGGCACCCCGAAGGAAATCTACGACGATCCGGCCAACATGTTTGTGGCAGGCTTTATGGGCTCTCCGTCCATGAACCTTTTCCCGGCAAAGATCGTTGCAAGTGCAAACGGATCGGCCGCCGAGGTTGCCCTGCATGGCGGTCAGACAGCCCAGATTCCGTTCGCAAACGGAGCAATGTCCGCTCATCAGGGCCGCGAGATCATTCTTGGTCTGCGTCCGGAAGCCATCACCGACAAGGACGGCGCGGACCGCAACTCCCAATCTGTCCATATCGTGGAATGTCCGGTTGAAGTCACCGAACCGGCCGGTTCCGACACCTTTGTTGTCACCCAGATTGGCGGCAAGGACGTAACGGGGCGTTTCCGCGCCGATGTGAACGTCAAGGCAGGCGAAACCTTCCCGTTTGCCTTCAACATGGAAAAGGCTGTCGTCTTTGATCCGAAGACCGAAGATCGCATCCGTTGATAAAAATGAACAGCGCGGCAACTTGTCCGCGCTTTTCTTTTGACAAAAAATTGGAACGTTCCATAAACTGAAAACCAACAAATCAGTCAGGGCGAAAAATGTCACCGGATATCGTGATCATCGGAAGTGGAATGGGAGGGGCGAGCGTCGCAGCAGGCCTCGCACCAACCGGTGCCCGCATCACAATTCTGGAACGTGGGCATCAGATCCCTGACACCGCTCCCGCCCGTGATCCCTGGCGCATCTACACAAACAGTGCCTTCCGCTCGAAGGAGACCTGGCTGGATGAGACCGGCAAACCCTTCGAGCCCGGCAACTATTACAATGTTGGCGGCAACACGAAACTCTATGGTGCAGTGCTCATCCGCTACCGGCAGGAAGACTTTGGGGAGCTGGAACATTTTGACGGCATCTCACCCGCCTGGCCGTTTGCCTATGAAGAGCTGGCCCCATGGTACGAGCGGGCTGAACAGCTGTTTCAGGTGCGCGGAGACCACACATCCGACAAGACCGAACCTCCTCACGACAGCAGCTACCCGTTTCCGCCGGTTCCTGACGAGCCAGCGATTGCAGACGTCCGCGCCCGACTGAAAAAGGCTGGTGTATCGCCCTTCACCCTGCCGCTTGGCGTCGACATCGACACTTGGCTAAAAGCGGGGAAAACCGGGTGGGATGGGTATCCCGATCTCAGATGCGGCAAGATGGATGCCGAAACCTGCGCCTTGGCTGAAGCTCTGAGCCACGAAAACGTGTCTCTGGTCACTGGCGCCCATGTCAAACATCTGTCATGCGACCCTGAAACACACCGCATTTCCCAAGTCACGTTTGAGAAAGACGGCGAAGTGCATACGCTCAAGGCGGGGACGTTTATCCTCTGCGCCGGCGCGGTTCAATCTGCAGCCCTTCTGTTGAAGTCCGGTCTCGCCAATTCGTCTGACTATGTCGGGCGCTGCTTCATGAACCACAATGCAACGGCTGTGATTGGGATAGACCCGCGTTTCCAGAACGACGCTGTCTATCAGAAAACCTTCGGCCTGAATGACTGGTATCTCGATGATGGAGAAACCGGAAAACCACTCGGCAATGTCCAGCTTCTTGGCCGCGTGACGCCGGATATTCTGAAGATACAAGTGCCAAGCCTGCCGATGCTTGCCGCTCGCTGGATCTCAAACCACGCCATCGACATGTATCTCATTTCAGAGGATTTGCCGGACCCCGAAAGCCGGGTGGTTCTCAATGGAGACCAGATCCAGCTGATCTGGCGGCGGTCCAACATGACAGCTCACCACAAGCTTCTGGCCAAGACAAAGGCCACACTTAAGGCTGCCGGTTTTCCGTTGGTGCTGTCTCGCCTGTTTGACGGCAGGGTTCCGTCCCACCAGTGCGGAACCGTGCGAATGGGCCTTGATCCGAAAACCTCGGTTCTCGACCCTACCTGCCGAAGCTGGGACCATCCGAACCTTTATGTGACGGATGCAGGTGCATTGCCGACCTCGGCCGCCGTCAATCCGTCCCTCACCGTGGCTGCCCTCGCGCTGCGAACAGCAAGTACAATTCAAAAGGAACTCGGCGCATGAGCAAGGTCGCCTTGATCACCGGAGGCCAATCCGGCATTGGGCTTGGCATTGCAAAGGCGCTCGCAGGCGCCGGATACCGCGTCGCTCTTGCTGCCGAGCACACACCGGATGACGCGATCGTCAAAGACGCGCTTGCTGAACTGGGAAGTCCAGCCACCTACTTTCAGCATGATCTTGCCCAAATCGAAGCCGTCCCCGCGCTGCTGGACACCGTGGAGGCGCAGCTTGGCCCGGTCACAACATTTGTGTCCAATGCTGGCGTTCCTGCCAAGGTACGAGGTGATCTGCTCGACATGACGCCGGACAGTTTCGACTTCGTCATGGACATCAACCTGCGCGGGGCGTTCTTTCTCGCACAAGAGGTGGCGCGGCGCATGGTCGGCACCCCGTCCCCGGACTATCGCTCCCTTTCTTTCATCACGTCGGTGAGCGCTGAAATGGTGTCGGTCGAGCGCGGTGAATACTGCATGTCCAAGGCAGGCGCCTCCATGATGGCCCGCCTGTTCGCAACCCGCCTGGCACCACATGATATCGGCGTCTTCGAATTGCGGCCCGGCATCATCGAGACCGGCATGACTGCGGCGGTGAAGGACACATACACCGCCCGCATTGAAGACGGCCTCGTCCCTGCCGGTCGCTGGGGCAAACCTGCCGATATCGGCTCAATCATCCTGCCGCTTGCCGAGGGCCAGATGGCCTTTGCCACCGGGTCCGTGATCCCGGTTGATGGCGGCCTCTCCATTCCGCGTCTTTGAGGAAACAAGATGGCTCAAGGCTACGACTACATCATCATTGGCGGCGGCAGCGCCGGGTCCGTTGTTGCGGCGAGGCTGACGGAAAACCCGGATGTAAACGTCCTGCTTCTGGAAGCAGGCGGAAGCGACCGGCACCCCTTTTATCATCTGCCCGCCGGCTTTGCGAAGATGACAAAGGGCATTGGCTCCTGGGGCTGGCACACGGTTCCGCAAAAGAACATGCTGAACCGTGTCTTTCGCTATACGCAGGCCAAGGTGATCGGCGGCGGCTCTTCGATCAACGCCCAGATCTACACCCGTGGCAATGCGCGCGATTATGACGAGTGGCGGCAGATGGGCTGTGAGGGCTGGGGGTATGACGACGTCTTGCCCTATTTCCGCAAAGCCGAGGACAACGATACATTCGACAACAAGTATCATGGCAAGGGAGGTCCGCTCGGCGTCTCGAAACCCTGCGCGCCCCTGCCCATTTGCGAGGCCTATTTTGAAGCGGCCAAGGCGCTCGGCATTCCGTTCAACGAAGATGTCACGGGCGAAAAGCAGGACGGGGCCGCCTATTATCAGCTAACCCAGCGCAATGCCCGCCGGTCCTCCGCTGCCATGGCCTATCTCGCCCCCAACAGGGGCCGCAAGAACCTTCACGTCAAGTTGGGTGCGAATGTCCGCCGGATCATTGTCGAAAGTGGCCGGGCAAATGGCGTCGAGCTGATTGACGGAACAAAACTGATCGCAAGCTCGGAGGTCATTCTCTCCAGCGGAGCCATCGGCTCACCCCGCCTCTTGCAGCTTTCCGGCATTGGTCCGGCAGACGAGCTCAAGGCCCTTGGCATCGATGTTGTTCTGGATCAGCCGCAGGTCGGGGCAAACTTGCAGGATCATCTGGATCTCTACTGCATCTGCGAGGTTAGCGGCCCGCACACCTATGACAGGTTCGCCAAGCCACACATGTCGGTTCTGGCCGGTCTTCAGTACATCTTCACCCGCAAGGGCCCTGTTTCCTCCAGCCTCTTTGAAACGGGAGGCTTCTGGTATGCCGACCCCGAGGCCCGCTCGCCGGACCTGCAGTTCCATCTGGGGCTTGGGACTGGCATCGAAGCCGGTGTGGCCTCCATGCCGGATGGCGGTGTCACGCTGAACTCTTGTTATCTGCGCCCGCGCTCCAGAGGGTCGGTGCGCCTGCAAAGTGCGGATCCGAGTGTCGAACCGCAGATTGACCCGAATTATCTCGACGACCCGCAGGACCGGGAAATGTCCATTCGCGGTCTGAAGCTGACGCAGGAAATCATGGCGCAGGCACCACTCAAGCCTTTCATTCGCGCCGAGCGCCTTCCCGGGCCTGATGTCAAAACCGATGAGGACTATTTCGAGTTCATCTGCGAGCATTCCAAGACATCCCACCACCCGGCAGGTACGTGCCGGATGGGGGTGGATGCGAATGCCGTTGTTGATCCTCGACTGCGGTTCAACGGAATTGCAGGCCTCAGAGTGGCCGACGCTTCCATCATGCCGAATGTCGTCTCGTCAAACACCAACGCAGCCGCGATCATGATCGGTGAAAAAGCCGCCGACCTGATCAAGCAAGACAACGGTCAAAAGTAAGGGACCTGCACATGATCCGCCACATCGTCCTCGTCAAGTTCAAGCCAGATGTCAGTGACGGCACCATCGACAAGATTTTCTCCGAACTCCACGACATCAAGGACAAGCTTCCCGGCGTTCTGTCGATCACATCCGGCAAAAGCGAAAGCCCGGAAAAGATCGAGCGCGGTTACATGCATGGCTTTGTCGCCGACTTTGCCGATTGGGACACGCTTGCCGCCTATCAGACCCATCCGGACCACAAGGCCGTCGGCGCGCAGCTTGTCGCCAATGCCGTTGGCGGCATCGACGGCATTCTTGTTCTCGATATTCCCGTTGCTGATTAAGGCACAAGACCCATGCTCAATCTGCCGACCTATAACAACACGCTGGAACCTTACAAGCTGAGCGGACTAGCGCTTGAGCCCAGAGCCCCGCGTGTTCCGCTCACGCGCACGGCCTTTGCAGCTGCCCATGTGGTCTCGGACCCGCTTGCCGAACGCGCGCCCTGGCAGGGCTCTCCCTCGGTCGATTGGGAAAACACCCTCAAGTTTCGCCACTGGTTATGGGATCAGGGATTGGGACTGGCCGAGGCGATGGACACCGCCCAGCGAGGGATGGGTGTTGACTGGAAAACAGCCAGAGAGCTGATCCAGCGCACCATGAAAGAGGCCAAGGCGCACCCGATGAAGCCTCGGGTTGCCTGTGGGGCCGGGACAGACCAAAAGCCTCTGTCTGAGCTGACAACGGAAGACGACATCATCGAAGCCTACCGGGAGCAGATGGAAGCGATTGAGGACGCAGGCGGACAGATCATCCTGATGGCCTCTCGCGCCTTTCCGGCCATCAAGGCAGGTCCCGACACCTATGCCCGTGTTTATGGAAAGCTCCTCAATGAAGCTTCTTCGCCGGTCATCCTGCATTGGCTTGGGGACATGTTTGACCCTGCCCTGAAAGGGTATTGGGGGGCGGATGACATCCCTGCCGCATCAAATGCCGTTCTGGACATCATCAACGCCAACAAGGCCAAAGTGGATGGCATCAAGATCTCCCTCCTCGATCAGGCCCATGAAGAAGCCTTCAGGACAAGGTTGCCGGAGGGCGTACGGCTCTATACCGGCGATGACTTCAATTATGCCGATCTAATCGCAGGCGATGGCAGCAGGCACAGTCACGCTCTGCTGGGCGCATTTGCGGCGATTGCGCCTGCCGCCTGTCAGGCTCTGGAGGCCTTGGCCGAAGGAGACATGGTCACCTATCACGCCCTTTTTGCCCCGACCGTCCCGCTCTCGCGCGAAATCTTCAAGGCACCGACGCAATATTACAAGGCCGGGATTGCGTTCCTTGCATGGTTGAATGATGCCCAAAGCCACTTCATCATGCCCGCCGGTTTCCAGTCTTCCCGTGAGATTACGCACTATGCGGAGGTTTTCCGCCTTGCAGATCGCGCCGGAATCCTGTCCAAACCGGATATCGCGAGCGAACGCATGGCGCTCCTTCTCAAGCTGCACGGACTGACCTGACCAAGATGAACAAGAGACCGACGATCCTTGATGTTGCCCGCCACGCCGGAGTGTCAAAGTCGACGGTCTCACTGGTCCTGCAAAACTCGGCTGCCGTAAAGGCGTCGACAAGAGCTGCAGTCGAAAAGGCGATGGTCGATATCGGCTATGTCTACAACCGCTCGGCAGCCGGTCTTCGTGGAGCGTCGTCTGGCCTTATCGGCCTCGTGATCAACGACCTGCGCAACCCGTTCTTCACCGAATTTGCTGCCAGCATCCAGATGACCTTTGCCCGCAAGGGATTTTCGACGGTCATTGCCAATACGGACGAGAATCCGGACATCCAGGCGACGGTCATTGCCTCCATGATCGAACATGGCGTTTCCGCCTTTGTTATTTCGCCGACCTACGCACCGGATCTCAGTGCATTCGACCGGCTGGAGAAATCAGGCATTCCAACCATGCAGGTCTTGCGTCAGGTGGATGAGCGAACGGACATATTCCCGTTCGCCTCGCTCGACTACATGGCAGGAAGCCGTCTGGCGACCAAACACCTGCTGGAACTTGGCTGCAAGCGGATTGCCTTCGTCGGCGGACTGGAAGACCGGCCCGTCACGCTGGAACGCGTGTCAGGCTACAACGAACTGATGGATGCGGAAGGGCGGGAGCGCATCTATTACCACGGTCGCCCGTCACGCACCTTTGGCCGCGACATTGCCCGGCGCATGGCAAGGGAAGACACGCGTCCAGACGGCGTCATCTGTTTCAGCGACCTTGTCGCGCTTGGCATGATCAGTGGCTTCGCGGAAACCGACATTCTTCCGGGCAAGGACATCCGTATGGTCGGGTTCGATGACATCGAGGAAAGCTCCCTCTGCTTTCCACGTCTCAGCTCGATCCGTTGCGATGTCTCACGCTTTGGCGAAAACTCCGCACAGGCCTTGCTCAATTGGCTCGAGCAGGGCGACAAGCCGGAAGCCACCAAGCGCTACCCCGTCGAGCTTATTGTCCGCCAGTCCAGCATGCGGCTTTAAGGCGAGCTGCTACCGAAGGTATTTCAGCTCGTTTTTCCGGGCTATCTGATCCAGAGCCTCAAAGGCGCCAGGACCTGCAGCCAGCACCGGACCACCAGCAAGGCGACCCTGTCCTTCCAGCGGAAAGTCCCTGTGAAGTCCGCCCGCTTCTGCAACGATGCAATACGCAGCCAAACAGTCCCAGATATGCATGGAAGGTTCATAGAAGCCCGCAAGACGTCCTGCGGCGACATGGACCAGCATCTGCGCTCCCGAGCCGGTGCGCACATAGTTGCCGCCTGCCGCCATGAGATCGCAGATCACGGATCCGACCATCTCCGGCGGGATGTCATGGTTTGCCCCTATCCCCGTCAAACTGTTCTGCAAGGTCTTGGCGGCATCCAGCATCAACCCGTCGCCATTGAGTGTGGCACCGCCGTCCTTGATGGCAGCGAAGGTCTCGTCATCACAGGGAACACGAACAACCCCCATCACCAACTGGTTGTCCTTCAGCAAGCCGATTGAGACACACCAGTTGGGCATTCCATGCAAAAACGCCGCTGTGCCGTCAATCGGATCAACTACCCAGAGATAACCACTCGTGCCATCCTGAACACCGTGCTCCTCGCCGAGGATGCCGTCTTCCGGGTAGGACTCTCGCAAGAAGTCCCGGATCAGGCTTTCCACATTTCGATCGGCAATCGAGACCAGATCCTGCAAGCCTGTCTTCGTCTCGACCGTCAGCTCTTTACGGCGCATGAAATAGTCCATCGCCATATTGCCGGCCTCTTCCGCCATCACCTGAGCCAGATTGAACCGGGCCTGAAGCGTATCGGACGGAACAGCCGTCAAATTATGTAGCAGCATGTCTTATCCCTCGATCAGGGCCAGACCGCGATTGCGGAAGCCGAGGGAAACGGCCGTCTTCGGCGCGTAGGACTGATCCACGGCGTGATCAATGACGAAGAAATTTCCGACCGATGTTTCGATTTCATACTCCACATGATCTCCAAGATAGGCAGCCGTCACGATTTCACCGCCGAGACCGGACGTATCGGTGGGATTGAGAACAACCGATCCCGGGCGAACCGCAAGTTTGGCCTTGCCCTTTGAAGCCCCGCGCGAGCGGAGCTTGTGGCGGATCCCGCCAATGTCGATGATCGCGTTGTTGCCCTCATGATCGAGAATCTCGCACGAAACCACATTCGCCTCACCCATGAAATCCGCGATGAATTCGGAGACAGGTTCCTCATAGAGCTCACGCGGTGCCCCTTCCTGCGCAATACGCCCGTCCTTCATGACGACAATCCGGTCGGAAACGGCAAGGGCTTCGTCCTGATCATGCGTAACGTAGACGGCGGTAAAACCCAGCCTTTGCTGCAACTCACGAATTTCGGTCCGCACTCGGCGTCGCAAGCGGGCATCAAGGTTGGACAGGGGTTCGTCCAGAAGGAGAACCTGAGGATTGAGAACCAGCGCACGGGCAACGGCAACACGTTGTTGCTGGCCACCTGAAAGCTCTGCGGGAAGACGATGCCCCATTCCGGCCAACCCCACCTGAGCAAGACCTTCCTCCGCCCGCTCATGGGCTTCCTTTTTCTTCAATCCGGAGGATTCCAGTCCATAGGCCACATTGTCGAGCGCACTCATGTGCGGAAACAGCGCGTAGGACTGAAACACCATCGACACATCCCGCTCATGCGCTGGGACCATCGTGACATCCCGCCCCCCGATGAAGATCCGACCGGAGGTGGGATGTTCGAGCCCAGCCAGCATTCGCAAGGTGGTTGTCTTGCCGCAGCCGGAAGGACCGAGAAGGGTAACCAGCGTTCCCGGTTCGATGGTGATGGAAAGATCCGGCACCGCTGTGAAGGAACCAAAGTCCTTGCGCACGTTTTCAAAGACGACCGAACCGGCCTTGAGGTCTGTCATGCAGTTTTCTCCTGCGCAATCTGGAACTTGTTGGATTTGGCGACACCAGCGACCCTGTTTTCACGGCGGAGCTTTCTCTCGCCGACCAGGAGCTGGAAGCCCGTAATCACGGTGATCATCACGAAAATCAGCATCGAGGAATAGGCAATGGCGATACCGTATTCGCCGTTTTCGACGAGGCCGACAATGTAGGAGGTTGCCATGTTGTATTCCGCGCTAACGAGGAAGATCACGGCACTGATAGACGTGATCGCCCGAACGAAAGAGTAGACAAGAGCTGCCGTGATGGCTGGACGCAGCAGCGGCAAGATCACCTTTCGCAGCGTTCTTGCACTGTTCGCCCGCAAGGTGAGCGATGCTTCATCGAGGCTCTTGTCCAACTGGCTCATCGCCGCGATACCGCCGCGCACGCCCACTGGCATGTTGCGGAACACGAAGCAGGCAATCAGGATCAGCGCAGATCCGGTCATTTCGATCGGTGGCAGATTGAAGGCCATGATGTAGCTGATACCGATGACCGTGCCTGGAATGGCGAAGCTCATCATCAGGGCAAATTCGAACGCATTTTTGCCCGCAAATTTCTGCCGCACGATGATGTAGGCCGTCAGCAGGCCAACTGCCGCCGTCAGGGGTGCCGAGATCAGGGCAATTTCCATCGTCGTCCAGAACGAGTTCCACGCCACCCCGGTCCAAACAAGAGCACCATCCTGAAAGCCTATGGAGAAGGCGCGGGCGTAGTGCTCAAGGGTCAAGGAATTGTCGAGGCCCCACGTCTTCACGAAGCCACCGAAGATGATCATGCCATAGACGATGAGAGTGAACCCCATCCAGGGCAGAACGATGCCGTGAACCGTGATGGAGAGGCTTTTCGGCAGGCCCGCATGAACCCCGCTGTCTCCCTTGCCGGTCACCGTCGCGTAGTTCTTGCCCGAGAGCCAAAGCCGCTGGGCCAGAAAGGCCGAGAGGGTAAAACTCAGCAGGATAATGGCCAGAACCGCCGCACGGGAAGGATCGACCTGAGAGCCGACCACCGCGAAGAAAATCTCCGTCGACAGAACACCATGGCTCCCACCAAGAACGAGCGGGTTGCCGAAATCCGCCATACTCTCGATGAACCCGATCAGAAAGGCATTCGCAAGCCCCGGCTTCATGAGCGGAAGCGAGACATGCCAGAATGTCCGCCAGCGATCGGCCCGAAGGGTTTGCGAGGCTTCTTCCATGGACGGGCTGACACCTTCCACCACGCCGATCAGCACAAGGAAGGAAATCGGCGTGAAGGACAGAACCTGGGCAATCCAGATACCTGTCAGACCATAAAGCCAGCGGCTCGGTTCGATACCGAACAGTGTATCCAGCGCTTCTGTCACCACACCCGAGCGGCCAAACAGAAGGGTTAGCGCAAGTCCAATCACGAAGGGTGGCGTGATGATCGGCAACACGGTCAGAAGGCGCAGCCCTCTCTTGAAGGGAAAGCGGGTGCGTGTCGCAGCGAGGGCGAAGGCAAGACCGAGGATGGTAGAGCCAAGGCCCGAAAGAACCGCGAGAAACAGCGTGCGCCAGGCAACGCCACACCGGTTGCCACCGATGACACAGTCAAGGCTCCAGATGGCGGGATCCTGCATGTTGCGGATGAAGCCATCCGGTTTGAAGGATCCGTCAAAATCATGCACTGCGCCGACGAACATGCTGCCTATCGGATAAAAAATGAAAACCGCGACCAGAAAGATCAGCATGGAGATCGACCCGACAACAAAGGCGTCTCCCTTCATGAACCCGCGTTCGGCGAGCCCAAAGGCAATGAAAAGCACAAAAATGAGCGATACAAGGACAGCGCCAGCCCCCATGGCCGGCTGGCCAAGCGACAGGGCACCGAATGCGTTCTCCGGAAATGTCCAGGCCCACCCGGTAAAACTGATCGCAAGTCCCTGCAGAGCCATGAAGATGATCCCTGCAGCTCCGGCGATCACCAGAACCTTGCCCCGCTGATCCTCATTTCCGATCAGCCGGCTCCCGATCCCGACAAGAAACAGGATCAGCGCCACGGCGAGCCATAGGCGCCCTTCGGAAAGGATCTGAAACAGGCCAGGCGCCTGATCGGATGAAAACGGAAAACCGGCTATCCAGTCAAATGAGTAAAACCCGCGCTCCACCCGGTACCAGGGCACGAAAAGAAAGGCAAAAATGCCCAGGCCGAGAAGAACATTCAGCCGTTTGATGCCACTGGTCATGGCCCCCCCGTTTTTTAGCTTGTTGTGTTGATCCACGGGAAGACGAACGCTCTCCCGTGGACCAGTGTCATCGAACGATCAGTTGGCGATTGCGCCGATTTCGCGATCCCAGCGCTCAAGCAATCCCTTGCGCGTGTCCGGGTTGCCGTAGGTTGCGAAATCGTAGTCGATCAGTTTGATGTCTTCGAACTTCGGAGCTTCCGGCGGCACCGCAGCGGCCTTGTTGGACGGCAGCTGGAAGGACTTGGCATCCTTCATGCGGGACTGGACTTCCGGGGTCAGCGCCCAATCGTACCAGACCTTCGCATTGTCCATGTTGCGCGCACCCTTGACGATGGACATGGAGCCGATTTCATACCCCGTGCCTTCGCATGGTGCGATCGGTTTGACCGGGAAACCGGAAGCCGCCTGCGAAATTGCGTCATGCATGAACACGATGCCAAGGCCAGTTTCACCGCGCGCAGCAGCCTTCACCGGGGCGGAGCCGGATTTCGTGTACTGGGACACGTTGCTGTTGAGATCCTTCAGGTAGGCAAAAGCCTTGTCTTCACCCATGATCTGAACCAGCGAGGCAAGCGCCGTATAGGCCGTGCCCGAGGAGTTCGGGTTGGCAACCTGGATCTCGCCTTTCAGCTCCGGCTTCAGAAGGTCTGCCCAGCACAGCGGCTCAGCAAGTCCCTTTTCCTTGAAGATGTCGGTGTTGTAACCCCAACCCAGCGCGCCGGCGTAGATGCCGACAGTCCGGTAGCCCGAGCTTTCTGCCTGCATCTTCGCCCAGTCGTGCAACTCGTCGATCTTCGCGGACTTGTATTCTTCCGTCAGACCTTCGGATGCTGCCTGAAGATGCGGATCCCCGGTGCCGCCCCACCAGATATCCGTCTTCGGATTGCGGGACTCGGCACGGATCTTTGCATAGCTCTCGCCCGATGAGAGGCGAACCATGTTGACCTTGATATCGTGCGCAGCTTCAAAGTCCCCTTGCAGCTGTTCACAGATCACCACATCCGCAGAACAGATAACATTCAGGTCGCCCGCCGCCTTGGCTGACGAAACTGAAAAGGCTGCTGCAGTTGCAAGCAGCATCAGGGAAATACGTTTCATAGACATCGTTTCCTCCACTTTGGCTTTCAGCCATTTCTCTGCCCGGAAGGCAGAATTCCTCGCGCTTTCACGCATTGTTTTTTCGTCATCAGACAAACCCCTCCCGTTCGGAGCCGCGCCACGGTCCGTTCAGGAAAATCAGTATTTGCAGATGCTCACGTCCCTATTGGGTTGCGACAGGGTTCGCCGATGGCAGCACCTCCTTGTCGAAACGATCCAGCAGACGCCTGCGCTGGTCTGGCGACCCGAAGGTCACAAAGTCATAATCCACCATGCGGATGAGCGAGATGTCGGGAGCTGCGGGCGGCAGGGCAACACGGGCATTGGACGGAACCTGATTCTGGCCCGCGCTTGCGCCAGTTTTCTGCCCCTCGGTGCTCAGGGCAAAGTCCACAAACCGCTGCGCGGTTTCCAGACGGCGAGTGCCCTTGATGATGCTGACCGCCCCGATCTCGTAACCGGTTCCCTCACAAGGGGCGACAATGACGAGCGGCGCTCCGGACAGTTTCTGTGTCACCGCATCATGAATGAAAGAGATTCCGATTCCGGTTTCTCCGCGCGCAGCCGCCTTTACAGGCGCAGCACCCGATGTCGTGAACTGGTCAATGTTGCGAGACAATGCGGCCAGATATTGAAAGGCCTCATCCTCTCCCAGAAGCTGAACCAGAGTGGCCAGCATGGTGAAGGCAGTCCCGGACGAATTCGGATTGGGCATCTGCACCAAGCCCTTGTAATCGGGATTGGTAAGATCCTTCCAGCAGGACGGTGCGCGAATGCCCCTAGAATTCACTACCGCGGAATTATAGGCAAAGCCCAACGCTCCAGCGTAAATGCCCGACGCCCTTCCACCGGAAATCTGGGAGAAGTTTTGCGCCCAAGGCAGAGCGTCTTGCAACTCGAGCGACTGATAAGGCTGAAGCAAGTCCTCCGCCGCGGCCTGAAGATGCGTGTCACCAGTCCCGCCCCACCAGACATCTATGTCCGGGGAAGCTTTTTGGGCGCGCACACTTTCCAGAATTTCTCCGGTGCTCTTGCGCGTTACATCAATGGCAAGCCCGCTCTTTTCCTCGAAGGCCTTTTCCATGCTCTCGCACCATTGCACATCGGCTGCGCAAAGGACCTTGAGATCCTGCGCCGAAGTGTCAGCAGAGTGGACGACAAGGCCAAGGCCTGCCACCGCTGCGAGCAACGTTGCGAAATTCATGTAAACCTCCCAGTCCGGAAGCAGCTTCCGAACATTTCCTACCATGGCAGACATGACCGGCTTCGCAACAGGAGTTTGGTTACCGTTGTTTCCACTGGCGAGAATTCAGGTTACATTTGTTACAAGTCTTTCAATAATGACAAAGCATCAAGTAAACCAAGGCTTTGCATGCTCCCTCACATTGCATATGATCATGACCGGGAGGATCGGTATTGCAAAGTGAAAGTATAGATATCCTGATCGTGGAGGACGATCCGGATATGGCAGAACTGATCTCCGATCTCGTCGAAGCGGAGGGCTGGCGTGCGGCGCGCGCGCATTCTGCAGAAGAGGCCATCAGGCGTCTGGCAGACGAAACATTCCATCTGATCCTGGTCGACCATAACCTGCCGGGAATGTCGGGTCGCGTGTTTGCGCAAAAACTCAGATCCCAAACAGATCTCGGCATCATCATGGTAACGGCAGCAGGCAGTGCTGCCGAAAGAGTGCTGGGTCTGGAAACCGCCGCTGACGACTATGTGGTCAAGCCTTTCGAGCCGATCGAACTGACCGCCCGCATCAAGGCCGTGCTGAGACGCATGCACCCTGCGCTGAAGGCCGACCGGGAAACGGTCAGCTTTCAAAATGAGCCCTCTGCCCTTTTACTGGGCGACTGGGTGATAGACCTGCAAAACCGTCGTGCCATCTGCAAGTCGCACCCAGGCAGAACCCTGACTTCTTCCGAGTTTTCGCTTCTCGAGATTCTTGCCGCGACGCCGAACCAACCCGTAAGCCGCACAACGATTCTGGAACAGCTGGGGGCGGAAACAGACCGGCTCATCGACCGCAATGTCGACGTTCTTGTTTTGCGTCTTCGTCGGAAAATCGAGCGAAATCCGGATCTGCCGCAACATATCAAAACGCGGCGCGGAAAGGGCTACATTCTTCATCGGGACGAGGCGGTGCAGTCCTAGATGATCAACCGCCCGCTCCTGTCCTCGATCGCCTTTCGCCTTCCCGCCGCCATCACGCTCATTTGTGCCGTTGCCTTCACCTTGTCGGCCATTGCGATCTACGGCTTGCTCAAGGCGCGGGAAGAAACCGCTGCCTATGGCCTGCAGGTCTTTGCCAGCCTGGCGGATGCCTCTCTCGTGTCACGACAGGTATCGGATCTGGTTTCAAGCGCGCCATTCCTCATGAATGCAACGTCCCCCTACACGATTTCCGGCAAAAGCCGCGCTTTGATTGTTCAGGTGGATGAGCTGCTGCTAAATTTACCCGACACGCGATCGGCCAATCTTGGCAGCCGGATTTCAAGTACCCGTATCCAGAACCTGCTTGAGGGAATACGGACCCAGACCCTTGGCTTGGCGACACGCGCCGAAACGGCACAAGGCTTCAAGGAACAGGTGTCTTCCGCGCTCGGCATGATTGCCGTTGCCGATAACAGCGGCCGGTCGGACACCCGCCAACGCCTTAATGCCATCGCACAGTCTGTTTCCAGTGCCGGCAGTCTGTTCCAACTGGGTGAATTGCGCCGAAGATACGTTTTTGAGACCAGCGCCATTCCAGCTCCGCCGATAAACCTTTCCGCCTATGAGGCGGCCTTTCAGGCACAGAACAGCTATCTGGAGGAAATGTTCGGCGTGCGCGCGGCAGTGGACGGCTTGCACAAGATTGCCAGGGAACTGTCGCTTGCAACGGAAAACCAGTCCGCAATCGTGACCGAAACCCTGAACCGCGAGTTCCAGTCGACCTCGGCCACGCTTCAGCGCCTTCTGGTGATCGTTGCCGTTGCATCGCTGCTGGTCCTCACCGTGGCGATCCTCTCGATCCGCACCGTCACGCGTGTGTCAGGAGGCATTGTCTCGCTCACCAGCGGCATCAATGACCTGGCTCGGGGCAAGAAGGACGTCGGCCCTCCCATCTACAAGGGGGATGAGACCGAACTCCTTGACCTGCAGGAGGCCTTTCAGGCGTTCAAGACGAGCGTTGACCGTGTGAGCCGCCTTCGCAGAACCGCGGAAGCCGCCGCCAGAACCATCAGATCAACGTTCCGAAGCATGAATGAAGGCATTGCGATCTTCGATGCAAATGGCGAACCGGTCACCATGAACCGGCGAGTGATCGAACTGTTTGGCCACGGTGGCGCGGCCCGCAAATACAAGCTGCCCAAATTCCTTGAACCGATTTCCGAGCTGTCGGCAGATCCTCTGCCGATGAGGGACGCCACCACCCCTTTGGTCGAACCGATCACCGTGCGGCACAGGTCTGACAGAGGAACTGTCACCGAGGTGTCCCTTTCGCGGCAAAGCGACAATGGCCTGGTTGTTCTTGCAAGGGATGTCACCCAGCTCGATCAGCAGGAAGCCGAGGCGGCCAAATCTCTTCGGCTGGATGGGATCATGCGACTGACCCATCAGCTCAGCCATGAGATCGGCAACACGATCGGGATCATCACTGGAAGCCTGGGCATGCTGGAGCGGGACGAGGGGTTTGACGAGCGCCAGAGACGCAATATTGCCCGCATCCGCAAGGCAGCCGACCGAGGGAGGTCGCTTGCAAGCAGCATGCTGACAATTGGTCGCCAGCAGCCGGTAAACTTCAGCAAGACCGATATCTCCTCCCTCCTTCGGGGAATGGCGGATATCCTCGAAATCGCAATTGCGGACAAGTGCAGCCTGACGCTCGATCTCGATACCGGGCTGGCCCCACTTTACCTCGACCCGGAGCTTTTTGAGCAATCAATCCTAAACCTTTGCCTCAATTCCTCCGCTGCGATGCCCGATGGAGGAAATGTTGCCATTCGCACGTTTTCACAAAGTGACTTCGTTGTCGTCAGCGTCAGCGACAACGGGATCGGGATGACACGCGACGAGATTGACAAGGCATTCGAGCCCTACTTCACCACCAAGTCCGGCACCGGTGGGGCAGGGCTTGGCCTTGCGGTGGTCTATGGTTTCGTTCGCCAATGCGGCGGCAGTGCCCGGATCCTTTCAGAACCGGGCGAAGGCACCACTGTGGAACTCAGATTTCCGATCGCGCACACATCCTGAGGGTCAGGACATCTCGAACATCAGGTGAACCTTTACTGACCGACTGCGGTCAGACGCGGCTTGAAAGGCATTTACCGCTTGTTCCAAGGGAAACTGCGCGGACATGATGGGGCGCACATCGATGCGCCCTGATGTGATAGCTTCAACGGCTGCAGCAAACTCAGCATCAAAGCGGTGCGTCCCCTGAAACCGGATTTCCTTGGCAACCAGCGCATTGATCGGGATCGGGGTATCCCCGGTGACACCAACCTGAACCAGCACACCGCCGGGGCGCAGCGCTGCAATCGCCCCCCGGATTGCAGGCCCTGCGGCAGAGCATTCAAAGGCAACATGAAAGTGGCCCTTGTCCTGCGCATAGCGATCCAGTTCCTCCGGTTCTTTCGCGACATTGACAACCCGTGTGGCTCCCATTTTTGTTGCAGCAGCAAGAACCGCATCATGCAGATCGGTCACAACCACTTCTGCAGCCCCTGCTGAGGCGGCAGCTGCTGCACACAGGCTCCCAATCGGACCGGCGCCGGTCACAAGAACCCGCTTGCCGCGAACCTCACCGGCCATCTTCAGGGCATGCAAACAAACCGCCAGAGGTTCTGCACATGCGACCGCTGTCAGATCCGCATCGTCCGGAAGGGGCAGGCATTGCGCGGCCTCAACAACCACCCTGTCACGAAACAGCCCCTGCTCATGAGGCAGACGCATGGCTGAGCCGTTGAACCGCATGGTCATGCAATGTATAGGCGCACCTTCATCGCAATACCAGCAATCACCACAGGGACGGCTGGGATTGATCGCAACCTTGTCCCCTTCCTGAAGGCCTTCGACACCGATCCCGACCGAAATCACGCGGCCCGAGGCCTCGTGACCCAGAATGATCGGCTCACGCACACGGATCGTTCCAATTCCTCCATCGGAAAGATAGTGCATATCCGAACCGCAAATACCTCCCGCAGCAATCCCGACGAGAACCTGCCCGGGACCGGGTTCAGGCACCTCGTCATGTTCGATACGAAGATCGTTTTGCCCATAGAGGCGGCACACACGGGTTTTCATCAGGGACTCCAGATAGAACGACCTCAACGAACTGGCATTTCGGGGGATCGAATACCGATAGGTTCAGGAAGCGGCAGGTCAAACTTGGCGGCGGCAGCAGTAACGCGAGCCCATACTTCATCTGGCAGGCGGACACCTTCTTTCTGGCTGTTTGACAGGGCATCATAAGCTCGATCACCGGGGATGCGGACTGCGTCTCCACCCGGAACAGGGCTGCAAGACCGGCAGGCTGTGTTCAGCGTGTCAACTTGGCAAAGAAAGTCCTCGCGCCCAGCAAAGGCATCAGGACATATGATCTGAAGAAATACATTGCCCCCCCAGCGAACCGGAGCGTTGGCGCGCCCGTGGCCTGACAAGGCCTGTGTCAACATCTCAACCATCAGTCCCATGGCGAAACCCTTGTGCCCGTGGTCCTTACCACCGACCGGTAGGATCGAGCCCCTAGGCGTTTGGTTCACGACAGAGGGATCGGTTGTTGCCTTGCCGTCCGCATCCAGCATCCACTGATGGTCAAATTGGGTGCCTTTGTTAATGTGCTCTCGCACCTTGGACACGGTTGTGATCGAAGCACAAGTGTCGATCAACACCGGATGCCCTGCGGCAGGGTATCCAACTGCCCACGGGTTGGGTGTCAGCAGGGGTTCAATGCCACCAAAGGGTGCAACCCATTTGCCTGATGGGTCCGAGGTGGCGATATAACAGATGTACCCCTGCTCGGCAGCCATCTGCGTCAACGTCGATAAGCAACCTATGTGATGGCTTCGACGAATTGCCACGGCCGCCACACCAAAGGTTGCAGCACGGTCAATACAGGTATCGATAGCCTTTGCCATAAGCCAGTGGCCGGGCAGGTAGTGCCCATCCCACACCATGGTCACACTGTTATCTCTCACAACCTCGTGACAGCCACTTGCTGTCATGGTGCCGTTTTCGAGCTCTGGAATGTAGTAAGGAACCATCGAGATCCCATGTGTGGTAACTCCCATCTCGTCCGTGCGGGTCAGGAATTCGGCAACCACCTCAGCCAATTCATTTGCCATGCCGCCCGAAATTAGCAGATCCTTGGCGAGTCCCTTTAGGGCGTCACGTTCAAAGTGCAGGTGCTGCATGAGATCGCTCCGTTTCCACATTTCACTTCGTCAGCAGGGAAGGTAGCCAGGTGGCCAGCGGCGGAAAATACGAGACCGCGAAGAGCACAAGAAGGTTCGTCAGCAGAAACGGCAGGATCGCACGCACCACAGGCGCGAGAGGCACCCTGGCGATATTGGCGCAAAGGAACAGGCAAACCCCCACCGGCGGGGTCGTCAGACCAATCATCAGGTTCAGCACCGCGAAGGTGGCAAAGTGCAGAGGATCGATGCCGACCGCCTGAGCAAGCGACATCAGCGGAACAAACAGGATGATGAGCGCTGCAATCGTCTCCATGAACATCCCGACAAACAGAAGCAGCAGATTGATCAGAAGGATAACGAAGAACCTGTTATCGGTGATCGACAGAACCCCCTCTGCAATGGCCTGCGGAATGCGCTCCGACACAAGAATCCATCCGAAGACATTTGCAAAACCGACAAGGGCGAGAATGCCCGCAGCCGAAACCGCGCTATCGACAAGGATTTTCGGCACGGCGCGAAGTGGCAGTTCCCTGTAGACGAAGGCGCCGACCACAAAGGCATATACGCTGGCAACTACCGCCGTTTCCGTTGGCGTCGCAAGGCCGGACAGCAAACCGTAGATGATCAGAAACGTCATTGCGATTGCCCAGATGGCGCCCCCGAAGGAGCGGCCAACTTCGCCAAATCCCTGCCAAGGCTGGTGTGGGAACCCCTTGCGAACGGAGATGATGTAGCATGTGACCATCATCGCCAACCCCATGAGGATGCCGGGGATCGCGCCGGCAAGGAACATCTTGCCAACGGAAATTCCCGAAAGGGCTCCAACGATGATCATCGGCACCGAGGGGGGGATAATTGGTCCAACGGTGGATGAGGCTGCCGTGACTGCGGCGGAAAAGTCCGCCGGATAACCCGCCTTCTTCATGCCGGGAATGAGCACACTGCCAATCGAGGCTGCGTCGGCAACAGCCGTTCCGGTGATGCCGCCAAAGAGCATGGAAGCGGAAATATTCGTCAGCCCAAGGCCGCCCCTGATCCAGCCGACAAGAGCGTTTGCGAACCGAATGATGCGGTTGGTGATGCCGCCATGGTTCATGAGATTGCCAGCAAGAATGAAGCCGGGGATCGACAGAAGCACGAAGACATCCATCCCCGCATACATCTTCTGGGGCAACACAACAGGCGGAATACCAGCGATCAGCAGATAGGCGAGCGATGAAACGCCGAGCGTTATGGCAACGGGAATACCGATCACCAAGCCCGCAATGAAAACAACAAACAGGACGGCAACGTCCATTTTCAGCTCTCCGTCTCGTCGGCGGTCTTGTCAGGCAAACCATCTTCCTTGCCGCTGAGCATGCCCAATACCCTCATGCCGGCGAACACGGCGAGCCCGGCAAGGAGGAGGAAGACGGTCAGATGCACAAAATCCATCCGCCAACCAAGCGCGGGCGCGGTCTGCATTTTGCCTATGGAAACAAAACGCCAAGCGTGGGGCAGGATGTAGAGCGCCAGACCGCCAGTCACGGCGGCAGAAAAGAGGCGCAACACCCACGGCCATCTGCCGGGAAGCGCCTCGCAGATCACGTCGACATTCACCAGTTCCCCGGAACGAAACGCCAGTCCGGCCCCAAAGGCGATCATGTAAAGCAGCGCGTACCGTGTCAGCTCTTCCGTCCAGACCGGGGACGACCCCATAAGGCGCCCGACAACCTGCACAAGAACCGCCGCCATGAGGATGGCAAAGGCAAGGCCTGCACCAATGCGGGCAACTCCTGTCACGACACTTATGACCCGAGACATGCTCGAACTCCCAAGCCGGGTGCCAACGCCACAAGGCTGCGGCGCTGGCAATAGGTCCCGGTTTAATTCGAGAAAAGGCTTTCGACGATCGGCTTGATCTCGTCATTAACATTGGCGAGAACAGCGTCCTTTGCTGCTGCCTGGAAAGCAGCCGCATCCACCTCGACAAAGATCATGCCTTTTTCCTCAAGGAAGGCACGGTCTTCCTGAAGGCTTTTCGTGAAGAGGTCGCGTTCGTAGGCTTGTGCACGGGCAGCAGCCTCGGTCACGGCAGCCTTGTCCTCGTCAGACAGCTTGTTCCAGGTCGATTCAGCGATGGTCAGATAGATCCAGGACCGCACATGATCTGTGAGGTTCACGTGGCTTTGGACTTCATAGAAGCTGGCCGAGCGGATCAGCGCCAGAGGGTTTTCCTGCGCCTCAATTGTACCGTTCTGCAAGGATGTGAACACTTCGGAAAACGCCATTGGACCGGGGTTGGCGCCAAGGGCGGCCCACACATCCACAAAAAGTGGAACATTCGGTACACGCATTTTCAGGCCATTCAAATCGGCCGGTGTCTTGATCGGTCTGTTGGACGTCAAATCGCGAGCGCCACGAGCGAAGTAGGCAATCGGCCGGATTTGAACCTTCTCGATGATTTGGGCCTTGATTTCGTCTCCCACCTCTCCGGAAGCGAAGGCGTCCATATCCTCAATGGTCTTGAACGCATAGGGAACAGCAAGAAGAGCCGCCTTGGGTGCCCAGTTCTGCAGGGATTCACCGGTGATTGTCATGTCGACCGTCCCGAGTTGCATCCCGTTGATGAGATCAATTTCCTTGCCGAGCGACTCGTTCGGAAAGACCTCCACCGCAATGCGGCCATTCGTTAGCGCGGAAAGTTCTTCACCGAACTTGACCGACGCCTTGTGCCAGGAGTTGTCCTCGTTAGCCAGATGGCCGAGTTTCAGCGTCATCTCCTGCGCAGACACCGGCCCCGCCAACAGTGCGGCTACGGCGACTGCAAGGGCTGTTACTTTCAAATTGATAGTCATGCGTTTGTCCCTCCCATGGGTGCATTGACCGGCGGAGGTATGTCTCCGTCCGGCAGATCAAAAAATCGTTCATTCGCCTTGATGATCTGAGGCAGGTCTTTCAGCACTTCCCGCAAATGCAGGCGTATTTCGGCGTTAACGCCTGCCACATCTCCGGCCTCGATCCGGTCAACGATAGCCCCATGCTGAATGATGAGCTTGTCGACCCGGAATTCGCGCAATGACAGATATCGAACCCGGTCCATCTGTGACTTGAGGCCTTCAATCTGGCGCCACGCACTCGCCTTTCCCGCCGCTTCTGCGAGCGTTCGATGGAAACGTTCGTCCAGACGGATAAATCCGTCCGCATTTTCCGGCGCCAATGCCTGCTGGACGTCCAACTGTCGGCGCAATTCCGAAATGAGGATCGGATTCGGGTTCGCAGCCAGAATCTTGCAGATATCTGCCTCGATCGCTTCTCGCAGGAAACGCGCATCAAGAACCGCAAAATATCCGATACGTGTCACAATGGTGCCGCGTTGCGGTCGGATTTCCAAAAGCCCCTGATCAGCTAGCTTGATGAATGCTTCACGGACCGGTTGCCGGCTGATGTCGTAAGTGCGGGCAACTTCGGTTTCCGAAATCCTGTCACCCGGCTGAAGGTCACTTTGAATAATGCGCTCACGCAGGATGCGGGTGATCTGCGGCGTTATCGACGCAGAATGATCCAGTTCCCATGCCTGATTACGTTCAAATTTCATGTGCACCACACCTCCCGCAACGTCAATTAACATACTTCCATACTAGTCAGCAAGATGTGGCAGTGCTATAAATCTTACCTTGGGTCAGGAGGGGTTATATGGAACAGACTTGGCGCTGGTTTGGACCGCAAGATCGTGTCAGCATCGCAGATGTCGCACAGGCCGGTGCTACCGGGATTGTCACGGCACTTCACCACGTTCCCACCGGACTGACTTGGTCGTCCGCAGAAATTGCCAAACGACAGAGGGAAATTGCGACCATGCCCGACGGCAGCCGGTCCACACTGGTGTGGTCGGTGGTCGAGAGCCTGCCTGTGAGCGAAGATATCAAGAAACAACAAGGCATCTGGCGACAACATATCGCCAATTACAAGGAAAGCCTTCGCAATCTCGCATCAGCGGGGATCAAGGTCATCTGCTACAATTTCATGCCGGTTCTGGATTGGACCAGAACGGACCTCGCATGGCGGCTGCCAAACGGAGCTACCTGCATGCGTTTCGACCTGATTGCTTTTGTCGCTTTCGACCTCTTTATTCTCAAACGCCCGGAGGCCGAAAATGACTATGACGATGTGCTCAAAGCATCCGCCTACGCGTATTTCGATAAACTATCTGCCGAGCAAGCTGACCAATTGGCAGGCAATATCGTCTATGGCCTCCCGGGCGCTGCCGAAAACTTCACACTGGAAGACGTCCGCAACCATTTGTCGGAATATGCCGACATGGGAGAAGACTCGCTGCGCCAACACCTCATCGACTTCCTGACAGAAATCGCGCCTGTTGCCGAGGAACTTGGGCTACGCCTGTGTTGTCACCCGGATGATCCGCCATTTCCCCTGCTTGGCTTACCGCGGATCATGTCAACTGAGCAGCAGTACAGGGCGGTAATGCAGGCGGTTGATATTCCTGCTAACGGGATCACCCTGTGCTCGGGTTCACTGGGAGCGCGACCAGACAATGATCTGACAGGAATGATGGAACGCCTGGGAGATCGTGTTCACTTTCTTCACCTTCGAAATGTCAAACGTGAAACAACAGATATTCGAGGATCCTTCTACGAGGCAGAGCATCTTGGAGGGGATACCAATATGGTGACCCTGATCACTGCAGCCCTGAAGGAAGAACAACGGCGCAGATCCATCGGCAGATCCGATTGCTCCATCCCGTTCCGCCCAGATCATGGGCAGGACATTCTGGATGACCTGGGACGACGCGCACAACCTGGATATCCGTCCATTGGGCGGTTAAAGGGTCTTGCAGAACTGCGCGGGATTATCGCGGCCCTCGAACCGCAATTCCGATGACAGGTATCTCTTCCGACAGTGTCCCCCTGGTGGTTTTTGTTATTTGAACGCAAGAAAGCCCGCTAGCTTTTGGGCTATACGGGCTTTTTTGGTATTTTTGTTTGGTTGCGGGAGCAGGATTTGAACCTGCGACCTTCAGGTTATGAGCCTGACGAGCTACCGGGCTGCTCCATCCCGCGTTGTTCTGATTGATTGGTTGAAGAGTTATATCTGTTCTTTGCAGGCCTGGCGGCGACCTACTCTCCCGCGT
>NZ_VXDB01000020.1 GCF_008711325.1 Roseibium sediminis
GTCATCATCCAACCAGGATTTGAGCGAAAAAACCAGCGGGTTATTCAGCAGCCTGCTAAAGGATTCCAAAGCGTATTTCCGGCTTGCGCCCCTCACGAGGCGCAGGTGCGAGCAGGCCTCTATTGCTTGCGTTGCAGGTGACAGACCTTGGTCTTTGAGCCGTCTGCATTCTTGCGCCAGCTGCAACCTTGCTTGGCGGGTTTGCCCTCATAGACGTGGTATTCACCGCGCTTCTTCTTGTTGAAGGTCTGGTTGGAGACGTCATGCTCGCCGATACGGACATTCTTGCCGAAGCGCACTTCTGCGGAGGCGGGCAAACTGCCGATGATCACAAAAGCGGTAAGGCAAAGCGTTGCCAGCAGGCTTAAAGCGGTGCGGCTCATTCAAAAACTCCCTGGTCCAATTTTTAAATGAAAAGTCGATCAGTCAATGCGAAGCGTAACCATAGGTGAAAATATAACGCTGGGGAAGGTTTTGGTGGCGGATGTTGCCCTTGATCCTGTCAGGGCGCGAACGCTTTTGAGGTGACGTTTACGTAATATGGGTCTTGCAATTCCGATTTGTAAAAATTACGTAGCGGCATTCGCTTCGTGAAACGATTGGACACCTTCATGCTGGACGGCCTTGCACTTCCTCCTCGAGACACGGACCAGGGGCACAGGGCTGCCACACAGCTGGAACTGCTGTTTGACCTTGTCAGCGTGATCGCGATCGCCTCGGCTGCAGTCGGGCTGCATCATGGAATCGCCCATGCCCATTATGCCGAAGCGATCCTGAAGTTCTCCTTTGCCTTCTTCTCGATCTGCTGGGCGTGGATGAACTATTCCTGGTTTGCTTCGGCCTATGACAATGGCAGTGCCTTTTTCAAGATCAACACGCTGGTCATCATGTTCGGCTCTCTTGTCTTTGCGGCCGGGCTGCCACGCTTTTTTGAAACCAACGACCTGACCCTCGGCTATATCGGCTACGGTATCATGCGGTTTGGCATGGTGATTTTCTGGCTTCTGGCAGCGCAGGGGCATCCCGAACGTCGCAAAACGGCGCTTCAATACGCCATAGGCATTTCAGCAGCCCAGGTTTACTGGGTACTGGTCATTGTATTTGCTCATGAACTGGGAGCCATCTACGGCGGTCTTCTGTTTCTCGGCCTTCTTATCGAACTGAGCATTCCCTATTTTGCAGAGGCCGATCAGCGTACGCCCTGGCACAGGGAGCACATCATCGAGAGATACGGTCTGTTGAACATCATTGTGCTTGGGGAATTGCTGCTGGCGGCCTCATTGGCCATCGGACAAACCGCGGACCTTGACCACTTCAATCCGGCTTTCCTGACTGTCGGTGCAAGCGCATTTATCGTTTGCTGCTGCATGTGGTGGATCTATTTCATTGACATTGAGGCCCTCGATACGGACGTCAAGACGCGCACTTTTACATGGGGTTACGGTCATTTCCTGATATTCGGATCAGGAGCTGCAGTTGGTGCGGGATTTGCCGTTTTGGTGGATGTCATCGCGCACAAGGCGCACACGACAATGCATGTCGGCGTCATGGCGGTCGGCCTGCCGCTGGCACTCTATCTTCTTGCGGTCTGGCTCACACGTGACCGGTTCCGCCGCTCGGGTGCCCATGGTCTCGTGCTGCCGGTGGCGGCAGCAGTGGTTGCCGCACTTTCTCTTCTGGGTGGGAATCTGGTGCTGATCACAGGTGCAATCGTGGTGACGACCATTGCCCATCACCTGACCCATCGCGAGGCCGCGCAAGGCTAAAGCGTTTCTAGGCGAAGTGGACACCGGTTCGCCGTTAGGAAACGCGATAAATCAAGTATTTAGAGCGCGTCGAGCGATTCAGTAAAAACGAGACGTGCGCTGGTAAAATCGGAGGGCGGCAGAGATGTGTCAGCCCTCCGGTCCTTGGGGTGCTTGTTAAAGCGTCTCAGCTTGCGCTTGCGGCACTCACATAGCCACGAATGACCTTGGCCAGATGCTCCGGGCTGAACACGGGGGGGAGGATGGTCTGGAGACGACCGTCCGGGCCGATCAGGTACACAAGGCTGCCATGGGCATAGATCGGTTCGCCCTTTTCATCGCGGCCAACTTCGGAAATTTCCACCTGAAACAGCTTGCGAACTTTGGCCAGGTCTTCCGGTGACCCTGTCAGGCCGATCAGGTTCTTGTGCCATTTGGCGAGGTTCTTGCGCATGGCTTCTGGCGTATCGCGGGCCGGATCGACGCTGATCATGACCGTTTCTACCGAGCTGCCTTCCTGATCCAGCACCTCCATTGCGTTGGCAATGTCCGGCAGAACGGCGGAGCAGATGGCTTCACAGCTGGCGTAGCCGAAGAAGAGGGCATAGGTCTTGCCACGGAAGTCGTCCGCCGTGCGCCGCGTCCCGTTCTGATCAACGAGGTCAAATTCAGCGGTCAGGTCGATCGGGAACGGCGTCTGCGGTCCGGAGGCTGATGGGCCAGCGCCGAAATTCGGTGCGATCTCTGCCAGTTTGCTGCGGCGGTCCTGCATTTCGCTTTCGATGGCGTCGCGCGTCATTGCCGCCCGCTCGCGCTTCTGGTGAACTTCGCACGTGTCCAGCGCCAGAAGATGCTCAAGGGCCGCAACCGGGCCCTTGATGTCAGGTTCTGCCTGAATGACCGCAAGCGCCCAGCCGGTGCCGGATGCGGCACCGATCAGGAGAAACGCGATCATCAGTGATCGGATCATTGGTTTTCCTCAAGCCAAGCCTTGTCGGCGTCGAGGCCAAGACCAAAATAGCCGTTCTTTTCGATCTCGGCCTTCACGTTCGGGTCGCGCTTGAACCACGGGCCCTTGCCCTTGGCTTCCGGATACCGTTCGGCCCACTGCTTGGTGTAGAGATTGGTCTTCAGCCACTCTTCAGAGCCAACCGCACGGATGAGCTGAACCTGATAGACCTTTGCGCCGATGCCCGGTGTCAGGTCCGGATCGCCGACCAGAAGACCATCCACTTCCACGTCCTGATTGCAGAACTCGGACAGGCGATAGTTGGCTGCGGTGAAATTCGGAGCGCCGCTCTTGTTCACCAGCAGCATCTTGTTGTCGTCCTTACGGATGACGGCCATCGGGCGTTCACCTGCGCCGCAATCTGCCGGGCAGTCGCCGGTCAATGCGCACAGCGCGTCGGTGACCTTGGCTTCAAAGCGGGCCTTTTCCTCGCCGAACAGGCTCCAGCTCTTGGCTTCACTGTTGGCGGAATAGGGACCTTCTCCGTCCTGAGCGAGGGCCGGGGCGGCAAGGGCGCTGAAGGCGAGAAGCAAAGCAATGCGTTTCATCAGATTTGCTCCTTATTGGCCGGGCTGCGCGAAGGGCGGCACAAAACCGTAGTCTTCGTGATTGTGGAGGGTGATGCCCTCGTCGGACGAGACTTCCTCAACCAGAATATAGTCGATCCCGTCACGCTCGTAGTGGATGCCGTCGGCAACAAGCTGGTGGCTTTGGACGGAGAGCATCGTCTTGCCGTCGGCGACCTTGTCGTTATTCGCCCATTTCAGCACCATGTAGATCTTGCCTTCCTCGGTCAGAAGGCCGACCGGAATGCCGCCTGCTGCACACCAGAGCGCGCAGGTATGGTGTGCCGACCCTGTCACGGCATCCGGACCGCCCATGACGCCGGAATAGTAGCACCAGCTGTCGATGACCTCTCCGGTGACTGTCACACGCTCACCGTTGGCCGCCAGTCCGGGAAATGCAGACAGGGCGAGAGCTCCTGCCGCCAATAACGTTCTCAACACGTTTCCACCTCCAAATGGCAATATTGTCGATACTATCGCTGAGGCAGGTGAGAATAAAAACCCGTATTTGAAACAATACCTTTCACAAAGTTGTCAACGAACTCCGTGAAAGCATGGCGGGCCTCTTGAGCAACAAAAAAGGTCGCCAGTGGCGACCTTTTCAGATTTCGTCAGCCGAGCTTGTTCATGAACCCGGCAAAGGACATCATGCCCTCCGGCCATGGACCATGGCCGGAATCGATGTTGATGTGCCCGACTTGCCCGGCATCCTGAAGGGTTGCTCCCCACGAGCGTGCAAAATGTTCCGCGCGCTTGAAGTCACAGTAGGGATCGTTCTGGCTTGCGACCACATGGGTTCTGAACGGGAGCGGGCTGAGCGGGATCGGCTTGAACGCTCCGCCATCAAATTCTGCCACCAATCCGTCGCGATCCCAATCGGACGGCGCGACCAGATAGGCGCCGCGAACCTTGTCCTTCAGCCTGTCGCCCGCGTGAGCGATCAGAATACAGCCAAGGGAGTGGCCGACCAGAACCACGGGCCGAGTGGTCTTTGCCAACCGCGCAAGCAGGGTGTCTTCCCATTCTTGCCTTTCAGGCTTGAAATAGTCCTTCTGCTCCACGATCCAGGCATTGGCCATCTTCGCCTGCCATCGCTGCATCCAGTGATCAGGCGGCGTTTCGCCGTAGCCGGGAACGAGAAGAATGTCCGTGTCTGCGATTTTCATCGACCAGCTTTCATTGTTTTCAAAGTCAGCTATGTGAGGCGACAGCTTCAGAAATTCAAGTGTTTACAATGCCAAGAGGCGACTACGAAAGGGGACCAAAAAAACCATGCCTGAGTGAATGAGCCCAAGTTGGTCGACCATTTAGCTCGGCTTGTTGCGCTGCCTTTTCCCAATCATAGGTCACGACTTTTTCGTAAAAGAACCAGCCGATATGCGTTTCCTGCATGATCGCATATCGTGCATGCGGGCTGCCGATCTCCATCTTGTGCCAAAGAGGCTGGTCATCGTCATAAGCAGGCAAACCGATGCTTCCCGGATTGACGATTGTCTGGCCGGTGCAGGTCAGCCGAATGACCCGGGGAATGTGGGTATGGCCGCAGCAGATGAGGGGTGAGCGTTCGCCTTCAAGCGCGGCTGCAATTGTTGCTTCATCCGCCAAAAAGGCTTTAGAGCCTTCGACCTGTTCTGTCAGGTATTTGTTGTCACGAGTTGGTGTGCCATGACAGAGGAAAATCTCTTCAGAAAACCGGATAGTCGGTTGCAGGGATGCGAGCCATTGTTTGCTTGTTTCTGAAAGCCGCCGAATGGAGAAACCGTCGGTGGTGGTTTCAGGCGAACTTAGTGCGTTCAGAACCTGCCTGTCATGGTTGCCTCGAACCGTCGGCCACTCTTGCTCCATGAGCAGTTGCGCAGTCTCCTCCGGCCACAGCGGACCAGATACGCAATCGCCAAGATTGACGACAACATCCGTCGCCTCCGACTTCAAATCGGCAAGCACAGCCTCAAGAGCTGGCAAGTTGCCATGAATGTCAGAGACGACGGCGATTTTCATGAGTGCAGGTCCTTAGCCTTCCCCGAACACCCGCTTGAAGATCGTGTCGACATTCTTGGTGTGGTAGCCAAGGTCGAACCGGTCGCGGATTTCCTCTTCGGAAAGATACTTGCGCACGTCCTCATCCGCCAGCAGTTCGGTCAGGAAGTCGACCTTGGCGTCGCCGGAGACCTGATAGCTGTCCCAGACCTTCATGGCGTTGCGCTGAACGAGGCGGTAGGCGTCTTCACGGGAAGACCCGGCCTGTGTGAGCGCCAGCAGGATGCGCTGGGAATGAACGAGACCGCCGAGGCGATCCATGTTGCCGACCATGCGCTCCGGATAGACCATCAGCTTGTCGATAACATTGGTCAGACGGACGAGGGCGAAGTCGAGGGTGACGGTGGTGTCCGGACCGATCATGCGCTCAACGGAGGAGTGGGAGATGTCCCGCTCGTGCCACAGGGCGACATTTTCCATGGCCGGAACGGTGGACATGCGTACCAGACGTGCCAGACCGGTCAGGTTTTCCGTCAGCACCGGGTTGCGCTTGTGCGGCATTGCCGACGAGCCCTTCTGGCCCTTGGAGAAGAATTCCTCGGCTTCCAGAACTTCAGTGCGCTGCAGGTGACGGATTTCCGTTGCCAGACGCTCGATGGACGAAGCGATGACGCCGAGCGTTGCGAAATACATGGCATGCCGGTCACGCGGGATGACCTGAGTGGAGACCGGCTCGGCCTGCAGGCCCATCGCCTTGGCGACATGTTCTTCAACGCGCGGATCGATGTTCGCGAAGGTGCCGACAGCGCCGGAAATGGCACACGTGGCGATTTCCTCGCGGGCATTGACGAGGCGGGTGCGGCAGCGGTCAAACTCGGCATAGGCCTGTGCCATCTTCAGGCCGAAGGTGACCGGCTCGGCGTGGATGCCGTGGGAGCGGCCGATGGTGACCGTGTCCTTGTGTTCAAAGGCGCGGCGCTTGATGGCAGCCAGCAGGTCGTCCATGTCCTTCAAAAGAAGGTCGGTTGCCTTGACCAGCTGCACGTTGAAGCACGTGTCCAGCACGTCGGACGAGGTCATGCCCTGGTGGACGAAACGGGCATCAGGGCCAACGATTTCCGCCAGATGGGTCAGGAAGGCGATGACGTCGTGCTTGGTCTCGCGCTCGATCTCGTCGATGCGGTCGATGTCAAAGGTGGCCGCGCCGCCCTTTTCCCAAATGGTCTTTGCCGCGTCCTTTGGAATGACGCCGAGGTCTGCGAGCGCGTCACAGGCATGCGCCTCGATTTCAAACCAGATGCGGAACTTGGATTCAGGGGACCAAATGGCGACCATGTCAGGCCGCGAATAGCGCGGGATCATCAGCTATCCTCTAGCTCGGGAGAAGGTGGGTGCGGCATAGCAGACGATGTGCCGGACCTCAACATGTCAGGCCTAGTGAATTGGTCGTCTGATGGCTAATCTCAGCGATTATCGCGGTTTGCATCCAGATAGGACCGGATTTCGGCGAGCTTCGGCAGGAGGTCGATGATGCTTTCCAGCGGGATTTGCTGCTGCAGTTTGGCAATGTCCGGGGCAAGGGCCAATATCGCGGCATCGCGCAACTGCCTGCCGTCCTCGGTCAGCCAGACGCATTTGCTGCGTCCGTCCTCCGGGTTTGGTGAGAGCGTCACCAGTTTGCGCCGTTCAAGACCGCCAAGCGTGTGGGTCATGGTTGTCTTGGGAACCTGAAAGGCATGCGCGAGGGCAAGTGGCGTTTGCCCGTCCTTTACCCGGATCAGGTGATTGAGCACGCCGAAATGAGCAGCTGTCAGCCCGTCCGGCAAACGGGCTTCCAGCAGCGTGCGACTCAATTGCTCTATGATGCCGATCTCGTTGAAAAAGCCGAAATAGGCAGCAAGCGTCTCGTTATGCATTCACAATCCGGGTTTCCAATGGCCAACGCGGGGAGGGTGCCCTTTGCGGACCATAGCCCAGCCGCCCGAGCATTTGCACCGTGTGGCCGGGTTCGGTAAGCAGTTCATGCACGGCTTTGTAATGGTCGGCCATTTCGGGATATTCCTGCAAGGCTTGGCTCACCGGGTGAAGGGCAAGGCCCAGCTCGGTTGTCGTCAGGTTCAGCCGGATCCAGCGACGACCTGCCTCGATTTGATCTTGCCGTGTATTTCCTTTTGTAGTGACCACGGCATAGGCGGGTGTGTTTTCGTGAATCTCGTGATAGATGCGCATGCCTTCCTGAAAGGCGCTGGATGTTGTGTCCAGCTGCGCTTCCCGCGTCAGCATGCCAACCAACATCAGGCTTTCCAGAAAAGGGCCGCCAAGATCGATTCCGTCGGGATTGGCATTGATTTCCGCCTTTCCCATGCGCATCAGATCCACGCTCTCCTTGAGGGTGTTCGGGGTCTGCATCTCGACCTCGTGAGCGGCCCAAGCCAGTTTTTTAACAGCGGAAACCTGCTGTTCCTCGGTTATCACCCTCGCAAGGGAGCTCAGGGCCGCAATCTTGTCGGCAGGAACCGGTGTTGACGCGAAGGGCTCCTTGCAGGTCCGGCGATGCATGATCTGGGCAAAGAGCGGATCGGCTTCCGCTCCCTTCGAGAATTTGGCGACCGACACCGGTCCCGTTTCCCCTTGGGGGTAAAGGTTCAGATCTACCCTGTAACCGTCCTGAGCGGCCGCAATGATCATGAGTTCCAGAAAACAACCAAGGCCGATGGTCAGCTGGCGGTGATAGGGATCGGTATGCGGCAGGTCACGTGTCGTGTCGCGGTAAAGGATCACTGTGTCCGGTGTGTTCAGATCCACCAGCCAGGGCTGGCGGTTATGCGGGTTGGGGGCGAGGATCGCGTAGGACAGGGCTTTGCGTCGCGGCTCTGTTTCGGCTCCGGCCTGATCCCACGGTGCAAGAGCAGTCTTGGGCGTTCGGGTGGCGGTAAAGGATCCGATGCCTGCACCGGCTGCCAAAATGGCTCCACCACCGAGGACAAACAACATCTTGCGTCTGGAAAGAGACATCTGAAACTCCATTAGTGCGATTTCGAACTAAATAGTGCGACATCGTACTAAATGCAAGAGTGAACTTTCCATAGACCTGATCGGGACCCCGGACGTCGTTTAATCTCAAAATGTTAGCGACTGTTTTTAGAGCGTCGGACTTCGAATGCACATGCACCCAACAGCAGCACAACACCCCAAGGCATCAGTAGGGGCGTGACGTGGACGAGGAAAATATAGAGTGATCCGGCGCCGGTCATGATCTGCTCTCCCACCCAGTATTTGAACGTCGAGCTGTGCCATGACGCATAATAGGACCGGTAGTCCAGAAAATGCAGGAAGGCGGAAAAGCCGACTGTTCCCATCGTCAGGCCGATAAACATTGCGGCGAAACGCGCGCTGGTCTGGGGGCGGAAACGTCGGACAAACACGGTGAAGACAAGCGCGAAAATCGCGCCAAGAAAGCTGCCGACAGCAAGGAAGCCCAACGTGTCCAGTCGTCCATCTTCCAGAGAGCGACCGGCCTGTGTGAGCTGGAAAGCCGCAAGTGCCGTGATCATCAGGCTCCAGACAAGTGCAAACACGGCAGAGCGTCCCCATCGGGAGAGATGGAGTGAAGAGAAGCGCGCGGGAGCGCAATCATCTGTCGGGTCATTTGCCATGGCCCCCTTGTTGTAACCAACAATTGATTGAAAAAGCCTTGGCATGGAGAAGAAGCGAAGTTGGAGCGGGTTTATCTTGATCTCTGATTGTGTCTACCTGTTTCTGCAATTCAGGATTTTGGAGTTTTTGCATGACTGTTCGTTCTATCGGCCTTGCGTTGGGCCTGACACTCTTTGCCGCAGCACCGGCAGCTGCGGAAGGCGTCGACTTCGGTCGGTTCCTGACCACAGCGTCAGGGGCCTCCGGCGTCGCGGCAGCACTGGCTGGCCTTGGCTCCTGCGACACGGAAATCTGGCACGGCTATGCCTATGACGAGGCGACCGGTGCGGAGAACAAGGACCACCTCTACTTTGCCTGTCAGTATTTCGACAAGGAAGACGAGCAGATGTACGACAAGAGCGTCGTCGCAAAGTTCATGTTCTGGGATAAAAAGGCCGTTCTTGACAGCCTGACTTACCTGCCCTGATTCCGATGATCAGCAAAAAGCCCCCGGCGAGCTTTCTCAGCCGGGGGCTTTGTTGTGATTATTTCACGTGATGTCAGGCGTTTGCGGCGGCAGCGCGGATGGCGTCGATATTGGCGCGGTAGCTGTCGATGCTGTCTCCCTTGAAGACGGCAGAGCCCGCGACCAGCACATTTGCACCTGCAGCAGCCACCAGCGGAGCGGTTTCCGGCGTCACGCCGCCATCGATTTCGATATCAATCGGGCGATCACCGATCATCGCCTTCACGCGCTTGACCTTTTCGATGACGGGATGAATGAACTTCTGGCCGCCAAAGCCGGGGTTCACGGTCATCAGAAGGACGAGGTCCAGCCGATCGAGGACGTATTCGATCACGCTTTCGGGAGTGGACGGATTCAGCGAAACGCCGGCCTTCTTGCCGAGATTGCGGATCGCCTGAAGCGAGCGGTCGAGATGCGGACCGGCTTCTGCATGAACGGTGATGATGTCCGAACCTGCTTTTGCGAAAGCCTCAAGGTAAGGATCGCACGGGGCGATCATCAGGTGCGTGTCAAAAATCTTGTCCGTGTGCGGGCGGAGCTTGGCAATCACGTCCGGGCCAAAGGTAATATTGGGCACGAAATGGCCATCCATCACGTCGAGATGGATCCAGTCGGCTCCCGCTTCCACCACATCGCGAACTTCCTGTCCGAGCTTGGAAAAGTCCGATGCCAGAATGGATGGGGCGATAAGAATGTCTTTGCTCATTTTGGGCTCCGCTGGCCTGAATTCCTGACTGGCTGCCCGCTAGCACGGAGAGCCATGCAGGGCAAGACGGCCGGCGGACCCTCAATCGGTTTAAGCCGGGATGGTGACCGGTTTGCGCTCAGAAAGTTGCGGTGATCGCAAGGAAGCGACCGTCTGGTCCTTCAAAGCCAAGCGTGCTCACATGGACGAAGATTGCCATGACCGGTGTTCCGTCCGCCGGGAAATAGGTCACGACACGTTCAATCCGGTAATCCGTTGCACAACCACGGCTCTTGGGCAGGCTCTTGTCGAGGTGAAGGACACGGTCTTCACCGCCACGGGAGACGGCAAGCTGGAAACCCTTTGTTTCCGCGCCATAGCTGCTGCAGGTCTCGTCTGGAAGGTCAAACTGCGAAAGGGAGACTTTCAGTTCGTCATCGATCGGCGGAACGACGAGGCGCGGATTGACACGCATTTCAAACGGGTTGCCGCTGAGCTCTGTCACCGGATTGCTGCCAACCGTTTCACCTTTTCCGGCAATCGCAGTGGAAACGAGCAGGTCTTGCGCCGCGAGGCGGTTCTCGCTGCGGGTTTCAGTCAAAAGCCTGTCGGGATCATAGCCCTTGGTTTCGTCCACTTCGTCCCTGCGGCGAAACGGGGAGGGCTTCACCCAGCTGTCGGTTGCCGCGTCCAGCACATAAATTTCCGAATAGGGAAACCCGGAGCCATCCTGAATGCCGAACTGCTCAAAGGCGAAATATTTTCCGTCCTCGGAAAAGCCGAGCACCTGCAGGTTAGCCTGATCTCCGGCTAGGCCGGAGAGGGGAAAGAGAAGGCAGCCAAGAGTGGCAAGAACAAACTGTTTCATGTGACCAAATCCGTAATCCAATTGCTTTTTCGAGTTTGCTCCCATGATTGTGGCCGCCTTACGTCGAAGGCCTCTTTTATGCGATGCCCGAGTACCACCTGCCAAACGGGCGCAAAATGTAGGGCAGCATGTAGATCGGGAGCTGGGCGAGGGCGAACCAGAGCCAGGCGCCGTCGGGCAACGTGCCCCCAAGGGCCGCGACCAGTAGGCCCATGTTGCGAGCGCCGCTGGAATGGGCAATCACGAAGGCATCGGCCCGGCTGGCCGGGGAAAAGACGAGCAATGTCAGTCCGATCTGGGTGAAAGCCAATACAAAGGTCAGCGCTGCAAGGCCGGTCGTGAACAGCGGCCTTTCAAGGAAGCTGACCGCGACGCCATCCATGGCGGCAATTGCGAAAAAGAAGAGCACGAGCACGTTGACGCCGTCGATCTGGTGGCGGGCGGTATCGATGCGGGCGCGCCCGGCAAGCTTTCGGATCAGCCATGCGGTCACCCATGACCCTGCCAGCAGGGAGAACAGCTGGACGCTGAGGCCAAGGGCGGTGAGAGGCAGGCCCGGGCCCAGCATGAGAGCGCCAATGAAAGGGGCGGTGAGCGGTGTCAGGACCACCCCGCAGACAAGCACCGTGAGGCTGAGAGCCCCATCCAGACCCATCAGGTAGATGAAAGCGGGCGCGGACATGACCGAGGGGGCAGCTGTGGCGATGAACATGGCCATCATGAAGTCCGGGCCCAGCTCGTTCAGGCCAGTCACATGGGCAAGTGCAAACGCACCCAGTGGCAGGACCAGCAGCATCCACCCGGAGGCAGCAGCCAGTAGGAGCGGCCTCTTGATCCGCCTTGCGACGGCCGCGCCATCAACCCTCAGGAAGGCGAGCACAAGCAGAACAAACACCGCCTCGCTCAAATGAGGTCGGGCAAGGGCGGAAAAGGACGGCAGCAACATGCCGATCACGACCGAGATCGCAACGGCAGCAGCCCCATGTTTTCCGATCCAGCCAAGGGCCGTAAACGGAAGTGTGATCGTGCGTTTGATCAAAAATGAGACCTTTCAACCGTTTAATCGCGCAAAGTGCCACTGTGCTTTTTGTCTGTCAGAAAAATTAGGGTAAGACATAAAATGTCTTTTTTTCCAAGAGGGTGCATTGCATCAGGCTGATGTCATCGTATTAGGTGCCGGAATTGTCGGTGTTTCGACCGCCATGCATCTGCGGCAGCGCGGCCTTGATGTCATTCTGATCGACCGACGCTACCCCGGAGAGGAAACATCCTACGGCAATGCGGGTGTTGTCGAGAGAAATGGTTTTGCACCGCATCCGTTTCCGTCCAGCCCCTCCTTGATTGCGCAGATCCTGTTCGGCCAGTCCTCTGCCGTGTCGATCGATCTTCGCACCGTGCTGAACATGGTGCCGTGGCTGTTGTCTTACCGGCGGTGCGGGTCTCTCAAGCATATTCAGGACTATGCCCGGGTGATGGGCTCCATGCGTGAGTTGGTGCTTGAAGAGCATGCACGGCTTGCCGAACTCTCCAACGCGCAACGGTTCTATCGGCGCAGCGGCTGGCTGCATCTGATGAAGGCCGGGCCGGGCTTTTCTGCCGGTGATACAGAGCGGCACTATGCACGGGTCTTCGGTGTGGAATACCGCGAACTGGATGAGGACGGGATTGCCGGTCTTGAGCGGGACCTGAGGGCTCCCGGCTACAAGGGCATCTTCTGGCCCCAGACCGAATCCGTTTCCAGTCCGGGTGCTGTGACCGAGGCGATCTGGCGTGGATTTGTGAAGGCGGGCGGCAAGTTCATCACGGCGGATGCCGCGAAGGTTGAGCGGACGCGTGGCCAATGGGTCTTGCCGACGGATCGCGGCGAGATCACGTCAAGCCATGCAGTTGTGGCGCTGGGCCCCTGGTCGGCAGATTTCTGCCGGAAATTTGGCGAAGACTTTCCCCTTGCGGTCAAGCGTGGGCATCATCTGCATTTCCGCCCCCGCTCCGGCGCATCGCTCTCCCGCCCGGTGGTGGACCTGACAAACGGTTTCGTCCTGACGCCGATGGAAAAGGGCATTCGCCTGACAACCGGTGTGGATTTCAGCAACCGGGATGCGCCGCCCAACAAGTCGCAGGTGGCAAAAGCCGAGCGCAAGGCGCGCATGCTCTTTCCGCTGGGCGAAGCGGTGGAAAGCGAGCCCTGGTGCGGCAGTCGTCCCTGCCTGCCGGATTCTCTGCCGATTCTCGGCAAGTCGAGCAAGGTCGCGAACCTTTGGTTCAATTTTGGCCATGGCCATTGCGGGTTCACGCTGGGTCCGCTCAGTGGTCGGCTGATGGCCGAGCTGTTGTTGGGGCACAAGACTGCCGTGGATGTCAGCGCTCTCAATCCCTATCGTTTTGACGTTTAGTGGATAAAGGGGATCAGTTTTCGCGCAGGGGCAGGGCGACCGTGTCCTTGACGGTGTTGACCACGATTCTCGATTGAACGTCTGACACCAGCGTGTTGTCGAGCAGCTTCAGACGCAGGAAATCGTCATAGGCCTTGATGTCATCGGTCACCACCTTGATCAGGTAGTCGACGGCGCCCGTGATGCGTTCGCAGGTGACAACTTCCGGCCAGCGATGCACCAGCTTGTCAAATGTTTCCATGTTTTCGCGGCTGGGAACGGCCAGCTTCACAAAGGAGTAGGCAACAAAACCGAGGCCGACCGATTCCCGGTCGATAATCGCGGTTATCTGCTTGATTATGCCTTGTTCCTTGAGTTTCTTTATCCGGCGCCAGCAGGGCGTCTGGCTCATGCCGGCTTCCCTAGCGATATCGGCGATGGACATGGATGCATCGCGTTGCAGGACGCGTAAAACGCGAATATCGGAAGCGTCGAGTAGATTTTTTTCGTTCATGGCTCTGGAGCGGAATTTTTACGCGTTGTTTTGTTATGTAGGCGGGACGATAGCACAGAAATTGCCGAAGAAAAGGACGATATTGGTCAAATGATATGAGGCCAGGACGACGGGCCCAATAAAATCCGGCACGGAGGGAATTCGGATGAACGTGCACTTGCCCAACACCCATCCAAAAGTCACGCTTGATGACAAGTATCTTGCAACAAGCGGGCGGGTGTATTTGACCGGTATTCAGGCCCTTGTGCGCCTGTCGCTTGACCGGGTACGCCTTGATCGCGCCAAGGGCCTCAAGACCGGCGGTTTTGTCTCCGGTTACCGGGGATCTCCGCTGGGCGGCTACGACACCGAGATGCTGCGCAACAAGCGCCACTTGTCCGCCCATGACGTCGTCTTCAAGCCGGGGATCAACGAGGAACTTGGCGCTGCCGCCGTGATGGGCTCCCAGAAGGCCCGCATGCACGGTCAGGGCTCTGATTTCGATGGCGTGTTCGGCATCTGGTACGGCAAGGCACCGGGTGTTGACCGGGCCGGAGATGCGCTCAAGCAGGGCTGTGCCTCGGGTACGGACCGCAATGGCGGCGTTCTCGCCCTTGCCGGTGATGACCACCTGGCAAAATCTTCCATTCTTCCGGCGCAGAGCGAATTTTTCTTCCAGCATGCCGAAACCCCGATCCTGAACCCCTCCGACATTCAGGATGTTCTGGACTACGGCCTGCATGGTCTTGAGATGTCCCGCTTCTCCAGCCTGTGGACCGCGATCATCTGTCTGGCGGACACGATGGACGCGTCGGCCACGATCAACGTGAACGACGAGCGCCTGAATTTCGTGCGTCCGACCGAGCATGATCCGCGTGAAGGCTATCATCAGAACCGCGACCTGTTCCTTGGCAACCGCCTTGAAACCGAACGTCTGATCCGTGAACTTCGTCTGCCCGCGGCACAGGCCTATGTGCGGGCGAACAATCTTGATCATGTCGCCTTCGGCTCTGACCGCCGGGTGAAGCTTGGTCTGGTCGCAACGGGCAAGGCCTATCGCGATCTGCGTCAGGCGCTGGATCTGATCGGCTTTTCCGAAGAACGCGCGCGCCAGTTCGGCCTTGCGATCTACAAGGTTGCCATGCCGTGGCCGCTGGAGCCGGAGGGCATCAGCAATTTTGCCCGCGGCGTCGAAAAGATGCTGGTCGTCGAGCACAAGCGTGCCTTCCTTGAAACCCAGATCAAGGAAATCTCCTATCACTGGCAGGCGGAAGCCCGTCCTCTCATCTGGGGCAAGAAGACCCCGGAAGGCGCGCCGTTCCTGTCTGATCTGCTTGAGCTGTCAGTCGCGGAAATCATCGAGGCGCTGCTGAAGTGGCTGCCGGAAGAAGCAGTCACCGCAGAGATGCGCGAAGTTTCCGAGCGAATGAACCGTCAGGTCATGTGGGCGCAAGGTCATGCCGAGCGTGCAGCGCGCGTGCCGTATTTCTGTTCCGGTTGCCCGCATTCCTCCTCCACAGTCGTTCCGGAAGGCTCCCGTGCCCTGCCGGGTATCGGCTGCCATGCGATGGCGGAAGTCGCAGGCCGTGTGACCGATGGCCAGATCGCCATGGGCGGGGAGGGCATCGTGTGGATGGGCCAGAGCGCCTTCTCCAAGGACAAGCACGTTTTTGCCAATCTGGGGGACGGAACCTATTTCCACTCCGGCATTCTCGCCATTCGCCAGTCGCTCGCGTCCAACGAGAACATCACCTACAAGATCCTCTATAACGACGCGGTTGCGATGACCGGCGGACAGGACATCGAGGGCACGTTGACCGTGCCGCAGATCACTCGTCAGCTGGCAGCCGAAGGCGTGAAGAAGATTGCGCTTTTGAGCGAAAATCCGGATGTCTATGGTCCGTGGAGCAATCTGGCTCCGGGCACGACCATCGATCACCGCGACGAGCTGATGAACATCCAGAACGAGCTGAAGCAGGTCGAGGGTGTCACAGCCATTGTCTATGACCAGACCTGTGCGGCGGAAAAGCGCCGCCGCCGCAAGCGCGGCCTGTTTCCGGACCCGGACAAGCGCATGTTCATCAACGACCGGGTATGTGAAGGCTGCGGCGACTGCTCTGTCCAGTCCAACTGTCTGTCCGTTGAGCCGTTAAAGACGCCGTTCGGCGAGAAGCGCCAGATCAACCAGTCGAGCTGTAACAAGGACTTCACCTGCGTGAAGGGCTTCTGCCCGTCCTTCGTCGAGATCGAGGGAGCTGCGCTCCGCAAGCCGCAAAAGGCGGATGTGGACATCGATGCGCTGGTGGCGGCCATTGACCGTCCGACACTTCCGTCTCTTGAGCGGACTCACAACATGCTTGTGGCGGGCATCGGCGGCATGGGCGTGACGACAATCAGCGCCGTACTGGCCATGGCAGCCCATATTGACGGCAAGCAGGCCTCGACGCTGGACATGACCGGTCTTGCGCAAAAGGGCGGTCCGGTGACCTCGCATGTGCGCTTTGCCTCTGCAGATCGTGCCATTGAAGGCCCGCGTGTTCCGACCGCCAGCCTTGACCTGCTTCTGGCCAGCGACATGGTTGTCGCCACCAATGCCGAGCAGCTGGCGCTTGCCAACCGTCAGGCGACCATTTCGGTTGCCAATACACGGGTTGCCCCAACTGCGGAATTCGTCCTGAAGCAGACGCTGTCCTTCGACGAAATCCGCATGGACCGTGCTTTGAATGAAGCGTCCGACAAGTATCTGGCCATGGATGCAGCCGGAATTGCCGAAAAGCTCCTGGGGGATGCCATCTACGCCAACATGCTGCTTGTCGGCATGGCCTACCAGTCCGGCGGTATTCCGGTAACGGCGGAAGCCATCGAGGAAGCCCTTCGCCTCAACGGCGCGTCGGTTGCTTCCAACATTCAGGCGTTCCGCGCCGGTCGTGTTCTGGCCGCAGCACCTGACATGATCCTCGACAAGCTGCCTCGGGAAGAAAAGCAGCCGGAGCTGACGCTTGATCAGAAGATCGAGAAGTTCGCTGACGAGCTGACCGCCTATCAGGATGCGGCCTATGCCGACAAATACCGTGAGCTGGTTGCTGCCGTTCGTCTGGCGGATACGGATCGTGGTACCGGCACCGAGCGTTTGACCACAACAGTGGCCGACATGCTCTACAAGGTCATGGCCTACAAGGATGAGTATGAAGTCGCACGGCTTTATTCCGATCCCGCGTTCAAGGCCAAGATTGCGGCTCGCTTTGCCGACCCGAAGAAGCTGAAGGTGCATCTTGCGCCGCCGCTTCTGGCCAAGCAGATCGATGCGCGCACGGGCCGTCCGAAGAAGATCGCCTTCGGCCCGTGGATCTTCAGCGCCTTCCGTTTCCTTACCAGGTTCAAGCATCTGCGCGGCAGCTGGCTGGACCCGTTTGGAAAGACCGAAGAGCGCAAGGCAGAACGCGCGCTGATCGCAGACTACACCGCTGACCTGCAGCTCATCGTTCGCACTCTTTCCGCCTCCAACTATGGTCTTCTGGTCGAGCTGGCGCGGGTGCCGGATATGATCAAGGGTTTTGGCCCGGTCAAGGAGGCCAACCTCAAGAAGGCCGCCGAAAAACGCGCCCAGCTTCTCCAGCAGCTGGACAAGAGCGGCAAGGATGGCAACGACAATGAAGGCGGCTCCTTCATGGAAGCTGCCGAATAACAAACTGCCTGCAAGGGCAGATACATAAGCGGGAAATGACTTCGGCTGGCGACCTTGTCGTCAGCCGAATTTCTTTTGCCAGGTCGGATAGGGGTCCGCGTCGGCAGGGGAGGCGTGATAGACGCCGTGTGCAATCGCGCGGGCAAGGCAGGACGCTGCGGCAGCGCCAAGCTGAACCATGTCCACAATGCCGCCGGTCATTGGCTGCTTTCCGGTCGCAAGTGCAAAGACCAGATCGCCATCCAGCGGTGTGTGGGCTGGCCAGAGCGCCCGGCCGAGCCCGTCGTGAGCCATCACGGCCAGCCGCTTTGCTTCGGCCTTGGAGAGGATCGCATCCGTTGCAACGGCGGCAATCGTGGTGTTGGCACCGGGTGTCAGGGCGTCCAGTTTGGTTCGCACGGTCGTCGCATCATCAGGCAAGGGAGACGGGTACCCGTTGGCCCCGAACTCGTCGCCGATCTCGTGGGGAGCCGCCCAGAAGTGCTTTGTGTCGCCGACGGTTGCCCGTCCAAGCGCATTGACGGCGACAATCGCGCCAACAGTGATGCCGTTTGCAAGCTTGATGGAGGCGGAACCAAGGCCGCCTTTCAAATTGGCGGTTGTTGCGCCCGTGCCCGCACCAACGGAGCCAAGCTCGAAGTCCTGACCGGCGGCGTCCAGTGCCTTGCGGCCCAGATCCCGATAGGGCGGGTTGATGCCCCAGTCCTTGTCCCCTCCGTTCAGGAGGTCGAACAGGATGGCGGTGGGGACGATCGGGACACGCACCGGACCGACCTGAAAGCCGTGGCCGAGCTCAGCAAGGCGGAGCTGAACGCCGGACCCTGCATCAAGTCCAAAGGCGGAGCCGCCGGACAGGACGAGCGCGTCCACCCTGTCGACCGTCTGTTCGGGCTCCAGAAGCGCTGTTTCCCGCGTTCCCGGCGCACCACCATGAATGGCAACCGAGGCCACGCAGGGCTCATCCGGCCAGATGACCGTGACGCCTGACTTGGTTTTCGCATCAGACGCATTGCCGACCCGAAGGCCGGGAACATCGGTGATCAGGTTTTTCTCGCCGGTCATTTGTAGTCCGTTTCAGGTGGCAAGGCTGGTATAGGCGCGCTGGAAATAAAGCAGCGAGCCGCCCGGATCTCTCATGCGCAGGTCGGCCACCTTGCCGATGATGACGGAATGGGTGCCCATTTCCGTGATGCTGAAAATCTCGCAGTCAACACTGAGCGCTGCATTGTCGAGGGCCGAGCAACCGGTTGCCAATGGCGTCCAGCTGGAGCTGGAGAAGCGGTCCTCCATCGCCATGTTGCCGCGCCCTGCAAAGGCATCCGACACCGCCTCCTGACCTTCACACAAGGTGTTCACGCAAAACACCCGGTTGCGCAGGACGGCAGCATGAATGCGCGTTGAGCGATTGAGGCAGATGAGGACGCTCGGGGGATCATCGGAAACGGAGCAAAACGCCGAGACCGTTGCGCCGAACCGACCGGCCACTCCGTCGGTCGTCACGATGTGAACGGCTGCGGGAACGCGGCTCATGGCTTCGCGGAAGGCTTGCGACGTCAGTTCTCTGGAGCCGTCAGTATCACCCTTGGCCAAGGATGCGTCGTTGTCTTGTGTCCCTGAACCCAAAACTGGCCGTCCTTTCAGGATTTTAGACTGATAGTTACAAGTGTGACTGTTTTCCTGTTTCACCATATAGGCAGATTTCGGCCTTGGCGAGGTTGAATTGCTCAAGGCACATCACCCGCGATTGGCTTCCTTGACGAGGCAGCCTTTGGCTTTGCAGCGTGATCTTGCCCACGTTTGCGGAAAACGGGCTTTTCTCGGCGCTCCAGAGTTTCTATGGTCCGGCGAGGCGAACAACTGGAAGCGACCATGACGACAGCGTTGAAAGCTCTGGGACTGTCCATTCTTGCGGCGACCTGCCTTGCGGGGTCGGCAATGGCGGAGATTCGGGTCGGCCTGTCCGGACCGATGAGCGGAGAACTCGCCCAGTTCGGCCAACAGATGGCAGCAGGCGCCGAGCTTGCTGTTGCTGATATCAATGCCGCTGGCGGGGTTCTGGGGCAAAAGCTGGAACTTGTTGTCAAGGACGACAAGTGCGATGCGGATGAGGCGACGGCGGTCGCGAACCAGATGATTGGCAGTGGGACGCCGGTTGTGATCGGAAGTTTCTGTTTTCGGGCCTCACTCGCGGCAGCGCCGGTCTATGCCGGGAAGGACATCCTGCAGATTTCACCGGGAACCACCGTGCCCCAGCTGACAGATGATCGCGCCGGGCCGGGCGTGTTTCGTCTTGCGCCCAGGGATGATCAACAGCCCCGCGTCATCGCCTCTCATCTGGTGAAGGCCCATGGCGACAGGCGGCTTGCGATCCTGCATGACAAGTCAGCCTATGGGAAGGCGCTGGCGGATGCGGTTCGAACCGAGTTGCACGCACAAGGTGGCAAGGAAGCGCTCTACGAGGCGGTTGATGCAAGCTCTCCCGATTACGGCACCATCGGCTCGATCCTGCAGCTGGATAATATCGAGGCAGTGTTCTTTGGCGGTTATCATCCTGAAGCAGCAGCCATTCGCCGGGAATTGGCCTCTCGCGGCATGACTGTGGCCTTCATCGGCGGGGACGCGCTTGCAACTGATGAATTCTGGCTCTTGTCCGGAGAGGCGGGGGAGGGAACAGAGTTTGCACTTGCGCAAGATCCGCGTTCCGTTCCATCTGCAGCAAGCCTCGTTGAGCGGCTCAACCAGAGTGAAACCCCGGCCCGAGGCTATGATGTGGTGACCTATGCGGCGATTGAGGCATGGGTTGCAGCAGTGCGCCGGGCAGGAAGCACGGATCTGGCACCGGTGGCTGCGGCAATGATGGAAGGTGGTCTGCCAACCGTTCTTGGGTCGCTGTCCTTTGACGACAAGGGCGATGTGGAGCAGCAGGGTTACGTGCTTTATCGCTGGAATGCCGGGCGCTACAGCGCGCAATAACCCGTTGCCGGTTAAGCACAAACCTTAACCAAGCCTTAAGAAAATCGCTCGAATGCCTTTAGGTGGGCGGGCGCATGATGTAAAACTCCCCGAACAACAGGGTGGAGAAAGGTCATGCGTATCAAGGCCTTATCGTTAACTATAGCGTTTTTGAGCATTGTCGTCGGACTGCTCGGATCAGCCATGCCGTCTCAGGCTGCCGAACTTGTCGGCTTTCACGACCAAAGGTTTCGTCCGGGCACCATCGTGATCCGCAATTCCGAGCGGCGGCTTTATCTGGTGCTGCGCGGTGGTCAGGCGATCCGCTACAAGGTCGCCGTTGGCAAACCGGCCAAGGCTTGGACAGGGCAGGCGCAGATTGTCGGCAAGCATCTTCGGCCAGATTGGTCACCGTCTGCAGAAGTGCGCCGGGATTTCCCGCATCTGCCTGCTGTCATTCGCGGCGGCGCGCCTAACAACCCGATGGGCGTTGCGGCCATGACGCTTTCCAACGGCAATTACGCCATTCACGGAACCAACCGACCGGGCTCTATCGGACGAGCGGTGTCCTATGGCTGCATTCGCATGGCCAACCACGACATATCCGATCTGTTTCAACGGGTTGGCGTGCGCACTCCGGTCATTGCGCTTCCGTAATCCGGCACTCATTTGCCTGCGACAGACCTGCCGCAGGGACCGGATGTCGCATTTACTTGCGTCATGATGAAAGTACTCTGATTGCGACTTGGGCAGGCAACTCCAGATGCCGTTTGCCCGACAGTCCGCGGTGATGGCTCCTCCTTATCATCACCTGCCATGTGCCTGATCCCCGGTGTACCCCCAAAGCACCGGGGCAGGTGTTTTTCACTTACAAGAGGTCGATGCTTCCAGCCACGTCTTCGGATCGGTGGCAATTGTCTTGCCGGATTTTGTGCCGAGTGCGGCAAAGAGGTCTTCGATGGCGTTGAGCGAATGGGGTCGGTGCATTGTTTAGGTGCTGCGATGTCAGTGGTAGAGGAACAAATACTCCCCCGACTTAACAGGTCGCAGTTGCAACAACTCAATCAAATGAGACAATCTAGGTATTGATCTGGTTTACCGCCTTGTCTTGGCGTGAAGCTCCCCCAGCATGATACAGATTATCCCGCTATTGGATGGAAATTTGAATTGTCACATGTCGTAATCATCAATGGTCCTGCAGGGGTGGGAAAAACCACTATTTCATTCAAGCTGGCAGAAATGCTCCCGGGGACGATTAATATTTCGGGCGATGCCATTCGATGGTTTGCGCCACTCGATGTTGGTCAATACCTCGGCCCCGGCTCAACCTACCGCGCCGGAGCGTCTTTGACATCGGCATATCTAAGAATGGGAGCACCGCGAATAATTTTCGATTATGTCTTTGATGCTGCAGAAAAGATCTCGAGATTTTGCCGATGGCTTCCTCCGGATACCCCGATCTACCTCTTCACGATCTGGGCACCTATTGAAGTCGTCATCGAAAGAGTCGCCACTCGCGAAGGCCGAGAACCATTAGGAGACTTAACGATACAGACTTACCGTGAAGTCGAACGCAATCTACGATTTCTTGGGTGCACGGTTCAAAACACCGCATCCCCGGAAGCCGCAGCCTCCGAGATTTTTGCAAAAATCGCCGAAACCGAAGGCGCACCCGCTGCTGGATTTGCCCGTAATGCATCCTGAACCAAGTTATTTGAGAGTATCCGTCGGGCTCTAAAGTCGAGATTTGAGTTTCTGTTGGTGTCTCCACCAAAACTTCGTTAGTTCGCTTCCAACCACTTCTTTGGATCGGCCGCCAGCGTCTTGCCTGACTTTGCCCCGAGTGCGGCAACAAGGTCTTCGATGGCGTTGAGAGAGTGGGCGGCGCGGAATTCGTCTACATGGGGCAGCATGGCGCGGATGCCCTTGGCCTTTGCCTCAAAACCGTCAAACCGCAGCAGCGGGTTGAGCCAGATGAGACGGCGGCAGGAGCGGTGGAGGCGATCCATTTCCCGCTCCAGGTCCTCGTCCGTGTCCCGTTCCAGACCGTCGGTGATGAGCAAAACGGTCGGATTGCCGGAGAGAACCCGCCGCGACCAGACGCGGTTGAACTCGTGCAGGGCGGTGGCAATGCGGGTGCCGCCGGACCAGTCTTCAACGCCGGAACTGCAGGCCATCAGGGCTTCGTCCGGGTCTTTCATGCGCAACTGACGGGTGACATTGGTCAGCCGTGTTCCAAACAGGAACGTGTGAACGTCACGCCGCTCGGCCATCACGCCATGCATGAAGTGCAGCAGCAGGCGGGTGTATTGGCTCATGGAGCCGGAAATGTCGCACAGCGCCACAATGGGCGGGCGCTTCTCGATGGGTTTTCGGAATTTCAGGTCGATGATATCGCCGCCCGCACGCAGCGAAGCGCGCAAGGTTCTGCGGGGATCGATCTTGCCGCGTGTTGAGGGAGCGAGGCGGCGCTGCCTGATCTTGTCCATCGGCAGGGTGAGATTGCGAAGCGCGATCTTCGCCTCGGCCACCTCTTCCACGGTCATCTGCGCAAAGTCCTTGGCCTGCAGAAGTTCCTTGCCGGAAACGGTGAAGGTGGCATCCACTTCCACCTGCGGCTTGGTCTGCTCGCTCTGGCGCTCCTGCACGGACTGGAAGGCTTGCGAAATGCGGGTTTGGCCTGCCTTTGGCTTTTCCGGTTCGCCGCGCGGTGGGGCGACAGGAGACAGGATTGCCAGCATTTTTTCAATCAGGCCGCGGCTTTGCCAATAGATGTTGAAGGCTTCATCAAAGAGCACGCGGTGCTCGCGCTTGCGCACGAAGACCGAATGGAGTGTCCAGTAAAGGTCCTCACGGTTGCGAATGCCGGATACCTCGACCGCGCGCACGGCGTCGACCACGGTGGAGGGGCCTGCGGGCAGACCCGCTTTGCGCAGGGTGCGGGCAAAATAGACGATATTGTCGACAATCCGGCTGTCGGAAGCCGACAGGGATGCGGCTGCCGGGCTCATCTATCGGCCTGCGGAGCCAATGGCCGTCTGGGCGCGGGCCGTGTCCTTGCGAATGTCGTCGACCATCTGGCGCACCTTTGAACCGCGCACCCGCTCGATATCGTCCTGATACTTCAAGAGAACGCCGAGCGTGTCGGAGGCCATATCCGGATCAAGGGCAATCTCGTTGAGTTCGCTGAGGGCCGTCGCCCAATCGAGCGTTTCGGCGACACCCGGCTGTTTGAAGAGATCTTCCTCGGTGCGCAGTTTCTGCACAAAGGCGACGACTTCGGCGGCAAGGCGTTCCGGTGCGCCGGGTACCTTCTTGCGCACGATTTCCAGCTCCCGCTCGGCGCTTGGATAATCCACCCAGTGATAGAGGCAGCGGCGTTTCAGGGCGTCATGGATTTCGCGGGTGCGGTTGGTGGTGATGATCACGATGGGCGGCTCATCCGCCTTTACGGTGCCAAGCTCCGGGATCGTCACCTGGCTGTCGGCCAGAACTTCCAGAAGAAAGGCTTCAAAGGCTTCATCGGCGCGGTCGAGCTCATCGATCAGGAAGACAGGCGGTCCCTTCGGCGAGGGTTCCAATGCCTGCAGGACCGGGCGCTTGATGAGGAAGCGCTCATCGAAGATCGATCTGGAGAGGTCGCCGTGATCGGTGTTTCCGGCTGCTTCCGAAACCCGGATTTCCACCATTTGCGCGGCATAGTTCCACTCGTAGACGGCGGAGCTTACATCCAGTCCTTCATAGCATTGCAGGCGGATCAGGTCGCGACCCAGCGTCTCGGAGAGGACCTTGGCGATCTCGGTCTTGCCGACACCGGCTTCCCCTTCCAGAAACAGCGGGCGTTTCATCCTGAGCGACAGGTGCAGCACGGTCGCAAGAGCCCGGTCAGCCACGTATCCGGCGCTTTCCAGCAGCGCGAGCGTTTCTTCGATCGTGCCGGGAAGGGGCTGTGCGGTCATGGGAACTCCTGAAACCTGATGGGCGAATGGTGATGCGGCTCGTTTCTTCTACCAATATAGGCAGAAGCGGGGAGAGGAAAGGCACCGCTCCGGCTTGTCAGTCTGCCCGATTCCGGATGCCGCGTGCCACTGGACCTTCGGCCATGTTTTCAGGCGACTACCCGTCTGAACTTCGCACGATAAGCTGCCGGGCTGGTTCCCAGTTGCTTCTGGAAGTGATGGCGCAAGGTTGCGGCTGTGCCAAAGCCGGTCCGGTGTGCCAGATCCTCAAGGGGCAGGGACGTTTCTTCCAGCAGGTCCTTTGCCTTTTGCAGGCGCTGAAGTGTCAACCAGCGGGCGGGCGCGCTTCCGGTCGCATCCTCGAACCGGCGCAGGAACGTGCGGCGACTCATGCCGACACGTTCCGCCAGAGCGTCAATCGGATGGTCTTTTGAGAGGTTTTCCTGCAGATAATCAAAAAGGGGTCCAAGCCGGCCGGCTTCGTGAACGGGGGAGACTGCCTTGTCGATGAACTGGGCCTGCCCGCCTTCGCGGTGTGGCGGCACGACCAATCGCCGTGCCACGCTATTGGCAGCTTTCGGGCCAAAATCCTTGCGGACCAGATGCAGGCAAAGGTCGATCCCGGCAGCGCTGCCAGCAGACGTCAGGATCTGGCCATTATCGGTATAGAGCACGTTCGGAACCACATTGACGCCCGGATATCGCTGGCGCAGTTGGTCCTCGTAGCGCCAGTGGGTCGTAACATTGAGGCCGCGAAGCAGACCCGCCTCGGCTAAAAGAAAGACCCCGGAGCAGATGGTCAGGAACCGGCTGCCACGTTCATGCGCTTGCACTAGTGCCTCCAGCAGAGACCGGGGAACAGGTGCATCCAGACCGCGCCAGCCCGGAAGCAGGATGGTGCCGGCGGAGTGCAACAGCTCAAGCCCGCCGTCGGCCTGAAAAGTCAGGCCGGCCGAGGTCCGCATCGTCCCTTCGTCGCTGGCAGCAACGCCATAGCTGTACCAGGTGTTCCCCATTTCCGGTCGTGGCAGGCCGAAGATTTCATAGCCAATGCCAAATTCGAACAGGCACAGCCCGTCATAGGCGAGCGAGACGACCTTGCGATTGGCCGGATGGGAGGAGGCAATCTTTGGCATGATGTTGATGATATATGTCATTCATGCCAGCGGACGCAAGAATTCCATCTGGCTAGGGTTAGCTCAGTTCAAAGCCAACCGGGAGATCCCCAATGAGTTATGTCACCGACCACCCAGCCGCGTCTTCGGAAGTCGCCCTTGCTCATTTTTCGGCAAGACTGTCTCTGGAAACGGATTGTGCAGATGTTCACGCAGCCTGTGAGTCCGGCGATGTTGACTTCGTGTTGCTTCACGTTGTTGGCGCGCCTGCGATGTTTGCAAAGCGTCACATCCCGGGAGCAATTCATCTTCCCCATCGGGACATGACTGCGAAACGGATGGCTGAGTGGCCGATGGACACGTTGTTCGTCGTTTATTGTGCCGGTCCGCATTGCAATGGTGCCGACCGCGCGGCCGTTCGCCTCGCCAGCCTCGGTCGCCCGGTCAAGATCATGATCGGTGGCATCACCGGTTGGGAAGACGAGGGTTTTGCCTTTGCGGGTGCCGCGCAGTGAAATCTGGTGCAGGGGCAAACGGGACTGGAGCATTCCGCTTCATTCCCTTTCATTGGTTTTGTTAATCGTTTTCCATTAGACCCCAAAACCGGTATAAACCCGCCAAAGGGGAGTGGTGGATGAGAATCGCGATTCTGGGCGTTGTCGCCGTTGTCTTGGCTGGCGGGTATTACTTTTATGCGCAGCAACAGCAGGCCCCTGCCGCTGCTCCATATCCGAGCGATCAGGCGAGCCTTACCCAGGGCCAGGAAATTGCCGAGATCATGTGCGGGCTTTGCCATGCAACGGGCACCAGCGGTGCGAGCCCTATGGCCGAAGCCCCGGCCTTCCGCGATCTGTCGAAGCGCTATCCCATTGAGCATCTCGAAGAAGGTCTGGCTGAAGGACTGGTCGCCGGTCACGACCAGATGCCGGAAGTGGAATTCGAGCCTGAGGAAATCGATGCGTTTCTCGGCTATCTTGCCTCCATACAGGTGAACTGACTTCCGTCCTGCGGCGACCTGCAGTCTGGCAGCACTCTATTTGGGTTGCTGCCAACTCATTCAAATCAAACGATTAATCCGCTTTGTTCATGCTTGATTAACCAGATCGGCCTGACACTTTTCCTTTAGGTCAACCCGGAGGAAAGTGAGGAGATCATGGAAGTAAGTTCTGATTTTCGCCGTCGTATTCTGGGCTATGGGCTGCTGACGGCTGAAATACTGTATCGAATGCCGGACCATCCCAAGCTGCTGCAGAGTTTCCTGTGGCAGACCGAGGACATGGCCCCGCATTTCCCGGAGCTGAACAAGTTTCTGAAATTCTGGGAGCGCGAGATCGAGGGACGCATTCACGCGGTGCGGATTGCCCATCAGGATCTGCTTGAACCCGTGGATTATCGCTACGCGAAGGGTGAGATCCAGCTGCACTGATCGGCAAGTTATCGCCGTGACTTCAGGCCGAGCCCGGCGCCATCGCGCATGACGGCGCGGGCTTCATCGACGAAATTCGACCCTTCGCCCTGATGCAGGACAAAACCGGGCAGGAGCTGGAGCGGTGCCTTGCTGGCGCGAATGCCGCGCAGGAGCACCCGCGTTGCCGGTGCTCCCGGCCTTGGATAAAGCGGCACGATATCCAGGGCTCCGAAGCGGCTGGAGAGAACGTCCAGTATTTCCCGAAGTCCATCGGCGCGGAAAATCATCGTCAGGCTGCCGCCCTCGCGCACGATGTCTGTGGCCGTCTTGGCCCACGGTTCCAGCCCCCGTTCATCCAGCATATGGGCTCCGGCCTTGTCGGTTTTTGGGGAGGCGCGGAAACGATCCGCCTCATAATAGGGCGGGTTCATGATGACATGATCGGCAAAGCCCGGTGTCAGACCGGCGGCATGGCGCACGGTGCCCTTGGCCGTAATGTCGGCTTCCAGCACATTTATACGTGAAGAGAACCTTGCATTTTCAGGGTCTTGAAGTCCGTGGCGGGCAAGGTCGAGCGCGACCTTGTCGATATCGACCAGCGTGACCGTGATGTTTTCGAGCCGTGTGGCTGCACACATGCCGGCGGTTCCAACGCCAGACCCCATGTCCACCACATGCCCTGTCGTGTCATCGGGCAGGGCGGCGGCCAGATAGACCGCATCGAGGCCTGCGCGGTGGCGACCGCTTGCTGGCTGGTAGACATGAACCTTGCCCCCGAGAAAGGCATCCCGTGTGGTTTCAACAATCGGATCAGGGGACAGGGTGTTTGTCATCGATGGGCACGCCTCATTCGCCCGTTGGGCGCTCTGCGGGCAGTTCGTGGCCCAAACCGGCATCGGTGACAATCCGTCGCGCCTTGATGATCTGGTCGGAGTCCACCAGCACCCGTCTCGGGATCATGGCAAGTGACCCCTCAAGGATACTCATGTTGCCGTCTGCGATGAAATGCGCGATCCGGGCCTCATCCAGCAATGATTCCAAAAAGGAAATCAGGACCGGGTCATTTGTGCGGAGAAGTTCTTCCATGCCTTTCGAAACCATACCTTTCAGCATTTTTCAATCACGGATGCAGGGGAAGGATGTCAAATGAACGGTTTGTCAATGAATTGCTCCCTTGCCCAAGCGCTTTGAGCGCCATATTGTCCGCTCAACTAGATCAAAGGAGTGCCATTCGTGGCGGTAGTCGCATCTGTGAAAAAATCCAAGACCCCACAGCCGAGCATCGAGGCGCTGGTCGACCTCGTCTCGGGCGGCATGGAAGAGGTCAACAAGCTGATCCTGTCAAAGGCAGGCTCGAATGTCGAACTGATCCCTGAAATCGCACGGCACCTGATTTCCTCCGGCGGGAAGCGCTTGCGCCCGATGCTCACACTCGCCTTTGCCGACATGTTCGGCTATCGCGGCGACGGGCATGTGGTTCTGGCTGCCTCCGTGGAATTCATGCATACCGCAACGCTGCTGCACGACGATGTGGTGGACGAAAGCGACATGCGCCGCGGCAAGCTGGCGGCCCGCAAGCTCTGGGGCAATCAGGCCAGTGTTCTGGTCGGCGACTACCTGCTCGGTCAATCCTTCAAGATGATGGTGGATGTGGGCTCGCTGGAAGCCTTGCGCATTCTCTCTGAAGCGTCGGCCATCATCGCAGAAGGCGAAGTGATGCAGCTTGGGGCTGCCCAGAACATCGCCACGACGGAAGAGCAGTATCTGAAGGTCATTGAGGCGAAGACGGCAGCCCTTTTTGCTGCCGCAGCCGAGGTTGGCCCGGTCATTGCCGATCAGGATGCATCGATGAAGGCAGCTGCCCGCACCTATGGTCTGGAACTCGGCTTTGCCTTCCAGATGGTGGACGATGCACTGGATTACGGTGGATCAAGCGCTGACCTTGGCAAGGACGTTGGTGACGATTTCCGCGAAGGCAAGATCACGCTTCCGGTGGTTCTTTCGATCAAGCGCGGGACCGATCAGGAGCGGGCCTTCTGGAGCCGCTGCCTTGAGGAAAACGACATTCGCGACGGCGACCTTGATCAGGCGATTGCCCTGATGAAGAAGTATGACGCGATTTCCGACACGGTTCAGCGGGCGCGGGATTACGGCGCGAATGCCCTTGGCGCACTCGACCAGTTGCCCGACGGCCCTTACCGGGACGCGCTGGCGGATGCGGTTGCTTTCTGCATTGCCCGGGTGAGCTGAAGCAGATCGCATTTCCACCGGTTTTTCAGGCCGTTGCGCTGGCCTTCTCACCGGTATTGCCTTCGCATATCCTTTTCGGAAAGGCGACGTGGGGTGACTCCTGCCGCGCTCGGCTCAATGCCGGACCGGCGAGGTCATCCTATGCATCAGGCTGCTGCGCAGATGCGGCATGGAAAATGGCGGTCCATTGATGAACCAACAGGCAAGTGTCCCACCCAACAATGCCCCTTATCCGGACATGTTCGCGCTTGTGTGCGACGGAAGTGGGACGTCCCATGATTGCGCTCCGGGTGAATTGCCTGAAGAGCAATTATCGGGATCTGAAACGGCTTTCCGCTGGGTGCATCTTCATCGCGACAATCCGGAAACGATCGAATGGCTGCGGGGACAGGGGATCGACAGCCTTGTTCTTGAAGCGCTGCTCGCCGAGGAAACCCGCCCGCGCTGTACCGTGCATGGTGACGGCGTAATCCTGATCCTGCGCGGAGTGAACCTCAATCCGGGAGCTGAACCGGAAGATATGGTTTCCGTTCGCCTGTGGATCGACCAAAGCGGCGTGATTGGCATCTGGCGCAGACCGCTCATGGCGGTGCGTGACCTTCTGGATGATGCCAACCGGCATAACGCGCCCCATTCACCGGGCGATCTGGTGGCAAAACTGGCGTTGCGACTGGCAGACCGGGCGGAGCCGCTGATCGCCACCTTGAATGAACAGCTGGATGATCTGGAAGAAGCGGTCCTGGACGAAACAGTGGATCTTTCGCGCGGTCCTCTGGCCCGCATTCGGCGCATGGCGATCGTGCTTCGACGTTTCATGTTCCCCCAGCGCGATGCCTTGACGACGCTGGAAATCGAAAGCCTGAGCTGGCTCACGGATCGGGATCGCAGCCGGATCCGGGAGGCTGCCGACCGGATCACGCGTCTTGGAGAAGAGCTTGATGCCATTCGGGACAGGGCACAGGTCGTGCACGATCAGGTTCTGGACAAGCGATCGGAGACCATGAACCGCCGCATGCTGGTTCTGGCCGTAGCCACCGCCTTCTTCCTGCCTCTTGGGCTGCTGACCGGCCTGTTAGGGATCAATGTCGGTGGAATACCCGGCGCCGATGTGAAATGGGCCTTTGGCGCCGTGTGCGGGCTGATCGTGGTTATTGGCGCCGTTCAGTATTGGCTGTTCAGGCATTTCGACCTGATGCGCTAGCTGCTTCCTGTCAGGCCAGGGTTCCGGCTTGGATCCACCAGTTTGGCCGGGCTGCCTTCAGCTTGAGACCGGCGGCAGTTTCTTGTCCCTTTACGCACAAGGCAAGGCAAGTCGCTCCGGAGCCGGACATGCGTGCAAATACAACACCCGGCAGCTTTTCCAGAGTGTCGAGAACAACGCCAATTTCCGGGCAAATCGAGATGGCAGGGGCCTGAAGGTCGTTGCGTGTTTGCTGCAACCACGCGCAAAAGACCTCAAGGTCTGCAAAAGACTGAGGAGCTTCCGGCATTGGCGAATTGGTCTTGTTCGTCAAGGCCTTGAAGACGGCAGGAGTTGAAACGGCAAGGCCCGGATTGACGAGGAGTATGCCGCAGTCCGGCATGTTCGGCGCAGCTTGAAGCTGCTCGCCGATGCCGCGCATGAGAGCTGGGCGAGAGGCAAGGCAGACCGGAACATCTGCTCCAAGGGGAAGGGCGATCTCTTCCAGTTCACGTTCCTCAAGACCAAGCGCCAGCTCTTCGTTCATGAGGCGAAGAGCGGCAGCGGCATCGGAGGAACCGCCACCGATCCCTGACGCGATGGGCAGGGTCTTTTCAAGAGTGAAATGCAGAGGGCCGAGTTCCCGTCCAGTCCGTTGTTCCAGCGCCTTGCGCGCCTTGAGGACCAGATTGTTGTCGCTGTCCGAAGCAAGGCCTTCGCCAAACGGGCCCTTGATTTCCAGCCCGTCGGCAGATCCAGCGGTCATTGTCAGCCGGTCGCCGATCTTGGGGAAGACCACAAGCGAGTCCAGAAGATGATATCCATCGCCCCGCTGGCCGGTGACATGCAGGCTCAAATTGACCTTGGCCCGGGCAAGCTGCGTCGCCGGAGCCTTGTTTTCAGGGGCAGTCATGGAATGGATCAGCCGCCGTTCTTGTCGCTATCAGCCTTGGCTGCATCCGTTGCCGGTGTTTCAGGCAGACCGTTGGCAATCTTGTCCAGGATCTTGGGCAGCTCTTCCTCGGTCGGCTCCAGATCGCGGGCATGGTTCCACTGGAAACGGGCTTCCAGACGACGCCCGACTTTCCAGTAGGCATCACCAAGATGGTCGTTGATCACCGGGTCTGCCGGGCGCAGCTGCACGGCGCGTTCCAGCTCCTTGACGGCTTCTTCAAAGCGGCCAAGCCGGTAGTAGACCCAGCCAAGACTGTCGACGATGTAGCCGTCATTCGGGCGCAGCTCGACAGCCTTCTGGATCATGCCGAGGGCTTCATCGAGTTTCAGGCCCTGATCAACCAGAGAATAGCCGAGATAGTTCAGAACCAGCGGCTGGTCCGGGTTCAGTTCCAGAGCCTTTCTGAGATCGGCCTCCGAGGCTTCCCATTTCTTCTGGCGCTCCAGACAGATGCCGCGGAAATAGAACAGCAGCCAGTCTTCCGGCTTTACCTCCGCAAGCCCGTCGATGCCTTCGGAATAGACCTTCTCGGCTTCCTCGAATTTCTCGTGTGAACGCAGGACATTGCCGAGGGTCAGGATCGCCTCGACGTCCTTCGGATCTTCGCTGATCAGGGCGCGCAGATGTTCGCGGGCCTGATCGAGCTGTTCCAGCGCATTGTAGTTCAGGCCGATCTGAACCTCGGCATCGCGCTTCAAAGTGCCGTCCGCGGGAACCAGGCTGAGAACTTCAATCGCCTTTGCGGGCTGCTCAAGCCGCTCATAGATGCCGCCAAGGGCAACAGCGGCGAACTCGGCATTCGGATCAAGGTGCAGGGCGAGGCGCAGATACGCCATCGACAGTTCTTCCCCGCCATCGCGACCGATCGCTGAACCGATCCCAAAGAGGATTTCTGCAATTCCTTCCGCCGGATCGACAATCAGCGGCGGGATCGGGGCATTGCCCGCGATCTTGTCGCGCGTGTCGGTCAGCAGCGGATGACCGTTCATCAGCTTGTTGTATTCGTCCAGAACCTTGAGCGCCTCGTCCTTCTGGCCATTGGCCGCAAGAATGCGCGCATAGGCATTGACGATGCGGATCGCGCCGCCGTCTGCCTTGAAGGCGGCGTTGATGTGTTCGAGCGCTGCCTCATTTTGCCCGGCGGCAAAGGCGATCATCGCCATGTGCGAGCGCTTGAAGGGCTCGAACCACTCCGGGCCGGTCAGGCCGTTGATCTGCTTCAGGGCGTCCTCGACCTTGCCGGTGCCGTAAAGCGCCCAGCCGCGGGAAATTCCGGTGGAAAGGTCGGCCAGTGGTCCGGAAACCGGCAGACCATAGAGGCGTTCAGCTTCCGCATAGTCGCCGGCCAGCAACGATTCGCTGCCCAGAACCAGGTTGCTGAGGAAGTTGTCCTTGCCGCGATCTGCTATCACCTGAGCATAGTGGATCGCTTCCACCAGCTCTCCGTTGGCGAGCTTCAGGCGGAAGGTGCGCTCCAGCAACTGATCATTGGAACTGTCGGCATTGAGCGCTTCCTGAAAGAAGGCGGCTGCAGCTGCAAAGTCATTGTTGAAGTCTGCAATCCGGCCCGAAAGATAGCTGCCGGACAAGGTGATCGGCAGGTCTGGCGGGGTGCCCTGATACTGTTCTGCGGCGGTCAGTTCACCGGGATTTGCCTCGGCAAGGGCAGGGGCGGACAGGGCCATGAACGCAACACTTGCCAACGCGGCTTGTCTCCATTTTCCGCCAGGGAGACAGGTGCGAAAGAAAGCGCTGGGTGTGTCGGTCATGGCACCTCACAAAAAGGATCGGAAACTCGCAAGCTATATGTTCGCCCGACAATGGCTGCATTAAGGCCTTGCGGCAAGTTTCCAGAAGGCGGACCTGGCGAGTTTTGCAGTGACAAATCAACAAATTTGCCGTGATCTCTCTCACCGGCAGACAAGTTGGGTCATTGGGGCGACTTGTCGCAATTTCGTCATGTAGAGGGTATTCGACGAAAAAAGGCCTTGCAGCTGCTGGCCTGCCATAGCAGGAATGTGCAGTGCAATATTTGCAGCTCGCCGTTACCATCAACGGGCGTCAAAGGGGGAGTACTGATGACCAAGTGGGTCTTCAATTTCGGCAATGGTTCTGCAGAAGGTTCTGCAAACATGAAGAACCTGTTGGGTGGCAAGGGAGCCAACCTGGCCGAGATGAGCAGCCTGGGACTGCCGGTTCCGCCCGGCTTCACCATCACCACTGAGGTCTGCACCTGGTATTACGAGAACGGCAAGGCCTATCCGACCGAGCTGAAGGGGCAGGTGGAAGAGGCTCTTGATAAGGTGGGAGCGGCCACCGGACGCAAGTTCGGCGATGCGGTCAGCCCGCTTCTGGTCTCGGTTCGCTCTGGCGCGCGGGTCTCCATGCCGGGCATGATGGACACGGTCCTGAACCTTGGTCTCAACGACGAGACAGTGAAAGCCATTGGCGCTTCTTCCGGCGACATGCGCTTTGCCTATGACAGCTACCGCCGCTTCATCCAGATGTATGCCGACGTCGTTCTGGGCGTCGACCATCACGAGTTCGAGGAAGTTCTGGAAGATCACAAGGACCGGAACGAACTGTCCCTTGATACCGAGATTTCGGCGGACGACTGGATCAAGATCATCGAGGAATTCAAGGCAATCGTCGAGCGCGAGCTGGAAAGACCGTTCCCGCAGGATCCGCACGAGCAGCTTTGGGGCGCCATCGGCGCCGTGTTCGGATCCTGGGAAACGCCACGGGCGAAAACCTATCGCCGCCTTCACGAGATCCCGGGTGACTGGGGCACGGCGGTGAATGTTCAGGCCATGGTGTTCGGCAACATGGGCGAAACATCCGCCACCGGCGTTGCCTTCACCCGTAATCCGTCGACCGGCGAAAAGGCGCTTTATGGCGAGTTTCTTGTAAACGCGCAGGGCGAAGACGTCGTTGCCGGTATCCGGACGCCGCAGGACATTACCGAAAAGGCCCGCAAGGAAGCAGGGTCCAGCAAGGCGTCTCTCGAAGCGCTGATGCCAGAAGCCTTTGCCGAGTTCCAGACCTACTGCGACAGGCTTGAAGCGCATTATCGCGACATGCAGGACCTGGAGTTCACCATCGAGCAGGGCAAGCTCTGGATGCTGCAGACCCGCTCGGGCAAGCGGACCGCAAAGGCGGCGCTCAAGATCGCCGTGGACATGGCAGCTGAAGGCCTGATCACGCAGGAGGAGGCGGTGGGCCGCGTCGAGCCGGGCGCGCTTGACCAGCTTCTGCACCCCACGATCGACCCCAAGGCCAAGCGCGATATCGTTGCGACCGGTCTTCCGGCTTCTCCGGGGGCAGCCTCCGGCGCCATCGTCTTCACGTCCGATGAAGCCGAAGAGGCAAAGGCAGCCGGTCGCCCGGTCATTCTGGTGCGTGTTGAAACCAGCCCGGAAGATATTCACGGCATGCATGCAGCCGAAGGCATTCTTACAAGCCGCGGCGGCATGACCAGCCACGCGGCAGTGGTGGCGCGCGGCATGGGCAAGCCGTGCGTTTCGGGCGCGGGCATGCTGCGCATCGATTATCGCAATGGCACTGTGACAGCCGCTGGCCGTGTTCTGAACAAGGGCGACATCATCACCATTGATGGTGCGACAGGTCAGGTTCTGGCTGGTCAGGTTGCCATGCTGCAGCCGACCTTGTCGGGCGACTTTGGCACCTTGATGGGCTGGGCGGATGGCGTGCGCCGCATGAAGGTGCGCACCAACGCTGAAACGCCTGCAGATGCACGGGTGGCCCGAGAGTTCGGAGCCGAAGGCATCGGCCTGTGCCGTACGGAGCACATGTTCTTTGACGGTGAGCGCATCGTCGCCGTGCGCGAGATGATCCTTGCCGAAACCGAGGATGGCCGCCGTGCGGCGCTCGCCAAACTGCTGCCAATGCAGCGCAAGGATTTCACTGAAATCTTTGAAATCATGAAGGGACTTCCGGTCACGATCCGCCTTCTTGACCCGCCGCTGCATGAGTTCCTGCCGAAAACGGATGAGGAACTGGCAGATGTTGCCAAGGCAATGAACGTTGACGCGGCAAAGCTGCGTGAACGGGCGCTCGATCTGGAAGAATTCAACCCGATGCTTGGTCATCGTGGCTGCCGTCTGCTGGTGTCCTATCCGGAAATTGCCGAAATGCAGGCGCGTGCCATCTTCGAGGCAGCTGTTGAAGCTGCGAAGGTGACGGGAGCGCCGGTTGTTCCGGAAGTCATGGTGCCGCTGGTTGGTCTCAAGGGCGAACTTGATCTGGTGCGCGCCCGCATCGAGGCCATGGCAGAAGCCGTTGCCAGCGAGACGGGAACGAAGATCGACTATCAGGTCGGAACCATGGTGGAACTGCCGCGTGCTGCCCTGCAAGGCGCGGAGATCGCCAAGTCCGCCGAGTTCTTCTCCTTCGGTACCAACGATCTGACCCAGACCACGTTCGGCATTTCCCGCGATGATGCGGCGTCGTTCCTCGGAACCTATCAGCAGAAGGGCCTGATCGAGCAGGACCCGTTTGTGTCGCTGGATCAGGATGGGGTTGGCGAGCTGGTCAAGATCGGTGCGGAACGCGGTCGTTCGACCCGCCCGGACATCAAACTGGGCATTTGTGGTGAACATGGCGGTGACCCGTCATCGATCCACTTCTGCGAAAGCGTTGATCTGGACTATGTGTCCTGTTCGCCGTTCCGCGTCCCGATTGCCCGTCTTGCGGCGGCACAGGCAACCCTTCGCCGCTCGAAGGGCTGAGCGATACGTCGGCATGATCGTGAGTGCATCAGGGGAGGGACATTTGGTTCGTGAGTTTCCATCCCTTGATGATCTTCGTGCGGGCGGGAAGAGAGTGCTGTCGCGCGTTCTTTCCCGACTGGAAACCGACTGGGGAACGCCGGAACTGGCGGTGTTCCTCGATCATGCCGCGGTCTCGGCAAGCGCGCATGTTCTTGGACTGACCGGGCCGCCCGGCGTTGGCAAGTCGACCCTGATCGATGCCTTGATCCGGGCCTTCCGGCAACGCGGGGAGCGCGTCTGCGTTCTTGCCATTGACCCCTCATCCCGTTTTACCGGCGGCGCGCTTCTTGGCGACCGAACCCGGTTCCAGACCGACCCGGACGACATGGACGTGTTCGTGCGCTCCATGGCAGCACGCGACCGGTTGGGTGGTCTCTCTGATCATGCCATGGCGGCCATTGCGGTTCTTCGGGCTGTGTGTGACCGGGTGATCGTGGAATCCGTTGGCATTGGTCAATCCGAAAGCGATCTCGCTCAGGCGGCTGACACGGTTGTCCTGTGCATCCAGCCCGGTTCCGGCGACAGCCTTCAGTTCATGAAGGCAGGGGTGATGGAATTGCCTGATGTTGTTGCCGTCACCAAATCGGACATGGGGCCCGTTGCCCGTCGCGCTGCAGCCGACGTTGCCGGGGCTCTGTCACTCTTTCGCGGCCGGGACGATGGTTGGAAAGTGCCTGTGTGCGAGCTTTCGGCAAAAGATGGCCACAACATCGACGCTCTGCTGGAGAACCTGCAGCGGCACGCGGACTTTCTGCTCGAAGATGACCGGCTGAGTACGCAGCGCCTATCGCAGCAGGATCACTGGTTTCAGGACATGGTTCGGGTTGCCTATGGTCAGGTCGGCTTGTCGCTGGTCCTGTCATCTGAGGGGCCGTTTGCAGGACGCCTGAAACCCGACAACCGGCGCCCGTTCACGACGTTTCATGAAGCATCAAACCTGCTTTCTAGCCGTTTGGGCTGATGCCTATGGCATGATCTGCGCTCAGGCTGACTGCCTTTTGGGCGCAGGCAGGGACGGGGTGTCATCCATGGCGGCCTGCAGCTCATAGTCTTCCAGATAATTGGTGAGCGCTTTTGCGTCGAGCGGCCTTGCGATGTGGTAGCCCTGCATGCGGTGACAGCCGAGACCGCGCAAGAATGTGAACTGCTCTTCGTTCTCGATGCCTTCTGCAACGATTGTCATCCCCAGCACATGACCAAGCTGGATCATGATGGACAGGATGTCTCGTGCTTCCCGGCCATCGTGGATCGATCCGGTGAAGTCGCGATCGATCTTCAGCGTGTCGAAGGGGAAGCGGCGCAGGTAACTCAGGCTTGAGTAACCGGACCCGAAATCGTCCAGCGCAATTTTGACGCCGAGTTCCTTCAACCGGGTGAGCGTGTCCAGATTGACCTTGTCGCGGCCAAGGAACACGGATTCCGTGACCTCGATTTCGAGACGGCTGGGCGGGAAGTCGTTCTTTTGCAGCGTGTCGATCAGGCGCTCTACGAAACGCGGATGCTTGAACTGGTTTGGCGAGACATTCACCGAGACCACGACATCGGACCAGTTGATCGCGTCCTTGCAAGCCCGATTAAGCACCCAGAACCCGATTTCGTTGATCAAACCGGTTTCTTCAGCGATCGGGATGAAGACGGATGGTGGCACCGGGGTGCCGTTGATCGGTATCCAGCGAACCAGTGCCTCAATGGCGACAATCCGGCGATTGACCGCCTCGCACTGGGGCTGATAGGCGATTTGCAACTCGTCGTTTTCCAGCGTCTTGCGAAGGTCTCTCGACAGCTGGTCACGGGTGCGAACGTGGTCTTCCATCGACGGGTTGAAGAACGACCACCGCCCGCGCCCTTCAGACTTGGCTTCATAAAGCGCAATGTCCGCTTTTCGCAGCAGTTCGCCGGTCTGTGTTCCGTCATGCGGGGCAACGGCGACGCCCATGGACATGCCCACATGCAGGGCATTGGTGCCGATCTTGATCGGCTTGGCGAGGCTGTCCTGCACCTGTTTCAGGATATGCTCGATCCACTCCCTGTCGTGTGCTTCGGGCAAGAGAAGTGCAAATTCGTCGCCGCTGATGCGGGAAACCGTGCCGGAGGAGGAAATCACGTCGCTCACCCGCTTCGCCACGGTGCGGATCACTTCATCGCCCGCAGCATGGCCAAGCGTGTCGTTGATGTCCTTGAACCGATCAAGATCGATATAGACCACCGCCGTACCATAACTTGCCGGGCTGCGGTCCACCAGTGCAGTAGAAACGAGGGTGCGGAAATTCTCGCGGTTTGGCAGTCCGGACAAGGCATCGTGGGAGGCTGCATGACGTGCGTTGCTCTCACTCTTGGACAGGCGGCGCGTTGCCTGGCGGGTGAAATCAACGACACCAAGCGTCAGGCCGAGAATTGAAATCGCCAGAATGGCGAAGATCGGCAGAATGCGGTTGAGCATCTCCGAACCCGGTTCGGTCGGCGTCCAGTGCAGTTCGCCAATCGTTTTGCCGTTCGGTGCGCGCAAGGCAATGAAACTGCCGGTATGTTCATGCTCTTCATGAGCAGGTTCCACCGAAATATCGCGCAGGCCGGAGATCTTGGTGAAGACGTCCAATACCAGCTTGTTGATCGGGCGGACATTGACCAGAACGACGGGGGGCCTGCGGTTCGCGGTGATGATCTGCGTTTCCGGCACAATCGCGGACGCGCTGAACATGTATGGGCGACCGGCAATGCTGATGATCGAGGTTTCGAAGATCGACCTGTCGTTGATGCGGTAGTTCGGGCTGAAACGGTAGAGCCCGGAGCCCGTGCGCACGAAGGAATTGATGAAGCGGGCGCGAACCTTGGCGACCGCGCTTCTTGTCTGGTCCTTTACGTCATCGTTCAGCCAGTCGTGATGATTGTCCGAGGAATAACTGAAGGTCGGTTCCATATCGCGGCCGATCAGGGCGGTCTTGGTGAAACCGTGGTTCTGGAGTTGCCAGATGGCCAGGTTCTGCTCCAGCCACGCCTGATCGAGAAACGGTCCTGCTGTCTTGTAGAAGGCCTTGTCCCACACAACAGTGCCGATCTGTTGCTTAGCCATTTGCTCAAGCTTCAGTTCCAGCGCACCGGACAGCAATTGCCGCTCGCTCTGTTCAGCCGAATTGTCGGTCACGTTCGATGACCAGATCATCAGACCGAAAACGCTGAGCAGCGAGATGATTATGACTGCAAACATGGGCAGGATGATCGCGTTTGCGATCTGGCCTCCGGAGCGCCCCGTTTGTGGTTTCATACGTGTAGTTTCCTCAAGTCAATCGAGGAAACCTTCTCACAAACGTATTAAGGAATGCCGGACAAGAGTGGTTAAGGAAGCGAAAACATAAGTCGAAGCAAAAGCTTACGTAGCGTCATAATTTTCTTCTATCGAATATTATCAAATAAGCTGCATACCGCGAAAACTGACATGGGCACCGCGTGCAACAATGATGTGGTCGTGAATTTCGATGCCCAGCGGCTTGGCGATGTCAATCAGCTGGCGGGTCATCTGAATGTCGGCACGCGAAGGGGTCGGGTCGCCGGAAGGGTGGTTATGAACCAGCACAAGAGCGGTTGATTGCAGTTCCAGCGCCCGGCGGATCACCTCGCGCGGATAGACCGGCGTGTGGTCCACCGTGCCCTGTTGCTGGACTTCGTCAGCGATGAGGCCGTTCTTCTTGTCCAGAAAGAGGATGCGGAATTGTTCGATGGTCAGATGCCCCATGGCGTTCTGCACATGCGCGATCACCTTCGACCAGCTGTCGAGCAGCGGGCGGTCCTTGATGTCCTCGCGGTTGGCGCGGATCGTGGCTGCATGGACGGCATGCAGAGTGTCGACGGCGACATCGCCAATGCCGCTGACTTCCTTCAGCCGGGCGCGCGGCGCACCCAGCACGCCGGAAAATGTGCCGAACCTCGCCAGCAGCTCCTTGGCGACTTTCTTGGTGTCGCGGCGAGGCAGCGCGGAAAACAGCAGCAGTTCCAGCAGCTCATAGTCGGGAAGGGCGGTTTCGCCCGTCAATCTAAACCTTTCCCGCAATCGTTCCCTGTGACCGGCCAGGTCGTTGGATTTTACTGGTGTTTCTTCAAATCCGGGAAACTGGCCTGCCATGGAACTCCTTAAGGGGTGTGGGAGAAGCCGGGCATGTGCAGCCCGCCCGGCGAGGTGGTGAAGATCTGGCAGCCCTCTGGCGTAATGCCAATGGAATGCTCGAACTGCGCGGAAAGCGAGCGGTCGCGTGTCACCGCAGTCCAGCCATCGCTCAGCACTTTCACATGCGGGCGGCCCAGATTGACCATCGGCTCAATGGTGAAGATCATTCCCGGCTTCAGCTCAACCCCTTCGCCGGGGCGGCCATAATGCAGGATGTTTGGCGTGTCGTGGAACAAAAGGCCAAGGCCGTGGCCGCAGAAATCGCGCACGACAGAGCAGCGTTCGGCTTCCACATAGGACTGAATGGCCGCGCCGATGTCGCCGGTCGTATTGCCGGGCTTGGCTGCCGCAATGCCGCGCATGAGGGATTCGTAGGTCACCTCGATCAGGCGTTCGGCGGCACGCTTGATCTGGCCGACCGGATACATGCGGCTGGAATCGCCATGCCAGCCATCGAGGATCAGCGTCACGTCGATGTTGACGATATCGCCCTCGCGCATCGGCTTGTCATTGGGAATGCCGTGACAGACCACATGGTTGATCGAGGTGCAGGACGATTTTGTATAGCCGCGATAGTTCAGCGTTGCCGGGATCGCGCCGTGGTCCATGCCGTATTCATAGACGAAATCGTCGATTTCCTTCGTCGTGACGCCGGGCTTGACCATGTCGGCCACCAGATCGAGGCATTTGGCCGTCAGCTGGCCGGCCTTCATCATGCCCTCGAAATCCTCCGGGCCGTAAAGGCGAACCTGTCCGGTGTTTTTCAGCGGGGCTTCGGCAGCATCGATGTAGGAGACCATTGTTTCTTAGCGTTCCGGTGTTCTGGACGGGGCCTGCCTGAAAGCATGATGGGGGCGTGGCACATCCGGTTTGTCCCTGTTCCCTTATGAGATACAAAGCTCTCCGCCAGATTTCCAGTGCCTCATTGGAAAAGTCATAGGAAAGTGCATGCCCCATGCCAAAGGTTCTTGCGAAACGCCCCTCCAGAGGCTAGGCAAGGGCCCATTGCGGACGTGGCGAAATTGGTAGACGCAAGGGACTTAAAATCCCTCGACTTCGGTCATACGGGTTCGATTCCCGTCGTCCGCACCAAAGATGTTTCAATGTCATTTTTCTTTCGTATTTTCATGCAGAGCAATCATGGCCTCACAATTGCAAGAAGTGTCGACTACTGATCTTTATTATATTTGCCAGATCGTCGATAGCGTAACAACATCTCCTCGGGCGTATCTCCGAAAACTCGAAGATGTTTTCGGAGATATGTCCTCATCTAACTTAGTTAGAAAATTTCCTAAATGGACCTGTTTCCACATGTTTATAGAGGAAGTAATATCGAGTGTGATCTTTGAGGATGCAGAGCAAGCGCTCATAAAGCCGGGAAAATATTGGATTGATCACCTTTTGAAATCTAATAATTTTGATTATCCGGCTCCCCCTTTCTCTGAGTTTTCTGTGTATGAGGGATATGAGTATTTGGAAAAACTGCAGGAGAACGAGCTTATTGATCGGGTTTGTGAAGACATCTGCAAACAGGTTTTTCATGTTTTGTTTTCAAATCGCAGGACGCTGACTGCTTTTGGATGCCTTGTGGGTGACTATGTCTTAAATACGTCTTCGGCTTTCGTTCCTGATGCATTTAATGACAAAGGCTTTCTCCGAAGAGCATCGATCCCAACTTGGGCAAAGAGTGCGGTATTTCACCGAGATAAGGGACGGTGCGTTCTTTGCAAGGTAGATTTAACGAGACAATTTAGTCAGAAGGCAAAAATTCATTATGACCACATTGTTCCTCTGGCACGTGGAGGGATGAACTGTGTCACGAACCTCCAACTAACTTGTTCTGGGTGTAATACTTCGAAGGGTGGTCGTTCTTCGAGAACCTCTCACGAATATGAATCTTGGTATGATTACTAAGTTGGATATCTTGTAATAAAAATTCGACAGATTTTCTCATCAACAAAAGTCCCGAAATCTCAATACCTGTTCTCTTCAATAAAAGCGTCGCTGCGGTCGATGCGGTCCTTGTTGAGCGGGTGGATTGAGAGCCATTCGCTGTCGGTTTCGCTGTCTGGCGCAAGGTCCTCAAGGGTGGCGAAGAAGCGTTTGAGGCCTTTGGGGTCGTAGCCTGCATTGCTCATCAGGGCGAAGCCGAAATTATCGGCGGAGTGGTTCCGGTTGCGGCGATGGGGCGGTGACTGGCGACGCGTGGCCTTTGGAGCGATCCGGCTTGCTGTCGGCAGGCGGGTAATATCAAACTGGGTCAGACAGGTTCGTACCTTTTGAGATTGGTATAGGGAACGCGTGAGGACCAGGTGCGGTCCCAAGGCAGAGCCTTGGGATATGCTTTGGAAGGGATCAGAACAAAATGCAGCTGTTCTGGTCCTTTTTGTAAGGCTTGTCGCACACCCAATCGCTGCCGGTGTAGTCCAGATGGGCATTGTCGGGGACTTCCACAGCGGTGCAGGCGTTTTCGGTCGCGTTGTACCCGCGGTCGCATTTCCAGCCAGTTCCGTAGGCCGAATCTGTCAGATAGGCGTTTTGCGGCACGTCTATCGCAACGCATTCGTCTTCGATTGCGCGAAATCCGCGATTGCATCTCCAGCCCGGGTCATAGGTTTCTTCAGTGAAATAGGCGTTGGCGGGGACACGGACCTCCACGCATTTGTCGTCCTTTGCGCGAAAGCCCCGGTTGCAGCTCCAGCCACGCCCATAGGCCGTTCCAACCAGATAGCCATTCTCGGGAACATCAATGGCGACACAGTCATCCCCAACGTCCTGAAATCCACGGTCGCATTTCCATCCATACCTGTTGCCGGTGTCAGACAGGAACCCGTTCTCGGGCAGTTGAATTTCCAGGCAGGCATCGTCTTTCCGCCTGTAGCCGCGGCCACATTCCCAGCGATCGCCTGAAGCATTCAGGAAGGCATGTTCGGGGATGTCGATGAGAACGCAGGCGCTGTTGACGTTTCGGTAGCCCCGATTGCACTCCCATCCATCTCCATAGTTCTTTGCATAGGAATTGTCGGGCAGGGAGGAGCTTGTGTCGGCTTGCGCCCTTGCCATGTTCGGACCCATCGCCCAGAGGGAGAAGAAAATCAGAAAGCAGAACCGGATGAAGCACTTCTCTTTGAGTATATTCAATAACCTATTCCCTGTTTCTTGAGTTTGTGGAGCCTGCTGTCAGGATGGGGTCAGGGACCCTGGTGAAGGCAGCAGTCCGACGGTTCTCCCCACAGGGAGCGCTACGTTGGAGTTGTCGGCTATTGCAGGTTCGCTTGGAGCGGTGGCTGTGCCACGTTTCTTTCTATTGATTGCGCCTTGAATTATCAGCCTGACGACTTCGTCGTAGCTGAAGCCGCTGTGGATCTCGAAAGCACGGGGGAAATAGCTGGATCGCGGCGTCATGCCCGGCACCAGATTGGCTTCCATAAAGTGGCATTTGCCGTGATTGTCCATTTTGATGTCGATGCGGGCGTAGTCCCGGGCGCCAATCGCGAGGAAGGATTTGCGCGCCATTTCCGCAACTTCAAGCAAAGTCCCGGTCCTGGTTATTTCTGCCAGCTTCTCATTGTTGAGCGTTTTTGTTTTAGCGCTCAGTATTCGTCTACCCTCGACAATTGGGGGAATGATTTCAATCGGGGCGAGGACCAGATCACGACTTCCCTGAATGATGGAAACGGTGAACTCCCGACCGTTCAGATAGTCCTCTACCAAAGCAGGCTCGCAATAGGTGTCGCTGAGGGCCTGTATCTTGGCCTGATATTCCTCGAAGTTGCTGACCACAGAATCTGAATCAATGCCGTTGCCGTTTGCAGCGCTCAAAGGCTTTACAAACAAGGGGTAGGAAAGGGGGAGTTCGTCTTCAACCGTGTAATCCCCTGGAAGGGCAAGGAAGAACTTCGCAGTCTGAATTCCTCTCGATCTCACAAGCTCCTTTGCAGCGACCTTATTCGAGTCAAATAGCAGCTCCTTTTTTGCGCTGCCTGTATAGAAGATGGAGTGCTCTTCAAAGAAACTCGAAAGCCAGATTATCTTTCCAGTCTCCAGCTTTATGTATTTCGCTGCGAGCATGACGATGTCAGGTTTGCGTGCGCAAATTTTCTCCAGATCATCAATGGTTTCGCAGACGGTTACTGCGGCATTTCTGCCTGATCGTTCGAGTGCTTCCATAATCGCACTGCAGGCATTTGCGGTGCCCATTCCCGTTTCTTTCAAACAATCATTGGGCGTCGTAACGATTTCGATATTCAATTGGATAATCCCTAATAGCCGCATGTATTCCGGTGGATATACTTCGGCGCCAAGTAAAGTCGTGAATGTCAGGTTTGTAAGAGTCGTCGCCAGAACGTCGGGCCTGTATGGAAGTGGACGCGGCCAGGGCAACGGAAATACACTTGAAGACGAGATCAGGTCGTAGAGTTCTTTTGAGCGCGAAGGACCAAATCTGTCGGCACGATTGATGACTACGCATCGTGACGGATTTTAGCTGAAAGAACTCAAATGCAGGCTCGGGCCACAGGTCGGTCCAGCATCACATCGCACTTACCGAACTGCTCGGACAAGAGATTGAGTCGAAATGATGTAGTATTTCCATATGTAGCAATTAAGGTTATTGTGAGGCAGTTTGAGTTTCTGAAATACTAAATAGTGAAATTGGTGGCGAAATTACTGTATAATTGGCGTTGTTATTTTAAATATTTTCAAAAAGATTTATTCGAATATTTATAATTCAACTCGTATTTCGTGTGGGTAGATCGGTCTTTCAGTGTCTGTTCTCTTTAATAAAAGCGTCGATGCGGTCGATGCGGTCCTTGTTGAGGGGGTGGGTTGAGAGCCATTCGCTGTCGGTTTCGCTGTCTGGCGCAAGGTCCTCAAGGGTGGCGAAGAAGCGTTTGAGGCCTTTGGGGTCGTAGCCTGCATTACGCATCAGGGCAAGGCCGAAATCATCGGCGGAACGCTCGTGGGCGCGTGAGTGGGAGAGTTGCAGCAAGAGCTGGCCTTCAAAGAGGAAGTCCTCGAGGATAGGGCCGGTGTCACCGGCAATCAGCGCGACCAGAAAATAGACGGACAGCGAGCGATAAAGCTGCCTCAGTCCGTGGGCTTCCACCTTGTGACCGATCTCGTGGCCGAGCACACCGGAAAGCGCGTCGGGGTCTTCCTGAAACTGGCCGACGAGCGCATCTGTCATGACCAGCGTGCCACCGGGCAGGGCAAAGGCGTTGGGGCCAAGGCTCTCTGGAAACTTGCGGAACTGCAGGGTGAAGCCGGGTTGTTCTTCCGGGGGAAGGGCGTCCACCAGGGTCTTGAAGATGGTTTGCACCTTCGCCTGCAGGGGCGCGGAAAGCTGTGTTTCGTCAGCCAGCGTGGTGTCAATGGTTTGCATCGTGGCAACATCCATCGCGCTGGTGAGGCCGGGCGGCGTTGCGGCAACGGCCAGGGAGGCCAGAATGTCGAGGCCGTACTTCCACAGCAACCAGACGCAGAAGGCGGTGGCCGCAACTGCGATCAAAAGGCGGGGGCGCACGGCTTCCCAGCTACGCAGGGTGCGGCTGGAAAAGCTCTCATCCATGAGGGCTGTGACGTCATGATCCTCGGTCTGGAACAGCCAGCCGCCAGACAGCATCACGTTCACCGGGCCCGAGCCGACGACCGATCCAAGCTCCGCCTGCGCGCGCGGGCTGCGGGTCAGGATCGAGCGATCCGCGGAATTGAGCAGAAAGAGTTCGGGGCTGTTCGGGCGGCAGACAAGCTCTGCCTCGATCAGCTCTGAAGAACCGGGCGCGAACGCCCGGCCGGTTACCTTGGTTTTTCCTTCCGGAAGCATCAAAGGGCGATCCCCAGATCAATGCCTTCAATGTCGGAATAGGCATCACCGATCGCGCTGCTGTCGGCAATCATTTCGCCGTAGAACGCGTCGATGGAGCCATTTGGCTGTACGAATGTGTTTTCCGTCCAGTAGCGGTGCATGCGGACCTGTGTGTAGGGCAGCAGCAGGCCGAGGGAAAACACGACCATCAGCATGTTGCTGATGGTGAGGACCAGCACATCGAGCGGCGAGACGGTGGAGCGGAAGGCATGGCCCGCCAGCGTCATGTGGCCGTATACGTGATTGCGCAGCAAGGCATCATAAACGACGCGTGCGGCGGCAAAGCTCAGGATCAGGATGCCTATCGGAGCGAGAGCCTGCGGATTGTTGGCAATGGTGCGCACATCGTCAGCGGGGTTTTCGCCGAGGAGAAGCGGGCCGTCGGACAGGGCGAAGAAGATGGCAAAACCGATGGCAAAGACAACCACTGCGGAAATGGACGCCAGATAGAACGGGCCAACGCCACTGTCGAACTTGAAGCGGGTGCGCCCGAGCAGGTGACCGTTGATGCCGAAGCGATTCTTGGCCCGCGCCCAGAATGGCTGTGTGGTGTAAAGCGTGACACCCATCAGGATCGGGTAAAGCAGATAAACTTCATAGGCCTTGCCGGTTCTCTGATCGAAGTTGAACCGCACGTTGGACCAGCTGCTGTTGCGCGCGTTGAAGCGCGTGCTTCGCAGGATCAGGATCGGGACAATCGCAAACAGGACCAGCGAGAGAATGCCGCCCGCCAATGGGCTCGCCGCGTTTGCCATGTAGAAGATCACGAGGCCAGCAACCACGATAAGGCGGCCGATCAGAATCTGCTTCGGTGTGGCGTGGTAGTCGAAATTCCGGCCGGCAATATAGGTGTTTTGATAAAAGTACTTCTTGGTCCGGACCTTGGCCCATGCCGAGTAGATGCCAAGGGTGACGATTGACAGGAGGACGTTGGTGATCCAGATCCCGAACCACTCCTTTGCGTTACCTTTGAACTCGAACTGCTCGATGTTCTGGTAGGGCGTCATATAAAAATCTCCAGATTCTGTGCAATGGCAATCGTTTGGAGGAAGGTTTGCTTCGGGTCAATAGATGAACCTGCAAAAATTACGTAGAGTTAGGTATGAGTGTGCTGACTGGGTGGAAAAGACACAATTGGCCGCTTTTCGGGCAGATGGAGTACGGTGAACTCGCGGGACGCTGCACGCCCGTCCTTTCATCATTGAAAATTTTCAGAAAAGCGGTAGGAAGAGAGTCGAGATTCAGCCCCCGGGTAATTGTGCCCGCCGGGTGCAGCCAGCACTCTTGCCGAGACCTGACGAGACAGATTTGATCTCCTTTCGACCCGTCCTGAACGTTCTTGGCTTCCTTTATGTCGGCCTTGCGACCGCCATGCTGATTCCCGCCATTGTCGATGTGGCGTTGAAGAACCCGGACTGGCAGGCTTTTGTCTTTTCCTCACTGCTGACCGGCTTGCTCGGCATGCTGTTGTCGATCTCTGTCGGCGGTTCGCTGGAAAAGGGACTGGATACGCGGCAGACCTTCGTTCTGACGACGCTTGCCTGGGCAACGCTGCCGGCCTTTGGCGCGTTGCCGTTTCTGTGGCTCGGCATCGGTTATGCGGATGCGGTGTTCGAGGCCGTCTCCGGCTTCACCACCACCGGGTCCACCGTTCTCTCCGGTCTTGATGATCTGCCTCCGGGACTTCTCGTCTGGCGTTCGATCATGCAGTGGATGGGCGGCGTCGGGATTATCGTTATGGCCATCGTGCTTCTGCCGTTCCTGCGTATCGGCGGGATGCAGCTTTTCCAGAGCGAGAGCTCTGACAGGTCGGAAAAGATCGTCAGCCGTTCCGTGGAGCTGATCCGTCTCATCGGCCTTGCCTATCTGTTCCTGACGGTCCTGTGCATCATCGCCTATATCGCGACAGGTATGGACCTGTTCGACGCCTTCAATCATGCCCTTACAACGATTTCGACAGGCGGCTACTCCACGCATGACCTGTCCTTTGGTTATTTCACCAATCCGGCTTCCGGCTGGGTCGCCATCGTGTTTATGGTCATTGGCGCGCTGCCATTCGTTCTGATCATTCAGGCGCTGCGAGGCCAGCCGCTGCTCTTGTGGCGCGATCCGCAGGTGCGGGTGCTGATCGGCTTTCTGGCGGCCGTGTCGCTGACGCTGACGGTCTATCTCGGTGTCGAGATGGATTTCCCGTTCGACGAAGCGTTGTTGAAATCGACGTTCAACGTCATTTCCGTCGTCACCGGTACCGGTTATGCGCTCGGCGATTTCACCGAATGGGGTCCGCCGGTTGTCGGTATCGCACTTCTCTTGATGTTTGTCGGCGGCTGTACGGGATCCACCACTGGCGGTATCAAGGTTTTCAGGTTTCTGGTGTTTTTCGGCACGGTGCGCGCTCATTTGCGCCGCATGGTTCGACCCAACCGGGTCATGTCGGAAGAATATGGCGGCACGCGTCTGACCCCGGAGCTTTCCTTCTCGGTTCTCGCCTTTCTGGTGGTCTATCTCGGGTCCGTCGGGATCATCACGCTGGCGCTGTCGTTCTTCGGGCTGGATCTTGTGACGGCTGTTTCGGCGGCTGCCACCGCTGTTGGTAATGTCGGTCCCGGTCTTGGCCCGGTCATTGGACCGGCAGGCAATTTCGCGCCGCTTCCCGAAGGTGCCAAGTGGCTTTTGTCCTTCGCCATGCTGATGGGGCGTCTGGAGCTCTTCACCGTTCTGGTGCTGCTCGATCCGGATTTCTGGTCGCGCTGAATTTCCACTCCCTTGCCATCCACACTGGGGGCTTTCATGAAATTTCCCGCACCGCTGCAGACCGGCAGGCTGGTCAAGCGTTACAAGCGATTTCTGGCTGATATCATTCTGGATGCGGATGGGTCGGAGATCACCGCCCATTGCGCCAATCCGGGCTCGATGCTGGGGCTGAAGGAGCCGGGCTCGCGGGTCTGGGTCTCGGTCTCTGACAATCCGAAGCGTAAGCTCAAGCATTCCTTTGAAATCATCGAGGCAGATGGCGCGCTTGTGGGGATCAATACCGCCTATCCGAACAAGCTGGTGGAGGAGGGGATTCTTGCCGGGGCAATTCCGGAGCTGGCCGGATTTGAAACCCTGCGGCGTGAAGTGAAATACGGCAAGAACTCCCGCATCGACATTCTGCTGGAGGGCGGGTCGCATGGAACCACCTATGTCGAGGTGAAAAACGTTCACCTGATGCGTCAGGCCGGACTTGCCGAGTTTCCCGATTCAGTGACCGCGCGCGGCGCGAAGCATCTGGCGGAACTATCCGACATGGTGGCTGAAGGTCACCGCGCGGCGATGGTGTTTCTGGTGCAGAGGCCCGATTGCGATCGTCTGGAACTGGCGGACGATATTGACCCCAACTACGCCGAGGCCTTTGCGGCGGCACGGGAAGCAGGTGTCGAGGTCTATGCCATTGGCTGTAGCGTGACGCCGCAGGCCATCGAAGTGAATCGGGCGGTCAGCGTCGATATCTGATCCGCCCGATCATGATCTCGATCAGGCCTGCCGGACGACGATCTTGGTGTTGTTCGGCACGCGATTGTAGAGATCGATGATGTCGTGGTTCAAAAGGCGCACACAGCCGGAAGAGACGGCCTTGCCGATGGACCAAGTTTCAGCCGTGCCGTGAACGCGGTAGAGCGTGTCGCGGCCACCTTCGAATATGTAGAGGGCGCGTGCGCCGAGCGGGTTCTCGATGCCCGGGGCCATGCCATTGCGAAATTCTTCCAGTTCCGGCTGGCGCGCGATCATTTCCGCCGGCGGCGTCCAGGTCGGCCATTCCTTCTTGTAGGCAATGCGCGCGCTGCCGCCCCATTCAAAGCCGGCGCGACCGATGCCGACGCCGTAGCGCATGGCCTTGCCGCCTTCCATGGTCAGGTAGAGGAAGCGATTGGGCGTGTCCACAATGATGGTGCCGGTCGGTTCCGGCGAGGAATAGTCGACGAGCTGCCGATAATAGACGGGATCGATATCCGTCAGCTTGACCGCAGGCACCGGAAACCGCTCGTCCAGCAGCGGGCCGTACATGGCCACATATTCCGGACTTATCCGCTTCGGGGCTGCATCGCCCGGAATGGTCGGGGCGAGAGTGCGCTGGGTGCTGGAGCAACCGGCGAGCAAGGCTGCGGTACCGGAGATGAGAAACAGTCGGCGGTCGAGCATCAAACTTCCTGAGAACGGTCTGGCGTTGAAATGATCATGGCGACACCAGAGATAGGCGGTCATGGTTAATCAATTCTGCCCCTAACATACGAATTAAGCCGGAAACGGGGCAGGGTGATCACCAAATGGTGATGGAGCCGCTAGAACTTCAGGTTGTCGCTTGCTGTGGCATCCGGGCAACAAAAAAGGCGGCCCTGGAGCCGCCTTTCGGGTTTGGGTTGCGCGTTGCGCTTATCCCTTTGTGTCGCGGGAAAGCGGCGGCTGGAACTGCCAGCCCATGTCCCACGGGAAATAGATCCACGTGTCCTGTGAGACTTCCGTGACGAATGTGTCGACCATCGGGCAGCCGACCGGCTTGGCATAAACGGTGGCAAAATGAGCTTTCGGGAGCATTTCACGCACGACTGCTGCTGTCTTGCCGGTGTCGACCAGATCGTCGATGACCAGAACGCCGCTGCCTTCGCCGCCTTCCAGATCAATGAGGTTGCCATCAACCGGCTTGATGACTTCCAGTTTTCCCTGGTTTTCATAGTCGTGGTAGGAGGCAATGCAGACAGTTTCGATGGTACGAATGCCGAGCTCGCGCGCGACGATGGCAGCTGGAACTAGGCCGCCGCGTGTGATGCATACAATCGCCTTCCACTGACCTTGATCTTTCAAGCGCCATGCCAGTGCGCGCGCGTCGCGGTGGAACATGTCCCATGAAACCGGGAAGGCCTTGTCTTGAGCTGGATTTTCCATGAAAGCGTCCTTTTCAGGCAGATTGGTTGGTGGCGTCCCGCACGACTGCTTCCACGGCAGCTGTGGCCTCGGCCAGAATGGTTTCATCGCGGGAGCGAATGACGATTTGGGTGGTGAAGCGCCCGTCCTGAGCGCGCGGATAGGACCCGATCATGGTTTGCGGGAACCGATCCTGAATCTCGCCGATCTGAAGCGCGATACGGCTTTCCGGAAGCTCTGCATCGACGGACCGGGACAGGATTTTTGTGCCGGTCTTCAGTGTGGGAACAATGGCGTCGACCATGGCCTGCATGATGGATGGAACGCCAGCCATCACATGAACATTGCCGATCCGGAAACCCGGTGCCTTGGAGACCTTGTTCTCGATCAGGTTCGCGCCTTGCGGAATGCGGGCCATGCGCAGGCGTGCTTCGGTCAGCTGTCCGGGAGGGTAGTGCGCTTCAAGGATCGCCCGTGCTCGCGGATCGACATCAATCGGCACGCCGAAAGCGGCGGCGATACTGTCGGCGGTAATGTCGTCATGGGTCGGACCAATGCCGCCGGAGGTGAAGACATAGGTATAGTGCGGGCGAAGCGCGTTCACCGCCTCGACGATCTTCTCACGAATATCCGGCACGATGCGGACCTCGCGAAGATCGATGCCGATCGCGGTCAGATACTCGGCCAGAAAGCCGATATTCTTGTCCTTCGTGCGCCCGGACAGGATTTCATCACCAATAACCAGAAAGGCTGCGGTGACTTCCCCGTCGCTCTGCTCTTCGGCCATGGCCGACTCCGTTGCGATAAGGTGGTGCATGGCTTTAGCCCAGCTGGTCGCCGGGCTCAAGGCCTCGTCCCACTTATGTGGAGCGTGAGGCTGTGGCCGTCCAGCGATAAATCCAGTCCATCTGGTCGATGAACTTCTTCGGCGGCATCATCCGCATGACCGTGTCGCGGGCAAGCGCCAGCGGAGCGCCCATGTGGTAGATGGAAGCATTGCGACGGGCGAGGGCCTGCACCCTTGCCACGCGGTCCTTCCGCTCTGCCTCATAAATTGCAAAGGCGGTATTGGCGTCGCCGTTCTGGGCCTTGAAGGTGCGGGCGAGAACAAAGGCATCCTCGATCGCCATTGCTCCGCCTTGCGCGGCATAGGGCAACATGCCGTGTGCCGCATCGCCCAGAAGTGCGACCTGGCCGTGGCGCCACGGTCCGTTGGCGTCCACACCGCACAACGCCCATTTCAGCCATTTCGGGGATTTTTCAATCAGGCTCAGGAGTTCTGGCGACCATCCGTCGAGAGCTGCATGAACCATGTCTGCATCTGCCGGGGCGGACCAGTCCTGTTCGGTCCAGTTTTCCGCAATCAGCACCACGATGTTCAGCGAGCTTCCGCCGGAAATCGGGTAATGCACCACATGGGCATTTGGGCCCAGCCAGAGCCCGGTCCTGTTCAGAACGTAAGACGGGAGACCTTCAGCCGGGATGGTTGCCCGGTATGCGGCCTGGCCGGTGAATTTCGGAGTATTGTGACCGGGAACGAACCGGCGCACCTTCGACCAGACGCCATCTGCACCGATCAGCGCGCGCGTTCCAACGGCATTCACGTCGTCGCTGGTTTCATAAAGGCAGGTAATCTGACCTTGGTCGTTGATCTTGATGTCCGAAACCGCCGCATCCAGCCTGATATCGATGCCCTTGCGGCTGCAGGCGTGCTCAAAGAGCGTTGCCTGCAGATCAGCGCGGTGGATGACGAGATAGGGGAGGCCATAGCGTTCCGCGATGTCGCCGCCCAACGGAACCGTTCCAAGAAGCTTCCCGGAGTGCCCGCTTCTGATGGATATGCCTTCAGGCAAGACGGCATGGGGCAAAAGCTCGTCCAGAACACCAAGGCGTTCCAGAACCGAACAGGCATTTGGCGAAAGCTGCAATCCGGCTCCGACCTCGCGAAGCTCGGACGCCTTTTCAAGGACGCAAACCTCATAACCAGCGTCATTGAGGGCGAGCGCAGCCGTCAGTCCTCCGATTCCGGCGCCAGCAATGACGACCGGAAAGGACCGTTTTTCTCGTTCAGGCATGTGAGGTGCCGATCAGGCCGCAGCCGGTGTCCAGGTGCAATCAGCCGGGGAAGATTCGGACGGCTTTAGAGTGCGGTCGAACTTGTAGAGCGTCGAGCAGTATGGGCAGACGACTTCCTTTTCGGTTCCCATGTCGAGAAAGACATGCGGATGGTCAAAAGGCGGGTTCGCGCCGATGCACATGAATTCCTTGGCGCCGATTGCCACTGATTCATGACCACTAGTGTTTTGGAAGTGCGGGACAACCTGATCCGCCATGGGCCGAACCCCTTTGTCTTGATTGGTATTTGTGCGCGAACATAGCCCCTCATGGACAACTTGGATAGGGGGGCGGAAAAGTTTCACACCATCGTTTGCTGCGTAAATTTGCCTCGTCTTTGGATTTTGTTTCCCTGTTCGACTGTGTGGTCAAAAAAACTTTACGAGTTCCCCGCACTGAGCGTAAGCTGACGCAGGTTGGATTTTCCCTTTACGTAAAGGTTAGTGTGAATGCCGTCGTTCCAAGCAGGTGCCGTCAACATTTCCTATCTGGATGAAGGGGAGGGAGACCCGATCCTGTTGATCCACGGCTTTGCGTCGAACAAGCAGGTGAACTGGGTTTATCCGGGCTGGGTCGATACATTGGTGAAGGATGGACGTCGCGTGATCGCGGTTGACAATCGTGGCCATGGCGACAGCACCAAGTTTCATGACCCGGACGCATATGGCGCGCCAATGATGGCGGAAGATGCCTTTCAGTTGATTGAGCATCTTGGTCTGACGAATGTCGACGTGATGGGCTATTCGATGGGTGCGCGGATCTCTGCGTTTCTGGCCATGAACCACCCCGAGCGCGTGCGCCGCGTGATCTTCGGTGGCCTTGGTTATGGCATGATCACCGGCATCGGCGATCCAGAGCCAATTGCCAGCGCGCTCGAGACCGATCGTATTCAGGATATTCCCGATCGCACGGGCCGTGCCTTTCGCGCATTTGCAGAACAGACCGGCTCTGACCGTCTGGCGCTGGCTGCCTGCATGCGGTCCTCCCGGCAGAAGATCTCGGAAGAGGAAGTCGCGCGGATTTCGGTTCCGGCGCTTGTTGCGGTCGGCACCAAGGACGACATTGCCGGATCGCCGCAGAAACTGGCCGACCTGATGCCGGATGCGGAAGTTCTCGACATTCCGAACCGCGACCACATGGTTGCCGTCGGTGACAAGGTCTTCAAGCAGGGCGTGCTGGAGTTTTTGAACAGGACCATCTAGCGATGAAACATAGTGCCGTGACATTTGATGGGGCGGAAGGAAACCGCCTGATTGCCGACCAGGTGGGGGAGAGCGGGCGTCCCGTTCTGCTGCTTCACGGCGGCGGGCAAACCCGGCACTCCTGGAATGTTGCGGCAGAGCGCATCGCGGCTCTTGGCCATGTCGTTTATTCCATGGATCAGCGCGGCCATGGTGAAAGTGACTGGGTGCCGTCGGGCAACTATCATTTTCATCATTTTGCGCGTGACCTTGTCGAAGTCTCGCATCAGATCAAGGAACGCGACGGAGCGCGGCCAGTCCTCGTCGGGGCGTCTCTTGGTGGACTTGCCGGACTGTTGGCGGAAGGAGCCTATGAGCCGGGTGTGCTTTACGCGCTGATCCTTGTCGACATCACGCCGCGCATGGACATGGGCGGTGTTGCCAAGATCGTCGGTTTCATGGCCGAAAAGCTGGAAGAGGGGTTCGCCTCGGTCGAGGAGGCTGCGGATGCCATTGCGCTCTATATTCCCAACCGCTCGCGCCCGAAGGATCTTTCAGGTCTTTCCAAGAACCTGCGGCTTCATGATGATGGCCGGTATCGCTGGCATTGGGACCCGAAATTCATAAAAGGCTCCAAGCGGATCAACCCGGAGGACAGGCAAGCGGTTCAGGACGAGCTGGTGGCTGCTGCAGCCAAGCTGGGGTTGCCCGTCCTTTTGGTGCGAGGCCGCAATTCAGAGCTTGTTTCAATGGAATATGTCGAGGAATTCCTCAGTCTCGTGCCGCATGCCAAATTCGTCGACATCAAGGATGCCGGCCATATGGTGGCGGGCGACCGGAACGATGTTTTCGCCGAAGCGGTCGAGACATTTCTGACTGATCTGTTTGCCAATGTCTGATGTCTCGTTGTTAAAAGTCGCCTTATTTCAGTGACTTGCCTCCGTTGCTTTTGATATTGATTCATTTGCCTGAGAGATTGATTCAAAAGTACCGTAAGGTAAGTTACGGCATGGCCGATGGTTCACAAGTAGATTCCGTTGCGCGGAGAATTGCTGCGCAGTTGTTGCGACGGTTTATTGGCGGCCGGATTTCCAACGACATGTTTGAGGACAGCGAACCTCAGACAAAAGACCGTGCCGTACGGGCGATCTGGAACACCATGTGGCCCTTTTATGATGACTTGCACGAGCATGTTCTTTCGGGGAAATACAAGCTGTCGCGGGAAGACCTGCGGTTATGCTCCCGCTGGCTGATTTTCCTGCATACCGATCAACCCTATGTCTGGCCGGATATTGCCCTTGCAGGGTTTGATCCTTCCCAAAGGGTTCAGCCGAACGCCCTGCTGCGCTTTTTCTCGCTTGGTGCCCTCAAACCGGAAGTCGCCAGTGCTTTTTTGGCTGCCGGAGATCACGCGTATTGGCCGTTTGCGCCGAAAGCGGATTACCGGACCGCACTCTCAGCCCCGCGTTTGTTGGCGGGGAAGGGAAGTACCCAGAGGATTTCTTCTTTCAAGGAGGGAATACAGTGAGCGCGTCTTTCCAAATGGCGGGTTGGCTGTAAGTCGTGCGAGATTTATCCAAACCCTCCCCCTTGTGGGGAGGGAGAGGGTGGGGGTGACTACTTTTCCACTTGTTCGACTTTTCGTGAGACCCGGCAAACCCCCACCCCTAACCCCTCCCCACAAGGGGGAGGGGAATCAGCGCAATCGATTTCACCATTCTCTACACAGGGGAACTTCTGGGCGGACGGGTGTTTGTGGGTGTGAGAGCACCCACGCACGGCACTGGACGCCCCGGACTTGATCCGGTGTCTTGTCGTCGAATGGCTGGAGGTCCCGGCTCGTGGGCCGGGACGGCAGTTGAGAGATCCTGCCATTTTTTGTCATCCCGGACGAACAACGTGAGATTCGGGATCGGGGAGCCAAGAAGTGCGGCTGTGTGCGTCTATGTGATCTCCGGCGACGGAGAGAGCGGAACGGTTGGCCGGGTCACCGCCCCTCGAACACCGGTTTTCGCTTTTCCAGAAAGGCGGTGCGACCTTCGACAAAATCGGTGCTGTCGAAACAGGTGTTGGCGGCGGACTGGGCTGTGGCGAGTGCTTCGGACGCGCTCCCGTCGGCAAGTGCGTTGATGGCTATCTTGGCGGCCCGCAACGTGAGGGGCGCGTTGGCGGCAATGGTGCGGGCAAGGTCGCGGGTGCGGGGTTCAAGGTCCGCCTCGGCGACCAGTTCATCAACAAGACCGAGGCGCAGTGCCTCATCGCTGCCAAGGCGCTCTGCCGTATAGATCAGCCGTTTGGCAATGGAGGCCGGAACGGCGCGCAAAACATCGGCAACGAGGCCCAGCGGATAGGCAAGGCCGAGGCGGGCGGCGGGAATGCCGAATTGTGCCCCTTCAGCTGCAAGGCGCATGTCGCACGCAAGGGCGAGGGCCAGACCGCCACCAAGGCAGTGGCCGCGGATCATGGCAAGGGTCGGCTTGTCGGAGGCTTTCAGCGCCTCGCAGGCCGCGACATTCACCTCGTCATAGCTTTTTGCCTTTTCTGCGCTTGACCTTGTCTCTTCAAACTCCGATATGTCTGCGCCCGCGACAAAGCTGTCTGGCCCTGCGCCCCTTAAGACGATGAGACGTATGGCCGGATTGTCGGAAAGCTGCTTCACTGCGGCTGGAACGGCCTGCCACATGGCAAGCGAAAGGGCGTTTTTCTTCGGTTCGTTGTCAATGATCAACCAACCGATAGCCCCGTCGACTTCTGTGCGGATTGTTCCAGGTGTGGCAGGCGAGGGTAAAGTCATGGAAAGCGTGTCCGATCGGTGAAGTTCTGGGGCAGACCTTGAGCATTTTTGCGAGTATGGAAAGCAAAGCTTGACCGTTCGCGCAAGTTTGACTTTGGAATCAGAGCCGAAGCACCCTATCTTTCCGGCAGGTTGCAGGCTTTCGAGCCAGTTCACGGGGCTTGAAAAAGGAGACAAGCCATGTCGAATTCGACACCACAGCAAAGCGCCGCGAAAATTGCGCTGCATGATCCGGTTTGGCGCAAGCTGCGGGAAGAAGCACAGGAAATGGTAGCCGCCGAGCCGGCGCTGTCCTCCTTTGTCTATGAGACCGTGCTCAATCACGAGACGCTGGAAGAGGCGGTGATCCATCGTTTGGGTCAGCGGCTTGGCCGCGATATCGTTTCAGCCTCGCTGATCCGCCAGACCTATATGGAAGCGCTGGCCATGGAGCCGGAGCTGAGCGAAATCCTTCGGGTGGATATCGTTGCCGTTTATGACCGTGACCCGGCATGCTTCCGCTACCTTGAGCCCGTGCTCTATTTCAAGGGCTTTCATGCGCTGCAGACCCACCGCCTTGCCAACTGGCTGTGGCGGCAGGGACGGCATGACTTTGCGCTTTATATCCAGAGCCGGGCATCGGAAGTCTTCCAGATCGACATTCATCCGGCGGTTCCCATGGGGCGGGGCATCTTCATTGACCACGGCACGGGCGTTGTGATTGGCGGCACGGCTGTGATCGAGGACGACGTCTCCATCCTGCAAGGGGTGACGCTTGGCGGGACAGGCAAGGAAGACGGGGATCGTCATCCGAAGATACGGCGCGGCGTGCTTCTGGGCGCAGGGGCCAAGGTGCTCGGCAATATCGAGATTGGCCATTGCTCGCGTATTGCATCCGGTTCCGTGGTGCTTCAGGACGTTCCGCCCAACACGACCGTGGCGGGTGTGCCCGCGCGGGTTGTGGGCAAGGCCGGATGCTCCGAACCGTCGCGCAGCATGAACCAGCTTCTTTTGGAAGAAGTGGATAAGGAACACGGGGAAACCTGATCGCGGCGCTTGGCATGCCCGTACATTTGTGTAGGGTCGCGAGCAAGCCAACCAATCAACCGAAGCAGGAGAAGCCTCGTGAAACCCGAAGAAATCCGGAAACTCGAAGCCTTTTTGCGCAAGAAGTTTGAGCTGTCCAATCTTCAGGTGAAGGCTCGCCCGCGCAAGGACGACAGCGCGGAAGTCTACATCGGCGATGAATTCATCGGCGTGATCTTCCGGGACGATGAAGATGAAGACCTGAGCTGGAACTTCCAGATGGCCATTCTGGAAATCGATCTGGAAGAGGTCTGAGACCAGGTCTCGAAGACAAATCGAAACAAGGCCTCTTCTGCCGGTCAGCCGGTGGGGGAGGCCTTTTTCATGACCGCGACCGGGGCATCCTCACTGACGAGCGATGCCTCGACCAGTTCGCGGGCGCGGCGCTCCAGTCGGCCCCAGTTGGCCAGCAAGGGCTTTTCAAACCGGTAGGTCACGGTCAATACGCCGCGCAGCTGGAACGAGCGCTCGCAGATAGACTGTTTCTGGTGGGCGCGGCGCTTGCAGCGGGCTGCATAACGATTGTTTTCCTCAATCTCGAAGATGATCTCGTCTTCCTCGATGTCAACGCCGGGGGAGAGGGTCAGGACTTGCAGTCCGGCGGGACCTTCTGCAACGGGCACGGTCGCCAGGCGGCGGTAGACCGGTTCGATCTGGTCGCTCAGACTTTCTCCGGAAACGCCCTTGTCGATTTGCAGATAGACGAGATTGGACCCGTTGCCGAAAGTCAGTGCCTTCGATCGGGTTCGCGAGGCGGGGGCCAACGTTGGCCACACGAGCGCCAGTTCCAGAGTGTCCTTCACGGCCCCGGTGCGGGCGCTGTCGAAGAAACCAAACTCGGTTTCCCTCAGATAAGTTTCGGGGATCGACAAGGTGTGAAGACCGATCTGGTAGGTGTCTGCCGGAAGGCTGGCTTCCTCCACGACCATCTCTCCGATCTCGTCAGCCACCTGCATGGACACCTGACCGACATACAGCACAGCCAGTCCGCACAACCCCCACAACAAGGCGTTGAAATGCCTTGCTTTTACACCTGTGGCGTCTGGAAGTGCGTAATAGTCCATTCAAAAGCCCCGGTGCCGGGAGCAGGACCAGTGTCTCACTTTGGCGTCCTGTCTCGGCACATCTCGTCCCAGATCGGGATGATCCGCATTTTTACCCGGTCGGCGTTATAAGGATTTACAAGAACTTAACGCAGCTTGCCAAACCGGCACGGGAATTGCTGTTGACCCAATACGAATTCTGTTTCAGCGTTGGCTGGAAAAGGTTAACAGGGGGTTAATAGGCCGTGGGTGAGCTTTTCATAGCAGTGTATATCGGGGCCGCCGGTTTTGTTTCTGCAGGAGTGCTTGGTAGTTTTTATCAGCTCCTGATGCAGGAACCGCCACGTTTCAACTTCAATGTCGAGACGATGCCTGCGATCCTGAGCGGCATTTTCATGGTGCTGTTCGCTGGACCTTTCATCATCATGAGGAATGCCATTCGGGGCCGGCGCATCGAAAAACGCCCGGTCGGGTGGCTCGTTGCCTCATCAACAATTGCTGGCATGTGGAGCCTGTGCTCCGGTCTTCTGGTCCTGCAGCTGGCACTTGGTGTTGCGCATTCCTTCAGCTGATCGGCTTCTGGAGCCGGTCAGTTTCAAAACAACGGGGTAGGTTGTGGCTCTTTACAAGTTGGGCGGTGTGTCTCCGCAGCTTCCGAAATATGGTCAGTTCTGGATTGCGCCCAATGCGAGCGTCATGGGCAGGGTGCGGCTGGATGAGGAAGCGAGCGTCTGGTTTGGAGCCGTGCTGCGCGGCGACAATGAGCTGATCCACGTTGGCCCGCGCTCAAACGTGCAGGACGGCGCAGTCTGCCACACGGATATGGGCTATCCGCTGACGATTGGCGCGGACTGCACCATCGGCCATCAGGCGATCCTGCATGGCTGTACGATCGGCAGCAATTCTCTCGTCGGCATGGGCGCAACCATTCTCAATGGCGCAGTCATCGGGTCCAACTGCATCATCGGCGCCAATGCACTTGTGGCGGAAGGCAAGGTCATCCCTGACAATTCCCTCGTTGTCGGCGTGCCGGGCAAAATCGCTCGCGAGCTTGACGAAAAGGCCGCCCACGGCATCACCCTTTCCGCAGCTGGCTACGTCGCGAACTGGAAACGCTTTGCCAAGGAGCTGGTGGAGATTTCCTGAGTTTCCTGTGGTCACTTTTGATCAGCGGACGCTAAATCGGAATCGATTGAGCGCCCAAAGATGCTCGAGCACGCGTTGGCAAACTTTGTCATGACAGTTGGCAAAGTTTGTCATAAACTTGTGCCGTGATGCGGACGAGGAGCTCCTGCCATGGCGACGATGAATGTTTCACTTCCTGCGCCGATGAAAGATTGGGTGGAAGAGCAGCTGGCAGATGGCAGGTTCAGCAATACAAGTGATTATGTGCGGCATTTGATCCGCAAGGATCAGGAGCGCGTTGCAGCGCTTTCCGCTGTGCAGGCTGCTGTGTCGGACGGCATTGTCAGCGGCGAACCGCAACCGTTTGATTTCAAAGCCTTCAAGCAGCGCATGCGGAAGACGCATGGCGAAGCCTAAGCTTACCGGTTACCGGCTTGTTCCAAGGGCAGAACAGGACCTTGAGGATATCTGGATCTATGGCGCCCAGAACTGGTCCGCCGAGCGAGCTGACCGGTATATGGATGAATTGGAGGCGACGTTTGACCTCTTGCTGCTTTCACCAGAACTTGCGCGTGAGAGAACGGAGTTTGATCCACCAGTCCGGCTTCACCCCTCCGGTTCGCATCTGATTGTCTATCGGATCAACGCAATTCATCTGGATATCTTGCGCGTGCTTGGCGGTGCGCAGAACTGGCTGGCAGTCTTGAGGACATTGGACCAGTAGAGTTTGCCGGAATCTGGGTCACCTTACTCCTCAACAATGCGAGCCTTGGCAAAAAGGAAATCGATTTTCAGGCCAGCGGCCTCGATGGCGTCATGCAGCGGGCCGCTCATGAAAATTTTTCCTGGAAATTTAGGGTCAACCCAGAGATCCGCGCCTTCAAGCGCCGCAATAGTGACAGCGGCATCTCCGTCGTGCAGGACCGTTTTCGGCCGCCACCGGCGTTTGCCTGTTCTGACATTGAGAACGCCAGCTTCGAGATTAGTGCTTAGCTCTGGAAGGAGGCAGTCTTTTTGAGACCCCAAATTCAGGAAATAGAATGGGCCGGGCAGCTGTGTGGTTTTGTCCGCCTGATAGATCGGAAACTCGACCAAGTCTGTTCCGCCCAGATCAAATTGCTTTAGGATTTCGGCTAATTTGCCTTTGACCGCATAAAAGCCTTCAAGGGCAAATAAGTCTTTGACTTTAGACCAGCGTTTTTCATCGAAGACATAGGCCGCTTCCAGTAGTTGCCTACGCTGCAATTTATCAGCGCGTTTGTAACGTTGCAGATTTTGCATGTGCTCGTTCGTCGGAGTGTCAAATTCAAATTTTGCGGGCGCCCAGTCTTGGTCAAAATACTTCTCACGTATTCCCGGTTTGTCAAACAATTGGGAATTGCTGCCAACACTGCTGATCCAGACGTCCTGTGTCACTTCGAAAAGTCCTTTCATGAAAAATGCGTGCTTTGGCGGGACTGAAAAACTGCCAGCCGCAAAAGCCATAAAACCAAGCCCTTGAAAAAAAAGCCACGCTGCCTGCCCGATGGATCGGGAAAGAAGCGTGGCGAGTGAAGCTGTGTGGAGGCGCTCAGCTTGAATAAGGTCGGGAGTCGGTCATGCGGGGGCAGACCGACTCCCTGGATCCGGCCGTGGTAGGGATGGGGAGGGTGGGGACGCGACCGGACCGTTCCTTTTGCCCGTCAGGGCAAACCCTTCCAAATCCCCAGTAGCCTAGTTTCCAAGGCTACTGACTGTCGTTGCGCGGGTGTCGTTGATACCGGTCCATTTGGCCGGAGCTTTCGGCGACTGGCGCTTGATGTAGCGATAGGGCGTTGCGTACCAGGGCAGTACCGCCTCGATCTGGTTATCGAGGATCATGTCGCCCTGATCGGTGCGAACGGTGAGAACAGCGTGGCCCGCGTTCTTGATATCCTTGGCAACGGTGATCAGAAGCGCGCTCTTGGGCCAGCCTGCGGCCATCAGGATGCGCTGCTTTTCAAGGACATACTCTTCGCAGTCGCCAACGTTCTTGACCGGATAGGTCCAATATTCCTCGCGGCCAAAGTAATCCATGTCCGTCATCGGCTGAATCTTGCGGTTGACCGTGGAGTTCACGTCAATGAGTTGCTGCCAGAGCTGTTTCGTCAGCTTCACGACGACCGGTTTGCTGGTCGATCCGCGGCAGGCAGAGGCATTGTCTGCACAAAACTGCTTGTGTCCGATTGGAGCAGACGTTGCTGCGTTCATTTCCATGAAGCGTGTCGGTGACGCTTCTGCACTGGATGTCCATCCAACAAAAAGAGCAGAAACAGCGAAGGTATAAGAAAGTAGTTTTGAAGTTTTCATCGTAAAGCCCTCCCCAAGGCTGGCTAAACGATGCCATTCATCTTTTTATTCGCAGATAAGTTGCGTGTTATGCTTTTATATATACTTTATTCAAATGAAAAATAGTTTTGAATAAAGATCGCACTACTTTTGAGGCAAATTTGGCGCAATATCGCATAAAATTCTAATGAAGCGCGGTAACCTCATGATATCATGAAGAAATCAGCCATCCTTGATAGCTGTATGGAGGCTGGTTTTCGACTTTTGATGACGTAGGGTATCTGCCTTGAACGCGCTTTTGCGCCAAAAAGGGCGCGCCAAAAAAAGTGCGAAATGGCCGAACTTTTTTCAAATTGCGGCCCAATCGGGGCATTTAGAACGGAAGCCTATTGGCCAAAAACAAGGTTTGGTGAGGAAATGGCGCCTGTATCTGTGCGCGAAATTTCATGGTCGTGAAAGAGGTGCGAACTGTTTTGCTCGGTGCGCGCAGGCCGTCGGTGATTTATGCCGCACCAAATACGGTATCACGAGGCGCCAAGCTGTATGGGTCGGGCAAGATTGACAGTCCGGAGAATAGATTATCACCTCAAGTGGGAGACCCACGCGGGGTGTTTCACTCTGTCGGAGAGGTGGCTTTTTCCTGGAAAACGGGAACCATGGCGTTCCAAATGCCATCCCGCTTGATTCTGTGATAGAGCGCGGCTGCAATATGCAGTCCGATCAAGATGTAGCTGGCTGCAATCGAAAACTCGTGCAGTGCGATCGCGGCCGTCATCGCAGCGCCGGAAGCGAAACCATGTTCGTACAGCCCGCCAATGGCGATGCCGGAAATGGCTATCGCCGCGAGGCTTGTATACATCGCCAGATGAACAGCATTGGCCGAGATTTTGATATGGCGTGGCGTGCCATCAGGCAGCGAGGTTGATTGTGTGCGGCGCATGAAGGCGAAGCGGGCAACCAAGAATGCCAGAAAAAACATCGCAAAGCCCATCTCGAAATGCAAAAGAGCCTGGTCTGCCAACTGGCCGACATTGTCGAGGGCTTTGAAGATCCCGAAGCCAAACAGAACCGGAAAGCTCCAGTGAAAGAATTTGGCCACTCGTCCGAACGGCTTTGCATCAGAAGCCGTCATCGGTCAGTCCTTTCGGCGTGGTGATGCAGCAAGCGTTGATCATCGGGGATCAAGGCAGATTTGGCGTCTGGAGGGTTCATATCCGGGATATCCATCTTGAGTTCGTTGCAATGATCCTCATATGGATGCCCACTTTGTAATGCAGTTGTCAGCCAGATTACAATTATGCAAATTCCGTCGCGTATCCATCAAAACATGGATCACGTGTGGTGCAATCGGCGAACCGTGTCAGGCATTTTGCGGAGCTTAGTGGAAAATTGCGCCTAAACGATCCATAAGCGCAGATATAGCGGATAAGGGAACCGCTAGAATTCGGTCCTGGCGACCCTGACAGGTTCTGAATGCATTCCCTTTTACAGCGGGGAGGGCCTGGGCCTGAAGAAGATGCACTTCAAAGGGAAGTGCATCTTCAGATCATATTATTCGGATGGGTCCTTCGGGGCCGATTGGCCCGGCAGGATGGATTGATCCGGGTCGATGGCACTTGTGCCAAATTTCTTGCGCATGGCGCGCGGGTCGACCGTAATGTGCTTTTCCAGAAGGTCGCGGCTCTGCACGGCGCCGAATTCAACGGCGATGCCGCCTTCGATACGGCGCACGACACGGGCACTCATCTTGCCGATCTCGATACTGTCACCGGATTCCACCTTCACGTCGGTCGCAACGGCCGCACCGGAAAGGGACAAGTCGATGATCCGGCAGGCATGCTCGGAGCCATCTGCCAGCACAATATGAGTCAGTGTGTTCTTCGGAACAAAACGGTCGTGACGACGATCTTCCGGAAGGTCCAGTGCTTCCTTGTTTGCAAGCCAGGTCAGAACGCTGGCAATCTTGTCCCGTTTGCGGACAGAGTTGCGCAGCTCAACGGCAAAACCACCGTCAAACACGCGGGAAATTTTCCCCTCAACGCGGCTCATCTGATCAAGATAGGCAACAATCCGCTCGCCAACGCGTCCCGAAACGGGAGCAATGACGGCCATGCCTCCGGGAGACATGTCGATTATCTGGCATGGATATTCCCGACGATCCTCGAGCATGTAGCGCCCGAGAATGTTCACCTTCACACGCTGATGGCGCCGCCGATCAGTTGCCTGAAGCGGTCGTCTGCGTTCAGTGGCTGGTGCTGTTGCTGTTGCCAGTCCGGCATTCATGCCTGTGTCTACCCTTTGTGGCGGAAATGCCGCTTGGTCCAAAATAAGGATGAGAGCTCTTGAGCTCCACAGCCAGAAGATACGCCAATCAGGGTTAATGATGTGTAAGGATGATATTGATTCAGAAAGAGAATGAGGCACGAAAATCTCGTGCCTCACGTCGGGTTTTGAACTGTTTGAGGGGCGTTTAGCCCTTGCCGCCGTTGTAAACGGTCAGATGTCCGACGCGGCGTTCTGCCCCTTGGGGAAGGGAAGACGGCGGGATCGGCATGTCATCAACCTTGAAGCGCGGCATCATCGGGTTCTGAACGCGCTCCTGGCGCTCCATGAAGAACGGGCGCTCATCCGGCCAGATCAGACGCAGGCTGGTGATCGACTGGCTGAGGATCGGGTGCAGGCCAAGCCAGTAGGGGCGATCCATCGGCGTGCAGCAACCCAGAATGCGCACGCGGCCTTCACCGGGAACATTCAGCGGCAGAAGCAGCATTTCCATGGCGACCTGCTGTTTGCGCTCTGTATGTCCGGCAACGCCGATTACAGCGGCAGCCGCATCTTCACGAATGGCGGCCAGAAGGCTCTCCAGAGCCTCGCGGTCCTTGTCGTTCCAGCCACGCAGGAAGTTGCGTCCCTTCAGCTCACGGCAATGGGTGGAGCACAGACGGGTTCCTGCCAGCCGGTAGCGGGCCTCATGGGGAGAGTTGGACTCCAGAATGAAGGTGTCCCCCAGAAGGCCGCGGATCTGGCCCGGATCGATCTCGCTGCGGTTCGGTGCCGGACGAATGCCGCGCAGTTCATCCCAGTAGGAATAAAGGGTCTGTGTAACGCCATTTTTCATGTTCTTTGCCCCACTTTTTGATGATCCGTACCCATTTGGATCACCTACTGTTCGATTTTGGGACAGGTGGCACCCGTCCAGTTGTCTTGGTCTCTCCTAAGCAGGGGGCGTGCCAAATGGCCAATTCATGCCAAAAAAGCTCCAGTCACCGTTTGTTAAGGTTAACGAAAGCTAAAGCTTGCAACGCACGGATCCGTTTGGCACGTTAAGAATGTGTTACGCACTGGAAATGAACAAGAAACAGCCGGTGCCTTTGGATAACTAAAGTATCTTCGTTGGCGTGATGTCTCTTGGGTAGAGTGGGGACGCGACGTTACAGGGGGCTGAGAAAAGCATCGGATGCCATGATCTGGCGCCCGGTGCTTTTTTCTTGCGCTCACACCGGGCAGAAATTGGTGCCGGGCAGCAAATCGTGCCCATGGTTACTTTCGGCAAGGGTGGGGGATCCGGGGTAAAAGGCGAGGGGCGATGACACGAAAGCCCCGCTTTAGATGTTCACCTTCTTGCCAGTTTATTCCTTGTTCGGCTTGCCAATTGCTTGTCTGGGCCGCGAAATGGCGTACATCTCCCTCCAGAGCGCGAGGAAACGGAATGAACGTTTACAACTTCACCCCCAAGGAACCGCCGCAGTCGGATCGTCAGCCGCTGCTGAATCTTCCCACAGTCATCGTCTGGCTTGGGGGTATCATGGCAGCCATCCATGTTCTGCGAACCTTCGTGCTCTCCGAGCAGACGGATGCGGAGCTGCTGTTCTATTTCGCCTTCTGGCCCATTCGCTACGTGCCGGAGGTGCTTGCGTCCGGACAGGCCCCGGGCGGACTTGGGGCTGATATCTGGTCCTTTGTGACCTATGCCTTCCTGCATGGCAGTGCCATGCACATCATTTTCAATCTGTTGTGGATGGCGATTTTCGGCGGGGCATTGGCACGCCGGTTCGGAGTAGCGCGCTTCCTCGGCCTTTCGGCCGCGTGTGCCGTGGCAGGAGCCCTGGCACATCTTCTGACGAACTTTGGCAGTCAGGCTCCCGTGATCGGAGCATCCGCGATTGTTTCGGGACACATGGCGGCAGCGCTGCGTTTCATTTTTGAACTGGGGGGTCCGCTTGGCGCGTTTCGTCGATCGGATGCTGCAGCCTACCGGGTGTCGGCTGTGCCGCTGAAACAGACCCTCTCCAACCAGCAGGTCATTGTTTTCATTGCCATATGGTTTGGTCTGAACCTTGTGTTTGGGCTTGGCGGCGCAGGCGAGGGCGGGGCCTCCGTGGCCTGGCAGGCCCATATAGGTGGCTTTGTTGCCGGGCTGTTGCTGTTTCCCCTGTTTGATCCGGTTCCCCAACGACGTTTTTGAACATGCCCCCAAACGCCCGGTTGCTTTGACACCGGGTTTGTTGTCATGATGGATACATGGATCAAAGTGGAATGGTCCGTCCTGACAGAGGGAGGATGAAGCCTATGACTGTTGCTTCAATCTTGAGCACCAAGGGGAACAATGTCATCACGGAGAAGAGTGGCTCTTCGTTGAATGACATCTGCAAGACGCTTGCTCAGTACAAGATTGGCGCCATCGTGATTGCCGATGAGGCCGGACACATTGAGGGAATCATTTCCGAACGCGATATCGTGAAGGTTATCGGCGCGGATGGTCCTTCGGCGCTTGAGCGCAAGGTGGCTGACGTGATGACCAAGTCCGTCGTCACCTGCAAGGCTGAAGACAGCATCAATGCGGTCATGTCCAAGATGAATGCCGGGCGCTTCCGTCACGTACCGGTCGTTCAGGACGACAAGGTCGTCGGCGTGATTTCCATCGGTGACGTGGTCAAGTTCAAGATCGCGCAGGTGGAAATGGAAGCCGAGCAGATGCGCAGCTACATCACCATGGCCTGATCAGCTTCGCCTGATTTTGACGCGAAGGTTTTACTGCGGTCTTCGGATGACGAGGGCCGCAGTTTTCGTTTCACTTCTTGCCGTAAACATCTTCGGGGTCATAAACCCGCTCCCCGCCTGACAGGCTCAGGGAAACCGAGCCGTCATCCGCCCGTTCAATCTTGCGGAAGAAGCAGGACTGATAGCCAACGTGGCAGGTGGCCCCGTTTCCTTCCACCTTAACCTTCACGACAAGAGCGTCCTGATCGCAGTCGGTCAGGATCTCGCGAACCTTCTGGATCTGGCCGGAGGTTTCGCCCTTCTTCCAGTAGCTCTGGCGAGAGCGGCTCCAGTACCAGGCCTCGCCTGTGTCGATCGTGCGCCGCAGGGCTTCGGCGTTCATGTAGCCGACCATGAGCACTTCGTTCGTGTCGGCATCCGTGACGACAGCCGCAATCAGGCCGTCAGCATCAAACTTCGGCATGAAGCCCAAGCCCGTTTCGATTTCGGACTTGGACCCGCGATTTTCAAAGTGGGTGTTGCACACGCCGAAAAGCTCCTCCGCATCGGGCGTTTTGTATGAAACGCCCAAAGATGCTCGTTCACTGCTGGATCGAACAGCTTTGGGCGCGCAATCGATTCCGATTTAGCGCCCGCTGTTCAAGTGGCGGTGCTTATCGGGCTCCACCGCGTACCAGGGTCATGAACTTGGCCTGTTCGGCCGGATCATCCTGGAAAACGCCGGTAAATTGTGTGGTGATCGTCGATACACCGGGTTTTTGAACGCCGCGCATGGTCATGCACTGGTGTTCTGCTTCCAGCATCACGGCAAGGCCGCGCGGTGCAAGCGCATCGTCAATCGCCGATACAATCTGCGAGGTCAAGTTTTCCTGTGTCTGCAGACGCTTTGCGTAAATATCAACAACGCGCGCAAGCTTTGACAGGCCAACCACGCCTTCGGCCGGGTAATAGGCGATATGGGCTTGGCCGATGAAGGGGAGCATGTGGTGTTCGCAATGGGAGTGGAAGGGAATGCCGCGCACAAGGACCATGTCCTGATACCCGCCGACATCCTCGAACACCCGCTCCAGATGCTCGTTTGCGTCCTCAAAATACCCGCTGAACAGCTGCTCATATGCCTTTGCAACGCGCTTGGGAGTGTCAAGCAGTCCTTCGCGTTCAGGGTCATCGCCTGCCCATGCCAGAAGTGTCCGCACTGCTGCTTCGGCTTCGGCACGCGAGGGGCGGGAGAGCTTTTCCGGTGTTTTTCGCTCGAATTTTTTGCCTACCGACTTCAGGACAGCGTCCATCGAAATCCTCGCTACCTTGTTATCTTCACTCGTCATACGACATCCGGACCTTTACGGATCAGCATATGAGAACATTGTTGCGGACTTGTTTCCGCGTCAGATTTTGCGCACACACAATGTCGGGGCTAGTGGTCCCGCATTCCGGTTTCAACCCGACGCAGGGTAAACCAAATGCGACCACTCTCCCTCTTGCGGATTTTCCGCCAGTGCCGATGTATATAGGATATTGCGCCGGTGCCGCAATTGTATAGGTGATCACTGCATGTCACAAAGAGGCGAGAATGCTGGACGATATTTATAACAGCAAGATTCTGGAGTTCGCCGGAAACATTCCCCGCGTCGGCCGACTTGAGAATCCGCAAGCGTCGGCAAAGGCGCATTCCAAATTGTGCGGATCCACCGTAGTGGTTGATCTTGTTATGGAAAATGGTGTCGTCAAGGACTTCGCCCATGACGTTAAGGCATGTGCTCTCGGTCAGGCTTCCTCTTCTATCATGGCACGAAATGTGATCGGCGCGACCTCTGACGAACTTCGTGCCGTGCAAAAAGACATGCGTGCCATGCTGAAAGAGGGCGGCGAAGCTCCGAAGGGACGGTTTGAGGATCTGAAGTATCTGGAGCCGGTCCGCGACTACAAGGCGCGTCACGCTTCCACGCTGCTGACCTTCGATGCAGTGGTCGATGCCCTGGACCAGATTGAAGCCTCCGGGGCCGAGACTGCGGCAGTCTTGGCTAAATAGCGTGGGTCTTCTTCGTCAGGCTTGTGGTGAGCGGAAAATGGCTTGACCTTCCCCCGGCTGGAAGCCTGAGACAGAGAATACAAATCGTCGTTTGCGGTGGTTCTGAAAGTCAGGATGCGTAAGTTTTGCTCCATAGCGCTGCTTGTCATGTTTGCCGGATTGCAGATGCTGTCCGCCGGGCAGGCTGGCGCATGGTCCAATCTTCCGCTTCATGTGAGCGAGGCCAACGTTCAGGAGCCGAATCTCGAGACGCTGCGCGGTGCAGACAAGCCCTTGAGGTTTGCCATTGGCTGCTGCAGTCATCGGGACACAGAGCAGATGCAGTCCGGCCCTTCGGATTGTCCCGCTCTAGTTATGGCATTGATGCCATTGGGCGTAAGCGTCTCTGCTCCGCAGCCCGCTGCGCCTGAGCAGGCACGGGACTGCATCGAGATTGGGCAGATTTCTGATCCTTTTGATCCGCCTCCCATCCCGGTTTGATCGACGCTTGAAACTGGCTGAACAAGCCAACTCTCAGATCAAATCGGAATTCGTTATGAAAAACAATGAAGTATCGTCGGTCTATGCTGACGTTAGGCAAGTTGAATCTGCCGACAATCCCAACTCTGTCACCATGAGACGAAACCGTGGCAGATTGCTTCAATCTCTTGGTGATCGTGGGCTTGCATCTCCAGCGGGGATCATGATGGGCCTTTGCTGTCTGCTGATGCTCATCGGTGGAGGGTTGTTTCTCTATGGTGGGACGCAGGGCGATTTGTCCGTGACCGATGTCTTGTGGCTCGGCGTCTCCGTGTCACTTTGTCTCGCCATGCATGGTCTCATGCATCGCTTTGTCGGTGCCGCCTGCCATGCCGACGCACCCCGCAAGGAGGCGAAGAAATGAAAAACGGCATTTTTGCAATTCTTCTTGCGCTCGGCCTCGGCATGCTTCCTACGCTGTCGGGTCACGCGGACGAGAACGCCAGCAAGGGCAAGATGACGGTCTTCAAGACGCCGTGGTGCGGCTGCTGTTCGAAATGGGCCGAGCGCATGGACGAAGAAGGCTATCAGGTGACCATTGTCGACATGGAAGACCTATCCAAGCTTCGCAAGGAAGCTGGCGTTCCGGACGAGATGCAGGGGTGTCACACGGCTGTGGTTGAAAGGGGCCGCAAGTATGTGGTCGAGGGGCATGTGCCTCCGGCAGCCATTTCCAAGATGCTCGACGAGCAGCCGGATATTCGCGGGATTGCTGTTCCCGGTATGCCGGATGGCTCCGTTGGCATGGGAGAAAGCCCTGACGCCCGCTATACGGTCTTTGCCTTGGGGGCAAAGCCGAATGATCCGGCTGTTCCGTTTTTCGAAGTCGCGCCGAAATAGCGGTCTTGCCTGAAAATGAGCCTGCTTCCGGACGGCTGTCGCTGTCCGGTCAGCTCACCGTTCAAAGATGTTCTTGTAAACGGTTTTCGAAATGAGTGTCAGAACCACAAAGCTATTGGTAGTGTTTCTTGTCGGGGTGCTGCTGGCCCTTGGCGGCATTGCCGCGTTGAGAGCGCTTGTTTCGCGCTCGAACGATGGTCCGAACACAGGTTCCCTGTCTTCCGGTTCGTCGGCGTCTTCGCAGGCCTTGGCTGAGGGCAGGGCGCTTTATCTCGATCATTGTGCTGTGTGCCACGGGAAGAACCTGGAGGGGCAAGTGGATTGGCAAACTCCGGGCTCGGACGGGGCGTTTCCTGCACCGCCGCATGACGAGACCGGCCACACATGGCACCATCCCGACGAGTTGCTGTTCAAGATCACCAAATTCGGGTCAAAAACCGCGCTTGGTCTTGATGACCCTCAACTGTCCATGCCTGCGTTCAAGGACGTCCTGACAGATGACGAGATCGCAAGCATACTTTCCTTCATCAAATCCACTTGGTCAGAGGAAATCCGCGCTCAACAACGCGCAAGAACCCACTGAGCAGGTAGGGCGCCTCTTGGTGCAGAGCCCTTTTTTCTCCCTTTTTTGGCAAGGGTGCGATAGACCGGGGGCGATACCGCACCCAGATGCCAGCAATTCAGAGAGCCCGATTTCCCGTGTGCCAAGACGGTCCTCCTTCTTCCAGCCCCAAGCGGCATGATGGTCCTGTTTCGCTTCCGGCGCGTCTCGGGCTTGGCCTGATCTGGATCTACCGCCATTCGCTGTCCATGTTCATGGGGCGCGGGTGCCGCTATGCACCTAGCTGCTCGGAATATACCGCGGACGCCCTTCGAAAGTTTGGCCTCTGGCGGGGGGGCTGGTTGGGCCTCTCGCGCATCCTGCGCTGCAATCCGTGGGGCGCAAGCGGCTATGATCCGATCCCTGACAGCCTTCCTGCTGACGCCCGCTGGTATCTGCCCTGGCGCTACGGGCGCTGGAATGGCGCCCATTTGACCGATGGGCAGAACGGCCGCTGACCCAGGGTTGGAAAGCCTGTCTATTTTCGTAACGATACGTGCACCTGTGTTCGAAATTTTTGAGACAGGAAACCCAAATCGGTATAATGGATTCTTGCCGTCGGTGATGATCCGCTTGTCTGGATTGTCCCGCCAATTCCGGTTGGTGTCCGGGTGCGGCGCCACGGACCATTTTCTGAATCTTCAGACGGCATGACAACCCCATCTGGCGCAGCGATACACGGCGTGTCGACCATGCGTCCGGCCGCACTGTCCGACCTTGAGGAACTTCTCAGGATCGAGAAGGCGGCCTTCGTTTCGGATCGTATTTCGCGGCGCAGTTTTCGCCGTTTTCTGGAAAGCAATGCATCTGCCATTCTGGTTGCCGATACTGGCGCGGGACTAAGCGGTTATGTGCTCCTGCTCTTGCGGCGGGGCACAGCGCTGGCCCGGCTCTATTCCATTGCGGTTGATCCCCAAAGGCAAGGCATGGGCATTGGCAAGGTGCTGATTGAAGCTGCCGAATCCTTTGCCTTCGAGGCCGACCGGATTGTTCTTCGCCTTGAAGTGCGGACCGACAACACGGCAGCACGCAGCCTGTATGTGGCTCGGGGCTACCGGGATTGCGGGCATGTTGCCGGCTATTATGAAGATGGCTGCGATGCCATCCGCATGCAGAAGCTGCTGCACGGAGCGCATCTTGGAACCGGGCGTGCGCCTTATTATTCCCAGACCACCGAATTCACCTGCGGTCCGGCCTGCACGATGATGGCCTTGGCCCATTTCGGGTCCAGCGAGCCGCTGGAAACCCTCACCGAGCTGACCTTGTGGCGTGAAGCCACGACCATCTTTCTCGCTTCGGGCCATGGCGGCTGCGGTCCCTTCGGCATCGCCAATGCGCTCGCGCGGCGCGGTCTTGCTGTGGAGGTTCGCCTGCAGCCGGATGATCTTCTGTTCCTGAACTCGGTGCGCGATCCGGAAAAGCGGCAGGTGCTGGCGCTGGTTCAGGAAGGATACCGGGCAGAAGCTGAAAAGCTTGGCGTTCGCCGATCCGACGCACCGCTGGCCGCTGCCGAGCTTGCAGGGCTGCTTGCACAAGGCGCGCTGATCATCGTGCTGATTTCCGGCTACCGGATGTTCGGCAAGAAGGAACCGCACTGGGTGCTGGTTCACGATGCGGACGCGCGCCATCTTATTGTTCACGATCCATGGCTGGAGCACGAGCAGGACGAAAGCCCCGCCGATGCCGCCAATCTACCCATACCCTTTGCCGAATTTGATCTGATGGCCCGATGGGGACGCACCAATGTACGGGCACAGATCGTCATCAGGAAGGAACCTCACAGCAATGCCTAGCTGGGTCATTCTCGTTGATAATCTGAAGGACGTGTCGAATGCGGAAACCCCGCACAAGGTGATGACCGTCCGCGAATACCTTACCCATCCAAAGCTCTTTGCCGGGGCAAAGCCCACGATCCTCAACCTGTCGCGCTCCTATGCCTATCAGGGCGCGGGATACTACGCGTCGCTGCTGGCCGAAGCGCGCCAGCACCGCGTTCTGCCGACGGTGGAGACCATGATCGAGCTGTCACGCAAGGTGCTGTACCAGCGCGCGTTGCCCGAACTGGAAGACAGCCTGAACCGGGCCATCAGGAAGATCGTCGGGGAGGTGGATATTCCCGCCCGCCTGCTGGTGTGCCTTGGCAAGACCTCGGTTCCGGCGCTGGAGGGCTTTGGCCGCCTGCTGTTCGACTGGTTTCCCGCGCCCGTTCTGGAAATCTCCATCGAGGCAGGCGACTGGTATTCGATCAAGCGGGTCCGCTTCCTGCCGGTGAATGATCTGGAAGCTGAAGAACGCAGCCAGTTTCTGGCCGCGCTGGAAACCTATACGACCCGGCCGTGGCGCGGGCCGAAGCAGCGCGCGGTGATGAAATATTCCATCGCGGTCCTGTCCGACCCGAAGGAGGAACTGCCGCCGTCCAGCATTTCCTCGCTCAAGCACATGGCCAAGGTGGCTGCCCGCCACGGGGTGGAGCTGGTGCCGATCGGCAAGGGCGACCTCGACAAGCTGGCGCAGTTTGACGCGCTGTTCATTCGCGAGACGACGAATATCGACAATCACACCTACCGCTTTGCCCGGCGGGCAGTGCAGGAAGGCATGCCGGTCATCGACGATCCGGTGTCGATGATCCGCTGCACCAACAAGGTCTATCTCACCGAGCTGTTGAAGGGGCACGGCATTCCGATCCCCAAGACGCGGGTTCTGTCTTCCATGAAGGATGCCGAGGGGCTGGAGGAAGAGCTGGACACCCGCAAAAACCTCGCGCTGTTGGATGATTTCTGATTCACTGGCTT
>NZ_VXDB01000021.1 GCF_008711325.1 Roseibium sediminis
CCCAGGCTAATCATGCACTAACATTCAAACTGGACCGCTTAGGTGGGGCTGATCATAAGGCTCCTCTAAATTTCACCCAAGTAGATGCTCGGCATAACATGCTCACGCATGAAAATATCAGGCTGAGGAGAACATTCCCGTGGTCGCATTCCATCAGAAAAATTCTCTATGCCGATCGTCCGGTTCCTTTTTCGAGAGATCATCTGTTTATTGGGTCAGACTATGGTGGAAACCACAAAGGAAGCGCTTTTAATACCTACGCCTACTTATTGGTAAACGGGGAGCATTCCGATTGGGTTTCCCATCTGAGAGTTATTAGATCCAAGCACCTTAAAGACGGTCGAAGAATGTCTTTTAAGAGACTGAGCGATCCAGAACGCCAAGTTGCCCTTGTCCCTTTTCTCGAAGCAGCAGACGTCCTCAATGGGCATTTGGTCGTTTTCGCAATTGACAAGTCTGTTCGCTTGTATCCCACAAAAAAGGCAGATCTGGCGGAATGGAAATCTATTCTTGGATTATCGGCCAAATGGAACTCGAGAGCATTTGAAACTGCATTCTTAAAAACACATCTTTTTACAATTCTCTTAGCTCAATGGGCATCACGACACACTGATATCACTTGGATTTCCGATCAGGATGAGTTTGTAGCAAATGATTATCGATTAGATGACATTCAACAATTAGCTGCACGGCTACATTCCCTTTATATCCGACAACCAATGGGGACCTTTGCTATGAATACAACAGAAATTGATGGCTTTGGTCTTATGTTAGAAGATCTGGTTGCAATCCCAGATTTGGCGGCAGGAATGATTGCTGAGATTTGCAGTCACCTCAAAAAAGAAGCAACCTGGCCTAATCTCTCACAGCAGAAGACATTACAAGATGATCAAGCAAGGCCAAAATCAGAGCTGCTAGCAGACTGGTTTTGGTATAAGCACGCGCGATTGAGCCGAACCTGTATCGTGATTGACAAAATCTTAGAACAGCTTCGCGTATTCCGAATGGATAAACTCGACGTTTGACTATCCACTTAGTATTCTTCGCCTAGAAAGACATCACGAAAAAGCGGAGCCTTGCTCCCACAGATTGATAAACCAGCCGCATAATCCTCCGGCCCGAGCGTAAAGACCGTTTCCCCACCACGGTTCAGGTTGACGTCGCCGGATCTCTCATAGCTTACCCGTTCGCAAAACCAGTCGGTCTGTTCGCCATCTTGGCTGATAGCCTGGACAAGCAAGCTCATGTTTCACACTCCGACTGGTTGGTTTTTGAATGGCCATAAAGGCCGGTTAAACGCCGCTTAAATCGGCACGAAGTCACCTTCCTTCGTCAACGAAGGCAGCCTTGAGGCACCTCCCGGGCAAGTGTGCTCCGGGAGGTGGCCGTGGATAGATCAGTTTGGCATCATTGCCCCGATGGAATAGAGGCCATCACCACCCTTCACCAGCATAAGAGTGACGCTGTCTCCTGGCTTGATATCGCCCATCATTTGAGCGTCTTCGAGCACGGGCATGTCCATGGTCATGGCTGGCCAACCAATTTCCGGGATCGGGTCATGACTGACATTTGCCGTGCCGGTCCCGATTGAATTGACGACCGCCTTTGCATGTACGGCGGCCTCCATCTGCTCGGAGCTCATATGCATGTTGGAATGGTCCATGCCATGAGTTGTCTGGGCCTGTGCGACCGGCAGGGCTGCCAAGGTCAAGAGTGCTGCAAGTGCTATGGTCTTCATGAGTTTCACTTCTTTCTCTGATCCAGGTGGAGTGACGAGGTTACTCGGCTGGTTGGACCAGGCCGATGGCTGGGGCGCTTGCCTTCAATTCCCGATTCACGCGGGGCAGGGCGAGACGCTTCCAGATCACGAAAATTGCCGGAATGACAAAAAGGGTAAGCAGGGTGGCTGTGGCCATTCCTCCAACCATCGGGGCGGCGATCCGCTGCATGATCTCCGATCCCGTTCCGTCTCCGTACATGATGGGGATCAGGCCGGCGAAGATTGTCGCAACGGTCATCACCTTCGGTCGCACCCGCAGGAGTGCACCTTCAAAGACGACATCCTCGACATCTTGAAGGGTCATGTCACGGGTTTCACTTCCGGCCTGTTTCTTTCGCTTTTCCCAGGCAAGGTTCAGGTAGAGCAACATTACGATCGCCGTTTCGACGGCAACGCCGGCAAGTGCGATGAAGCCGACGATGACGGCCACGGACATGTCGAAGCTGAGGTACCAGAGGAACCATACCCCTCCGGCGAGAGCCACAGGCAGGGCGGCCAGGATGATCCCCACTTCGATGACCCGGTTGAAGGTCATGAACAACATCAAGGTGATGATCAAAAGGGTGGCCGGTGCCACCAGTTTGAGCCGTTCTTGCATCCGCTCGATGTATTCATACTGACCTGACCAGGAAATTGAATAGCCCGGCGGAAGCTGGACATTCTCGGCAACTATCTGCCTTGCCTCATCCACATAACCACCAAGGTCACGCCCGGTGATGTCAATGAAGACGAACCCGGTCCGTCTGGCATTTTCTGAGCGGATCATGCCCGGTCCGTCGACGACCTTGATCTCAGCAAGCGCCCCGAGTGGAATGTGAGCACCGGAGGGGGTGACGACCGGGAGGTCTCTCAAACGCTCCGGACTGTTACGCCAATCCTGCGGGTATCTCAGATTGATCGGAAAGCGTTCCTGGCCCTCAACGGACTCAGAGATCTGCATTCCTCCAATCGCAATCTGAACCACATCCTGAATATCGCGTACGCTCATCATGAAGCGGGCAGCGGCGTCCCGATTGACATCGATTTCAATGAACCTGCCGCCAACGGGTCGTTCCGCATAGGCCGAGGCGGTTCCTGTAATGTCGGCAACCGCAGCTTCGATCTCGATACCGATCTGCTCGATAACGCGAAGGTCCGTTCCGGTGATCTTGACACCAACTGGCGTCTTGATGCCGGTGGCCAACATGTCAATCCGGTTCTTGATGGGCTGGATCCAGACATTCGTCACGCCAGGGATTTGGACAACCCTGTCCAGTTCGTTGCGAATGCTCTCCATCGTCATTCCCGGTCGCCATTCGGACTTGGGTTTCAACTGGATGGTGGTCTCGATCATCGTGAGGGGCGCCGGATCAGTGGCTGTCTCCGCGCGGCCCAGCTTCCCGTGAACGGTCAACACTTCAGGCACTGTCGCGATGAGGCGGTCCGACTGTTGGAGCACCTCACGAGCCTTGCCGATGGACACACCGGGATAAAGTGAGGGCATGTAGAGGAAGTCGCCCTCGTTCAACTCCGGCATGAACTCGGTGCCGATCCGTTGCAGGGGCCACCACATGGAAGCGACCAGCATTGCGGCCAGCAATGTGGTTGCCCACGGCCAGGCGACAGCAGCGTCCAGAAAAGGGCGATAGAGCCAGATTACAAGTCGATTCAGCGGGTTCTTGTTCTCCGGCAGAATTCGCCCGCGAACGAAGTATCCCATCAGAACCGGAACGAGCGTGATTGACAAGATGGCCGCTGCCGCCATCGCGTAAGTCTTCGTGAAGGCAAGTGGCTTGAACAAGCGCCCTTCCTGACTTTCCAGCACGAAGACAGGCATGAAGCTCACAGTGATGATGGCGAGTGAGAAGAACAGGGCTGGGCCGACTTCTGACGCGCACTCGCCAACGATCCGCCACCGGTTCTCGTTGGTCAGCTTTTCGTGCTCGAGGCGACGGTGCATGGCCTCGATCATCACGATTGCCGCGTCCACCATCGCGCCAATGGCGATGGCTATGCCGCCGAGCGACATGATGTTCGCGTTCACGCCTTGCAGCTTCATGATGATGAAGGCTGCTGCAATGCCCAGGGGAAGAGATACAAGGATGACCAGAGACGAGCGAAGATGCAGCAGGAAGGCTGCGCAGACCAGAACAACGACAATGAACTCCTCGGTCAACTTCTTCTCAAGGTTTTCAATTGCGCGTTCAATGACACCGGACCGGTCGTACGTGGTCACAAATTCGATGCCTTCCGGAAGACTGCTGCGAAGCTCTTTGATGCGGGCCTCGACGGCCTTGATGGTCGCAAGGGCATTGCCACCCCAACGCAAAATCACGACGCCGCCAACCGCGTCGCCTTCGCCGCCGAATTCTCCAACGCCTCGCCGCATTTCCGGTCCCAGGCGTATGTCGGCAATGTCTCCAAGAGTGATGGCCGCTCCGCGCTCATTCACCATCAACGGTGCTTTTGCGAGGTCCGCAAGTTCATCAACATATCCTGTTGAGCGGACCATAAATTCCGCTTCACCCATTTCGATGACGCTGCCGCCGGTTTCCCGGTTTGCTGCCTGGATCGCGGTGCGGATCTGGGGCAGGGTGATGTCATAGGCCCTCAGCTTGTTCGGATCGACAATGACCTGATACTGCTTGACCATGCCGCCAATGGTGGCAACCTCTGCCACTCCGTCGATGGTTTGCAGCTCGTATTTCAGGAACCAGTCCTGAAATGCGCGAAGTTGCGAAAGGTCATGTTTGCCGGTGCGGTCAATCAGGGCGTACTGATATATCCAGCCCACCCCTGTCGCATCTGGCCCCAATTGCGGTGATACGCCATCGGGCAGGTTCGCGGTGATCTGGCCTAGATATTCCAGAACTCTGGTTCTCGCCCAATAGAGATCGGTACCGTCCTCGAACACGATGTAGACATAGCTGTCGCCGAAGAAGGAGAACCCGCGAACATCGCTTGCTCCCGGCACGGCCAGCATCGCGCTCGCCAACGGAAAGGTAATCTGGTCCTCAACAACTTGCGGGGCCTGACCCGGATAGGGTGTGCGGACGATGACCTGGACATCAGACAGATCCGGGATCGCATCGACCGGCGTTTCCCGAACAGCCCAAATGCCCGCGACCGCCATCATGGCGGCGAGCGCCAGTATGATGACCCGGTTGGCGATGGAGGCGCGGATGATGGCTGGTATCATCACATTGCTCCTTCAGACCGGATCCCGACAAGTGTCATGGAAAAATCCGGATTGCGCCGAAACTGGAGTGTAACCTCTCGATTAAGCGGCAGACTTGACGGTTCAAGTGCCGTGTCGACTGGAAAGTCCATCGTCATTCCGGGCATTCCGATTTCTGTCATCGGGCCATGCGTAACGTTTGCGGTTCTTGTGGCGTCCTCTATGTGATTTATGGTGCCGCGCACCTCCATGGGAGGCATTTCCGGTTCGACTTTCGCCAGAACCATGGTCAATCCGTCTGGCCGTTCGAAGGTCAGCGTAGCCTTGGCTGCGAGCGGCAGAGATTGGAGGTCAAGCCCATCCTCGACTTCAAAGGCCATCGTCATTCCCGGCATTCCGATCTCGGTGATCGGCCCGTGAGTGATGGTAGCCTTGCCCGTATTCGCATCGATGGCATCGATTGTTCCCACCACCATAATTGGCGGGGATACTTTTGGTTCTTTCTTCTGCGGTGTTGGGGCTGAAGGTTCTGAGGTACTTACTTTGCGCACTGCAATGATTGAGAAGAGGCCGCGGTCGTCCTTGGACAGATCAAATTCGACAGGTTCATTCAGCGGCACGGAGGCCGGATCAAAACCTGCTATTTCAAGGTCCATCTGCATGGCAGGCCATCCGAGTTCAGGAATGGGGCCATGATCCATGGAAAGTTTGCCGTCCTGGGTGACCGCAAGCACCTTTCCCTGACCGGTTGCGGCGATGCCGTCATCGCTGCCCAGTTCAATCAAACCGAGCAGACCGTCGGCGCCGCGGGCAGCACGAAAGCTGACCTGTTGACCTTCAGTCAGTCGCTCCAGGGAAACGTCGGCCTTGATCTGAAAGCGGGATGTCATCGCTGGCCAGTCGAGACTTTCCAGAACATCATGGCGAATGGTCGCGATGCGATTGGAGCGATCAAGTGCGATCAACTCCCCGGTTCCGCGTGCCGGTGTGTCACCGGTCGGGGCCATGCGCATCAATCCGGCGCTTAGTGCACTTTCGCTGTCGATCAGAAACTGTGCCGAAGCAACAACTTCCTCGCCCGGCGCGAGGCCCTGGACGACTTCGGTGCGCCCTCCTTCGCCAAAGTCGTCGCGCAGACCCGTTGTAATCAGGCGCGGTTTGAAGGTTCCTTCACCTGTCTTGATTATTACCCTTTCGGCTCCTCCCGTGCGGATGACTGCCTCGGTTGGGACCGTGACAGCTGTGCGTGTCTCGTTTGGCACCAGCGTGACATTGCCGAACATGTTTGGACGAAGATGTTCGTCCGCATTGTCGAAGCGAAGGCGAACGGGAAGTGTTCGGGTTTTTGCGTCGAGTGCAGGATAAATGTAGTCGATTTTGCCTTCAAAGGTCTGTCCTGGAAGGTGCTCGAACCGGGCAATTGCTCTCATGTCCAGAGACAGCCGGGCGATATCGCGTTCAAAAACGTCGACGATCAGCCAAACCTCGTTAAGCTCGGTGATCGACATGGCCTGATTGCCGGGTTGCAAGAACATGCCATCTGCGGCACTCAAAGCAATCACGACCCCGTCACGTGGTGCTACGATCTGGATTCTTCGCGCGATTTCGCCGGATTTCTCGATCTCTGCAATCTGTTCCTCGGAAGCACCATGGCTGCGCAATTTGTTGCGGGCAGCTTCCTGAGGCAGTCCATTTTCATTCTTCAATGAGCGGAGAAAGTCGAAGGTGGCGACACCGAACTCGGGAGAGAACAGCTCAAAAAGCACCTGTCCCTTTTTAACCTGATCTCCAACGGCCCTTACGTTGAGGGTCTCAATCCACCCGTCGACGCGAGTGTGAACATGGCTTGTCAGGTGTTCGTCATAGCCCACGAAGCCCACGGTTTCGATCTTCTGCGAAATCTCAGCAACCTGTGACAGAGCCGTGCGTACGCCAATCGCGTTGATCTCCGCCGCAGACAGCTTCACCTCTGACGGGTCACCTGAGGGCTCCTGTCCGGCATAGACCGGAATCAGATCCATTCCCATGGGTGATTTGCCGGGACCCGGTTGGCGAAAGTTGGGGTCCATTGGGGCTACCCAATAGAGAATTTCAGCATCTTTCGATGCTGATTGGTCCGACGGATTTAGATATAGGCGCTCAAGAAACACCCCACCTGCCACACCACCGGCAAGAGTGAGAATGCTGAGCGCTGTGTAGCGTCCACGCATAATAACCTCTGAATTGTTGTCGGCAGAGAACCGGCAACCTGTTGAACAACGAAAGCCCGCGTAAATCAGCGAGTTGAAGTCGTCAGAGGAGGCGAGGGGGGCGTTTGGGGAGGGTGATTTCCGCCGGGAGGAGCGTGTCCGGCGGAGACTGCACAAATGTCATTGCCCGCAGGTGCGGTACAAGAGTGCTGGCCGCAATTTCAATGGTATATCCCGCACACAGCGCATCGCCACAGCATGTATCTACTGTTGTCTGTTCGTGGTCTTGCGAACTAGTAGCAGAACCGTTCCCGGCATGCTCGGCCATCGCGTCGCAGGGCATCATTGCCTCTGTTGCCAAGGCTTCATGGGCGTCTGCGATTTGATGTTGCATGGGAGAGCGCGCACCAAAAAGCAGTGCAATCGCCAAGAGAAGCGTTGCTGCAAGTCTGCCAAGGTCGCGAGCGTTTTTTACCATGAGGAATCAGATAGCTGGCGGCGCGGAAAATACAAGAGGCATTTCCTCAAACTTCTATTTTGGCCACAAGGTGCATGACCGTCATCTCCGTAAGCACACCTTTTTGGGCAATAAAAACATCACGGTTCAGCCATTGGTGCCTCATTCGGCAGTTTGGTCACAAACTTGCGAGGCCTGTGGTATCGCCCGCGCCGAAGGGTCAATCCATATGAAACTGGATGGGCAGCAGATACGGGAAGGACGTTGTGGGGTCGATGTCGATCTTCATGATCGGCCCCATCCATTCCGCCCATTTCTGATTGACGGGGCAGGTTGCCAAATGCGCCTTGGCTGCTTCCAGGTCATCCGTCTCGAAATACCCGAACAGCGTCAAGCCGTGCCGGAAGATGTTGTAGTTTGAAATCCCTGCTTTCTTTAGCGTTTCCAGCATCTCTGGCCAGATTTCATCGTGGCGGCGCTTGTATTCTTCTTCATATCCGGGGCGAACTTCCAGGATCCAGGCATAGGACGTCATTTTGCAGCCTCCTTCCAGTTCAAATAGCAGTCGCGCAGGGCGATGATTTCGGTCAGCACGTCTTCGAACAAGGTGTTCATGTAGTCCTGATGAACGGGTTCGATGGACAGGGCGCCCGTGTATCCGGTGTCGCGCAGCGTCCCGAACATGGCCGGAAAATTAAGCGTCCCGTGCGCGAACTTGGTCTGAAGTGCCCCCATCTTCGCCTGCCGGAGGTGGACATGTGCGGCAAAGGGCGCCAGCGGGTCGACTTCCTCCTGCCGATAGCCAAGGCAGGCGAAATGGGAATAGTCCAACGCCAGCTGAATGCCGGTCTTGTCGATCAGACGGCGGACAATCGTCGGAGACTCGGCAAAGGATTGAACATGCGGTTCGATGCAGAGTTTGGTCTTGAAGCCCCTGGCGAGGGCGACCATTTCGGTGAGGGACTGAACCGACACCCGCTCCGCGTCTTCACGGGATTGACCGGAGTTGACGACACCCGGAAGAATGAAGACGGAGCCAATTCCTGCACTGTCCGCAAAGGTCAGAACCTGTTCCAGATCCTTCAGGTTTGCGTCAAGGGTGCCGGGTTGGGCAAGGTTCTGCCCCTCAAGTGACTCCCCGAACAGGTGATAGTAGTTTGGCACGTCAATCTGCAGGCCGCGAACGGTTTCGGCCGCAGCTTTCGGGTCGGAAAGAATCTGCTGCTTGTCCAGCGCCGAGCGGTAGAACAAGCCGACATCGAGCGCTCCAATTCCCAGTGCCCTGGATATATCCGCAGCTTCCTGGAGGGTGCATGAGGGCAGGGACCAGGCGGTCAACGATAGGCGCATGGATTACTCTCCCACTGTTATCAGTTGGCGAGATGCTGCCGAGCGGTACATGGCGTCCAGCACCTCGGTGACCCGTGCGCCGCATTCGGCATTCGAGGCGTTGATGACGGGTTCTCCGGCACAAAGCTTTGCAAACACCCGCACAGGCAGCGCGCCGTCATAGTCGGCATCGGCTTGCGTCATCTCGAAGATCTCATCCGTTCCATCTAGACGGTGAAGCGACAGCCGCGCCCGTTCATTGTCGAACAGGATCATGCCTTCCGATCCGAAGATGCGGATATCCATGTGCATGCCCTTGTGTTTGGGCACCGTTGAAGAACCTGACAACGAGACGGTCGCCCCGTTCGTCGCGCGTCCGATGGCTGCGTCGTAATAGTCGACGCCGGACTTGGACTTGCCGTCCATGCAGTAGACGCTCTCAAAGGTGATATCAGCCACATAGATGAGCCAGGCGAGCGAATGGGACATCTGACCCCAGCCATATCCGCCTGCCTTGGCCGGGTCGGCCCAGGTGGACGCAGGGGGACGGAACATGTGCTCTGCTGTTTCCAGCATGGGCTCTCCGGAGAACAGGTCTTCCAGCGCTGATCCCATCTGGCATACAGCGTGCCGGACTTCGCCTATCCGGCCAGCTTTTACCCATTCGGCGGCCCTGATCGTGAAGGGGGTGAAGTTCATGCCGGTGGGCACCAGAACTTCCCGATTGGCGGCCTTGGCCGCGGCAACAATCGCGCGCCCGTCGGCGGCTTTCGTTGCCATCGGCTTTTCCACCAACACGTGGCACCCGGCCTTGAGCGCTGCAACAGCAGGGCCGGTATGGGCCGTATGGGGCGTTGACACCATGACGCCGTCGAGGTTCTCGCGGGCCAGCATGTCATCAAGGTTCTGATAGCGCGCATTGATGCCGAACTTTTCACCGACCGCGTCAAGACGTTCGGCATCAAGATCGCAGATCGCAACCACATCCGCCTCGCTGGAGGCCTGAATGGTCGGGATGTGATTGAACGTTGCCCACCAGCCGGTGCCAACGACTCCAATGCGCGCGGTCATGTCAGTCCTCCTCCAGATCCTGTGCGACGGTCGAGTGGTAGACGTTCTGCATGTGCCTTTCGGCAGCCTGGGCTGCCGCTTCCGGATCTCGTGCCTTGAGGGCATCAAGCAGGGCGCGATGATCCTTGAGGCTTTGCTCCAGCACCATGCTGTTTTCCGAAGCCCGCCGTCTGAACTCCAACCCAAGCGAATTCAGGCTTTCGCCAATCCGCTTGAGAAATGCGTTGCCGGAGCCGATCCAGATCAGCTCGTGAAACTTGAAGTCGGAAACGCGGAAAGCCTTGGGATCGGACAAGGTGTTTTTCTGCTCGTCCAGAATGGCTTCCAGCAGATTGAGCTGTTCGTCCGACATGTTCTTGGCCGCGCGCCGTGCGACATCTCCTTCGATCAGCGATCTGGCGTCGTAGAGTTCGCGAATGTTCATGTCTTCCAGTGCCAGGAAGAACCGGATTGGCCCGAGAAGGGCATCGCCGTCCAGTCGGCTGATATAGGCGCCTCCGCCCTGACGCGACTTGATCACGCCAAGGATCGACAGGCCGCGAATGGCCTCGCGCACCGAGGGGCGGGACACGTTCAACATTTCAGCCAGATCCCGTTCGGGCGGGATCTGATCACCCGGCTTGAGCGCACGGGATGTCACCATCTCCAGAATTCTCTTGGCCACCATTTCCGCAACTGATTGCCGCTCAATCGGTGCTTCCGCGCGGAAGGCGGATTGCCACTCGTTCATCACGAGGTCTCCTTTTTTTCCGGGGTACCGGCATGCGCCAAAATTGCCTTCAGATTGAACCGCGGAGCCACAACCGATGCGACAAGCAGAATGCCGATTACTCCTGTCTGGATATGCCCGGTTATGTTGAGCAAAGCCATCCCGTTTCGAAGGCTGAGAACGATCAGGATGGCGAGGAAGGTTCCTACTAGTGTGCCAGAGCCGCCGAAGATGCTGACGCCGCCAAGCAGCACAATGGTGATGATGTCGAGTTCAAATCCAAAGGCCACATCGCCGCGAACCGCGCCAACGCGGGCCGCATAAAGAAGTCCGGCAAGGGCTGCAATCAAGCCTGAGGCCATGAACAGGATCTGCTTGTGGCGGGCGGTGTCGATGCCGGCAAAGTCCGCGACGGCCTTGTTTGTGCCAATGACGTAGGTCTTCCGCCCGAAGCCGGTCTTCTGCAGCACGACATAGAGGAACAGGAAAAGCAGCAGGAAGAGGATGAGAGCGAGGGGAATCGGCCCGATCAATCCTTGCTGTCCCAAAGCATCGAACCAGTCCGGAAAGTCGGTGATGCCGCGATCTTCTACGAGAACCCGCGCAAGGCCACGAAAGCCGATAAGGGTCGCAAGCGTAACGACAAGTGATGGCAGGCCGACCCGGGCGATGAAATAGCCATTGAGAGCGCCGCCAGCACATCCAATCAGGAGTACAATAATGCAGGCAAGCGCGGCGGGCGTGCCCTGATCGACCATCCAGCCAAAGGCGCAGGCGGCAAGCCCCATCATGGAGCCAACGGAAAGATCAATTTCCCCGTTGATGATGATGAAGGTCATGATCAGCGAGACGATGATCTTCTCGACCGAAAGCTGGAACAGGTTGATCTGGTTCGAAAGGGTCAGGAATTCCGGTGACAGACTGGAATTGGCAATCAGGATGAGAACGAGCACACCGAACAGGAAACCTTCCCAGCTCTTGAATTTGCTAAGCATGTCAGCGCGCCTCCCCATCAAGAACAGAGGTTTTTTCAGGGATTGGATCGGACTTGGGACGCTTGCGCCGGAGTGAAATAAATCTTCGCATCAACACTGCATCCGCTGCGACCGAGAGCAGGATGAGAGCACCGAGCACCGCTTCGCGCCAGAACTCACTGACGAGCTGCCAGCGAACGAGGCTGGTCTCAATGACGTCAACCAGAATTGCACCGATCAGCGCGCCGATAACCGTTCCCGATCCGCCGAAAATATTGACACCCCCAACGACCGACGCAGCCACGGACTTCAGTTCAAACCCGAGCCCCGCAACAACGGTGATCGTGCCGAACCGGGCGAGGAACATGAAACCGCCAAGGCCCGCCAAGGCGCCGGATAGAACGAACGCAACAAAGACTGTCTTGTGAATGTTGATGCCGGCCATCTCGGCCGCTTCCGGATTGGAGCCGATGGCATAGAGCTTGCGCGCAGCGTTGAGGCGGGTAAGCGCCAGATGCACGATCAACACGACGATAACCGCCGCCACGAATGCCGCCCGGAACTGCATCTGGCCGATGCTGAAGAGGACGGTGTTGGGGAATTCCACCAACCACTGTGGAAGGTTGGAAGTCGTTATGGATTTGGCATCGGAATACTCTACCAGAACCGAGCGGAAGAGGGCCATTGTGCCAAGCGTCACGATGATGGAAGGCACGCGCACGAAGGCCACGAGTACCCCGTTGATTGCGCCAAAGCAGGCTCCAATCGTGATCGAATAGAGAACCAGAGGAACAGGGCCGAGATCCGGATTGTTGGTCACAAGGCTTCCGGTGGCGAAAGCGACGAAGCCGAGAATGGAGCCAATGGAGAGGTCAATGTTCCGCGTGATGATGACAAGCGTCTGGGCTGTCGCGATCAACGCCATGATCGCAACGGAGCTTGAAATGCGGTTGAACAGCCGTCCGTTCAGATAATTCGGAATGACGAGGGAAAAGAACAGGAGGATGACCAGAAGAACGGCCAGAAGTGCCAGAATACGCAGCGTTTGCGGGCTGAGTTTTTCCATCATGCGTGTCATCACGACGCCTCCCGCAGGTTCTGCTGACCTGTCGCCAGCGCCATGATTTTCTCTTGCGTGGCGTTTTCGCTTGCGATCACGCCCATCTGCCGTCCTTCCCGCATGACCAGGTTGCGGTCGCCAAGAGCCATTACTTCCGGCAAGTCGGAGGAAATCACCAACGCCGCACCGCCTGCCTTGGCGAACTCGCGGATCAATTCGTGCACCTCGGCCTTGGCACCAACGTCGATGCCTCGGGTGGGCTCGTCAAAAATGAGAATTTCCGGCTCCATGTTGAGCCACTTCGCCAGCATCACCTTCTGCTGGTTGCCGCCGGACAGGGTGCCGACGGCAATGTCGACATTCGGCGTGCGAATGTTCAGCCGCTTGCGAAATGCTTCGGCAACGTTGCGTTCCTCGGCGCGATCCAGAAGCCCGAAGCGCCGGAGGAATTTTCCAAGCGTTGCAAGGCTGGTGTTCGACTGGATGGACATGGGCATCGCGAGGCCAAGCTTGCGCCTGTCCTCGGACACATAGGCAATGCCGATATCCATCGCCTGTTTTGGATGCCTGATCTCGACAGCAGTGCCGTTGACCTCAATGGTCCCGCGGGTGGCGGGCTTGACGCCAAACAGGGCCAGCGCAACATCGGTTCGCCGTGCGCCGACAAGGCCGGAGAAACAAAGCACTTCGCCCTTGTGAAGGTCGAAGTTCACGCCTTCGAAAACGTCATCAACGGCGAGATTGCGAACCTTCAGCGCGACCGTGTCCGTTGCTGTGCCGGGGATCTTTGCAAAGTAGTTGCCCACATCCCGGCCAACCATCTCGGCAATCATCAGATCGGCGGTGGTCTCGGAAATCGGGCGGGTGGAAATATGCCCGCCATCACGGATGACGGTCACCCGGTCGGCAATCTCGAAAATCTCCTCCAACCGGTGAGAGATATAGACGACGGCCACGCCTTCCTGCGCCAGTGTCTTGGCGATCCGCCGGAGCTGGGAGGCTTCATAGGCGGAAAGGGAGGCGGTCGGTTCGTCCATGATGAGGACACGCACGTCTTCGCTGAGGGCGCGGGCGATCTCCACGATCTGCTGTTCGGCAAGCGTCAGTCCGCTGGCGGCAAGCTCGACGTCAAGTGACATGCCGAGGCGCGTAACCAGTGCTCTTGCTGCCTGCCGCTGTTGGGTCGGTTTGAGAAACAGTCCCTTGTTGCGGGCGCTGATGAAGATGTTTTCGGCGACGTCCAGATCAGGAAACACCATCGGTTCCTGATACATCGCCGCAATGCCTGCTTCCCTTGCCGCCTGTGTGCCGGAAAGCGTCCTTGCTTGTCCATCGATACGGATCTCTCCGCTCGTTGGCTTGTGAACGCCGGTCATGATCTTGATCATGGTCGACTTGCCGGCACCATTCTCGCCGACGATGGCGTGCACTTCGCCAGCCTTCAGTTCCAGCGACATGTTCTTGAGCGCATGGGTCATCTCGAAGGACTTGGAGATGTCCAGCAGTTCCAGAATGGTCTCGGCCATTTAATGCTCCGGCGAGTGAAGACGGGCGGCGAGCCACCCGTCTCTGCTGCATTTACTTCGCGGCGGCTTCCACGTTGCCCTTGTTGTAGACCGTGAACGGCCCCATCAGGATGCGCTTGGCGCCTTCGCGGCCCGGATCTGCCTCGATGGTGTAGTCGCCCATACGTCCGGCATGGAAGCTCTCACCGATCTCACCCTTCAGCTGGCCGGTGGCCATGCCATAGGCAGTGAAGTAGGTGAGGTAGCCGAGATCCCGGAAGTCCCAGAGCGCGAACTCTGGCGCGCAGCCATTCATGGTGTAGCTGACCATTTCAGACGGCAGGCCAAGGCCGGAGACCTTCACCTTGTCGCAGAGACCCTCATCCTGCATCGCCTTTGCCGAGGCCTGAATGCCGACGGTGGTCGGAGACATGATCAGGCCAAGGTTCGGATGCTGGTCGACCAGCGAGAGTGCACGGTTGTAGCTGACTTCGGCCTGATCATCGCCGTAGACAACGTCGACGAGCTTGATGTCGGCATACTTGGCGCCCTTGAGGGCTTCCTGCATGCTCGCAATCCAGGCGTTCTGGTTGGCTGCATCCGGCGTTGCGGAAAGAACCGCCATCTCGCCCTTGCCGCCAAGGATCGAGTGGGCCATGTCGGCCATCACAGTGCCAATGGAGCCGAAATCGACCTGAGCGACGAAGACATCTTCTCCGTTGCCGCTCGGGATCGGGCTGTCCCATGTCACGATCTTGGTGCCCGCAGCCTTGGCAGCTTCGGCGGCCGGAACAATCTGGTCACCAGCATTGTTGGAAAGCATGACCGCGCCCTGGCCCTGTGTGGCCGAGGTGGTCATGATTTCGATCTGTCCGGCAACGGAGTTTTCCGGTGTCGGGCCAACGAACAGGAGTTCGCCCGGATTGGCGAGTTCCTTGTGCGCCTCCTGAGCGCCTTCGTTCGCCTGATCAAAGACCAGAATGCCAAGGAATTTCGGCAGGAGGACAAGGTTCGTTTCCTTGCCTCCTTCGAGCTTGATCGCGTCGGCTTGAGCGAAGCTTGCACAGGTCAGCATGAGCATCGCGCCGAGGCTCAGTGATTTCAATGAACCCATATTCTCCTCCTCCAATTCAAACACTTACTCGCAGCACGTCTCATTCATTGCCGCGATGCGTTTCGCAGACCTGCAGCCATCCTCCCGGCTGCTCGTGTCTCCGATCTCTTGCTGCGACCCCAAACCATGAGAGGTCGCAAAGGTGGTTTCCGGCATTGCGCCGGTGGACAGCCGTTGTTCAGTATCCCGGTACCGGTTTGCGTGGCAGCTGGCCGGAAAGGGCACGAGTGATGTCTTCAGCGACGAGGGATTGCAGGCGGTCTATGGCCGCACCCGAATACCAGGCCGCATGTGGGGTAATCAGACAGTTCGGCGCTTGCCGAAGCGGGGAATCTGCCGGAAGCGGTTCGCTCTGGAACACATCCAGCGCGGCCCCTGCGATGACGCCATCCTCCAGCGCCTTGGCCAGATCCTCCTCGACAATCAGCTGGCCCCTTGCGGAGTTCACGATCATCGCGTGAGGCTGCATCTTCGGGAAGGCGGTCGCATTGAAGAAACCGGTTGTTTGCGAGGTCGCCGGGGCGTGCAAGGAAATGATATCTGCGGTCTTGAGCAGGTCATCTGATGTGCACAGCTCTACTCCAATTGCTGCCGCATCATCGGCTGTCAGCCCCGGATCCGAGGCAATGAATCTGAAGCCAAATCCTTTAAGCCGGGATTTGACGGCCCGTCCGATCTGTCCAAGCCCGAAGAAGCCGACGACGGTTTCCCTGAACGGTTTCAACGGACGGGCATTGGCAACAGCTGCCCACTCGCCGCGCCTGACAGAGGCATCCAGCGGAACGAGTTTGCGCAGGAGCGCAAGAACAGCTGCGGCTGTGTGATCGGCGACTTCGTCAACGCAATAGTCGGGCACATATCCAACCTTCAGGCCGGCTGCAGCGGCGGCCTTGAGGTCGATGTTGTCGTATCCAACGCCATAGCGGATGATCGTCGCGCCCTGCTTAACGGCGGCAGCGGATTTTGGCCCGAATTTGGCGAATTGCACGGCCACGACGTCGGCTCCGGCGACAACCGCAGCAATGTCCTCGTCGGACCGGCATTGATGCGCGGTAAAGTCGGCGCAGCCATTGGTCGCCGCCGTTTGCTCAAACGACACCGTGGGAAATGTGTAGTCGGTGACAATGACTTTCTTTGTCATTTTTCCTCTCCCAGGTAGTCGTGAATGATCTCGCCCGGCACCAGGGTGAAGTCGGCCCGCCAGTAAATCCCTTGCAGGGTGTCCTGAACCGGCAGTCGATAGACGGGTAGCTGCGCATTCGGGCGCAGTTCCATGGTCGCTGGTCCCGCCCATGCTTCGTGCACCGTCACATCCGCGAGGCGGCGGCTGGTGATCTGGCGGATGGCAGGAGTGCCGTCGATGTGATCGACCGCCTTGAGGTTCAAGTTGGTGGCGAAGTCGAAGTAAGGGGCCAAATCCGTCGGTGCAATCTGGCGCTGCTTGTAGGCCATCGTGCCGGTGATAACGTCTATTCCGTTACGTTCGACAGTGCCGACGATCAGATCGCCCCGGAATTCGAGCGATGGCTTTCCCAGCTTCTTGGGCTGGCCGTGAATTTCCCGCCCGTGCGTCACGCCCACGTCGGATGAAAGCACGAGATAGGGGGAATAGGCACCAGAGCGATCAGCTAGTCGCGCACCGAACATGACATTGGCTTCCGAATAGGGGCCAAGCCAGTCCGTGTCGTTCATTTTGTAGATGTGAACGCAGGCAACATCACCGACCGGCTGCAAGGGAGGAGGCAGCAGAAAGGCCATCGCCTCGGGGTCTGTGCGCCAATAGATCGTCAGGATCTCGGCGTTGCGAAAGCGAAAGGGAAACGGCGGGATCATTGGCGCATCCCAGGGCGTGGAAAACCCGCCACTGCAGATGTCAGCCAAAGTCGGTCGCTCAAGTCCGTAGCGCATACGGTCGCTCATGAAATCCCCTCCCCAAGGCTCGCCTGATAGGTTTTGACAACCAATCAGAATTGCCTTACCAAATAATTGGTCAGGCCAAATAATCAGATGACGTGGAGGAAATCAACCCCGATGTTCAACCTTTCTTCGATCGACGTGCCGGACCTTACCGGCAAGACAGTGCTTGTTTCCGGAGCAAAACGCGGCATCGGTGCAGTGCTGGCCGGACTTCTGACAGCAAGGGGGGCTGAGGTTTATGCAGGTGTCCAGGGAGATCCCGAAAGCGAGTGGGCTCAACATCTCGCTCGCTCTCAAGTGGTTCAAATGGACGTCACTGATCCAGCTGCCGTCAAAGCGGTGATGGAACGGATCGAGCAGGAGTCGGGCAAACTGGATGCGCTGGTCAACAACGCAGGCGTCATTTCGCCGATCGGGCATATCGATACACTCGACACAGATGCGTTTCGCAGCGCCTTTGACGTGAATGCGCTTGCGCTTCATCGCGTGACCTGCGCCGCGCTCCCGCTGTTGCGCAAGTCGCGCGGGGTTGTTGTCAATGCCGGAACAGGGGCTGCAACCACCCCGATGGAAGGCTGGACAGCCTATTGCAGCTCGAAAGCCGCAGCCCGCATGCTGACACTGATGTTTGCCAAGGACCTTTCCGAGAGCGGGGTCCAGTTCTTCTTCCTCGGAATACCGCCAACTGATACCAACATGCAGGGCGAGATCCGGGTGGCTGGTCTCAATCCGATCAGCAAGATCGCAAAGTCTGACCTTGTTGACCCCAAGGTTCCCGCGAGTGTCATGGCGTGGCTATGTGGCCCCGAAGCGAGGAACTTGACCGACGTGACGATTGATGTGCGGGATGATTTCTTCAAGGCCATGATGACGCTTTGAGCGCGAACGGGTGGAGCAGCAGGACGATGAAGGTCAAAACCGTCGAGGCAATTCCGGTCTCCTACCGGGAACCAACGGATCACAACCGGTTTCGGTCCGTGTGTCTGGTCAAGATCACGGACGAGGACGGGCGTGTCGGCTGGGGCGAGTGTTGTGCCTATTTTCCCGAGGCAACACTGGCTGCGACCAAGCTTGTCGAAGGGCTTGCACCCATTGTCATCGGACAGAACCCACTTCACATCGAGGCCATCTGGCTGAAGCTGAAGAAGCACAGTTGGTGGTATGGAACGGGAGCCGGCATCGCCTCTCTGGCCATATCCGGCATCGACATCGCGCTGTGGGATCTGAAAGGCAAGATCCTTGGAGTCAGCGTGCTTGATCTGCTCGGCGGTCCCGTCCGTGACCAGCTGCCTGCCATTGCAAGCCTTCACGGCACCAAGGCCAGTATCGACGAGATGGCCGAAGAAATCTCGGCGCATACCGCAACCGGTCTCCATGGCGCCAAGGTCGGCTTCGGCAAGGCTGGCAACGCGCATCTGGGCTTTGATGAAGCGCGCGATCTGGAGTTCGTCGACAAGGTCATGGCGGCAATGGGGCCGGGCAAGGACCTCATGGTCGATCTGGGCGTCAACAACTTCTGGGATGTTCCAACCGCGATCCGCCGCGCCAGGGCCTTTGAGGAACGCGGTGTTGCATGGCTGGAAGAGCCGCTTGGTCATGATGATCCGGAAGGCTATGCAGCACTGAGGGCTGCAAGCGGAATTCGCATCGCCTATGGTGAGCGCGAGTGGAACGCACGCGGCGTCCAGAAAATCGTCGCAACCGGGACGGTCGATGTTATCGGACTCGATCCGGGCCGCGTTGAGGGGATTACGGGCTTTCGCAAGGCGGCCGACCTGTGTGCTCTTTCACGCAGGCAAGCCAATGCCCATAACTTCTCGACAGCCATCGTCGGTGCTGCCAGTCAGGCGCTCAGCTTCGCGTGTCCTGCCTGCTACCTGCTTGAGCTGCAGCCCGCCTATGGTCCGGCCCAGAAAGATCTGGTCGACAAGCCTATCTGGCACAGGGACGGTTACGTCAACATGCCAGAGGGAGCAGGCTTGGGCATTGTGATCAATGAGGATCTGGTTCAGTCGGCAAGGCTCGACAAGTAGTCGGCGACGACAAGGGCCCGGGGATGTTCCCGGGCTGGTCAGATCATCGAAATTCACTGCGGTGCCCGGTCTGAACCTCTGTTGGGAACAAGGTTCTGGATTGTGAAAACGGCGGACTGGCTTACGGCTGCTGCTGCGCCTTTTCGATCAAATCGACACCCATTTGCCGGAAGAGGTCGACGTAGTCGAGGAGAACCCAGTTCTCCATGATCTTCCTGTCTGCACAACGATAGAAGTCCATCACTCTCAAGGTCAGGGACTTTCCCGTTGCCTTGACACCAAGATAGTCGCCCTGATGGGTCATGGTCATGGATGGCCAGCCGCTGACGGCAGCATAGTTTCCATCCCCGATCCGGCAATAGTGATTGCCGCCGACCCGGTCCGGAAAGGCAGTCAGGAAGGACGCGCGGTGATCCTTTTCAAATCCGGACCAGCGATAGTTTGAACCGATCCCGCCGGGGCCATACCACAGCATGTCGTCATGCCAATAACCGTCGTCGCCGGTTTGCCCCTTTGAAGTGAAGGTTTCCGGATCAAATGCCTTGAGGTCGGCCAGCATCGCTTCGCAAAGATCCAGCGTTCTTTCTCCATCTGCCTGACCGGTCGGCAAAATGCCGTCGTGGGTTGCCGGGCCTGGAAACAGCATTTCCGTGCCAAGCATGCGGGGCAGGGGAAAGCAACCTGCCTGACGCATGAGGTCAAGAAGGTCGAGAATGATCTTGGCTTCGGAAATCCGGCCATCCGGTTCGATGCGATAAAATTCGCCTGACCGCAGGAAGGCCAGCCGGTTGGAAGAACGAATTCCAAAGAGGGGCTTTTCTAAATTTCCGACATAGTGGGTGACGCTGGCAATCCAGTGACCGCCGGGCGCGCGCCGGTTTGGTCCTCCGATGAAGATTTCGTCCCGCCGTCGAACATGGGAGAGGCTGTTCATCAAGGGGTTGAAGAAGCCTTCAATGACGGCGTCCATCCCTTCCAGCCGGTTGACGGGGTGGGCGACATCGAAAACCACGTTCTCGCGCAAGTTTCGGGCGAACAAGGCTTTTCGTTCATCTTGGGAAGCGCTGAGGACAGTGTTCAGGAAGCTGTGAGGGGCATGCCGGAAATCAGCCATGGGGAGACCTGCGTGAAAGCGGAGGAGTGACCATAAGGAAGGTGAATTTGCATTCGTATGCAGAATAGTATTGCCAAAGCCGGATGAGTGTGTCTACTTATTTTGCATACGAATGCAAAATAGTGATTGCGGCCGGTTCTGGGAGGGGCGTGTGGCTGAAATTCAGCTGAAAAACGTGTGCAAGCGTTGGGGGTCGTTTATCGGTGTCGACAATTTCGACCTGACGATTGCCGACCGGGAGTTTCTTGTTCTTCTCGGCCCGTCCGGTTGCGGCAAGACCACCACCATGCGGATGATCGCGGGGCTGGAGGATGCCACCGACGGCGAAATCGTGATTGGCGACCGGGTGGTCAACGATCTCGATCCGAAGGACCGGGACATTGCGATGGTGTTTCAGTCCTATGGACTGTACCCGAACATGAATGTCTACGAGAATATCCGCTTTCCCTTGAAGGTTCGAAAGGTCGACCCGGCCACGCATAACGAGCGCGTCATGCGTGCTGCCGCGATGGTCGAGCTGGAGGAGTTTCTTCATCGCAAGCCCGCGGAACTCTCGGGCGGACAGCGTCAGCGTGTGGCGTTGGCACGAGCGATTGTGCGCGAGCCGAATGTCTTCCTCATGGACGAGCCGTTGTCCAATCTTGACGCCAAGCTCAGGGTTTCGACACGGGCCCAGATCAAGAACCTACAACACGAACTGAAGGTCACGACGATCTATGTCACCCATGACCAGATCGAGGCGATGACGCTTGCCGATCGGGTGGTGGTGATGAAGCGCGGCGTGATCCAGCAAGTGGGCACGCCGACCGAGATCTATGACAGGCCTGCCAATACGTTTGTTGCCGGTTTTATCGGATCTCCGGCGATGAACCTCATGGACGGAACGCTTGCTGGCGGCGTGTTCACCGCATCGAATGTGCGCATTGAAGGCCTGTCAGGTCCGGACGGTCCCGTCACGCTCGGCTTCCGGGCCGAGGACGCGTCGGTATCGGCCTCGGCAGACGGGGCGGAGATTTCGGCGCCGGTCTACACGATGGAGCTGCTGGGGGATGCCACGATGATCACCGTGCGCGCTGGCGGGGCGATGGTCTCGGTGAAGGCCCACAAGGACTACCGGATAGAAATCGATGAGACGGTTGGCCTCAGTGTGCCGGCCCATATTTGTCATCTGTTTCACAAGGACACCGGCGCACGCCTCGAAGCCTGACGCCGGAGGAAGAGGAAGGCGCCGATCAAGGCGCAAGGGACGGATCAACAGGGAGTTACGGAGATGTTGAAACGGGTACTCCTGGCAGGGGCGATGACCCTCGTTGCCAGTACGGCATTTGCAAATTGTGGCCTTGAGGAGGGCCGCATCAGCATTATCGGGAACGAGTTTCCTGCCATTCAGACTGTCGGGGCCGGGGCAATGGCCTGCGGGTCTGACAAGGTGGAAGCAAAATCCAATCTGACCGCAGATCACCAGAAGCTCAATGTTGCAGGCATGAGCGGTAATCCGGCGGAATATACCACGGCAATCATCGCGAACTCCTCCATCGTCGCCTTGATGAACGAGGACGTCATCCGCCCGCTTGATGACCTGGTTGCCGAATATGGCAAGGACCTGAAGAAGAACCAGCTGATCACGATCAACGGCAAGATCATGGCTGTTGCCTTCATGGCGAACGCGCAGCATCTGGTTTACCGCAAGGACATTCTGGAACAAATCGGCGTTGAGCCTCCGAAGACCTATGAGGACATGCTGGCTGCGGCAAAGATGATCCGCGAAAAGGGCATCATGCAGAACCCCGTTGGCGGGGCCTATGCTGCCGGATGGAACCTTGCCCAGGAATTCAACAACATGTTCCTCGGGTATGGTGGCACGCACTTCAAGGAAGGTTCGGCCGCGCCCAATGTGAACACGCCTGAAGGGGTCAAGGCGCTGGAAATGATGAAGGCGCTCAGCGAATACATGAACCCGGACTACCTGACCCACGATTCCAATGCGACCAACGCGGAGTTCAGGGCAGGGAATGTGGCCCTCATGAACATGTGGGGTTCGCGCGCTGCCACGCTGACCGAAGCCGAAGGTGTTCCGCAGGAGGTTATCGACGGGTTTGCAATCGCCGGGCCGATGACGGTTGGCGGCGGCTCAACACCTGCAACCACCTTGTGGTGGGATGGCTGGACGGTGGCCAAGAATATTAACGATGCAGAGGCAAAAGCCACCTTCGTGGCCATGACCAAGGCGATCGACCCATCCATTCTCAAGGATCCCGAAGTTGCGAAACAGGCTGTCTGGCTGATCGACGGCTATCAGCCTACGGATGCTGCTGTCGGCGTGTTCGATGCGGCCAAGATGGGCTCCATTCCCTATCCGATGCTGCCGTATATGGGCCTGATGCACACGGCGCTTGGTGCCGAGCTTGCCGATTTCATGCAGGGCAAGGAAAGCGCGGAGCAGGCATTGAAGGATGTTGAGGCCGCGTACACCGCAGCGGCCAAGGAACAAGGTTACCTCTGAAGCCCACAAACTTGCAGCGCGCTTGCCCCACAGGTGCGCTGCCCTTTTCTCCAACACGCAAGGACCTGTCATGAAGCACCGGACCTTCTTCTGGTTCTTCCTGCCCACCGGGCTGGCGATGCTGATCTTCATTGCAGCGCCGATTGTCTCTGTGGTCATGCAGTCGTTTTTCGTTCCCCATGAGGCTGTGCTCGTGGAAACCGAAAATTGCGGCCCGTTCGGTTGTACCAAGTCGGTGACAATCGATCAGGAGGCGACGGAACAGCTGCGCGCGAACAATCCGCTTGGACGGTTTGCCGGTCTGGATATCTATCTGGATCGTGGTCACCTCGCAGTAAGCGAGGTCGCGGAAGCCTGGCGTGAAACTGACAGTCTTGGCGCATTCTTTTCTGATATCGGCGACTTGCCGTTTTACCGGGCGCTTGCCTTCACCCTGACCTACACCTTTGTTGTGACACCGCTTTTGATCGCGCTTGGCTTTGCCATCGCGCTGGCAGTGAACTCACTGACCCAGCGCTTGAAGGGTGTGGTGATTTTCTTTTCTCTGCTGCCGATGATCGTGACCCCGCTGGTTGGCTCTCTCATTCTCTTCTGGATGATCGACAGCAGAGGCGTGCTGGGAACCTTGATCCAGTATCTGGCCGATGACCCGGGCCTGTCGCTTAAAGCTTCCACCAGCCTGATGTGGGGCGCCCTGATCACCTATGGTGTCTGGCACAGTGCGCCGTTTGCCTTTGTTGTCTTCTATGCGGGTCTTCAGACCGTTCCGCAGGATACGCTGGAAAGCGCGCGGATCGACGGGGCCAGCCGCTGGCAACAGGTCTGGTACGTGATCGTGCCACATTTGATGCCGCTGGTGACATTCGTGGCGTTGATCCAGCTGATGGACAATTTCCGGGTGTTTGAGCCTATCGTTGGCTTCAATGCGGCTGCCCATGCCACATCGCTTTCCTGGATCATCTTCAATGATCTGGGTGGTGAGACGCGTCAGTTGTCGGCAGCGGCCACAACCTCGGTGCTGACAATCCTCGGCGTTGCCATTCTATTGTCGCCGGTTCTGGTTCGGACCTGGCGTGACTTCAAGGGAAAGGCCTGATCATGGCGGCTGCATCAGCAAGGCGTCGTCCGGCGCCTCTCGTCCTGCTTTCCACGGTGTTCCTGATCCTCTGGCTGCTCGCCGCGGCGTTCCCGTTCCTGTGGACCGCGTGGGGATCGTTCAAGGTGGAGCTGGATTTCTTTTCCATCACCGACTGGACCAACGCGCTGACCGGTGAAGCGACGGAGAACACCTACGGCCGACCCTTTACCGGGGCGGGTTATTTCGGCGCATGGATACAGGAAGACTTCTGGCGGGCTGCCCTCAATACCGGCCTTGTCTGCTTCTTTGTGGTCTGCACGTCCCTGACGATTGGCACGCTTGGCGGCTATGCGCTGAGCCGCTCCAGCCACAACTATGTCTTCTGGCTCCTGATTACGGCGCTGATCTTTCGGGCCATGCCGCCGATCACGCTGGTGTCGGGCTATTTGCCACCCTTCTTCCAGTGGAACCTTTGGGGACATCTCCCAACGGCGATCATTGTGCTCGTCGCGATCAATCAGCCTTTTACGCTCTGGATGCTGCATTCCTTTTTCCAGAAAATCCCGAAAGACCTTGATGAAAGCGCTCGAGTGGATGGCTGCACTCAGTTCGAGGCGTTCCGCTTCGTGATCATTCCGGTGATGTGGCCGGGTGTGATCACCACCGGCCTGTTCAGCTTTTTGCTGGCCTATAACGACTTTGCCGTGACCGCGATGCTGCTGAATGAGAACAACCGGACCATGGTTCCCAAGATCGCCGCGTTCCTTGGCACCACCTACACGGAAGGCAACGTTATGTTCGCTGTCGCCGCCTCCGTCTCCGCCGTCATCCCGCTCTTCCTGCTGGTGATGGTGTTCCAGCGCCAGATTGTTTCCGGCCTGACAGCAGGAGCCGTGAAGGGATGAGTGGTGCGCGTCCGGAACAAGCGGTTCTCAGCCGGGATACCGACCTCTCCAAAACTGACGACACGCGCCGCGTGATCGAAGGCATGGTTGATGGTTTGAACGACCACCGGATTGGCGATATCGGAGAATTCTTCGCTGATGGCTTCCGCTGGATGGGCAATTTCGGCTGTGGAACCAAGACGGGCCTGAAAGAGTTTCAGGACAACTGGCAAAAGCCGTTTCAGGCTGCCTTTTCCGACAAGGTCTGCATTGATGAGGCTCGTCTCTACATGGGCGAATGGGCGGCGGCTTTCGGGCGACAGGAAGCGATACATTCCGGCGAGTTCATGGGTGTTGCGGCAACTGGCCGAAAGGTCGAGATCCGCTACATGGATTTCTGGAAGGTGGCCGACGGGAAGATCGTCGACAATTGGGTAATGGTCGACTTCCCCCATGTGCTCGCGCAACTCGGCAAGGACGTGTTTGCGGGCGAGGGCTGGGAGGCGTTCGACCGGGGGGAGCGTCGTCCCCCATCCCCCTCATAAGAGGCTTTTTGTGACCGAAGGACAGGTCTTCGCGCGCCACCGAGCGATGCAGTGAATTAGGGAAGTTGGCGGATTTGCGCCGAAAGGAAAGAACAATGGCGATCGAGTATCTCAAAAGCGGAAAACCGGAAGCAGAACGTTCTGAAGATGATGCCAAGGTTCGCTCCATTGTCGAAACAACCTTGAAGGAGATCGAAACGCGCGGGGATGCGGCCGTGCGTGAGTTGTCTCGGAAATTCGACAATTACACGCCTGCCTCCTTCAAGCTTTCGCAATCCGATATTGAAGCCTTGATGAACCAGGTCTCGACACGGGATATGGAAGACATCAAGTTTGCGCAGGCGCAGGTGCGCAAGTTTGCAGAGGCGCAACGTGCGTCGATGACCGACATTGAAGTCGAGACCATGCCCGGCGTGATCCTCGGGCACAAGAACATCCCGGTTCAGTCGGTCGGCTGTTATGTGCCCGGTGGCAAGTTCCCGATGGTGGCATCTGCCCACATGTCCGTGGCAACGGCTTCCGTTGCCGGAGTGCCTCGGATCATCGCTGCGACACCACCTTTCAAGGGGGCGCCCAATCCGGCTGTGATTGCCGCCATGCACCTTGGCGGCGCGCACGAGATCTATGTGCTTGGCGGGATTCAGGCTGTCGGCGCGATGGCGCTGGGCACGGAGACGATTGATCCGGTCCACATGCTTGTCGGTCCGGGCAATGCGTTCGTCGCGGAAGCAAAACGGCAGCTTTTCGGCAAGGTTGGCATCGACCTTTTTGCAGGCCCGACTGAAACCATGGTGATCGCTGACGAGACGGTGGATGCAGAGCTTTGTGCGACCGATCTGTTGGGGCAAGCCGAGCATGGATATAACTCGCCTGCTGTTCTGGTCACCAATTCCCGCAAGCTTGCCACCGAGACCCTGGCGGAGATCGAGCGCCTCCTGAAAATCCTGCCGACGGCAGATACAGCAGCCAAATCCTGGGAGGATTATGGCGAGGTGATCCTGTGTGACACCTATGAAGAAATGCTTGCTGTTGCCGATGACATTGCCTCAGAACATGTGCAGGTGATGACCGACCGGGACGACTGGTTCCTCGACAACATGACCTGCTATGGGGCGTTGTTCCTCGGTGCGCGCACCAATGTGGCCAATGGTGACAAGGTCATCGGCACCAACCACACACTGCCGACGAAAAAGGCAGGGCGTTACACAGGTGGTCTCTGGGTCGGAAAGTTTCTGAAAACCCATTCCTATCAAAAGGTGCTAACCGACGAGGCCGCAGCGGAAATCGGCGCTTACTGTTCGCGGCTCTGCTTGCTGGAAGGCTTTGTCGGGCATGCGGAACAGGCCAATGTCCGTGTCCGTCGCTACGGCGGCAAGAATGTGCCTTACGGGGAGGCTGCCGAGTGACACCCGACCGGCATACGCGGCACAAGGCGCTCGTCGCCCCCTTGCGGGCGGCGCTGTACGACTTTGAGGAAGGCGCGGTTCGGCGTGCCTTGTCAGAGCTTTGTGCGCCGCATGCTGTTTTTCGCCTGTGCCATCCCTTTGGAGAGGCGATCGGGCCGGATGCCTATTATGAGACAGCCTTGGCACAGCTCATCAAGGCCGTTCCCGATCTGGAGCGGCGCGATACCATCGTGATGGCCGGTTCGACGGACAAGGGAGCGGATTGGGTCGGCTGTTGCGGTTTTTACACTGGGACATTCGCAAAGCCCTGGCTTGATATTCCGGCCACCGGTCATCAGGTCGCCATGCGCTTTCACGAGTTCTATCGCTTCGAAAATGACCGGGTCGTCGAGGTTCAGGCGCTCTGGGACCTTCCCGAAGTGATGATGCAGGCCAGCGCCTGGCCGATGGCACCAAGTCTGGGACGCGAATGGCAGGTTCCGGCACCGGCGACACAGGACGGATTGGTTCCCGGGCCTTACGATACCGTTGCGAGCGAAGCCTCCTGCGGCATCATCGTCGAGATGCTGCACTACATGAAGCGTCATCCTGCGCAAGGCGGGCCGGAAGTGATGGAGATGCCGCGTTTCTGGCATCCGCGCATGAGCTGGTATGGCCCGGCGGGCATCGGCACAGCACGCGGCATTCGGGGCTTTCGAAACTGGCATCAAATCCCGTTCCTGAACGCGATGCCGGATCGGGGACAGTATGCTGATCAGGTCACCTACCACTTCTTCGGCGACAGAAATTATGCGGCTGTGACCGGATGGCCCAACATGATCCAGACGGTCACGCATGATGGATGGATGGGGATCGCTCCGTCGGGCACCAAGGTCACCCTGTGCAGCCTCGATTTCTGGCGACTGGAAAACGGTCTTATCCGCGAAAACTGGGTGATGGTCGACTTGCTCGATGTTTACCGTCAATTGGGCGTTGACGTTTTCGGGCGGCTGCGGGAATTCAACAAGGCCCGTTCGGGTTTTGATCCAGAGACCGGAGTTGCCTTGTCATGATCACGCTTCCCACCACTCCCAGTTTTTCCCTTGCAGGAAAAAGGGCCCTCGTTGCCGGTGCATCTTCCGGGATCGGCCTTGCCTGTGCCGTTGCTCTCGCGGAAGCGGGTGCAGACGTGGTTCTGGCCGCTCGGCGAAAGGACAAGCTGACGGACGCTGTCGACGCCATCATTGCAAGAGGCTGGAAAGCCTCAGCATTGCAGCTGGACATCGCGGATGTGCAGGAGGTCGAGACCAGTGTCGCAGCGCAGGGTCCATTCGACATCATGGTCAACAGCGCGGGCCTTGCCAGACATTCTCCGGCTGTCGAGACAAAACCGGAAGACTTTGACGAGGTGATGGGGATCAACGTGCGCGGTGCCTACTTTCTCGCGCAGGCCGTCGCCAAAGGGCTCATCGCTGCCGGAAAGCCGGGCTCCCTGATTACGATCTCCTCGCAGATGGCGCATGTCGGCGGCATTGATCGCGCGGTCTATTGTGCATCCAAGTTTGCCGTCGAAGGCTTCACCAAGGCAATGGCACTGGAATTCGGGCCGAAAAAGATCCGTATCAATACCATTTGCCCTACCTTCATTCGAACCCCGCTGACCGAGCAGACCTTCGAGAACCCCGAGCGGGTGAAATGGATCGAGGAAAAGATCAAGCTCGGCCGGACCGGAGTTGTCGAGGACATCATGGGCTCGGTGCTCTATCTCGCCAGTAACGCATCCTCGCTGGTGACCGGAACCTCCCTGTTGGTCGACGGAGGTTGGACGGCAGATTGATGCGCCCGGACAAAGTCACCTCAAATGAAGTTGCCAAGCGCGCTGGCGTCAGTCAGTCGGCGGTGAGCCGCGTCTTCACGCCGGGTGCATCTGTTTCGCCGAAGATGGCGGAAAAGGTGCTGAAGGCTGCTGAAGAACTGGGGTATCGGCCCAATGTTCTGGCCCGATCCCTGATTACGGGACGATCGCGGATCATCGGGCTGGTCGTTGCCTATCTGGACAACCAGTTCTACCCGGATGCGCTGGAAAAGCTCTCCAATGCTCTTCAGGCACACGGCTATCACATCCTCGTCTTCATGGTGTCGAACGATGACGACAGCGTCGACAAGGTGATGGAGGAACTGCTCGATTATCAGGTTGACGGCATCATTACCGCCTCTGTCGCCATGTCGAATGCACTGGCGGGCCGGTGTGCGGCTGCAGGGGTGCCGGTCGTGCTCTTCAACCGTGGGCAAGATGATGAGCGCCTCAATCAGGTGACCTCCGACAATTTCGAAGGTGGGCGCAAGATTGCCGAGTTTCTGGTTGCTGGCGGGCACAAGCGGATTGTCCATATTGCCGGCTGGGCCGGGTCGTCCACCGGCCGCGATCGCGAGGCCGGCTTCCGGCAGGGCCTCAAGGAGCGAGGGCATGAACTCCTGGCCTCGATTGACGGCATGTACAAACGCGAGACGGCAGCGGAGGCCGCACGCCAACTGTTTTCCGGGCCAGACCGTCCTGACGCCGTCTTTGTCGGCAATGACCACATGGCCTTTGCCGTCATGGATGTATTGCGCTTCGAATTGAAGCTGGATGTGCCGGGGGACGTGTCGGTTGTCGGCTATGACGATGTGCCGCTCGCGTCCTGGGCGGCCTATGACCTGACCACCTTGCGCCAGCCCTCCAACCGAATGGTGGAGGCCACAGTCAAGACACTGCTCGACTGGATCGAGGAAGGCAGCAAGGACGTTCGCAAGATCAAGATTGGCGGTCCGCTGATGATCCGCGGTTCTGCCCGCATACCGGAAGGTTGGCCCGATGAAAGGCTTTGATCCCCGCTGGAAGGACTTTCCCGACTATATCATCGGGATTACCCGCGAGATCTGGGAGGAGCGCAAGATTGCAACCCTCCATCACTATTATTCCGAGGACATTATTGTCCGGTCTCCCGGGTCTATCGTGTCCGGAAACAAGGGCGTCATCGGTGCGACGATGGCAACCTTGGCCGAGTTCCCGGATCGAACGCTGCTTGGCGAGGATGTCATCTGGTCGGGGTCGCCGGAGGAAGGCATGCTGTCCTCGCACCGGATCATCTCCACGGCTACCCATCTCGGCGACGGGGTCTATGGCAAGGCGACAGGCACCAAGCTGCAGTACCGGATCATTGCCGACTGCCATGCCATCAACAACCAGATCAACGATGAATGGCTGATCCGCGATCAGGGCGCCATTGTCCGCCAGATGGGATGGGATCCGAAGGACTATGCCCTCCGGCTGATCGAACGCGAGGGCGGAGCGGAAGACTGCACACGCCCCTTCACGCCGGACATGGATCGCCCCGGTCCCTATCTTGGGCGTGGCAATGACAATGAATGGGGCGCGAAATACGCCGACATCCTGACGCGCATGATGGGCGCGGATATGGCTGCAATCGAGGCTGAATATGACCGCGCTTGCCAGCTCGCCTATCCGGGTGGGGCGACGGGCTATTCTTGGGCCTTTGCGGATCGGTTCTGGATGGGTCTTCGAGCGAGTTTCCCGTCAGCGGAATTTGCCATTCACCATCAGATTGGCCGGGACGACCCGATGATGCCGCCGCGTGCGGCCCTGCGCTGGTCGTTGACCGGCACACATGACGGATGGGGCACCTTTGGCGAGCCGACAGGCGCGAAAGTCCATGTCATGGGGGCATCGCATGCCGAATTCGGGCCATGGGGCCTGAGACGCGAATTTACGCTTTTTGATGAAACGGCAATCTGGAAGCAGATCGCCCTGAAGACCGGTTGAAAGCGCCGGGGAGGTCGTTGAATGAGTCCTGAAGAGATGGAAACCCGGATTGTCCGCTATGGCGATCTGAAGCCGTGCCGGACGGCCTTTATCGACGCGCATACACCGGGATCGAACCAGAAGGAAAACTTCACGATCATCGGTGGCGGTGTCTCGGAAAGCCCGGATCAACATGTCCACATCAAGGAAACGCCCGGTTTCAATATCGGGGCTGCCGGGCAACCGCCCAAGTGCCGCAACTCGCTCCATTCCCATCGCACAGCCGAGGTGTTCTTTGTGCTCAAGGGACGCTGGCGGTTTTTCTGGGGTCGTTGGGGCACGGCCGGTGAAGTGGTTCTGGAAGAGGGCGATATTTTCAACATCCCGACCGGCATTTTCCGCGGCTTTGAAAACATTGGAACCGATTATGGGATGATCATGGCGATCCTGGGAGGGGATGATGCCGGAGGCGGTGTCATCTGGGCGCCGCAGGTGATCGAGGATGCCAAGGAGCATGGCCTTGTTCTGGGCGAAAACGGTGTGCTCTACGATTCCAAGAAGGGCCAAAACCTGCCGGACGGCGTCAAGCCGATGCCGCTTCTGACCGACGACCAGTTGAAAGCCTATCCGGAGCTCGGCAACGAAGCCGTGGTCCGCGATTACGTTGCCCGCTACTGGGACATGATGGCGCTTGCCGCCAAAAGACCGTGTCAGGTTATTGGCGAAACCGCGCTCTTGAAGGACAGGCCGGGATTTGAAGTCGAGTTCCTGACCCGCGGGTCCATTCCTGAGACGTCCTACAGTCTCAATGCCCATGAAGTCCTGATGATCATGCGCGGCCACTGGAAACTGTCATGGTCTGGCGGCGAGAAGGTTCTGGCCCCGGGTGACACCTGTGCCGTGCCTCCGGGTCTGGAGCACAGCCTAGCGCCGTCCATGAGCGGGGAGGCCAGCCTTTTCCGGGTCATGAACACCAATGATCCCGCCGGAGCGACCTGGGCCAGGTAATTTTGCAGGATACGCGGTCCCGGCCAATGAGCCGGGACCCCTCCAGACGCCGGGACACCGGGCCAAGGAGAACAGGGAGGGGGAGCCATATGTCGAAACTGGACGTGACCCATGTCGGGTCGTTGCCGCGGACGCAAAAGGTTGTCGATTTCATCTTTGCCCGCGAACGCGGCGAAGATTACGATAGTGCAGAGTTTGATGCGGTCATGGCCGAGGCCGTTTCCGAGACCGTGGGCAAACAGGTCGCGGCAGGTGTCAGCATCGTGAGTGATGGCGAGACCTCCAAGATCTCCTATGCGACCTATGTGAAGGATCGCTACACCGGGTTTTCCGGAGACAGCCCGCGCAATGCGCCGAAAGATCTGAAATTGTATCCGAGTTTTCTGAAGCGGATCGCTGAAAGTGGCGGCACTCCGCAATATGCCCGTCCTATGTGCACCGGAGAGGTGAAATCCAAAGGGCAGGGCGAGCTGGAAAAGGATATTGCTCACCTGAAGGTGGCGATGGCTGAACATGGTGCGGAACGGGGCTTCATGAATGCCGCGTCCCCCGGTGTGATCTCGCTCTTTCTGCAGAATGATTATTATCCGACACGCGAGGCTTACCTGCAGGCGCTTGCCGATGTCATGAAGGCTGAATACGAGACGATTGTTGCCAGCGGCCTTGACTTGCAGCTGGACTGCCCGGATTTGGCTTTGTCCCGGCATATGCTTTTCACAGACCTGTCCGATGACGAATTCGTCAAGGTTGCCGCCAGCCATGTGGAGGCCCTGAACCATGCCTTGTCAGATATCGATCCGGCAAAGGTGCGCATCCATATCTGCTGGGGCAACTATGAAGGGCCGCATGTCTGTGACATCTCGATGGACAAGGTGTTCTCAACGCTGATGTCCGCTCGGGCGCGTTACATCTTGTTCGAGACTTCCAATCCGCGCCATGCGCACGAGTGGACCGTGTTTCGCGACCGGAAAGCCGAAATCCCGGACGACAAGATTTTGGTGCCCGGTGTGGTCGATACCACCACAAACTTCGTGGAACATCCGGAAGTGGTCGCGCAGCGCTTGGAACGGTTTCTGCCAATTGTCGGAGCCGAGCGTGTCATTGCAGGTTCAGACTGCGGCTTCGGTACATTCGCAGGCTTTGGTGCAGTAGATCCGGATATCGCCTTTGCCAAGCTGAAGGCGTTGTCAGACGGGGCTGCATTGGCTGGAGGGCGGGTGTGACCCCCCTCGTTCTCTTGCCCGGAATGATGTGTGACGCGCGCCTTTTTGGGCCGCAAATCGCGGCACTGTCGGGCCAAGTTCCGATCCATCTGGCTCCGATCTCGGATGACGATATCGTGGAGGATCTCGCAGCACGTATTCTGAAAAACGCGCCACGGCGGTTTGCCCTTGCTGGCCTCTCGATGGGCGGCATCGTTGCAATGGAAGTTTTTCGTCAGGCGCCGGAACGCGTGGACCGGCTTGGTCTTCTCGACACCAACCCACGCGCCGAGCTGGAAGAGATCAGGCAAGGGCGGGAACCGCAGATTCGAAAGGTTCGTGCAGGGCATTTGCGTGAAGTCATGCGCGACGAGCTGAAACCGAACTATCTCGCCGACGGTCCAAACAAGGGTGCTGTTCTGGATCTTTGCATGGAAATGGCGCTGGACCTTGGGGCGGATGTTTTCGAACGTCAGTCCCGCGCACTGCAACGGCGACCGGACCAGCAGGAAACGCTTGCATCAGTTTCAGTGCCAACCCTCATCGTGATGGGAAAAGAGGACAGGCTTTGTCCGCGCGACCGGCATGAACGCATGCATGAGCTGATCCCGCATTCAGTGTTCCGGATCATTGAGGGAGCAGGGCACTTGCCAACGCTTGAACAACCGCAGGCGGTCAATACCGCACTTTTAGAATGGCTGAACAGATGATGGAAGATACGCTCCTTGCCCTCCTGAAGTCGGTTGATACGCCAACCGTTTGCAATGCCATCGAAGTGGCGGAGGGACGGCGCGGGTTCAATCGCTTTACGCGTGGCACAATGTTGTGTTCGGACCCTGCGGCTGGCGCCATGGTCGGCTATGCCCGCACGGCAAAGATCTCGGCTCTGGCCCCGCCGACGGAACCCGCCGAGGTCATCAAGGCGCGGCGGATGGACTATTACCGCTACATGGCGGAGGGGCCACGCCCGGCCTTGACCGTTGTCGAGGACATTGATTATCCGAGCGCCATCGGGGCCTATTGGGGCGAGATAAACACCACAATTCACAAGGGCTTCGGCCTTTCCGGGTCACTTACCAATGGTGTTATGCGCGATCTTGGAGACCTGCCGGACGGTTTTCCGGTTGTTGCCGGGTCCATCGGGCCGAGCCACGGCTATGTTCATGTGAAGGAGATTGATACTCCGGTGAAGATCTTCGGACTGGATATTCATCCCGGCGAACTGGTCCACGCAGACCGGCACGGAGCCCTCGTTATTCCTGAAGCCGTAATCCCGAAACTCGAAGCGGCCATCCGCAAGTTGCTCGCAACCGAGCAGATCGTCCTTGGACCCGCCAGAGAACCGGGGTTCGACTTCGAGAAGTTCAAGGCAGCTTGGGAAGCGTTCGAGAGGGCGCGCACATAAGCGTCGAAATCGAGGCCCGGCCTAGCGGCTACTTCGATTCAATTGTGGGTTTGTAGTATGGAAGCCGGGCATGTGTATTCTTTGAAACGCCCTTTGCGGGCATTATCGTATTAACTGGCAGCTTCGGGTTGAACAAACCGGAGCTGCCTTTTTCATTTTGACCGCTTTCCAGCTAGCGTGAACGAAAACACGCAGGGGCGGAGGAGCGCCCCTGCGGTCTGATTGCCACCGTCCATGATTGAAACGGTTCGCGCACAAGCGATCTCTCGAGACCGCTTCTTCGGCTTTACTTCACCAGTTCCCGGATCAGTTTCTTGCCAAGATTGATGGCAATCGGGGCTGCTGCTGAGGCAAGGGCCCCCCAGAACGCCGGAGCGACAGAGCTGTCAATGGCAGAGGTGAGACGGTCATCACGATTGATGGACGGGGCTTGATAAGGAAGTTTCATTTTCTTCACTCCTGAAAAATGTTCGATTGGAAATGTTTGGTGGTGTGGATCAGAGGCCATCGATTGCGGACATCGCAAAGTCCTTGGCAGCGTCCTTGGCGTGCGGCGCGAGGTACTTGACCACAGAACGCAGGCCACCTGTCACGTCCTCCCAGTCGAGGCCGAACAGGGCAGGGTCGACACCCTGTTGGATCGCGGAATTCAGTCGATTGGCTCGATCAATCGAGGGGGCTTGATATGGCAGTTTCATAAAATTCTCCTTTCGTGGAAATAGACGGGCCTTGGCCCTGACGGCACGATCAAATTGTGCCGGTTATGTGCCGCATGAGGAGCTTTCCGATGCGGCGCATCTCGTGAATGGATCAAAATGCACGCCAGCTGCGCAGCGGACCGAAGGTCACTGGCATCATGCCAGTCACGTCGATCGTGTAGCGGTAGATCATGCGGGCTTCCTGATCGCGCTTGAATGGATTGAAGAATTCGCAAACGATGTCCCAACAATCCGTCCCGGGTCGGCTTACCGGACTTCGCTGGACATTGATGGTGTTCAGCTCAAGCTTTTTCTCAAAGGCATCCGTGAAAATCTCACCGGCCACATGAGCATTGGTCGCCGCAAAATTCATGGCTCTATGCTGTGGCTCTGCGCCCCGGTTTCTCAGTTCGTAGTAGATGCGTTCGAGGAAGTTTTTCAGGCGATCGACCTCTTCCTTCTTCGCGTCTGCCTTGAGAACAGCCTTGGCCAGAGCGTGCGGATTCCAGGAGAACATGCCGCGCAGGATGGGCGAGACAACCGGAACAATCTGACCGTTGTAGAGCCGCGTTTCGCCGACGATATTCCCGGCAATCGACACCCGATCGATCTTGTCTTCAGATTCGGCCCCCGCAGCGCATTTCGAAATGAGGTCTGCTGTTTGCGCCTTGGGCTTGGTCAGCTCCTTCACGTCGATACCGGTTTGCTGAATGAGAAACTCGATCATTCGGCCGAACTGCTGAACGGCAAACTGGTTCTGCGGGCGGATGACATAGATCGGAATGCCATCAACCTTCAGGGTCCACTCCAGAGCGGTTGCGGAGTCGAGATACGGTGTTTCTCCATCTTCGACGAAGGTCAGGAACCGGGCCATTGCGATCTCGTTTTCCGGGATCAGTGGCTTCAGGTGCGGGTGGCGTTCCCCAAGCGAATACATCGCCTGCTGGAAGTAGTCGCGGTTGGTCTCGTTGGTGAAGTCGTAACCGAGTGTCCCGATGGCGAAGACCTTGTTATCACCCATCAAATTGGATCCGGTATGCTGGGGACGGATCGTGTCAGGCTGGGTATGCAGGAAATTGCTGGGTGCGCTGTCACGGATGTCGGCATGGCTGCGGGGCGCGGCAGGTACCGGGTTGAATTCGGCTACTGCTTGGGGCTCGTGGCCTGCTTCCATCGGCACGATATCTGTCGAGGATCCAACTGGCTGCGGAAGCGATGCCGGTTCGATGGTGGCCTCAACGGCGGCGGGGGAGGTATCAATCTCTGACATCAAATTTGTCCTTTCTGAAATGAAATTTTGAGGAGCCACTTGTGGTGCCAGGTGCGGGCGAAGGTTCTGGTGAAGAAGCACCAGATCCAGGCGCCTTACAGCTGTAGGCTTGTGATCTCCCGAGTGGCTCAAATCACAGGGGACACAAGAACGCGACAGAAGCTCGTGCAGGTCGCGAATGGGGAAATCCGGCAGGATCTGACGTATCAGGGCGCAGACACCACTGACCATAGGGGCGGCAAAGCTGCTGCCTGAGATCCTGGCCTCGCCACCGTTGGCGTGAACCCGAATGTCCACGCCGGGGGCCAGTATCATCTTCGACATGAGCCCCGGTCCGGTGTTGTTGAAGCAGGCAGGGTGGCCTTCGATATCATGTGCGCCGACAGCAATCACGCCGTGCAGATTGGCCGGTACGGTGTCGACAGAAAGGGCATCGTTTCCGACTGCTGCAACGACGGCGATGTTGTTGTTTTCGCAGTGCTCTACGGCTTCGCGAAGCTCGTCGGTCGGATGCCCTGTATTGGTCAGGTTGGCTCCACTGATATTGATGATGCTTGCGCCCGCCTCACAGGCAGCGCGGATGGCACGGGCGAGTGTGAGCTGCGAACACCCCCTCAAATGACCGTTGGCATCTTCTTCGAACACTGGAAACTGAAGGCCTTCGGCCTGTGGGGCGATGCCTGTATCCCGGCCCAGAATAATGCTTGCAACCGCGGTTCCGTGAAGGGTCTTGCCACTGGTTGAGGTGCTCGCGATCTTCTGGCTGCTCAAGCTGGGATTTTCAGCATCAAAGTTGCCGTCAAGAACGGCGACCTTAACTGCGGGTCCGCGCCTGGCCATTTCCTGCAGGGCGCGAAGCGTCTGGAATTGATCTTTCAAGACATACATGTACAGCTCCCGAATGTGTCGGGTTAGGGACCGGTTGAGGCAGCCGGTGGAGAAATGAATGATGGTTCAGGTGATGCGGTTGCGGCCTTCAGGCCGCAACCGCCGGTAAAAATGCCTTTTGTTTCAAATGTATTTCAAACTATGGTTCCTGCTTTTCAGGGCAGGCGGACTTAAAAAGGTGATCACTGGGATCAAATTCACCGCCGGATAAAAATCCTCCCGATCGGCGGGTCTGGGCAGGGACTGTTTCGATCTCTTGCCTTGACCTGAAGACAGATTAGCAACGCAGCGGAATGAGGCGGAGTGAAATGCGTGTGAATTGGACTGGTCTTTGCCGTGAGGATTAAATTCACGGGCAAAAAAGAGCCCGCGAGGAATTCGCGGGCAGGAGGAATTTTGTGTAAGTGATTGAATATAATATTTTATTTGTTTCGCTCTCTATCTGGTGACAGGTGGAGCTGTCAGTTCACCAACACACGCCTTGTGCTGCGCGCGAGCGTCCAGACTGTTTTCTTCTGAAACGGGAAAGGCGAGCCGGGTCACGAACCCTTCCAGGAGGTGATTGCCCAGAGCCGCATTCTGAACCATAAGCCGTGCAACAGAGGGAGCGGCTCCACTGGTGCCAATCAGTCGGCTACGTGAGCCTGTTGTTGTGCCGATGGAAGGAATGCCGGGCCTGATACTGCTCTGGTCCGACACGGCTGAGACATCAGGTTGCACACCCCACGGTGACACCGTGCCATCTTCGGAGATCCGCAGTCCTCCTGCGCCCGAATATCTGGAAGGACGTGAGGTGTTTTCCTGATAGCCTGCGACACGGGTAACCTTGCGTGCGGTCGCAACCGCATTGGTTGCCCCAAATCCCGAAACTGTTGGCAGGGATTGCCCGTATCGTTGATGCGGTGCCTTTGGGGAATGCGCTTGCTGTGTGTTCGAAAGGTCAATCAGATAGCTCTGGCGGCCATGTGTTTTCAGGTCGCTTGGGTCATCGTCTCTCTGAAGCCAGACAAGAATATCATCCTCGGCTGACAGCGAATTTGAGCCTGCATGTCGTTTCAAGGTAATCGTCCATGTGCCAGATGGGGACTTGCGACCGAGACCGTTGCGGTAAACCGTTGGGATAAGGGCAATCATGACCCGCCACCGGTTTCCCCGGTGTTGATCCACAGAGAGTTGGCCGATCACCTGATCATTGATTTTGATCTCTGCGAAGCGCCGAGGATCGCCATCATCACCACCCGATAGCTCCGGATCGGGCGAAATCGAGATGGAGTTTGTCGAAAGGGCTGGCGACCCGAAAGGGGCGGAGAGTTCCAGCTCGTAACCAATCGGATCGAAACCCTCCGGAAGCCAGAGTTCCAGATAACTGGAAGTTCTGTCATCCGGCTGCAAATGCCATCCGAGGCTGATCTGTTCTTGTGTAAAGTCCGCTTCCCGAAAACGGGCATGCATCCGTGATTGAAAATTATTGCCGGTCGGCATGACGATATGGCTGATCGGCTGGAGAATTTGACGTTCTTCAAGCAATTCCTCCATCGCCAGTTCCATTTCCGTCTGGCCATCATGCCGACCGGCGCTCCAGCCATAGGAAAAGTTCACGATCAGTGGCAATTCACCTGTTCCGAAATGCTCGGCGATCCGTCTGGCGCGCTCGAAAATGTAATGGATTGCCGAGAGCATATACATTTCCTTGCCGAAACCTGATGTGTCCCAGGCAATTGTGTTGGGCAATTGCACAGCGATGATCTGAATATCATCCCCCAGGCTCTCACCCAGAAACCGCGAATTGTTGCCTGCTGCCAGTCCCAGAACATGGGCCCCATGAGTTGCATGCCTTGTCAGATGATTGCCAAGTTCGTCCATATTCGGCGCCGTTGCCTTGGCATTCCGGTAAAGGTGGCGTTCATTGTTCGGAAAACGGGCTATCAGCTCGTCAATCTCCCCGTTTACAAACTCCCGACCGAAAGGAACGGCGGCTGTTGGCTGGGAGTGTCCCGATTGGAGCCAGCAGTGGCTGATACGCGTTTTGCCGTCAGTTCCCAAAAAGCTGCTGTGCGCAAAGGGAAGACCATCATCGATGACACCAATTATGGATTTTGGCTGTGTAGCCGGCTGAACCCAACCCTCCGGTTGCTCACCTTCCCGGTAGTCATTGACCCAAGCATCTGGAGAAACTGGGAAATTGACCCTGAACCGCGGAGACAGGGGGGAATTTGCACTGCGTGCCTTGGTCCTCACCGTTCCCAACAGCCGCGCCACGGTCGTATCTTGCTGCACCTGCCGTCTTGGGTCGTTCATTTGCCGGTCATGAAAGGCAAATGGCGTGACATTTCGTGTTTTGCCGGATGGGTTCCAGAGTGGCGGCAAGCGCACTTCCATATCAGATGTGCTTTCAGGTTTGCCGCGACCTTCCATGAGGGCCGTGTAGTATCCAGAAGGACCCTTTGCAATGGCTGGAAAGGCAAATGGTCGACCGAGCTCTTCGGTAAAGACCCACCGCTCATAGGGACCGGCATAGCGCTCAATCCGCTCTTCAGGTTCTCGTTTCATGAACATGGCAGGCCTCAGACGTTCTGTGTTTCGTTGAGGGCCCGTTCCCAGATCCAGCTAAAATGTGAACTGGAGGACAGCTGGAATTCGCCGCAGACATGAACGCCCATGGTCGTGCTGTTGTGTGTGAAATCGAAATCGTTGAAATCCTGATGCTCAGGAACATAGCGCAATTCCTGCACGGCCACGCCCGTATGTCCTGCAAGGTTCAAAATCACCTTGCCGATGGCGGTTCCAAGACATGCACCTGCCCAGCTGTCTATCGGGTAGTGCACGCCCGCGACAGTGCGGTTGACTGCAATCCGCTCGGCCAGGCCGCGCAGCATCGGCAACCGCTTGTCCAGGTCTTTAAAGCTTTGCCATTTGGCAACCAGACCTTCCATGACGGTGAGCACCGCGTAGGCTTCGGTTGCATGCGCGGACGGGAAGCTGCCATGTCCCGGCGTGGGGATCATGGGAAGTATCCTCCCGTCGAGCTGGTCCGGACGGCGAACTGCAAGTGCGTGCTTGACGATCATTGCCATGTGCGCGGCCATGACCTGGGTTGCGGTGATCAGCTCAAATGTATTTTTGTGCTGGGCCACATGCATGCCGAGGATCATCGCAAAATACTCGGTTGGAAAACCTAATTGGGAGATGATTTCGGCTGAACGGTCAGCTCTCAAATCCGCATAGTCCATGACATGGGAGCATTGCTGCGCGAGCAACGTGTCGGATGGTCGAACGAGCTCGATGAGGTCGTTGCCGGCAAAGGATAACTTGACCGTCTGCTCCGTACGCGTTTGTGCCGCGCTGAAGTCGACTTTTGACAGGAATTCACAGAGATAAAGGGACCCGCGCACCCACGCGGCCCACCGGCTGTTGTTTGAGGCTGTGTTGAAGCCAAGAGGCGTTCCGGCTGAAGTTTCTCCCTGTCCGGCCAAATGAAGCAATCCTTCGGCCGTGGTCTGAAGACCCAGCGTTGTGGTTGATGAATACCCCCCAGGATCCTCGGCTCCAAGGAATGAGCCGATCCCGGTCATGCCGCCGATTCCACCGATCCCACCGATGCCGCCTATACCTCCAATTCCTCCTATCCCGCCGATGCCGCCAATACCACCGATCCCGCCAAGCTGTGCCATGTCTCAAATCCTTGTTTTGCGTCTATCTAATTCCCGAAGCTGCCATTGCGCTGATCGCGCGACGGCCCAGTTTCTCCTTTGAAACAGGATGGCTTCGCTCGTAATGCTGCAGGTTGTAGGATGGCCAGATAGCCAAAAGGTCCTGAGCTGCAGCGCATGCTTCCTCGTGCCGATCCAGGAAATGAAGTGCCGTGATTTTTGCACGGTGGGTCGACAGGTGCCGGTCGTTTGCGGTCAAGGACCGCTCAGCGAAGGCTAGGGCATTCTCAAAATCGTCAGCCGCGATATAGGCCGTACTCGCAAGGCTGTCGTAGTAATAGGAAAAGGGATCAATAGGTGACAGTTTCCGGGCCTGCATGTTCGAGGATACTGCCGTTTCGCCATCATCCATGAAGGCTTTCAAGGAGCCCCGCAGCAACCAGGCGAGGCTTTCGTTCGGGTTGACCTCTAGAGCCGCATCAAACCGCTTTCCTGCCAGATCGAAATCATGAGCCAGATTGTTGCTTGCGAAACCGTCGATCGTCAGGCTGAGGCTGGATTCCGGATCAATGTCCAAAGCGCGCGCCGTGCAGTCTATCGCCAGCTGCGTGTCCCGCTTCTGATCCATTGAATAGCCCTTCATGACGTTCAGGACGTACCACTTGCCAAGCCAGGCATGGGTTTCGGCGAAGTTCGGCAGCCGCGCTGTCGCCTCGCGGAGGTAGTCGCGGGATTTCAGAAAGTCACGCATGGTGACGCGATGCATCAGTCCGACACCCGAGATCAGGAGGTTCTGATCCGCGATTTCTTTCATGGGGCTGGAGCGGCTGGAATTGATGGCAGAGTCCGCAATCGACTTCGCGATCGAGCGAGCAATGTGCTCGATCTCCGCCGCCGCATCATCCAGTTGCACCAGATCGGAGATATGCAGTGTCCTGTTCCAGATGATCTGGCCGCTATCTGCTTCGATAAAATCAATGTCGCAGATGATCTCGGTTCCGGATCGGCGTAAGAAACCGGTTGTCAGATAGTCCACGCTGAGCGTTTGTCTGACTTCAGTTACCAATGTGGTTTTTTGAGCCATCGCGCGTCCGGAAAGATGCGATATGACGTTCAAGAACCGGGATCTGGACAAGACCCGGCACGCCTGTTCGCCGATCCAGTCACCCAATGCGGCAAGCACGGGGTCATCGCCCAGTTGCTTTAAGGGAAGCATGGTTATGCAGGGGCGGGGGCGGCGAAAGGTGCCGGGCAGGGTGGTCCTGTAGAGGGCCTCGATCTGGCTGGGATTGTCGCGGATCGTTTCCACCCAGTTTAGGTATTCCTTCTCTGCGACGTTCAGGTCTTCAAGAAATGGGCCTGCATTGATGTCGCCGACGAACCGCACGTGCTCGAAATCTAGTTCCACATCGGTGTTGGTGGTGTGAAAAAGAACGTCGAACGCGTCTCCCATCAGCTTGCGGAGATCAGCCAGAGCCCGGCGCAGGTTTTGATGCCCGCTGTCATATCCCGAATATCCCCAAAGTGTGTTCTGCAGGAAAGTGCGGGTGCGTCTGCCCATCGGTGCTGTCGCCAAAATTGCGATCAATGCACGATGTTTTGCCCCCCGAATTTCAAGGGTTTCTGCAGCCTTCAGTCGGACCACACATGTGCCGAAAAGAGATATTTCCAGAATGACTGACATAACTCGGTTCCTCAGGAATACTACTAACACCCTATCCTAAGGGAAGCTATTGGTCTCACAGTATATTCACGGAGGTTCACGCTTATGGATTGGTATCCTTAAGAAGTAAAAGAGTTAAGAGGGTTGTGAATCGATGGAAGATGAAACTCGTGTTGCTGATCTTGTGGAGTATTTTCAGGCTTGGCCTAGTGAAAGGGAGAGGGTTCTCTCTATAATTGCAAGCGGAAAGCTTAATAATCTTGAGTGTAAGAGTATTGAGAGTATGATTTTTATCATTGACCGCATCGGCCCTCAGGATTTGGCTCCGCCCGAAGATGCGTGATCAAATCTGCTTTTGGCCAAAGAACGGTCCGGAAATACCTTTGTGCTTGGCGGCTTGGTGCGGAAATTCTATACAGGATTCCTGATCGTTCATGAGGCGTTCGGTTGGCTCGGCTTTGCCGGGCCCAAGTGGCGAAGGAGATTTGAGTGCGCGCGTTTCTTCCCTTTGATCTCGACAAAATCGAACCGGAACGGGACGCCCCGGCACCCGAGAAGGTCATTTCCGGCGAGCCTCAATTCACGACATGGTTGGCAGAAACCACTGACAACGAGACCCTTTTTTCCGGGGTCTGGGAATCCACTCCCGGTGCGTGGCGCATTTCCTACGATGAATGGGAATTTTGTTCGATTCTCTCCGGGAGATCGCGCCTGACCGACAAGGACGGTGTGACCCGTGAAATCCGGCCGGGCGACAGTTTTGTCCTGCAGCCCGGCTTTTCCGGCGTTTGGGAAGTTCTTGAGACCACCCGGAAACTGTTCGTTATTCGCCTGCCTGCCTGACGACCCGCCCGGATACGTCTTCGAATTCCGGAATTTTTGACGTCTGGCCGCCAGTGATGTGTTGCAGCATCGGCGCAATGTTCGGGTGGTTGAAAGAGAAGTTCCGCTTCTGAAGTTTGGCGGGAAGGACCCGTTGGCCACCGAGCATGGTTTCTTGCCCCATTTGCCCAAGGAGGGCTTTAAGGGCGGCTGCCGGTATTCTTATCAGCGCAGGGCGATGCAAGGCCTTCGCCAGAGCGCGGGTGAATTCCTCATTGCGAACAGGGTTTGGGGCAACAGCATTCACGGGGCCGCTCAAGGTATCGTCGACCATTGCGCGGGCAATGACCCGGATGAGGTCGTCGAGTTCGATCCAGGACATCCATTGCTTCCCGCTTCCCAGCTGCGCTCCACCGCCAAATTCGACCGGGGTGAGAAGGCGGGATAACAAGCCTCCATCTATTCCCATGACAAGTCCAATTCTCAAGAGCACCACGCGGACACCTGTAGCCGAGATGGGCGCTGCGGCGTTTTCCCATCGGTCGCAGACGTCATGAACGAAGGCCGGTTTGCTGCCGGACCATTCGGTCAGGGTTTCATCCTCACGAAGGCCGTACCAGCCGATTGCCGAACCGCTGATCACACAGGCGGGTTTGGTCCGAAGCCGGTCAATCAAGGCGGCCACAGCTCTTGTTGTGTCCTCGCGAGAGACGATGATGCGGGCCTTCTTTCGGCTTGTCCAAAGTCCGTTTGCAATCGGTTCGCCGGCAAGGTTCACGATGATGTCCAGGTGTTCATCGTCGTGGATCTGATCCAGTGACGTGATGATCCGCACGGGATGTCTGAGGTTTTCCGCATGTCGGACATTGCGTGTCACGACCGTGACGATGTGGCCACCCAGTACCAGAGCCTCCACCAGCCGGTTGCCGATAAATCCCGTGCCGCCGGTGACGAGAACATGTTGTCTTTCAGGCAGTTCGGTCACAAGTTTGGCCGCGTCACCGCGATTTAACGTCAGCCGTTCGCTGCGGGTTGCGGCCAGAAGGTCACGGATGCCGAAGAGAACAACCCCGAGGGCTGCGATCGTCGACATGATACTGGCCCAGCCATAGTTTGCGGGGACAAGAGCGGTTGGAAGATGAGCCCAGCTCCAAAGAATGGGAGCTGCCAAGATCAGGATTGCACCGTAGTTCAGTGTCAGAAGCGTATGGTTGATCCGCTCCGTCCAGGGAAGCTTTCGCGTCAGGTCTTCCTCCACGAAATCCCAAAGCGTGACAATGACTTCCGTTGCAAGGATCAGGCTAAGCGCGATTGCAAAGGCCCCTTGGGGTTCGCACCACCCAAAGGCGAAAAAGATAATCGCGTAGAAGAGGTTTCGCACGCCGTGAAGTGTGAGCTCGGTCTTTTGCGATGCCCGCCACGCCAGACGTTCGGTGCCTTCATGATGGAAGACGGTATCAAATCCGCCCATGACGATTTGAATGGCGACCAGTGTCCATAACAAGGGATTGTCCATGATCAGTCCTCGCTGTCTTGAAAGACGGCGTCCTGATGGATCAGTTCGCCGAGCAATCGGTTCTTGAGTGTGAGGGAAAAGAGAAATCGGCCCTGCCCAAGGTCCCGGTGGAGAATGGTCAGGTCTCCCGGAGCCAGCCATGCGGGAAACCGCAGGCGATAGGGCCCCACTTGCAGGAAATAATGCGCACTTTGAAAGCTCAGCCCATCAGGGAGGGCGCAGACCTTCAACGCCATGCCGATGCCAGCGCCAACATACTCTTCAATGCCTGTTGGTCCTGCAAAGCGCTTGGAGCTGTGAACGACCTGCGGAAAGCCGCTGGCCCGACCGTATTGCCGGATCCAGAATTGACCCTTTTCAGCTCCATCTTCCGTCACGGATACAATCGCCGCCTGACCAACTGAAGACAGATCATACGGCAGTGGGCCTCCGATGATCCGTGCCAGATAGGCGAGGGTTCGCCCGACGATGCTCAGGCGCATGGCGACCACAGTGCCCCGATAGACAACGGATTCACCAAGCCCGAGATGGCGGCCGAACCGTCGGCGAACGGCATCGGGTAACTGCTTCCAGACAGAAAGCCCCAACAGGTCGCGAAACCGGGGATCTTCTGACACGCCGAATTTGCGGCCTGCGGCTGCGCATTGGTTGAGTTGGGTCATTTTATACACCAGTTACCGATTGATCGGAAATTTCTGTATAAACAGAAATATAGGATCAAAATTTTTTCGCTATTCGGGTGGCTTTCCGCCGATCTTGAGGAGCGAGAGAACCTTGTCGCCCATCTTCATGAGCATCGAGAGTTTGGATTTCGGCACGCTGAGCATCTGTTCAGACCAGCGGTCCGCGGTGGTGAGAAACTCATGCATGTTCTGCATCCGCTCCAGAACCACCGGATCCTGCTGCGGCTCAGTTCTCGCCTGTGTGACACACAGGTTGATCGCGCGGATCGCCGGATCGATCTCCCGCTCCTTGCGCCCTTTGGTAATCAGGAGGGCCATTTCCCAAACGTCGGTTTCGGCGACAAAGTGCTCACGCCTGTCTCCGGCAACCGGGACCCGCTGGATCAAGCGCCAACCAACCAATTCCTTCAGGGAATTGGACACATTCGAGCGCGCGATTCCCAGTTCATCGGAAATCTGTTCCGCATTCATCGGCACGGAGCTCAGATACAGGAGAGCATGTATCTGGGCAACGGAGCGGTTGACGCCCCATTGGCTGCCCATGTCCCCCCAATAGAGGATGAACTGTTTGCGGGCTGTTGCTGCATCTTTGTCGGTAATTTCTGTCATGACAGAAATTTGGGATAATTGCGTGCGTTTGTCAAGCTCGCTTCGAACCCCGGAGCTCAGGTCAGTTCAAGCATCACATTTTCGCGGAATGCCGGACGCACGGTAAGGCGATGATACCAGGCCGCCAGATGTGGAAGGTCCCGGCGCTCGAATGTCATCGAGTGCCAGCGATAGGCGGAGCACCCGAGCGGTATGTCAGCCATCGAGATCCTGTCACCAAGCAGGTACGTGCGACCTTTCAGATGTGCATCCAGCAGCGTCCAGTAGACCTCTGACGTGTTGATGCTTCCATGCAGGGCGGCAAGATCACGGCTGTCCGGGGCTATTCTGATCAACTGCCAGAACAGCGTGGTCATGGGCGGGTGGAGCTGGGCGATGTACCAGTCCATCCATTGGTTCGCGAGCGCGCGCAATTGCGGCGTATCGGGAAGCCAGTCGTCCTTGCCATACTTGTCGCACAGATACCGAACGATCGAGTTGGACTCCCAAAGGACAAAATCGCCATCTTCGAGCGTTGGAATCCGACCGTTCGGGTTTTTGGAGAGGTAGTCGTCGGTGTCGGTGCCACCAAAGGCGCCGCCAACATCTTCCTGCTGGATTTCGACCCCCAGTTCGGCAGCGCACCACATGACTTTTTGAACATTCACCGAGTTCAACCGGCCAAGTATCCTGATCACCAACTTCCCCCTTTATGAGCTGGTGTACGCACAACGCCTGCCAACGCAACCAAGTTGGATAGCGGAATTTCTATTTATAGTTGAGAATCTTAATGTAGCACCCATCCTCCCATCTGGCTAGCGAGCAGAATCGGCTGGATAGCTGTTGGGGGACGAAAGAACGCGATATCGTTGTGAACGATCGCGTCATATTGGCGGGCCGTGTCTGGTTCAGTTGTCCAGATGTAGCCCCTTGAACTCCTTGACGGTGCTGAGGCTGAGCAGCGTTTTCATCTGCGAGACCGAGGGGATCTGCGACAGACGATTGCGGTACAGATCCTCATAGGCGGCGGTGTTTCGCGTCACCAACCTGATCAGATAGTCGAACTCGCCCGAGATCAGATGGCATTCCAGCACCTCCGGCATCATCGAAATCGCGCGTTCGAACGCGGTGATGTCGTCTTTGCGCTGGCTGGTCAGTTTGACTTCGATGAAGACCTGAATTTCCAGATTGAGGGCACGCCGGTCCAGCCGAACCGTGTAGCCGGAAATGATGCCGTTTGACTCCAGCAGCTTGACCCGCCGATGGCATGCAGACAGCGACAGGCCAACCTGCTCCGAAAGCTTCGCCATCGAAATACGGCTGTCAATTTGCAACGCCTCAAGAATTTTGAGATCAAGGGTGTCCATGGGAAAATTTCCGAACTTTGCGTCATATTTCGATAAATATTCATAAATTATCCCATATGAGGCGAAATTAAGGAAGCTTTCTTCTTCGTTACATTGTAAGTTTCCTCTACGGCAAAATGCCGCATGACAGGGGAGTAAAAAATGTCAAAAAAGATAGCTGTCGGCTTCGATGGCAGCGAAAGTGCTGTGGGGGCGCTGGATTTCGCGGTTTCGATGGCCAAGGCGAGCGGGTCGGAGCTGGTGGTGGCTCACGTCCTTGAATGGTCACCTTATACCTTCCTGACACCGATAGAACTCGAAGAGCGCCACAAGCGCCGCAAGGAGGAACTGGAACGGGCTGAAAAGGCCATTTTGACACCGGCACTGGACAAGCTGGCGAAGAGCGGCGTGAAGGTCACCACTGCACTCAAGTATGGCCATATTGCTGAAACACTTATCCAGATTGCCGAAGAACATGGTGTCGACCAGATCGTCATCGGTCGTAACGGACATTCGCAATTGTCTTCGCGGTTGTTCGGATCCGTCGCGGGCAGCCTTGCCCAGGCGGCATCGGTCCCGGTCACCATTGTTCCCTAACGTTCCAGAAGCGAAACACATATGAAAAAATTCAACGCTGCAGCCCTGGCTGCAACGGCTACGCTGGTTGCTTCTGCGCCGGCGATGGCCAGCTCTATCGATGAAACCGTGAACGCATTGTTCGCCAGCTCCACTGGCTGGTTTGTCAATTTCATCTTCAGCCCGTTCCCGGGTACATCCTTCCCATGGATTGTTGCGTGGCTTGTTGTGGCTGCCACGGTTTTCACCCTCTATTTCGGCTTCATCCAGTTCCGGGCTTTCCCGCACTCTATCTCACTCGTGAAGGGCGATTATTCGGATCCGAATGACGCCGGTGAAGTCAGTCACTTTCAGGCCCTGGCAACGGCTCTGTCGGGCACCGTTGGCCTCGGCAACATTGCTGGCGTGGCCGTTGCTGTCGGCATTGGCGGACCGGGGGCAACTTTCTGGATGATCCTTGCCGGTCTCATGGGCATGGCCTCCAAGTTCACCGAATGTACGCTCGGCGTTAAGTACCGTAACGAATATGAAGACGGCACGGTTTCCGGCGGTCCGATGTACTACATCACCAAGGGCTTTGAAGAGCGTGGCATTCCGCTTGGCAAGCCGCTGGCGATCCTGTTCGCGATCTTCTGTATCCTTGGTGCCTTTGGTGGCGGCAACATGTTCCAGGCCAATCAGGCCCACGCCCAGATCGCAAACGTTGTTGGCGAATTCCCGGGCTGGATCACCGGTGTTGTCTTTGCGGTCATCGTCTTTGCCGTGATTGTCGGTGGTCTGAAGTCCATCGCCAGCGTGACCGAAAAGGTCGTTCCGTTCATGGGCGTCCTTTATGTCGTAACCGCTCTGATCATCATCCTGATGAATGCCGACAAGATCGGCTGGGCTTTCGGCCAGATCTTTGCAGGCGCTTTCACCGGACTTGGTGTTGCTGGTGGTCTCGTTGGTGCGCTGATCCAGGGCTTCAAGCGCGCAGCATTCTCCAACGAAGCCGGCGTCGGTTCCGCAGCGATCGCCCACTCGGCGGTCAAGACCAAAGAGCCGATCACTGAAGGTTTTGTGTCGCTGCTCGAGCCGTTCATCGACACGGTTGTCATCTGCACCATGACCGCTCTGGTCATCATCATCACCGGCCAGCTGGTCAGTGATCCGGAAACAGGCCTCTACCTGCTGAACGAAGGTGCTTCCACGATCCAGACCGTTGACGGCAACAGCGGCGTTGCGCTGACCTCTGCTGCGTTCTCGTCTGCCTTTGGCTGGTTCAAGTATGTTCTGGCAATCGCGGTGATCCTGTTCGCATTCTCCACGATGATCAGCTGGTCCTACTACGGCCTGAAGGCCTGGACCTTCCTGTTCGGCGAAGGCAAGACCACGGAACTGTCGTTCAAGGTCCTGTTCTGCGTGTTCGTGGTCATCGGCGCTGCCGCTAACCTCGGCCCGGTCATCGACTTCTCCGATGCCGCGATCTTCGCAATGGCGGTTGTCAACATCATCGCGCTCTACTTGCTGATGCCGGTCGTCAAGGCCGAGCTGGACAGCTACCTGAGCCGCCTGAAGTCTGGTGAGATCAAGAAGTTCCACTAAGCTTCATTGCTACTGAAAAGAGAGAGAGCTGCGCTTGCATGGCGCAGCCCTTTTTATTGGACCGGTTGTTCCGTTTGACCTGATCGCTCAGTATGAAGCAGCTAGAAGTAACTTTCCCACACGGTTTCCTTCATAAGACCTTTAGAGTTCATGACCCTTCAAATTCGCCCTTGTCGCGGAATTCAAACTCAGCGCCTGGCTGAGGCCATGAATGCAGCCTTCGCAGACTATGTTGTTCCGCTGCATCTGACTGATGCCCAGTTTCATGAAATTACCAACCGTCGCGGGTTCTCCGAGGACCATTCATTCCTGGCAACGGAGGGGGACCGGATCGCCGGCTTCTGGTTTTCGTCGAAACCGGAATCGGAAGTGGGAAACCGTGCCTATTGTCTGTCAGCCGGTGTGATACCTGCCTATCGCCGAAAAGGGCTCTTGCGGCGCTTGTTTGATGCGGTTCTCGACAAGCACATTGAGGATGGGGGTACTGGGCTACAGCTGGAGGTCATTGCCACAAACGAAGCGGCCCTTCGTGGATATGCGAGTTTTGGATATGAGATTGTTCGAGATCTCAATGTTTACAAGCTTGAAAACCCTCATCTTTCTCAAGATGTACCACAGGGCGTGGCCATTCGGGAGATTGAACTTGTGGACCTGCCTGAGGAGTTAAGTTCCTTCTTTGATACGTACCCAACCCGGCAGAACCAGAGATCCGCCATGTCAGCCCTGCCGGGAACAGTTCGAGTTGTCGGGGCCTTTGCAGAGGGGCAAGTGATCGGTTGGCAGGCTGTTTTTCCTGATGGCGCGGCACCAGAACTTGCTGTGCGGCGGGATTGGCGACGACGGGGGGCGTGGGATCTGCCTTGCTGGCCGAGGTCGCCGCTATACATCCAGACAGGTTGATGTTCGTGAATGTTGATGCTGGTTGTGGTTCGATCAACGGGTTTCTCAAATCGCATGGCGCAGAAGTTCTGCTTATTCAGCACGACATGTTTCGAGCCGTTTGACCCTTATGATCCTCGTAAGACGCGAAAAGCCCGCAAACCGTGTTTGCGGGCTTTGGTGGTTTAATAGAGCCAGCGGGGGAGCCATGTGGCGATTGCCGGGAATAGCCAGAGGATCGCGACGGCTGCAATTTGCAGAAGGATGAAAGGGACAACGCCCTTGTAGATCTGACCGGTGGTGATCTCCTTGGGGGCGGCGCCACGGAGATAAAACAGCGAGAAGCCGAAAGGCGGGGTCAGGAAAGATGTCTGCAGGTTGACCGCGATCAGCACCGTTAGCCAGATCGGATCGATCCCCATCAGGATCAGCGGTGGGATCAGAACTGGCAACAGGATCACGGAGATCTCGACGAAGTCCAGAAAGAAGCCCAGCACAAAGACAAACAGCATTGCGAAGATCAGCGCACCTGTTGCTCCGCCCGGCATTTCCTTCAGGATTTCATGAACCCGATCCTCGCCGCCAAGGCCGACAAAGACGAGGCTGAAGAAACTCGCCATGAGGATCGTTGCGAAGATCATCGACGTGACCGTCATGGTCGACAAGAGTGCAGCCTTCAAAAGGCCGTCCCTGATCGCGATCAGCAGAATATGAAGCACGACGCCAAATGCGAACAAGGCAAGACCGGCATAGATCACCGCAAGAATGTAGCCGCCAGCCGATATGTCCGAGCGCTGAAGGCGAACGGGCATGAGTGTTGCGGCAATGGCGAGGATCAACAGCGCAGCTGTCGCCAGTACGATTGTCTTCGTGGATACACCCAGACGGCGACCGGCGAGAAGGATGGCTCCAATCGCTCCGACAGAGGCCGCTTCATTTGGAGAAGCAATGCCGCCGAGGATTGAGCCGAGAACGGCAATGATCAGCAGGATCGGCGGGATGACCGCGCTTGTGATTTCCTCAAAGGTCGGCTTTTCCACCTGCTCTGACATTGCCGGAGCAACCGACGGCGAGATCCAGGCCCGCCCGAGGATGTAGAGGCAGTAGATCAGAACCAGCAGCAGTCCTGGCACCATCGCGGCCGCAAAGGTCTGCCCAACCGAGATGGTTTCGATAGAGAATTTTCCTTGCGCATATTGCGCCTGCTGGAAGGCGTTGGACATGACGTCCGCCAGAATGATCAGCAGTGTGGAAGGCGGAATGATCTGACCCAGCGTGCCTGCCGTGCAGACCATGCCGGAGGCGAGTTTAGGGTCGTAGCCGTTGCGTAACATTGTCGGCAGGGCGATCAGGCCCATTGCGACGACCGTTGCTCCGACAATGCCGGTGGAGGCAGCCAGAAGCGCGCCGACCAGCACCACGGAGACGCCAAGGCCACCGTTCATTCTTCCGAACAGCCGCCCCATCGTTTCGAGCAGATCTTCGGCGATCCTGCTTTTTTCAAGGATGACACCCATCAGGACAAATAGGGGAATTGCAGTCAGGACCGGGTTGGTCAACACGCCGAAGAAGCGTTGGCCCATGGCGCCCATGAATTGCAGATCGAATTGTCCGAGCGCAAAGCCGAGCACAGCAAAGCCCGTGGCGACGCCTGCAATTGTAAAGGCAACCGGGTAGCCCAGCAGGATGAAGGCGACCAGCGCGCCAAACATGAAGAGGTCAAGGGGCAGGGTCATGCCTTTGTCTCCTTCAGGCGGAGAATGTCACGCAGCAAGGCAGCGAGCCCTTGTACGAGAAGCAGGGCGCAGTAGGCGGGAATAAGGCTTTTCAGGAGGAACGAGGCAGGAATGCCGCCAACCGAAATCGGTCCTTCCAGAATAGCCCAGCTACCGCGCACAGACGGCCACGAATACCAGATGAGAACCAGCAAGGCCGGTGTCAGAAGAAACAGGTGACCGAAGATGTCGACAAGCGCCTTTTTACGGGGCGTCATGCCGGAATAGAAGATGTCGACCCGAACATGGCCATTGACCAGAAACGTGTATCCTGCCCCCAGCATGAAAATGGCTGCATGGAAATAAAGAACGCCTTCATCCAGAAAGATGAAGCTGAAGCCAAAGACATAGCGCAGCAGTACGATTGCAAACTGCAGGAGCAGCATGGCCAGAGCGGCCCAGCACAATCCGTGCCCGATGATCTGGTTTATGCGCTCCAATGCGCTCGCCAGCTTTTCCATGGCAAATGGCTTTCTCGTCTTGTCGCAGTGCGAGGGCCGATGCGGAACATCGACCCTCTGATGAGCTTGAGGAAAGGCTTAGTCGTATTTGTAGTCGAGCAAACGGGCGTTCATCTGCCCGTTGTCCGCATACGACATGTAGTCTTTCATCAGCTTGCGATAGGCGAGGAAGCTGTCGGTGATCCGGCGGACCAGTTCGTCCTCATCGGACTTCAGGTCGGCAATCACTTCTCCAGCCGCATTGCCCATGGCCACGATCACGTCGTCCGGCAACTTGCGTACCTGCACACCGTGGTCTGAAACCAGCTGGTTCAGGGCTTGGGCGTGCTTGGTGTTGTACTCGGTCAGCACATCATTGTAGAGGCTGGCGCATGCCTGCGTGACAGCTGCCTTCAGATCGTCCGGAAGGGCATTGAAGGTTTCCAGATTGACGGCGCATTCTTCTGCAGAAGACGGCTCGCCAACGCCCGGCCAGTAGTAGTTCTTGGCAATCTGGTAGTAGCCGAGCGCGCTGTCGGTCCACGGACCAATGAACTCGCCCGCATCCAGAGCGCCGGACTGCAGGGCTTGGAACATGGCCGGGCCGCTCATGGCCTGAACCGCCATGCCAAGCTTGGCACACATTTCCGAGGCAAGACCCGTGGAGCGGAACTTCAGGCCCTTGAGGTCGTCGACCGAGTTGATCTCGTTTCGGAACCAGCCTGCCCACTGCGGGCCGGAGTTGCCGCAAAGGAATGGCTTCAGATTGAAGCGCGCATAGATCTCGTCATAAAGCGCCTGACCGCCACCGTGGATCATCCAGCCGGCCTGTTCGGGTGCGGTGAGACCAAATGGCTGGGAGCCAAACAGCAAGATGCCCTTCGACTTGGAACCCCAATAGGCCGGAACGGCGTGATAGAGATCGGCCGTTCCCTGGCCGACAGCATCAAAAACACCGTTGCCCGGAACGATTTCGCCAGCGGCGAAGAGTTTTACCTCAATACGACCACCGGAAAGGACCGTGATCCGGTCTGCCAGCATCTGGGCTGCAACACCCGGTCCCGGCAGGTTCTTCGGCCACGCGGTGACCATCTTCCACTGACGAATGTCCTGCGCGATTGCAGGAGCTGCCAGCGTGGTCGCCGCTGCACCGATTGCACCGGCTTTCAGAAAATCACGTCTTTTCATCTTAACCTCCCGTTTTGTTTAAAGAAGATGCTCAGTTTCCAAGGATGCCCGGCAATTTCAGGCCCTGCTCGCGGGCACAATCGAGGGCGATGTCGTAGCCTGCATCGGCATGACGCATGACGCCCGTTGCCGGGTCATTCCACAGAACACGTTCAATGCGGCGGGCCGCATCGTCCGTCCCGTCACAACAGATCACCATGCCGGAATGCTGCGAAAAGCCCATGCCGACGCCGCCGCCATGATGGAGCGAGACCCATGTTGCGCCGGAGGCGGTGTTGAGGAGAGCGTTCAGCAGCGGCCAGTCGGAGACAGCGTCCGAACCGTCCTTCATGGCTTCCGTCTCGCGGTTCGGCGAGGCAACGGAGCCGCTGTCCAGATGGTCGCGGCCGATCACGATCGGTGCTTTCAGTTCGCCGGTTCGCACCATCTCGTTGAAAGCAAGTCCGAGGCGGTGGCGCAGGCCAAGACCGACCCAGCAAATGCGGGCCGGGAGCCCCTGAAAGGCAATGCGCTCGCGGGCCATGTCTAGCCAGTTGTGCAGGTGCTGGTCGTCGGGAATGAGTTCCTTCACCTTGGCGTCTGTCTTGTAGATATCCTCCGGGTCTCCGGAGAGCGCGCACCAGCGGAACGGACCAATGCCGCGGCAGAACAGCGGACGAATATAGGCCGGAACAAAGCCGGGGAAGGCGAAGGCATTTTCCAGACCTTCTTCCAGTGCAACCTGACGAATGTTGTTGCCATAATCGAGGGTCGGAACGCCAGCGTTCCAGAAATCGACCATGGCTTGAACGTGAACCTTCATCGAGGCACGGGCAGCCTTTTCGACCGCCTTTGGATCGGATTCGGCCTTGGCGCGCCATTCGGCAACGGTCCAGCCAAGGGGCAGATAGCCGTTGACCGGGTCATGGGCAGAGGTCTGGTCGGTGACGATATCCGGCTTCACGCCGCGCTTGACGAGTTCGGGGAAGACCTCGGCTGCGTTGCCGATCAGGGCGACGGATTTGGCTTCACCGGCCTTTGTCCATCGATCGATCAGCGCTAGGGCTTCGTCGAGGGAGTGGGTTTTTTCATCGACATAGCGGGTGCGCAGGCGGAAGTCAGCGCTCTTTTCATCGCATTCGACGGCGAGGCAGCATGCGCCAGCCATCACAGCCGCCAGAGGCTGGGCGCCGCCCATGCCGCCAAGGCCACCGGTCAGGATCCAGCGGCCCTTCAGGTTGCCTTCATAATGCTGACGGCCAGCTTCCATGAAGGTTTCATAAGTGCCCTGAACAATGCCCTGCGTGCCGATATAGATCCACGACCCGGCGGTCATCTGGCCGTACATGGCCAGACCCTTTTTATCGAGCTCGTGGAAGTGGTCCCAGTTTGCCCAGTTCGGCACCAGATTGGAGTTCGCGATCAGAACGCGCGGCGCGTCCTTGTGGGTCTTGAAGACGCCGACAGGTTTGCCGGACTGAACCATCAAGGTCTCGTCCTCGTTGAGCTCTTTCAGCGCTGCGACAATGCGATCGAAGTCCTCCCAGGTGCGGGCTGCGCGGCCAATGCCGCCATAGACGACCAGCTCATGCGGATTTTCGGCCACATCCGGATGCAGGTTGTTCATCAGCATGCGCAAGGGGGCTTCGGTCAGCCAGGACTTGGTGTTGAGTGTCGTGCCGGTCGGCGGGAAAACGTCTCGTGCGTTGTGGCGGCGATCTACCATGGGTGTGTTCCTTAGGTCTGTCTGGTCGGCTGGCGTCAAAGCCTGGCTGCAAGCTTGTCGAGGGCGGTCAGTATGTCGGCGAGATGCCCGCGCAGTTTCGCGGCCTTTTCCTCGTCGTAAGCAAAGGGAGGCGCTTGGGTTTGAAGATGCGTGGACTGGGCCAGTTCCATCTGGATGGCGTGAACACCGGTTTCCGGCTTGCCATAGTGACGGGTTGTCCAGCCGCCCTTGAACCGCCCGTTCAATACCGAGCTGAAGCCCTCTGCTGCTTCGGTGATGTCAACAACCGTTGTCTCAACCTGCTTGTCGCAGGTCGTGCCATTGTTCGTGCCTGTGTTGAAATCGGGAAGAGTGCCATCAAAGAGATAAGGCACGACCGAGCGGATGGAGTGGCAGTCATAAAGGAGGGCGACGCCATGCTTTTCGCGAACGCGGCTCAGTTCTGCTTCCAGCGCTGCGTGATATGGCGCGTGCCACACCAAACGACGGCTTTCGATTTCCTTTGCATCCGGCTCTTCGCCATCGTGGTAGATGGCCAGCCCGTCAAAGTCGGTGGTCGGGCAGAGCGTTGTCGTATTCTGACCCGGATAAAGGCTCACCCCTTCCGGATCGCGATTGGCGTCGATCACGTAGCGATGAAAATTTGCCCGCACCATTGTGGCTCCGGGCAGAAGACCCGAATAGAGCTTGTCCACGTGCCAGTCGGTGTCGGCGAGCAGCTTCCCGTTGTCATTCAGCTTCGTCCAGATGTCGTTCGGCACGAAGGTTCCTGAATGGGGAACGCCGAGCACGATCGGGCTGTCGCCACGCGTAACCTCAACAGGCTTCATGGCTGTCCCCCAGCTTGATCATCAGATCGGCGGACACTTTGGCGACGATCTTGCGGGAGCGGACCAGATCGGCGGCAACTTCGAGATCCGGCGCCATGTAGCGGTCTTCGGTCAGCGGGGCGACGGTTTCGCGAAGGGTCGCTATGACAGCCTGCAACGGTGCGCTGGTTTTGAGTGGTGCGCGATGCTCCACACCTTCCGCAGCGCAGAGAAGTTCGACGCCCAGAATGTGGGAAAGGTTCTTGTTCATGCGCTCCAGACGCCGTGCGCCATGGGCAGCCATGGACACATGGTCTTCCTGATTGGCGCTGGTCGGGGTCGAATCCGTCGAACAGGGATTTGCAAGATGCTTGTTCTCGCTCATAAGGGCCGCCGTGGTTACTTCGGCAATCATCATGCCCGAGTTGAGGCCGGGGTCTTTTGCAAGAAATGGCGGCAGGTCGAAGGACAGGGTCGGGTCGACCATCAGCGCAATCCGGCGCTGGGAAATCGCGCCGATTTCGGCAATGGCGAGGGCGATCTGGTCTGCGGCAAAGGCGACCGGTTCGGCGTGGAAGTTGCCGCCGGAAACGATGCGGCCCTCATCCACCAGAACGAGCGGATTATCCGTCGCCGCGTTGGCCTCGATTTCTAGTGTGGTTGCAGCCATGCGCAGGAGATCGACGCAGGCACCGGCCACCTGCGGTTGGCAGCGAATGCAGTAGGGGTCCTGAACGCGGGTGTCGCCTTCGCGGTGGCTTTCCCGAATTTCCGAGCCTTCCATGATGTCCCGCATCGACTTGGCGACTTCAATCTGGCCGCGGTGGCCACGAAGGGCGTGGATTTCCGGCAGGAGCGGGGCAGTCGAACCCATGATTGCGTCCGTCGAGAGGCTGGCTGTCACCATGGTTGCCTCGGCAAGACGCCAGGCGTCGAAGAGACCGGTGAGGGCGCAAGCGGTCGAGAACTGCGTGCCGTTGATGAGGCCAAGGCCTTCCTTGGAACCGAGAACCACCGGGGTCAGCCCTGCCTTGGCCAAGGCTTCGCCGCCAGGCATGCGCGCCCCTTCATATTCGGCTTCGCCTTCTCCGATCAGCACGGCCGTCATGTGGGCAAGCGGCGCGAGATCGCCTGATGCGCCGACTGAGCCTTGCGAGGGAATGACCGGTGTGACGTTCTTTTCAAGGCAGGCCTCAATCAGCTCCAGAACCTTGAAGCGAACACCGGATGCGCCGCGTCCTAGCGAGAGCAGTTTCAAGACCATCATGAGGCGCGTGGTTGCCCGGTCCATGGACTCGCCCACGCCGCAGCAATGGGAGAGAATGAGATTGCGCTGCAAGGTCGCAGTTTTCTCCGAGGCGATCTTGACGCTGGCAAGCTTGCCGAAGCCCGTATTCACGCCATAGACGGCGACATCACCGCGAGCTGCTTCCGCAACCCGTTCCGCGGCAAGATCAATGGCCGCCTTTGCGGAACGGTCGATCTGGACAGGTGTTTGCTTGCGATAGATGCGTTCTAGATCCCCGAGAGTGACGGTGCCGGGAACAAGCGTGAGGGTGCTCATCTGGAGCCTCCGAAAATGCGGGTTTCAAGGACGTTGAAGCCGATGCGATAAGAAAGTTCAGCCGGGTGGGAGACATTCCAGACAGCAAGGTCTGCGCGTTTTCCAGCCTCGATAGTGCCGACATTCGTCAATCCGAGTGCCCGTGCTGCCTCTCGCGTCACGCCGGCAAGCGCTTCTTCCGGTGTCATGCGGAACAGCGTGCATCCCATGTTCATGGTCAATAGCAGGGAGGCGAGCGGAGAGGAGCCGGGATTGCAATCGGTGGCGAGGGCAATCGGCACCTTGTGCTGGCGAAGAAGATCCAGCGGCGGGTATTGTGTCTCTCGCAGCGTGTAGAAGGCGCCAGGCAGGAGAACGGCGACGGTGCCGTGTTCTGCCATCGCCTTGACGCCGGTCTCATCGAGATATTCCAGATGATCGGCCGAAAGCGCCTTGCGGGAGGCCGCGAGCGCTGCTCCGCCGAGGTTCGACAGTTGTTCTGCGTGCAGTTTGATCGGCAGGCCGAGGTCGGATGCCTTGTCGAACACACGGGCCATTTGATCTGGCGAGAAGGCAATGCGCTCACAAAAGCCGTCGACTGCATCAACGAGACCTTCTTTATGGGCAGCTGCGAGTGTCGGCAGGCAGACTTCGTCGAGATAAGCGTCCGCTCGGTCCTTGTATTCCGGGGGAACCGCATGGGCGCCAAGGAACGTGGTCAGGACGTGGATCGGCCGGGCTTCCGCGATCTTTCGTGCCACGCGCAGCATGCGAAGCTCGGTTTCGTGGTCGAGACCATACCCGGACTTGATTTCAAGCGTCGTGACGCCTTCGGCGATCAGCGCGTCCACTCGGGTGAGGGCGGATGCGAGCAACTCCTCTTCCGAAGCGCTCCGGGTTGCCGAAACCGTTGAGATGATGCCACCGCCCGCACGGGCGACTTCCTCATAAGTTGCGCCTTGCAGACGCATCTCGAATTCGCGCGCGCGATTGCCGCCAAAAACCACATGGGTGTGACAATCAATCAGACCGGGGGTGATCAACCGTCCGCCAAGGTCTTCCGCTACCAGGGATGAGTGCTCCCCAGGCGTCTCGGTCGCTTTCCCGACCCAGACAATGGTATCCCCATCCAGCACAAGGGCACCGTCCTCGATCAGGCCATACGGCAGGCCGGTCTCTGCTAGTGTGACGATGGAGGCGTTGGTCAGCAGACGTCGGGACAACGGTCGATTCCAAACTTGATTAGATTGCGATAAAAGATAATATGCATGCACATATTAATGTGTCAACGAGGGAAGATCGCCCATGCCTGCTGCAACGCAAACCACGCTTTTCGCGGAACAGGCCCTGTTGCCCGGCGGTTGGGCGAAGAATGTCGCTGTGGATGTGTCAGCGGATGGCCGGATCACCCGTGTTGAATCGAATGCTGAACGGGAGGGGCGCGCAATTGCGGTTTTGCTACCATCCCCAACCAACCTGCACAGCCATGCTTTTCAGAGAGCCATGGCAGGCATGAGCGAACGCCGGGGGCCTGAACCACGCGATACATTCTGGACATGGCGTCAGATCATGTTCCGCTTTCTGGATGTCTTGAGGCCGGAAGATGTGGAAGCGATAGCGGCTTTTGTGCAGATGGAAATGCTGGAGGCCGGCTATTCTGCTGTTGCCGAGTTCCACTATCTGCATCATCAGCCGGGCGGTGTACCCTATGCGTCTCTTGGAGAGTTGTCCGAGCGAATTGTAGCGGCTGCACAAACGACAGGCATTGGTCTGACGCTGCTGCCTGTCTTCTACCAATATGGCGGCCTTGACGGTCGCCCGTTGACGCAAGGGCAGGTGCGTTTTGGCAATGATTTCGAGCGTTTCGCGCGACTTCATCAAGAAGCGGGCAAAGCCCTTCAAGTGCTGCCCAAGGACGCGGTGCTGGGCGTCGCACCTCATTCGCTGCGCGCGGTTTCAACTCATGATTTAGAGCAGGTTGTGGATTATGCCGGAAACGGCCCTGTCCACATGCACTTGGCCGAACAGGTTGCGGAAGTTGACGAAGTTCTTGCGAGTTTGAATCAGCGTCCGGTGGACTGGCTGCTGGACAATCATGATGTGAACGGGCGCTGGTGCCTGATCCATTGTACGCAGATGACCGAGCAGGAAACTGTCCGGCTTGCGCAATCCGGGGCTGTTGCCGGACTTTGCCCGATAACGGAATCCAGCCTTGGCGACGGTATTTTCGACGGCGTTCGTTATCTCGACAATGGAGGACGGTTCGGTGTCGGGTCGGATTCAAACATTCGCATATCCCTCTCCGAAGAACTCAGGACGCTGGAATATTCGCAGCGTCTTCGCGACAAGTGCCGTGCCTCCGTCGCCACGACCGATAGATCGACTGGCCGTGTCCTGTTCGATGGCGCCGTGGCCGGTGGATCACAAGCGGCAGGTCGGGCTTCCGGCAGCGTTTCCAAGGGTCAGTTCGCTGATCTGATCGCGCTCGACGGGACTGCCATTGATCTGGAAGGGCGCATGGGGGATGACGTTCTCGATGCTTTCATCTTTGCGGGGGATGATCGGTTGGTGTCGGAGGTCTGGTCAGCGGGGCGACATGTGGTAACCGGTGGCCGGCATATCCGCGGAGAGGAAATCCGCAACCGCTATCGGGCGACCATGAAGGCTCTGCGCGAGCGGCTGTAAAAAGAGGCAAGGCACGAGTGTCTTTGGCGGAAACCAATTCCTGGACAGGTATTCGCGAGGAATTGCTGCGGCGGATCCATGAACGCGAATGGCAACCGGGCGAACAGATCCCTCACGAGGCAGACCTTGCCGAAGAGTTCGGCTGTGCGCGGACGACGGTCAATCGGGCTCTTCGGGATCTGGCGGAAAGCGGGCTGGTCATCCGCAAGCGCCGTGCGGGTACCCGCGTCGCGCTCAATCCGCCGCAAAAGGCAACGCTGACCATCCCGGTCATTCGGGAAGAGGTTGAGGCGCTGGGCCGGGCGTATCGGCACAGTCTCGTGTTTCGCGAGATGCGGCCCTTGCCGCCGATGTTGCATGGGGCCTTTCAAGTTGCGCTGTCGGACAATGTGCTCTTCCTGAAGACGGTTCATTTCGCCGATGATCGCCCCTTTGCCTATGAAGAGCGTCATATCAATCTGGATGCAGCTCCTGCTGCGCGGGACATGGCGTTTGATACGATCAGCGCCAATGAGTGGCTCGTCCATAACGCGCCCTACAGCCATGGGGACCTGTCCTTGTTCGCCGTCAACGCAACGGACGAACTGGCAGGGGTTCTGGATACGGTGACGGGCGCGGCCCTTTTTGCGCTTGAACGCATCACTTGGACCGGAGATCAACCGATCACGCATGTCAGGTTGGTGTATGCCCCCGGATACCGCATGCGAACCGATATCTGAAGAATCCCTGTCGGTGTTCGCCTCTTTAGCCTCTGCAACTTATGGTCTCGTCTCGTTAGCTGCAGAGAGCCTGTCTCTTGTTAAAAATACAGGCTCCAGTCTCAGGCAATGCCTGCTGGCGACTTGTTTCTGTGAATTTAAGTAAATGAATCGTTTTGCGTTTCACGAGTTTTCTTCCCTTAGGTAAGTTCTGTGTTCATCTGTATATGTTACGGATCAGGGGTTGTGGTCGCTTTTGAGTGCCGGGCCGGTTCTTGAGTTTTCCCAGGCTTGCAGCACAGGGCGAACCGTGCGGTTCAATCAAACGTGGCGGACGGCGAACGCGCCGTTCAGACCGGGGAAGAAAAGAATGCTGAGCGTCCTGTCATGCATCGCGTATGAACACGACCCGTTTTATCTGTCTCTGGCGGTGCTGGTCCTCACGACTGGTGCCTATTTCACCTTGCGCCTTTATGCACGTGTTCGTCGATCAGCCAGTTCTTTGAAGCTGCTCTGGCTTGTCATGGCCGGATTGATTGGCGGGGGAACGATCTGGACAACCCATTTCCTCTCCATGCTCGCCTATGAGAGCGACTTGATACAGGGCTACAGCCTCGGATTGACGATCGTCTCGCTGATTGTCGCGATTGCTGGCGTCTCTCTTGGTTTTCTGGTGTCCGATATCACGGACAGACCCTTTTCCACCGAGATAGGCGGAGCGCTTGTCGGCTTTTCCGTGGCGGCGATGCACTATGTCGGGCTTGCTGCCGTGGAGATTTCAGGCCGTGTGATCATGGAACCCAGCTATGTCGCAGCCTCGGTGTTGCTCGGTGGGTTCTTTTCCGCACTCGTGCTCAACCGTATCTCGAAACAGTGCTCGCGGTTTTGTGGTCATGTCGCTGTGGTGCTCTTTGTCCTTTGCGTGACATCGGTCCACTTCACGTCAATGGCGGGCATCACGATTATTCCTCTTGGCGGGGATGCGGGAGAGGCGCCAATGTTTTCCAAGGGTGTCCTTGGGATTGCGGTTCTTCTCGTGATGGCCCTGCTGTTTCTCTCTGTTTTCATGGCCTACATGATCGACGCCAAAACAGAAGAGGCGACTGACGGCCGGATACATCGCATATTCGAACATGACGCCTTGACCGGGCTCTTGAACCGTCCGGGAATGAACGCCGCGGTTGGCAGAGTGCTTCAACGGGCAACCTCGAGCCCCTCTGCGGCAGCGGTGATCTCCTTCTCGCTGGATCGCTTCCTGGACATTCGCGATGCCCATGGTCAGAAGGCGACTGACAGCATGCTTCGGCATGTTGCGAAAGTCGTGTCCGGTTGCCTCAGCGATAGCGAGCAATTGGGGCGGGTCGGAGATTGCGAGTTTCTGGTTCTTGCAAGCGATGTCTACAGCAAGCGGGAAGTGAATGCGCTTTGCGCCCGTATCGAGGCCGTTTTGGGAACCTCCTTCAAATGGGAAGGCGGGCTCCTGCCTGTCAGGGCAGCCTTCGGTTATGCCTTTTTCCCGTTAAATGCGAGGGAGGCCGTGGAGCTGATCGACAAGGCCGAACAGGCAATGAAATGTGCCAACCGTGCCGGTCCGGGAACAATCACGCCCTACAAGGAGAGCCTTGGCGTGACTGCCAAGGAAAGAGGTACGCTCAGCATTGATCTCAGCCACGCCCATGAGCGCGGCGAGTTGGAGCTCTATTACCAGATCCAGAATAATGTCGCGACGCGAGAAGTGACGGGCGCCGAAGTCCTCCTCAGATGGAAGCATGACACGCTCGGCATGGTGCCTCCTTACAAGTTCATTCCGATTGCCGAGGAAACTGGCCTGATCAACGTCTTTGGCCCCTGGATCCTTCAGGCCGCTTGTGACGAGGCTGCAAGCTGGAAAGCGCCGATCAAGATCGCGGTAAACGTGTCGTCCGTTCAATTGGCCAAGGACGGGTTTGCCGACATCGTGGAGGATGTCCTGCGCAAAAGCGGCCTCAACCCAGCGCGCCTTGAGCTGGAAATCACAGAAAGTGGCCTTCTGGCGGACCGGAACCATGCGATGCAGGTTATCCGAGATCTCAAGAGCCTGGGCGTCGGAATTGCCATGGACGATTTCGGCACCGGCTATTCGTCGCTCGCAACGTTGCAGATGTTCCCGTTCGACAAGATCAAGATCGACCGCGAGTTCGTGAAGGATCTGGGCAAGAACAAGCATTCTGCCGCGATCATTCGCTCAACGATCATTCTGGCCGAGAGCCTCGATATCCCGGTTCTGGCGGAAGGTGTCGAGACAGAAGACCAGCTGGAATTCCTCGCGGCTGAAGGCTGCAACGAGGCTCAGGGCTATCTCTTCGGAAAGCCAGTTCCGGTTGCCGAAATCCGGAAGATCACCAATGCACGGCCCATGCGCCCGCCCTTGTCGCTGGTGAGCTGACGTCCATACGACCTGCCATGATGAAAAAGCTGATGGCTAGCCTTCGCGCTTGTCTGCAGACGGATCGTCAGTACGTTTGTACTTCAAAAGATATGACCAGGCTGCTTGCGCGGTGATTGCAAGAACCAGCACGCCCCATACGGTCTTCTGGTGATAAAACTCCACACCAGCCCACGCCACGCAAAGACTTATCAATGCGATCCGTCGCCACAGGGGGTCGAAAAAGGGATGGGGTTCGGGGGCGAACACGTCGGGAAACTCCTGAAGGCAAAGAAGCAATTGGAAAATGCCATGTGCTATCTGTTTTAAGGCTTTTCAAGGTGCTGGTCCACTCGACCTTCTTCTACCCGTCAAAAATACGCTTGCGTTTCCCGCATGAACGTTCAAATCTGAATGTCGCAAAATGTGATCACAAAAAATCGCATTCCAAGGTTCAGATAAAATCCGGTGCCATGTTTTCTTCTCCAGACCTTCTGACGGCAAATGACACCCCCGGCGTTCACGCCAATTCCTATTATGCGGCCACTGCCAACCGGCAGACGGATTTTCCGCAATTGAAGGGGGAGGTTGCCTGTGACGTCTGTGTGATCGGGGGCGGCTACACGGGGTTGTCGGCGGCCCTGCATCTGTCTGCGCGTGGTTATGACGTTGTGCTGCTTGAAGCCAATCGCGTTGGCTGGGGAGCATCTGGCCGCAATGGCGGACAGGTAGGTCCGGGTCAACGTGTCGGGCAGGAAAGCCTGGAGCGCCGTCATGGCAAGGCGCATGCCCGGGCGCTTTGGGATCTGTCGCTCGATTCCATGAATTTGCTGAGGTCGTTGATCCACGACTACCAGATCGACTGCGACTTTACGCCGGGTCTGGTGGAAGCTGTTCACCGCAAGGACTGGGTGGAAGATGCTCGTGATCATATCGAGCACCTGCGGCTGGTCTATGGATATGACAAACTGGAGTTTCTGGATCAGGACGGCATTCGAGCCTGCGTGAACAGCCCTGCCTATTTCGGCGGGACCATCAATCATGGCTCGGGGCATCTCCATCCGCTCAATCTTGCGCTCGGTCTGGCTGGTGGGGCCGAACGTCATGGAACACGCATTTTCGAAATGTCCCGTGTCCAGAGCTATGAGCAGGGCGACACCGTCACCATTAAGCTGGACGGCGGCACCGTGCGTGCGAAGTATCTGGTGATGGGCTGCAATGGGTATCTGGGCGCCCTCGACGGAGAAACAGCCCGGCACACGATGCCGATCAACAATTTCATCGTGGCGACCGAACCCTTTTCGGAAAGCGAGGCGGAAAACCTCATCGCCTCCCGTCGCGCTGTGGCTGACACCAAGTTTGTGATCAACTATTTTCGCCTGTCTGCAGACCGTCGCCTGCTGTTTGGTGGCGGGGAAACCTATGGCTACAAGTTTCCCGAGGACATCAAGTCCTTCGTCCGCAAACCCATGCTTGAGGTCTTCCCGCAACTGAAGGATGTTCGTCTGGACTACGGTTGGGGCGGTTCGCTGGCCATCACAACCAAGCGGATGCCTTATCTCGCCCGCGTTGCGCCGAATGTCTATTCCGCTTCCGGGTATTCGGGACATGGTGTTGCAATGGCAACTCTTGCCGGTCAGCTTTGCGCCGAGGCCATTGACGGAACCGCGGGGCGGTTTGACGTCTTTGACAAGATCCGCCTTCCGGCCTTCCCGGGCGGAGCGAATTTCCGCTATCCGCTGCTTGTTTTGGCCATGACGTGGTTTGCCATGCGAGACCGACTGGGGATCTGATCATGTCTTTTCAACCTCGCCGGATTGGAAGTTTTTGGGAAGCGTCAGTTGCGGATTTGGTCCGTGACCCGCAGCTGGAAGGCGACCAACAAGCCGAAGTCGCCATTGTTGGCGGCGGCTATGCCGGTCTGAGCGCTGCCTTGAGGCTTGCCTTGCAGGGCATTCGGGTGGTGGTTCTCGAGGCCGAGCATGTCGGCTGGGGGGCATCCGGGCGCAATGGCGGGTTTTGCTGCTATGGCGGAACCAAGAAGTCCGGTCAGGAACTGGCGCGCGCCTATGGTCTGGATGAGGCGCGGAGCTATGTCCGCTATCAGTGCGAGGCAATGGATACCGTTGAAACTCGCCTTGATGACTGGGGGGCGGATGTTGACCGGCATTCAAAGGGTGAAGTCATTCTGGCTCACCGCCCGTCGGACTATCTCGCCTTCGCCGATGAAATCGACTGGACCAACCGCACTTTCGGCCTGAAGCACAGCCTTCTGCGTCCGGAGGAATTGAAAGAGCAGGGGCTGGGCGGAGCTGAGTTTCATGGCGGCTACCGCGTCCATGAGGGATTTGCCCTCAACCCGATGAAATACGTTCTGGCGCTTGCAGAACAGGCGAGAAAAGCGGGCGCTGCAATTCACGGACAAAGTCGAACCAGCCGCCTTCAAAGGGAAGGCGGAGGATGGCGGCTGGAAACAGATCGTGGAAGCGTTCGGGCCAAGAAGGTCATTTTGGCCGGGAACGGGTACCGGGATGAAAACCTGCCGGCTTGGCTCTACGGGCGGACGTTGCCTGTCATGTCGTCCATCCTTGTCACGCGGCCCATGAGCGACGACGAGCTTGCCGCGCAAGGCTGGACGTCAGACCTGATGGCGGCTGACAGTCGTATTCTCCTGCATTATTTCCGCCTGCTTCCCGATCGCCGGTTCCTGTTTGGAACGCGGGGCGGTCTGGTCGAAACCCCGGCGGCGCTGGAGCGCATGTCCAGGAAGGGGCGGGCAGACTTTGAGCGCATGTTCCCGGCATGGGCGGGCGTGGAAACGCAGTACAGCTGGTACGGCCATGTCTGCCTGTCCTGGAACCTCACGCCCTATGTCGGTGCCGTGCCGGAGTGCGAGGGCATCTATACGGCCATGGCCTGGCATGGCAGCGGCATAGCCATGGCCTCTCTTTCGGGGGAGAAAGTGGCCGATCTGGCGCTGGGCCGGATATCTGCGTCCGACATACCGGGCGTCATGCGGACGCCTTTCCGCCGCTTCCCTGTCCCGCCCTTCCGCCTTGCCTATCTTCAGATGGCCTATTGGTGGTATGGCTTGAAGGACAGGATTTGAAATGTGACGAGCCCTTTTGATCATGAAATTTCGAACGGCCCGGCGTGCGGATAGTGAAGCGCTTTGTTCCATTTGCCTGAAGACCGGCGACGCAGGCGCAGATGCCACCACGCTCTATCATGATCCCGACCTTCTCGGCCTGAATTATGCGGCGCCCTATGTCACGGTTCGTGGCGGCTTCGGGTTCGTTGCCGAGGATGAGGAAGGGATCTGCGGTTATGTGGTTGGAACGGCCGATACGACAGCCTTTGAGGCCGCGCTGGATGAAGACTGGTGGCCGGACCTGAAGGCTCGTTTTCCTGTTGACCGGATCGCCAATGGCAAAGGCATGCAGGATGGTGCTCGCATTCGCCATATTCACCAGCCTCCACGCACGCCGGAAGAGCTGCTGGCAGACTACCCGGCGCACATTCACATGAATGTCCTCCCCAGAACACAGGGCAAGGGGGCCGGTTCGCGGTTGCTTTCCCTGTTTCTCGACGAGCTGAAAAACCGCAGCGCGACTGGCGTTCATGCCGGGGTTGCTCCGTCCAACAAAGCCGGGCTGGCCTTCTGGACCAGCAAGAGCCTCGGCATCGTCCGCGATGACCGCCCCGCCACTATCTGGTGTGGCATGCGGCTGTGAGGGTCCGCAAAGCGAATTGTCCTGCGGGCAATTTTGCCGTTGCGGGACCGGGCGGTGCTGTGGTCAACTTCTGGTTCCTGCCTCGTTCCAAAACCGGAAATTCCCATGCCTGCGACCGACCTGACTTCCCTTGATGCTGTTGACCTTTTGGGGCTGATGGAGCGGAAGGAAATTTCCTCTGCCGACGTCATGGACGCGGTTCTGGACCGGATCGAGCAGGTCAATCCGGCAATCAACGCCATTGTCTCCATGCCTGATCGCGAGGCGCTGATGGCAGCAGCGAAGGCGGCTGACAATGAAGCCCGCAAGGGACCGCTGCACGGGCTGCCTTTCGCGGTGAAGGATCTGGTGGAAGTGAAGGGGCTGCGCTCCACCCATGGCTCGCCGATCTTCGCTGATCATGTTCCGGTTCAAGATGACATTCTGGCAGAACGCTTGCGGGCGGCTGGTGCGATCTTTATCGGCAAGACGAACACGCCGGAATTCGGCATGGGGTCCCAGAGCTACAACCCGGTTCACGGGGTGACGCGCAACCCTTACGACACAAGCCGGACGGCGGGCGGTTCATCTGGCGGGGCGGCTGCTGCACTTGCGGCAAGACTGGTGCTGCTGGCCGACGGGTCCGACATGATGGGCTCGCTGCGCAATCCGGCAGCCTTCTGCAATGTTTACGGCTTCCGCCCGACCTATGGCCTTGTACCGGGCGATCCGCGAAAGGAGAGCTTTTTCAATCAGCTGGCAACAGACGGCCCGATGGCGCGTTCCGTTCAGGACCTTGCGCTCTTGCTGGATGTGATCGCCGGCCCCGATCCGCGCCTGCCGCATTCCTATTCCGAGGTTCCTACTTTCTCGGGCAAGCTGGATGCGGATGTGAAGGGCCTTAAGATCGGCTGGATCGGCGACTGGAACGGTCATTATGCGATGGAGCCCGGCGTTCTGGATCTCTGCGAAGCGGCCTTTCCGACACTTGCCGATCTGGGCGCGGAGGTGGAGCCGTTTGCTCCCGCCTTTGCGCCGGAGAAAATCTGGAACTCATGGCTTGCCTTGCGCTCCTTTGCGATCGCAGGAGGCCTGAAGGCGCTTTATGACAATCCGTCAACACGCGAAAAGTTCAAGCCGGAAGCGATCTGGGAAATCGAGCGCGGTCTTGCGCTGTCGGGAACCGAGGTGTTTGAAGCCAGTGTGCTGCGTTCCAGCTGGTACCGTCAGCTTGCCCGCGCCTTCGAGCGGTATGACATTCTGGCCCTGCCGTCGGCTCAGGTGTTCCCGTTTGATGCGGACACCCACTGGCCGCCTGAGATCGCGGGCCGCGCCATGACCACCTATCACCAGTGGATGGAAATCGTCATCCCGGCCTCCCTCGTCGGCCTTCCGGCGCTCAACGTTCCCGTCGGCTTCAATGCATCGGGCTTTCCGATGGGCATGCAGCTGATCGGCCCCAAGGGCGCCGACCTCAAACTCCTCCAACTCGGCCACGCCTACCATCATGGAACAGACTGGGTGACGCGGACACCGGGGGTTTAGGTTCTCATCTTTTGCCTCTGAACTGGATATTATTAGGATGTCATCCCGGCCAAGCGTTCGCGTGAGCCGGGATCGGGGAGTCTCGATGCTTCACTCCGTTCCCGGGCTCGCCGATCCCGCATCAAGTGCGGGATGACATTTTGAGAGTCTGTGCCCACTTGCCGGGCGTTGGTTCCCCTCCCCCTTGTGGGGAGCGGTTAGGGGTGGGGGTGAAGTGCCCGGCACCTCGATCATTGACGTGAGCTGAAAACTTTCAAGATCCCCACCCTAGCCCTCCCCCGTCCGTACACCCACGGGGGGAGGGGATGTGATCGCGCCAGCCCGCCAATCTTGCTCGCCTGACCGTTCAATGGATCCCGGATCGCGCTTTGCTTGTCCGGGATGACGGCCTGAGCGTTTTGCCGGGATCGCGCCCCAGCCTCGATCGTCATCCCCGACTTGATCGGGGATCCACACCGTGATCCTTCCATGAGCACGTCCAGTCGCAGCCGGAAAACGGAATGAACCCAATGGTCAACGCCATGGGATAACGTCAAACACGCGTGTTCCCACTTGCCGGGCGTTGATTCCCCTCCCCCTTGTGGGGAGGGGTTAGGGGTGGGGGTGAAGTGCCCGGAACATCGATCATTGACGTGAGCTGAAAACTCTCAAGACCCCCACCCTAGCCCTCCCCACAAGGGGGAGGGGATGAGATCGCGCCTGCCTGCCAATCCTGCTCGCTTGACCGTTCAATGGATCCCGGCTCGCGCTTTGCTTGTCCGGGATGACAGTCTGAGTGTTTTGCCGGGATCGTGCCCCAGCCTAGATCGTCATCCATGCTGTTCTGCAGATTCTCAAGAATACTGGTGACAGTCGGCTAATAGCGTTGTCCAGCCGGTTGGTTGGCGATAATTCGAATACTTCTAGTTGTTTCGCTTTGTTTTTACACTGGAGTAAAGATTAACTCATGTCACGAAAGACGATTATTTTTGGTAATGGACTGGGCATGGCGCTTGATCCGGCCTTCTTTTCTCTGGACGCAGCAATCGGTCGTGTTTGGGATGATGGTGGCATTATTGATGAGGCGCAAAAGAAGCTCATTCGGGCTTGCCTGCCTGACCGCTGTGAGGATGGTCGTCCGAATGACGAGAGTGACTTGGAGCTTCTGCAGCGTGTGCTCTCGTCCTGTGATTTCTTGAATAGCGTTGGCGATCCCGCGGATGTTCATTGGCTATCCGACATGGGGAAAGATTTCCCAGCCGCTATTCGGAAGTTTATTCATGGTGTTGCCTGCTCTTTTCATGTTGATGAGAAGAAACTTCCAGATGTATTTCTGGAATCTCTATGTGCCTTTATCAGGGACTCCAGATCGCACGTTGCGACCTTGAACTACGACCGGTTATTGTATGATGGATTTAATAGCAAAAAAGTTTGCGATGGATATGGCGGAAGCTTGATTGATGGCTTCTGGGGTACGGGTTTTGCTGCCGAAAACTTGGAACGTAAATATGATAGGCGTTTAGGATGGTATCTTCACCTCCATGGTTCGCCGCTTTTTTATGATGAAGAAGGAGCTGGACACCCGCAAAAACCCAATGATTTTGGCTTGGCCTTTTAGGAGCAGCCG
>NZ_VXDB01000022.1 GCF_008711325.1 Roseibium sediminis
TCTCAGTGACAATTTATGGGGCCACCGGGTCAGTTCTCAGTGAAAATCAACAGCCATGTGCCCTCCGTCTCCCCGGCACATGTTTCGGGCGGAACGGGTCACACCTGGCCTCTGCGCTCCCCCCTGAAGCGCAGAGGCCCTTTTCCTAGCCAAACCGGCAGGAACGTTCATTAGCACGCCCCATCGCGCGCTTTGCCGCCCTTAAGCCGGAACACCGGCAAGGGCGGCTCCAATTCAGAAAAAGTCGAACCCGGCGGGCATAGCGCCACCCATGTTGAAGAGATCTGTTCCAATGGCCACAAACCGACACGAACTAGCTTTTTCTGGGCCGCAACGGGGCCTGAACAGGAACCAGGCGGCTCACTATGTCGGGGTCGGTGTAACGACTTTCGACAAGCTGGTCGAAAACGAGTTGATGCCGCCTGCGCGGTTGGCCAGAAACCGGATGGTCTGGGACATAAGGGAGCTCGACGACTACTTTGATCAGCTGCCACATTCGGGCGGCCAGTTTGCGGCGGCTGCAGAACCACCCGCCGCCGCCTTGAAGCCCGCTAACGATTTCGTCTGAGCCACGCTCATGCCCGCCAAACACCCCAAAGGGGTTGTCGCCGACAAGGACCGCCACGGGAACCTGCGCTACTACTATCGAAAGGCAGGCCAACCAAAAATCCGCTTACGCCAGCCATTCGACACCGACGAATTTCATCAGGAGTTGGCATGCGCCCGCTTGGGTATCCCCTATTCAAGACTGGAGGCAGCTCCTGAGCGAAAGGAAGCCAAGAGAAAAGGGTCATTCGGCTGGCTGGTCGAGGAGTATTTGCGGCGCGCGCAATTGGCCAGAAGCACAAGAAACCAGAAAAGGCGTGTGCTGAATTCGATCGCGGATGAAACCTGCCTGAGCCAGTCTGGCACGCCCCTCAGGCACATGAGTGCCGCTGGACTGCAAAAGTCCCATGTGTCCCTGCTTCGGGATCTGAAGAGGGACACTCCCGAAGCCGCCAATCATCGCATAAAGGCACTTTCGGCCTTGTTCCAATGGGCGATCGAAGAAGAGCTTGTCACCCACAACCCTGCAGACCGGGTCAGAAAGTTCAAATCAAGCTCCACCGGCCACCACACGCTGACGGATGACGAGCTGCAGCGGTTTGTCGACCACCATCCGCTTGGCACAAAAGCTTATCTCGCCTACTGCATTTTTCGCTATACGGGTCTTCGGGTTTCCGATGCCGCAGTGTTCGGCAGACAACATCTTTACTGGCGCGATATTGTTGTGGACAAGGCATCTGGAAGCGCCGAGAGGATCCGCTTTTTCCGCATCACACCAGCCAAGGACACCAACAGCGAAGAGCCTGTCCCGATCGATATGCCGGTTTTACCGCCTCTGGAAGAAGCGCTGGCCACCGCCGAATCCGGCACCCTTGCTTTCCTTGTTACAGAATTCGGCAAGCCGTTCTCGACCAAGGGATTGGGAAACAGAATGCGCAAGTGGTTCGACGAAGCAGGCCTGCCTCACTGTTCCTCTCACGGCATCCGCAAGGCAGACGCAGTCATAGCTGCCGAAAACGGGGCAACAGCAAACGAACTGCTTTCAATGTTCGGCTGGACCAACATCCGCCAAGCTCAAAGATACACCCGCGCCGCCAACCGCAGAAAGCTAGCAGAAACAGGCTCCGAACGCCTTCTTACAGCCAAAAAAGTGGGACACGCCAAAACGTAAGCTATTGAAATCCAACAACCCGGCCACCGTCCCACTTCCGCTCTAACCAATTGAAATTACACAACTCAGCAACTCCGGTCGGGGCCTCCACCTCTTCCCTGAAAATCAATCAATTTTCTCCGGTTTTGGCCCTGCCAGACCTGCATGTGATTTGGCGTGGAAGAAGTTCCTGTCCCCCGTCATCACAAGCGCAAACTCGTCGATTTCGCCGATGACCGCATCGGTTGCCCGCGCGAGACCCGATTTCGGCCGCATGGATCGTCTTGCCTCCACGAGGATCTCCCGTGCCATGTGAAGTTTCTCAAGCACCTGCTTCTGGTCAAAATCCAGTGGAGATCGGGTTCGGCGTGGGGCCGTCATGGCTGCGTTTCCTGCACATACAATATGTTCTTCTTTTGTTCTCTTTTGATCTTGCCATGAATAATTGTCAAGACGACAGTCGCCCCGCCCAGCGCCAATGGGAATCGGGTGTGCTTTAGGCACCAATGGTCGCCCTTGCAAAAGAGCTTGCCGTTCCTGCCTATACTCTGCGCCGAATTATCCGCTAGATCAGGGTTTGGGCGATTGTTGCCCGGGTATGATTCTGTAGTAATCTGGAGCAAGTCATGAAGCATGGCGGTGACCTTTCCGCAGCGATGGAGCGGTTTGGCGGGAAGGCAGAAGACTGGCTGGACCTGTCCACCGGGATCAATCCCCACGCCTATCCGCTTCCCGATCTTTCTTCTCCTGATCTGTGGACACGGCTGCCGACACAGGCTGATCTCGACCGCCTTCTGACCCATGCAAGGCATGCCTACCGGGTTCCGGATCATCTTGGTCTTGCAGCAGCCTCTGGAACACAGGCGCTTATCTCGCTTCTCCCCTCCCTGTTGCCAGAAGGCGATGTCGGTATCGCCGTCCCGACCTACACAAGCCACAAGGATGCGTGGATCCGTTCAGGGCGCACGGTGGTTGAACTATCGAGCGTCTATGCCCTGCCCTCGAATGCCCGCATCGTGGTCGTGGTGAACCCGAACAATCCCGATGGACGATTGGTTGATGTCAAAAGCCTTCTGGAGATTGCCCGGATACTGAAGGAGCGTGGCGGCTGCCTGATTGTTGACGAGGCCTTTGCCGAGGTGATGCCGGGCGCGAGCATTCTGCCCCATGTGAAGGATGAGCCGGTGTTGGTTCTGCGATCCTTCGGCAAGTTCTTTGGACTGGCGGGTGTCCGCCTCGGGTTTCTGGCCGGACAGCCGGACCTGGTGCGCAAGGCCTCCGCTCATCTGGACAGTTGGCCGGTTTCGGGCCCAGCGCTGGAAATTGGCGCAAAGGCTTTGGCCGACGACAACTGGCAGGTTCGCATGGGGCGTCAACTTTCGGATGAAATGGCAGATCTGAGCATTTGCCTTTCAGAGAATTATCTGACCGTCTTTGGGGGCACCCCGCTCTTTGCGCTCGCCGCAACCCGGGATGCGGCAGGCCTCCACACCGCTCTCGCGCGCCAGCACATCTGGACCCGCATCTTCGACTATGCCCCAACATGGATCCGCTTCGGTCTGCCGGGCTCCAGGGAGAACATGGACCGTCTGTCAAAGGCGCTTGCACAGGCCTTCAAAGCCGCCTAACCAGTTCCCATGCTGATTTATGAAAATGCCTTGTGGCTGCTTATCGCGGCATTGCTTCTGGATGCGCTGATCGGTGACCCGGACTGGCTCTGGCGCCGCTTGCCACATCCGATCGTCCTGATCGGTAAGGTCATCTCGTTTCTGGACAACAAGCTGAATGATGAGGCGGCACCGGCAACGACCAGAAAGCGCAACGGCGTACTGGTGCTGATCCTGTTGGCCGGTGGCGGACTTGGCCTTGGTGCAGCCCTTCAGGCAGAGTTCTCCGCACGCCCCTTCGGCGATGTTCTGACAATCATTGTCGCTGCCATCTTCATTGCCCAGCGCAGCCTTTCCGTTCACGTTGCAGCTGTTCGAAATGGACTGAGGGACGGCGGTCTTGAGGCGGGACGCAAGGCGGTTTCGATGATTGTCGGACGTGACCCAAACCAGCTGGATGAAGCCGGTGTTTCCAGAGCAGCCATCGAATCCTGTTCTGAAAACTTCTCCGACGGAATTGTCGCTCCCGCCTTCTGGTTTGCCGTTCTCGGTCTTCCCGGTCTTCTCGCCTACAAGGCGATCAACACTGCTGACAGCATGATCGGGCACAAGACGGAAAGACACGGCGCATTCGGGTGGGCTTCTGCGCGATTTGACGATCTGGTCAATCTGCCCGCCTCTCGTCTCTCCGGCCTGCTCATTGCACTTGCTGCCCCAATGGCGCGTGGCTCTTCTGTCCGCAGCTTAAAATGCATCATCAACGACGCAAGCAAACATCGCTCTCCGAATGCGGGCTGGCCGGAAGCTGCCATGGCAGGCGCGCTCGGCCTCTCCCTTGCAGGACCCCGTGTCTATCCTGGCTATAGCGTGAATGACCCTTACCTGAATGAAACGGGTCGAAGGGATGCAAATGCCAGCGACATCTCCGATGCCCTTGTGGTCATCTGGGGGGCATGGGCCGTCATGACCCTAACAGTTCTCGTTGTTGCATCTGTCACCTAAAGCTCCGGGGTTCATCGAAACTCCGGAGCTCTGTGTTTGTTGTTCAGGACTTGCCGGCAATCAGGTGATCCATGTAGTCCTCCATGGTGATTTCACCTCCGGCCGATTGCGTTCGTTCGCGGTCGTCGGCTCCAAGAGAGCCCTGAACAAAGTCTATCCGCTTCCAGCTCGGATGGGGTTGATCTCCGCAAGCGTCAGGAACATAGGGACTGGCTTCCACGCGGTTGTAGCGATGAACATAGCGGGCACAGTTCAGGAAGCAGTGTTCTACCTCTACTTCCACAACAGCAAATGCTCCAGGGTAAAGATCCAGCTCAGACCCTTGCCGCACCAGACGTGCTTGGCCCTGCACCCGCACCCTGTTTGGCGTTTCAAAATCTATGAACAACATGCCGACCTTGCCCGTGTCGGCGATGTTTCCAAGGCTCTTGAACATCCCGTTGCCATCGTAGGCAGGAAAGAGCAGCGTCTTTGGGCCTTTCACATGAACAATGCCGATAGGGCCACCCTTGTAGCTGACGGTCGGACGGCCTACGCCGTCGACTGTTGACAGAAAGAAGAAATCGCGACTTTCGATAAAAGCTTGAGCGGGACCTTCTACAACGTCCCAGACGATTGCCTGTTCCACCGTGTCCGCCAGTTTTCTTGTTCCAAACTGCTCCTGCAACGAACGTTGGGAGGTCGTGTAGAAAGACATCACAAGGCCTCCTCAAGCTGATCCACCGACCGTTCCTCTGCAGGTCCGGCAAAGGCCTCAAGAACGAGCCGAGTTACATCGGGGCGGAAATAATGCCCGGCAGGATCGGCAAAGACCTTCGCGCCTTCGATCATGGCAAGATCAATCTCTGCTATTGCCAATCCTTCTTCCGTATCGGGGATCGGATCGGTCAGCCTGTAACCGTCGGGGCCAAAGATTGCGGCAGAACCACCTCCGGCAAAGACGATATTCCGCAGGTCCGGATTGCCCATGGTGATCGCCTCTAGGCTTTCCTCCGAAATCACAGAATTTGGAGCAATCACGAAGCAGCCGCCTTGCAAGGCATAGCTCTGGCTTTCTGCCATGTTTGCCTCGGCTGAAAGGGCATAGGCCTGCCGCATGCCCTTGAACATGCCGAAGGACGGCCAGCAGGCAACGTGTATCTGTTCACCCAGCTGATACATGCCCTGACGATTGACTGGCTGGATGTTTTCCCAACAGCACAGACCGCCAACCTTGCCGAAAGGTGTGTCCACCACCTTGATATCCGTTGCCGGTCCCTCGCCCCACACGGTGCGCTCCATATGGGTGGGTCTCAGTTTTCTGCGTGACAGGACGATCTCGCCACGGTCGTCGATGAGGGCTTGCGAGCAGTAGATGCTGCCCCGGTCCCGCTCAGCAAAACCCATCATGACCCAGATCCGGTGAACTCTGGCAGCCTCGCATATCGCGGCCATTTCAGGGCCATCGAGTGTGATCGCATTCACCCGATGCTTCATGACCACATCCATGGCGACCATTGGCGCCTGTAGCCAGATCGTGAACGGGTATCCCGGCAGCCAGACTTCTCCGAACGCGACCAACTGCACGCCCTTGCCGGCTGCGTCCTCAATGATCGTCAGTGTCTTTTCAAGCGTGCCTTTGGCATCCATCCACACGGGCGCGGCCTGAACAGCTGCAACTTTCACCATGTTTTCCTCCCCTGTTTGAAAACAGCCGGAAGAATGAGAGATCACAGGGCGGTGTAGAAGTCCCCGAACGGGGACCTTTGACGGCGGAATACGGCTAGGTCAATTACGGCTAGCCCAATTCGAGATCCTGCCTCCAGCGGGCGGCCATTGCGCCGCGGCTGGTTGTACCGAATATCCTGTTCAGGGCTTTCAGATGTTTGCGCACCGCGGCTTCCCCGGTGTGCAGCTCTTCGGCAATTTCACGATTGGAAAGTCCGGCCGAGGCCAGCCGTGCAACTTCGTTCTGGCGAGACGTCAAGGCATGATGCTGTTTCGGCAGTCGAATGAGGGCCGTGGAAAGCGCCGATGCCTGAATGCTCAGTTCCGCTATACCCCGAAAGGACAATTTGGCCTTTGTGGCCTGGGTAAGCGCACCAAGATAGAGCACGCCAGAAAGCCTGGAGGCATCATAAAGCGGCAATGCGGCAAAACCTGTCAGACCGAATTCGCCCGACACCCGTTTGAAAAGAATGCTCTTTTCCCAGCGATCGCCGAGCAGCGTTTCTGTGGAGGATGGCAGACCGGTCTCCAGAAGGTCCGCAAGCACCGGATCGACCGGAATTCCGCTGACTTCATACCGGCGCACAAACGTGTCAGGCATACCGCGGATGACACCGCAATCAAACTTGCGGTCTGCCGTGAACCTGTAGAGGCCCACGCTATCCATACCCGAATTCCGCAGAGCGGAATCGGCCAGCGTCTCAAACTCGGAACGCATGTTTTTCGGTGGCGCAAGCATGTCCCATCCGCCCAGCTACCAGTTGTTCGGGTTCAAAAGCGTGCGCACTTGAACCATTCCAACCATAGCTGACGAAGTTACCTTACGGTAGACCTGCCATTATAAACGGTTCGGGCGAGGCTTACTGGTAATAATCCAACTGGTATCAAACCCGCTTCGTGCGGGACGTGCGGCGGCTGAGTTGTTGTTCGCGCAGGAAGACCAGCAACCCGCCTGCCACGATCAGGACAATTCCGATAGAGCCCGTGGTATCCGGTAATTCCGACCAGAACATCCAGCCGAACAAGATGGCGAGCGGCATACCTAGATACTCAAATGGGGCTAGGACGGCTGCATCTGCCGAGCTGTAGGCCTTGCTGACACTGTACCCGGCTATCCCCGAACACAGTCCAAGCAGCCCGAAGAGGTAAACATCGTTTCCAACCGGCCAGATCCATTCCCGAAGCAAGAATTTCAGCATCGGATCCTCTGTTCCCACAGCATACCGCCCGTCACCGGCAAAGATGAAAAAGGCTAGCGAAACAAGAAGGAAAGCCAACTGGATATAGACGGCCAGAACCGACGCCTTGATCAACAGACCAAGCCGCCGCGTCATGATCTGGCGAAGGGCATAGGAAACGGCGGCCAGCAAGGGGAGCAACAATACCCAACGTCCTTCAACGCCCCCTCCTTCCCAAGGGCGCAGCATGATGACAACGCCGACAAAGCCGACCAGAACGGCCCCTAGGCGAAACAGGCCCACCCGTTCGCCCAAAAGTGGCACAGATAATAGCGTGATCAGCAAGGGAGCGATGAAGAAGAGCGCGGTTGCTTCTGCAAGCGGCAACATAGCAATGGCCATGAAGAACAACAGGTTTGCGCAGACAAGAAAACAACCCTGCAACAGAAGCATTCCAATCCGGCGGGTTTTCAGCAAATGAAAGCCGCCCTCCAGATAAACGATGGGCAGAGAGAACAACAGGCCGATCACCGAGCGAATGAACACCATCTCGTGCAGCGGATAGCCACCCGACAATTGCTTGATCAAAACGTCATTGACCGAAAAGGCCAACACTGTCACCAGCATGAAACTGATGCCCACTGCCGCAGAGTTTTGAGCCGGTAATGTATCCATATTCGCCATGATTTTCGCATACGCCAAATATTCATCGGCGTCCAAATAAAAGAATTGCTAAATTTAACGACTGTTCGTTGCAGGTCGCCAGTTGCGCAGGAACGTCACGAGCCGTGAAACCGCGCCGGGGCCAACCATCAGCAAAATACCAATTACCACCATAACGGCAGCGGACAGGATCTGCGGAAGCTCGCGTTCGAGCCATTGGGCGAAAGCATCGGCGGTGCCCATGGTCCGCCCGAGGATCAAAATGGTGTTGGCCCATGTGAGCAATTCACGCGCCGAAATCAGGACAAAATAGAGCCCCAGCAGCGAGATGCCGACGATTTGTATCTGCTCTACCAGATTTCGGTCACCAGTTCCGCCACCGTCCTGAAACTCAATCCGAAACAGCGCGAGTTTCGGAAACAGAATGCCGGTGACGCAAAAGCCAAGGACCACCACCAAAATGATCAGGAAAGCGACTTGGGATATTTCTGAACCAGCCTGCCCGGACGAAGATATGGCGAAGGGCAGGAAAAACGACAGATGATAGAGAATATAAACGAAAAACAGCCTGACCAGCAGCAATGCAAACGGCATGAAATATCCTTGGAACACGGGGTCTAGCGTGCGCTGGCAATCTCCAGCACGGCATCAACATCAAGCGCCTTTTCCAGATGACTTGCAAGGTCATCCAGCACCGCATCTATCCTTGCGTCATAGGCAAGATCGGATACTGCACCAAATCCGGAGAGATAGGCCTTGCGGAAGCCATCATCCGTGAAAAGACCGTGCAGGTAGGTTCCGACAACTCGGCCATCTTTTGACATGGCGCCGTCAAGCTTGGGCCGTCCACCGTCTTCGCGCAAATGAAACGCAGGGCGGGCGCAATCCATCCCTGTTGTCCGACCGATGTGAATTTCATATCCGCTGACTGGCGCGCCACTTGGCAAGTGCTTGCCGGTTGCCTGAACGAGCGATTTATCCGCCGTCAGAACGGTTTCGACATCCAAAAACCCAAGGCCCTCGACAGTGCCCGCCTTGCCTTCAATGCCATCAGGGTCGGAAATCGTCTTTCCGAGCATCTGGTAACCGCCGCAAACGCCAAGGATGTGACCGCCGCGCCGATGATGCGCGATGAGATCGATGTCCCAGCCCTGAGCCCGGAAGAATTCCAGATCGCCAATGGTAGACTTGGATCCGGGCAGTAGCACCAGATCGGCATCAAGCGGCAAAGGCGAACCGGGCTGGACCAGTTCCAGCGTCACGCCGGGTTCCATGCGCAAGGGGTCGAGATCATCAAAATTGGCGATCCGGGAAATCACCGGCACGACGATCTTGATCGCCCCGTCTCCCTCGCCCCTGGCCAGATCAAGCGCATCTTCCGCAGGCAGCTTTCCGGCATCGGCAAACCACGGCACCACCCCCAGCCCCTTCCAGCCAGTGCGGGTTTCGATTTCGCGCATGCCATCATCAAACAAGGAAACATCACCGCGAAACCGGTTGATGAAGAACCCCTTGATCCGGGCCTGCTCCTCGGGTTCCAGAACTGCATGGGTTCCGACAACAGAGGCAATGACGCCGCCGCGGTCGATATCGCCGCACAGGATGACCGGCAGGTCGGCCGCTTCGGCAAAGCCCATATTGGCAATGTCGCCTGCTCTCAGGTTGATTTCTGCCGGACTACCGGCCCCCTCCACCAGCACCAGATCGGCTTCTGCTCGCAGCATTTCAAAGCTGTCCAGCACCTTGGGCAGCAACTCGGCCTTGTGCTTGCCGTATTCCCGCGCCCGCATGGTGCCAAACCGCTTGCCCTGGACGATGACCTGCGCGCCGGTATCGGTTTCCGGTTTCAGCAGGACAGGGTTCATGTGCACGGTCAAAGGTGTGCGACAGCCCATGGCCTGCAGAGCCTGAGCCCGGCCGATTTCCCCGCCATCCGATGTCACGGCGGCATTGTTGGACATGTTCTGCGGCTTGAAGGGACGGACGTTCAGTCCGCGGTTTGCGAAGAGGCGACAAAGACCAGCCACGATCAGGCTCTTGCCGACATTGGAGCCAGTGCCCTGGATCATCACAGCTGGTGCCTTCCGCGCCGGTCCCATCCCTAGAGCGCCTTTTTCAGCCAGGAGAATTCCATATCCTTGCGCGTGACGCTCTCACCACTCTCCACATAGCCGAGACGCTGATAGAAGCGAGCTGCAGTCGCTGTGGACCTGAGCCGCGCTTCATCCAGTCCATTGTCCTGAAAATAGCTTTCGACAGTCCGCATCAACGCTTTGCTGACGCCGGTGAACCGAACATCGGGAAGCACATAGTTCAGCAAGACCTCCCCATCCGGAGAGGCCATGGCAACGCCGATAATCCGTTGCGGATCATGGGCGGTAAAAACCCGGCCCGGCCCTTCGATCCACTTTTCCACCCAGTCTGGCGTCTTGTTGGCGAGCCAGGGCTCGTATCGCGCCGGGTCGCCATCATGGTCCCTGGTGCACAGCTCGACAATCGAACGGCGCAGGAGATCGGCGATTTCATAAGCGTCCGTGCTGTTGGCACGCATGATCGTGAACGGCATTCGTGGCTTTGTCCTAGAACTCGATACCTTCCTGCGGCTTCACGCCGGAGCGGAACGGGTGTTTGATCTGGGTCATGTCGGTAACAAGGTCTGCGATCTCGATCAGCTCGTCCTTGGCGTTGCGACCCGTAATGACAACGTGAACATCTTCCGGCTTCTCGTTTTTCAGGAAATCCACCACGTCGGCAATGTCCAGATAGTCGTAGCGCAGGACAATGTTCAGCTCGTCACACAGGATCAGCCGGTATTCGCCGGATTTGATCATCTCCTTGGCGGCATCCCAGGCCTGATTGGCCGCATCGATGTCGCGCTGGCGATCCTGCGTTTCCCAGGTGAAGCCTTCGCCCATGCGTTTGATGGTGACGAGATCGGAAAAGCGGTCCAGCGCCATGCGCTCGCCCGTTTCGATGCGTCCCTTCACGAATTGCACCACGCCGACCTTGTGGCCATGGCCGAGCGAGCGGAACACCATGCCAAACCCTGCAGTCGACTTGCCCTTACCCTTGCCGGTGTGAACGATCACCAGACCCTTTTCGATGGTCTTGGTGGCCATGATCTTGTCGCGCGCGGCCTTTTTCTTGCGCATCTTTTCCGCATGGCGTTCGTTCAGTTCCTCTTCGGTCATGCCATCCGTCACCTTGTCCGTCATTTATGATGTCCTCCCCGAAAAGGCTGTCTTCAAATCTTCAAGCTGAGCATGTGTCGAGTTGCGCCGCGGTGTCCAGAGGTCACGCCTCAGCGCTTCGGCAAACCTGTCGAGAATCTCGCCATAGGCCGCCGGATTGGCCTCCTGCAGAAACGCCCGCACCTCGGTATTTTCCAGATAGGCTTCGAACAGCTGATCAAAATGGTGGTCCCCGACGGCGCGCGTCGTTGCCGAAAAGGCAAAGAGATAATCGAGCGTTGCGGCGATTTCGAACGCGCCCTTGTAGCCATGGCGCATGACGCCCGCAATCCATTTGGGATTGGCCGCACGGCCGCGCACGACGCGCCCGATCTCTTCTGAAAGGGTCCGGACAACCGGGCGCTCGGGCCGCGAATGATCATTGTGATAGACGCGCGGTGCCTCGCCTTTCAGCGTCTCCACAGTCGCCGCCAATCCGCCTTCGAACTGGTAATAATCGTCGCTATCAAGAAGATCGTGCTCGCGGTTGTCCTGATTGTGCAACACTGCATCGACCACACCCAAACGGGTCTCTAGCTCCTCACGGGACGCGGTTCCGGCAGCACCGCCGCCATAGGCGTAACCGCCCCATGTCAGGAACGCCTCGGCAAAATCGCCTCGCTCTTCCCAGATACCTTCATCGATCAGGGCCTGAAGACCCGCACCATAGGCGCCGGGCTTTGAGCCGAACACCCGAAAGCCGACCCGCAATGCGGCATCGGTTTCAGAGATGCCTTCGGCAACCAGTCTTGCCTTTTCCTGCCGAACACGCGCGGCAATCGGATTGGCCTCGTCGGGCTCTGAAAGCTGCGCCACGGCCCGTACAGCACTGTCGAAAAGATCCATCTGGTGCGGAAAGGCATCACGGAAGAAACCAGAGACGCGCAAGGTGACATCGATACGCGGCCGCCCGAGCTCTGCAAGGCTCATGATCTCGAAACCGGTGACACGGCCTGAGCCAGGTTCCCAAACTGGTCTTGCACCGATCAGCGCCAGCGCCTGCGCAATGTCATCGCCGCCCGTGCGCATGTTGGCCGTGCCCCAGCAGGTCAAGACCAACGCGCTGGGCCATTCGCCTTCATCCTGAAAATACCGCTCTGCGACCAGTTGCGCGGACTTCTGCCCAAGACGCCAGGCTGTCTCTGTTGGAACAGCGCGCACATCGACGGAATAGAAATTCTTTCCCGTCGGCAACACGTCCGGACGTCCGCGGCTTGGCGCACCAGACGGACCAGGTGCAACAAAACCGCCATTCAAGGCAGTCAGAACCGCCTTTGTCTCCTCGGCACCGCAGCTGACAACGGCGGGCTTGAGGGAGGCTTGCACGTCACCAAGGACTGCTCTGGTGCAGCGCCAATTATCCGGCGCAACAATGTCGCCTGCGATCAGATTTTGCGCGAGCAGTTCAAGCCGCTCGACAGTGTCACCATTCGACCGCCATGGATCGCCCGAAAGCTCTTGCAACACGTCAGGTTTTGGCCCGCTCCAGTCAGCAGAATAATCACAATCCAGAGGATCAAATCCGATCTGTTCCCCTCCGCCTTGTGGGGAGGGGTTAGCGGTGGGGGTAGTCTCAAGATCCATTCGGGACGAGGGTTCATTTACCCCCCTCCCTGACTCTCCCCCACAAGGGGGGCGGGAATTGGCTACATCCGACGAACCAAATAGATCCCGCGCCAACGCCCTGTGCAGACTTTCCTGATGAGGCTCCTTGCCGCGCGGAACGCGAACAAGGGCGACCAGAAGATCGGTCAGCAACCCGCCCTGCGGACTCTCACCCAGAATGTGCAAGCCGTCCCGGATCTGCAGCTCTTTCAGGTCACACAGATGCGCATCCAGCCGGGCAAGGCGCGTGTCTTCGTTCATATCGGCAGTCAGACCGATATCCTTGTCGAGACCGTGCTGGCTGGCGAGCGCGAGAATATCCTGCGTCAGCGCCTTTAGGCGGCGAGGATCAACACCGCTGGCGAGGTAATATTCATCCAACAGGGTTTCGAGTTCGCCTGAGACCCCATGACTTTCCGCCCGGGTGAGCGGCGGTGTCAGGTGATCGACGATGACCGCAGACGTGCGCCGTTTGGCCTGCGCTCCTTCACCGGGGTCGTTGACGATAAACGGATAGATGTTCGGCGTTGGCCCGAGAACCGCTTCGGGAAAGCAGCCTTCAGAAAGCGCAAGGGCCTTGCCCGGAAGCCATTCCAGATTGCCGTGCTTGCCGAGATGGATCACCGCATCGGCCGCGAAGTGATCGCGCAGCCAGATATAGAAGGCAAAATAGTTGTGTGGCGGAACCAGATCAGGATCGTGATAGGTTTCCTTCGGGTCGATATTGTAACCGCGTGCAGGCTGTATTCCGACCACCTGATTGCCATAGGAATGCAGCGCGAGACGGAATTCACCTTCGCTTACAAAAGGATCTGTATCTGGAGCGCCCCAGCGCTCGACAACCGCCTCCTGCACAGAGACAGGCAATTTCGCGAAAGCTGTCACATAGTCGGACACCGAAAGGGATTGCCAGGTCTTGCGCTCGTCTCTGCCGGATAGTGCATTGGTTACCCCCTGCCCGATCTGCGCCATCAGGTCGGCGGAGTTTGCGGGCGCATCGCCAACCACGTATCCGGCAGCTGCCATGGAGGCAAGCAAGGCGGTGCAGGATGCGGGAGTATCCAGACCGACGCCATTTGCCATCCGGCCATCCTTGTTCGGATAGTTGGCCATGATGAGCGCAGTTTTTTTCTCAGAAACAGGCTTTTGACCAAGGCGCGCCCAATTGGCAGCCAGCTCCGCCACGAAAGCAACCCGATCCGGAACAGGCACAAAGCGAACAGGTGTGGACTGGGTTGCCTCGTCGAACGCACCTTCCTCCTTGAAGGAAATCGCGCGCGACAGAATGCGCCCATCCACTTCAGGCAAGACGACATGCATCGCCAGATCGCGGATCGACAGACCTTGATCGCTTTCTTCCCAGCCTTCTTTGGAAGAGGAGGAAAACACCACCTGCAGAACCGGCTTCCCCGGCGCATCAAGTGGCGTTCCGGCATGCGGAGCGCCGGCCTTTGACACGGCAAAGGCGGTGGCGTTGATCACCACATCGGGCCTTGCGCCGTCAAACAGGCTGGAGAGTACTCCGATGCTCTCGGCTTCCTTCAGGCTGGATACGAACACGGGCAGCGCATTGACGCCCGCAGTTGCGAGGCCGTCAATGAGCGCATCCACCGGCGGGGTCTGTGCGCCTTGAACCAATGCGCGGTAAAAGACGATGGCAGCGACTGGCGCATCCGGATGCTTCCAGCTGGCCTTCAGTGCCTCCAGATCCGGCAACGAATGCCCCGGCAGGTAAATACCGGCGCGTGGCAAGGGAACGGGATGAGCCGGCTCCTCGGCCTTACCCAAAAGATGAGCGGCAAAGAGCAGTGCGTTGGCGTAATTTTCCGTGCCCCCTTCAACCAGATAGCGCCAGAGGCGATGGACCGCATCAATGTCGATCGTTGAACGGCTGGCAAGGTCCGGGTCCCATTTATCATCCCCCGGCATGACAGCGAGATGGACATCCCCGGCCCGCGCCTCTTCTTCCAGACGCTCCACCCCGTACTGCCAGTAAGCCGCGCCGCCCAAGAGCCGCAGGATCACAAGCCGCGCGCCCTTCACCGTCTGATCGGCATAAAGGTCGACGGAATACGGGTGCTGGAGCGCCATGATGCTTGCCAGCCGAAGGCTCGCAGCATCCTTGTTGCCGCCGCCAAGCAATCGTGCTTGCGCCGTGGCCAGGCTTCCAAGCTCCGTGTCAGCGGCGGACAGAAAGATCAGGTCGGCGGGCGACTGTCCAAGATCGACAGCATCCCCGCCATCGTCGATCCGCCGCGTCTGGCTGGCGAGAATATGCATGCCGGATCAGGCCGCTTCCCGTAGAACGCCGAGAATGGCGCCAATTGCGGTGAGCTCCATGCCTTTCAAGCCGATGACAACCAGACGTCCAGCTGATTCCGTTCCCGCGGCGAACCACGTTTCCACGCGCGGACCGACCGCCTGAACCATGGCCGGCGCTGACTTGCCTTCAATCGAGACAGAGCCCTTGATGCGCAGGACACCCTTTTGCCCCATGGCCTCCAGAACCCGCGCTTCTGCGTCTTTGAGGCTGGCAAAGGCGCCAACGGGAAGCACGTGGCTTTCGAAGTCATCATGGTGGTGGTGATCATGATGATGGTCGTGATGATGATCTTCATGGTCATGGTCATGGTCGTGGTCGTGGTCGTGATCGTGATCGTGATCGTGATCGTGATCGTGATCGTCATGATGGTGGTGATGTTCATGGCGAGAAGCCATGTCATTTTCCGCCTCGGACGCGCGGCCCAGAAGAACCTCGATCGGCAGCTTGCCCTTTTCGGAGACGACCATGTGAACGTTTGCGCGCAGGTCCTTCGAAATCCGGGCCTGCACCTCGGCAAGCTTTTCAGCGGACACAAGATCAACCTTGTTGAGTACGACAAGATCGGCGCAGCGCAGCTGATCCTCGAAGAGCTCCTCGACCGGGCTTTCGTGATCCAGCGCTTCGTCTGCTGCACGCTGGGCTTCCAGAGCGGCCTCATCCATCGCGATCCGGCCTTCGGCAAGGGCAGCCGCATCAAGGACAGTCACCACGCCATCCACGGTGACCTTCGGTTTCACGGAGGGCCAGGTGAACGCACGAACCAGCGGCTGCGGCAAGGCAAGGCCGGAGGTCTCGATCACGATGTGCTCCGGCGGATTGTCGCGTGACAGCAGCATTTCCATTGTCGGCAGGAAGTCATCTGCCACCGTGCAGCAAATGCAGCCATTGGTCAGCTCGACCACTTCCTCTGCAGCGCAATCGGGATCAGCGCAGCCATTCACCAGAGACCCGTCAAAGCCCATGTCGCCAAACTCATTGACGATCAGAGCGATCCGCTTGCCATCCGCGTTCTGCAGAAGATTGCGAATGAGGGTCGTTTTGCCGGCACCAAGAAATCCGGTCACGATTGTTGCAGGGATTTTTTGTCCCGTTTTCATAGAGTTATCTCCGGTTCCCGACGCGGTTTTACAAGAATTGGTTGGCCTGCCGCCACAAGGACGACCTGAGCGCAAGCTTCGGCGATATCCTGATTGAGGCGGCCCTGCATGTCGCGAAACGCCCTCGCAAGGCGGTTTTCCGGCACGATCCCGTGCCCGACCTCGTTCGACACAAAGACGCAGGGGCCTTTCAGTTTTGATATGACCTCGACCAATCGCGCTGTTTCTGCCGCAACGTCTTTCTCGACATACAGCAGATTGGTCAGCCAGACTGTGAGGCAATCGACGAGAATGACACGGTTTGGCGCAGCCTCTTCGGCCAGCACGCGGCTGATCTGAAGGTCTTCCTCGATCGTCCGCCAGCCATCGCCGCGCTGATGCTTGTGCGCGCTCACACGCGATTTCATTTCATCATCAAAGGGTACACTGGTGGCGAGGTAGACGCGCTCAAGTCCGGACCTGAAACACAGTCCTTCGGCGAACCGGCTCTTGCCCGATCGCGCGCCGCCGAACACGAGCGTCAACTTGAAGGTTCCGGTCATGCGGGCCTTCCCCTTGCAGGTTTCACCCGAATTGCCGGACATGCCAGCTTGAGATGCATTCGCCTTGCCCTTTCCGCCGTCCGCCCGACAGCGCCCCAAAGAGTTTCGTGTCTCACGGCCGGTCTCCTGGCTTGCGGGTCAATACGGCTCCTGTTCCTTCCCAGCCCCACTCAAGGTGCCAGTGGTTATTCAGGGCCGCTCACCGCCAACAGTTGCGGGGGCAGCTTCGGATTTGGAGGGCAAAGCCCCTCACCGAATTCCCGTTTCATTTCCGGATCAAAAACCCGAAAAACCGTGATGACCACTGTCTATAGGGAGTCTGCATCCTCGACAAGAAACTTCGACAGGCCGGTTTATACAGCTTGAGAAAACAAAGTGCTGCTCCGCGCTCATCTGAAGCACGGCTCTAAGGATGCAGAGGCCGCAGGTTTGTTGCCAAACCCCAATTTATTAACACTCTGAAACTTTTATGGTTTTCCACAATCCACACTTCGATTCATCATTTGTCGCAAAAAAATCAAATGGGGGCTTGGCAAACCGGCAAAGCGTTTGTTATACGCATCTCCATCGACGGGGGCGGTGACGCACCGACCTCACATGGCTGATCCCTGATAGCTCAGTTGGTAGAGCAAGCGACTGTTAATCGCTGGGTCGTAGGTTCGAGTCCTACTCAGGGAGCCACTCTTTTCCCAAAAAATCCAAATACATCCGCATGGGCTGCAATGTTCTCAGCGCTTGATTTTTTGGCATGTGCGCTTGATCCCACCTCATTTGACAATTTCACCAAGCTGGGCGACGTCAATGAACTGACGCGGCGCTTTATTCTTCCCTTTTGCCGCAGCATTCGCCGCGAAGAGAGAATTCATGCCCAAGCCGCTCTCCGGAATCCGTGTTCTTGACCTGACCAATGTTTTGGCCGGACCCTTTGCTTGCCATCAGCTCGTCCATATGGGTGCTGAGGTCATCAAGGTGGAAGCCGTTGGTCGTGGCGATCTGGCGCGACAGCTTGGTGCCGATCCTGATCTCAATAAGAGGAACATGGGCGTTTCCTTTCTGGCGCAGAACGCCGGCAAGAAGTCTGTCACCGTCAATCTGAAGAACCCGGATGGCAAGGCGCTGTTTGAAAAGCTGGTCGCGACAGCCGATGTTCTGGTCGAGAATTTCCGACCCGGCGTCATGGATCGGCTGGGTGTTGGTTATGAGGCCCTCGGAAAAATCAGACCGGACCTGATCTACTGCGCGATTTCAGGCTTTGGGCAGGACGGTCCGTGGGTCCACCGGCCAGCCTATGACCAGATCATTCAGGGCGCATCTGGCGTCATGTCGATTACGGGTGACCGGGACAGCGCGCCCTTGCGCGTTGGGTATCCGATTGCCGACACGGTTGGCGGCATGACGGCCGCCTTTGCCATTGCCGCGCAGCTGAATGCGCGTCCGCGGGGCGCCTTTCTGGATGTCTCGATGCTGGAATCGGTTCTGGCGACCATGGGCTGGGTTGTCTCCAATCACCTGATTGCAGGTGTTGAACCAAGCGCACATGGGAACGAGAACCCGACCTCGGCTCCGTCCGGCACTTTCCAGACAGCAGATGGTTTGATCAACATTGCGGCCAACAAGGATGAACAGTGGGTTCTCCTGACCGATCATCTTGGTCTATCCGCCTTGCGCCAACGGGCGGACTTCAAGACGCGGGAAGATCGGAAAGCCAATCGCCTTGCCCTGAAGGGCGAGCTTGAAACCGCGCTCAAGGCCAAGCCCGCACGTGACTGGGAAAAGGAGCTCAACCGGATCGGCGTCCCCTCTGGCGCTGTGCTCACGGTACCGGAAGTTCTCTCCACTCCGCAGGTGGCGGATCGCGGGTTCCTCGCGCATTTTGATAATGTTCCGGGCGTCGGGCGAGACATTGATGTCGTGACGACCGGCTTCAAGGTGGATGGCAAGGCTCCAAATGTCGAGAACCCGCCCCCACAGCTTGGCGAGCACAATGATAAGATCTGGTCGGACCTTGGAATCGATTCCGACGCGCTTCGGAAACTGAAGGAAGACGGTGCAATATGAGCGGCGAGAAGAACGACGTCTCCGACTGGTGGTCGACCTCGATCATCGACATGGCGCCCGGACAGATCCGCTTTCGCGGCATGCCGATCGAACAGCTGATCGGCTCGGTTTCGTTTCCCCAGATGATCTGGCTGATGACACGCGGCAGTTTGCCGAGCGAACCGGAAGCAAGATTGCTGGAAGCCGCTCTGGTGGCAGCCGTGGATCACGGTCCACAGGCTCCGTCCATCGCTGCGGCCCGCATGGCGGTCACGTGCGGACTTGGCCTCAATGGCGCAATGGCCTCTGCGGTCAACATGCTTGATGATGTTCACGGGGGAGCGGGAGAACAGGCCGTCGAGCTCTACCACATGATCATTGATGCCTGCGAGGACGGTGCGCCCCTTGAGGAGGCAACTCCGCGCATGATCGATCTTTGGCAGAACGAGCGGAGCAAGTTTGTTCCCGGATTTGGCCACCGGTTTCACAAACCGGAGGATCCCAGAGCCCCACGCCTTCTTCGGCTGGTTGATGAGGCGGCGAGCGAGGGAATCGTTTCAGGGCAATTTGCCGATATTGGCCGCGCCATTCAAAAGACCCTCAACACGCGCAAGGGCAAACCGGTGCCGATGAATATAGATGGCGCAACGGCTGTCATCTATGCGGAACTGGGTTTTGCGCCGCCCCTTGCACGCGGCCTATTTTGTCTGTCCCGCTCGGTCGGTGTCATCGCCCACGCGTGGGAACAGATGAACCAGGGCGGGCGCAACAAGGGGCCTACCCCGCCCGCCTATCGCTGGACCTATACCGGACCGAACCCGATTGACGATGACGCGTAAAAGGGCCGCTACTCCTGCAGGATGGCGCTTTCCCATTCGTTGACGAAACTGCGGTTCTTGAACTTGTCCAGATAGACCAGCAGTCCCGGCCCGAGACGAATGCGGCGCAGACTGTTCTCGTCCACCTGATCGTCCGCACTGCCAAGCTGGAGCAATGACGGCCCGGCCTCATTTGTGCGCTCGATGAGATGATCGATGAACCTGCCTGCAAGATCCGTCCGCTTGGCGGTTACCGGGATGAGTGCCGTGCGCAGCATGACGGTCGTGAAATCGGACGGCAGGACAATCGTGAAGGCGGTCTTGTCCGCCCTGTTCATCGCGTAGCTGCCAAGCACATTGTAGGCGATGGCCAGCTCTCCGGTCACAACCGCATCAATCATGGTTGCCGATGATGTATAGAGCCGCACATTCAACAGCCCCATGACCTCCGACAGGCGCCAGTATGTTTCCGATGTTCTGGCGTCCTGCGTTGCAAAGAGATATCCCAGACCTGACTGACGGACATCGTAGGTCCCCACCTTTCCATCAAAAAGCTCCGGATACTGACGCAGAACGGACAAAAGCTCCTGCCGGGTTCGCGGCAACTCCAGCCCCTCGAAAGCCTTGTTGGAGAGCACCATTGCGGCAGGTTCCTGGGTGAAGGCGAAGATCTGGTCGCCCCAATTCGCCCAATCGGGCAGGCTTTGCGTGGCCTGCGATGTGTAACTCAGCGCCAACCCGTCATTTGCCAGTTTGGTCTGCAGGTCCATCGCACTGGAAATGACCAGATCGTAGGACTGGGATTCATCGAAGACCGCTTTCATGACCTCCGACGAGGAGGCCACCGTGTATTCGACTGCAACATCGGGATATTTTGACAGAAATGGCAGAAGCATCGGCCGAATAAACGCAAGATCGGCGGTCGACAGAACCCTCAATACGTTCGTCGTTTCACCGGGCCCAAACCGCGACTGCTCCTCGATTTCGAACCCTTTGGCGACAGGAACGAGCACAAGGCTCAGCAAGAGGGAAAGGATAAGGTGACGCACGCCCCGCCTCCGGTCTTGTTTGAATAGTCGAGCGTTCCGCCATGGGCGCGGACAACCTGATCGACGATGGTCAATCCGAGGCCGGACCCGACAATGCCGGCGACATTTTCGCCGCGCGCATACCGCTTGAGAAGGTTCTGCTCCGGATCATCGGGAAAGCCGGGGCCGTTGTCCTCAACAACCAGCTGGACGTGCTCCCCCTGCCGCAAGACGGAAACGTCAACACGCCCCTCCTGCCCGCAGTATTTAATGGCGTTGTCGATCACGTTGCGAACAGCGTTCTGGATGAGAATGCCGTCTCCAGCGATCTGCGACGGCTCCAGCGCCCCTACCTTGAGCTCGACATCCCTCAGTTCCGACAGCGGCTTCAGGCTCTCTACCAGATCGATCACGAGGGCTGGCAAATCTATGTCCTTCGGCTCCAGATGATCTGCACGGAAAGTCACCATGGCATGATCGAGCAGCTGCCCTGCCGACCGGGAGCTTTCATCAATGGCGCGGATCATCTCCCGCACCGTCTGTCGGTTTTCCGGCTTTTCGACCCGCCGAAGGGTTGTTTCTGCCCGCGTGCGAACAACTGCGAGCGGTGTGCGAACCCGGTGAGCCGCCTCGGCAATGAACTCTTCCGATTCTGCCAGCGAATGTTTGAGACGTTGCATGAAACTGTTCAGCGACGAGACCAATGGTGCCATTTCGGCGGGCACCGGGGCTTCCACTGGCCGCAGATCCCCGGGCCCGCGCCGCGATACCGATGCCGCCAACCGATGCATCGGGCGCGTCGCACTGCGGGCAGCCACAGCGGCAAGAAGCGCGGTCAACAGGAAGAAGCTGAAACCGATCATCAGGGACATCAGCGAAAAGCGCGCAAGCTTCTTGCGTTGCCCATCCATCGTCTGCGCAACAGTCACGTCCAGAGTTCCCGATTTTGCTCCAAGGAAAATCGGTCGCTGCAGCGAGGCCGTGCGAATTTCCTCGCCGCGAAAATCCATGGACCCAAAGGTTCTCGGGGATCGCCCGTTTGACCGGATCGGGGTCAGGTCCTCATAACCGGAGAGAAATTCGTCGTTCAGGCGAATGGCATAGTAGACCCGCTCATCCGATACGTCTCCCAACATGGAGAATGCGGAATATGGCAAGTCGATCATGATCTCCCCGTCGATAACCGCTGCGTTGTCGAGAATCGCCGTCGCCGAGGCTGCCAGAATATTATCCTGGCTCTCCTGCGCGATCTGGCGCGCAACCGACTGCACAACGAAATACAGCAGCACCGCGAGCAAGGCCGCGCCAATCAGCAGCATGGTGATGAGATGCCGACGGATCGATCCCTTGATGTGAACCTGTGGTGCCATCAGACTTCCAGCTTGTAGCCGAGCCCGCGCACGGTCACGATATTGGCCGAGGATCGAGTCAGATGTTTACGCAGTCGGCCCACATAAACCTCGATCGCATTTTCCGAAACATCCTCGTCATACGAGAATAGACGATCAACGAGCTTGGATTTGGAAAAGATCTGACCGGGTGAATTCACAAAGATTTCGAACAGTCTCAGTTCCCGGTTTCTGAGCTGTATGTCATCGCCGCCGACATGCAAGGTTCCGGCAAGCGTATCGAAGGTCAAATCCCCACGTGTCACGCGATTTCCTGCCACACCGCCCCTTCGGCGCAGCACGGCGCGACACCTGGCCTCGAACTCCGCAAAGTCGAAGGGCTTCACGATATAGTCGTCCGCGCCAAGATCGAGCACGCCGACACGGTCCGAAACCTCGGATCGGGCGGTGAGAACGATAACCGGCGTTGCATTTTCGCGTGCCCGGTGTTCCGCCAGGAACGTCCTCCCGTCTCCGTCCGGCAGCATGATATCCAGCAGGATGAGGTCATAGTCTGCGGTCGCACAATGGTCACGCGCGTCCGCCAGACTCTCGGCCTGGTCGACCACGTGGCCATCGAGGCTAAGACGCTCGACAATGGCGCGCCCCAGTTCGACGTTGTCCTCTATCAGCAAAAAACGCATTTATGTGCGCCCGTGTCAGGTTTGTGTCAGCTTACTGGTTCAGGTTCGCTATTCTTGGTTGGTTCCAACCACCCCTGTCAATTGGGAGGAAAAAAGATGCCCTTGAACCTGGGTCGCCGTACCTTCATCGCTGCAGCTGCAGCACTTACTCTCGCCTACCCGACTTTTGTGTCCGCTGCGGACAAGGTCGTGGACGAAATCCACTTCATCATTCCCGGCGGTGCCGGTGGTGGTTGGGACGGAACCGCTCGCGGAACCGGTGAAGCCCTCACCAAGGCTGGACTCGTTGGAACTGCTTCCTACGAAAACATGTCCGGCGGCGGCGGCGGCAAGGCCATTGCCTACATGATCGAGAACGCCCAGAGCCTCGACAACACGTTGATGGTGAACTCCACCCCGATCATCATCCGCTCGCTGACCGGTGTTTTCCCGCAGAGCTTCCGTGACCTGACACTCATTGCAGGTACGATCGGCGACTATGCTGCTATCGTGGTTGGCAAGGACAGCCCGATCAACAACATGACCGACCTGGTCGCTGCCTACAAGGCCGACCCGTCCAAGGTCGCCATTGGCGGCGGCTCTGTTCCGGGCGGCATGGACCATCTGGTTGCAGCCATGGCCATGGAAGCTGCCGGCGAAGATCCGACCGCCTTCAAGTACATTCCGTATGATGCTGGCGGAAAGGCCATGGCCGGTCTGCTTTCCGGCGAAATCGCGGCTCTCTCCACCGGCTTCTCCGAAGCAATCGACCTTGCCAATGCGGGTGAAGTCAAGATCATCGGCGTCACCTCTGGTGACCGCGTTCCGGCTTATCCGGATGCACCGACCATGAAGGAACAGGGCCTCAACACCGAGTTCGTGAACTGGCGTGGTTTCTTCGGCGCACCGGGTCTCTCCGCCGACAAGGTGTCTGCCTATCAGGATGCCATTGCGAAAATGTACGACACTCCCGAGTGGGAAGAAGTTCGCGCACGTAACGGCTGGGTGAACATCCACAAGTCCGGCGACGACTTCAAGAACTACCTTGAAGCCCAGGAAAAGCAGGTTGGCGACCTGATGAAGAAGCTCGGCTTCCTCTAAGCCATACGAACCTATCGGACGCGCCCGCATAGTCGGGCGCGTTTTGCCATCCGAATATGCAAATCGATAACCGCCAGGAGGGGGAGCTATGGCGCTTGATCGCTGGATCGCGTTGATTATCCTCATAATCTGCGCAGCCTATGGCTACACAGCCTTTTTCACCATGGATGGCGGACTGCCCCCATTCATGCAGCGCAATCCGATATGGCCGTCGACTTTCCCGAAAGTCATAGCCGCCCTTGCCATCATTGCCTCGGTCATCATCCTGTTTCGCCTTGAAAAGGGCACGGGAGAGGAGAAGGCACCCGAAATCAACTACCGCCGCCTGACCGACTACAAGCTGGGCCAAGCCCTGTTTCTGCTCGGCCTGATGGTCGCCTATGCCCTTCTGTTGCGACCTGCCGGTTTTCTCTTGTCGACGTCGGTCTTCCTTCTTGCCGGGTTCTATACGCTCGGTGAGCGGAAATACCATGTCATGATCCCGGTCGCCCTGATCGCGACCGTCGGCATCTGGTACCTTGTCCAGGAAGTCCTCGGCATTTTCCTGAGCCCCTGGCCATCCTTCATGCTCGGAGGTGCGTGACATGCTTGAAGGTATTCTGCTTGGTCTTTCCAGCGCCTTTTCCGTCACCAACCTCCTGATGGTTGTCGGCGGATGCCTCATCGGCACATTCATCGGCATGCTACCGGGGCTTGGGCCGATGTCGATCATCGCCATCATGATCCCCGTAGCCATCACCCTTGGTGACCCGTCAGCGGCGCTGATCCTGCTGGCTGGTGTCTATTACGGCGCGATCTTCGGCGGTTCGACGTCCTCCATCCTGATCAACGCCCCCGGCGTTGCTTCCACCGTTGCGACCTCGTTCGACGGTTATCCGCTCACACGACAGGGCAAGGCGGGCAAGGCATTGACCGTTGCCGCCATCGCAAGCTTTAGCGGCGGCACCATCGGCGCCGTGCTTTTGATGGTATTTGCACCGATGCTGGCAAGCGTCGCCCTGCTCTTCCACTCGGCGGAATATTTCGCCCTCATGGTGGTTGGTCTTTCCGCCATCGCCGCCTTTGCCGGAACCGGTCAGGTGGCAAAAGCCATGCTGATGACGCTGCTGGGTCTCGTCATGGCGACGGTGGGTGAAGGGGCGCTCTTCAATCAGCCACGCTTCACGATGGGCATTCTGGACCTTCAGTCCGGCTTCGGCTTCATCACCCTGGCCATGGCTATGTTCGCCCTGCCTGAAGCAATCTTCCTCATACTTGATCCTGCTCGCTCGAAGACCGGCACAAGCGGCGAAATCAAGGACCTGCGTATCACGCGTGAAGAGGCCAAGTCGATTGCTCCGGTAATCGGTCGCCAGTCGGTTCAGGGCTTCCTGATCGGCGTTCTGCCCGGCGCCGGCGCGACGATTGCAAGCTTCCTCGGCTATGCCGTTGAACGCAACATCGCGTCCAAGGAGGAACAGGAGCAATTCGGCAAGGGCTCTGTGAAGGGACTTGCTGCCCCAGAAGCTGCAAACAATGCAGCCTGCACAGGCTCATTTGTTCCGCTGCTGACCCTCGGGATTCCGGGCTCTGGCACCACGGCCATCCTTCTCGGTGCGCTCATTGCCCTCAACGTGACACCGGGTCCGCGCCTCATGGTCGATGCTCCGGAGATCTTCTGGGCGGTGATCATCTCCATGTATATCGGTAATGTGGTCCTGCTGATCCTGAACCTGCCGCTGATCCCCTATATCGCCAAGGTTCTGACGGTCCCGAGAACATATCTGATCCCGTTCATCCTCTTCTTCACGCTGATGGGTGCCTATATCGGGCAGAACAACTCCACGGAACTGCTGATCCTCGTTGGTTTCGGTATCTGCGCAACGGTTCTCAGATTTGCAGACTATCCCCTCGCGCCACTTTTGATCGGGTTCATTCTCGGTCGGATGCTTGAGGACAACTTTGCCCGCTCCATGCAGCTTTATGACGGTATCGGCTTCATTCTCGAACGTCCGATGACCCTTGGTCTGCTGCTGCTGGCCGTTGTGCTGGTCGTTCTCCCGGCCTATCGGGCTCGGCGGGCACGTCTGAGAGCAGAAGGCGTGGCCGACGGAGACTGACCCTCTTTCAGCCGCTTCACGGTCAATCAAGACGGCGCATCCGGATCTCCGGGTGCGCTTTTTTCGTTCCGTCAGAAATGGCCGCCAAGCACATCTACGTCACTATTATTGACCCTTAAGACCTTGCTTCAATTTTTACTGACACATTTAACAATCAGACAATGACATTAAGCATGAAAGGACAATTATACGTGGAATTGTCCAAAAAATTACACGGACAGTAATAAATGTGGTGCAATAGTGGCGATACCGAGGCCACAAAGTGCATCCGGACATACGCCGTTAAGAGCGATTTCCGCGCCTTTTTAGCCCCGGGTTCTTGGTTGTATTGGCCTTGGGAGGCGTGAAATGCACCAGAGTATCAAAACCACCGGACTGGCTGCGGCTTGCCTGATGTTCCTGCCAACATTTGCTGCGGCTTTTCAGTACATGCAGGAAAACGAGCGCTCACCCTATGATGGCATGCTGGTATCCGTTGCAGCGACAACGGACATAATGCCCGCTCCGCTAGACGGAGAATTGAGTATCTGGGTTGGCGAGATCGAAACCCACGACGGTCGTCCCGCCCTTTGGGTGGAACTGATCGACACTTACGGCGAAGTCATCTACGAAGCCGAAATCTTCCCGAATGAAACGCACCTTCTGCCCGATGGCAGAGCGGTTGTTGTCAAGTCAAACGACCCGGCAACCCGGATCCTGAAGACCGAGACGGCCCGACTGGAAACGGATGCACCGAGAACGGTATCGCGGCGGATCATTCAGGAAGGTGCCAACGCGACCTCGATCGAGTTTCTGGATACCAATGACGAGGCGCCACAAGAATCGGCCTTGCTGAAAGCGGCCCGTTTTGGCGAAAGCCTCTGGGCGTCGGTCATGGGGTTCTTCACCTCCGCTGCCAGCCGCGTGCAGGTTGCGTGGAGCTGGATCTTCGAGACCAGACGGGCCTGATCAGGCCGGTTACGCGAAACAAATCTTGTAACGCCATGCGCTGAAAGGCCTGTCGTCCGGCAGGCCTTTTTTTGCTTAGTGGCCACCCAAATCTCAAACACACAACTTTTCCATGATCTGACTGCAAAACCCATGCGTATCTGTTGCGAGTTGAGCGTACAGGCCTGAAAGTTAAGGAGACTTTCGCGCCCATATGTCTTGAGAACACGAGAACAGGGACTTGCCATGCGGATTGCCGTCGTCGGCGCCGGGATTTCCGGCAACATTGCAGCCAGATCGCTCAGTGCGCAGCACGATGTCACAATCTATGAAAAGCGCACACGCGCTGGCGGGCATAGTGCCACGGTAGACATTGATTATGACGGCACACCGATCAGCGTGGACACCGGCTTCATTGTCTATAATGAGCTGAACTATCCGAACTTCACCGCGATGCTGGACTATCTGGGTGTCGAAACCGAAGCCAGTGACATGAGCTTCGGGTTCTCCGCTGACAATGGCCGTCTGGAATGGGCAGGAAGCTCGCTGAGCACCATTTTTGCGCAGCGCCGCAATCTTCTTTCGCCGAGTTTCCTGAAAATGATCCGCGAGATCCTGCGCTTCAACAAGCAGGCTCCGATTGATCTTCATGCCGGAGCGCTCGGCAATCTGTCGCTCGGCGACTATCTTGCGCAAAATCGCTACTCGGAGACGTTCGCCAACCAGTATCTCCTGCCCATGGGAGCCGCGATCTGGTCTACCCCGATCGAGGAGATGAAAGCCTACCCGGCGACCAGTTTTGTGTCCTTTTTCGAAAATCATCGCCTGATGCATTTCGACCGTCCGGTCTGGCGCACAATCAAGGGTGGCAGCCGCAACTATGTCAGCAAACTGCTGGCGCCTTTCGGCGAAAAGCTGCGCCTAGGCGCGGAAGTCGTGGGCATTCGGCGCGAGAGTAATCAGGTCCATATCCGCGACATCACCGGGTCGGTCGACACTTTCGACCACGTCATTCTCGCAAGCCACACGGACCAAAGCCTTACAGCGCTGGAAGATCCCAGCGAGGACGAGCACAGCCTCCTGTCGCAAATGCGCTATCGCCCCAATACGGTTTACCTGCACCGCGACGAACGCCTGATGCCCAAGCGCAAAAGCGTCTGGTCGTCATGGAACTTCATGGCGGACAGTCAGTCCGGAGAGACCGCAGATGTGACGGTCAGCTACTGGATGAACCGATTGCAGGGCATAGATCCGGCCAAGCCGCTGTTTGTAACCCTCAATCCGGCGGAACCTCCGGCAGAAGACAAGACGTTCGCCCAGTTTGTGTATGACCACCCGCAATTTGATGCCGCTGCTCTTTCTGCTCGCGAACAGCTGCAAAAAATACAAGGCGTCAACAACACCTGGTTCTGCGGAGCATGGTCCGGCAGCGGCTTTCACGAGGACGGCATTCGCTCCGGATTGACGGTTGCACGAGCCCTCGGTGCTGTCGCCCCGTGGGAAACCGTTCAAGCGACACCTGTTCTGGAAGCTGCCGAATGACAGAGCGCTCACCCATATGCCCGACACGGAACCAGCGCCCTCCGCAGGCCGCTGGCAGCCTGTTTGTTGGCAAGGTGATGCATCACAGAATGAAGCCGAAGGAGCACCGCTTCACCTACTCCGTCTTCAATATCCTGCTTGATCTCGACAGGCTGGACGAGGCTGACCGGTTAAGCCGGGTGTTCTCCGTCGAAGGCTTCAACCTGTTTTCCTTTTCGGCAAAGGATCACGGGCTCCGGGACGGCAGTTCGTTAAGGGATCACGTAGACGGTCTTTTGGCGAAAGAGGGCATCGAGGCCCCCGCCCGCGTTCTGCTGCTCGCCTACCCGAGGGTACTCGGCTACGTGTTCAATCCCCTGAGCGTCTATTACTGTCATGATGCATCGGACCGCCTGATTGCCATCATCTATGAGGTCCGCAACACGTTCGGCGACCTGCACACCTATGTTCGCCCGGTGCTGGCCGGGGAGATGTCCGACGCAGGAGTTCGTCAGGTCCAACGCAAGGTCTTCTACGTCTCGCCGTTCCTGGACATGAACCAGACCTATCATTTCCGGATGCTGCCCCCCGCAGATGAGGTTCGCGTGCGCATTCTGGAAACGGACGGCGACGGCCCCATTCTGGCGGCGACATTTTCCGGCACGCGGCAGCCGTTCAAGACGTCCCAGTTTCTGAAGCTTTTCTTCTCGATACCGTTGCTCACGCTGAAGGTGATGGCAGCGATCCATTGGGAAGCCCTGAAACTCTGGAGCAAGCGCATCAAGTTCCACTCCAGAGCAAAATCAGTTTCCGGGCAGGTTCAGCCCGAAAACACGCCCAACAGTCAGATCATGACCGGATAAGCAAATGAGCGTTATTGATAGCTTTGAACACCACCATCCGATTTGGCTTCGCCGCGACAATGCCCGCCATGAACTGGCCGGGTTGCCGCGCATGGCCCGGCTGGGGCTCAACCTCATCATGTCGTTGAAATACGGGTCCTTGACGGTGCGCTTGCCGAACGGCAAGAGCTATCTGATCAGAGGCGAACAGGCCGGTCCGGACGCGGACCTGACCATCCACGATTTCCGATTTGCGAAGATGGTGGTGCAGTCGGGCGACGTCGGCGTCGGCGAAGCCTATACCGCAGGCTACTGGTCCTCTCCGGATGTCACGACCTTTCTGGAACTCTTCTGCGTCAACCGGGAAGCGACCCTTGAAGCGCTCAAGGGACGGCCAATCATGCGGTTCCTTCTGTCGCTGCGCCATTGGCTGAACGCCAATACCAAACGCGGTTCCAAGCGAAACATCTCTGCTCACTATGACCTCGGCAACCAGTTCTACCGCGAGTGGCTGGACGAGACGATGACCTACTCCTCGGCGCTGTATCAGGAAGGCGCGCAGTCACTTGAGGCGGCCCAGCATGCGAAATATGCGGCGCTGGTGAAAGACACCGATATCCAGCCGCATCACAGTGTTCTGGAAATCGGCTGCGGTTGGGGTGGCTTCGCTGAATTCGTCGGCAAGGAAGTTGGCGCGAAGGTCAAGGCGCTGACCATTTCGCGCGAACAATATGATTTTGCCTGCCAGAGGATCCACAAGGCGGGCCTCAACGAGAAGATCGAAATCTGCTTTCAGGACTATCGTGACGAGACAGGCCGATATGATCGGATTGCCTCAATCGAGATGTTCGAAGCGGTGGGTGAACGGTACTGGCCGACCTATTTCGAGAAGCTCGCGTCCTGTTTGAAGCCGAAAGGGCGCGCCGGTCTGCAGATCGTCACGATCCAGGACAGCATGTTCGAAGACTACCGGCGCGGGACGGACTTCATCCAACGCCACATTTTCCCCGGTGGCATGCTGCCGCCTCCGGGCAAGCTGAACGACATGGGGCGTCAGCAAGGTCTGTCGCTTTCTGCCGAGCGCATTTTCGGCCAAGACTATGCCCGTACCCTCGCAGACTGGCGTGAACGGTTCCACGAGGCTTGGCCGCGTATCCGGCCACTCGGTTTCGATGATCGCTTCAAGCGCCTTTGGGAATTCTACTTCCACTATTGCGAGGCAGGCTTTCGCTCCGGAAACATAGACGTTCGGCAACTGGTCTACGCAAAATCCTGACATATTGAATCATAAAACCGGCCCAAGGGCCGGTTTTTTATTGTCTTTTCGCTTATGTCTTCTTGTCCCAACCGGTGTTTTTCGCCACCAGTTTAAAATACCACCGATACGGCAGCAGGCGCAGCAGCTTCAATTGCCGGACGAAGGGTTTGGGAAACGCAATTTCAAATGCCTTTGGATCGGTGAGGCCCTTGATGATCGCGGTTGCCGCCTCTTGCGGCGTCATCAGATAGGGCATGGAGAACGGATTTGTTTTCGTGGCCGGGGTGTCAACGAAACCGGGGTTGATGACCTGAATGCGTATTCCTGCTCGGTCGAGATCGAATTTCAGCGATTCAGCCATGTTGATGAGGCCGGCTTTTGTCGCCCCGTAGGCGGGGGATGTCGGTAGGCCGCGATACCCGGCGACAGAAGCAACCACTCCGATCTGCCCCCGCCCCTTCGCTTTCATCGACGCAATGACCGGCAGAAGAACATTCACCGTCCCGCCGAGATTGACATCGAAAGTCCGTTTCCAGTCATCCGGGCTGCTGTCGAGACCATCTTGAGAAATGTAAATCCCTGCATTGGCCACCAACAGGGCGATCGGACCGCATTTGCTTTCGATCGCAGAAGCCGTCGCCTTCATTGCTTCCGCGTTGCTGACGTCACCGGGAAAGGCCTCGATCCGACCCGAGGATGAGCCATCCGCTTCACCAACCGCTGTTTCCATGGCCTTGAGGGCAGCTTCCGACCGCGCCGTAACAGCGACCGTCCAACCGGACCTTGCCAGCGTCAGCGCCAGCTCATGACCGATGCCGGAGCTGGCACCTGTGATCCACGCACAGCCGTGCTCCGGTGTAGCGACAAATGCGTTTTTCTTATCAGGGAATTGAGACACAAGGCCCTCCGTTCTGTTCGTAGTCTATACGACAAAACAGGGGCTTCCGGATTGGTCAGTTCCGAACAAAGGGGTTGATCAGACGTCCCATCAAACCGGTCAACTGCAAGCGGCCTTCTGTCACCGCAAAGCAGATGCAATCCTCGCCGTCATCATCAGCAACAGGCTTGTGGTCGACATCGTGATCGGCGAAGGCAATGTCGCCGCGAACGAAATGACCATCTGCATCCTTGAACCCGCCTTTGAGGACGAGCGTCAATTCGGTTCCATGGTGCGTGTGGGACGGCATGGCCCTGCCCCGACGAACCCAGAGGAGGTTGACGTTGCAGCCGTCGATCTCACCGAATTTCACCTCACGAACACCCGGCAAGAGGGTTTTCCAGGGAAGGCTGTCCAGAGAGTTCCCCACTATGCAACGAAGACTGTCCGGAAGTTCCGGAGAGGTCGCAATCTTTTGTGAGCGCGGCAAGGAGATCCCTTCATCCGCAAAGATGGCGCTCAGCGCCGCATCGCGGTCGGAAAAGGCTACAGGGCTGGCACCTTCAAGCGCATGCCCGCCAAGAGCTTCCAGACACGCGACGTAATTTCGGTTGTTTCCCGAAATCTCGAGATGAGCGCCAACAAGAGCATGCGCCGGAGCGGCAAGCGTGCCTGCGGCGTAACCTGCCAGCAACTCGTCCATCCCCGTTACATTTCGTTCCATATCAACACTCGTTCCAGCCAACCGGCTCACTCCCCATGCCTGCCAGGAAAACTCCTGTCACATCGAATACGCAAGGCACACGAAACCGGATCAAATTTCCGCTTGTTTTATTTTAGTTCAATTCCCGCGACAATCCATATGCGGAACGGAATAACAGAAAGGCAACTTTCAATGCAAAGGGCGTGAGTCATTCCCGGTTCTGCTTGATCCCGGATCAAAGGCCGATTAGCGTCTGCGAAACCAATTCTTACGCAAATCGGGACCCTTGATTATATGTCTGTGCGCACATCCGTCGTTGATGCCATCGGAAATACTCCTCTTATCCGCCTCAATGCTTTGTCCGAGGAAACGGGCTGCGAGATTCTGGGCAAGGCCGAGTTCATGAATCCGGGGCAATCGGTGAAGGATCGGGCCGGTCGGCAGATGATCCTTGAAGCGGAACAGCGCGGTGATCTTCAGCCAGGCGGGCTGATCGTCGAGGGCACAGCCGGAAATACCGGCATTGGTCTGGCGCTGGTTGCGAGCGCTCGTGGCTACCGGACTGTCATTGTGATTCCGGAAACACAGAGCCAGGAAAAGAAGGACATGCTCCGCCTGTGTGGCGCAGAGCTTCTGGAAGTTCCGGCCCTACCGTTCAAGAACCCCAACAACTACCAGCATGTTGCCCGCCGTCTTGCCGAAGATCTGGCAAAAACCGAGCAGAACGGCGTTCTTTTCGCCGACCAGTGGAACAACATGGACAACCGCAAGGCCCATCTCTTGACTACTGGCCCGGAAATTCTGGAACAGACCGGTGGTAAAGTGGACGGCTTCATTTGTGCCGTTGGAACCGGCGGAACGTTGTCTGGCGTATCTGCCTATCTGAAGGACAAGAAGCCCGGCGTCGTCATCGGTTGCGCTGATCCGCACGGGGCAGCCATGACCAGCCTGTTCACGACCGGCGAAGCCAAGGCCAGTGAGGGTGGTTCTGTGTCCGAGGGCATCGGCCTCGCCCGTTCCACGCCTATCGTGGAAGCCGCTCAGGTGGATCACGCATGGACAATATCCGATCAGGAAGCTCTGCCGCTGGTGTTTGACCTTGCCGAGAAGGAGGGCATTCTGCTTGGGGGCTCTTCCGCCATCAATCTGGCTGGCGCACGGCGTCTTGCAAAGGAAATGGGCCCCGGCCATACGATTGTGACCATCCTGTGCGACCACGGAACACGCTATCAGTCGAAGCTGTACAATCCGGAATTCCTGCGGTCCAAGGACCTGCCGGTTCCGGCATGGCTGGAGCGTAAAACGACGCTGAAAGCGCCATTCGCCTGAGCAGGACCTTGCGATCATGACTGTCCAACCGGTGCCCGGGCCTGACGACCTTCTGCCCGGGCGTTCGTTGTTTCGCACGGTCATTCAGGATGCGACCTTTCTGGACATGATGGCGAACAACCTTGGCCTCGTAGCCCTGGTTTTCCTCGCCATTTATGTCACGGCAGCCATTTGCGCCGTCCGCGAGATCATGAACAGCAGGACGTCCCAGGGTACGATTGCATGGCTGCTGTCCCTGTTCTTCATTCCCTATGTCACTGTCCCACTCTATTTCGTCTTCGGCTGGAAGGCTTTCTCCGACTACACCCATATCCAGCACAGGCTGGGCCGGTTGCAGCGCAGCCGCCGCGCAGACGACATGCAACTGGCCGACCAGCACGAAACAGAAGACTGGAAGGTTCTTTCGCGCATTGCCAGCCTTCCCTTTCTGGCGGGTAACAAGTGCGAGCTTCTGATCGACGGGCCGGAGACGTTCAACTCGATCATTGCCGGGATTTCTGCGGCACAGAAATCCGTGCTGGTTCAGTTCTTCACAATCGCGGACGATGAACTTGGCAACCGCCTTGCCGATGCCCTCGTCGAACGGGCTCAGGCCGGCGTTGAGGTCTACCTTCTCTACGACGATGTTGGCAGCCGAACGCTCACCCATCGCTATGTGAACCGGCTGAAAGCGGCGGGTGTGAAGGTGACCGGTTTCAACGAAAACCACCGCTACCTGCGTTTGCTCGGACCAATGCGACTGAACTACCGCAACCACCGGAAGATCGTGGTCACGGATTTCGAACACACCTGGGTCGGCGGTCACAACGTCTCCGACCAGTATGTTGGAAAATCAAGGAAATTCGGTCACTGGCGGGACACCCATGTGAAGGTCTCGGGTCCGGCGGCCATGGCCTGCGCGCTCTCGTTTTCTGAAGACTGGCTTTGGGCAAATGGCACTGAACTCAAGCTTCCAAGTGGACACGGGCTTGAACGGCCGGGGGACGAACCTGTTCTTGTGATGCCAACCGGCCCGGCGGATGAACTGGAAGAGTGCTCCATTGCCTTTGCCGAGGCAGCGGCGCGCGCCCGGCAGCGCCTATGGATCGCAACGCCCTATTTCGTGCCCTCCATCGATGTGCAAACGGCCCTTTATGCTGCGGCCATGCGCGGGGTCGACGTGCGCATCCTGTTGCCGGAGAAAGCCGACCATTGGACCGTTTGGCTCGCCAGCCACTCCCATGCGGACTTGATGGTCAATCGCGGCGTCAAGGTGTTCCGCTATATGGACGGTTTCCTGCACCAGAAGATCACACTGGTTGATGATGAGCTCTGCTCGATCGGGACCGTCAACTTCGACAACCGGTCCTTCCGCATCAACTTCGAAATCACGCTGTGGTTCACCCACCCGCGCATGGTGGAGAATGTCCGAGCCATGCTGGAAAAGGATTTTCAGGGCGCACGTCAAACAGGTCCCGATGATCTGGAGAACCGCAGTTATGCCTTCCGCGTTCTGGCACAAGGCGCGAGCCTGTTCTCGCCCATCCTTTGAGTGCCCCTTGATTTCGATGTGAAAAGCGAAGTGATTTGACTTGGCGGCGGACTATTGCGCCAATCACGCAATAAGCCTATCCAGCTGACAGTTTTCCTATTCGATCTTCCCTCTGTGGAGCTTCCATGTCGTTCGTTCCAGATATCGGCGTTCTGCTCACCTTTACCGCTGCGGCCCTCGTTCTGATCATCACTCCCGGTCCGGACATGACGCTGTTTCTTGGCAAGACCCTGACGCTTGGGCGATTGGCAGGGCTGGTGTGTGTCGCAGGTGCGCTGACCGGGTGCATACTCCACTCCATTCTGGCGGCCGTTGGCATTTCCGCCCTTCTCGCCGCTTCGCCGACCGCCTTCTTCGCGCTCAAGCTCTTGGGGGCCGGTTATCTGGTCTGGCTCGGCATTCAGGCTATCCGCCATGGCTCTGCGCTCAATCTGGAGGAAACGAAGGTGGTTCGGGCACCGCTTGCGGCGGTGTTCGGGCAGGCGTTGACGACCAACATGCTGAACCCAAAGGTGGTGCTGTTTTTCGTGACCTTCCTGCCGCAGTTCATTTCCATGTCCGATCCTGACGCGGCGGGCAAACTGCTGTTTCTTGGCTTTTATTTCGTGGTCCTCAGCATTCCGATCGGCATTGCGCTTGTCCTCGGTGCGAGCGCCTTTCAAAAAGCCATGAAGTCTTCGCCCAAGGCGATGCGTGCCTTTGACTGGGCCTTTGCGGGGATCATGGGGACTTTTGCCGTAAAGCTGCTGGCTGCCCGCGCCATCGCAAATTGAAACATCCGAACATTTCCGCATCGCGCGCCCTTGCACGACCGCGTCTGACCTGTTCAAGTGGCCCAAACTTGACTGTTCGGAGCCCCGCAGATGACGACCACTCTCTTTCGCGATGACGCCTATTTGCGAACCTGCGAGGCACACGTGGTTGAGGTGAACGAACGCGGCGGGATCATTCTTGATCGGACGATTTTCTATGCGTCTGGCGGCGGGCAACCGGGCGACTCGGGGTTTCTTGAACTTGAAAACGGCGATCAAATCGCGATTGCAACGACGGTCTATGACGAGGACCGCACCCGGATCGTCCATGTTGCTGCAGAGGGCGGCGTCCTCCCGTCCGCGGGGACCGCAGTTACCGCACATCTGGACTGGAAACGTCGCTATCGCCTAATGCGCATGCATACAGCCTTGCACCTCCTTTCCGTCGCCTTGCCCTACCCCGTCACAGGCGGCCAAATTGGGGATCCCGAAGGACGCCTTGATTTTGATATGGGCGACGAGACGCTCGACAAGGATGCGGTGCTGGCAAAACTGTCAGACCTTGTTGCCGGCGACCATGAAGTGACAACCGAATGGATCACCGATGAAGAATTGGACGCCAATCCCGGTCTGGTGAAGACCATGTCGGTGCAACCGCCAAGGGGCTCGGGCAAGGTTCGCCTTGTGCGGATCGGCGGCGATGTCGATCTGCAGCCCTGTGGCGGAACGCACGTTTCAAGAACTTCGGAGATCGGAGCGCTGGAACTCGGCAAGACCGGGAAAAAGGGCAAGCAGAACCGGCGGGTACGTATCCGGCTAGCAGACTGAGGGCCGACTCGCAAACTGAGGGAAACACATGCGCCTGTCAGGAAGTTGCCATTGCGGCTCGATAAGGTTTTCGCTGGACAGCAAGACCTATTATCCCTTCAACCGCTGCTACTGCTCCATCTGTCGTAAGACGACGGGTGCCGGTGGATATGCAATCAATCTGATGGCCGACGCTGGGTCTCTTGAATTTGAAGACCCTCATGGCCGCAAAAAGCTCTATCACGCCATCACTGATGGCAAGGAGAGCCCGGCAGAGCGACACTTTTGCGGCAATTGCGGCTCGCATCTGTGGTTATGGGACCCGCGCTGGCCTGACCTGATTCACCCGCTTGCTGCCGCCATCGACACCCCGTTACCCAAGACCCCGGAAACGGTCCATCTGATGCTCGCATCCAAGGCCGAGTGGGTGGACGTCCCGGACGGCGAAAATCACAAACATTTTGACCAGTATCCGGAGCATTCCATAGATGACTGGCACAAACTTCACGGACTGAAGGAAGGCGAGACCTGATGACTGCACCCTCACCCATCGTTTCCACGGACTGGCTGGCAGCCAATCTATCGGCTCCTGATCTCGTTGTTGTCGATGCCTCTTGGTATCTGCCGCAGATGGGACGAAATGCGGACGCAGAATATATGGAAGGCCATATTCCCGGTGCCATTCGCTTCGATATTGACGATGTCAGCGATCCGTCGTCAGGACTGCCGCACACCCTACCCGCTCCTCATGTCTTTGCCTCCAAGATGCGTCGGCTTGGCATCGGCGATGGTCAGCGGATCGTTGTCTATGACGGGATAGGACTGTTTTCCGCGCCGCGCGTCTGGTGGATGTTCCGGGTCATGGGCGTGGAGGACGTCTTCATTCTGGACGGCGGAATGCGCAAGTGGAAAGCCGAAGAACGTCCGTTGGAAGATCTGCCTGTGCGACGCCCGGAGCGGCATTTTACCGCCCGGTTGAATAACCTTGCCCTGGCCGATATCGATGACGTCATGAAGGTCGTGCAATCGGGCAGCGCGCAGATCCTCGATGCACGCCCGGCTGGTCGCTTTACCGGCGCAGATCCCGAGCCCCGCGCCGGCATGCGCTCCGGTCACATGCCGGGCGCTCGCAATCTGCCCTTCAACATGCTGATGCAAGAAGACGGGACCATAAAGCCTGCTGACCAGATCGCAGCCCTGATGAAGGATGCGGGAATAGATCCGGAACAGCCGGTGATCACCTCCTGCGGCTCGGGTGTCACCGCTGCCGTTCTGACGCTTGGCCTGACAATGATCGGTGCCAAAAACCTTCGGCTTTACGACGGTTCCTGGAGCGAATGGGGCGGCCGCAGTGACACGCCGATCGATACCGGACCGGCGTCGTAACGACATTAAAAAACGCCGCCAGAAATCTGGCGGCGTTACGTTAGCGTAGCTTTTCGCGTCTTACTGACGGGTCATTTTGACCAGAACCTTGCCATGGTCATCCATCAGCTCAAGCGACACCTTGTTGGCCACATAGGCCTTTGCCGCACCCAAGGCAGCAAGGAAGGCCTGCTCCTGCTTCATCACATCTTCCGGGCACAGTTTCTTCGTTGTGGCCAGGGGGGCAAAGCTGACCTTTTCCCGGTCTCCCTTCAGTCTGCCCATCACACGATTGCAGCCGGCAGACCCGAAAACACTTCCGTCGTTTTCGACCGTCAGATTCGAATCGACGGCACCGTTCGCCGGGGACCCGCCGATTTCCGTGGCTTGCCACGATCCGATGAGTACCACTGGAGCCCGTTGCGCCGCTTGCGCATTAGGGAGCGCCATTGCGAACCCGACTACTGCCAAAACGGCAGGTACTGCAACCCAGCTGAAAACACCTTTTTCCATAGACTTGAAACCCGATCCTGCTTGTTTTCGAAAAATAGGCAACGGCCTTTCCATATGCAGATTACGTCGGGAAAGACGGCATCCTTATGGCAAGCCCTATACCTCGGTGCGATTGACAGGACCCGGCTGACAGTACGCGCTTCATCTGTTCAAGATGCGAGGCAGTCTACAACCTGAGAGATGCGCAAGAAAATTCAAAAACCTGCACCAAGCCATTGTTGTCATCGAGAGCTCGCAGAGGCATTTCTACCTATACGTACATTGATCTGGATTGTTATCCAGCTGACGATCGCCGCATTCAATTGATGATACCTGTCAGACCTTGCCTCCGTTTTTAATCAATTTCAAGACAAAATCCCCACAACACTCTACACTACTTTGCGCATTGCTATTTTCACCAACCACAACAGGTCTTATCGCCAGAATTTACATCGCTATTTTTCCGAAAAATTGCATATAATGACAATTCAACATGAACATTGGCACCATCCCGTACTATTTATGCAATTCAGATGGACGCCCCCAACCAACTATTCTAAGTTTTCGCCGTTCTGTTTTTTAATTTGACCATTGGGAGTCATGGTATGCATTGGAAGGCCTTATCCTAGGCCAGCACATTCGTCGGGCGAACACTCGCCGGCGCTGCCTTGGGAACTCTACTCATGGTTGGCAGCGGCTTTGCCGCCGACAAACCAAACATCCTCGTCATTTGGGGTGACGATGTGGGCTGGGCCAACGCCAGCGCCTATAACCGCGGCATGATGGGGTACAGAACCCCAAACATCGACCGTATTGCATCTGAAGGTGCGCTGTTTACCGACTGGTATGGCCAGCAAAGTTGCACCGCAGGTCGTGCAGCCTTCATTACGGGCCAGAGCCCGTTCCGTACCGGCCTGCTCAAGGTTGGCCTGCCAGGCGCCAAGGAAGGTTTGTCCGAACTGGACCCCACCATTGCCGGCCTCCTCAAGAACCACGGCTACATGACGGGACAATACGGCAAAAACCATCTGGGCGATCTGGATGAGCATCTGCCGACCAACCACGGCTTTGATGAGTTCTTCGGAAACCTCTATCATCTGAATGCCGAGGAAGAGCCGGAGCACCCGGATTACCCGAAGAGCGCCGAATTCCGCGAGCGTTTTGGCCCGCGTGGCGTGATCAAGTCGAGCGCTGACGGTTCCATCGAGGATACCGGTCCGCTGACCAAGAAGCGCATGGAAACCGTTGATGAGGAAATCACCGCGGGTGCCATAGACTTCATGGAACGCGCCACGGCGTCCGACAAGCCGTTCTTCCTTTGGTGGAACGCCACCCGCATGCATGTGAATACCCACCTCAAGCCGGAATCCGATGGAGTTACCGGCCTTGGCATCTACGCAGATGGCATGGTGGAACACGACGGTCACGTTGGTCAGATTCTCGACAAGCTTGACGAGCTGGGCATCGCCGACAACACGATCATCATGTACTCCTCCGACAATGGCGCGGAAGTATTCTCCTGGCCGGATGGCGGCACCACGCCGTTCCGCAACGAGAAAAACTCCAACTGGGACGGCGGCTATCGCGTTCCCACGCTCATCAAGTGGCCGGGTGTGATCGAGCCGGGAACGATCTATAACGACGTGTTTTCCCACGAGGACATGCTTCCGACCCTTCTGGCTGCCGCCGGCGAACCCGATATCAAGGAAAAGCTGCTGACAGGTCATGAAGCCATTGGCCGGAACTACAAGGTTCACCTCGATGGCTACAACCTGATGCCGTATTTCAAGGGTGAAACCGACGAAGCTCCGCGCAAGGAGTTCTTCTACTGGACCGACGACGGTCAGCTGGCGAACCTTCGCTACGACCGCTGGAAGATGGTCTTCATGGAGCAGCGCGCAATCGGCTTCAACGTTTGGCAGGAGCCGCTGGTGACCCTTCGCTTGCCGAAACTGTTCGACATGCGCGGTGATCCGTTCGAGCGTGCAGACATCGAATCGTCCAACTACGACATGTGGCGTTTCGACCGGGCCTTCCTCGTCCTGCCGGCCGTTGATTATGTCGCTCGTCACCTTGCGACCTATCAGGAGTTCCCGCCGCGTCAGGCACCGGGCAGCTTCAACCTGAATCAGGTTCTTGAGACGCTGCAGAACAATCCGTCGTCCAATTGATGACGTCGATGCGGCGGGCTCTCCCGCCGCATCACTTCCATGTTTTGTTTTTGTTATTCAGGGAGCACGGCATCCATGCAGAAGCCGGTAGCACGGAGCCTTGCGTGTATTGCGCTTTTCGGTTCGACACATATGGCATTGGCTGACGTCGTCGAGCATCCGAAGCCAAAACTCGTTCTTCAGATCACGGTAGACCAGCTGCGTGGCGACCTTCTGGATCGAAATGCACGGCACTTCGGACCATCTGGCTTCCGCCTTTTGATGGAAAACGGTGCGTTCTACACGAATGCCCACCACCGCCACGCCAACACCGAAACCATTGTCGGACATACAACGCTTGCCACCGGGACTGACCCGGCGGTTCACGGTATGGTGGCGAATATCTGGTTTGACCGAAAGACCGGCGCACCGAACTACAATGTTCAGGATGCAGATTTTCCGCTCGTTGGAGCCGGTGGTGTAGACAAGTCAACCGAACTTGACCCCACCCAAAGGGCCGCCACAACGGACGGACGCTCGCCCAACGCCATCCTGTCATCAACACTGTCCGACGAGATAGCTATCGGGATTGGACAGGTAGCCAAGATATTTGGCGTATCGATCAAGGACCGAGGCGCCATATCCATGGCAGGCCATGTCGGGACCGCCTATTGGTTCTCCAAGAGCGAGGGGCGTTTCATCAGTTCGAGTTACTACATGGATGCCTATCCGGCGTGGGTCGACGGCTGGAATACCGCTGGCCACGTATCGGCCTATGGCGGAACGACGTGGTCACTCGCCGACCCGGTTGAAACCTATCGCTTCCGCTCGATGGACGACATGGAGTGGGAAACCGACTTTCCGGGCTATGGCCGTGTGTTTCCCCATCCCTATGGAGCCGCAGACGACAAATACTTCACAACGAGGCTGACGCTTGGCCCTGCGGGAGATTCGCTGACCGCATCCTTTGCAAAGGAATTGATCGCAGCAGAGGGCATTGGCGAAGATAGTATAACGGATTATCTGGCGGTGAGCTTTTCATCGACCGATTATGTCGGCCACATCTTCGGCCCGTCCAGCCTGGAAACCGAGGACAATCTGCGCCATTTGGATGACACGCTGACCGACTTTCTAACTTACGTCGATCAGAAGATCGGCCTTGAGAACACTTTGGTCGTTCTGTCGGCTGACCACGGTGCAGCAGAAGTTCCCGGCTATTTGCGATCCATTGGAATAGACGCCCATTATTTCGATTTTGACGTCGTTGACCTGCAGCCGAGCATTGCAAGATTGCGGGCAGAATTCGGGATTGCCGAAAAGCTCGTGAAGAGCTTCTCCAACCCTTACGTTTATCTCGACGATGAGGTCATCACTGCGAACGGGCTCGATAAAACGCTCGTCGCTCGCAGAGTTGCTGAAGAGCTGCAACAGTTACCGGGGATCGCATTCGCCTTGTCGAGCGACGACCTTAGAAACGGCGACATTGCCAGAACACCGGTTGCCGATGCGGTTCTCGCGAATTTCCATGCCTCAAGATCAGGCGACATCTATGTCGTCTTCGAGCCGCACTGGTTCATTGGCGACATGGATGGCTTGACGGTTGCCGGCGCGCATGGCTCCCCCTGGACCTACGATACCCATGTGCCGATCATTCTGGTTGGCCGTGGCATCGAAGCTCAACGGATCAGCAGACGTGTCGAGACTGTCGACCTGGCTCCCACCATTTCCGCCTACCTCCGGATCAAGGCTCCAAGCGGCGCTCGTGGTCAGGTGTTGAGCGAAGCAACCGGCGACTGAACCCTTTTCGACCCGCCTGCTACCACCATTGGGGTCCGCAGGCGTCCGTTTTGAACTCCCTATTGCAGCGCAGCCTGCCGGATCAGGCTGCGCAGGACTGACCAGTAGATCGGAACGTCAGATGACGACAGAAGCACATGCACTGATCGGCGAACTGAAAAGCCGCATCGGGCAATCCATCATCGGGCAGGAAAGCGTTGTCGAACGACTCATCATCGGGCTTCTGGCGAACGGCAATCTGCTCGTCGAAGGTCTGCCTGGTCTTGCCAAGACACGGGCGATCAAGGCCATGGCCAAAAATCTTGATGCCAAGTTCAGCCGAATCCAGTTCACGCCCGACCTTCTGCCCTCGGATGTAACAGGCACAGAGGTCTACCATCAGGTGGACGGCTCGGGGAGCTTTCGCTTCGAGCCCGGCCCGATCTTTGCCAATCTCGTGCTTGCCGACGAAATCAACCGGGCCCCGGCAAAGGTTCAGGCTGCCCTGCTGGAGGCCATGGAAGAGCGACAGGTCACGGTTGCCGGACAAACGCACAAGATGGAACCACTCTTCATGGTGATGGCGACCCAGAACCCGGTGGAGCAAGAAGGCACCTATCCGCTGCCGGAGGCACAGATGGACCGTTTCCTGATGCATGTCCTCATCAGCTATCCGCCGATCGAGGATGAGGTTGAAGTCATCCGCCTTGTGCGAAATGAGGAAGCCGCCGCCCATACACCCAAGAACGAGACCGACACCGCAACAAAATCCCAACGCCCGGACCCGATTTCCCAGGAAACGATATTCAACGCCCGACGGGAAATAGCCGCCATTCATGTCTCCGAGGCGATGGAACGCTATATGGCAGATCTCGTCTACGCGACGCGAACGCCGGAGGCCTACTCGCCGAACCTGGCCCGCTGGATCGATATCGGCGCAAGCCCGCGTGCATCCATTGCGCTCGACAAATGTGGACGTACCCACGCCTGGCTGCGCGGGCGCGACTATGTCGACCCGCAGGATGTTCAGGCAATTGTTCCCGATGTCCTTCGTCACAGGATCACCCTGAGCTACGAGGCACAGGGTGACGGTTTGTCGGCCGATGGAGTGACAGAGGAAATTCTGCGTCAGGTTTCGCTGACCTGATTACACTGCCTGCCGGGGAACGCCATGCAAGACCGCAGAGCCAGAGCCAGAACCGGGCTTGAGAAACAGGCCTCACCGGAGCCTGCAACGGATCCGCGCGTGCATGTCACCCTTGAACACCTTCGCTCTCTTGAAAACGCTGCCCGTCACCTCTCCTTTTTACCGCGCCAACCCGCTGCCAGCGTGCTCAACGGACGCCATGCCTCCCGGCTGCGTGGACGCGGGCTGAATTTCGAGGAACTGCGGAACTATCTGCCCGGTGACGACACCCGCACGATTGACTGGAAAGTTACGGCGCGCACCGGAACACCGCATATCCGCGTCTATACGGAAGAACGGGACCGCCCTGCTCTCTTGGTGGTCGACCAGCGCATGTCGATGTTCTTCGGCACTCAGCATGCCATGAAATCGGTTACTGCGGCGGAAGCCGCTGCCCTTGCCGCCTTCCGGATACTGGATCAGGGGGACCGTGTTGGTGGAATTGTCTTTGGTGATGATCATGTCGCGGAGATCCGCCCCCAGCGCAGCAGAATGGCGCTGGATCGCCTGCTCAAGGCTCTGGAAACCGCAAATTCAAGACTGCATGCCAATGCGCCCAACTCGCGACCGATGCTGCTCAATGAACCACTGCGGGCGGTCGCAAGGCTTGCGCGCCGGGATCACCTGATATTCCTGATCAGCGACTTTGACGGCATTGACGCAGACACCAAAAGGCTGGTCTCGGGAATTGCCCGCCACAATGATGTGATCATGTGTCCTGTGACTGATCCGGTCGCCCATGTACTGCCAGCGAACCTGAAGGTCACGGTGTCGGACGGAGAGCAACAGGCAGAACTTGATACCGCCCGCGACCAGATCAAGCTTGGGCTTGAGGCCTTTTCCAGAGGTCGATTAGACGAGTTCTTGAATTGGCAGAAGGAATGCCGTCTGTCGATCATGCCGCTGAGTGCAGGAGAAGAGACGCTGCCGCAGATAAGGCGGCTTCTTGGTCATGAGGGAGGCAGACGTTGACCGAGGATCTGTCAGGCCTTGATCTTGTCGGCTTGCTCGGGCTCCTGAAGCCTGTACCTGAACCGCAGCCCGTGTCCCTCTTTCCGCAAACTGTCGGCTGGCTCGTGGTTGGGGCCGTGTTGCTTGCATTGGCAGGTTGGATGCTCTGGAATGCCTATGCGCGCTACAGGGCGAATGCCTACAGACGCCAGGCCTTGAGCGAAGTTGCGCAGTGTAATGATGACCCGGCACGGCTTGCAGAAATTCTCCGCCGTACAGCCCTCGCCGCCTATCCTCGCACCGAGGTGGCACGCCTTCACGGGGCAGACTGGCTGGCATTTCTCGACAAGAGCTATGGTGGAACCGGTTTTTCCAGCGGTTCGGGCAGCATCCTGACAGTGGCACCCTATCAGAAGGCAAACTCAGACCCGAACGCCACTGCTCTGGTTCTGACATGGATCAGAACGCACAAAACCGGCCCTCGTCATGACGAGCGAGGTAGCTTATGATCGATTTCGCTTTTCCCTGGGCCCTATTGCTGCTTCCGCTACCGCTTTTGGTTCACTTCCTCGTTCGTCCACAACGGCAGGAAGTCAAAGCCCTTCGCTCGCCGTTTTTCCTGAAACTCGCTGAATCTGCCGGAGTTCAGCCACGGGCTGGTTCCGTTGTTCTCTCCAGAGGCCGTCTGCAAATGCTGCTTGCTGCGCTCATCTGGGGATTGGTGGTACTCGCGCTTGCCCGCCCGGAACGCGTTGGCGAGCCGATTGAAATCGAGAAGTCTGCCCGAGACGTTGTCCTTGCCATCGACATTTCCGGTTCAATGGACGAACACGACATGTCCAGCGCCGACGGAGAACGATTGCAACGGCTTGAAGTGGTCAAGCGCGTCGTCGGCAAATTTATTGAAGAACGCGAGGGCGACCGGATAGCGCTTGTCGTCTTCGGCTCACGTGCCTTCATCCAGTCCCCCTTTACGGAAGACCTTGCGACGGTCCGCGCCCTGATGGATGAAGTTCAGGTCGGCATGGCCGGACCCCATACGGTCATCGGCGATGCCATCGGCCTGTCCATCCGCATGTTTCAGGCAAGCGAGATCGACCAACGGCTCCTTATCGTCCTGTCCGATGGTGCGGACACAGGCAGCCGAATGACACCCATCAACGCTGCCGCGATTGCCGGAAACAATGGCGTTGAAATCCATACCATCGCCGTAGGAGACCCGCAGGCAAACGGAGACTTGCGCGTTGACACCAAGACCTTGAGCGAAATTGCAAACAGGACTGGCGGCAGCTCGTTTCTGGCTTCGGATGAGACCGGGCTTACCGAAGTCTACGACCGGATCGAGGAGCTGACGCCAAGGACCGTGGAGACGCTGAGTTTTCGACCGCGCGAACCGCTTGGTCATATTCTGCTCGCTCTTGCCGCCTGCCTCGGATTTCTCGGTTTGGCAGGTACTCTCTTGTGGGCGAACAGGAGGCAAGCCGCATGAACCTTCTGTTTGATAATCTGGCGAATTTTCAGTTCATACGCTTGTGGCCACTCTTCCTGATTGCTCCTGTTCTGCTCGTCTGGTGGATTTCCCGCAACCACAGCAACCGGTCAACCGGCCATGAACCACGGGAAATCGCGCCGCATCTGGCCCAGGCATTGATGGTTGGACAAAACCGGCAGCGACGCTTCCAGCCAATTGACGGTGTAGCAGTGGTTCTGATCCTGCTTTTCGTTGCTGCAGCCGGGCCGACATGGTCTCGAATTCCAAATCCGCTTGTCTCTGATACTGCTCCACTTGCCATTGCCCTGAAGGTCTCCAGCAGCATGGAGCGAACTGATCTTGCTCCCTCGCGGCTGGAACGCGCCAAACACAAGATCCTCGACCTGCTGGACCGCCGGGCCGGAGCGAGAACCGCCCTCATTGCCTATGCGGGCACCACCCACCGAGTGGTCCCCCTCACGGAAGACCCTGCGGTGGTGAAACCGTTCCTTGAAGGGCTTGCCCCCGCCATCATGCCAACGAACGGTAGCAACGCTACTGCTGCGCTGAAACTTGCTCGGGAGACCCTCGACACCAGCGACGTGCGCGGCTCTGTGCTGTTTGTTCTCGATGACTTTGACAGCGCTGACCTGCCAGCCTTTCGCCAATATCTGGAAGAAACTGGCAAAGAGGCTGTATTCCTCGTCGCCAAACCCGACGGGCAGCCAAACAGCGTGCTTGAGCAGGTCCCCGGAGCGACGGTCGTTCAGCTATCGCCAGACGCTTCTGATCTCACCGTAATCGAGCGGCGCATTGCAGCCCAGTTCCGCGATGAACTCAATCAGGACAACCGGCAAGCATGGGATGACAAGGGCTGGATTCTTGCCTGGCCTGCAGCTGCGTTGATGCTGTTCTGGTTCCGGCGCGGATGGGTCCTCCGCCTGTCGCTTTTGCTGGTCTTGATGAGCGCCTCTGCGGGAAGTCGCGAAGCTCGGGCGGACGGCTGGAAGGACTGGTTCCTGACACCGGACCAACAAGGCCGCCTTGCCTATGATGCCAAGGAGTTTGCGAAGGCTGCAGATCTGTTCGATGACCCGATGTGGCGGGGGCATGCTCTTGCGCGGGCAGGCAAATACGAAGAAGCAGCCAAGGTCTATGCCACTCTTCCCTCCGCCGATGCTGCCTTTGCCGAAGGTGTTGCCCATATGCGCTCCAGGGCCTATCGCGACGGTGTGCGCGCCTTTGAAAAGGCCCTTGATCGCGATCCCGATTACCCTGATGCCGCCTATAACCTGGAACTTGCCAAACACATCGTCATTTATATTGAGCGGGTGCGCGAACAATCCGATACTGGTGAGGAGAAGGGAATTGGCGCTGACGACGTTGTTTACGACAACGAGGCGGCCAAGGGCGCAGAAACAACGCGGGAGCACGGGAGTGGCGAAGTTCTTCCCGAAACTGCGGACCAGTGGATGCGCACCGTGGACACGCGCACGTCCGATTTCCTGAGGTCCAGATTTGCCCTGGAAGCCGCAAGGGGGAGCGGAGATTGATATTCTTGCGCCATGTTTTTCTGTTGTTCGTTTTTTATAGTTTCCTGCCTCAGACCGGCTATGCCGATGTGCCGTCCAAGCCGATCGTTCGGACAGAGTTCACGGAGACAACGGCCATTCCCGGCCAACCATTGACGCTACGCATCACGGTTCTGGTCCCGACATGGATGCCCCAACCGCCGGTCTTTCCAAGCTTCGAAGTGCCAAATGTGCTGGTTCGCCTGCCCTCGCGAGCTTCGACCTCGGTTAGCGAAAGGGTTGATGGCGAAACCTGGTCCGGGGTCAGCAGGGCTTACCGGCTCTATCCGATGACCGGCGGTCAGTTTGTGATCCCTGCGCAGCCGATTTCCCTGACTTATGCCGACCCTGATACCCGCGCTCCGATCCCGTTCTCTCTGGAAACGGAAGAGGTTCGCTTTTCCGGCCTTATCCCTGACAACGCGCGGGATGTCGTTCCCTTCATTGCCGCAGAGAGCCTGTCGCTTGAACAGATCATTGACGGGACGCCGGACACCCTGTCTCCTGGTGATGCCGTAAGCCGAAAGGTCATTGCCAAGGTTGGCGGTGTTTCACCCATGTTCTTGCCGTCGATCCTGACCGTGCCCGAACAGGAAGGTCTCTCCGTTTATGCCAGGGAACCGGTGCTGTCGGAAAGCGATAATCGCGGCGTCCTTTCCGGAACGCGGGAGGAAACCCTCACCTATGTTCCGAGCCATGGAGGCCGGTTTCAGGCACCGCCCGTCACCATCAAATGGTACAATCTCAAAACCGGCGAAGTCGAACAGACAAGCTTGGACGGCTTTGAACTGACGGTTCGCGGCGAAGTGCCGCCTCCTGCGTCAAAGAGAGACGACATTCGCAATATCGTCTTTAAAGCCTTTGGCGTCCTTTTGGGGCTGTCAACGCTCATCCGGCTGGGCGTTCACTTTTATCCCGACTGGCGCGAACGACTGGATGCCGCGCGCGAGAAATGGCACGCCTCGGAGGACTATGCCTTCAAGACGGTGCTGCGTGCAGTTTCCGCTCAAGACCTTGACCGGGCCCTGAAGGCCCTTGCCTTGTGGGATGACCGCTCCGGCCATATACCTGCCCAACAACAATCACAGGCCGTGGAAGTCTCCCTCGCTCGTATTGGCCAGTCACTCTATGGCAAAGCCACTAAAAAAGTCAGCGATGACGCGTGGCGCGAATTGAAAGAGCACCTTCAGGTCTTGCGTAAGCGGCGCTTGAAGACAGACGCCGGACATCGATCCCGCAGCGACCTGCCGCCGCTCAACCCCGGAAACAATGTATGAGACTTCCAATTCTGTTCACAGTTGCGATTGGATACCTTGCCGGTTTCCCAATGGGTCTCACTCCGGCTACGGCCTCCCCAGCCTATGTGGGAACGCAAGTATGTGCCCAATGCCACGTCGATGAAGTGGCGGACTGGAAGACTTCGCACCACGCCAAAGCCTGGACCGAACCGAGCGAAACAACCGTTGAAGCGGATTTCGACAACAGCACTTTCACCCGTAACGGACGCACAAGCCGCTTTTTTAAAAAAGACGGTTCCTATTTCGTTGAGACAAGCGATGTCGTGAATGGACCGAAAGTGCTCAAGATCGTCGGCGTCGCCGGGTTCACCCCGCTTCAACAATATCTCGTCAAGACGGATGGCGGACGCCTGCAATCGTTCGATATCGTCTGGGATGTGATGAAGAAGGAGTGGTACCACCTTTACCCGGACCAGCTTCTTCCGCCTGAAGACGCCTTTCACTGGACGGGACCTTACAAGAACTGGAATGGCCGCTGCGCAGAATGCCATGCCACGGACTACCAGAAGAACTACAGCCCACGGACCCGGACCTATTCCAGCACCCAGGCGGAGATCGGCGTTGGATGCGAAGCCTGCCACGGTCCGGGAGAAGCCCATGTGGTCTGGGCTGAGCGCGGAGAGTCAACTGCTCAAAGTCCCTTTCCGGGCACCGACGAGAAGGGACTGCTCCTCAGTTTCGCGGAAGGGTCTGCCGAGACCGAGATGCAGCAATGCGCGGGGTGTCATTCACGCCGGGAGCCGTTTGGCGAGGGCAATCCATTGCCGGGCACACCGTATCATGACAGCTATCGCCTGAGCCTGTTGCGGGAGGGGCTGTATCATCCTGACGGACAGATACTGGACGAGGTCTATGTATATGGCTCGTTTTTGCAGTCAAAGATGTATGCCAAAGGGGTCACTTGCTCCGACTGCCATAATCCGCATGGCACGACACTGAAAGCCGAAGGCAACGGCATTTGTACCCAATGCCACTCGCCCGCTGGCAACCCGGAATTTCCGACGCTTGCAAAGCGCGAGTATGACGATCCGTCCCACCACTTCCACACTCCCGGCGAACCCGGTTCAGACTGCAAATCGTGTCACATGATCGAACGCACATATATGGGCGTTGATGGTCGCCGCGATCATTCGTTCCGCGTTCCAAGGTCGGACATTTCGGTGCGGATCGGAACTCCGAACGCCTGTACGGATTGTCACAAGGATCAGACAGCCGAATGGGCCGCTGCCGAGATCGAACGGAGATACCCGGACAGCGTTCATCGTGGTGCGCATTATGGCGATGTGTTTTCCGCAGCCCGCAATGAACCAGGCAGAATGGGGGAAGACCTGTTTGCCCTTGCATCGACAAAGACCTACCCGGCCATTGTCAGGGCAACTGCCCTGGAATTGCTGGCCCGCGAACAATCCGTCGACATTCTGACGCGTGCCGCCGCTCTTGTAGATGATGAACATCCAGTTGTGCGCGAAGCTGCAGTGGCGCTTGCGGGGAAACTGCCAGAAGCTGAGCGTCTCGCTGTGCTGGTTGGGGCGCTTGGCGATCCGATGAAGGCCGTGCGCATTGCCGCCGCGCGCCAAATCATCGGCACCCGATTGTCCCCGCTGAACGAAGCGGCGCTGGCAGATGTTCGCAAGGGAACCGGCGAGTGGCAGGCTTCCCTCGCCGCCAAGTCCGATTTTCCCGAAACGCATATGGTCCTAGGGGGAACCGCCCTCACCTTGCGCAATACACGTGCCGCCATATCTGCCTTTCGGGAGGTCACGGTTCTCGATCCGCAGATGGTCGATGCGTGGACGTTCCTGATCAGGACGCTGTTGGCGACGGGTGACATGGGTGGTGCCCAATTCGCCCTTCAGCAGGCCCTTGGCCATAATCCGGACGCCGCGCCCCTTCAGGAACTCAAGCAGCAGTTTCAGGCCAATTGAGGTTTCTGCTACTTGTCGGCCTGCCCTGAACCTTCGTTATGAAGAGACAGGGACCAGTCCAGAAATACCGGAAGAGGCGTCCATGTTCCGGTTGTCAATCCGGCATCGCGCAGGCGTGCGGCCGTCCAGATGTTGCATCCCAGGAACGCATTGAAGGTGCCGTTCGCGGGAAAGAAGGCATCGTGCTCATGATAGGCTGCACCCTCGATTGCTGAGGCCATGCCATCCGGGCTTTTCTGGAAAGTTGCCGCAATCCCTGCGACCAGTTTGCGGAATTCTTCAGGTGAGAGATCTATGGCCTGGACTGAAGGCCGGTCTTCAGAAATCGCCCCTGCTCGCTCTACATGCATGACTGATTGGTCCACCGTCAACGCAGCGAATACCGGGCCGAATTTCAAGTCGTCCCAGGTACGCGTTTCGAGATAGAACGAACGCCCTCCCCATCCGAACACGATCCATTCAACACCCGGGAAGTCCAGATCAAGTCCACCTGCGGATACGAAACCGAACGCAGAAAGGACGTCCGAATCCGCTGGCAAGGCAATGTCCGTATGGATCGGATTGGATAGGACGAGTATCCGCCGCCGTTCGCCTTCGGCCCTTTGGGTATCGCCTGACGGAAAAGGCCTTGGAACGAGTGTTCCAAGGCCAATTGCCAAGACGATCAGCAGCAAGATAGCCGCACATAGGGACGCACCCCGCCGAACAATCCCGGGACGTTTCGGCGGGCGCATGTCCTCAGTGATGCAGGATCTGGCTGAGGAAGAGCTTGGTGCGCTCGTGCTGCGGATTGGTGAAGAACGGCTCCGGCTCGTTCTGCTCGACGATCTGGCCTGCGTCCATGAAGATCACGCGGTTGGCGACCTTGCGGGCGAAGCCCATTTCGTGCGTCACGCAAAGCATGGTCATGCCTTCTTCGGCGAGACCGACCATAACGTCCAGAACTTCCTTGATCATTTCCGGATCGAGAGCAGAGGTCGGCTCATCGAACAGCATGATCTTCGGGTTCATGCAGAGCGAGCGGGCAATCGCCACACGCTGCTGCTGGCCACCGGAAAGCTGACCCGGATATTTCAGGGCCTGCTCAGGGATCTTCACGCGCTCCAGATAGTGCATCGCGATTTCCTCGGCCTGCTTCTTGGGCATCTTGCGAACCCAGATCGGCGCCAGCGTGCAGTTTTCCAGAATGGTCAGGTGCGGGAACAGGTTGAAGTGCTGGAAGCACATGCCCACTTCCCGGCGGATTTCATCGATCTTCTTCAGGTCATCAGTCAGTTCGATGCCATCGACGATGATCTGACCGGCCTGATGTTCTTCCAGCCGGTTGATGCAGCGGATCATGGTGGACTTGCCCGAACCGGACGGTCCGCAGATGACGATCCGCTCGCCGCGCATGACCTTCAGGTTCACGTCGCGCAGCACGTGGAAATCACCATACCACTTGTTCATCGACTTGATCTCGACAGCCACATCGGTGTCGGAGATCTGCATTTTCGTGCGATCCGGCGTGTAGTCTTCGCCCATGTTTGTCGCGTTTGTCATGAGTATCAACTCCGAAGTCTTTTCTGGGGACCGGGCGCCGCTCGGGGGCGCCCGGTGTGCCAATCCGTTTAGCGCTTGTGCCCGGTGTGCAGCTTGTTCTCCATGAAGATGGAGTAGCGCGACATGCCGAAGCAGAACACGAAGAACACGATCGCGGCAAAGAGATAGCCGGTGTGCCCCTGTGTCGGTGTCGACCAGTTCGGGTCAGAGAACGAGGACTGGATCTGGCCAAGAAGGTCGAACATGCCGACGATCAGAACCAGGGTCGTGTCCTTGAACAGCCCGATGAAGGTGTTCACGATGCCCGGGATCACGAGCTTGAGTGCCTGCGGCAGAATGATGAGATACATCATCGGCCAGAAGCGCAGCCCAAGCGCCATAGCGCCTTCATACTGTCCTTTCGGGATAGCCTGCAAACCACCGCGGACCACCTCTGCCATGTAGGCCGAGGAGAACAGCGTCACGCCGATGAGGACGCGCAGAAGCTTGTCGAAGGTTACCCCTTCCGGCAGGAAGAGTGGCAGCATCACGGAAGACATGAAGAGAACCGTGATGAGCGGAACGCCTCGCCAGAACTCGATGAAGATGATCGAGACCAGCTTGATGATCGGCATCTGGGACCGACGACCGAGCGCAAGGGCGATACCCAACGGCAAGGATGCCACGATCCCCGTGACGGCGATCACCAGAGTGACCAGAAGACCGCCCCACTGAGCTGTTTCCACGATCGGGAACACCACGAAGTCACCGATTTCGAGGCCTGTCAGCAGAAAATAGGCAACGATCGGGAAGACCACGAGGAACAGAATGGCATTGAGTGTCTTTTGTGGAGCACTCGGCATCAGCAATGGCACCAGCAGGAGGACGAACATCGCGTAGACGATATCCACCCGGTAGCGTTCCATTTCCGGATACCGGCCGTAGATAAACTGCGGGAGATACGCTTTCACATAAGCCCAGCAGGCACCGGCATGTGTGTTCGGATCCGTCGCAAGGCAGGCCTCACGATTGTCACCCGTCCAGATCGCATCAATAAACGCAAACTGGATGAACGGCATGATGATCGAGTAAGCCAGATACATCCCGAAGAATGTCAGCAGGGTATTGCCAACCGACGAGAACAGGTTCTGACGCATCCATCCGATGGCGCCGGTGGTGGAGACAGGAGCTGGCAGAAGCGGCGCTTCATGCGTGCGAACCTGGAAAATATCAACATTAGCCATGTTCACGCCTCCTTATCTTTCCACCAGAGCCATGCGCTGGTTGTACCAGTTCATGAACATCGAGGTGAGCAGGCTGAGTGACAGGTAGACCATCATCCAGATCGCGATGATCTCGACGGCCTGACCGGTCTGGTTGAGCACCGTACCGCCAACGGATACAAGATCCGGAAACGCGATGGCCACAGCCAGCGAGGAGTTCTTGGTCAGGTTCAGGTATTGACTTGTCAGCGGCGGGATGATCACGCGCATTGCCTGCGGGATAATCACCAGACGCAATGTCGGTCCTTTTCTCAATCCAAGCGCATTTGCAGCTTCGGTTTGCCCGTGAGCCACCGCCTGGATGCCGGCACGGACGATTTCCGCGATGAAGGCGGCCGTGTAGATCGACAATGCAAGCGTAAGTGCAAGGAACTCGGGGATGAGGTTGAAGCCCGTACCAAGTTCGAAGCCGCGGCGCAGCATCGGCCCCGTTTCGTTGAAGACCGGATATTCCAAACTGATCGGGCCGCCCATCACGAAAAACGCAAGCACAGGCAAACCGACAATCAGTCCAAGTCCGGTCCAGAACATCGGAAACTGCTGACCCGTCGCGTCCTGCCGGATTTTTGCCCAGCGTTTGATCACAAAAGTCGCAATCAAACCGATAACCAGTGCCCAACCAATGACTTCCGAACCTGGTTCGTAAATCGGGGCCGGGCCACGCAGGCCTGCGATGTTCAGATGGAACGTGTCGAAGAGCGACCACTTGCTCCGCTTGTCCGGAACAGCACGAAGAACCGCAAAGTACCAGAAGAAGATCTGCAGAAGCAGCGGGACGTTGCGGATGAACTCGACATACCAATAGGCGATCCGATTGATCACCCAGTTGTTCGACAAACGGGCAATACCCATCACGAATCCGAGGATCGTGGCGATGAAAATGCCGATTGCCGCAACGAGCAACGTGTTCAGGAATCCGACATAGATCGCACGACCATAACTGGATGTTTCCGCATAGGGAACCAGTGCCTGGATAATGCCGAAGCCAGCTGTGTTTTCAAGAAAGCCCCAACCTGAGGAGATGTTCTGCCGTTCCAGGTTGGCGATCGTGTTTGTTACGATGAAGTATCCGACAGCAACAAGGATAGCGATCAGGAGGCCCTGATAAAACAATCCCCGAGCTTTTGGATCATTCAACAGCGATGCGCGCGGTGGCGCGTCTGCCGTGTCTGACATAAAGTCCTCGCCCGATTTTGCTGCAGCTATCGGGCCAGCCAGTTTTCAAGCTGGCTTGAGCTGCTAGCCAAGCTGTTTCCCAAATTTGACCCGCATGTTTGCTCTGCGGTTTTCCCCGTCGGCGGAAACAGCCACCCTCAATTTAGCTTGGGCGGCGGTGCATTTTCCTGCTCCCTGCCCCCGAGCTTCTTTTTTAGAGCCTCGGTGACAAACGTCACCGAGGCCCAGCATTCTAACCGTTCGGCTGATTAGCGGATCGGCGGAGCGTACAGAACGCCACCCTTGGACCACAGGGCGTTGACGCCACGAGCGATACCGAGCGGAGTGTCCGGACCGACGTTTGCATCGAAGCTTTCGCCGTAGTTGCCAACGTGCTTGACGATGCGCAGTGCCCAGTCGTTGGACAGGCCGAGAGCTTCGCCGTATGCACCTTCAGAACCGAGAAGACGCTTCACGTCCGGGTTTTCGGACTTCATCATCTCTTCAACGTTTGCCTTGGTCACGCCGAGTTCTTCAGCGTTGATCATTGCGTTCAGGGTCCACTTTGCGATGTTGAACCACTGATCGTCGCCCTGACGGACAACCGGGCCGAGAGGCTCCTTGGAAATGATTTCCGGCAGAACCATGTGGTCGCCCGGGTTGGTCAGCTTCAGGCGCTGAGCATAGAGACCGGAAGCGTCCGTGGTGTAAACATCGCAACGACCTGCGTCATAAGCAGCCACAACTTCGTCAGCCTTTTCGAATGCGACGATTTCGTACGGCATGTTGTTCGCACGGAAATAGTCAGCAACGTTCAGCTCGGTGGTGGTACCGGTGTTGGTGCAGACGGAAGCGCCGGAAAGTTCCAGAGCGGAGGTCACACCGAGGTCCTTGCGAACCATGAAGCCCTGACCGTCGTAGTAGTTCACGCCGGCAAAGTTCAGGCCCAGCGACGTGTCGCGGGTCATGGTCCAGGTGGTGTTACGGGACAGAACGTCGATTTCACCGGACTGCAGGGCGGTGAAACGCTCTTTTGCAGACAGCGGAGTGAACTTTACAGCGTTCGCATCGTCGAAGATCGACGCTGCCATTGCGCGGCAGAAGTCAACGTCGAGGCCGGACCAGTTGCCCTGTGCATCCGGGTTGGAGAAACCAGGAAGACCCTGGCTCACGCCGCACTGAACAAAGCCCTTGGCTTTAACGTCGTCCAGCGTTGCAGCGGATGCGCTCGTCGCAGCGACGCCCATTGCAGCGCCAAGGACCAGCGGAAGAAATTTTTTCGACATGGATATGCAGCCTTTATTGTTACCCACATTGTTTTTGTGTGTCGGGACATCAAGGCTCTGTCCTCCACGCTACCCCGCCAGCCGGTTTTGACACCGCTTACAGGGCTGCGTCCGACCCTATACAAAGGTCGGTTCCTCCGGACATTGGGCCTCCGTCCCAACAGGCCCCATACGATGGCATTTATGCGGACGGGTCAAGAGGTTACTGAAGGGGAATGGAATTATTTGATCATTCTGTCCCTTTTCCGGGGACATCAATGACCGCACAAAAAGGGAACAAACGCAATCTTGTTGCGCAGACAACAACCCCAAGAACACTCACCCTCGAAGCACCACCGACAGGCGCACTGAACTTCAAAATGGTCCGGATTGACGTTTGGCAATCGGCGACTATTCTTTGGCCGCTTTCGACAGCCTAACCGCCCTTCCCTCTCTCCTGATGCCAAGATGGACCTCATGCAGAAAAAAACGTCTGGAAAAAACCTCCAGCCCGATACAGTTCTGGCCCATACCGGACGCGATCCGGGTGACTTCCACGGGTTTGTAAATCCACCCGTCGTTCATGCATCCACGGTTCTTTATCCGGACGTTGAGACAATGGCGTCAGGTGGGCAGCGGTATTCCTACGGGCGCCGTGGCACTCCGACAACCGAAGCCCTTGAGAATGCAATCACCGAGCTTGAGGGAGCAGCCGGTTCGCGGCTTGCCAATTCCGGTCTCAACGCTGTTGCCCTTGCCTGTCTCTCCTGCCTGAAGGCGGGCGACCATTTCCTTATTCCGGATACGGCCTACGGCCCGACACGGCATTTTGCCGATACGGTCCTGCCGAATCTGAATGTTGTTGTCGAGTATTACGACCCGGCGCTTGGCGAGAACATACGTTCACTCTTCCGTCCCAACACGACGGCAGTATTTGTCGAGGCCCCCGGGTCCCTAACCTTTGAAATGCAAGATATTCCGGCCATTGCCGATGCAGCGAAGGGAATCGGGGCGACCGTCCTGATGGACAACACCTGGGCAAGCCCGCTCTATTGCAAGCCACTGGAACTGGGTGTCGACCTCTCCATTCAAGCTGGCACAAAGTACATTGTCGGACACTCGGATGTCATGCTGGGAACGATTGCCGCCAGCGCCAAGGCATGGCCGGGCTTGAACTCCCTGCACGGCGCGATGGGGGTGCATGTGGCCCCTGACGACGTCTATCTGGCGCTGCGAGGCCTGCGCACGATGTCCGTTCGCCTGGAGCGGCACTACAAGAACACGATGGCAGTGATCGATTGGCTCCGCGACCGTCCGGAGGTCGGCGCCATTCGGTATCCGGCATTGGAAACCGATCCGGGACATGCCATCTGGAAACGTGACTTCTCCGGTGCATCGGGCCTCTTTGCCTTCGACTTCAAGGAAGGCACCACAGCAGACCAGTCGGCACGCTTTTTCAACACATTGAATTTGTTCGGGCTTGGCTTTTCCTGGGGCGGTTTTGAAAGCCTTGCCATTCCGGTCAAGCTGAAGGGCATCCGCACAGCAACTCAGGTTGCCCCGAACTTTCAGTCAGCCCGCCTGCATATCGGTCTTGAGGACCCGAAGGACCTCATCAGCGATCTGGAACAAGCTTTCGAGAAAGCATTCACATAAGCACCACTAACTCATAAACTTCTTTCATGAGTTCTGCTCTTGTGTTCATTTTTCTTGATCTCATATTCTGATGACAGACAGTGGGATCAGGAAAACGTCATGAATGTGCTTCGAATTTCGTCATTTTCAGAGGGCGGCATCGGTGGGAATCCCGCTGGTGTCGTTATTGCAGATCATCTGCCATCGGCGGATGTCATGCAGGCAACCGCAGCCGAAGTGGGTTTTTCCGAAACCGCCTTTGCAGCACGCACAGATGAAGGCGCATGGCGCGTTCGATACTTTTCACCCGAGAGCGAAGTGCCCTTTTGCGGGCACGCAACAATCGCCCTTGGCGCTGCGCTGGCAGGTGAGTTTGGAAATGGAATCTTCAAGCTCATTCTCAACGAGACCGCGATAACGGTGGATGGACAAAAGACGGCTGACGGTATTGAGGCGGCTCTGCAGTCTCCCGCGACCAGAAGCAATCCAGCTTCGCCGGAACTGATTGCAGAGGTCCTGCGCCTGTTTGATTATGACGCTGCAGATCTGGATGAGAGGATACCACCTGCCGAAATCCATGGCGGTGCAGACCACTTTGCCGTGACGCTCAATTCACGAGAGGCCCTGTCGCGAATGAGCTACGACCTTGAAAAGGGGAAGGCTCTCATGAACAAGCACGGCTGGGTCACAATCCTGCTTTCCTACAGCGAAAAACCGAGCCTGTTCCATACGCGAAACGCCTTCGCCTCTGGCGGGGTCATGGAAGACCCGGCAACGGGTGCGGCAACGGCCGCCTATGCGGGCTACCTTCGCGATATCGGTTGGCCGCATGGCGGACAAATCGAGGTGCGCCAGGGACAGGACATGGGTTACCCCAGTCTGATAAGTGCCGGGATTGGGGAGAAACCGGGCAGTTCAATCCGCGTTTGGGGCGCAGCGCGCCTGATGGATTGAGGATCCAAGGCCCCTTCAAGAATTCAGCAATGGAAAGACCCGTCAGATTGTCGGGTCTTTTCTCTTTTCCCGGAAGATCAGCCAGAGATTGCGGAAATAGATGACAAGCCCAAGACCCTGGCCTGCGATGAAGACCGGGTCCTGACGCTGAATGGCGTAGATCAGGAGAAGTGAGCCACCAGCAAGCGAGAAGAACCAGAAGGCCACCGGCACGATGGACCTGCCCACCCGCTCGGATGCGACCCACTGCACGACAAAGCGCATCATGAACATGGCCTGGGCGAAAAACCCGAGGATCAGCCAGAAATCGAACTGCTCTACGAATACAGTGTGGAGCCAGTCATAAAGCGCATTCATTGTGTACTCACGGATTCCGCTGGTTTCGTGTCTCCGGTCGGCGCACTGCCTCCGGATGTCATTATCGGATGGACGACAGGCAGGTTGCGACGGCGACGACGTAGCCACCAGACCCCGACAAGATCCAGCACACCTATCAGCGCCCTATCGAAGATGCCGTATTTTGATGTCCCAAACCGCCTGTTGCGATCTGCCACATCGATGTGAACGACGCCATAGCCTTCGCGAATGACAAGCGCTGGCAAAAACCGGTGCCAGCTGTCGAAATAGGGCAACTGCAGGAAAACATCGCGCCGCAGCGCCTTGAGGCCACATCCGCTGTCGCGGGTATTGTCCTTCAGGATGCCACCACGGATCCTGTTGGCCATCTTTGATGCCAATCGTTTTGCAAGACTTGCCTTGCGGCCAACGCGCTGACCGGCGGCAAGAGCCGTTGCCGGACCGGCTGCCGACAGGGCGTCCAGAAGCTGGGGAATGTAGGCAGGGTTGTTCTCTCCGTCGCCGTCAATCGTCGCAACAACCTGGCCGCGCGCGTTGAGAAGGCCGGTGCGCACAGCGCAGCTCTGGCCACAGGACGACTGATGCGAAAACGGGCGGAGCCAGGGATTTCGGGATGCATAGTTCCGCAAGACTGCCGCCGTTTCATCGGTCGAACCGTCATCGATGACAAGCACCTCGAAAGCACGCCCCTCAAGGGCCGCTGAAATCTCGTCCAGCAGGATCGGAAGGTTTTCAGCCTCGTTCTTGGCCGGAACCACAACAGAGACATCCAGATCGCCAGCGTTTTCGGCAAGCATTTCCATATAGCTGCGTGTCATGGCGTACCTGCATCGGACTTGCCCGCAGCTGGGACTTTGCCATTGTCACCGGACGGTTCGAACCGCGTGGCACGCCGACGCCCGGTCACCACATTCCAGACCGCTCGCATACAGACCTTGGCAGAGCGCGTCGACATGATCGGCTCGATGCCTCCGTCCTTGTTGTAGGCGAAGCCCAGTCGACGGCGAGCAAGCGCGCGACCGGTGAAATACGTGAACGTCATCCCGAGCAGCACTCCGGCGATAACATCACTGGGGAAATGCGCGCCGACCATGACGCGGCTGAACGCAACCCAGAAACAGATGACCACGATCAGCCAGCGATAGGCCGGAAAGATCAGCGACAGCGCCATGGCAAGAGCGCCGATCGTCGTTGAATGGCCGGAGGGGAAACTCGTATAGGCACCATGCAGGGCCATGAAGTCAAAATGGACCGGGCCAACCTGCTCATAGAGCTTCGGGCGAGCGCGGCCGAGAGACCACTTGAAGATGATCGCCAAGATGCCTGTGGCCGCTACGGAATAGAAGACAAAACCCGCATAGGTGAAGATCGCACCGGTTGCCATGCGCAAGCGGAACGTGAATTTCTTCGCCTGTTGAGCCAGAAGAAAGAGGCAGACAAGACCGGTGGACCACAAGATCCAGTGAGCCTTGCCAAGGTCCGTGAAGGCGGCAAAGGTCGCGCGATATTCCCCCGGCAAGGAGCGAATCCAAGGGTAGGTCGGGATGTCCAGCGTGACCACTGCAATCCCGACAGTCAGCAGGAGGATGGCAAGCAGGTCCTGCGGGCGCTGTCCGGGGCGCAGCGGATCAACAAAATTGACAGAGCGTTTTTTCCGACCGGAAATTATCGCCAAAACCCGGCCAAAATTGGCGCGCATTCGACCTGCAACCGCAGTGATCCGTTCGGCAAAACTCTTGCTACCCATGACACCCTTTTAGTTTTCGCCTGACGACTTCCCAAGCCGATAAAGCCCGATCAGAACCTCATCACCACCATTGATGTTCAGGCCGTCTACCTCGCCAACCAGCTCTGGCACAAGCCTCTTTGCATCGAGAGCCGCCAAAAACGCGTCTTTCTCCCGGCTTTCTATGGCCGCAATGCGGCAGCTATCCGCATTTTCCGGCAAATCTTCGGCAAGAAAACCGGCAGCTTCGGCCGGAGGCAAAATACGCGTATCGGTGCCTTGCAGGAAGATGAAACTTGGCTCGTGAAATCCTGCCGTTGCGACATGCGGATTTGGACAGCCCGGAATGTCCTGAATGGCGGCAACCAGCCGCGGACTTACCCAAATCGGGGAAAGGGCCGGTCCGGAGAAACCCCAAACACCAACGGATATGGAGGCCGATGCAACGATTGCGACCGTGACAGCCTTGAGAGGCTCTGCTGACACGATCCGCGCGCCAGCCCCAATGGCCAGAAGCGCGCCAAGAGCAGCAATCACGACACCGGGAGGCGACGGCCAAATCCCAAGAGCAATTGGCCCACCGAATGTTGCGCCTGCAAGGCCGAGAGCTGGCACGACGAGAAGACCTGCTGAAACCCATCTCAGCCAACGCGGAGCACGGGTTCCGGCCCCTTCCATCAGGGCAGCGGAAGCTGCCAGCGCCAGAGCCGGCAACAGTGGCATCGTGTAGTGCGGAAGCTTCGTCGCAACCAGTTCAAAAACCACCCATGACGGCAGGAACCATGCTGCAGCAAAGATCACCAACGGGCTCTTGCGCTCCTGCCAGATGACCGGCAGCGACAGAACCAGAAACGCAGGCAATGGCCAGAACACGCCGAGCATGGCCGCCATATGGGTCAGAGGCGGCGCACCGTGGCTTTCCTGCCCCTGCCCGATCTTGCCTACAAGATCCTTGCCGATTGCCTCGGTAAAGAATGTCCCGTCGGTCGCGATCCAGATCGCCACAAACCACGGTGAAACAAGCAGAATTAGCCAAAGGAACCCGATCACCGGCGCGGAGGCCTTGAACCACGCAGCCTTGCGCCGCAGCACCATCAGCCCCGCAACGGTGAGCCCGACCACCATGGGCGCGACCGGCCCCTTGACCAGAATGCCCACCGCGATTGCGGTCCAGAACACAAAACCCAGCCCCCACAGGCGGTGGTTTGCCTCTCGCAGCCAGATCCGGGCAAGTGCGCCCTGTGCAATGACAATGGAGCTGAACAGCACCGCATCGGTTTTAGCCAAACGCGATTCAACGCCCAAAATGACTGCCGCGACCAGAAAGGTGCCGACCAGCAAGGCGCCGGCAGGCCCCATGAAGGCGCGCGCCATCCAGAAGCCGGCAAGCACAACAAGTGTCGCCCCGAGCAAGGATGGCAGACGATATACCCAGAGCGGGCTCTCAGCACCCTGCCCGACAAGCTTCGCCGATACGGACTGAAGCCAATAGATGCCGACCGGCTTCTTGTGCCGTGCCTCTTCCTGGAAGCGGATATCGACATAGTCCCCCGTTTCCAGCATCTGCTTCGTTGCCTGGGTGAAGCGCGGTTCATCGCGATCGAGCGGCGGGACTGTCCATTGTCCGGGAACAAAGAACACCAATGCCAGAAACAGGAGGACGAGCGGCGCAGTCAGGTCATGGCCAAACAGGCGCAACCAAAGAGGTTTCTTGACCGCCGGGGCAGTCGCCTCGCCACCTTGCGGCTTGTCCTGCTCCGGCATCTGTGCCGAAGTCGATGTCGGTTCTGTCAGTCCCTGATCCGAGCTGTTCGCCATGTCGGGTCGTCGTTCCGTATTCGGGTTATCACGTTCGGCCTGTCCTACATGAGCTGACGGAAAAGGGAAACACTGACTTGCAGGCGAAGCTCACTGGGATATCGTCGCTTGTGAAAATCGAATGGCAGGGATTCGTTTCATTTCATGACGGTCATAGCTCAAATATCTGATTTGCATCTGAAACCTCGTGGCCAAGCGTGCTTCAGGGTCAGTGAGACGAACATGTTGGCTGAACGGGCTGTTCGCGGCCTTTTGGCGCAGCCGCAGCGGCCCGATGCCGTCGTCGTCACAGGTGATCTGGCAAATGACGATGATCCGAGGGAATACCGGATGGCGCGGGAGATTTTGGGCCGTCTACCCATGCCCGTCTATATCATCCCGGGGAACCATGACAGCGCGGCAGGTTTCGCCTCGGCATTTGCAGATTTCGACTATGTGCCGCAAGCAGCAGCACGCGAAAAGTTCTATTATTCGGTGCGCATTGGCGATCTGACGCTCGTCGCTCTGGACAGTTCGGTGCCGGGAAAACCCTATGGCCGTGTTGGAGACGTTCAGCTGGAGTGGCTCGACAAACAATTGTCCGACACCAGCGGACCTGTTCTCGTTGCAGTCCATCACCCACCGGTCGCGACTGGCATGCAATTCATGGATACGATTGGCCTAAAGGATGCCGACGAATTTGGGGCTGTTATCCAGCGCCATCCGCATGTGCTCCGGATCATGTGCGGTCATGTTCATCGCGCTGTTACCGCGAGTTTTGCCGGAAGTCTTGTCACCATCGCTCCGAGCACGGCGCATAATTCGGCGCTGAATTTCGCCAAGGATGCCCCTGCACATATTCATCTTGAGCCGACCATCTATTATCTGCACGTGCTGACGGACGACGGTGCGCTTGCCACCCACACCGCCTTTGCAGAAATGTACCCGGGCCCGTTCCCTGTTCAGGCCGATGAAGGAGTGTCGTGGCCATGAAATTACAGCCGCGACTGACATATTTCGCAGCATTGGTCCTTGCCGGAATGCTTACAGCCTTCATCCCGGCCTGCCGCTCCCTTCCCTCCCAGAAGGAAGTCGTTGAAGAGACGGTGATAACCGTCGTGGCGGTCGACCAAACAGCGCTTCTTTCGCTGTTGAACGCTTACCGGGCCGACAGGGGTCTGGACCCGTTGCAGCTTGACGCGACGCTTAATCATGTCTCCGTTGAAATGGCGCGCCATATCGCAGAGCGCGACAGCATGGACACGTGGGCACATTCCGTCTTTGGCTTATCCAGTCGGCTGGACAAGGCCGGTTACGCGAACTACGCCGCTGCGGAAAACCTTGGAGCCGGTTATGCCGACTTGAACGCGGCTTTCGCTGGTTGGCAGGGATCGGAGGGGCACAACAAAAACCTCCTCAATCCGCATGTGACCCGGGTCGGAATCGGGCGAACACTGCGCTCCAACGGAAAATGGCGAAATTTCTGGGCGCTGACATTGGCACGGCCCAAGGAAGACGGTCGCCCGGTCGTAGCCACACGCTGACGCATTGCGCTTCAACTGAACCAATTCCTCGGCTTTCGGCATAAAAAAGAAGGCGGGCACTAAGCCCGCCTCAAGTCGGTTTCCAGAGACCCCAGATGGGGCACCGGCAATCGCCAGTGAGAACGCCGCTCCATAAGTGGAGTTTTACTCTCATGTTTTAAGTAGCAATAATCAGATAGACCTGTCAACAGCTTACCGCACCGCAGCCCGGTCAGTAGGGAAAGATCCAATTGCGATAGAGCTCTTCATGCTTGAGCATGTGGTCAGGATCATGCTGCACTCGTTCCGGATAAAGGCGTTGCCTTCCAAAACGCGGCTCCAGGGTGCAAAGGTCTGGTGAGAGCACTCTCACACAGGGAATATTCAGAACTGGATGGGTCGCGTCGAACCGCCAAAGCTCAATGCCTGCGGCGTGAAAACTGTCCAGAAGCTGGCTCGGTGAATACAAAACATCTGACTGTTTGGCGGCATCCGCATCGGCGCTCTCGATCTTCAGATGTTCCAGCAGTTTAACGGTTCGGCCAAACCTCACAGCCTTCGATATTTGACCAGATCCCGCTGCAGAGCGCACAGACAGATTTTGTGAGAACTCGGACTGCAGCATTTCCATGATGGCGCCCTCAATGGACTGATGAATGCTCCATCCCGCGCTCACCCCGAGTGCACCGCCATAACCATCTTCAGCGGTCGAAACCGCGACTGCAACATGGATATCAAACTCGTTCTGAACCCGTGCGACGGTGACTTGGCGCTTTCGACACTGAAGGTACTTCCATGTGTCACTGCTCAAATAATAAGCAACCCTTGCGGGATTTATTTCAGTTATCCCCAAGCGGTTGTACCAGCGCCGGGAGAAAACATCCCGCTCGACGGCTTCCAGAATTGCGTTCGAAAATGCCAGCTCCGGCGTCGCATGAACAGCTGCACCTGAGGTGCTGACGGTATCGTACAGTCCCGCTCTGATGGCTTCGTCGAACAGGGCACAAAAGGAACTCAACTGAGCTTGCCGACCAGTCCGACAGTCTTCCAGCCCCACCCTGCGATTGCTCATACTGTTGAGATTGAGTCCAGCCCGCGCTTCCCGTGATGCATGACCGGTTGCAGGGAGAAATAGGCTGGATTTCTGCCGCTGACTAAGACCCAGAAACAAGTCGGCATCCAGATCCTCAACATCGAACAACCGCTCAAAGACCCTGTTCTCCACTCCTTCCGGTGCGGCGTGCAAACTGAGCCTTTCCGCCAATTCACCAAGACAGGATACAGCTGCTTCCACCGCGGTTTGTCCCTGCCCACCTGCGACGATCGCGCGTGTTTGCAATTCTCCAGCCGCTGGAGTTTGAGGTCGTCGCTTCCAGATCGCGGTACAGAAAAACAACGGACAGTCCGGGACAGCTACCGGACGCATCCTCAACTCTCCCCCGACAAAGAGCGGCAAAAACAATTTCAGCGTGTCCTTGGGTAGCAAGGCACTTAGCGAACCATTCTGCGGGGACCTCGCTACAAGCCCGCACGCTTCCAGATCGCTCAACAGGCAGTCGTCCGCGTCGCTCAGTTGGCCTGTCGGGTCGCTCGTTTTTCCAAATTCTGCGAGCGATTCCAGAATTGACGCGAGCGACACTGCATAATTTTTGCACACCTGAAAACAACCCAAGGTTACACAGTTGGATGAAACACTAAATTCAGTTGATTTAGCATCAAATATAAAGTGAACAATACCCCCGCTGATCGAAATAACGGTGGCGTCATGACTTATTACACAGGTCGAAAAACGGCGGCACTTCTCATTCGACGGCCAGTCACTGCAGAAGTCTAAAAATAATTTTTGCTAGGGGTAAAATATAATGACGAACACGAGCGCATCTGAACTTGCAGGTCTCGGTCTGGAACTTGCCTCAATCATCTCAAACGAGCACCGCCGCGACGAATTTACTTCCAACCCGGCTACCACTCTTCCACAAGCAGGCCTTCCGGAAGACGTGGCAATTCTTGCAGATACGGCGGACATGGTTCATCTGGTCATCCCGGCCAAGGTCGACGAAGCGCGCGTTGCCCTTGGCGATGAAGCCTATTTCGAGGAACTCGGCCGTCTTGCACTTGGCGCATGCGTCTATCACGACCTGCCGGAATAAGGCGCGACGCCCCCAGTTACCAGCCCCGGCGACGGCCGGGGCTTTTTCCTCTGGATAGTTCTCCGGTTCATGTCACCACAGACCTGAAATGTCCCAGTATCGGGAGGCCAATCTATGGCACGCTTTCCCCACTACCAGAAGAACGCTGCAGCCTTGGGAAGACTCCTCGCAAACGCAGCAGTTGATCCAAACCTGAAAGCCGCGCTCAAGGCGGACCCAAAGACTGTCCTGAAAGAAATCGGACTGCCGGATGTCGCAGTCGAGCTTTTTGAATTCAGGATTGTGGACGCCAGCGACTACACATCCACGATCACCTTGCCATTCCGACTGAACGCGGAAAAGGTGGCAAAGGCGGATGCACAATACCTGTCACAACTCGGCGGCATGCTGGATCAGGCGCGTTTGTCCTGAACGATCTCCACGCGACTCTAGAATTCCCCCAGAATCGAACGGCGAACCATATTGGCTCCCTGCATGAAATTCTGGCGGATCTTCGGATCCTGGAAGACGTTGATGCGCTGATCCCACGTCTTGTTGCTGACCTGCTCGAACAGGGACGCCGAAAGACGTTTCTTGTAGCTGTCCTTGTAGAGCTCAAGGATGGACCTCGCCTCGATCTCGCGCCCGGTGCAAAGAAGCGATGACACGCGTGTCGCCAATCCCATCAGGCTTCCCAGCGGCGCCCGCTCCACATATTCGATGGCCCGGTCATATTCGCTTGCAGCGAAATAAATGTTGGCCATGTACTCGTAGTACATGCGAGGCACAGAGCTGAAAATTGTCAGTGCCTTCTCCGCAATCTGCAGCGCTTCCCCGATACGCCCGACTGCAGCCAGACCTTCGGCCACCGACATCTGGTTTCCCGGGTCCATCTTGTTAAGACGCCCCGCCTCGGTGAAGGCATTGCCGGCGTCTTGAATCGACCCGGACAGGATCAGCGCCCAACCGAACATTCGCTGATTGAGAGCCTGCCACGGATCAAGCGTTACGGCCTTTTCAGCCAGCATCAAGGCCTCGTCGAGAAGTGGCGTCCCGCAATAATCCTTTGCTGGATAGTAGAGCATCTGCTTCATCTGGATCGACGACTTGCCGGCGTAGGTCATCGAGAAATTCTTGTTGCCCCTCTCCAGATCATTCAGGATTTGCAAGGCCTTGCTGTCTGCATCGGGCGAGAATTCCCAAAGCAGCGCCTCAACCTGACACCACTTTGCAAAAGGTGCCTCATGCCGCGGATTGCGCAAGCGTCCGATCACATGGGCATGAACACGGCTGACTGTCTGGAAGGCAACTGTCTGTGCCTCCACCGCATCCGACCATTGCCGCAGATCCACGACTTCGTTGAACAGGATCTTGCCAGTTTGCCTGTCCTCGAACTGAAGATAGACCTTGTTCAGTTCCGGCTCCGGCCGGAACCTCAGCAGGTAGCTGCCCAACTCTCCATCATCGAATTTCGTGACAACGGATGCTGCTGCCTGATCTTCATATTCGGACTGATAGAGGTCAAAGGACTGGAACGAGGACAGTCCATTGACGATTTCGTCCTTGAGCGCATCCGCCTTGCCGACCCCACGGGGCCGCGCGGCGAGCGTTGCGATCGATATTTTCGGAAGCCGAATCGTATCGGCATCGGCCTGAAGAAAATCGGCAGGAAGCGCACTTTTGGGCCCTTGCCCGTCCCGCACCTCCGCGGATCTCGCCTGATGGCTTCCAGGGAACACTGCGCTCTTGCCGATGATCGGCCGCGCCTCAATATAGGCGCGCAGCTCACGTTCGCAGAGTTCGATCTGTTGCTCGGCCAATTCAGGCCGCCCGGTTTCGCGATATAGGCCAATCAATGCCTGATGCGCCGCCTCATTGGCCGATTCAATCCTGAGAATCAGCTTTGCAACCACCTCCAAACGCTCGGCATCATGTGCACCATCCGCGCTTTCAAGGACGGGCTGAAGCCGTGTCACGAAAGCCGTGCGAAGTGCCTCTCTCTCCTTCAGCAACCAGCTTGCGAATTCCGGGTCGAGATTATCGAACCCTTGCATGAAGGAGCCAGCCCACAGGCGGGATGCCCGCTCCAGACTTTGTGTGTCTTCGCGCTCGACAAGCACCGATACCTCATCGAGGTCCCAACCTACAGATCCAAGCTCAGCAGCCATATGAGCATGGGTTGCCGTCAGGCAGGAACACCCCAGTTCCTGCTCCAGACTTCTCAACTGGCTGAGGGCCTGCCTGAGGGACTGGGAAGCCTTTTCACGCGGCGCTCCGCTCCAGAAGACCTCAGCAAGTTCCTCGCGGGAAACCGGTGCCCCGCCCCGGCGAAACAGATAAACAAGAATACCAAGCGCCTTGCGCGTTTTCACATGGATTGAATTGCCGTCGGCATCCCGAAACGAGGGCGACCCAAGGCTATGAAGTTTATAATTTTTATTCATTTCACCGTTACTAATTGCAGCATACCAGCCGGGTCGAAAAACACCCCGGGGCTTCTCGTTAAAAACAGAAAGAACTGGACGCTGAACATATCACGCTAATTTCACGGCGCAAATTCATGTTACGGTTCTACTACGGTTCGACGAAAGATTGTTTTCAAGGGTAACGATAGGTACCTCGATGTCAAAAATTTCAAACTTGAACGCTTCGAACAGTTGTCTGGAGGAATCGGCTGAAGAGTCGCTCAAGCGGATGATTTATTTTACGAAACGTCAGGCGGAGAAGGACGGTAAGACCTTCTGCGCCTATTTTCTGGATATGGCACTGAACGCACTTGAAGAAGATTCGGATGAGATGAATGCGCTGGTCAAATCGCGCGTCACGCCGCTACCATTTCCGGGCACGGACTCGCGGGAATCTGCAAAGCTCTGAGGATAGTCAGCTCGGGTCTCTAGCCTGCCTTCGCAACTGGGCTCAGCCCCTCATCCCTATGGCGGCAAACACACGTTTGTCGCCATTCGATTTAGCAGGCTGCTGAATAACCCGCTGGTTTTTTCGCTCAAATCCTGGTTGGATGATGAC
>NZ_VXDB01000023.1 GCF_008711325.1 Roseibium sediminis
CGGCTGCTCCTAAAAGGCCAAGCCAAAATCATTGGGTTTTTGCGGGTGTCCAGCTTGCAATGCCGGTGTGTGATTAAGAGGCGGTCGAGAAGAGGGCTGCGCCGAAAGTTAGTCGTTTGTCTTTGAAGAGAACGGCGAAACAAGCTTCCTGAAGACCGAGCTTGCCAGAGCCGACAGGCCCTTTTCTTCCTCAGCCACGACAAATGGATCGGCATAGAAGGTCGAATTGGCTCGCCGGGCCACTTCCCGCGTGGCCTCGACGTGAGACGGCGCTCCAGCCGAATAGACGACGTGGTCTTCGGTCAGGTCAGACATCAGTTCATAGGGGCGATTGGTCAGAACTCTGGACCCGTCGCCGTCACTCGCCGTCACGAGGACTTCGACGCCCCGGTTTTGCAGCCAGCGAATAGCTTCTTTCATGTAGAGCCCATCGGTGGATCTTGCACCAACGATCAACTTCATCGGCCGCTTGGGCTGGCCAAGATGTGCCGCCACAGCAATCGCCCAGATGGGGGCAAATCCGGTTCCGGTAGACGTCAGGAGCAGGGGTTCCGGCTGGTTTCTGAGGAAACCGTTTCCGTATGGACCCTTGACCTTGACCTCATGTCCGGCCTTGATCCGCGTCCCGATTTTCGAGGACACGATGCTGTTGGGGTAAACCTTGATATGGAAAACCAGCACGTCTTCTTCGGCATCCAGAGCCAAAGGTGTGGTTGGGCTGTAGTCGCGGGAGGGGAAACCGGCAAAGGATGCCTTGACATACTGACCTGCCAGCCATGTCATCCTCCGCTCCATCCGGACCCGAACTTCCAGATAATCCGGAATGATCTCGCGGATGGTCTCGACCTTGCCCTTGACAGTAGTCACCAGCGGGACAGGATCAAAGGTAATCTCGGCGTCACCTTCCAATGTGGCGAGGCAGCCGAGAACTGTATCTTTCTCGCGCGTGTCGAAGTCGTCAATCTTGCCGCTGACGACACGAACACGGCACGTTTCGCATTGGCCCGAGCAGCAGTCATGTGGGAGGATTATTCGTCCTCCCAATGCTGCTTCAACGAGCGTATCGCCCACGTTTGCCCGAATTTCCTCTCCGTTGATCGTAAGGGTGCATTTGCTGCTAGACATATGCGAATTCCTGCAAGTCGTGGGCGATAGAGTTAGTTCAGCACGAGCCGGATTGGTCGTGAGTGGCGGGTATGCCGGGTCTGGTTGTGATCAAACACCGACACATACATGAACAACCCGTCTTCCATCGCGAGATCCTGTTCGTTCCCGGTATCCATGTCGCGGATTACCTCCAGTGTCCAGTGGCCGTCCGCCCATTTCGCGCCACCCAGAAGGTCAGCTCGGCTGCCTTCATAGGTTCCGGTGATCAGCACGCCAGGAATGACGGTGCCAACGGGGATCTGTGCATCAAGCTCCTCAGAATAAGGAACCGATTCTTCGTCGAACATCCACCACTGAGACCCTTCATCGTCTGAAACTTCAACAGACAGGTTGATGTTGCCCATCTTTGCGTTCATCGCGGCGTAATCCTTTGGCAGGCGCTTGACGCCAACCGGGCCCTTGTAGTTGCTGTCGGGTTGCTTCACGTAGTTATAGACATAGAAGGACTTGCCCTTGTCGGCATCATATCCGGCGCTGTAGCGCGCCTTGCCGGCAATATGGGCTTCCTTCGGCTCAATCGGAGTGCCGAACCACATGTCGTCCACCCGGCCCAGCATGCCGCCGCGCGATGCTTTCCACTGCCAGACATCCATCAGGCTGCCGTCCGTTGTGTAGTGAAGGCCACGCTCATGGAAGGTTCCTGGTTTGTCGCTCAGGGGCTTCGGGCCCATATGGGTGGAGCCGCCGCCGCCATAGGCATCGGACTTGCCGAAGGCAACCGAGAACTTGTCTTCATAAAACTCCGTTTCGTCGGAAAGATCGCCGCGGTTGTTCAGCATTTTCCAGCCGTCTTCGGTCTTTTGTACCGGGTGCCGCTTCAAGGAACGGGTCTTGTCTTCCCAGCGGAAAGCAAAGGCGATCTTGTCGCCAACCTGAACGGCGCGAATTTCAACATTCGACTCGCCGCTGCCGCCCAGATTTGAGCCCTGGTTGGTCGTCACGGTTGTTACTCGGGCCTGGCTCCAGGTTTCATCCGATAGATCACCATCGAGTGTCGGCATGGTGTTGGATGATGCGATGAAGACCTGATCACGGGTTCCCAGATCGAGCGAATATACGCCAGCCATGATGATCGCCCCAAGTGCCTGGGACTTCATCAGAGGATAGCTGGCCATTCCCGGCACCTGACGCAGGGGGTGAGGACGGAAAAGACGTAGCCACTCCTGCAGGCCGCCATACATGTAGTGCAGCACGATATGGACGACCGTATAGCCCAGAACGACCAGAGCGGTGATGTAATGAACATCGACCCACAGGCCACCCTCGCCGAGATAAAGCAATACGCCTGTTACTGTCAGGGCGATGACAGACGCGAACAGGAGCCAGTAAGAGATCACGTTCAGTGCGGAAATCTTCAGTTTTCTGTCGACTGGCTGCGTAAGAACGTTGGCCCGCTGCATGGAAATGCGTTTCATCAACCGGGCGAGGGACATGTAGGCCGTATAGGCAAAGATGAGGCCAAGCACGAAAAGGGCTGAAAGAAAGTGCCACGTCCAGATTTCACCCTGGGGCAGAATTGGTTCAAACAGTTTACTAAACCACGCGCCTTCCGCGTCTGCGGACAGTCGCAGACCCGTAAGCAAGCTCGCAAAAACCGCGATTGTGAGGGTCCAGTGAAGAATAATTGTACCCGGATCGCTTCTAACCGTGCTGGACTTGCCTGTTGCACGGGACCTTTCCTTTTGGGCCTGTTTGTTGTCGGATTTGGCCGTTTCAGGCGCTTCCGTCAACTTCAGGTCGTGATCTGAGGTGTGGTCGGTCAAAATCGTCTCTCCCCCGAGTTGCCTTTAAACAGGTAGATTTCCGTTCCGTTGGTGCGAAGCGTAAATCACCTAGTGTAAAATCACCTTGGTAGAAAAACCTATTTTTAATAAAAAGTGAAGTGGTCTCCATAAATGAAGCGTAGTTTTTTTTATTTTACATAGTTCGAATCTATACTTATTTGAGTTTTGTTTTTATATTCATCATATTGTTAATCCGAAGGTATGTATTGTATTGTTTCGATTTGCTGTTGCGTTGTTCTTTGTGTGGTTGCCTTGGTGGTGGATCTGAATTGAGGTGTATTCCTGATGTGGTCATCTTGAAAGTTGATCCTGCATCAATGCTTCTGGATCGGAAATATCGGATGCTGAAAGCAGGGAGATAATTATTTGCGTGAATTTCTTCATTAAATTTATATATTACGGAATATTACCGTTTGGGCTGGAAGTCCGGATAGATATTTTTCCTTTTTCCCCTCAAAATGTTTCTAGACTTATCTGGTCAAAGCCCTTCTCTTCAATGGGTGTGTATTTTTCTGTTTTTGTCTGTGAAATTTTCTTGTCTTGATTGTGTGTATCTTGGTGGCGTGTAACTTGCTGTCGAATGTATGGTGTTCGATATGCGCCTGATGCTCTGTGGGTAGATGTGTCGTCATTTTTCAGTATGGTGTGGGTGAAGGGGCTTTCTCCTTCGTGGAATGCGGGTTGGATGTGACGGGGGAGAATGCAATGGCTTCGGTGCCACCAGTATGTGATTTTGGCTGGAAGGCTGTCGACTTTTCTCTGCCGGCAACAGATGGGCAAACCTATGCCCTTGCCGACATTGCGGGCCCTAACGGCACGCTGGTGATGTTCATCTGCAACCATTGTCCCTATGTGGTGGCTGTTCGTGAACGCATACTCCGGGACGCATGGGAATTGCAGGCGCTTGGGGTCGGGGTTGTAGCCATCAGCTCAAATGATGCCGAAGCCTATCCGCAGGACAGTTTCGAGAAGATGATTGATCTTGCCGAGCGGGAAGGCTTTCCCTTTCCTTATCTTTACGACCGGGATCAGTCCGTGGCCCGGGCCTATGATGCGGTCTGCACTCCCGACTTTTTCGGGTTTAACCGAAATCAGGAACTGCAGTATCGCGGACGTCTTGATGCATCCCGCAAGGAAACAGCCGCCCCCGATGTGCGCCGTGATCTCTTCGAGGCCATGAAAATGGTTGTCGAAACCGGAAGGGGCCCGCAGGATCAGATCCCTTCGATGGGGTGTTCCATCAAGTGGCGAGACGCCTGAGCGTCCGATAAATCCAGTCTGCGTCCGGTCGCACCCGGCCATTCACGATGACATGGGATCGTCGCTGCGCAGCCTTGCGCGCCGAGCAGCTCATTCTTGCACCCTTCCTTACATGCAGGGTTTCAAAGTGCTCAGGCGCACGCTATAGTTGTTCTTGCTTTGTTTTCTTTTTGTTTCGCGTGTCTCGATTGGGTTTTGTTGAAAATCCAAATTATATCAATGGATTATAGATTTGTTCTCCTTTGGTGAGGAGCCTTGCAACCGCCTTTGAATAGAGCTCTACAATTAAAAAGGGAAAATTTTCACAATGTATCATTTTGAGCGTCCTCATGGCTGACAGGTAGGTGCGGACAAGGCGACTTGGGAGGCTGGCAGTGTCAGGACAGAACGAGACCGGTGAAAGCGTTTCAATTCCATCAGCCGGGTTATGGATGAGCTGGATTGATGATGCGACTGTTTTGAGACGCCGGGCCTTGCGCCTGACCAAGGGCAACCGCGAGGATGCGGAAGATCTGTTGTCCGCGACGCTCATCAAGGCGGTGAGCCACGTGGAGCGCAATGACACGGATATCCGCGAGCCAAGGGCGTTCCTGCTCTTTGCAATGAAAAACGAATATATCAGTCGGCTGCGGAAGCTGAACTCGGAACGCCAGGTTCGCGACTTTCAGGCCGATATCTATCAGGATCATTCTTCATCTCTTGGAGACCCCCAGCCGGACCAGGAAAACTCGCTGGGATACCGGGACCTGCTGCATCGTCTCTTGCAGGCGGTTGGCGCAATGCCAGAGGAAGTCCAGGTCATTTTTCAGATGCGGTTTTGCGAGGATTGTTCCTACCGCGACATTGCCGAGCGCCTTTGCATATCGGAGCCACTCGCCCGAAAGCGGGTGCAGCATCTCAGGGAATATCTTCGGGCCGCGCTTGAAACCGCGAGCGGCCCATCGGGATATCAGACCGCGTCCGGTTCACGGATCGGTGTCTGAGGCGTCCCTCTTTTTGACCTCTTGCCGGTAAAGCAGATCCTTGCTGTGCCGGAGCTGCCAAACTCGAACTGACGGAAAAGCAAGATGGCTGATTCAGTGAATGCTCAAATCACAGATGCTGTGACCCAGACCAATGTAAAGGTGGTGGCTGAAGCTCCCGCGCAGGCGATTGCGAGCCTGTATCAGGTGGCAAGTCACGCGTCCGGGCTGTCCATCCAGAATGCGGTGCACAGTCAGCAGGCGATGAACCAGATCACCACCGCTGTCGTTTCCAAGGCCTGCCAGCTCATCATGGATATCGGCGAAACAAAGTAAGTGTTCGGGGAACGGCAGGCTCGCAACTGAGCCGAAAGGCCATCCCGGTTTGAGAGGTTCGAAATGGCTTTGTTCAAACGCAAGAAAACCGCAGATACTTCTGCTTCAGACGGGTCTTCCGCGCAGGAGAATGGCAAGGGAGAACCAAAGCTGTCGAGGGATGCCTCCGGTCGGCTCAAGCCTCAATCAGAGCCGCATCCTGGAGAGGAGCCTGAAACCGGAAATCCGTCTGGAAATGTTCCAAGGCCGCCCAAACAGGCCCCGGTGACAACCGCGCTCAATCCGAAGATCGTTCAGTCGGTGCAACTGGCCAATACCGAAACATCTTCCTATGACTTGGAGCTCGCGACCACGCCGCCGGAAATGATGGTCGGGCAGGTGACCGGACTGGCCGTGCAGGATGCGCAGAACTACATGAACGCTGTCATGCAGATAGCGCTTGCCGCACAGGCCGTCGCCATCAAGAAGGCTGCCGAAGGGCCCGTCGAGGAAGCCAAGCAGATCCCGTTTCTGACCCAGATCCAGGGCATCGTCGATCACGCTGTCAAGGTCTACGGGACCGTCAGCGAAACAGCGGGGACATCGTCGAAAACCGTGTTCTCCGATCTGAAATCCGGTTGAGCAAGGCCTTGCAGGGAGGTGGGGATGACAGGGAACAGGAAAGATCGGCCGCCACCGACGGCCGATGCGGTCGACAAGGACAGGCGCGAGAAGCCGTTGACGCAAGATGAGCGGCGATCCCTTGCGGACGCTCTTGCCGATCTTGATGAGCATGACAAACAGCGGCTGTCTGATGAACGCAACAGGGTCATCGGGTCTTCGCCCAAGCCAGCGAAATAGAAGCTGACGGGAAACGGTCGCGACACGTTCGACACCCCGCGTTGCATCCACACACACGACATCAGCATGGAGGTCCGTCATGGCGCGGCAATTGGAAGCTATTTGCCGGGAGCTGGATGCCTATATCCGGCAGATCACCCTTGGACGCCTTGAACGGGAAGCCATGGTGCGCCTTGCCGTTGAGGGAGGAGATGAGAGCGGAGCAGAGGATTGTCGCCATTTGAGTTCGCTCGTCTCCGCGCGCGGATTGCTCGAACTCGTCTTGCAGGATCGCAAGACAGGCGATGATGCAGTTGCTGTCTCAGATTCATCCTGCGGGTTTTCTGGCCTTTTTCTTGCGGTCCCGCTCGGGCAATCGGCCTCTGCACAGGTTCAAACTGTGCAGGGTGGCGGGCTTTCGCTCAATCAGGGACCTGAAAACATGGCCGCCCGACACCACCGGGGCTGCAGCCGCCGTAGTGTTCCGGCAAGGGACTGGAATGAAACGCTTTATCCGTCTGAGAGGCGGGAGCATCTGTCTTTCCGTGTCATGGACGTCCACACCGCAAGTCCTCTGCCTGAAATAACGGAGACGGATTTCAGCGAGATTGAGGTTGAAGAGGAGATTGGAAATGCCGCAAACGCCCCAAAGTCCGGACCCCGACGGGCAAAAAAACGTCCAGCCGACCGAGGCTGACGGAAACCCTGTAGCCGACAGCGCGTCTGCCGCCGCCGCCGATCCCGCTTCTTCCGGCACCGGAGAACCGGTTTCGGGGGGCGATGCCGGCGTGACCTCTGGTGCTGCGGCCGACGCTGGAACAAAACCGGCCACTGGTACTGCGTCTGCAACCCCGGTGACTTTGCAGGACCTTCTGGACAGCAGCCAGAAGACGGCAACTCTCCAGCAGTCCCTGAAAACCTCATATCAAGCTCTGCCGGCTGTTCTTCAAATTGCGGGTGAGATCCTGAAAAAGCGGGACGAAGGGGATCAGGCTCTGGCCCAGGGCATGAAGGTGGTCGAAAACGTTCTTCAGGAGACGATCGACAAGGCAGAAGCCCTTTCGGCCAACCTGATCAAGCACACCGACATGCTGAAAGAGACCCTTCAGGACAAAGACGCGCTGGCCGATCTTTTGAAGTCGGGGGCGAGCGTGCAGTCCCTAAAACCGGTGGGGCAGCCGGCGACAGGCCTGCCAATGGGGCTCGCCGGTGGCCTTGCCGACCCGAAGGTTGCCTATCAGCTCAATCTTCTCATGGGCAATGTTCAGTCGATGGTGTCCCGGGAGGTTGAGAACCAGCTCTCGCAGCTGCGGGCGCAGGCCGAAAAGGCAATGCAGCAACGCAAATAGACCATTGGTTCGCCGTATGGTTTCGTTTCGAAATATCCAGATAAATTAGATATTTATCGTCACAAACAAACCTGAGGGACGTCCATTGGATTGCAAGGCCGATAGCACAGTCGGCGAAGCTTCAAGGAGAGTGGAAGATGCCTGATCCCGTAACGGTCAACCCGATGATCACCGATGCCGTCACCCAGTCCAACGTGAAGGTCGTGGGTGAAGCGCCCGCCATCGCCATCAGCACGCTGTACCAGTCGATGGCACATTCAACCAGTGTGCTGTTTGAAAATGCGGTTGCGGCCCAGCAACAGCAAAACACACTTGCACAGGCTGCTGCAAACCAGGGTGTCATGCAGATCTACAGCATGGACACGATGGCCGGCGCGGGAGCAACGGAGAAGGTCGGCCAGACTGGTGTTGCCGACAACCTGTCGGGGCTTTTGACGGTGCTGAGCGCCTTCAATTCCGGCGGTCGCTGATCCGCATAACAGATCGTGATGATCTCTTGCGCCTTGCTCCTTCATCCGGAGCAGGGCGTTTTCTTTGAAGGTCTGAGCGGTCGGGCGTGAAAAGAAAATTCTGATTTCGAGATCACGAAGTTCGGTCAGCTGCGTCTTTGGGAATGTGAGAGGCCGGCAAGGCTGCCGGTTCAGATTTGAGGAGAATGGAATATGCCCGATCCGTCAACTGTCAGCCCGATGATCACCGATGCCGTGACCCAGTCGAACGTCAAGGTGGTTGCCGAGTCTCCGGCCATGGCCATCAGCACGCTGTACCAGTCCATGGCTCATTCCAACGGCATTCTTTTTGAAAATGCCGTCGCAGCACAGCAGCAGCAGAATACGCTTAGCCAGGCGGCCGCAAACCAGGGCGTCATGCAGATTTACAGCATGGACACGATGGCTGGTGCAGGTGCGACCGAAAAGGTTGGACAGACGGGGGTGGCCGACAACCTGACCGGCCTTTTGACCGTCCTGAACGCGTTCAACTCTGGCGGACGCTGACGCGTACCCCAACGTTCCGTCGGAATGCAGACACCTTGCTTCGCTGGTTCGGGGCAAGGTGTTTTCATTTGGGGAGAGGTGGCCGATTTTTATTTCCCTGCGGCCTTGGGGGGGAAAGTGCGGACTTCTCAAATGTGGTGAGTTGGCTATATAGAGGGCGAACCTGACAACAAGACCAGAACCACGATACGCAGACATGTCCGATTATCTAATTACTGCCTTCTACAAATTTGCCACGCTCGACGACTACGAGGCCATGCGGGACCCGCTGAAGGCTTTCTGTCAGGAGCAGAATGTGCGTGGCTGCATGTTGTTGGCGCGCGAAGGGATCAATGGAACGATTTGCGGGCCGGAAGATGGGGTGCGTGCTGTGTTGGCACGGATTCGCAGCGATGAGCGGCTGAGCGATCTGGTTCACAAGGAAGCCTGGACCCATCGCCACGTCTACAAAAAGATCCGCGTGCGTTTGAAACAGGAAATTGTGCGTCTTGCGATCGATAACATCGACCCGAACGAAGTGGTCGGCACCTATGTGCAGCCCGAGGACTGGAACGAGCTGATTTCCGACCCGGAAGTCGTGGTCATTGATACCCGTAATGACTATGAATTTGCCTTTGGAACGTTCGAGAATGCCATCAATCCGGAGACGGATGCATTCCGTGATTTTCCCGAATGGGTCCACCAGCATGACAATCTTCTAAAGAAAAAGCCGAAGGTCGCCATGTTCTGTACCGGCGGCATTCGTTGCGAGAAGGCGACGGCCTGGATGCTCAAGAACGGTTATGACGACGTTTATCATCTGGAAGGCGGGATTTTGAACTATCTGGAAAAAGTTCCGGAAGACGAGAGCCTGTGGAAGGGCGAGTGCTTCGTTTTCGACGACCGCATTAGCGTCGATCACAAACTTCAGCCGCGCTGGGGCGAGTGGATACCGGAAGAGGCAAAGGGTATCATCAATCAGGACACAGATTACGATCAGAAGTAGTCTTGGTTGCCGCTGTGCGTAAATCGCTTTAACTTTTCGTTAACTTTTCTTACTCTGCCCAACGAATTTCGTGTCGTTGGGTGGGGGAAGTCATGCGTTTAGAGAAATTAATACTCTGTTTGGCGTTCGTAATCGGCTACGGAGTTGCAATGCCTGTTGAGGCTGGTGGCAGAACCCTGTCCTGTTACGAACAAGTCGTTGTGCCCGCCGCATATCAAACTGTGCAGCGCCGGGTTCTGGTGAAGCCTGAAAAGAGGCGTTTGGTGGAAACGCCTGCGGCCTACGGCTATCAAAATCGGCGGGTCCTTGTGCGGCCGGAACGGGTGAGCTATCGGCAGACTGCTCCGGTCTATCAGACAAGGCAGAGGAGGGTGCTGGTGCGCGCGGCAAGCACTGGATGGGAATACCGTGTCCGTAAGGGACGCAAGATTCTCTGCCGGGTCCAGCATCCCGCGATCTTTCAAAATGTAACGGAAAACGTTCTCGTCCGCCCCGCCGGAAGAGTGGCGATCAGGTATCCTGCAGTTTACCGCTCTGTGAAGGAAAAGGTTCTTCTGCGCCGAGCCTCCCGGCACTATGTCACCGAACCTGCGGTCTATTCATTGGTCACGGAACGGGTGAAGGTGCGCGACGCGCAAGCGGTTTGGCGCTCTGTTTCAGCCCGTTGCCGGTAGTCAGTGAAGTGCCGTCAGTCAGTCCTGAAACGATATGTCGGAAGTCCCCTTGTTCCGTGGCCTTCAACGAGGAAAAGACCGCCAGATTGCAGGTCGGCTTCCTGATCCAGCGGATCTGTCGGCGGTTTGAGGCTCGTTACAACCAACTGGTCAAGGTCCGGTCCGCAGAAACAGGGCATTGTCGGCTTGGGGACTGGCATCTCAATGCTTGCATTCAGACTTCCGTCGGGAGCAAAGCAGTTCAGAATTCCGGCTGAAACACCTGCGCTCCAGTAATTTCCGTCAACATCTATCGTCGCGCCATCCGGCCTTCCGCTTTCATTGGTTTGCTGGGCAAACAGCATTTTTGTTCCAATACCGCCGGTTTGCGGATCAAATACGTATGCCTCGATCCAGCCGGGGCTGGAATCTGCGTGGTACATCGTGGTTCCATCGGGCGACCAGGCCAAACCGTTGGAAACCTGCAATCCGTCACGTATTTCCTCAACATCACCTTTGCCGTCCACGCGGTAAAGGCTCGCGACAGGCTCGCGCGGGGAGCTGGTATCCATTGTGCCGACCCAATAGGCCCCATCGGGGCCGATCTTGCCGTCGTTGAGGCGAGTTTGCGGCAGATCCGTTTCAACCATGGCCAGTAATTCTTGTGTGCCGGTTTGCGGATCAAACAGGACGATCTTGTTCCAAACCGCGACGACAAGCCGGTCGTCATCTGTCAGGCCAAAGGACCCCACTTCATTTTCGAATGTCCAGGTGTGGATTTCTCGCGTGGCCCACTCCAGGGCGTGGATGGCCCGTCCCTGAATGTCGGTCCAGAAGAGACGTCCGGTGCGCTCGTCCCAAGTGGGACATTCTGCGAGTTGGTATGTCGTGTCGATGAGGCGCGAAACAGAGGTGGACACCCTTTAAGATCCTTTGAAATCAAAATTGTGGCAGGGACTATAACGCCTGGCTTTCGGACCGTCGACAACCTTTAGGAGCAGTCTGATACAGCCGAAGCGACTGTAAGAACATTCCCAAACTGTATTGGTTAGTACTACGTAATTATGTCGGTAGTTGGATGCGATATTTGAAGTGGACCTTAGATGATATTCTTTTTTGAAGTCAAAGTTTACGAAATGAGCAAATTTGGGGGTAGTTATGACTTGTCCGGTTCATGCGAATAAAGCGCCGGTAGCCCGCCCGAACGCGGGGCATCTGCAAGGCGGAGCGTTCAAGAATGTGTTGAATGCCAATGGTGCGCCCAGAAATGCGGCCCAAAACATGCCGCGCACAGTATTTGGTGGCGGCTTTTCCGGGGCGCAACCGGCTCACGCGCAGCAAGGGGCAACAAGTCAGCTTGCTCAGGCACTCTCGCAGGTTGCCGGTCTGCTTGAGGGCCTGATCAACGGTGGCTATATGAGCGCTCGCGGCGGCATGGGATCCATGTACAACCTGCAAGGTCTCTCTCAGGGACTGCGTCAGATTTCCAATTTTCTGACACAGATCACCGGTGGTGGAAACATGGGGGGCCAATTTGTACCGGTCATGACCAACGGCGGCGGCAACATGTTGCGTCCGGCCTTTGCCTCGTATGCCAACATGCCAATGGGCCAGCCGGTCCAACGCCCAATCTTTAATGCAGGGGCGGGCTTCAATGGCGGGCCAGGTGTGAACGGAAAGATCGCTGTACCGGCCGGAAATGGATTTGGCGTTCCGGTGATGCCGATGCGCATGCCTGTTGCGCAAAATGGCTTTGCCCCTGCAATGACTGGTCACAATCATGCCGCGCATCAGCATGCCGCCGCCCGACCGGCGGATGGTGCCAATAGACATGCCGCTCATGGCCACGCGGCCCACAACACGCGGCCCGGTCATCACGCCCAGGCTGCACCGCATGCGCAGGGCGGTCACAATCACAATCACGGAGCTCATCAGCATGGTGGTGCCATAGGTGGGGGGCATGAATTCTATTCACACGTCCGCCATATGTTCCCGGCGGCCATGGCACCAACCCAGCAGCAGTATGGTGGTTACTACATTACCGGTAACAAGCAGATCACGGGCCGTTCGCCGATCACAGGGCTCCAACCGGTCATTGAACAAGCTGTCGCCCAGGTGAAGGCCGCCAACCGGAATCTGACTGGTGAGGCTTTGGAGGCGAAAATTGCCAACAAGCTGACCAACCTGAATGATTGGACAAACCTGACGCCGCAGACGCAGCAGGCGCTGATCCGTCTGACAGGCACGGATTTTGGCAAGATGTCCAAAGCGGAGCGTGAGAAGTCCATCAATCACCTGCTGCATTCACCGCTGCCATTTGGTGATATCAAGCAGCCCCTGACCAAGGATTGGACAATCAATCTCGGCTTCACTCACACGCTGGACAAAACGAAGACCAAGGCTGAAGATCTGGGCAACGGTTTCTTCCGTATCAGCATGATTTCCAACAACAACAACGGGTCGCACACCGGGCACAGCCTCGGATCGTTCGTCGTTCAACTGGATCCGGGCACCAGCGTGGCAGAAGCCAAGAAAATCGGCAACAAAATGGTGACCAACACGAATAACAACAACAAACTGTATCTGGACGAAGCTGCGAGGAACTACCTCTACGCGTGAACCCAGATAGCAGCGAAAACTGAAGGCGGTCACTTCGAAAGGGGAGGCCGCCTTTCTTCATTGAATGCAGCCTCTATTTTGTGTCCATCGGGAAAGCGGTGGTGCGGACAATAGGGCGGATTGCAAACGATGTCTTCATGCGCAGAACGCCCGGCAACCGGGCCAATTGTTCGCGATGAATTCGCTCGAAATCGAGAGGGTCGGCTGCGGTTACGCGGAGCATGTAGTCAGCGTCACCAGCCATCAGAAAACAATCCATAACCTCTGAAGCGCGGACGACGGCCTTTTCGAACGCTTCCAGAATTTCATTTGATTGGCCGACGAGCGAGATCTCCACGAACACGTCCATGCGGCGGCCCAGCTTGGTCTGGTCCAGAAGCGCCACATAGCTGGCAATGATGCCGCTTTCCTCCAGCGCGCGCATGCGCCTCAGGCAGGCGGAGGCTGAAAGACCGACCTTGTCGGCCAGATCCGCGTTGGCTATGCGACCTTCCTTCTGCAGAACCTGCAGGATCCTCCGGTCTATAACATCAAGCTTCATTGTCCGATCCCTTCGAATTTTATGCGGTGATCTTATCAAAAATCCGCATAAAATTGCAATATTTCGCAGAGCACAATAGAATTACGCAAGCACATGCGCGCCGTTTGGTTCTACGATTTATCCAGTTGCTGAAGACAACATCCAGATTGAAGGGGAAACGTCATGCGCATTGGTGTGCCGAAGGAAATCAAGAACCACGAGTACCGCGTTGGCCTTACGCCGGACAGCGTTGTTGAATTTGTGGCTCAGGGCCACGAAGTTTTTGTCGAGACGAATGCCGGTGTTGGCATTGGTGCCGATGACGTGGCTTACGAAGCTGCCGGTGCGAAGGTGCTGGGCACTGCCAAGGAAATTTTCGACATCGCGAACATGATCGTCAAGGTCAAGGAGCCGCAGGCTGTCGAGCGCGCAATGCTGCGCCCGGACCACATCCTCTTCACATATCTTCACCTTGCTCCGGACGCGGAACAGACCGCTGATCTGGTCAAGTCCGGCGCGACCTGCATTGCTTATGAGACCGTTGTTGATTCCAAGGGTGGCCTGCCGCTTCTGGTTCCGATGTCTCAGGTTGCTGGCCGTCTGTCCGTCATCGCAGGTGCAAAGTCGCTCGAAAAGGCCAATGGTGGCTCCGGCGTTCTCGTCGGCGGTGTTCCGGGCGTTGCGCCGGCCAAGGTTGTTGTCATTGGCGGCGGCGTGGTTGGTTCGCATGCCATTGCAATGGCCCTCGGTCTTGGCGCGGATGTCACCGTGCTCGACCGCAACACCAATGTTCTGGCAGGTCTGTCCCAGACTTACGGCGCTGCGCTGAAGACGGTCTATTCCACCAAGGCGGCTCTTGAAGCCCATGTACTTGAAGCTGACATGGTGATCGGTGCCGTTCTTGTTGTCGGTGCTGCTGCTCCGAAGCTTGTTTCTGCTGATCTGGTCAGCCGCATGAAGCCGGGCTCCGTCCTCGTTGACGTTGCCATCGATCAGGGCGGTTGCTTTGAAACCTCCAAGGCGACGACCCACTCCGACCCGACCTACATCGTCGACAACATCGTTCACTACTGCGTGGCCAACATGCCGGGCGCCGTTCCGCGCACGTCCACTTACGCGCTGAACAACGTCACCCTGCCGTTCGCACTGGCTCTGGCAAACAAGGGTGCTGCCAAGGCGCTTCTGGCCGATGCCAACTTCCTGCCGGGCCTGAACGTTCACAACGGTCAGGTGACCTGTGAAGCTGTTGCCACGGCTCTGGGCTACGACTATGTCGCACCGGAAGTTGCTCTCTCCAGCGCGGCAAGCAAGGCTGCCTGAGCGGTCTGAAAAGCAAAAAACAAAAGAAAAAAGGCCGGTTCGTTTGAACCGGCCTTTTTGATTTTATGGGCATCTCACCTTGTAGGTGTTGCCGTTCTGGTCCCGAGCAACGCATTTTTCCGGGGTCGTGACCATCCCGATCAGACCGCCGCCAATTGCGCCAATGGCTGCGCCGGCAACAGCTGCTCCTGCAGTTGATCCGGCCGCAGCTCCAATGGTTGCTCCGGTTGCCGCGCCCAGACCGCCACCAATAAGCATGCGGTCACGCTGGCTATCGGAATTTCCGGCACAGCCGCTTACGAGCAACCCGCAAACGGAAGCCACAATGAGGTGTTTCATTCGATCTCCATGGGTGAGTTGCGAATCACCCATAGTTTACAATGAAACTACCCCAGCGTTGGCCTTGTCAGAATTACGGGCAGGCAACGCGGTACGGGTTGCCGTTGCGGTCATAGGCAACGCAGTTCTTCGGAGTGGTTGCAGAGCCGGCAATCGCGCCGCCCGCACCGCCGATAGCGGCACCAACCAGCGCACCGCCTACGTCGCCGGAGACTGCTGCGCCGATCGCGGCACCTGTTGCAGCGCCCAGACCGCCGCCCACGAGCGCACGGTCGCGCTGGCTGTCAGACTGGCAACCGGCCAGAAACAGGGCGCTTGCGGCAATGAGAACGAGTTTCTTCATGTCCATTTTCCTTTTGATATCCGCCAAATTGGTTTGTTAGCGCCAGATCAGGGGCAAACCACCCGGTAGGGGTTGCCGTTGCGATCATAGGCGACACAGTCTTTCGGTGCTGTTGCGGAGCCGATGATCGCACCCCCGGCTGCACCAATGGCTGCGCCCGCAAGAGCCGGGCCAACGCCATTTCCAGCCGCAGCACCAACGATTGCGCCTGTTGCTGCGCCAAGGCCGCCGCCAACAAGCGCGCGGTCGCGCTGTCCGCTCGACTGGCAACCGGCCAGCAGGATCCCGGCCGCTGCAACGAGGATCAATTGTTTCTTCATCTCGGTCTCCCGGCTTCGCCCGTGCCGTTTTCGGTCATGGGCTCTAAAATATCGGCATCTTGCCTTGTTGAGCGTCTCAGGCATTGCCGCAAATCAAAACATCGCAAGGTTAGTCTGCTTCGCACAACCTCGCAATTGTCGTTTAGCTGTTCCGCATCCACACATCTTCCTGCGCGCGCATCGTTATATGTGCGGTAGCTGAATGCCTCCTGAACAAACTGCTTCAGAAATGCTGATATCCGGGGAGTTGGGGCAAAATTGAGGCGGCAATTCCGGATGGTTCAGGGTCCGGATTTGCCGCCCGAAAATCAGGCCGTTCCGCGGATTCTGGCCAGAAGTCCTTGTGTGGACGTGTCTTTCTCGTTTGCCGGTTGTTCGCCCTGGACCATCGGGAGCAGGGCAGTGGCCAATTCCTTGCCCAATTCCACGCCCCACTGGTCAAAAGAATTGATGTTCCAGATGACGCCTTCAACAAAAACCCGGTGCTCGTAGAGGGCAATCAGGCGGCCAAGGGCGTAGGGGGTCAGTTGGTCGTGGACAAGTGTCAGGGACGGACGATTGCCGGGGAAAACCTTGTGCGGGGCAAGCGCCTTGATCTCCGCTTCCGACTTGCCTGATTTGCGAAGCTGGTCTTCTGCCTCTTCAAGCGTGCGTCCCAGCATGAGGGCTTCGGACTGGGCAAGGCAATTTGCAACCAGCATCTCATGATGCAGCTTCAGCTCCGGCTCGTGGCCGCGTGCCGCAATGATGAACTCGCAAGGGATGACGGTCGTTCCCTGATGCAGCAGCTGGTAGAATGCGTGCTGCCCATTCGTTCCCGGCTCGCCCCAGACCAGCGGTCCGGTTTCCATCGCGACCGGCGTGCCGTCCTTGGTGATGCGCTTGCCGTTGGATTCCATGTCGAGCTGCTGGAGATAGGCAGGCAGTCGCGAAAGTCGCTGGTCATAAGGCAGGACGGCGCGGGCGGCGTGGCCCAGAACATCGCGGTTCCAGACGCCGATCAGTCCCATCAGAACGGGAAGGTTTTCCTGAAGCGGAGCCGTCTGGAAATGCTGGTCCATGGCATGGGCGCCTTCCAGAAATTCATGGAAGGCATCAGGGCCGATGGCGATCATCAGCGGCAGGCCGATCGCGGACCAGATTGAATAGCGCCCGCCAACCCAATCCCAGAATCCGAAGACACGTTCTTCGGAAATCCCGAAGTCGGACACCTTGTCGAGCGCTGTTGAGACCGCCGCAAAGTGCGCTCCGACAGCCGTTTCTCCCAAGGCATCGGCCACCCATTTGCGGGCCGAACGTGCGTTGGTCATTGTCTCGATGGTGGTGAAGGTTTTTGAGGCGATGATGAAGAGCGTCGTCTCTGGGTTGAGCGTTGCCAGCGTGTCGGTCAGATGGGCGCCATCAACGTTGGAAACATAATGCAGCCTCGGACCATCATGATAGGGGGCAAGGGCGAGGGTGCACATGGCCGGGCCAAGGTCGGACCCGCCAATGCCGATATTCACCACATCGGTGAACGGCGCGCCTTTGGCTCCCACCAGATCGCCGGAGCGGATGGCTTCCGAGAAGTCTGACATGGAAGCCAGAACCGCAGACACATCCGGCATCACGTCCTCTCCGTCAACCAGAACCGGGTGCCCGGACTGATTGCGAAGGGCAGTGTGAAGGACTGCGCGGTTCTCGGTCGTGTTGATCTTCTCGCCGGCGAACATGCGGGTGCGTTGTTCTTCAACACCTGCTGCACGGGCAAGCTCGATCAACAGCGATACAGCTTCCTGATCAACATGCGATTTGGAGTAATCCAGCAGCAGATCCCCGGTCGTTGCCGAGAAGCGGAAAAACCGCTCACCGTCTTCCGCGAACAGGGTCCGAAGGGAAGTTCCCTTCAGTTTGTCAGCCTTTTCAGCAAGTGCTCGAAAGGTGGCTTCCAGGGTCATGGATGGTCTCCGTTTAAATCAATTTAAATCTCGGAAATCGTTGCGTTTCGGTTGGGCCGGACATAGCACAGCCAACGGTGAAAGGGCAGGGGGTGTACCTCAAAAATGCGCGAAGTGAAGGGAAAGATCTGATGATACGCGTGATGAAAGAAGAAAACGTATTTTGGAGATAAAACCCATCGCGTTTCGAGAAGCGAACCAGGTGAAACTTCGCGTCGATAGTTAGAGAACTGTAAGCGGTTTCAGAGTTACGGAATTGCACGTATAGCGGGATAAATCGCAAATCTTCAAGCTCACGTTGGGAAATATTTTAATGAATGGGTGTTATTTGTCCGATGGTCTGTTTCGGAAGAGGCAAACCAAAAATATCCGCGGCATCAACAAGCGGATGTGTCGGTGAGGGGTCAAGGAGAGTGAGTGAATGGATGCTCTGGCGCAACTTAAGAGCATGGCAGGGTCCAGCGTGGACGTTCTTGTCGTGGACTTTGACCGTCTGAGCTGCATTTCGGCGAAGCTGTCCAATCTGAACGACTGGGGCTGCCGCCTGACATCAGACAACATATCTGTCCTGCACAAGAATATCGGTATTCGGGTTGGCGAGGCCAACGAGCTCGTCAAGGCCCAGGTCACGGCTGTGCGCAAGAAGGATGCAGCTGTCGTTTTCCCGGAAACCAACAACAAGGTGACCGAGCTGCGTCGGGAAAAGCGGTCCGACGTGGATATCCCGGTAGAGATCAGCGACAAGTCCGGAAAGCTGAAGGTCAAGGGAAAGATCGTCAATGCCGCGCCGAATGGATGCCGGGTTCAGGCGGTCGGTATGGAAGCCTTTACCGATGACGACGTAATCCTGTCGCTTGAAAAATTCGAGAAGCCGATCATCGGTGAGATTGCCTGGCGGAACAAATCCGGCTGCGGGCTGAGACTGATCTGGAACCTGAAGGAATTCGAGTAAGGTTTCCTCCTGCTGATCCGTCAGGACCAGCAGGAAAATCGATCAGGCCGGGGCTCCGCGTCAAGCCGGAAGCTGTACGAACAGATAGCTGCAATACAGCACGTAGGTCGCGATAAATGCCGCGCCAACAATCCTGTTCAGTGATCGTGTAAACACCATCAAGAGAACAAGGGCCAGCGAGACACCGATCATCACCGGAATGTCAAAGGCAGCAATCGCTGGTGAGATTGCGACTGGCTGGATGATGGCAGTTGCGCCCAGAATGCCCAGAATATTGAAGATGTTGGAGCCGATGACATTGCCGATGGCAATTTCGGAGTGACGACGGAACGCAGCGATGGCGGACGCGGCCAGTTCGGGAAGGCTCGTGCCGACGGCGACGATCGTCAGGCCGATCACGGCTTCAGAAACACCCAGCACGCTTGCTATTGACGTTGCGCCATCGATCAGGAAGTCGGCACCAAAGACAAGGGCGACAAGACCGGCGGCCACAAAGGCAAGATTTTTCGGCATGGACCCCTGCTGAGGGCCATCTTCACAGCCTTCCTCACGGTCGCAGGTCATGGCTGCATAAATCAGATAGGCGATTAAAGCAGCGACCATCAGCGAGCCGGTCAGGCGGCTGAGAATTCCAAACATCGGCAGCACAAACATTAAGGCAGCAGCCGCAAGCATCACCACAAGATCCCTTTTGACCGATGAGATCGCGGTCGTGATCGGAAAGATGATGGCGGCTATGCCGAGGATCAGCAGGATGTTGGCAATGTTGGAGCCGACCACATTGCCAACGGCAATGTCGGAGGACCCTTTCAGGGCTGCCTGAACCGACACCAGCAGTTCCGGCATGGATGTGCCGAAGCCGACGACAGTCAGGCCGATGATCATGGGGGGTACACCGAGGCGGACGGAAATTGCGGCAGCACCGCGAACGAGTGCCTCACCACCTGCAAAAAGCAGGGCCAGTCCGAAGACCAGATAGACGACATCGAGCATCATGACAAAATGTATCCGAAAATAAGGTCGCTGCCGTGGTGTCGTGTCGCGAAGGAAGTTGGTTCAATTCGAACCGGTGGCCGCTATCGCGCCGTATGTGCCAGTGGGCCCGCTTCTTGTTGTTTGTACTTCGGTCTTGATGATCGCTTGCGCAGCGCTCTGCCGGAGTGGATCGCAAGTAAGAATGCCCGGCCCCTGTGACAAGGGGCCGGGCATTGGCGAATGCAAAAATAGTTTGAAGCTTTGGGTCAGCCGGAAATCGCGGCTGCCGCGCGCGCGCGTTCTTCAATGCCGGACCAGTCTTCGGCCTCGATTGCCTTGGCATCCGCGATCCAGGATCCGCCGACACAAAGGACGTTGGGAAGCTTGAGATAGGTCGGGGCCTTTTCAAGGCTCACGCCACCGGTCGGGCAGAATTTTACTGCCGCTAGGGGAGAGGAGAGGGACTTGAGGTAGGAGGCGCCGCCTGCCTGTTCCGCCGGGAAGAACTTGAGCCGCTGGTAGCCACGTTCCATGAGGGCCATGACTTCCGATGCCGTGGCGGCGCCCGGAAGCAGCGGAACGTCGCTCTGTTCGGCGATATCGATCAGGGTATTGGTTGCGCCGGGAGACACGATGAACTGGCTTCCAGCGGCAACGGCTGCTTCATATTGCGCCTGATCCAGAACGGTTCCCGCGCCCGGGATCGCGCCTTCCACATTTTCGGCAACCAGCCGGATCGCTTCAAGCGCGCCCTCGGTGCGAAGGGTTATTTCAATGGAGGGCAGGCCGCCGCGAACCAGAGCCTCGGCCATCGGAACGGCCTTTTTCGGGTCCTCGATCACCAGCACCGGGATCACGGGAGCGGCCAGCATGACCTTTTCGATGCGTTCTACATTCTGTGCCATGGAAACGGGTCCAATCCTTGAAAGTGTCAGCCAAACACCGAAGCGCCGGTATCAGCAGTGCCGACGGCATTTCGGAAAGTGGCGAAGAGGTCGCGGCCAACCCCGTTCTGATGATGGGAGAGATCGGCCGAAGCGAGTGGGCGGGCTGCAAACTCGTCCGCGTCCACCAGCACTTCCAGCTTGCCGGTCTTGGCATCGACCCGGATGATGTCGCCATCCTTGATCTTGGCGATTGGACCGCCGTCAGCTGCTTCCGGTGTCACATGGATGGCTGCCGGGATCTTGCCCGAAGCGCCGGACATGCGGCCATCGGTGATCAGGGCAACCTTGTAGCCGCGATCCTGAAGGATGCCGAGGCACGGGGTCAGCTTGTGAAGCTCGGGCATGCCGCAAGCCTTGGGGCCCTGAAAGCGAACAACAGCTGCGATGTCGCCGTTGATCTCCTTGTTGGAGAAGGCCTTGAGCATGTCTTCCTGAGTGTGGAACACGCGGGCCGGGGCCTCGATGATGTGGCGTTCTTCGGCCACAGCCGAAATCTTGATGACCGCCTTGCCCATGTTACCGGTCAGCATCTTCAGACCACCAGTCGGCTGGAATGGCTTGGAGAGAGGTGCGACAACTGTTTCATCGCCAGAGATTTCGGGAACCGGATCGCGCTGGATGTTTCCGTCGCTATCAAGCCGCGCTTCGACCGTATAGCCGGAGAGGTCCGACCCGTAGACGGTCTTGACGTCCTTGTGGAGATAACCATCGGACAGCAATTCACGGATCAGGAAGGCGAGACCGCCAGCTGCCTGGAAGTGGTTCACGTCCGCCTTGCCATTGGGATAGACGCGGGCCAGCAGCGGAGTGACGTCGGACAGTTTGGAAATATCGTCCCATGTCAGCTTGATGCCGGCAGCTGCGGCCATGGCGACAAGGTGCATGGTGTGATTGGTCGAACCGCCTGTGGCGTGCAGGCCGATGACGCCGTTGACGATGGCCTTTTCGTCGATCACTTCCCCAACCGGGGTAAATTCATTGCCAAGTGCAGTGATTGCCAGCGCGCGCTTGGCGGCTTCGCGGGTCAGGGCGTCGCGAAGCGGTGTGCCCGGATTGACGAAGGAGGCGCCCGGCATGTGGAGACCCATGATCTCCATCAGCATCTGGTTGGAATTTGCCGTGCCGTAGAAGGTGCAGGTGCCCGGAGAGTGATACGCGCGGGATTCCGATTCCAGCAGCGCGTCACGACCCACCTTACCCTCGGCATAGAGCTGGCGGATTTTTGCCTTTTCGTCATTCGAAATGCCGGTGGTCATAGGCCCTGCAGGAACGAAGATCGACGGCAGGTGGCCGAAGGAAAGCGCTGCAATAACGAGGCCGGGAACGATCTTGTCGCAGATGCCAAGATAGACAGCTGCGTCGAACATCTGGTGTGACAGGCCGACAGCGGCGGACATGGCAATCACGTCGCGAGAGAACAGGGAAAGCTCCATGCCTTCCTGTCCCTGAGTGACGCCATCGCACATTGCCGGAACGCCGCCAGCAACCTGAGCCACGGCACCCGCTTCGCGGGCTGCCTGACGGATCAGTTCCGGATAGGTCTCATAGGGTTGATGGGCCGACAGCATGTCGTTGTAGGAGGTGATGATGCCGAGGTTTGCCACGACATCGCCAGAAAGGGCCGCCTTGTCGGAAAGGCCGCAGGCTGCAAATCCGTGGGCAAGGTTGCCGCAGGACAGGCGCGAGCGGTGCGGACCCTTTTCAGCGGCCTTGCCGATCCGCTCCAGATAGGCGGACCGTGTGTCGTGGCTGCGCTTGACGATCCGTTCGGTGATTTCGCCAATGCGTGCTTGAACCGTCATCTCTTACATCCCTCATTCTCCGGCAGGGCCGGATACTCAGCTCGTGTGCGCGGCAAAGTCCCCGATTTGCAGCGGTTTAATCGATTTAAAATCTGCAGACGAAGCTTGTTTCAGCCGGGGATGTCTGCCCTTGGGGAGGCGGCGAAACCGGATTGTCGCCGCGCTCCGTCTGTTTGTTAAAGGCCGTCTTCAGCCCAGGTGCGGCCATCGCGTTCGACCAGTGCGATAGAGGCCGATGGTCCCCAGGTGCCAGCGGTATAGCCGCGCGGCGGCTCCTTGCTGGAGGCCCAGGCTGTCAGGATCGGATCAATCCATGACCACGCGGCGTCCACCTCGTCACGGCGCATGAACAGGGTCTGGTTGCCGCGGATCACGTCCATGATCAGGCGCTCATAAGCGTCGGGATTACGGACCTTGAAAGCCTCGGCGAAGCTCATGTCCAGCGGCACTTCGCGAAGGCGCATGCCGCCGGGGCCGGGGTCCTTGATCATCACCTTCATCTGCACGCCTTCATCAGGCTGCAGGCGAATGATCAGCCGGTTGGCGGAAATCGATCCTGCTTCAGCAGAAAAGATCGAGTGCGGGATCGGGCGGAACTGAACCACGATTTCCGATACGCGCTGGGCAAGCCGCTTGCCGGTGCGCAGGTAAAACGGAACTCCTGCCCATCGCCAGTTGGCGATTTCTGCCTTGAGGGCCACAAAGGTTTCGGTGGTGCTGTCCTGATGGCCAAGCTCTTCCAGATATCCCGGAACAGCGCCCCCCGCGGAAGCCCCCGCACGGTACTGGCCGCGAACAGTGAACCTGTCGGCGTCTTCGCCCTTGATTGGTGCCAGGGCCTTCAGGACTTTCAGCTTTTCATCGCGAACACTGTCTGCGTCCATCGATTCCGGCGGCTCCATGGCCACAAGGCAGAGCAGCTGCAGGATGTGGTTCTGCACCATGTCCCGCATTGCGCCCGCAGTGTCATAGTATCCGGCGCGGCCACCAACACCGAGGGACTCGGCAACGGTGATCTGAACGTGATCGATATGGGCTGCATTCCAGAGCGGCTCGAACAGGGCGTTGGCAAAGCGCAGCGCCATCAGGTTCTGAACGGTTTCCTTGCCCAGATAGTGGTCGATACGGAAGATCTGGTGTTCCTTGAACACGGCACCAACGGTGTCGTTGAGCGCCTTGGCGGACTTGCCGTCCTTGCCGATCGGCTTTTCGATCACGACCCGTGTGTGTTCATTGACCATGCCGCCCTTGCCGAGCTGCTCGCATATCGGGCCAAAGAGGTCGGGTCCGACGGCCAGATAAAAGGCGCGCACCACATCCGGACGGCCCTTCAGGACCTTTGCGAGATCTCCAAATCCCGCGCCGCTGCCGACATCGATGGCAATGTAGGAGAGCTTTTCGAGGAAGGTTGCGAGGCGTTCCTTGTCGTGCGAGGGCACGTGTTCGGCAATCGCCGCCTTTGCCCAGTCCCGGTAGGCTTCGTTTGAAAAATCACGGCGGGACGTGCAGAGGATGCGTGCCTCGTCCGGGATCTGTCCGTCTTCAAAGCGATGGTAAAGCGCGGGCATGAGCTTGCGATGGGCAAGGTCTCCGGAAGCCCCGAAAACCACCAGATCAAACGCTTCGACCTCTATCACGCGTGCTACCATGACTGCATCCCTTCAAGAATTCGCCAGTCTTTTAAATCGATTTAAAGCCGTTGTCAGCTGTTTATTTCGCAACCGCAGCAAAACCCGCAACTTCCTGACGATGAGGAAGGTCGGCCCCTTTGCGGGAGCAGGTGATTGCCGCTGCTTCGACGGCTGTTTCTAGCAGATCCTGCAAGGTGTTGGAGTCTATTGCGTGAAGTTTGGCGCGCGAATTGATCGACCGATCCACAAGTCCGGCAAGGAGGGCTGCCTGGAATGTGTCCCCGGCTCCAACAGTGTCGATAACGTCGACCTTGCGTCCTGCGACGCTGATTTCAAGGATCGAGGTAAAGGCAGTGGCACCGTCTCCACCTCGTGTCACCACGACGATACCTGTCCCTGCCTTGATCCATGCCCGTGCGACGTCAGCAGGATCCTTGCCGGGATGGATGAGGGACAGGTCTTCATCGCTCACCTTGATGAGGTCTGCAGAAGCCGCCAGCTCATCTGTGTTCTTTCGCCACAGGTCCATGTCTGCTTCCACTGTTGGCCGGATATTCGGATCAAATGAAATCAAGCTGAACTCGCGCTCGCGGGCAATGAGGGTCTTCAGGCTATCGGATACCGGTTTGACCAGAGCGGTGTAAGAACCAACGTGAATGAAGCTGGCTGGTGCGGCGAGTTTGGGCAGGTGCTCTTCATGCACCATTCGGTCTGCAGCGCCTTCCCCATAGAAGGTATAGGCGGGGACACCATGGGCGTCTTTTTGCACAAGGCTCAGGGTTGTCAGCGCCTTGGACCGGTGAATGTGTGACGTGTCGACCCCTTCCTTCTCAAGCTGATCGACCAGCTTCTGGCCCAAGGTGTCTGTGGAGATACCGCCAAAGAACGCCACCTTTTCCTCCAGCCGCGCAAGCCCGACAGCCACGTTGAATGGAGAGCCGCCAATCAGCGCGTCGAACGGGACATGGGAACCGGAGGCCGTGTCGGAGAAGAGGTCGAAGAGGGCTTCGCCGCAAACAAGGATCATGGAGTGTCTTTCAGTGAGGGCATGCGGTGGGAAGACCAGCCCGGTGCCGGGCTGGCTGTTGGTGTGTATCCGACCATCAGGCGGCCACCTCGGACGGCGGCTCCATGGCACCGGTCATCAGGGCGACAGCATCGGACATCGTGAAGTCGGCGGGCTTGATGACGGCCAGCCGTTTGCCGAGACGGTGGATGTGGATGCGGTCTGCGACTTCAAAAACATGTGGCATGTTGTGGCTGATCAGGATGATCGGAATACCCCTTGAGCGCACGTCCTGAATGAGTTCCAGAACGCGGCGGCTTTCCTTGACCCCCAGTGCGGCGGTTGGCTCATCAAGGATCACGACCTTGGACCCGAAAGCTGCCGCGCGGGCGACAGCCACGCCTTGCCGCTGGCCACCGGACAGGGATTCCACCGCCTGATTGATGTTCTGGATGGTGGCAAGGCCGAGCTCATTCAGCTTGTCTCTGGCAAAGGCCTGCATGGCTGGCTTGTCCAGCATGCGCAGATACGTGCCGAGAAAGCCCGGTTTACGCAGTTCCCGTCCCATGAACATGTTGTCGGCAATCGACAGGGCCGGGGACATGGCAAGCTGCTGGTAGACGGTCTCGATGCCCGCTTCTCTTGCCTCAATGGGCGAACGGAATTGGACTTCCTTGCCCTCCAGCCAGATCTTGCCGCTGTCGGGCACAACAGCTCCCGAAACTGCCTTGATCATGGAGGATTTACCGGCGCCATTGTCGCCGATGACTGCAAGGATCTCGCCGGGCATCAGGTCGAAGTCGGCCTTGTCGATGGCGGTCACCTTGCCGTAGCGTTTGACCAGACCGCGAGCTTTGAGGATCGGTTCCATCACGCACTTACCTTTCTGATCCACTGGTCGACCGCAACGGCCGCAATGATGAGCACGCCGATGAGAAGGAAGGTCCATTGCGGGTCCGCGCCAGCCATTCGGAGGCCGAGTTCAAAGACGCCCACAATGAGGGCTCCAAAGAGGGCTCCGGCAATGGAACCACGCCCGCCGAACAAAGAAATCCCGCCAATCACCACGGCTGTGATCGCCTGAATGTTGCCGATCACGCCGGTGGTTGCAGACGGTGAGATCGAGCCGAAGCGGCCGATCATGACCCAGCCTGCGAGGGCGCAGATGAAACCGGCCAGCATATAGACCGACATGAAGGTCTTGTGGACGTCCACCCCTGAGAGTTCTGCAGCTTCCGGGTCATCGCCAACTGCATAGACGTGGCGGCCCCAGGCGGTGGAACGCAGGGCATAGGCGAGGGCGATGAACAGGACGATCATCAGGAGAACGCCGAGTGTAAAGGTTGCCCCTGCAATCTGGAACTTGGTTCCAAGGAACTGCAGGAATGAAGCCTCAGTCTCAATGTCCTGAGAGCGAATGGTTTCGTTCTTTGAAAACAGATAATTCACCGCAAGCACGATCTGCCACATACCAAGCGTCACGATGAACGGCGGCAGTTTGACCCGGCTGACCAGAAATCCACTGATCGCGCCGATGAGCGTGCCGACCGCGAGGCCGATCGTCACTGACAGGAAAGGCGGAATGCCGAGGTCGAAAGTCAACTTGCCCATGACCACGGTGCACAGCACGGCAATGGCGCCGACGCTGAGATCAATTCCTGCGGTCAGGATGACGAGGGTCTGGGCCGCGGCCAGAACGCCGACGATCTGCACCTGTTGCAGGATCAGCGTCATTGCAAAGGGTGAAAAGAACTTCGAACCCAGCATGATGCCAAACAGGGCGATGGAAAAGAGCAACACGATCAGCGGCACCAGCGATGGTGTCTGGTGAAGCGCGTGTTGCAGACGGCCGACCAAGCCTTTTCGAGTGTCCTCGAACTCGGCCACCTTGGCATCGGCTGTTGCGACGACGGCTTCAAAATTGTCCGCCTGTTGTGACATGTGTTTCCCCCCGGTACCTAACTCTCAAAAAATGAGGGACGGACCGACCGCCCGTCCCCCGATGTCAGCAGTCAGGGCTCAACCCCAGCAGAGGCTCTTGCCTTCTTCAACTGAAATCGACTCAACACCGTCAACCGGGTTGTCGGTGACGAGCGAAACGCCTGTGTCAAAGAAGTCCTTGCCATCGGTTGCCTGCGGCTTGGTGCCATCCTTGGCCCATGCGGCGATGGCTTCGATACCCTTGGAGGCCATCAGCAGCGGATATTGCTGGGAGGTTGCGCCGATCACGCCGGACGCCACATTGTCAACGCCCGGGCAGCCGCCGTCGACGGAGACGATGAGAACATCTTTCTCGCGGCCGATCGCTTTCAGGGCTTCATAGGCACCAGCTGCTGCCGGCTCGTTGATCGTGTAGACAACATTGACGAGCGGATCCTTGGCGAGAAGGTTTTCCATTGCCTTGCGGCCACCTTCCTCGTTACCGGATGTCACGTCGTGGCCAACGATGCGCGGGTCAGTCTCGTCTCCCCAGCGATTCGGGTCGCCAAGCTCGATACCGAAGCCCTTCATGAAGCCCTGATCGCGCAGAACACCGACCGTCGGCTGGCTCACGGCCAGATCAAGCATGGCGATCTTGGCATTAGCAGCCTCTGCGCCAAGCTTTGCTGCGGCCCATTTGCCGATCAGCTCACCGGCGAGGAAGTTGTCGGTTGCAAATGTCATGTCAGCCGCGTCGATCGGCTCAAGCGGCGTGTCGAGGGCGATGACCAGCAGACCGGCGTCACGTGCCTGTTGCAGGGTTGGCACGATGCCCGATGTGTCGGACGCGGTGATGAGGATGCCCTTTGCGCCATTGGCGATGCAGGTTTCCACCGCTGCGACCTGGGTCTCGTTATCCCCATCAACCTTGCCCGCATAGGAGTTCAGCTTGATGCCGAGCTCTTCCGCCTTCGCAGTCGCGCCTTCACGCATTTTCACAAAGAACGGGTTCGTGTCGGTCTTTGTAATCAGGCAGGCAGAGATGTCCTCGGCGGACGCAGGCGCAGCCGCCATGGCTGCCAGTACAGATGCAGTTGCAAGTAGTTTACGGATCATTTTCGGTCCTCCCTGGCCGTGAGATTTGTTGAAACGGTTGGGGGCGGCCAGACCTGACCCCAACCGTTGTTCAAAAGGCGAACGCGCTGCTGCTCCCGTTCTGATCATGTCTGGCAGCGCCAGCGGTGCCATGGGTCACGCCGCCTGTGAGAATGGATGAGCGGGGCGAGAAGTTGAAGAATAGCGGTAGGCTTGCGGCTCCGATCGCACCTGCATCCTGCGCAAAGCTGCCGAATAGAACGTCCGGCGTTTCCCGTGCTTCTGGCGCCGCTTTTGCCAGCGCTTTTGTCAATGCGTCGGTGATGAGGTCTGCAAACGGCCCGCCCAGATCGCTGTCGATGATGACGAGCGGAAAATCGAGAAGGGCATAGGCCGACTGGATCGCGGGTGTCAGCGCGCCCACGCAATCTTCCAACCATTCGGAAAACTCCGTTTGGTTGCTGTCAACCGCGTGCTGAAGATCCGCGCGGCTGAGCGAGGAAAAATCGGTTGGCCGAATGTGACGGGACAGGGCGACGAGGGAGGCCCTGGTCAGAAGGATGTCCCATTCGCGCTTCGGCTTTGGGGCGGTTGCGAGCTTGCTCGGAGGAACCGGCATCATGGCCACATCTCCGGCATTCCCGGTCAGGCCTCGTGAAACATCCCCGTTCTGGATCAGGCCGCCACCAATGGCCGCGCCCAGAAAGAGATAAAGGAAATTGTCGTGCTGGCGACCTCGGCCATAAAACAGCTCTGCAACGGATGCGGCAGTGCCGTCATTTTCGCGAAACACCTCAAAGCCCGTGCTCTCCTGCAGGGCCGATACGATGTCGAAATCATCCCAGAGCTTGAAATTGGCCTCCGGCAGGCCCAGTTCGTGCAGCCATGAGCCAAGGTTGAAGGGCTGTGCGACACCGATTCCGGCGATCCTGGCGCGCTCGTCACCATCCAGAAGCTTGACGAGGCTGTTGAGGTCGTTGCGAATGACGGAGAGCGTTGCTTCCGGAGCAGGCAGGATCATGTCATGGCTCCGCCTCCCGATCACCTTGCCCTCAAAATCCAGAAGCACGGTTTCGAGGTTGGTACGATCGATACGGACGCCAAAGCCAAATGCACCTCTTGGGGCCAGCTTGAGGATGGTTGCCGGTTGTCCGCGGCTGCCGTCATGCCGCTTGCCTGTCTCGATGATCATCCCGTCGTCGATCAGGGTCTGGATGATACCTCCAACCGCAGCGTTGGTCAGTTTGGCGGCACGAGCCAGGTCGGCCTTCGAAGCTTCGCCAAGTTTGCGCAGAAATTGCAGGACGATACGCTCATTGTACCGGCGCAATTGCGCAGAATTCGATCCCCGTCCATTTTGCCGTGTAGATGTCACGGATATTCCTCCCAGAAGTCAGCCTCTGTCCCAAGCTGCCATCCGTTGTCGGTACGGTTTTTAATAATTATTTGTGGTGAAATTAATCACCGTCCGACCACGAGAGTCAAATTCAATTTACGTTGCGTCGCGTAAATTTCACGCTGCAGTGCGTTATCAAATCATCAGTCCGGATGGTTACAGCGGGATGCATGGTAGTCGTAGCAAGGAGAAAATTCACCACTTAAAATTGTATCTTTGTATTTTGCTATTTTATGATGCTGTTTGCCCTGCCGGGAGGCCGGAATTGGCCGGGAGCCGGGCAAAGGAAAGTGTCGAAAGCGGTGACAAGCGGTTTGCGATCCGGTTCAAGTGTGACAGTTTCATACAAAACATCCTCCAATAACTGGGAGTGAAAAGACCTTGGATACTCAAGAATTTCTCGGAAAAGCGATTGCCTGCGGAACCGGTAGCGAACCATCGGATCTGGTGCTGAAAAACACCCGCCTGTTCAGTGTGGTGGATGGCTCGATCACCGAAACGGATATCGCGATTGTCGGCGACCGGATTGTCGGGACCCATGGCAGCTATTCCGGGAAGACCGAGTTCGATGCCGGGGGGCGGGTTGTGGTCCCTGGCTTCATCGACACGCATCTTCATGTTGAGTCGTCTCTGGTTACCCCGTTCGAATTTGATCGCTGTGTGCTGCCGCACGGCGTTACGACCGCAATCTGTGATCCGCATGAAATCGCCAATGTTCTTGGAGGGGAGGGCATCCGCTACTTCCTCGACAGCTCTCTCGAGACGGTAATGGATCTTCGGGTGAACCTGTCATCCTGTGTTCCGGCAACCGCTTTCGAGACCGCGGGGGCCTGTCTCGAAATCGAGGACCTTCTTCCCTACCGGGATCATCCGAAGGTGATCGGGCTTGCCGAATTCATGAACTTCCCCGGTGTTCTGGCGCGGGACCCGAAAGTGCTCGCCAAGCTTGCTGCCTTTCAGGATGGTCATATCGATGGCCATGCACCGCTTCTGTCCGGCAAGGATCTGAATGGCTATCTGGCTTCCGGCATCCGGACCGACCATGAGGCGACAAGTGCTGCCGAAGCACTGGAAAAGCTCGCCAAAGGCATGACGATCCTTATTCGCGAGGGCTCGGTCTCAAAGGATCTGGACGCGCTGTCTTCCATCCTGACGCCGGATGTGTCCGCGTTTGTTGCGCTTTGCACGGATGACCGGAACCCGCTGGACATTGCCGAAGAAGGCCATCTCGACAGCATGATCCGTCGATTGATCTCGCGCGGTGCGCGCCCGCTGGATGCATATCGTGCAGCCAGTTGGTCGGCTGCGAATGCCTTCGGGCTTCGGGATCGAGGTGTCATTGCACCGGGCCGCCGGGCCGATATCGTTGTGCTGGATGACGTTCGCGATTGCCGCGTTGCGTCGGTCATCAGCGGTGGGCGGATCGTGTCGGAAGCCCTCTTTGCAAAACGCCGGATCGTGGATCCGGTCGGGCTCGACAGCGTGAAGATTGCCCGCGTCGAACCGGAAGATTTCGAAATACCCGCCTCCAACCGGGAGACGCGAGTTATTGGCGTGGTGCCGGGCCGTATTCTCACCGAGGACCTGACCCGCACGCTGCCGTCTGTCGATGGCAAGATGCGGGCAGATACCGATCAGGACGTTCTGAAAGTGGCGGTGGTCGAACGGCACAAGGGCACGGGCAATGTCGGCAAGGGCTTTGTGTCCGGGTTCGGCATGACCTCTGGTGCCATTGCCTCGTCGGTCGGGCATGACAGCCATAATATCTGTGTGGTGGGCGTGTCCGATGTTGCGATGGCCCATGCGGTCAACCGGGTCATTGCCATGAAGGGCGGTTTTGCCGTTGCCGATGACAACGGGGTGCGGGCGCAGCTGGCTCTTCCGGTGGCCGGGCTCATGAGCCTTGAGCCGTTCGAGAGTGTTCGCCATTCACTGGAGGATCTGCGCGCTGCAGCCAAGGCGCTGGGCTGCACATTGCCCGAGCCGTTCCTGCAGGTGGCCTTCTTGCCGCTTCCGGTGATCCCGCATCTGAAGATCACCGATTTCGGCATGTTCGATGTGAACAAGTTCCAGCTCGTGGATTGATCGATCATGATCCTGACGGTTGCCGTTTCAGGATATCGCTCCCTTCGGGACCTCGTGCTGCCTCTTGATCGCATCACGGTTGTCACCGGAGCCAATGGCAGTGGCAAGTCGAGCCTTTACCGGTCCATTCGGCTTCTGGCCGAGGTCGCGCAAGGCAATATCGTTGCCAGCCTTGCCCGTGAAGGCGGGCTGGATTCCACCCTTTGGGCGGGGCCGGAGCGGTTTTCGCGGGCGATGAAATCGGGTGAAATGCCGGTGCAGGGCGTGATGCGCTCCGGATCGGTGAGCCTGAAGCTTGGTTTTGCGGACGAAGACTACGGCTATGCGATCGATCTGGGGCTGCCTATCGTCAGCGATTCTGTTTTCGGACGTGACCCGGAGATCAAGGTTGAGAGCCTCTGGATAGGCGAACAACTTTCGAGACGAAACGAGATCGCCAACCGGGCAGGACCGTTGGCTTGCGTGATGAATGAGACCGGGCAGCGCATTCCGGTCATGCGGGACCTTGCGGCGTTCGACAGCATGATGACCCATGTGGCGAACCCGAAAGAAGCGCTGGAGCTGCTTGTCATGCGGGAACGCATGCGCGGCTGGCGCTTCTATGACCATCTGCGCACCGATCGGGACGCGCCCGCGCGTCAGCCGCAGATCGGGACCCGAACGACAGCGCTGTCGTCTGATGGCAGCGACCTTGCTGCAGCCGTCAGCACCATACGGGAAATTGGCGATCCGGGCCGGTTCGACGAGGTGATCGACGATGCCTTTCCGAAGGCGCGAGTTGGTGTGCGGATAACGGATGGCTTGTTCGAAATAGTCATGGAACAGCACGGTCTGTTGCGTCCGCTTCGGGCTGCCGAACTCTCGGACGGAACCCTGCGCTACCTGTTGCTTGCCGCGGCCCTTTTGACGCCAAGGCCGCCGCCGCTGCTCGTTTTGAACGAACCTGAGACCAGCCTGCATCCGAGCTTGCTTGAGCCTTTGGGCCGATTGATTGCCCGCGCTGCCGAGCAGACGCAGGTGATTGTGGTGTCACATGCCAGACCTCTTGTGGAGGCGCTCGGCGGGATGCGCGGCGCCGTTCGACATGAACTTCGCAAGGAGCTAGGCGAAACAATTGTTGAGGGAGCGGACACACCTGCCTGGACATGGCCAAAACGATAGGAATTGGTTTGATGGGCATTGGATCTGACAATAAAATGCAGGGGTGACGTTACGTCGTGAGTTGACGTTAACGGAATGTTGTGCCCAATTCGGGAGTGAAATCAGGAATACGTAAATACCGGTACAAAACCGTTTGCAGGAGGAGTGTGCGCACCGCAGGATGGGGTGCCACAAAGTGCAGACACTGTGCCGAAACCAAAACACAAGCGGGAGAATGCCATGCAGACTGCGGAGGAGTGGATCGGAGCTTTCAAGCCGCGTCCGATTTATGACTACCTGAAAGATACCGTGGATCGATTTGGGGACCGCCCCGCCGTCGATTTCATGGGCAAGGTCTGGACCTATGGCGAATTGGGGGAACTTGTCGAGAAAACCGCTGCCGGTCTCAAGGCCATGGGCGTGGGGCCGGGCGTTCATGTCGGTCTTTGCCTGCCGAACACGCCCTATTACACGATCTTCTATTTCGCGATCCTGAAGATCGGCGGCACGGTGGCCAACTTCAATCCGCTCTATGTAGAGCGTGAAATCGCGTTTCAGGCCCGTGATGCCGACGTCAAGATCATGGTCACGATGGACCTGAAGATGATCTACGACAAGGTCGAAGCCGTGCGGCTGGAAAAGACCTATGACAAGATCATCGTCTGCCCGATGGCAGATTGCCTTCCGACGATCAAGAAGGTGCTGTTCAGCCTGTTCAAGCGCAAGGAAATCGCCAGCATCACCTGGGATGCCGCGCATGTTCCGTTCTCTGATCTCCTGACCAAGGGCTCCCATGCGGAGGCCGCAAATATCGATCCTGCCAATGACATCGCAGTGTTGCAGTACACTGGTGGCACGACCGGTGTTCCCAAGGGGGCGATGCTCACCCACAAGAACCTTGCGGCCAATCTGGAGCAAATGCGGGATGTCTTCTGCGATGCCCGGTTGGGGGAAGAAAAAGTCCTCTGTGTTCTGCCGTTCTTTCATGTCTTTGCCATGACCGTTGCGCAAAACCTTGCCGTCATTCTTGGCGCCGAAATGGTCCTGCAGCCGCGCTTTGAGCTGAAAGCGGTTCTGGATGTCATCGGCAAGAAGAAAGTGACGCTGTTCCCCGGCGTGCCGACCATCTTCACGGCCATCAACAACTCGCCGTTGACCAAGAATTTCGATCTGACCAGCATTCGCCTGTGTCTTTCCGGTGGCGCGCCGCTACCGGTCGAGGTGAAGGAGAAATTCGAGGCGATGACCGGCTGTATTCTGGTGGAGGGCTATGGCCTGACGGAATCTTCCCCGGTTGCCTGCGTCAATCCTCTGGATCGCAACAGCCGTGCTGGCTCTATTGGCCGTCCTGTGCCGGGAACCATGGTGAAGTTCGTCGATATCGAGGATCGCACGAAGGAAGTCGGCAAGGGCGAAAAGGGTGAAGTCTGCCTTTACGGTCCGCAGATCATGAAAGGCTACTGGAAGCGCGAGGACGCGACAGCAGACACGATCGACGCTGATGGATACCTGCATACTGGCGATGTCGGCTATCAGGAAGAAGACGGGTTCATCTATCTGGTCGACCGGATCAAGGACCTGATCCTGTGTTCGGGCTACAACGTCTACCCGCGTGTGATCGAGGAAGCGATCTATCTGCACGAGGCTGTGGACGAAACCATCGTCATTGCCGTGCCGGATGAATATCGCGGCCAGTGCCCGAAGGCCTTCGTCAAGCTGAAGGAAGGCAAGTCGCTGACCGAAGACGAGCTGATGGAGTTCCTGAAGGGGCATTTGTCCAAGATCGAACTTCCAAGCTTTGTCGAGTTCCGCTCCGAGCTGCCCAAGACCATGGTCGGCAAGCTGTCGAAGAAGGAACTGGTGGAAGAAGAAGCCGCCAAGCGAGCTGCTGCCGGCGCTTGAGTTCGGCAAGCTTTCTCAGGGGCATACGTGCCTTTGGAGCCCTCTCCCGCATCGGGGGAGGGCTTTTTGATGTGAAAACCCCTTCCGGGGATGTGGGGCAAAATCGCCGAACACCGCTTTATGGTTGATGTCAGCCTCGGGTGTTACCTAAACTGACAGTGTGTTGACGGATTCTCTGTCCGTTGTTGCGGAGCCCTTGATGCCAGAAAACCTGCCGCCTTATCTCACGACCCGCGAATTGGCCGATCTCATTCGGGTCAAGGAACGCAAGGTCTATGACCTGGTGGCAACCGGTGATGTTCCGCACAGCCGGGCAACCGGCAAGCTTCTGTTTCCGCGCGATGCCGTTCTGGCCTGGATCGATCAGGCCGGGGAGGCAATGGCTGCCAAGGCACGGCCCATGGTGGCGCTGGGCAGCCATGACCCGCTGCTGGAATGGGCGCTGCGCATGTCTGATTGCGGCCTTGCCAGCCTGTTTGACGGCAGCGGCGATGGTCTGGAGCGCTATGCGCGCGGCGAAGGCGTGCTGTCCGGGCTGCATATTCCCGACAGCAGTGGTCCCGGCTGGAATGTCGGGTCCATCGAGCACACCTACCGGTTCAAGCCGGTCGTGCTGATCGAGTGGGCCAAGCGTCAGCGCGGGCTCATTGTTCCAGCTGGCAATCCCGGCAAGATCCGCTCTCTGAAAGACCTTGCTGGCAAACGTCTGGTGCAGAGGCAGGAAGCTGCCGGAAGCCATGTCCTGCTGCAGAAATTGTTTGCTGAGGCTGGCGGCACGCTGAAGGACAGCATTGTCTCAGGTCCGCAGGCGCGCGACGAGCGCGAAGCAGCGATGGCCGTGTTTGGCGGCGAGGCAGATGCCGCCTTCGGTCTTGAAACCGCCGCCCGGCAGAGCCGACTGGACTTCGTGCCGCTTCGGCAGGAGCGTTTTGACCTCCTTGTCTCGCGCAAGGACTTCTTCGACGCGCCGGTCCAAAAGCTCATCAGCTTTGCCCGCTCGAAAGCCTTTGCCGACAAGGCACAGGACCTCGGCGGTTATGACGTTTCAGAGCTGGGAACAGTTCATTTTAACGGTGCGTAAGGACGCGCTGCCTTAAATCAACTCGAATTTTTATTTAGGGCGGCTCAATGGTTTATCGCATTTTTCCCGACTATCCCGGCATGCATCGGTATGGGGTCAAGCATTTAAATGGCGATCCGGACAAAGTTGAGGCGTTGGATATAACTCCGGATGAGGCGAAAATTTTGCCCGGCTATTCGATATTTGCGGGCAGGCCGGTCGATACTACGCATCTCCCAACCAAAGTTCAGGCTGGCGGGCGCAAACGAACGTTTAAAGACATCAGCCCAGACGGATTGTACTCGGTCAGTGAGAATTTCCGGGAGGTGGTGGAACGTCTGGAGCCGGGCGTTCACCAATTTGTGCCGGTGGAGTTTGTCTGGAAGGACGGAACTCACGCGGCCAATCGATATTGGTATTTTCCATGTAACAGGCTGGACTCCGTGGACCGGGAGAAGACGACAGAAGAGTTGGAAGCAGGGATCATGTGGATGCCTTCTAAGAACCCTGGCTTTGTTTTCAGTCGTTCTCAGATCGGAGATTGTCATCTCTGGCGAGACAAGTTCATGCCTTCATCTTATGGCCCGTTCATCAGCAACGCCTTGTACAAGGCGTTTGTGGAGGCCGGGATTGAGGGGATGGGCGTTCAGGAACTTCCCGAAACGGACTGATCAATTACTATACCCGCGTCCGTCGGCGTTACGGGCAAGGGCGCGGCCTTTTATGGCTTCGCGGCGGACGGTGTAGAGCGAGGCGGCGATGATGACCGCAGCGCCAATCAAGGTTTCTACGCTCGGCCAATTGCCGAAGATCACGGCTCCGAACACTGTGGCGTAGAGCAGGCGCGTGTAGTCGAGGGAGGCGATGGCGGTTGCCTCTCCGGCCTTGAAGGCCTTGATGTTCGACATTTGCGCGGCCCAGGACACTACACCCATGACAATCATCAGTGCCCATTGCTCAAGGCTTGGTGTTTGCCATGTCAGATAGGCGGGCACCGACATGATGAGGCCGACACAGACCGCCTGATAGGTGAGAACGGTGATGGGCGGGTCGGTGCGCGTCAGAACACGCAGGATCACCATGACCATGCCCGCGCAGGCGGCGCCGGCAATCGCAAGAGCCGCATAGGGATCAACAAACCCGCCGCCTTCCGGGCGCAGCATGATCAGGACGCCGAGAAAGCCGACGATGGTGGCGCCCCAGCGATGCAGCCCCACGCTTTCGCCAAGAAAGAAGATGGCGAAGATGGTGATGAAGAAGGTCTTGGAAAAGGCCAGCGCCGTTGCATCGGCAAGGGGCAGTTCGATCAGCGCGGTGAAGCCGCAGAGCATCGCCGTTGACGCAAAGACCACGCGGGCGGCCTGTAATCCGGGGCGCTTTGTGGCAAGCGATCCGGGCAGGCCGGGCAGGATTTTCGGAGCAACGATCGCCACCATCACCGCCTGACGCACGACAAGGATCTGGAAAACGGAAAGATCCTTGCCCAGTAACTTGATCAGCGTTGCCATGATGGTGAAGAGAAAGGCCGCCAGAAGGATCCACAGAGCGCCGATCGTGTTGGACGGGAGCTGTCCGAGAAGCGCCTGCAAGCGGGCAAACAGGGGAAGTGACGGACCCTGTTCCGGGGACGAAGATCCGGACGGGTCACCTGAAGGGGACGTGGTCATTCCTGCTCGCTGTCGAAACATGGGTAGGCTCGGCGCACAAAAGGCTGCTGAACCGGGAACGCTGGGAGGGCTTTAATCTGCCGTCGAGGATAGCCCTTTGACGTGATTTGGAAAGTATAATTGTTGCAAGTGGAACAATTTCTGCAGCCGAACGGACTGTTCACCGATCCCGACATTGTCTCCCCCCGCGCAGGGGCTATTCTTTCTATCCAGGACAAGAGGAGCTGCAAGCGATGAGAAAGATACAGGCTCAGGGCATTCACCACATCACGCTGGTGGGTGCCGACCGGCAGACATCCATCGATTTCTGGGAAGGCTTGCTGGGAATGCCTTTCGTGTTCGAGCAGCCCAATCTGGACGACCCGAACCAGAGCCACCTGTATTTTGATCCGGGCGATGGCCGTCTGATTACGATCTTCACCAGCGAAGATCGAAAGCCGGACCGCTCGAAAGCACCGCAGGATATCGGCTGCGTCCATCATCTGGCCCTGAATGTCTCGCAGGCCACGTTCCGGCAAATCGTCGAGCGACTGGACGAGCGGCGCATTGCCCATAGCGGCCCGAAAGACCGCGGCTTCATGGATTCGATTTACTTCCGGGACCCGCTCGGATTTCTGATCGAGCTGGCCAGCTATCGTTTCGAGCCGCCTGCAGGCGTGCAGATGGGAGAGGTGATGCTGGAAGCGCACAAGATCCGTGTTGCGCGGGGCGACTACAACATTCAGGAAATACACCTTGCTGACGCGATTGAAAATCTGACCCGCTCTACCCGAGCCAGTTTGTCCGAGAGCCGGGAGCCTGCCGACCCATATTCGTAAATATTTCAGGGGTGTTCGTCTGGTTTTCAAAGTGAGGCGCTACGTTAGGTTGGCGTAAACTTCATGTTTTGAGTCAACAGGCGGGTCGTATTAGTTCCAATGGCGGTCTTGAAAAAGCTGCGATACTGCTTGACCCTTTCCGGGCTTCAGAAAACTGGGAGGACATTGGATGTGCCAGATCTTTGCCGGGCAGAACCCGGCTGATTATGAGCCGCTGACACGCCGCTTGCGATTGAACGGACAAAGCACCAGCATCCGGCTGGAAAAGTCCTTCTGGGACATTGTCGACGACATTGCCGCCAGCGAAGGGCTGACAACACCCGCCTTTATTTCCAAGCTTCATTCGGAGGTTCTGGAGCTGCGCGGAGAGGCGCCGAATTTCACGTCCCTGCTGCGCTGCGCCTGCCTGATCCGTACCCGGCAGATGACGGATCAACCGGTTCTGGTAGCCGCCGAATAGACAAAAAACGGGCTGTAGTATCGAGCTACTACCACGGGGCTCGTCTTCGACCTCACACTTCTCAAATGATCGTAAGTCCGATCTTTGGAGGTGTAAGTTGGCGAAAGCAATACACTCGATGATCCGTGTTCTGGATGAAGCACGGTCCGTGGATTTTTATCAAAAAGCCTTTGGATTGAACGTTGCCGAGCGACTTGAGTTCGACAGCTTCGTTCTCGTTTACCTGCGCAATGCGGAAGCTGATTTCGAGCTGGAGCTGACCATAAACAAGGGACGGGAGGAGCCGTACAACCTTGGCGATGGCTACGGGCATCTGGCCCTGTGCGTGGATGATCTTGATGCCGAACATGCCCGCTTTGAAGCGGAAGGGCTCGCGCCCCGCAAGGTCGTGGAATTCGAGCGCGATGGCGCATTGCTGGCCAAGTTCTTTTTTGTCGCTGACCCGGATGGATACCAGATCGAGGTGCTGCAGAAGCACGGTCGGTACGTGTGAGAAGACGGGGTGCTGTGAGGAGACAGCACCCCGTTTTCGTTTCTTTGGAAGAGTGCAGGGCGGCTGGATCAGGGAGAAGGGTTCGGCCGACGCACAATGAAGAGGGGTTCGGGAAGCCGGGCCTGAGGAGGAGAATATGGAGAGGATTTCGGATCGTCGCGGTCTGTCGCGGCGGGACCTTTTGACACGCAGCCTGGCGCTCGGCGCTGCCTTTGTCGTTGGGCCGGGTTTCGTGGCGGCAACGGACGCGGCCTGGGCCATGGAAGTGAAGGCCTTGAAGCCGGAGACCATGGCAACCCTGATCCAGATGGCCCGCGACATCTATCCCCATGACCGTGTGGCGGATGAATTTTATGCGGCGGCCGTGAAGGGCTACGACAATGCCGATCAGGCCGAAATGATCGAAAGCGGCATTGCCGCACTCAATGCAGCCGCCCAAGGCAAGGGACATGCCAGCTATGTGGGTGCAGGCTGGGAGCGTGACCGCGTCGACCTTCTGCGAGCCATGGAGGACAGCAGTTTCTTCCAGACGATCCGCGGCGGGCTGGTGACCGGCCTTTATAACCAGAAAGCCGTTTGGCCGCTCTTCGGCTACGAGGGCGAAAGCTACTCTCAAGGTGGCTATATCGACCGCGGCTTTGACGACATCAACTGGATCTGAGGGAGGGCACCATGGCTGCACCATTTGACTTGTCCGATGACAGTGTTGTCGTCGTGATCGGAACCGGCGCGGGCGGCGGCGTCCTTGCCAACGAACTTGCGCAAAAGGGCGTCAGCGTTGTCGCGCTGGAAGCGGGCGGGCGCTATCTGCCGGACGACTATATCAACGATGAGTGGGAAAGCTTCGGCCAGCTGGCCTGGCTCGACAAGCGAACCACATCCGGCGACTGGCGTGTCGCGAAGGACTTTTCCGGCCTGCCAGCCTGGATCGTGAAGGCGGTGGGCGGAACCACCACCCACTGGGCGGGGGCGTCGATCCGCTTTCAGGCGCATGAATTCAAGACCAGAACAACCTATGGCAATGTGCAGGGCGCAAACCTGCTCGACTGGCCGATTGATCTGGCGGAAATGGAGCCCTGGTACGAAAATGCGGAAGCCAAGCTGGGTGTCACCCGCACCGGGGACCGCGCAGGCCTGCCGGGCAACAACAACTTCAAGGTCTTTGAAGCGGGTGCAAAGAAGCTCGGCTACAAGGAAGTCCATACAGGCCGGATGGCGATCAACAGCGCAGACTATGACGACCGCATCGCCTGCCAGCAGACGGGTTTCTGCTTTCAGGGCTGCAAGTGGGGCGCCAAGTGGTCAGCGGCCTATACGGATATTCCGCGCGGCGAGGCAACCGGCAATCTGGAAGTGCGCGAGCATGCCCATGTGCTGAAGATCGAACATGACGAGAGCGGCAAGGTGACCGGTGTTGTCTATGCGGACAAGGACGGCAACCAGCACATGCAAAAGGCCCGAATTGTCTGCGTGGCGGGCAATTCCATCGAAAGCCCGAGGCTGTTGCTCAACTCCGCCAGCGCCATGTTCCCGGACGGGTTGGCCAATTCGTCAGGTCAGGTCGGGCGCAACTACATGCGCCACATGACCGGCTCGGTCTATGGCGTGTTCGACAAGCCGGTGAAGATGTGGCGTGGCACGACCATGGCCGGGATCATTCAGGACGAGGCGCGGCACGATCCGTCCCGCGGATTTGTGGGTGGCTACGAGATGGAGACCCTCGCGCTGGGGCTTCCCTTCATGGCCGCGTTCCTTGACCCGGGTGCCTGGGGCCGCGAATTCACCACAGCGCTGGATGGCTATGAAAACATGGCCGGCATGTGGCTGGTTGGCGAAGACATGCCGCAGGAAACCAACCGCATCACGCTCAATCATGACGTGACCGACCAATACGGCTTGCCGGTGCCCAACGTGCATTTTGATGATCACCCCAATGACATCGCGATGCGTGATCATGCCTACAAGCAGGGCATGGCCGTGTACGAGGCCGTGGGGGCAACGCGGGTCTTCCCGACGCCGCCCTATCCGTCAACGCACAATCTGGGCACCAACCGCATGTCGGAAAAGGCACGCGATGGCGTGGTGAACCGCTGGGGTCAGACCCACGATATTGCCAACCTGTTCATTTCGGACGGCAGCCAGTTCACCACGGGGGCAGCGGAAAACCCGACGCTGACCATCGTTGCTCTGGCCATCCGGCAGGCGGACCACATCGCCGGGGAAATGAGCAAGGGTAATCTCTGACGGCCAGAATTGATCCGGGCGCGGCAAGTGCCCGGATCACAGCCGTCCGATACGGTCCAGAAGCAGGGCGTAGAAGCCGTCGGCGTCGATGTCGCGGATGAAGGTGGCGTTTTCGGGTCTGTCCGTGACCTTCCACCAGTCGGCAACTGTCATGCCCATGGTGAGTTCCGACTGCGTTTCGATTTCGACATTGATCTTCTTGCCGGAAAAGAGGTCTGGTTTCAGTAGCCATGCGATGACGCAAGGATCGTGCAGCGGGGCTCCCTGACTGCCGTATTTGTCCATGTCGAACCGCTCGAAGAAGTCGGTCCATTCGGCGACCATGCGTCCAGGTTCCGTTCCCAGATTGCGGAAGGCCTCCACGCGAGACGGGGTTGTCAGTGCCTTGTGAGTGACATCCAGCGGCATGACAGTGAGCGGAACGCCGGACTTGAACACGATATCGGCGGCATGCGGGTCGACATAGATGTTGAACTCGGCCGCGGGCGTGATGTTGCCAACCTCGAAATAGGCGCCGCCCATCATCACGATCTCATGGATTTTCGGGATGATGTCCGGTGCCATGTGCATGGCGGTGCCGATATTGGTCAGCGGGCCCAGTGTGCACAAGGTCACTGTGTTTTCGGGTTCGCGGCGCAGGGTTTTGATGATGAAGTCGACAGCATGCTGCTCCTGCAGAGGCATGACCGGATCGTTCATCACCGGACCATCAAGGCCGGTCTTGCCATGAACGTGTTCTGCCGTCACCAGTTTGCGAAACATGGGGCGCTCACAGCCTGCAAAGACCTTCGTCTGCGGCTTTCCGGCCAGTTCACAAACAATGCGGGCGTTCTTTTGCGTCAGTGGAAGCGGCACGTTTCCTGCCACGGCGCAGATGCCCAAGACGTCGATGTCCTCGGGGCTGGCAAGGGCAAGAAGAATGGCGACGGCATCGTCCTGTCCGGGGTCCGTATCAATGATGATCTTGCGCGGTGCCATGAATTGCCAAGCCTTCATGCAATGGGAGTGGTGACGATAAAGCAGCGGACAGTGAAGCTAGGGGATGGACACAACCCGCACAAGCTTCCCTGCGGTGGATCATGTGAAAAACGTATCGCCCCCAGAAGCTTAGGTGGGGTATCAAAGGTGATCCGAATTTACGCCGATCCTTGAACCTGCAGACCCCGATTGCCCGGTGGATCATTGGGTTTGTGCGCGAAATTTCACTACCAAGCTCTCCCTGTTGTGCTTAGATCGAGTCTCATGTGACCGGGGATGGGATGTATGAAGGCTGAAAAACGACCGGCTCCAACAAAATTCGACACCGTTGGGTGGCGGGAGCTGGTAGCCTTGCCTGAATTGAATATTCGCGCCATGCGCGCCAAGATCGACACAGGTGCGCGAACATCTGCCATTCATGCGGTGGATCAGAAGGTCTTTGAAAAGGACGGCCAGGATTGGGTCCGCTTTCGCGTTCCGGCATCCAAATCGCACAAGTCACTTTATATCGAGGCTCCGATCCATGATCGGCGGGCCATCAAGAACACAAGCGGCATTCCGCAAACACGCATTATCATTGAAGTCCTGATGCTGATCGGTCACCACAAGTGGCATATCGAGCTGTCACTTGCGGACCGGGAAAACATGGGCTTCGATATGATTTTGGGACGTACGGCGATCCGTCGGAGGAAGGTTCTGGTTAATCCGGGACGCTCCTTCCTGATGGGGCCACCCAAATATGTAGATGAGCATTTTGACCTATCGCCAACAACCCATCCCACGGAAGAACGAACCATGGCGCCAGTTCAAACAAGGAAAGACAAGAAGGGAACAGAGCGATGAAAATCGCAATGATGGCGCGAAATCCGAATCTGTATTCTCACCAGCGACTGAAGGAAGCTGCCGAGGCACGGGGACACGAGCTGCAGATCATCAACACGCTGCGGTGCTACATGAACATCGCGTCTCGGCGGCCCGAGATTTTCCATAACGGGGAAAAGCTTACCGGCTTTGATGCGGTCATTCCGCGAATTGGCGCGTCGGTGACCTTTTATGGTCTGGCCGTGTTGCGGCAGTTCGAGATGATGGGCGTCTATCCGCTCAATGAGTCTGTTGCGATTGGCCGTTCCCGCGACAAGCTGCGCTCCATGCAGCTTCTGGCGCGCGATGGAATTGGCCTGCCCGTGACGACCTTTGCCCATGATCCGAAGCAGACCGAAGAGGTTCTGACGACCGCCGGCGGTGCGCCTGTCGTGATCAAGCTGCTGGAAGGCACGCAGGGCATCGGTGTGGTTCTGGCTGATACGGAACGGTCTGCAAAGTCGGTCATCGAGGCGTTCCGCGGCGCGAATGTGAACATCCTCGTGCAGGAATTCATCAAGGAAGCGGGCGGCACCGATATCCGCGCCTTCGTTGTCGGCGGCAAGGTGATTGCAGCCATGCAGCGGACCGGTGCGGAAGGAGAGTTCCGCTCCAACCTGCATCGCGGCGGCAGCGCCAAGACGGTTCGCATCACGCCGGAAGAACGCTCGACAGCCATCCGGGCCGCCAAGACCATGGGTCTGAATGTTTGCGGCGTCGACATGCTTCGATCCAACCACGGTCCCGTGGTGATGGAAGTCAACTCGTCTCCCGGTCTGGAAGGTATCGAGAAGGCGACCGGTATCGATGTTGCCGGAAAAATCATTGAGGTGCTGGAGAAAAACGCACACTCCGGCAAGACGAAAACCAAAGGCAAGGGCTGACCAAAATGGTGGAACGCAAGGCGTTTGCGATTGGTGGCAAACGGGTGCCGGCAGGAACCCGCAGGACTGTCGACATCCCGGTCAGTGTCATGTCCGATCACACGCCGGTGTCCATGTCGGTGCATGTCATTCATGGCCGCAAGGACGGACCGGTGCTGTTCGTCTCGGCTGCTGTCCACGGTGACGAGATTATCGGGGTCGAGATCGCGCGGCGTTTGCTGAAGTCGCCGAACCTCGATGGAATGCGCGGCACGCTGATGGTCATTCCCATCGTCAACGCGTTCGGCTTTCTCAACCAGTCCAGATATCTGCCGGACCGGCGCGATCTGAACCGCTCGTTTCCGGGCAGTTCCCACGGATCGCTCGCGAGCCGTCTGGCCGATATCTTCATGACCGAGATCGTCAAGCGTTCCGATCTGGGGATCGACCTGCATTCCGCGGCCATTCACCGAACGAACCTGCCGCAAATCCGGGTGTCTCCCTCCAAACCGGAAACCCTTGCGCTGGCAGAGGATTTTGGCGCGCCGGTGATCATCACCGCCAAGCTGCGCGACGGCTCCATGCGTCAGTTTGCGCAGGAAGCCGGGGTTGATGTTCTGCTGTTTGAAGGCGGCGAAGCGCTTCGGCTGGATGAAATGGTCGTGCGCTCCGGCGTCACTGGCATCCTGCGCGTGATGAAGACACTGAAGATGGTTCCGGCCAAGGGCATTACAAAGCCTCGGCTCCCGTCTCTGCGGGCCGCCTCCACCAACTGGATACGCTCGCCTGCCGGTGGTTTGCTGCGCCTGTTCAAGTCTGCTGGTGAGGCTGTTCAGGCCAATGACCTTTTGGGTATCGTGTCCGACCCGTTTGGCGAAGTGGAAAGCGAAGTGATTGCGCCGTCTGATGGTCTTATCATCGGCCGCACCAACCTTCCGGTTGTCAATGAAGGCGACGGCCTGTTCCATATTGCGGAAATCCGCAAGACAGAGGATCCGGGCGCAACCGTTGACAAGCTCAGCTCCCAACTTCTCGCCGATCCGATGTTCGACGAGGATGAAATCATCTGAGTTTTGATCGGGGTCACTTGAGGCGGTAGAACCTGCCGTTGTCGAGCCCGAAGAGAAAAGCTGTCCCGCCTGCGGAGCGTTCGACATGGATATCAGTCGCCAGCTCGGCTGGTAACTTGATGCTGGCGATTTCCCGAACCGTGCCGGAGTTTAAGCTGAGTGCCTTCAGTTCCCGCCGCGAGTTTGTTGGCACCAGAAGATCAGCAATGCCATCGCCATTCATGTCTGCAGTAGCTGACAGACCAAGGTTGCGCGAACCGATGGCATGGTTTGAAAAGCCGCGTGCTGACAGTACCTCTCGCAGCGGTCCGCCCGTGAACTCGAAAACGCGCAAGGTGCCGCCGATATGCGGTGTCTCCACATACGCAATCTGCAGGGAGCCGGTGCCCAGATAGTCTGCAATTCCGGCTATGTTGAGCCAACGGTTGGCCCGGCCAATGAAGCCGGTGCTGGCGATTTCGCGCAAGGTGCCGTACCGCACACCATAGAGTGTGACGGAGCCACCACCCCGACTTGAAGAGCGAATGGTGATCACCTCGGTGCGACCGTCTCCATCAAGATCGGCAAGGCGCGGGGTTCGGTCCTCAAAGACCTCGCTTTCGGGCAGGTCCAGAAAATGGACCGTTCCTGCACTGTCTTTGACATTCAGGCGCCCGGCCTCAATCGCATCGCCAATGACGCCGTGGCGATAGCGCGTTGTCGGGGAGCTGTACCAGGTGGCACCAATGTCGCCTTTGGACGCTTTCGCAATATGACCATCCGGCAGGCCGTCCGGGGCCTTGTCTTGCCGCAATTCCTGCGCTGCCCACTTGCTTCGGGTGGTTTCGCTGAGGTCCCAGGAGCTTGCCGAAACAGAGGAACTGGCGGCCAGAAACAGGCTGCCGGCGGCGCAAAGACGTTTCCAGACTTCAGCAAGACGCATGATCACTCCCTGTCCAAAGGCGTTGTCTCCTGTTTCGTAAAGCAGCCCTTGCGCATAAGCCAAGACACGGTTTCGCCGGTTCGGATCAAAGACGAGTGATCAGGTCTCTTTCGTGAGTTTCAGCGCGAGATAGGGTACGACGTTGAAAACGATCACGAGCACCTTGAAGCCTGCTATCCAGTTTGCATAGAGCACACTGAGGTCGCTCTCCGGCATGCTCAAAAGGAAGGAATGCAGGGGCCGCACCAGATCCCCAAGAACAATGAGGAAGACGGCACTGAGGCACAGAAGACCGATATTCAGGACGCTGCACCAGCCCAGAAAGACGGTAAGCCGAGATTTGGTCATGCGATTTCCTTGCTTGGCAAAAATTTCGAATTGCAATTCTTGATTGATATGGATCTGGTTGCAAATCCGGGTTTGCCCTTAGCTTGTGTGCGGCTGTTGGTCTGCCGCATCCCCCGTGGCGGGGAAAAAGTGGGTCAGCCACTGGTTTCACCCGGTTCGGGGCGCTATGTTCTGACCACGTATTTTACCGGACCCAGTCCCTGCGACTGCCCCTTCCACGTTCCCCAGCTAAAGCCAAGGTTACGTCATGAACCAGATGATCCCTCCGAAATTTGGTATTGGTGCGCCTGTCCGCCGCAAGGAGGATGACGCGCTCATCACCGGGAAGGGCATATATACCGGGGACTATCGGCCGGAAGGCTGTCTCACAGGTGTCATGGTTCGTTCTTCCATGGCACATGCGAAGTTTAGCCTCGGCGGACTGGATGACATCCGGGACATGCCGGGCATCCGGATGGTGCTGACCCACGCAGATGTCGCTTCCTTCGGCACCATGCCGACCCTTGCAATGCCGCCGCTGAAAGGCGGCGCTGAATATCGCCTGCCTCCGCAGGAGCTGTTGTGTTCCGATACGGTTCGATATGTCGGCGATGCGATTGCCTTCATCGTGGCCGATGATCTGGCCAGTGCCCGCCTTGCTGCAGAGATGCTCGAAATCGACTACGAGCCGCTGGACGTGGTCGTTGACACTGAAGGGGCCCTTTCTGCCGAGGCGCCGCTTGTCTGGCCGGAATTCGGGACAAACGAGGCCTTTGTCCAGATGCTCGGAGACGAGGCCAAGTGCGCAAGCGCATTCGACAGCGCAGACAAGGTTGTCTCCATCAAGCTCGTAAACAACCGCCTTGTTGCCAACTACATGGAAACGCGTGGCTGCGTGGCCGAGTTTGACGGTGCAAGCGAGCGCTTTACCCTGACCCTTGGCACGCAAGGTGGTCACGGCATGCGTGACATCATTTGCAAGAACATCCTGAAAATCGATCCGGCGCAGCTCCGGGTCGTGACCCCGGAAGTGGGTGGCGGATTCGGCACCAAGGCTTTCTGCTACCGTGAATATCCGCTGAGCATGATCGCTGCGCGGGCGCTGGGCGCACCTGTGCGCTGGGAAGCGGATCGCACGGATCACTTTCTGGTCGACGCCCATGGCCGCGACAATGTCACCACTGCAGAACTGGCGCTCGACAAGGACAGCCGCATTCTCGGGCTCCGCATCCATGTGATTGCGGCAATGGGGGCCTATCTCCATCAGTTTGCGCCTTTCATCCCGTTTGTAGGCATCACCATGTCCACCGGGCTTTACGACATCGAGGCGCTGGATGTGACCGTGACCGGCGTCTATTCCAACACGACGCCGACGGACGCCTATCGCGGGGCGGGACGACCGGAAGCTGCCTATCTGCTTGAGCGGTTGATGGACAAGGCGGGCGAGGAAACCGGGCTGGGTCCGGTTGAAATTCGCCGTCGCAACTTCATCACATCCGAGGCCCTGCCTTACACGACCCAGACCGGGCGCATGTATGACACCGGCGATTTCAATGGCCATCTGACGGAAGCCCTGAAAGCGGCTGCATGGGAGAGTTTCGCGGACCGGCAGGCTGAAAGCCGGTCGCGTGGAAAGCTGCGCGGTATCGGCCTTTGCACCTATGTCGAGGCATGTGCGTTTCCGGGAGGCGAAGAGGCGACGGTTGAACTCAACCAGAACGGAACTGTTACACTGCTGATCGGGACCCAGACCAACGGGCAGGGCCATGCAACGGCCTATGGTCAGGTCATCGCCGAGCAGCTTGGCCTCGACATGAGCGCAATTGAAGTCATTCAGGGCGATACCGACCGAGTGCGCAAGGGCGGCGGCACGGGTGGCTCACGCTCCATTCCAATTGGCCTTCCTTCGGTCAACAATGCCACGAAGTTCCTCGCGGCCAAGATCAAGGAAAAGGCGGCAGACCAGCTTGAAGTTGGCGTGGAGGATCTGGAGCTTGTCGAAGGCAATGTTCGCGTTGTCGGGACCGACCGGCAGGTCTCTCTTGCCGAGGTCGCGGCCAGCGTGGGCGAAAAGCTCTCCGGGCAAGACACGGTCAAGCAGGCCGAGGCGACCTATCCAAACGGCACGCATGTCTGCGAGCTTGAAGTGGATCCCGACACTGGCGACGTGGACCTCCTCAACTACGTCATTGTCGACGATTTTGGCGTGACGGTGAACCCGCTGCTGCTTGAGGGGCAGGTGCAGGGCGGAACCGTGCAGGCGATCAGTCAGGCCCTGTGCGAGCGCACGGTCTATGACGAGGATGGCCAGCTGCTGACGGCATCACTCCTCGACTATCAGCTGATCCGCGCGGCGGACCTGCCAAATATCAGCTTCCAGACCCGCAATGTTCCCTCCACGACAAATGCGCTGGGCATCAAGGGGGCAGGCGAGGCCGGTACTATCGGCGGCTGCGCTGCGGTCATGAACGCGCTTCAGCGGGCCTTGAGCGACGGGGCAGGGGTGGGCGAGATCATCGACATGCCGGCAACGCCTTCCCTCGTTTGGGAGGCCATTCAGGCCGCCAAGGCCTGATGATCGGGCAATCAATTCCGGAAAAGGCGCCAATCGGGCGCCTTTTTTGTTGGGAGCAGTCAAACTATCGTGTTTCAAAAGGCATGGTTCTGCCGCAAACTTACCCATAGATTTCTTCACGTTACCTCGTGATTCCTCCTAAGATTGGAACCGGCCTTGTTTCGCTCCTTCTTTCCGCGCCCGAAACTGTTCTTCCTGTCAGCTGTCCTGTGGTCCCTTGTCGCTGTTCTGCTCTGGTATCTGGGCGGTGCGAGCGATTGGGGTGCGGGCCTGGGCTTTGGAAAGTCGCCGGAAGGTGAAGCGCCGCCAATCGGTCTCGGGTTCTTCGTAACGCCGGAATACCTGTGGTTCTATGTCTATTACGCGGTCTTTACCGGCCTCTTCGGCGGGTTCTGGTGGTTCTATTCCAGAGATCATCGCTGGCAGGTCTGGTCGATCTGGGGTTCGTCCCTGATCATCTTCACAACCTATTTTTCGGTTCAGATATCGGTTGCGATCAACAACTGGCGCAGGCCCTTCGGTGACACGCTGCAAAATGCGCTACAGGGCGACAAGGGCGTCACGGCTGGTGACTTTTACAGCCTGATGCTGACCTTCGCGCAGATCGCGTTTCTGTCGATGATGCTGTTCGTCCTGAACCGGTTCTTCGTCAGCCACTACATCTTCCGCTGGCGCACGGCCATGAACGATTACTACGTCGCCAAGTGGGGCAATGTTCGTCACATCGAAGGTGCGTCGCAGCGTATTCAGGAAGACACGATGCGCTTTGCCTCGATCATGGAAGGGCTGGGCGTCTCGATGATCGATGCGGTCATGACACTGATCGCCTTCCTGCCGGTCCTGTTCGCGTTGTCGGAATATGTGCAGGAGCTGCCGATTGTCGGCGCCATCCCGGCTCCTCTCTTCACTGCCGCTATCTTGTGGTCGATTTTCGGAACGGCGCTTCTTGCGATTGTCGGGATCAAGCTGCCCGGTCTGGAGTTCCACAACCAGCGTGTGGAGGCGGCCTATCGAAAAGAGCTCGTTTATGGCGAGGACCACGAGGATCGGGCCGAGCCGATCAAGCTGGAGGAGCTGTTCGGGAATGTGCGGAGGAACTATTTCCGCCTCTATTTCCACTATCTCTACTTCAATCTGGCGCGCGGCTTCTACCTGCAGGCGGACAACCTCTTCACCTACTTCATTCTGGTTCCCACCATTGTTGCCGGGACCATTACCTACGGTATCGTCCAGCAGATCCTGACCGCCTTCGGGCAGGTGTCGAATTCATTCCAGTACCTTGTCAACTCGTGGTCCACGATTATAGAGTTGATGTCGATCTACAAACGTCTTCAAGGGTTTGAGGCATCTATCGCGGAGCGCGAGCAGAACGCGATGCCGGGTGCCGGGGACCTGGGAGCAACAGAGTAGCAGTCTGCCCGGCTGCTGCGCCTGCCTTCCACTTCTCCATGCTTTGAAAACAATGCCCGGTCATTGTGGCCGGGCTTTTGCCGTTACCGAAAGGATGATCCCGTGCCGCCCACGGCCGAGAAACCGGATTTGAATGCCGCACCGGCCGGGGGCGGACTGACCAGCCAGGCCCCACTTGTTGGAATTGCGCTGAAGGTCATTTCGACGGTGGCGTTTTTCGTGATGGTGACGCTTCTGAAGATGATTGCCGACACTGTGCCGATCGGCCAGGTGGTGTTTGCCCGAAACTTCTTCGGCATGTTCCCAGTCTTGATTATGGTTGCCTTTCGCGGGGAGCTGGCACAGGCGTTTTCAACGACACGGGTGTCAGGACATATCGGGCGTGCCATGGTGGGCACAACGGCGATGGTCTGCTCGTTCCTGTCCTATCAGTTCCTGCCTCTTGCCGATGCGACAGCCATTGGCTTCGCCACCCCGCTGATGGTGGTCGTTCTTGCCTTCTTCCTGCTTGGGGAGCCGGTAAGGTTCTACCGCTGGAGCGCCGTTCTGGTCGGTTTTGCGGGCATCCTTGTCATCCTGTCACCGCATCTTGGCGAGGCACCCTCGCAAGATAGCGAGACGCTCGGGGCCTTCTTTGGAGCAATGGGAGCGTTGTTTGCCGGCCTTGCGATGATTTTCGTGAGAAAGCTGTGTGAGACAGAGCGCACCTCGACGATCGTGACCTGGTTTGCCGCCTCCGCCTCGGTGTTTTCCCTATTCACCATTCCGCTCGGATTTTTCCTGCCAGATCAGATGTGGATCTTGCCGGACTGGTATACTGCGGGATTGCTGATCGCCGTTGGTCTGTCGGGCGGGGTGGGGCAGATCCTTCTGACCCAGAGCTATCGCTATGCTGATGCGTCCACCATCGCGCCGTTCGACTATATCAACATGCTGTGGGCGATTGCGGTCGGTTGGCTGATTTTCTCCGATACCCCGTCAATCGAGGTTCTTGCCGGATCGGGGATCGTCATTGCAGCGGGCATTTTCGTGATTTTCCGCGAACACCGGCTCGGGATCGATCGGACCCGAAACCGGCGCGCATCCACACCGTCCAAATCATGACAGCGACGTTCAGAACGCCTTGAAGGTGATGATCGTCTTGGTGTCCTGAATGCCGTCGACCGGGTGGACCTTTTCGTTCACGAAGTGACCGATGTCGGAATCGCTCTCGACATAGAACTTTACCAGAAGGTCATAGTCGCCGCTGGTAGAATAGATCTCGGATGCGATCTCTGCGTCGGCAATGGCGTTGGCAACCTGATAGGTCTTGCCGAGCTGGCATTTGATCATGACGAAAAAGGGAACCATGGCGCCTGTCCTGATGTGCTGAAAAATCTCGTGCAAAGGACATGGCTTATCTCCGGCGGACAGTCAATTCCCGCTGCAGTGTGTACGTTTGGTTGAAAGCGGTTCACAACCCTTGAAATGGGGCATGCTGGTTGCTAGCTCTCGGCACGACAACTGATTGAAGATCCGATCTTGAGTGACGTGGAGCTGAACATGACCGCCATAGCCGTAACGATTGCCGGATCCGATTCTGGTGGTGGGGCCGGGATTCAGGCCGATCTGAAAGCGTTTTCCGCGCGCGGCGTCTATGGTGCCAGTGTCCTGACCGCGCTGACCGCGCAAAACACGCTGGGCGTGACGGCCATTCACGATGTTCCGGAAGATTTCGTGCGCGCCCAGATGGATGCGGTCTATTCCGATCTGGCGGTAAACGCGACCAAGATCGGGATGCTGTCCGTTCCCGCCACCATCAAGGCCGTTTCCGCTGGCCTGAAAGCGCATGCGACCGGCCCGGTGGTTCTTGATCCCGTCATGGTGGCGGCCTCGGGAGATCCATTGCTGGTATCGGAAGCCGTTTCAACGCTGGTGGAAGAGCTGTTCCCGCTTGCCGATGTGATCACCCCGAACCTGCACGAGGCTGCGCATATTCTTGGTACGGATGCCGCAGATAGCGAAGACGCAATGCGGGATCAAGCGCACAGGTTGATCGAAATGGGCGCGCGGGCGGTTCTGTTGAAGGGGGGGCATGGGTCCGGCGCGGAATGTGCGGACTTGCTGCTTTCGGCCAGTGGAGAGCGTTGGTTCCGGGCTCCCCGCCATGAGACGACAAACACCCACGGCACCGGTTGCACGCTGTCTTCAACCATAGCTGCCGAACTCGCCAAGGGTTCGCCACTGGAGACTGCTGTCGAGGTGGCCAAGAGCTATATCACCGATGCAATTGCCGCGGCCGATACTCTTGATATTGGCAAAGGTCATGGCCCGGTCCATCATTTTCACGCCTTTTGGCGCTGATCTGAACGGAGAACGCGCCGACAGGACCACATTTCCGATAGCCATTACAAACAGAGGTAGTGGACTTATGTGGCAATATTGCCACTCGGATTTTGAAAAATGAATTTTCTTCAGCTGGATTGAGTTTGCCTAAAAATTAGGCAATCGCTTTACCCGCAGGGAAACCTTGTCGGGAATCATCGGAATCCGGCTGATTTGCTGGCTATGTGGTTCCCCTTATGCCGGTTACGGGAAGGTTTCGGCTGCAAATCGCCATGTTTCGTGAATTTCCGGGCGCACCCATGCGCCATGTTTTCGGTTGATTTGACGCAGCAGCTTGGAAATTATGAGCCAAATTTTGGTCGAATCCCTGCATCCGGGGGTGGAATGCGGGAACTGGGAGGGCTTTATGGTTCGGTTCAACAAGAACAAGGTATTGCTTGCGTCGACAGCTGTGGCAGCTGTGATGGTGGCAAATACTGCATTTGCGGGTGGTTTTGCGCTGCGTGAGCAGAGCTCCTACTATCAGGGCATGTCATTTGCAGGTAACGCAACGAGCGGACCTTCGATTTCATCCATGTTCTGGAACCCGGCAGCCATCACCGGCGCGAAGCAGGGGCTAACTTCAGAAGCTCATAACTCCTTTATTATTCCGCGGGCTGACGTTACCGGCACCAATACGGTTGGAGCTACTGCGCTGCCGTTTGATATCGGTGATATCGGATCGGATGCCTGGATCGGGGCAAGCTACGCGGCTTATAACCTGAATGACAAATTCTATTTCGGTCTGGGTATTAACGCACCTTACGGACTGTCGACAAAGTCAGATCAATTCAACTGGTCTGGTGCCGGATATAACCGGTCCTCGCGGATTTTCTCCATCAACGTGAACCCGGTCGTGGGCTACAAGCTGAACGACATGGTGTCTTTCGCATTTGGTGCGCAGATCCAATACCTTGACATGCGGTTGAATAACTCCGTCGCGGCTCCGGCATTGGGCGCTGCCGCTCGAACCAATCAGGAACTTGAAGGCGACGACATCGGTTTCGGTATTACTGCCGGTGTTACCGTCAAGCCATTTCAAGGCACAGAAATTGGTGTTGGATTTCGCTCTGGCGTAGCGCACACGATAGAAGGAAAGTTGAACATTGGTTCGACAATTTCCCGTTCCATCGAAACGAGTTTTGTGACTCCGGAAGTTGTTACGATTTCCGCAAAGCAGAACATCACTGACGACATCCGAGTTCTGGGTACATTCGAGTGGACCAACTGGAGCCGACTCGGCACCCCCCAAATCATCAATCAGGCAAATGGGGCTACTGTCGCTCCGTTCCCGCTGAACTACGAGGATGGCTATTTTCTGGCGCTCGGGGGTGAATACGACTGGAACCAGCATCTGACCCTCAGGGCGGGTGTAGCGTATGAGTGGTCACCGATCGACACTGATATCCGTTCGGCCCGTTTGCCGGACAACGACCGCTTCTGGCTTAGTGGCGGTTTGTCCTATAACTTCAATGACAAGCTGGCGTTTGATCTTGGCTACACCCACATCTTTACCCAGGATACGGACATCAAAATTGTCCCGGGACATCAGGACTACAGCGCGACCAAAGGTAGCTTGATTGGTAAGGCAGACGCTGCCGTGGACATTTTCTCCGCATCCATGCGTTACACATTCTGATCGTTCATCAGGTAAAAAGATCACGGCCCGCATTTGCGGGCCGTTTTTGTTTGTGCAGATTGTTAGTGTCAGGATCAGGGAATAGCCCGGTCAAAAGGCTGCCGGGTAGAGACCGCCGTCGAGCAGGATGTTCTGGCCGGTGATGTAACCGGCATGGACCGAGCACAGGAACGCGCAGGTTTGGCCGAATTCTTCCGGGGTGCCGAAGCGCCCTGCGGGGATTTCTGCAGCAGATGCGGCTTTCACCGCATTCAGAGTTTGACCTGTTGCTGCGGCCGTCCGCTCAAAGCCGCCCTTCAGACGGTCCGTGTCGAATTTGCCGGGCAGGATGTTGTTGATCGTGACCCCATGCGGGGCGACCTGTCGGCAAACGCCGGCGAGGAAGGCCGTCAGGCCTGCGCGCGCTCCGCTGGAAAGATCAAGCCCCTCGAGTGGCATTTTGACGGACATGGACGTGATATTCACGATCCGGCCAAAGCCACGCTCCGTCATGCCGGGAAGGACAGCCTTGGCAAGCTCCACGGGCGTCACGAAGTTCTGGATCACGCCCGCCAGGATCGCCTCCCGATCAAGTTCCGTATAGTCCTTGCGCGGCGGGCCGCCGTTGTTGTTCACCAGAATATCCGGCTGGGGACAGGCAGCCAGAAGAGCCTTTTGACCTTCGCCAGTCGAGACATCGGCAACCACGTGGTTCACCGCCACGCCATATTTTCCGGAAATGTATTCACCGACAGCCTTGAGGGTTTCAGCATCCCTTCCGTTAAGGGTGATATCACAGCCTGCTTCTGCAAGCGCTTCGGCGCAGCCGCGCCCTAGTCCGCGACTTGATGCGCAAACAAGTGCCGTTTTTCCTGCCAGACCCAGATCCATTCGTTCATCCCTTTTCAGGCTGCTTCCAAGTGCACGGATCGTATCGGCTGGATCTGTTTTGTCACTGTCCTTCTTGTCGAAGTCAGTTCGGTAGGGGGAAGGAAAAGGGGCCCATCGTGGTGTCATGGGCACAGGTCCTGTCATATGGATGCAATCTGAATCGGTCAGAAGGTGCTCCAGACCTCTATTGGAGACAGGCACATGTCAGGCCAGACTGCACATCGCCAGTACAGGGCGTTGTTTCTATCCGATATTCACCTTGGCACGCGCGGTTGTCAGGCCGACCTGTTGCTCGACTTCCTCAAATACAATGATGCGGAAACCGTTTATTTGGTCGGGGACATCGTAGATGGCTGGCGCCTCAAGAAATCCTGGTACTGGCCGCAAGAACACAATGATGTGGTGCAGAAAATCCTGCGCAAGGGGCGCAAGGGCAGCCGCATTGTCTATGTTCCGGGCAATCACGATGAATTCCTGCGAAATTTCCTTGGAACGCATTTCGGCGGGATCGAAGTCGTCGACAGTATCATTCACGAGACGGCAGACGGGCGGCGTTACCTGATCATTCATGGCGATCAGTTTGATGTGGTCATGCGCCACGCCAAGTGGCTCGCCTTCTTTGGCGACAAGGCCTACGGCTTTGCTTTGGGCGTGAATACATGGGTCAATGCCGCGCGCCGCCGACTTGGCTTTTCCTACTGGTCATTGTCCGCCTGGGCCAAGCTGAAGGTCAAGAATGCGGTCAACTTCATTGGTCGCTTTGAAGATGTTCTCGCCGAAGAGGCCCGACGCCAGGGTGCAGACGGTGTCGTGTGCGGCCATATCCATCATGCTGCAGATCAGGATATGAATGGCATTCACTATATAAACACCGGAGACTGGGTCGAAAGTTGTACGGCGGTAGCCGAACATCACGACGGAACATTCGAGGTGATCAAATGGCAGCAGATGCAACAGGAGCAGTATCTTCCGGATCGGCAAGAGGTGCCTCAGGCAGCCGCATGAGCTCGATCCTGATCGTTACCGATGCCTGGCGACCCCAGATCAATGGTGTGGTGCGATCTCTGGAGCGCACCGCTGAAGAACTGGTGTCCATGGGGTTGCGGGTGGAATTTCTCACCCCGCAGCTGTTTCGGACCCTTCCGTGTCCGACCTATCCTGAAATTCGCCTGTCGCTGACGACGCCCGGCCGGGTAGAGCGCCTGATGACGGAATTTGCCTGCGACCATCTTCACATAGCAACGGAAGGGCCGCTTGGGTTGATGGCGGCCCGGATCGCCGTGAGGAAAAAGCAGCCGTTCACCACCAGCTATCACACGAGATTTCCCGAATATCTCGCTGCCCGACTTCCCGTGCCGCTTTCGTGGTCCTATGCATGGTTGCGGCGGTTTCACAACTCCGGCAATGGCTGCATGGTCGCCACGCAGTCGCTGGAAAATGATCTCAAGGCTCGCGGTTTCAAGAACCTCATGCGCTGGACGCGCGGGGTGGATGAGACCGTGTTCCATCCTGCCGAATCGTCGGTGCTTGATCCGGCCATCGTGCGTCCCGTCTTCATGAATGTCGGGCGCGTTGCAGTCGAGAAGAACATCCGGGCCTTTCTGGAACTCGATTTGCCGGGAACCAAGGTTGTTGTCGGAGAGGGCCCGCAGCTGGAAGCGCTCAAGCGCGAGTTTCCTGATGTTGTCTTCACCGGCTCGAAGGTCGGGGATGACCTTGCTCGCCACTATGCCTCTGCCGATGTCTTCGTCTTTCCTTCCCTGACGGATACGTTTGGCAATGTCCTGCTCGAGGCTCTGGCCTGCGGCGTGCCGGTGGCCGCCTATCCGGTCATGGGGCCGCTTGATGTCATAGGTGATACCGGTGCGGGGGTGTTGTCCGACGATCTGCAGGCAGCCGCTCTTGGGGCGCTGGAAATATCGCGGGAGCATTGTCGGAAGGTCGCGCTTGGCTTTTCCTGGTCGGCCTGTGCGAAGCAGTTCCTCGAAAATGCAGAGGTTGCGCGCGCGCAGATGAGCGCCGGCTGACCTTGAAGGTGGAACCTGTCGGCGGGTGCTTTTCAACCCGCATGTCTTTGGCTAGTCTCGGCTTCCCTCCTGCCGGTTGATCCAACCGGGTCTCACCGTTCTTTTGCAAGGCCAGTTTCGTGACGAATCAAACAACTTCTGCTGCCGCTGTTCAGCTCGCAGACATTCAGGCTGCCGCCAAGCGAATCGAAGGAATGGCCGTTCGAACGCCCTTGTTGCGCTCGGCGGTTCTTGATGATCTGACCGGTGGCACGGTTCTGTTGAAGCCGGAAAACCTGCAGCGGACCGGTTCGTTCAAGTTTCGCGGTGCCTTCAATACATTGAGCCAGATCCCCGAAGCGGATCGGCCAAAGGGTGTCGTTGCCTGTTCCTCCGGCAACCACGCCCAGGGCGTTGCCGAAAGTGCCCGCCTGCTGGGGATGCCCGCAACCATCGTGATGCCTGAGGATGCTCCGGTCATCAAGCTGGAGCGGACACGCGCGATGGGCGCGCGGGTGGTGACCTACAAACGCGGTGTAGAGGATCGGGATCAGATCGCGCTTGGCATTCGGGAAGAGACGGATGCCCGCTTCGTCCACCCCTATAATGACCCGGCTGTTGTTGCCGGACAGGGGACCATCGGTCTGGAAATTGCCGAACAAGCCAAAGCCATGGGGCTGGTTCCTGATGTCGCTGTTGCCTGTACCGGTGGCGGCGGGCTTTCCAGCGGTGTTGCACTGGCGCTGTCCGGGATGGTCCCGGGAATCGAGTTCCGGACATCCGAACCTGAAGGGTTTGACGACTTCAGTCGCTCCCTGGTCAGTGGACGCATTGAAAGCAATGAATCAGCCTCTGGCTCTGTTTGCGATGCGATCCTGACCGGGGAACCTGGAACGCTTGCCTTTTCCATCCTGAAGGAAATTGCCGGAGCCGGCCTTGTCGTTTCGGATCGTGAAGCGCTCGACGCGGTCGCCTTTGCGTTTCGGGAACTGAAGCTAGTGCTTGAGCCCGGTGGGGCGGTTGCGCTTGCGGCCATACTGTCAGGAAAGCTGGATATTCGTGGACGTATCGCAGCTGTTGTCCTTACGGGAGGAAATGTCGATCCGCAGATGTTGCAGAGGGCGTTGGCGTAGTCGTGCACGTTGTTTGTAGATGATTTGCCCGTGATCGTCTTTTGTTTTGCGTGTCATGTATTAATTGTAGGTATTTGCCCTTATCTTGAATATTCAATCTGAATCATGAAATTATTTTATTCATCTTCGTAATTTGTATTTTGTCTCTATTTCAATGTTTTGCATTTTTTTGAAATTCTTCGGATCTAATTCGTTGAATTGATGTTTTCTATTATAAATTGGTAAGAATTCGGTTGGTATGAAGGCTTTGTCTTTTTTGACATTCTAGCATGTTATTATGAGAGTCATCATGGAGCAGAGCAGCCTCGAAGGGCGCCGCCGATTTTTCAACATCACCGCCGAAGACCACGACACAGCTCGAAACATCTGGCCGTTTCTCGAAACGGTCCTGCCTGAGATTCTGGACGGGTTTTATGCTCAGGTCGGCAAACTGCCGCATCTGAAGGCTCTTGTCGGGACTCAGGCTTCTCGCCTTGTCGCCGCGCAGACGGCGCACTGGCGCTCCCTGTTTCAAGGTGGAATAACCGATGCCTATTTCGAGGCGGCTCGAAAAATCGGTTTGGCACATGTGCGGGTTGGTCTTGATCCCACATGGTACATTGGTGGCTACAGCTACATCATGACGGAGCTGAACCGGCATGTGCTGAAAAGGCACCGGTTCTCGGTGAAAAAGGCCACTCGGGTCATGGAAACCGTAACGAAATTCGCCATGCTCGACATGGATATCGCCGTCTCCACCTATCATGAGGAAGCTGTTGCTCGCATACAGGGCAAGGAAGAGCGACTGAAGACGGCGATTTCCGAGTTCGATCAGGTGATGGCAGGGGCTGTTGGCGAGCTGGAACAAGCCTCACACCTTCTGGAGACGACGTCCAGCGACCTGACAAATGCGTCCGGCACCATGACCAAACGCATGTCGGATATGGATGTGGCATCGGACACAACGTCAACCGGTGTTCAGTCCTGTGCAGCGGCGACCGAGGAAATGGCCATGTCCATCGAGGAGATCGGACGTCAGGCCAGCCAGTCCAGCAGCATCGCTCAACAGGCAGCTACAAATGCGCAGGCCGCAAATGGCTCGATTCTGGAATTGGCGCAGATTGCCGAACAGGTTGGATCGGTCATCGGTTTGATCTCCGACATTGCCGAGCAGACCAATCTGCTGGCTCTCAATGCCACGATCGAGGCCGCAAGGGCAGGCGACATGGGACGTGGCTTTGCAGTGGTTGCCGCCGAGGTGAAGGAACTGGCCAGCCAGACCACGCGTGCCACGGAAGAGATTACCGACAAGATTGCGGGCATCCAGTCGGCCACTCGCCGATCCGTTTCGGATATCGAGGCCATCACATCCACGATCGGGCAGGTCGCAGAAATTGCGACAAGCATTGCCTCGGCAGTTGAAGAGCAGTCTGCGGCGACGGCGCAGATATCGAGCAACGTCCAGCAGGTTGCCAGCGGGGCGCAGGAGTTCTCCGAGGCAATCGGCACGACGCGTCAGGTTGTCGATCAGACAGAGCAGAGCGCGCACCGGATTCAGGACATGTCCGGAGGACTACGGCAACAGGCCGAGCGGCTTGGCGTTGAAAGCAGAGCCTTCTTTGCCAGGGTTTCCCAACTGTAAACTTCAAGACGGGCCGGGGAGGTAATCTCGGCCCGTAATTCCTTAACGTTAATTTTGTGTTTTTTCTGGCTGCTATCCTTGGTTTTGGCTGAATTGTGGGGTTTTGGGTCAATTCCCGTCCCTCTACTGGGGGCTACGTAGATCCATACGTAGACCGTGCGAATATCAAATTTGGGTCTCCTGGGTAACTTTACGGTAACGACTGATGCAATTTGCGAGTTGTGCTCGAAAGGGAGATGTCTCGATGACAGCCAAGATTCAAAAGGCAGATGCTGCTGCCGCCAATGCAGGCGGAGATGCAAAGGCCGAGAAATTCGACAAGACGCTGAAGGGTACCGCTGGTGCAGATAACCAGAAGGGAACCGCAGGCAACGACGTGATCAAAGGCGGCGCCGGTAACGACAAGCAAGTCGGTGGTGCAGGTAACGACCTGATCAAGGGCGGCGCAGGCAACGACCTCCAGAAGGGCGGCGCTGGCGACGATAAACTCGTTGGTGGCAAGGGTAACGACACCCAGCTCGGCGGAACTGGCAACGACGTCATCAAGGGCGGTGCTGGTAACGACAAGCAGGCTGGTGGCGCAGGCAACGACAAGCTCGTTGGCGGCAAGGGCAACGACATTCAGCTTGGCGGTGCAGGCAACGACCTGATCAAGGGTGGCGCTGGCAATGACAAGCAGGCTGGTGGCGCTGGCAACGACGTCCTAAAGGGCGGCGCAGGCAACGACATCCAGAAGGGCGGCGCTGGCAACGACCTGATCAAGGGCGGCACGGGCAACGACGTTCAGTATGGTGGCACCGGCTCCGACAAGCTCGTCGGTGGCAAGGGCAACGATGTCCAGTTCGGCGGCAAGGGCAATGATGTCCTGCTGGGCGGCAAGGGCAACGACATTCAGTTTGGCGGTGCAGGCAACGACTTTATCAAGGGCGGTGCAGGCGACGACATCATCAAGGGCGGCGCTGGCAACGACACCATCCGTGGTGGCGCAGGCAACGACGTGGCCCTGTATGATGGCTACCGCGCCGACTACAACATCCGCACCGAGAACGACACGACCTATGTCACGCACATTGCTTCCGGCAATGTTGACAACCTCAAGGGTGTCGAGCAGCTGGCCTTTACCGACCGGACCGTGAACATCGCCAATGGCGGTGCAAACAACGGCGGCGGCAATAACGGCGGTGGCTGGAACAACGGCGGTGGCTGGAATAACGGCGGCGGCAACAATGGCGGTGGCTGGAACAACGGTGGCTGGAACAACGGTGGCTGGAACAACGGCGGTTGGAACAACGGCGGCGGCAATAATGGCGGTGGCTGGAACAACGGCGGTTGGAACAACGGCGGCGGCAACAATGGCGGTGGCTGGAACAACGGCGGTTGGAATAACGGCGGCGGCAACAATGGCGGTGGTTGGAACAACGGCGGCGGCAACAATGGCGGTGGTTGGAACAACGGCGGCGGTAACAACGGCGGCGGTTGGAACAACGGTGGCTGGAACAACGGTGGCGGAAACTGGGGCGGCGGCAAGCCGAAGCCGCTGGATCCGATCAAGGTTGAAAACGGCCGTATCTGGGGTGACCCGCACTTCGTTGGCGCCGATGGCGGTACCTATGACATTCAGGGCGAAGCCGGCA
>NZ_VXDB01000024.1 GCF_008711325.1 Roseibium sediminis
GCAGCGGGTGCCCCTTTGGCACGCGAGCCTCAAGATCCACGTAGGAAAACAGCTGAGAAGGCCGAAAATCCGCACCGCGCATCCGCATCTATCCATTGCCAATCACGATGTCATCATCCAACCAGGATTTGAGCGAAAAAACCAGCGGGTTATTCAGCAGCCTGCTAGAGCATTTCCAGGCGAAGTGGATACCGGTTCGCCGTCAGGAAATGCTCCAAATCAATTATTTAGAGCACGTCGAGTGATTCAGTGAATGCGAGACGTGCTCTAGGCGTCGGGTCTGAGAATGGCGGGACTCAAAGCTTTGTTGGATAGCGGCACTTTCGACACAGCCGGTGTGGCCGCTTGGACGCGGCGGCTATAGTACACGCGGTTGCGACCGGAGTTCTTGGCGTCATAAAGTGCACGGTCGGCCTGGCGGAGCGCGTTCGAGAGCGTGCAGTCCCCTGCCATATCGTGGTGGTATCCCGCACTCAGCGTTGCCTGTATCCGGGCAGTTTCCAGACGTTCGACCTCGGCGGGAAACCGCTCCCGAATTGTTTCTGTGAACGCCCATGCGTCCTTCACGGTGCAGCCCGGCAGGAAGATTGCAAATTCTTCTCCCCCCATCCGGCCAATGATAGCGCCTCTTGGAGCATGAGCACGCAGGGTGTTTGCCGCGATCTGGAGAACGCGGTCGCCGGTTGCATGGCCGTGTATGTCATTGACTGTCTTGAAGTGATCAAGATCTACCATGATGACCGCAAACCCGGTTCCGTTGTTTTTTTGCAGCCAGCCTTCATTCTGCTCCATGAACGAGCGCCGGTTGGCGAGGCCGGTCAGGGGGTCCGTATGGGCGAGCTGCTGGTACCGATGCTTCTCTCGCTCCATGACCATCGCGAAAACCAGCACCACAGTCGCCAGCAGCGTAACCGCCATGGCTGCAAGGTATCCCCCGGCAGAATTCAGCCCGACATAGGGCTGCAGAGCCAGTATCTGCGGAGCGAGTGCCGTAACCACCACATAGGAGTGGATCAGGGCTGCTGCGAATATGTTGACGGCAAGCCAGTTACCGGTCCGCAGTCTGTCATCGTTGCACGCAAAGGACACAATTGATGTTGCGATCCAGATCAGCGTCAGGGAAGTGTGAATGTAAACCAAAACACCGGTGTAGTTGGTCGTGACAGGCGTCGTCAGGCAAAGCGCAACCCAGACCAGTCCGGGAACTGCAGAAAACTGCCAGTAGGACTTACGCCCCCAGAAGACCGAAAGGGCAACCCGGCGCAGATCTGCACCAAGGAGCAGGATGGCGTTTCCGAGGATCATGCTGAGCCAGATCGGAGCGATCCCACGAAGCGCCAGAGCAAAAAGCGCGGTTCCGACGAGAACGTGGGATATGGCCCAGATGAGAACACTTCTTTTGCTTCGGGGGTCGATTGATCCTCTGGCCGAGCACAGGAAGAGAAACAAAAAGAGTGCGCCGATAAGCTCGATGGCTATGGCAATGATAAGCAACGTAACAACATCGAGTGTCATCGCGGCTCGGTGCCTCTCCTTTGATCTTTCACTTGCGGAACTGCGTAGCTGAGCGACGCTTCATGCTAAAGGTCTTTGGCCAAGTGAACGACCTTGTTGTTTTGGAGGTTCAGTGCAGTTCAATCATTGCGTGTGAAACCTCGTCAATTCACGCAATGTTAACCATTCCAGTTGTGATGGGAACGTAATCTCTGGATATTTCCGTTAAATGCACAGAAAACACGAAACCAGACGGCGGGAGGAAGCCGTCTGGTTCGGTGTTTTGAACGACGCATCCGGAGGAGGAGTGGATGCGTAACCAAGGTCAATTGCGTGCAATGATCTCGCGTTCATGCCGGTGAATGACCGGGCATCCTTCGCGGTGCTTGCCAATCTCGCGCTTGACCAGAAAACGCGGACGTCGTCCGGTGAGCATGGCGAGCTTGCGACGCGGTGTCGGTGTTGCGGCTGGTCGAGCGCTGTAGGCCTCGATTGGCTTGATGTCGCCATTGATATCGCAGACGAGCATCGGCAGAGCCAGCAGCTTTGACCACTCGGGCCAGAGCGTGGAAAACGCCTCCGGCTGTACGGTTTCAGCCAGAACAAGCGAAATCGCCGGATCCTTATGTTTCAGCGTCAGGGACGCAAGGACCGTTCCGGGAACGTCGCCGGGAAGAACGGTGACAACAATTCCCTCGAACATGTGAACGGGGACAACAAGTGTCAGCGGCAGCCCATTTGCCCTACGCTTGATGATTACGGTATCCCGGTCCAGATATATTTGCGCGGGCTGATCGCAACCCTGCATCTGTTGGGTGAAGTTGTGAGGCATGGAGCCGGGATCAAGAAAAATCCTGTATCCCGGTTCCAAACCTGTGGCTTCACTGTGAGCTGTTTGACGTCTCAATTTGCCTCTCCGTCGGACCTATTTGTTTTTTTCATCGGTCGTTGGACGAATACATGAATAGATCACGGGGAGTGCTTATTCGCTTAAGAAGCAGGGTTAAAAAAGTATAATCCTTAACACGGTTACTGGTTTCTCACCTGCCCCTTCACACCTTGTTAACCTGTTCACAGGTGGGCACATCGGGAGAACTGTGTTTGACGAGTTGCCGCGCGCTGCGCATCGTCCTAAACAACTTGAGTACAAAAACGCCTGAGTCCCTTCGGCCAACCGCAGGAAAACCATGTCTGACCTGATTGACCAGAACGCCCTTGCAGCAAAGGCTGCCCAACTGGTTGAAGCGGCCCGCAAGGCGGGCGCCGACGCCTGTGACGCTATCGCCCTGACTGGCACCTCCATGACGGTCGAGGTGCGCGATGGCAAGGTCGAGGAGACAGACAGGGCAGAAGGGGATGATGTCACGCTGCGGGTCTTGGTTGGCAAGCGAACAGCGGCGGTTTCCTCCAATTCGTTCAGCGACCCGGCGGCTCTGGCCGAACGCGCTGTCGCAATGGCGAAGGTTGCGCCCGAAGACCCTTATTCAAGTCTGGCTGATGAAGACCGCTTGCTGAAAACAATTCCGGAGCTGGAACTGCTGGACAAAACTGAAGTCTCGGCATTGCAGCTCACCGAATGGGCACGCGAAGCCGAGGCGGCAGGGCTGGAAGTGTCCGGTGTTTCCAAGTCCGGTGGGGCGAGCGCCTCATGGCGCCTGTCTGGCGCGGTACTGGCGACGAGCCACGGCTTTTCAGGTGCCTATGTCTCCTCCCGCCATGGCTTGTCCATGACCGCTGTTGCCGGTGAGGGCACGGGCATGGAGCGGGACTATGATTACGACTACCGGACTTTCCTGGAAGACATGGAAAATCCGGCAGTCATAGGCCAGCGCGCAGGAGAGAGGGCCGTCCGCAGGCTGAGCCCGAAAAAGCTCAAGACCGGCAAGGTCAACGTCATCTATGAATCGCGGGCCGCCAAAAGCCTCGTCGGTCACTTCGCCAGGGCCATCAATGGCTCCTCCGTGGCCCGCAAGACAAGCTTCCTGAAAGACAAGATGGGCAAGCCGATCTTTGCCCCCGGCATCCGCATCACCGATGATCCCCACAAGCGCAGGGGGGCAGCAACGCGCCCCTTCGACGGCGAGGGGACGGGAGCAGACCTGCTGCACATGATCGACGATGGTGTGCTTCAACACTGGTTTCTTGATACGGCAACCGCCCGTGAACTGGGCCTTGCTCCCAATGGTCGGGCGCACAGGAGCGGAGCAGGAACCTCTCCGGGCGCAACCAACCTGACACTTGAGCCGGGCAGCAAGAGTGTCGAGGAAATGATGGCCGAGACCGGATCGGGTCTTCTGGTGACCGATCTGATCGGACACGGTGTCAATGCAGTGACCGGTGATTATTCGCGCGGGGCGTCCGGGTTCTGGTATGAAAACGGCCAGATCGTGCATCCGGTCGCCGAGATCACCATTGCTGGCAACCTGATCGACATGTTTGCCCGCATGGTTCCCGCCAGCGATCTCGATGCCCGTTATTCCGTGGCAGCACCGTCCATCTTGATCGAAGGGATGGCCCTTGCAGGTGAATGATCCCGGTCGTGCCGCAGCTGGGAATGCTGCTGATCTTGAAATTCTGAAAGAGGCGGCGCTGGAGGCGGGCGAACTGGCGCTGACTTATTTTGGCAAGGATCCCGAGACCTGGTTGAAGGGCGGGAAGTCCCCGGTGTCGGAAGCCGATATCGCCGTGGACAAGTTCCTGGCGTCCGAGTTGCGCGGCAATCGCCCGGACTACGGCTGGCTGTCGGAGGAAACAACCGACAATCCAGACCGTCTGGACCGGTCCCGCACCTTCATCGTTGATCCGATCGACGGGACCCGTGCATTTCTTGCCGGTGGTGATGAATGGACCGTCGCGCTTGCCGTTGTGGAAGAGGGACGGCCGGTTGCCGGTGTGGTCTACGCACCGGTTCGCAAGGAGCTCTATTTCGCCCAAAGCGGGCACGGCGCGTTTCTGGACAAGGCTGCAATCTCGGTGTCTTCGGTCACGATGGTGTCAAACGCGACGCTGAGCGGCCCACCTTCTGTTGTCGACAACAAGGGACTTGGCGAGCATGGCATAATTGCCAGACCCTATATCAGATCGCTGGCCTACAGGATGGCCTTGGTGGCCAACGGGCAGGTGGATATCGGCGTTGCCCGGGCCGGCCCCAGTGATTGGGATCTTGCAGCCGCAGACCTTTTGGTGCAGGAAGCGGGCGGACAACTTACGGACCTGATCGGTGAACCGCTGCTGTACAACAAGGCGCGCACCCGCCATCCGGCCCTTATTGCAACCTCTCGAGCGTTGCAGGAACCGGCGCGGGAAGCCCTTGGCGACCTGCTCCGCTGATCTCTGACTGACGAATTCTGAAAGGGCCTCACATGAGCGGCACCGAACAATCCAAGCAGCTTCTTCACCTTGTTTTCGGCGGTGAGCTGGAGTCTCCGGAAGGCCTGACCTTCCGCGATCTCGACGAGCTGGACATTGTCGGCATCTATCCGAATTACGCCGAAGCGTATACTGCATGGAAGTCCAAGGCGCAGTCGACAGTCGACAACGCCCACATGCGCTATTTCATCGTGCACATGCATCGCCTTCTGGACCCGGAAACGGCGTGATGATCGCCGCTAGGTTTGAGCAGGTGATCTGAACAACATGTTGAAGAAGCTTGGCCGCCATCCCCGTCTGCTCCATGCCGTTGGTGTGATCATGGCGGAGTATCTCAGGTTCGTGTACCGCACGAACCGGTTTACCGTCGCGCCGGACGGCATTCTTGACACGGTGGAGGATGATATTCCCTATGTCGTGGCCATGTGGCACGGGCAGCATTTCATGATGCCGTTCACCCGCCCGCAGCATGTTCCGGTCAGCGTTATGATTTCCCGCTCCGCGGACGGTGAAATCAACGCAGTTGCCGCCAAGCGTCTGGGCATTGGCCTTATCCGGGCTTCCGGCAGCCAGAAGGCACATCAGATCCAGAAGCGCGGCGGGCTGCGCGGCTTCATCGAGTGCCTTCGCACCCTGAAGGAAGGCACAAGCGTGGCCTTGACCGCTGACGTTCCCAAAGGGCCAGCGCGCGTGTCGGGCATGGGGATTGTGCAGATTGCAAAGCATTCGGGTCGACCGATCATGCCGGTCGCGATCTGCACCAGCCGCAGCATCGAACTGAACAGCTGGGACAAGGCGAGCATCAATCTTCCCTTTGGCAAGGGCGCAATCGTTTACGGCGAACCGATCCATGTGAAGGACGGGGCAACCGACGAGGAACTGGAAGAGGCGCGCCTTGCTGTCGAAAACGGTCTGAACGCGGTCACGCAAAAGGCCTATGAAATGGTTGGCAGGCCGAATGGCTGAAAACCGCCCCCTTCCGGTTACCTTGTATGTGGCGGCAGCTCGTGCTGCCGAGCCCCTTTACCGGATGCTGCACAAGCGCCGCGTCCACAAGGGCAAGGATGATCCGGAACGAGGTGCAGAGCGGTTCGGAGTTGCCGGCAGGCCAAGGCCGGGCGGCCAACTTGTTTGGCTGCATGCCGCCAGCGTTGGCGAAACCAATTCCATCCTCCCCCTGGTGCGGTCGCTGTCGGATCAGGGAACCACGGTGCTTTTGACCACCGTCACGCGAACGTCGGCTGAGATCGCAGAAAAGCAGCTGCCAGAGAGCGCGATCCATCAATATGCGCCGTTTGACAGCCCGCGCTTCATTTCCGCTTTCCTTGACCACTGGCAGCCGACACTTGCGCTTTTCGTGGAATCCGAGATCTGGCCGGCAACGCTGTCTGCGCTGAGGGACAGAGGTTGCCCGGTGCTGCTGGTAAATGGCCGGATGTCTGCCCGCTCTCACAAGGGCTGGTCGCGGGCTGCAAGATCGGCTCGCGATATTTTCGGAACCTTCGATCTTGCGTTCGCGCAATCGGAGCAAGACGGCAAACGTCTGGCGGAACTCGGCTGCACCCGTGTCGAATGTCCCGGCAATTTGAAATTCGATTCCCAGGTGCCCGACCCCGGCACGGCGGACCTTGCGACGCTGCGTGCTGCCATTGGAGAGCGGATTGTTTGGCTGGCAGCCTTGACCCATCCGGGGGAAGACGAGGCAGCGCTGGCGGCACACAAGCAGGTTCTAAACCATCATCCGGACGCTCTCTTGTTGCTGGTGCCGCGCCATCCGGACCGGCGAGCTGAAATCCGCGATCTGGCAAACCGCGAGGGGTTTTCCCTGCATGCCCGTTCTGAAGGCGCAATGCCCCATCCTGACTGTCAGGTTTATCTGGGGGATACGCTGGGCGAAATGGGGCTGTTCTATTCGCTCGCCAATGTCGCGTTTTTGGGCGGATCAGTGACCGATCGTGGCGGCCATAATCCGCTGGAAGCCATTCAGTTCGAGACGGCGCTCGTGACCGGACCTCACGTGGCCAACGCGCGAAACGTCTATCGCGATATGTGGAGCGCCAAGGCAGCCCGCCGGATCGAAGAGGCAGGCGAGCTTGGACGTGAAATCATTTTTCTGCTTGAAAACACAGCCGAAAGAACGGCACAAATATCCCGTGCTAAAACGATTATTGAAAATGGCCGGGGTGCCTTGGGCCGGGTGATGGCCCATATCGAAACCTATTTGAAGTCCGCCGGAGACAAGGCCTGACGCTGATTTTGACAGGTATCCGGGTTGGGTAAGCCATAGGGGACGGGCGGAACTGTTCGAAGACAGAGCCGCGCAACGGTATAAGATCCAACAAGGCCTTTGAGGGGTAGACGTTCAGTGAAAGCTCCTGACTTCTGGTGGTCCAGATCCCGGACGCTGTCCGCGCTCCTGCTTGCCCCTGTCTCATGGATTTATGGTTGGGTTTCCGGGCGGCGCATGCACGCCAAGCCTCTAGGCGAATGTGCTGTTCCTGTTGTTTGCGTTGGAAACTTCGTTGTTGGCGGAACGGGCAAGACACCGTTTTCCCTGATGCTGGCGGAAATCCTGAAGAATCAGGGTTTCAAACCGGGTTTCCTGCTGCGTGGATATGGTGGCTCTGAAATCGGCCCGCTTGTCGTGGACCCGGCCACACATTCCGCAGCCGAGGTTGGTGACGAAGCGCTGATGCTGGCCAAGGTGGGGCCAACCGTCATTTCCAGCGACCGCGTCTATGGCGGACAACTGGCCGAAAAGCAGAATATCGATGTGCTGCTGATGGATGACGGGTTCCAGAACCCGACCCTCCACAAGGATCTTTGTTTTGTGCTGGTTGACGCAGCCACCGGGACAGGCAACGGCATGTGTTTGCCGTCTGGCCCGCTGCGCGCTCCCTTGGCAAAACAGATTGTCTCGACCGATGTGCTTGTTGTCGTGGGCGAGGGATCCAGGGCCGAAGAGGCCGTGAAGCTTGCCTCTCGAAAAGGCATCCCGATCATCTATGCCCGCCTTGAAGCAGGATACTGTGAAGAGCTTCGGGATGTCAGCTTGCTGGCCTTTGCCGGCATCGGACGCCCCGAGAAGTTCTTCGACACCTTGAGGGCGCTGGAGCTTGATGTTGCCGAGACACGGAGTTTTGCGGACCATCACGCATTTACCGAAGCCGAGGCGCAGTCGCTGCTCAAGGATGCTGAAAGCAGACATCTGCAACTGGTGACGACCGAAAAGGACATGGTCCGGATCGAAACCGCACAACCGGAAATCTTCAGGTGGCTGGAAGTCAGAAGCGAAGTCTTGCCGGTGCAGATGCGGGTTCCGGATGCGCTGCGCCTGTCACATATCGTGCAGGAGCGGGTGAAAAAGCGGCGTTTTCAGCTCGGAATATAGGCCGCGGCCGGATTATCTCAGCGGCTCACGGTTTCCTGAAAGCGCTTCAACGAGGCTGCCGCGTCCACATAAGGCTCCTGCAATTCAACCGACCAGTATTTCAGCTCGTCGAGAGGGATCGTGGTGCCAGTTACGGCGCAGCGGACGAACGTGCCCGGTGATTCGACCTGATAGTCGCCGTCCAGATATCTGATGCGCGCTTCGGTTGGCATGCCTGATTTTTCAAAGCGGTTCATGGACCCGCTGCCCCTTGATTGTGGATCGGCCCCTTTTAAGCGAGCTTGTCCGCAAGAGCAACATTAGGGCACCGCCAATAACGCAGCTCTTGCCTTACCATCGCAGCGATGCGGCGGTAATTGCTTCACAAATCTGCGTACGGCCCGATGGTTTTGGGTGATTTGGGCGGCAAATGCCCTATTGTTGGGAACAAGGTTCGAATCTGCGGGTTTCGCCCTGTCTGACGCTGCCAGCCCAAATGGCCAAGACACATCGCTCAGGCAACCAGCAAGTGGCCCGCGACCAGCATGCGAGGATGATCCATGTCCGATATTAGCACCGATCTCATCGAAGCCTCCGGTCTTGGACTGGAAAAAGCCCGACAGATCACCCGTCAGGCTCTCGACGGCGCAGACGATGGCGAATTGTTTGTGGAGTATAAGCAGACAGAGGGGCTGGTTTTCGACAACGGGCGCCTCAAGGCCGCCAATTACGATACCTCGCAGGGCTTCGGTCTGCGCGCGGTTGCCGGTGAGGCTGCGGGATACGCGCATGCCGGCGATATCTCCGAAGCCGCACTGAAGCGCGCCGCAGATGCCGTGTCTGCCGTAAAATCGGGCCATTCCGGCACTTATGCCGCTGCCCCCTCACGCACCAACCAGTCCCTGTATTCCGACATCAATCCCATTGGCAGCCCGACCTTCGAGGAGAAGGTTCGTCTTCTGCAGGAGATCGATGCCTATGCCCGCCAGAAGGATCCGCGTGTTCGTCAGGTAACGGCATCTCTTGCCGGACAGTGGCAGGTGGTCGACATCCTGCGCGCCGACGGGCACCGCGTTCGCGACGTGCGCCCGATGGTCCGGTTGAGCATTTCGGTGGTTGCGGGCAATGACGATCGTCAGGAGAGCGGCTCCTATGGCTGCGGCGGTCGGGAAGCGTTTGGCCGGTTCATCGATACCGCCAACTGGCAGGCCGGGGTGGACGAAGCCCTGCGTCAGGCCTTGGTCAATCTGGAAGCTGTTCCGGCGCCCGCTGGCACGTTTGACGTGGTTCTGGGGCCGGGCTGGCCGGGCATTTTGTTGCACGAAGCTGTCGGACACGGGCTTGAAGGCGACTTCAACCGCAAGAAGACGTCCGCCTTTGCCGGGCTGATGGGCCAGCGGGTTGCAGCGCCCGGCGTGACGATTGTCGATGATGGCACGATCCCGGATCGGCGCGGGTCCATTTCCGTTGATGACGAGGGAACACCTTCATCACGAACCGTTCTGATCGAGGACGGTATCCTCAGGGGCTACATGCAGGATCGACAGAACGCTCGCCTCATGGGCATGGAGCCGACCGGCAACGGTCGTCGCCAGTCTTATGCGCATATTCCCATGCCGCGCATGACCAACACTGTCATGATGAACGGTGACAAGGATCCGAAGGAGATCCTGGAATCTGTGAAAGACGGCATTTACGCCGTATCCTTTGGTGGCGGTCAGGTTGACATCACCTCCGGCAAGTTCGTTTTCTCCTGTACCGAAGCTTACCGCGTCGAGAACGGCAAGGTCGGGGCACCCGTGAAGGGGGCCATGCTGATCGGCAACGGTCCGGATGCCCTGACCCGTGTCTCGATGATCGGCAACGACATGCAGCTTGATCCGGGACTTGGAACCTGCGGCAAACAGGGCCAAGGCGTGCCGGTTGGCGTCGGCCAGCCCTCCATGCGCATCAATGCACTGACAGTTGGTGGAACGGCGGTCTAGGAAGGAAATGACAGAAGAACACCGTGAAATCAGGTTCGTCATCTTCGATCTGGACGATGTCCTTTACGATTTTGACCACCCTCTGCGACTGAGACTGCTTCATGAGCTGACAGGCCGCCCGGCCGCCGATATTGACCGCGACGTGTGGGGTGGGCCGGAAGAAGATCTTGCCGAAACCGGGGTTCCGGCAACTGCCGAGGGGTATTTGCAGCAGTTTGGCGACTTGCTGAAATATCCCATCGACTATGAAACCTGGGTGGATATCCGCACCAGAATGCTGCGCCCGCGTCCGCAGGTTCTGGACATGGTGCGCCAGCTGAAAACGCAGGCAGACATCGCGCTCCTGACCAACAACGGCATGCTGTTGAAGAAGGCCTTGCCTGTCTGCTCGCCGGAAGCGGTGGAGCTCTTTGGTGAAAAATCCCACGTTTCGGCGGATTTTGGAGCCAGAAAGCCCGATCCTGTGGTCTATCAGCGCATCTGTGACCATTATGGCTACGCACCGTCACAGTGCTTCTTCGTTGACGACAAGCCGGAAAATATTGAAGGCGCGGAACAGGCCGGGTTGAAGGCGCATCTTTTCGTCGATGCCGATGGGCTGTTGCGCTCGCTCAAGGCACTCGGGTTCAAAATGACTGATATTCAATCAGAAAGTGCGGTCGCATAGACAGCACGTTTTTGGTCAGCCCCGGGATTGTGGGCAGGACCGTCCTCTAGTTTCGGAAAAATCATGGCTTCAGAGAATGCCCCTCCGTTTTTTGCAGAATCCATCGTGTTTCTGGCCGCAACCGTGGTGGCCGTGCCGATTGCAAAACGTCTGGGTCTCGGATCGGTCGTGGGGTATCTGGCCGCTGGTGCAGCCATCGGTCCGTTTGGCCTCGGTTTTCTGGGATCGGGAGAAGACGTTCTCAAGATTGCGGAGCTCGGCGTCGTCCTGCTGCTTTTCGTGATCGGACTGGAGCTTGACCCGGCAAAGCTCTGGCGCATGAAGCGCGATATCTTCGGACTGGGAACCGCTCAGGTGATCCTGACCGGGATCAGTCTCTTCAGCATCGCGGCCTATTCGGGCATGGGAATGAGCGCGGCGGTGGTCGCCGGGTTCGGACTTGCCCTGTCGTCGACGGCCTTCGCGTTGCAGATCCTGCAGGAACGCGGTCAGCTTTCCTCCGCCTATGGCCAGCGTGCGTTCGGCATTCTTCTTCTACAGGACATCGCCATCGTTCCGCTTTTGGCGATGGTTGCCATCCTCTCCCCGAACAAGGCCAGCAGCTCGGGCGCCGGGGCCTTTATGGAAGTCGGCACGGTTCTGGCCGCCGTGGCAGCGGTTATTGTCACGGGTCGTTACCTGATTTCGCCAGTCTTCTCGCTTCTGGCAATGACCCGTGCCCGCGAGGTCATGTTGTCGGCTGCCCTGCTGGTGGCCCTTGGCAGTGCCGGGATCATGCATGCGGTCGGTCTTTCCATGGCACTGGGCGCGTTTCTTGCCGGGGTGCTTTTGGCAGAATCCAGCTTCCGCCACACGCTGGAAGCCGACATCGAACCCTTCCGGTCCCTTCTGATGGGGCTGTTCTTCGTTGCTGTCGGGATGTCACTCGATTTCAGCGTGCTGGTCGACAATCTCGGCCTGGTCTTTCTTGGCGTTTTGGTGGTCATGCTGGTGAAGGGGTTGTTTCTTTGGGCGGTCTCCCGGGCGACGGGGTCTTCCAACTCCGATGCATTGCGTATCGCGGTGACCCTGCCTCAGGGGGGGGAATTCGCCTTTGTCCTTTTCACCGCAGCTGTCAGCGGCGGTCTGCTGGCCTTTGAAACTGTCAATCTTCTCAACGCCATCGTGATCCTGACAATGCTGTTCACGCCCGTTGCCTGCCTCGGGCTCGACATGATTGCTGCCCGGATCAAGGCGAGCGGGGTCGAAACAACGGCCATCGAGACATTCGATGAAGCAACGCCCACTGTGCTGGTCGTCGGTTTCGGTCGTTTCGGCATGACAGTTGCTGAAACGCTGACTGCAGATGGTCTGGAAATCACGGCGATCGACAATCGCCCGGACCGGATCTCCTATGCTCGCAAGCTCGGGTACAAGGTTTATTACGGCGATGCCACGCGCGCTGACGTACTGATGGCAGCAGGTGGGGGCAAGGCACCGCTGATTGCCCTTTGCATCGAGAATGACCGCGTCATGGAGCGGGCCATCGACATGATTCGGGACGATTTTCCGAACGCAAAACTGTTCTGCCGGGCCACAGACCGGGCTCATGCCCGCTCCCTGAAGCTAAAAGGCGTGGATTACCAGATCCGTGAAACCTTTGAATCCAGCCTTGCCTTCGGCCGTGCTGCGCTTGCAGCGCTGGGCACGCCGACGGATCGGATACAGCAGATCGAGGAAGAAGTGCGCGAGCACGACCGCGAGCGGATGGAAATTGAACTCGCCGCAGAGATTGCCGCCAAGCCTGCCAAATAGGCGCCGCCGTCGCTTGCCCGGGCTGATCGGGAAATAAAAAAGGGGCCAATCGGCCCCTTTTTTAAGTTTATGGCAGGGCCGTGAAGCCTGCTGAAAAGCCTTTCAGAGAGATCGGGATGCCGATCCCTTCTTCCGGTGTCTGGAAAATGATGAAGGTTGCCAGCGATCCTGCCTGGAATTTCGACAGGAGCTCATCTTCCAGAATGACTTCGGCAATGCAGCCGTTGGGCAGGCAGCGCACGAAAGCCGCACGGCCGATGTCGGCATTGTCCACCTTCAGCCCGAGACCGGACGGCAACAGCACGCCCAAGGGAGCAAGAACACGAAGGATCTTGGCCTGCTTGTCAGCCGTCTTGAGCACGATGACTGAAAGCCCGACATTGTCGCGATCCTCGGCGGTCACGTTCTGGATCAGCGCACATTGCTCGCCGCCGGCACCTGGAGGTGTGTCGCAGCGCAGCTGCCAGTCGCCATGAGTCGACTTGATTTCACCCTGGGCCAAAGCGTTGCTGTTGGAAGCAGCCACAATGCCCATCGTGAGAAGGGCGGCACAAGCCACGCGCATCACCTGATCTTTCAGGCAGAATGGGGACCACCGCGACAAGTCTGGACGAGGAAGGTTCGTGAAGGTCAGCAAGGGTTCCTCCGGGAGGCTTCGGTATTTCACGCGGAACGAACGAGAGGGTCGCCTTGCGCGAATCAGGTCAAATTTCATTTCAGGACATTGCAACATGGCTGGGGACGATTCCAGCCCCTTCGAGGCCGACTTTCCCCAGATCTCCATAAGCTTGGTGGATTTACTTAAACTCTGTGTTGTCCTTGATCTTCATCAAATGCATAAGTGACACAGAAGCTCGGCGAAAAAGAGTCATAATCGTTGCGAATGGGCGCTTCTTGTGGTTTTTGTGCGCCTGAAACATGTCCGGTCAGGAGATGCGGCACTTCGCCGCTCAGACTAACGGCTCCGTCGCCATATATGCGCGTTTATGATTACACTTGCGCGCGAGTGGCCAAACAAGTCGACTGGACGTGCGAATTCGGACGTCTGAACAAGATGTCGACCGAAGGTTTTTTGATCATTGAAGCCCGTCAGGGGTTTCGACAACTTGCATGCGAAGGCCGCACGATTGGGTGCGGTTGAGGGAAGGGAGCGCAGACGTGAAGGCAGTCTTCAAGCGTCTCATGAGCTGGATCGCAATGGCGATCGCATTTGCCGGAGTAGCCCCTGCGGCGCTTGCGGCTGAAAACGGGATGTCACCTTGGCAGCTCGGTTTGCAAAGATCCGTATCAGATGTGATGGACTACATCATCTGGTTCGAACAATTCACCTTGGCCATCATCGTGGTCGTCGTTCTGTTCGTTCTGGCGCTGCTGATCTATGTGATGGTTCGCTTCAATGCGAAGTCCAATCCGGTTCCGTCCAAGACATCGCACAACACGGCGATTGAAATTGTCTGGACCATTGCGCCGATCCTGATTCTGGTCGTCATCGCCGTACCGTCCTTCCGCCTGCTGAACAAGCAGCTGGAAATTCCGGAATACGAAATGACCATCAAGGCGACCGGTTACCAGTGGTACTGGGGCTATGAGTATACCGATGAGAACATGAACGGCTTGTCCTTCGACGCCATCATGGTTGGCAATTCGCTTGATCTGGAAGAAGACAGGATTGCCCGCCAGGAAGTGGCTGACGAACGAGGCGTTTCCCTCAACGAGGTTCCGCGCCTTCTTGCGAACGACTATGACCTCGTTGTCCCGGTCGACACCGTTGTTCGACTTCAGATTGCTGCTGCTGACGTGATTCACGCGTTTGCGATGCCGTCCATGGGCGTGAAGATTGATGCGATACCGGGGCGTTTGAACGAAACGTGGTTCAAGGCTCGTGAAACCGGCGTTTTCTACGGTCAGTGCTCGGAGCTTTGCGGCAAGGACCATGCATTTATGCCGATCTCGATGCGTGTAGTTACCAAGGAGCAATTCGCTCAGTGGTCTGAAGCCGCTCAGGACGACATCGATGTTGCCAACGAGCAGCTCTGGGCTGCAGTTGCTTCCGAAAAGAAGGCTGCGTCTGCAGCTTCCGACGCAATCTCTGTCGCCGCAAAGTAATTTCGGCGTTTCGTAATCGGGCGAGGGGCGCCAGTTCGGGCGCCCGCCCTTCAAAGGCTTAGTAGAGGGAGCACACAATGGCTGCTACCGACGTGCACGGTGCACATGACCATCCGACAGGATGGAAGCGGTGGGTCTATTCGACCAACCACAAGGATATCGGACTTCTCTACCTGTATTTCGCGATCTTCGCGGGTATCATAGGTGGTGCGCTCAGCGTCGGGATGCGTCTCGAACTGCAAGAGCCGGGCATGCAGATTTTCTCCAATCCGCATACCTTCAACGTGTTCACCACGGCACACGGCCTGATCATGGTCTTCTTCATGGTCATGCCGGCTGTTATCGGTGGTTTCGCCAACTACTTCGTGCCGATCATGATCGGTGCGCCGGACATGGCGTTCCCGCGGATGAACAACATCTCGTTCTGGCTTCTGCCGCCCGCATTCCTGCTGCTGCTCCTGTCCCTCTTCGTTGAAGGACCTCCGGGTGCATACGGCGTTGGTGGTGGCTGGACGGTCTATCCGCCGCTGTCGACCTCCGGGCAGCCTGGCCCGGCAATGGATCTGGCGATCCTGTCCCTGCACATTGCAGGTGCCTCGTCGATCCTGGGTGCGATCAACTTCATCACGACCATCTTCAACATGCGTGCGCCGGGCATGACCCTGCACAAGATGCCGCTGTTCGCATGGTCCGTGCTGGTAACCGCATTCCTGCTGCTTCTGTCCCTGCCGGTTCTGGCTGGTGCGATCACCATGCTTCTGACCGACCGTAACTTCGGCACGACCTTCTTCGATGCCGCAGGCGGTGGCGACCCGATCCTGTTCCAGCACCTGTTCTGGTTCTTCGGTCACCCGGAAGTGTACATCATGATCCTGCCGGGCTTCGGCATCATCAGCCACATCGTCTCGACCTTCTGCCGCAAGCCGATCTTCGGCTACCTCGGCATGGCTTACGCCATGGTCGCCATCGGTGTTGTCGGCTTCATCGTGTGGGCACACCACATGTATACGGTCGGCATGTCAGCTGAAACGCAGGCCTACTTCGTAGCCGCGACGATGGTGATTGCAGTTCCGACCGGCGTTAAGATCTTCTCGTGGATCGCCACCATGTGGGGCGGCTCCATGGAGTTCAAGACACCGATGGTCTGGGCAATCGGCTTCATCTTCCTGTTCACCGTTGGTGGTGTGACAGGCGTGCAGCTTGCCAATGCCGGTCTCGACCGCGCGTTCCACGACACCTACTACGTTGTGGCTCACTTCCACTACGTTCTGTCGCTCGGTGCCGTGTTCGCGATCTTCGCAGGCTGGTACTACTGGTTCCCGAAGATGTTCGGCTACATGTACAACGACACGATCGGCAAGATCCATTTCTGGGTCACCTTCGTTGGCGTGAACCTCGTCTTCTTCCCGCAGCACTTCCTCGGCCTGAACGGCATGCCGCGCCGCTATGCCGACTACCCGGATGCGCTTGCAGGCTGGAACGCGATTTCCTCCTACGGTTCCTACATCTCCGCCTTTGCGGTCTTCATCTTCCTTTACGGAGTGTTTGAAGCTTTCGCCAAGAAGCGTGTTGCAGGCAACAACCCGTGGGGCGAAGGGGCAACGACCCTGGAGTGGACCTTGACCTCTCCTCCGCCGTTCCACCAGTTCGAAACCCTGCCGCGCATCAAGTAAGATCCGGCATGGGGTGGCTCGGGGGTCCCACGGCCACCGGCTAGAAAAAACAGACCGCGCCTGCCTCGGGCGCGGTCTGGCCAACTCAGAACGAAACGACCCGGCCCCTCATGAAGGTGCCAGACAAACGGTCGACAAAAACAAGGAATTGACGGCATGTCGCTTGCCGATCGCCAGGATACATTACCCGCCGCATGGGAAGGCGGAATGGGCTCTGCCGGGGACTACATCGCCCTGCTGAAGCCGCGCGTGATGTCACTGGTCATTTTCACCGCATTTGTCGGCATGATGCTGGCTCCGGGCAACGTTCACCCGGTCATTGCGGTCGTTGCGATCCTGTGCATTGCAGTTGGTGCCGGAGCCTCCGGTGCCCTGAACATGTGGTATGACGCCGATATCGACCGCGTCATGTCGCGTACCGCCAAGCGCCCCATCCCCGCTGGCAAGGTAACCCCCGATGAGGCGCTCGCCTTTGGCATCACGCTGTCGATCGGCTCCGTGCTTACGCTCGGCCTGCTGGTCAACTGGTTTGCCGGCGCGTTTCTGGCCTTCACGATCTTCTTCTATGCCGTCGTCTACACGATGTGGCTGAAGCGCTCGACCCCGCAGAACATCGTGATCGGTGGCGCGGCTGGCGCATTTCCTCCTATGATCGGATGGGCAGCCGTAACCGGCAACGTCTCGCTGGAAAGCTTTGTCCTCTTCCTGATCATCTTCATGTGGACGCCGCCGCATTTCTGGGCTCTCGCGTTGTTCAAGAAGGGCGACTACGAGACCGCCGGTGTCCCGATGATGCCGGTGATGGCAGGCGAGACGGTGACCCGTCACAACATTCTGGCCTATTCCATCCTCTTGGCGCCAATTGGTGTCGCACCCTATTTCCTCGGCTATGCGAGCATCGCCTATGGTATGATGGCTGGCGCGTTGGGTCTGGCCTTTGTCGCGCTTGCCTATGACGTTTGGCGCAAGCGCGAAGGGGACGTGGCCCGCGTTGCCTGTGTCCGCCTGTTCAAGTTCTCGCTCTACTACCTGTTCCTGCTCTTTGCCGGTCTTCTGGCAGAAAGCCTCGTTAAGGGGTTCGTGGCATGAGCGGGGAAGACAACGGGATCAAGTTGACGGACGACCAGAAGTCCAAGCGCCGTTCGCGCTCCATCGCCATTGCCGTGACCCTTTTTACACTCGTCGTCGTGTTTTACATCGTGACGATCGTGAAGATGGGTCCCGATATCCTGAACCGACCCTTGTAAGAGCGAGCCGGGACTGAAATGAACCAGGAAGACCAGACAAAACAGCAGACAACAGCAAAGGCAAATCGCAAGGTTGCCATTGCCTGTGTGGCGCTATTTGGCACGATGGTCGGTGCCGCCTATGCAGCGGTGCCCCTTTACGATCTCTTTTGCCGCGTCACCGGATTCGGCGGCACCACACAGGTTGCCGATCAGGCCGCCGACGTGGTTCTGGATCGCATTGTGACAATCCGTTTCGATGGCAACGTGAACCGCGACCTTCCTTGGGAATTCAAGCCCGAACAGCGCTCGGTTACACTGAAGATGGGCGAGACAGGGCAATTGTCCTACGTCGCCAAGAATGTCAGCAGCGGACCTACCGTCGGAACATCAACATTCAACGTGACGCCTCTGGAAGCGGGAGCCTATTTCAACAAGCTTCAATGCTTCTGCTTCACGGAACAGGCGCTTGCCTCGGGCGAGCAAGTCGAAATGCCGGTAATTTTCTTCGTGGATCCTGAAATGGACAAGGATCCCGTGCTCAAGCACGTGAAGGAAATCACCCTGTCTTACACCTTCTTCCCGGCTCATGATGCCGAGCAGCCCGTTGCTGCCCGTGTCAAGGCGTCGGAGACCGAAACGAAATTGTGAAATTCCGTCCGAGAGGGCGGGTAAACTAGTGTTGGGGAGCTAGCCTATGGCTGAGGCACATACCAAAAACCACGATTACCATCTTGTAGACCCGAGCCCGTGGCCGTTCCTGGCATCTATCGGTGCCTTCATCATGGCGCTGGGTGCGATCGGTTTCATGAAACTGTCGAACGGATCCGAATTCGTCATCGACTTTCATGTCTTCGACATCGACCTGACCGGCTGGGGCCTGTTCGCCATTGGTCTGGTGATCGTCCTCTACACGATGTTCGTCTGGTGGCGTGACACGATCCGTGAAGCTCATGAAGGCTATCACACGCGGGTTGTTTCCCTGCATCTTCGCTACGGCATGATCCTGTTCATCGCCTCCGAAGTCATGTTCTTCGTTGCCTGGTTCTGGGCCTATTTCGACGCTTCGCTCTATGCCGGCGAAGCGATCAACTATGCCCGTGCAGAATTCACTGGTGGTCAGTGGCCTCCGGTCGGTATCGAAACATTCGATCCCTGGCACCTGCCGCTCCTGAACACCCTGATCCTGCTGCTCTCCGGCACCACGGTCACCTGGGCGCACCATGCCCTGCTGCACGATGACCGCGAAGGCCTGAAGTGGGGCCTGATCTTCACCGTGATCCTCGGTGTGCTCTTCACGATCTGCCAGGCTTACGAATACAGCCACGCTGCGTTCGAATTCGGCGGCAACATCTATGGCGCGACATTCTACATGGCGACCGGTTTCCACGGCTTCCACGTGATCGTCGGAACCATCTTCCTGGCGGTCTGCCTGTTCCGTGCGCTTGCCGGTCATTTCTCCGCCAAGCAGCATTTCGGCTTCGAAGCTGCTGCCTGGTACTGGCACTTCGTTGACGTCGTCTGGCTGTTCCTCTTCGTCGCAATCTATATCTGGGGCGAATAAGAGCCAGTCTCGGGAAACCCGAGTGATCCAATAATCGAAGGCGCCCGGCTCTGGTTTGGAAGTCGGGCGCTTTTTTTTGCCCACCGCATTGCATGGGTGATGCGGGTGCCAGGAAAGGCAAAGGGAAGCGGAATGGAAGACAAGGCCCTCTTTCCGCCGGTCAATCCGGTATATTCCGCCCTGAAGGGCCAATGCCCCAATTGCGGGCAAGGGCGGCTGTTCAAGGGCTTCCTGACAATTGCGCCCGGTTGTCAGGCCTGCGGTCAAAAGTTCGACTTTGCCGATTCGGGCGACGGCCCGGCCGTGTTTGTCATCATGATCGTTGGATTTGTGATCGTCGGCCTCGTGCTCTGGCTGGAACTTTCCTATGAACCGCCTATCTGGGTGCACATGGTCCTATGGCTGCCTCTAACGGCAATTCTTGCTGCGGCGGTGCTCAGGCCGCTGAAGGGTTTGATGATCGGCCTGCAATTCAAGCACAAGGCGGAAGAAGGGAAACTGGATGACTGAAAAGCCAGAAACCGGCGAGGTGTCGGCAACGCCAATACGAAAGCTGCTTTTCCCCACGCTTGCCGCCATCGCGGGTTTGGCGGTGTTGCTGAAACTCGGGTTTTGGCAGCTCGACCGACTGGACCAGAAGAACGCGCTTATCAGCAGGGTTGAGGCGGGCGTTTCGTCGAACCCGGTTCCGGCCCCTGAGCCTGCGGACTGGGGCGGGCTGACGATTGAGGACGACTACAAGCGCATCACGGTCTCAGGCGCGTTCCTGGATGGTGTGGTGTTCTACTATACGGCCCTCACCAGTTCTGTCGGCCCCTATGATGGGCCCGGCTACCTTGTCTACAGCCCGTTTCTGACGAATGACGGCTGGACGCTGATGATCAATCGCGGCTTTATCCCGCAGGACCTTCCCGAAGATGTCAGGCAGGCAGCGATCACGTCGCCTGCGGGGGAACAGCAGATCACCGGGCTGCTGCGTCTTTCCGAAAAGCCGACTTGGACCACACCGGCAGCTGACCCGATGAGCCGGATCTGGTTTGCCCGCGACACAGCCGACATGGCGTCGATGCTCGGAGTATCCGGCGAGATCCTTGCGCCCTTCAGCGTTGATGCAGGGCTGGTAGAGAACCCTGTCAGCGTGCTGCCTCAGGCTGGGGAAACTGTCGTCAGGTTCAAGAATGATCACCTGGGTTACGCGCTGACTTGGTTTGGTCTCGCGGCCACCCTTGTTGGGGTCTACCTTGCATTTGTCGCCCACCTCCTGCGCCGAAGACCAGTCTAGCGCCGTTTCGCACGGTGGCCTTCAAGCAACAAAAAAGCGCGGAATTTCCGCGCTTTTTCTTTTGAAGAACATTCGTAGCTTGCACTCAGAGAGCGGCAAGCACTGCAGCTGCTCCCGTCGCTGTTGCTTCGCCCGGGCTTTCCTCGATGGAGAGGAACGTGATTTCGCCGTCCTTGGCGATCAGGGCGAAACGCTGCGAGCGAGTATGACCGAAGATCGGTGCGTCGAGGGCAAGACCTGCCGCCTTGACGAAGCTTGCATCAGTATCGGAAAGGAACGTCACCTTGCCGTTCGCGTTGGACGCTTTCGACCAGGCGTCCATCACGAAAAGGTCGTTCACGGAGACCACGGCAATCGTGTCCACGCCCTTTGCCTTGATGGTTTCCTCATGCTCGATGAAACCCGGCAGGTGGTTCATGTGGCAAGTCGGAGTGAAGGCTCCCGGAACACCGAAGAGAACGACGGTCTTGCCGCCAAAGAGGTCAGCGCTCTTGAGCTCACCCGGTCCATCAGCTGTCATCACCTTGAATGCGGCTTCCGGCAACCGGTCTCCAACCTTGATCGTCATGGAAAGTACTCCTGTTTGAAATTGAGCTAAAGCCAGCCCCTTGCGTCAGTTAGGGTCTCAAAGGGCAAAGGTCGAGAGTCTGAAGCGGTCATCGACCGGATTTTTTTCTCCGGCCTGTCACTCCTTATTGATCGGGATCGTCACGTCCCTGACACCTTCAACGGCTGTGGCGCCGTCGACAAGCACAAATCTGATCTGGGTTTTGCCGTCGGAATGGGCCAGACCATTGAGAGACAGGGTCCAGGTGGCGGTATTGCCTGTCCGCGTAAGCAGCTTGGGCACGCCAATATAGGACCCTTCAGGCCCTTCCGCGAAAAGCTCGGTCTTGTCTGCACCGGGATCTGCAAGTTTGGCCGAGAACTGCATGACTTTGCCATCCTCGCCGTTGACGACCTCTATCTGTGTGATCCTTGGCGCATCGTCCCTTTCGGGAACAGGCACAGCATCCAGATCGCGCTGGATGAGAGCAAGGACGGACCGATCCGCGGCTTCGGATGGCGAAAGGTCAAGCGCCAAATCCGCCTCGCCGGGCACGCAAATGTCGCTGCAGATGCCGAAAAACATCTTCGCGTTCAGCCGAACGGGTTGATCCGGTCGCGCAGGCTTGATCCGCAGCGGCAGGACCACACCATGGTGGTAGACAATGGATGTGGAATAGCCGTCGTCATAGCGTTCTGGAGCCGGATAGAGAACTTCAATGCTGCCCAGATTCTCGGAGGCTGAGAAGTCCAGCTCTGGGGGAATGCCGGCTTCACCCGGATAGCGCCAGTAGGTGTGCCAACCCTGCTCAAGTATGAACTCGATGCCACCCAGATAACTGCCATCCTCCAGGACATCCGCTGACACCAGCCGAACGGCTCCGCCCATGACGCTTTGCCAATCGGTTGTGCCAGCTCGAACATCGGTGCTTCCGCCAAGCACCGACAAGGCCACCGCAACCCCGCAAAAAAAATGGGTCCTGTTCATCGTTCTAAAGACTCTCTTAGACGTTTCGTCGGGACTATAGGGGCTTGTCCGGTCAATGCGGAGTGACAGAATAGTGAACAGCCGCCACTTGATCCGTTTTGGCGAGTTAACATTTACAGGACAAGAAGCTAGCATAGGTTGTTCTCCGGGCCTACCAATCGGAGCCGACTGGACGAGGAGTGGCCGATGACAGACACCAGAATTGCCAGTTCCCTCGAGGGACAGATTCTGATCGCCATGCCGAATATGGATGACGGCAGATTTGACCATTCGGTCATCTACATGTGTTCCCACTCCGAACAAGGGGCAATGGGGCTCGTGCTCAATCAGGTTGCCCGGCACCTGTCCTTTGAGGACCTGCTCATGCAGCTGGATATCGTGAATGACGATTCGGCCATCCTGTTACCGAAGAGCATTCGCGGCATGAATGTCTACAAGGGCGGGCCCGTCGAGGTCGAGCGGGGTTTCGTTCTGCATTCCGACGACTATGTCATCGATCGATCCACGCTTCCCATCGACAACGGCATCTGTCTGACAGCAACGCTGGAGATCCTGAAGGCGATGGCTGACGGGCGCGGTCCGACGCGCGCGCTTCTGGCTCTTGGCTATGCCGGGTGGGCTCCCGGTCAGCTCGAAACCGAGATCCAGGAAAATGGCTGGTTGACGGGACCGGCGGATCCCAATCTGATCTTCGATCCGGAGTCCGAGAGAAAATGGCAGCGAGCCATGGAATCTATCGGAATTGATCCGGCCATGCTGAGCGGCGAGGCGGGTCACGCGTGATCCAGCGCATGCAAATTGCGCAAAACAGCCTTCGCAATATGACGGAAGACTTCCAGTTTAATTTGCCAGCAGTATGGTCTAGTGTGCGCCGGAACGGGATACGATCCCCACATGAATAAATCCGGAGGCAATGGACGCGGTGAAATACTTCAGCACCCGCGGTGAAGCACCTGTACTCGAATTTTCCGACGTACTTCTTCAAGGTCTTGCACGTGATGGCGGGCTCTATCTTCCCGAGAGTTGGCCAACTTTTAACGCAGAAACAATAGCTTCCTTCGCCGGTCGGCCCTATGCCGAAGTGGCTTTCGAAGTCATAAAGCCTTTTGTCGGCGGAAGCATTTCCGACACCGACCTGAAGGCGATGATCGATGATGCCTACGCCGGTTTCCGGCACGAGGCCGTGACCCCGCTGGTCCAGATCGGTCCGAACAGCTTCGTGCTGGAGCTCTTCCATGGTCCGACCCTGGCCTTCAAGGACGTGGCCATGCAGCTTCTTGGGCGCATGATGGATCATGTGCTGACGGAGCGTGGCCTGCGCGCAACCATTGTCGGCGCGACCTCCGGGGATACGGGCGGAGCAGCCATCGAGGCCTTCCGTGGGCGCGACCGCACCGACATTTTCATTCTTTTCCCGGATGGCCGGGTCTCGCCGGTTCAGCGGCGCCAGATGACGACGCCGTCTGAGGAGAATGTCCACGCGCTTGCGCTGACCGGCAATTTCGATGATTGCCAGAGCATCGTGAAGGACATGTTCAACAACTTCGGCTTCCGCGACCGCGTCGCCCTGTCGGGTGTGAATTCGATCAACTGGGCCCGCATTCTGGCACAGATCGTCTACTACTTCGTGTCCGGTGTCGCCGTTGGTGCACCGTACCGGAAGGTCTCCTTCACGGTTCCAACGGGTAATTTCGGCGATATTTTCGCCGGATATGCGGCCATGAAAATGGGACTGCCGGTCGAGCAGCTCGTCGTGGCGACCAACGTCAACGACATTCTGGTCCGGTGCCTTGAGACAGGTCGTTATGAAACGCAGGGCGTTACCGCGACCACTGCGCCGTCCATGGACATTCAAGTCTCCTCCAACTTCGAGCGGCTGCTCAGCGAGGCAAGTGGTCGGGATGCGGAAGCGATCCGCCGCATGATGAGCCAGCTCCGCCAGTCGGGCAGCTTTACCGTGGAAGGGCCGACTCTGGAGGCCATCCGTGAGAAATTTGCTGCAGGGCGGTGCTCCGAGGCGGAAACGGCTGAAACCATCGACCGCACCCTGAAGTCCAGTGGCTATCTTCTGGATCCGCATACTGCAATCGGCGTGCATGTGGCAGCTGAACATGAAAAGCCCGGCGTGCCCATGATCGTGCTTGGAACCGCTCATCCGGCCAAGTTCCCGGATGCGGTGGAAGCGGCTTGTGGTGTTCGTCCGGAGCTGCCGCCGGAATTGCAGCCCATGATGGTCGCACCAGAGCGCCAGCAGGTGCTTGACGCAAGTCAGAATGCGGTGGAAGCATTTATAGAGAAACATGCGCGTGCGGTGCGCAGCGGGGTTTGAGAATGGACGTAAACACGACAGTTTTGAAGAATGGCCTGACTGTTGTGACCGACAGGATGCCGCATCTGAAAACCGCCGCCCTTGGTGTGTGGATCAAGACCGGCTCCCGTTCGGAGCGGCTTGAGCAGAACGGCATCACTCATCTTCTGGAGCATATGGCCTTCAAGGGCACAGCCACCCGCAGTGCCCGTCAGATTGCCGAGGAAATCGAGGCAGTTGGTGGTGAACTCAATGCGGCAACAAGCATTGAGCACACCAATTATTATGCCCGTGTTCTGGCCGAGGATGTGCCTCTGGCGGTCGATATGCTTGCCGATATTCTCCAGAATTCGTCCTTCGATGCCGAAGAACTGCGGCGCGAACAGCACGTCATCCTGCAGGAAATCGGTGCAGCCGCCGATACGCCGGAAGACAAGGCTTTTGACCTCTTCCAGTCATCGGCATGGCCGGATCAGGCCATCGGACGTCCCATTCTCGGAACTCCGGAACAGGTGCAGGCCTACAAGTCTTCGGACCTCAACGCCTATCTTGCCGAGCGCTATCGCGGGCCGGATATGGTGCTCGCGGCCGCCGGTGCCGTCGATCACGATCAGCTGGTTGCCCTGGCCGAAGAGCGGTTTGGCTCTTTCAGCAGCGAAGAGGCTGCTCCTGACGAATTTGCGACTTACAAGGGCGGCGAGACGCGCCTTGTGAAAGACCTCATGGAAGCGCAGGTCCTGATCGGTTTTGAGGGGCGGCCTTACAAGTCGAAAGACTATTACGCCATCCAGATCCTTGCCTCCGTTCTCGGCGGCGGCATGTCCTCACGGCTGTTCCAGGAAATTCGTGAAAAGCATGGCCTTTGCTATGCGATTTACAGCTTCCACTGGGCGTTCAGCGATACCGGGCTCTTTGGATTGCATGCCGCGACCAGCAAGGAAGATCTCCCAGCTCTCATGCCAATGATCCTTGACGAGCTGCGGGCAGCCGGAGAGACGATTGGCGATGAAGAAGTCAACCGTGCGCGCGCCCAGATCCGCGCTGGTCTGATGATGGCTCTCGAAAGCCCGGCAGCTCGTGCCGGTCAGATTGCACGCCAGATTCTGGTGCATCGCCGGGTTCTATCGATGGATGAGGTCTCGGCCAAGATCGAGGCTGTTACAGCCGCGGATATCCGCCGTGTTGCACGCGAAACCTTCCTTGGCACAACGCCGACATTGACAGCGGTCGGTCCCGTTGACAACTTGTTGAGCGCGGAAGATATCGCAAACAGTCTGAACTCTCCGGTCTTGAGAGCTGCATCGATCTAGCAGGTAGGCGGGCATGGCACTTTTCAAGGTATCCCTGGCGCCGGAAAACGAGCCAAGGATAGAAAGTTCCAGTCATTTTTTACGCTACCCGGTGATGGCCGATTTTCCGGAATGGGCGGCCCTGCGCGAGCAAAGCCGTGCCTTCCTGAAGCCGTGGGAACCCGTCTGGCCCGAGGATGACCTCACCAAGGCAGGGTTTCGCCGGCGCATGCGGCGTTACGTAAAGGAGCGCAGGGAGGGGCGAAGTTATCCGTTTTTCCTGTTTGAGCGCCGCAACAACAAGATGGTTGGCGGGCTGACACTCTCCAATGTCCGGCGAGGCGTCAGCCAGTGCGCGACGCTCGGCTATTGGATGGGAGAGCCGTTTGCAGGCGCCGGGCACATGAGCGCCGCCGTTTCGCTGGTTCTTCCTTTTTGCTTCAACACGTTGCGCCTGCACCGTGTCGAGGCGGCCTGCATTCCTTCCAACCAGCGATCAATCCAGCTTCTGGAGAAGATGGGTTTCCGTCGGGAAGGTTATGCGAAAAAGTATCTCCTGATAGATGGTGTTTGGCAGGATCACTTGTTGTTTGCTTGTTTGCAGGAAGACTTTGCTTCCGCCAACTGGGCCCGCTCGATGAGAGCCGGGGGCAACCTGAAAGAATTCTTGTGACAAGCAGCGCAACATTATACTGCTTCGAGTATGTCTTATATCTGGTCTGAATTCTGTCGAGCGTCCAAAGGGCTCCTGTTTTGCATTATGGCCGCAGTTTGCCTGATGGTCAGCGCGCAGAATGTGATGGCGGTCGAGCCCATTCCCGTCCCCCCGGATATCGACGCGCTGGAACTCACTGATTCGATAGACATCCACCGCGATCCCGTCCCCCGTCTTCAGGTGTCCACGGCGCCGGGCGCTGACGGAATTGTTCGCCGGATCGAGGTTCCCTCCCGCGACGGCAGCAGTCGCAGCTGGGCCGTGTTCGCCCTGGCCAATACCAGTGACGAGCAGGTCGACCGCCTCCTGGTCGCTCCGTATTTCCAGCTTGTTGGCTCGCGCCTGTTCTGGCCGGAACTCGGGTCTTCCCGCATCGTGGCAATCACCCCCAGCCAGGGATTGGCGCCGGTGCGCGAACATTCGCTGGAAGCCGACGTGTTCATGATCACGCTGGACCCCGGCGCGGTCGTCACCTTTGTGGCCGAACTTGCGACCCCGGAACTACCTCAGCTTCGCCTCTGGAAGCCGGAAGTCTACAAGGAAACTGTCAACGGCTACACGCTGTATCGCGGCATCGTTCTCGGCATTTCAGGTCTGCTAGCGCTCTTCCTAACCATCCTCTTCGTGGTCAAGGGAACGGTCATGTTCCCGGCAACCGCAGCGCTTGCATGGTCCGTGCTTGCCTATCTGTGCATTGATTTCGGCTTCATAAATCTTCTGCTCAAACTCAATGATGGCGGCGAACAGCTGTATCGCGCCTCGGCAGAAGTCATGCTGGCGGCCAGCCTGATCATCTTTCTGTACGCCTATTTGAACCTCAACCGCTGGAACATCCACTATTCCCATCTGGCGTTGACAACACTGGTTCTTCTTCTCGGCCTGCTTGGAGTGGCCGTGTGGGATCCGTCGATTGCATCGGGCATCGCCCGTCTGGCGATGGGGATCATCGGCGTTCTCGGTTTTGCGACCATTCTGGTGCTGGCTTGGCACGGGTATGACCGCGCCATTCTCCTCATTCCAACCTGGTTCCTGTTGATTGCCTGGCTTGTCGGAGCGGGAATGACGGTTACAGGAAACCTTGCCAACGACATCGTGCAGCCTGCATTGGGCGGCGGACTGGTGCTGATCGTTCTGCTGATCGGGTTTACGGTCATGCAGCATGCTTTCGCCGGTGGTGCGATTGCGCAGGGTTTGATTTCGGACGTTGAACGGCGGGCATTGGCGCTCACCGGCGCCGGCGACATCATCTGGGACTGGGACATTGATCGCGACCGGATTTTCACGGGCAATGAGGTCGAGGAACTTTTGAACCTCAAGCCGGGCACGCTGGAAGGCCCGGCCCGTGACTGGCTCGATGTTCTTCATCCTCAGGACCGGGACCGCTTCCGCGCAACGCTGGATGCCGTCATCGACAAGCGTCGCGGCAAGGTCGTGCAGACATTCCGCCTGCGGTCCGAGGACGGGCATTTCCGCTGGTTCCGCCTGCGCGCCCGCCCGATTGTTGGCGCGGATGGCGAAGTCATCCGCTGTGTTGGCACCTTGCTCGACGTGACCGAGGAACGGACTGCAGAAGAACGCCTCCTGCATGACGCTGTGCACGACAACCTCACAGGCCTGCCCAACCGCGAGCTTTTTATGGACCGCCTGCGCAGCGCGGTGATTCAAGCAAATGCGGATACCGCCGGCACCAAGCCGACCGTCATTATGTTGAACCTCGACCGGTTCAAGCAGGTGAATGACAGTATCGGGATTTCCGCTGGAGACAGCATTCTTCTGACGGTAGCCCGCCGTTTAAGCCGCCTGATTGGCCAACAGGATACATTGGCGCGATTGAATGGCGACCTTTATGGCCTTGTCGTTCTGTCTGAAAAGGAACCGGACCGTGTGGTCGCGCTGGCCGATTCCCTGCGCAAGGCCGTTCGTTCACCGATTACCTTTGGCGAGCGTGAAATCTTCCTCACCTGTTCTGCCGGCATTTCGCTATTCGAAGGCGGCAAGCAGGGCATTGAAGATCTCATGGCCAACGCGGAAATCGCGCTGAACCATGCCCGCCGCCTCGGTGGAGACCGGCAGGAAGTTTTCCGCCCGATCCTGCGCCCGCTCGGCAAGAACGTTGTCGATCTGGAAGCGGATCTGCGCGAGGCGATCAAGAAGGAGAATCTTGGCGTCCACTTCCAGCCGATTGTACGGCTTGAAGACCAGAGTGTGGCCGGTTTCGAGGTTCTCGCCCGCTGGAAACACCCCAAGCGCGGACAGATTTCACCGACGGAATTCATTCCGATTGCGGAGCAGTCCGGCCTGATCCACGAACTTGGCATGTATATGCTGGAAAAAGGCGCGCATCAGCTATCCTATTGGCAGCGGGAGATAAAGACACCCAATCCGCTCTTCGTGTCGGTCAATCTGTCGTCCCGCCAGCTTCTCAACCATGACCTGATCAACGATGTGAAGGCCGTGCTGTCGCGTTCGTCCCTGATACAGGGCACGCTGAAACTGGAGCTGACAGAATCTCTGGTCATGTCCAACCCGGAATACTCCGCCAAGGTGCTGGAGCGCCTGCGCGGGCTCGGCGCGGGTCTGTCACTTGATGATTTCGGCACGGGTCACTCGTCGCTGTCCTACTTGCAGCGCTTCCCGTTTGACACGCTCAAGATCGACCAGTCATTCGTGAAGCCGAATGGCCAAACTGCACGCTCCGTGCTCTTGCGGACCATTGTTGCCATGGGGCACGACCTCGGCATGTCGGTTGTGGCTGAGGGCGCGGAAAGCGAGGAAGAGGCGCTGGAGCTCTATCAGCTTGGCTGTGAATACGCGCAAGGCTTCTTCTTCGGTCAGGCAGTTACTGCGGATGAAGCAACCAAGATCCTGCGCAAGATGCCGATGGAAGAAGCGGCGTCCTGACGGCAAAGACGCCGGTCAGGGCACAATGATCGCAAAGCTCTCCGGCGCGGCCGCAATTTCGGCAGGTGTCGTTCCATACGGGTCGCCGTCAATCTGAACGGCGGACGGGGGCGCACTGGTGAGCCGGAGTGTGTCGCAGGCCATAACGCATACGCCCTTCGTTCTGCCCAGCCGGTTGGTCACAAGACCGAGGGCAAAGCGCAGTATCGATAGCGGGTCATCACGCTCCAGGACCAGAAGATATAATCCGGGATGGGAAACCGAGGCCTGCGGTGCCACACAGAACGGGCCGCCATAATAGCGACCGTTGGTCACTACAATCAGCTTGCCCTCGATCATCGTCCCATTCACTTCAGCGCGAAGTTGAACCGGGGAGCGCTTGCGAATGAGCCGAAGGGCCGTGACGACATAAGCCAGTTTGCCGAAGCGTCGCTTGAGGGACAGGGGCAAGGCATGAACAACCTCCGCATCAAAACCGGAAGAGGTCATGAGAACAAATGGATGGCTGTTGGCGGTGCCTGAATGCAGGGACACCGTGCGCCCGGCGATGATCATTTGAATGATCTCATCAGCACGCCTTGGCAGGTTCAATTCCAGCGCCAGGACATTGGCGGTACCAAAGGGGATAACGGCAAGGGTTGGTGGAAGCGGACAATCCTGAAGACCTGCAAGCGCATCGTTGACCGAGCCATCGCCGCCAGCAATCACCAGAATACCCGCGTCAAAATCGGGGTTCTTGCAGAGTTCGCCGATTTCGCCCGCATGGGTTGTCAGGTGCAAGGTGGCGTCGAAACCGGCTGCGTTCAGTCCGCCGCGAACCTGTTCCAGAAGATCGCCGCGATATCCGCCCGCCGTCGGGTTCGCAACAATGAGAACCTTGTCCGGCTTCAGCATCTGTCGCAGGTCCGATCCGAATTGCAGCAGGACAACAGGTCTACCTATCCCGCCTTGTAAGGCGCCATGCCACCGCGAGCCAGTTCGTCCGCCCGTTCATTGTCCGGGTGCCCTGCGTGGCCCTTGACCCAGTGCCAGGTCACGTCATGGCGGTCTCGGGCAACATCCAGTTCCTGCCACAGGTCGGCGTTCTTCACCGGTTTCTTGTCAGCCGTTTTCCAGCCGCGGGCCTTCCAACCGTTCATCCACTCCGAAATGCCGCTGCGCACATAGGTACTATCGGTATAGAGATCCACTTCGCAGGGGCGTTTCAGGGCATTGAGGGCCTGAATGGCAGCCGTTAGCTCCATGCGGTTATTGGTCGTCTCCTGTTCACCGCCTGAAAGCTCCTTTTCATGTTCCCCGAACCGCAGGATGGCTCCCCATCCGCCGGGCCCCGGATTCCCCGAACAAGCGCCGTCGGTATAGATCACGACCCGTCTTGCCTCGCTCATAACGACATCCCGTATGCATCGGGAGTTGTGGCATCTTGATGAAAGCGCAGCTTCTTGACGTATTCCATCGGATCCTTCGGGGTCACCAAGGCACCCTCTGGAACGTTCAGCCAGTCATAGAGTCGTGTCAGAAGGAAGCGCAGGGCCGCGCCCCGTGCCAGGATCGGCAGGGCGTTGAATTCCGCATCGCTCAAGGGGCGCACGGACGTATAGCCCTTCAGCATTGCCTGAGCCTTCGTGACATTGAAGGACCCGTCATGCTCGAAACACCAGGCATTCAGGCAGATGGCCAGGTCATAGGCCAGCGTATCCGTGCAGGCGAAATAGAAGTCGATCAAGCCCGAGAGCTCGTCCTGCAGGAAGAAGACGTTGTCGGGAAAAAGATCTGCATGGATCACGCCGCGCGGAAGATCTTGCGGCCAGTTGGCTTCCAGAAAGTCCAGATCGTCGGCGATCAGTTTGGCAAGGCCGTCACAAACGGTGTCGGCCCGCTCCGCACTCATGTCAAACAGCGGGCGCCAGCCGGTAACGTCCAGCGCATTCTTGCGCGTCATGTCGAAATCGGCAGCTGCCAGATGCATCTGCGCCATGGCCGCGCCCAGCATGTTGCAGTGGTGGACCTGCGGACGCTTGACCCACATGCCATCAAGGAAGGTCACGATCGCGGCGGGGCGTCCGGCAAGCGTGCCCAGAACCGCGCCGTCGCGGGTTGCGACCGGGCTCGGACAGGAAAAGCCCTTGCTCGCCAGATGTTTCTTGAGGTCTAGAAAAAAGGGCAGATCCGCCGGGTCGACCCGCTTTTCATACAGCGTCAGAATGTAGAAACCGCTTTCGGTATGAACAAGGTAGTTGCTGTTCTCAACACCCTCGGCAATGCCCTTGTAGGAAAGCAGTTGGCCAATGGAATAGCGGTCGATGAAGGCACCAAGTTCCTCATCCGTGACTTCGGTATAAACGGCCATGAAATCCTACTCGGCTGCGCTCGCGGAGGAGAGGGCTACGTCCCGCAGCTCTCTGGGAAGGTTGAAGGCGATGGTTTCTTCCGCGGTGCGGACAATATCGACACTGACGTCGAACCGCTCTGAAAAGGCCGCAATGATCTCCTCGACCAGCAGTTCGGGTGCAGACGCTCCGGCTGTCAGGCCGAGGGAGGTAATGCCGTCAAACTTCGCCCAGTCGATCTCGCTTGCCCGCTGAACCAATGCCGAAACGCGGCAGCCGGAGCGCTCGGCAACCTCCCGAAGGCGCTGGGAGTTGGACGAATTTGGCGCACCGACAACAATCATGGCTTCCACTTGCGGGGCGACGGCCTTGACCGCTTCCTGCCGGTTGGTGGTGGCGTAGCAGATGTCTTCCTTGTGCGGGGCAACGATATCCGGAAAGCGGTCCTTCAGGATGGCGACAATCCCGTCCGTGTCATCGACCGACAGGGTGGTCTGGGTGATGAAGGCAAGCTGGCGTTCCGTGCGCGGCTGGAAGCTGCGTGCGTCCTGCTCGGTCTCGATCAGGGTAACGGCGCCGTCTTCCAGTTGACCCATTGTGCCGATCACTTCCGGATGGCCCTTGTGGCCGATCAGGAGGATCTCGCGGTCGCGGCGGTGATGAATTTCCGCTTCCTTGTGAACCTTGGAAACAAGCGGGCAAGTGGCATCGAGGTAGAACATGTTCCGGTTCTGCGCGTCTGCCGGAACGGACTTCGGCACCCCGTGCGCGGAGAAGATCACCGGACGGTCCTGATCGCCTTGCGGGATTTCATCGAGTTCCTCGACGAACACCGCTCCCTTGGCGCGCAGGCTGTCGACCACGAACTTGTTATGAACGATTTCGTGGCGCACATAGACCGGACGCCCATATTTTTCCAGCGCCAGCTCTACGATCTGAATGGCCCTGTCGACGCCCGCACAAAATCCGCGCGGGGCGCAGAGTTTGAGGCTCAAAGGCGGTTTTTTATGAGAAGTTTCAGTCATGCTTGCCCTTCAGATCAGCGTCACGCGCAATAAGGGTTGTATGGCCTTTGCTGTCAAGGGCAAAGCCCTCCGGCCTGTTGCAGACCCAACGCAAGTTGCACCTCCTTGTCGCCCAAGTCTCGCCAAGTTTTACAGGACCTGATAAGAACCGCTGAATTCGAAACGAAACGGTTGGAATACTGATGGCGTCTGGAGTCAAAATTTGGGCAAATCGCAAGGTGCGGATGCTGGCCATTCTGGGTGGTCTGGCGGGGGCACTGGCAGGGTGCGAAAGCGTCGGGGAAACCAGCTCCGAGTTTGCCAAGACGGTGATTGCAGGCGGTCAGGAACCGGTCGTGGTCAGCCAGGACACGTTCGCCGGTCCGGTCTATTGCCCGCCGATCCAGCTTCAGCGCAACAGCTTCCTGATCATGAAATTCGCCCGTGGCAGGGACGATGATCCTGCAGGGCTGATGTATCAGGCCACCATCGAGGATTGGGCCAAGAGCTGTACCGTAGACCCGAGCGGTGAAACCCGCATCAAGATCGGCCTGAAGGGGGATGTGACCCCGGGACCGGCCTGGAAGGGCGGCGATGTCACGCTTCCCGTTCGCATTGCCATTGTCCCGACCGAGGATGGAGCCAAGCCGATCATTTCCGAGCTGATCAAGCTTCCTGTTTCGGTCGGTGAGGGGGCTCCAAGCGTTGGTTGGGCCATCGTGGAGGACAAGTTCCTTGTGCCGGCCAATACCGAGCTGAAAATCCTCTTTGGTTTTGACGAGGGCGGACGTCGCTAACAGGTCCGAAAGTGCCTCGTTGGACAGCCTGACGGTTCGGACTTGTCGGATTTCCGGAGCAGGAAATCTGATTCTCTGGGCCTCATGTGCGGCAAGAAACTGCGACCAAAGGCGTAAATCGGCTTTGCCGTCAAAGAGATGCCGCAGGGGCTTCATAGTAGCTGTTTTCAGCTGAATGTCTTTTATTGACAACAAGGGGCCGCATTCGCAATATCAGGCCCGTCAGGATCGTACCCTGACAACCATGCCCTGAAAGGTTTCACAGTGGCATGGCGACGCACATGCGGGAGAGGCCGGGTGAAAGGATCCTGGCGCCGAAGGAGCAACCGCCCCGGAAACTCTCAGGCGAAAAGGACCGCATGGGCTCAACGCTCTGGAAAGCAGTGCTCCGCGTGATGCGGACTGCTCACCGAAGGAGTAACCGTGTGGAGGTCTTTGGACCCCGGCGGGAAATCTCTCAGGTTCTGGGACAGAGGGGGCGCGCGCAGGTCAGCCGACTTGCGTCCAGCGCCAACCCGAGCCCAAGGACCATTTATGGCCGAGCCTGCTGATACACAAAATCTATCTCTCACGCCGCTGAACGACCTTCATGTCGAGCTGGGCGGTCGCATGGTGCCTTTCGCAGGCTACTCCATGCCGGTTCAATATCCGTCCGGCATCATGACCGAGCACCAGCACACGCGCGATCACGCAGGTCTGTTTGACGTGTCCCACATGGGGCAGGCCTGGCTGATCGGTCCGGACCACGAAACCACCGCTCGTGCGCTTGAAGCCCTTGTGCCGTCGAACATGGTGGAGCTGGCGCGCGGCAAGCAGCGCTACACTGTCCTCCTGAATGACGAAGGCGGGATCGTTGACGACCTGATGGTCACACGCCCGCTCGCTGAAGACCGTGACGGGCAGCTATTCATCGTGGTCAACGCGTCGCGCAAGGACGTGGACTACGCACTGCTTCGTGAAAAACTGCCGGAAAGCGTCCGCCTGGAACTGGTGGAAGATCGCGCGCTGATCGCCCTTCAGGGTCCGGAAGCCGTTGCCGTTGTCGCCGCTCATGCACCTGCAGTCAGCGAGCTGGGCTTCATGGAAGCCGATTTCATGGAATTCGACGGCATTGCCTGCCACATTTCCCGCTCCGGCTACACCGGCGAGGACGGGGTTGAAATGTCCGTTCCAGCTGGCGCTGCAGAAGCAATTGCAAAGGCGCTCCTCGCAGATGAACGTGTGAAGCCGATCGGTCTTGGCGCGCGCGACTCGCTGCGCCTTGAGGCAGGTCTCTGCCTTTATGGCCACGATCTCGACGAGACCACATCCCCGGTTGAAGGCTCGATCACCTTTGCGATGCAAAAGCGTCGCCGTGAGGAAGGCGGCTTTCCCGGTGCAGCCCGCATTCAAAAGGAACTGGCAGAAGGCACATCCCGCATTCGCGTCGGCTTCCGTCTGGACGGCAAGGCTCCCGCACGCGAAGGCGCGGAAATCCGCCTTGGCGACGGCACTGTGATCGGAACCGTCACGTCGGGCGGCTTTGCGCCGACCCTCGGCGCCCCGATTGCCATGGGCTATGTCGATGCCGCCCATTCCGAAATCGGAACCAAGGTGAACCTTGTTGTCCGCAACCGGGAACTCCCGGCTGAGGTCGCCGCCATGCCGTTTGTGCAGCAGCGCTATTACCGCAAACCAAAGAACTAACTTCCAGAGACTGGACCTGACCCATGACGACTTATTACTCCAAAGACCACGAGTGGATCTCCGTAGACGGCGACATCGCGACTGTCGGTATCACCAACTACGCCCAGGAACAGCTCGGCGACGTTGTGTTCGTGGAACTGCCGGACACCGGCAAGACCGTTTCTCAGGGCGATGAAGCCGCTGTTGTTGAATCCGTAAAGGCGGCCAGCGAAGTCTACGCGCCGCTCGACGGCGAGATCGTTGAAACCAATGGCATTCTGGCTGACGAGCCGGCCAAGGTGAACGAAGACCCGGAAGGCGCTGCCTGGTTCGTGAAGATGAAACTGTCCAACCCGGACCAGCTGTCTGAACTGCTGGACGAAGCCGGTTACAAGGCGTTCATCGCAGACCTCTAAGGCTTTGGAGCAGGCATGAAAAACCACCTATACACCGCAGAAGTTTGCTGGACGCTCGACGGGGAGTTCCCGCGCGGCAAATATTCCCGCAAGCATGTCTGGCGGTTTGACGGTGGCATTGACGTGCCTGCATCTGCCTCCCATCTGGTTGTGCCGCTGCCCTGGTCTGACAAGGCGGCGGTCGATCCAGAAGAGGCGCTGATAGCCTCCATTTCCTCCTGCCACATGCTGACCTTTCTCGACATCGCCCGCCGGGCGAAGCACTCGATCGTCAGCTACACCGACAAGGCAGAAGGGATCATGGAGGAAATCGCTCCAAAGCGCATGGCGGTGACAAGGGTGACTCTCAATCCCGAGATCGTTTTTGAAGATCAGTTGCCAAGCCGGGAAGAGCTGGACGCCCTGCACCATGAAGCCCACGAAATCTGCTTCATCGCCAATTCCGTAAAATGCGAAATCACTGTGGCGCCGGATATCGTGCGCCTCGTTTCCGTAGAACCGCAAGCAAGGGTTTGATCTCCCGATGCGTTATTTGCCTCTGACTGACACAGACCGCGCCGACATGCTGGCCAAGGTCGGTGTCGACACCATTGACGAGCTTTTTGCCGATATTCCGGAAAAGGCTCGTCTGAAGGGTCTGGTAGACCTGCCGCGCCGCGCCAGCGAAATGCAGGTGGAGCGCCAGCTGTCCGCCATGGCCGCCAAGAACACCCCGGCCAGCTCTGTGCCGTTTTTTGTTGGGGCAGGGGCTTACAAGCACCATGTTCCGGCAACGGTTGACCACCTGATCCAGCGTTCGGAGTTCTTGACCTCCTACACGCCGTATCAGCCGGAAATCACCCAGGGCACCCTGCATTACCTCTTCGAGTTCCAGACACAGGTTGCCCGCCTGACCGACATGGAAGTGGCCAACGCCTCCATGTATGACGGCTCCACCGGGACTGGCGAAGCCGTGCTGATGGCGCACCGCGTCACCAAGCGCAAGAAGGCGGTTCTCTCCGGTGGCCTGCACCCGCAGTACCGGGAAGTCGTTGAGGGCCTCTCCAACATGGCCGACGATCAGGTCGTCAGCTTGCCTGCAGACCCGACCGGCACCGAGGACATTCTTGCCCAGATCGACGATGAAACCTCCTGCGTGGTGGTTCAGTCTCCGTCCTTCTACGGCCAGATCATCGACCTGAAGCCGATCGCCGAAAAGGCCCATGAAAAGGGCGCCCTGCTGATCGCCGTCTTCACCGAAGTGGTTTCGCTCGGCCTCATCGAGGCTCCGGGCACGCAAGGCGCGGACATCGTGGTTGGCGAAGGCCAGTCCATCGGCAACGGCCTGAATTTCGGCGGACCTTACGTTGGCCTCTTTGCCACCCGCCAGAAATACATCCGCCAGATGCCGGGCCGCCTTTGCGGTGAAACCGTCGATGCAGAAGGCAAGCGCGGTTTTGTGCTGACGCTCTCCACCCGCGAGCAGCATATCCGCCGCGACAAGGCAACGTCCAACATCTGCACAAACTCCGGTCTGTGTTGTCTGGCCTTCACGATCCACATGTCCCTTCTGGGGCAAAAGGGTCTCGGCAAGCTGGCGCGGATCAACCACGCCAACGCCGTCAGCCTGAAGAAGCAGCTTGCGGCTGTTCCGGGCGTTGAAGTGCTGAACAAGGCCTATTTCAACGAGTTCACCGTCAAGCTGCCGAAGTCGGCAAACGACGTTGTCGAAGCTCTGGCTGCCAAGGGTATTCTGGCCGGTGTGCCGGTCTCCCGCCTGGTTCCGGGCAAGGCAGAACTCGAAAACCTTCTGGTTGTTGCTGCAACCGAGGTGAACACCGACGAAGACCGTGCAGCCTTTGCCGCTGCCCTGAAGGAGGTGCTGGCATGAAACCGCAGTGGCTATATAGCGTAGAGAAGTGCGAAGCAGCTTTAGATATATTGCTATCTCCAAGTCGGTCATATCAAGAAAATATTGCACTTGCTTGGAAGACTGAGCTAATGCATCTAAGGGATGATAGTATTCCGGATAATTGTTTGGCTGAGTTTGATGAGTTTCGTAGAAAGGTTAGAGAATACGGTAAGCATACTGAGGGGCATGGTCTCCATTTTGATGGAGTGAGCGGCGCTTCTCTGGAGAAGATAACGGATTGTTTCTTGGGGTTTTATCGAAAAGTCCTCTCTGAGAGCCGTTGTGAAAAATCGGAGGTGCTGGCATGAGCCTGAACAATCAGGGGCGCCCGACCCATGTGGGCGAAGTGGGCGACAGCTTCCGCCCGACAACCTTTACCGGCAACCGCGGCCTCGACATGGAAGAGCCGCTGATCTTCGAATTCGGCCGTCTGGACAATACAGGCGTCGACCTCGATGAGCCTGAAAGCTTCGAAAGCGAACTTGGCGGTCACGAGCGCACTAACGAACTCGGCCTGCCGGGCCTCGCCGAGCCGGAAGCCATGCGCCACTATGTGCGCCTGTCGCGCAACAACTACGCGATCGACAGCGGCCTGTATCCGCTTGGCTCGTGCACCATGAAGCACAATCCGCGCCTGAACGAAAAGATGGCGCGCCTGCCGGGCTTCGGCGACATTCATCCGCTGCAGCCTGCCTCCACGGTTCCGGGCGCGCTGGAGCTGATCGACGAGCTGGCCCACTGGCTGATGGTCACCACCGGCACCTCTGCGGTTGCCATGAGCCCGAAGGCCGGTGCGCACGGCGAGCTTTGCGGCATGATGGCCATCAAGGCGGCGCACACCGCCAATGGCCGCAAGCCGGAGATCGTTCTGGTTCCAGAAAGCGCCCACGGCACCAACCCGGCAACGGCAGCCCTTCTCGGCTACAAGGTTGTGGCAATTGATGCCAAGGACGACGGCACCGTCGATCTGGATGCGCTCAAGACCACCATCGCCAAGCACGAAGGCAACATTGCCGGCATCATGCTGACCAACCCGAACACCTGCGGGCTGTTCGAGCGGGACGTGATGACAATTGCCGACCTGATCCACGAGGCTGGCGGCTACTTCTACTGCGACGGCGCGAACTTCAACGCCATTGTCGGCAAGGCTCGTCCGGGTGATCTTGGCGTCGATGCCATGCACATCAACCTGCACAAGACCTTCTCGACCCCGCATGGCGGCGGCGGTCCGGGCTCCGGTCCGGTGGTTCTGTCCGATCGTCTGGCGCCCTATGCTCCGCTGCCCTTCATCCGCAAGACGGATGCAGGTCTGGAGCTGGTTGAGACCGACGCGCAGACCAAGGGTGACGAAAAGCCGTTTGGCCGCATGACTGCCTTCCACGGTCAGATGGGCATGTATGTCCGTGCGCTCAGCTATATGATGAGCCATGGCTCCGACGGCCTGAAGCAGGCATCCGAGGATGCAGTGCTGAACGCGAACTATGTCCGCGTCGGCCTGCAGGACATCATGTCCCTGCCGTTTGGCGAGCGTCCGTGCATGCACGAAGTGCTGTTCGACGATTCGTTCCTGAAGGACACCGGCGTCACCACGCTCGACTTTGCCAAGGCGATGATCGACGAGGGCTATCACCCGATGACCATGTACTTCCCGCTGGTGGTGCATGGCGCGATGCTGATCGAGCCGACCGAGTCGGAAAGCCGTGCGGCTCTCGACCTCTTCGTTGCCACCATGCGCGATCTGGTCCTCAGCGCAAAACGCGGCGAGACCGAGCGTTTCGCCGGAGCGCCTTACCTTGCTCCGCGCCGCCGCCTGGATGAAACCGGCGCTGCCCGCAAGCCGATCCTGAAATGGACCGAGCCTGCCCCGGCAGAAGTCACTCCGGTCGCAGCCGAATAATCGCGGCAACGCAAATCTGAAAAAGCGAAGGGCGATCCAACCGGATCGCCCTTTTTTGTACTCAGGCGGCCATGAGAGTGGTCATCCAGCTGTTGCGCTTGATCAGGAAATTTCGGAGCAAGGTCGGGTAGGTCTCAGACACCGCATTGCGAACCGATGGACGATTGAACAGCGCCAGACGCCACCGCTTGACGGACTGCAGTCCGTCAAAAATGCCGGTGTAGGAAAAGTCCTCAAAAACATCGAAATAACGGAAAACCGGCCCAAATGCCGCGTCGACAAGGGAAAAGTCGCTTCCCGAAAAGAACGGACCATCATGGTCAATCATCTTATCAAGATGCTCGAATTTGGCTCGAAGATTGAGCGCTGCCTTTCGAAACGCAATCTCATCACCTGCGCTGTAGAGCGAGCCGATCCCGTTCAGGATTTGCGAGGCAAACTCCACATAGGCGCGATGTCTTGCGCGTTCTTCCGGGTTCTCCGGCAGCAGGCGACCGGGGAGAGTTTCGTCCAGATATTCAGCGATTGCCGCTGATTCGAACAAAAACTGGTCATCATCGACTTTCAGGAGCGGCACTTTTTCCAATGGCGAAGCTTTTTTGAACCAATCCGGTTTGTCCGCGAGATCGATTGTAATCCGTTCAAAGGCAACGCCCTTTTCCTGAAGAACGATGGCAGCTCGCTGGACATAGGGGCAAAGGGCGTGGCTTACCAAAGTGTATTGATGTGTCATGATCATTCCTTTCATGCAGCTGCATGAATATAAATGCACCTACATTGAAAATCAATATTGATGCAGCTGCATGAAGAAGGTATCGATGCATCATGAATGATGACACTTCGGATCGGGTCCGGACTGACAGGTTGATGAATGTCTGGGCCCGCGTGATCAAAACCAGCCACAACCTGCTTGAACGGGTGGAGCGAAAACTCAAGAACGAGGGGTTTCCCCCCTTGAGCTGGTACGATGTCCTGCTTGAGCTTCGCCGCGAAGACAGCAAGGCGCTGCGGCCCGTCGACATCGAAAGGCGCACCTTGTTGGCGCAATATAACGTTTCTAGATTGCTCGAACGAATTGCAAAGGCAGGCTACGCGGAAAAGGCCAGATCTGAGGACGATGGGCGCGGCACGGTCGTGAAATTGACCGCATCCGGTGAGCAGCTCCTTGATGCAATGTGGCCGGTTTACCGATCAGCGGTCGAAAATGAGCTTGGTCAACATCTCACCGAGGAGGAGATGAAGCTGATTTTGGAGGCTCTTAAAAAAATACCAGAATAGATTGCTACCTGTGACAGACTAACCGAGTTTGGTTGATCACAAGAAAAGGCGGCGTGCGTCCTCAAACGGGAATGTGCTGGAAGCCAGCACAGGCAACTATGAGGAGGCCTCATGTCATCGACCCCACGCAACATCATCTATGCTCTCAGTCAGGAAGCGCCGATCAGCGGCATAGTTGGCAGTGATTTCACCCATGTGATCCTGTCCTTCCTGCTGCCCAATGCGGATGGAACAGTGACCCCGAGTGGAGAACTTGAATCCCTGCTGCAGTCGGTGGACGCGATCCGCGAAGGCGGGAAGCGAAAGGTGATGGTCTCGCTTGGCGGGGGAACGGCAACGCCGGAGGGCTGGGCAGGACTTGCTGCCAATGTCGATCAGGCAGCTGCCTCCATCATGGCCTTCGTGCGCCAGAACAAGCTCGATGGTGTCGACATCGACTACGAAATCACCGAGGCATTCTATAATCCGGCAGGCGCAGGTTATGACCCGGTGGCATTCCTGAGCGACCTTTCGACCGCCCTCAAATCAAGCGCAGGCTTTGATGGGACGCTCGTATCCCACGCCCCTCAGCCACCCTATCTTTATCCGAACGAGTATCCGCAATATCCGGCAGGCCCCTACTGCGGGGTCCTGCAGAAAGCGGGGCGCCACATCGACTGGCTGAATATCCAGTATTACAACAATCCGTCTTTTGTCGGCGCATCTGCGGACGAGCAGGCGAACCTTGTTGTCGGGTCGACAGCGTCCACAGCCTTTGCCTCCAGCATTCTGGCCTTGAGCAACGCCTTTCCTGCTGACCAGTTGGTTCTCGGCAAGATCTCGTCCCCGGAAAATGGTGGCAGCGGCTATCTGTGCGCTCAGGATGTCGCCACCTATCTGGTGACGCCGATCGTCCAGCAACTTGGCTCCAAATTCGGCGGGGTCATGGCCTGGCAATTTGCCCTCAACAACGGAACCAATCAGAACGCCTGCGAATGGGCGAGCATCATCCAGGCAGCGCTGGATAGCTAGATTGCCGAGCGGTCAGTCGAGCGCGCCGTTCAGCAAAGCACCAAGCACCGGGTGCGGAAAGGCCCGCTCGACCGTGACCGCATAAAAAGCCTCGAAAATCTTGAGGTCAAATGGCGCCGTGGCGATCAAACCGGAAGCAATTTCGTCCGCAAGGACGACGGATGGGGCAATGGCAAGGCCCACATTCTCGCGGGCCAACAGGCGGACCATGGCCATGTCGTCCACATCGGCGATGATGTTTGGAGAAAGACCCAGCCGGGCCACGAGACTGTCGAACCCGGTGCGGATCGAGCTTTCGCTCGGCAGGATCAGCGGTTCGCTTGCGAGCAGGTCAGGCAGTTGCCTGTTTGCAAGGCGTGCCGGGTTTCCGTGAATGAAAACAGGCTGCTCGGCAAGCCGGTGCGCGGTGAAATCTCCCGACAAGGTACTGTCAGGCGGACTTGTGGTCAGCACTACATCAAGTGCCAGCGACTTCAGCGCATCCAGAAGGACGCTGGCGCTTCCCGAGCGAAGGGCGAGTGAATGTGGCCCCTGCTCAAGAACGGGTTTCAGGAAGCGCAGCTGAAAGTTTCTCGACAGTGTTGACTGTGCACCGACGCGCAAGGGGGGCGCCGACTGGCCGGAGCGCTGCAAGGTGGCGACCAGTTCTTCTCCGGTTCCGAAGATCCGGTCCGCATGGTCCAGCACGATCCGTCCCACTTCTGTCAGCACCAACTGGCGTCCGGACCGGTCGAAGAGGGCATGACCCAATCGGGCTTCAAGCTGCTTGATCTGCATGGACAGGGCCGATTGCGACAGGTTCACCCGTTGCGCTGTGCGCGTCAGGTTTCCCTCATGCGCCACTTCCCGGAAGTAGCGCAAATGGTGGTAATTCAGATTGTCCATATGAGGTCCTCAAGCAGCGCCACGCGTGTTCAGTTAAATAGAACAAAAATACATAAAAGATATATTTTTATTATTTATTGGTGTGGGGCATATCGGTCGCCAATTGCTCACACCCAACAGAGAGACCGAAACATGGCGATGATCCTCGAAGTGGCCGCAACCCTTGTGGGGCAGCTGCAAAAGCCAACGATGGCATTCCTCATTGGCGGCATGGTGCTGGCCGCGCTCGGCAGCAAGCTGGAAGTCCCTGCACCCGTTTACAAGTTTGTTGTCCTGCTCCTGCTCTTGAAGGTGGGGCTGAGCGCGGGGATTTCCGTGCGATCCGCAGATGCGCTGTCTTTGGCCGTCCCGGCCCTCCTTGCTGCACTCATCGGCATCGTCATCGTGCTGTTCGGAGCAAAGATCTTCTCCTTCTGGGAGGGTGTTCCAAAGGCGGATGCAATGGCGACCGTCGGATTGTTCGGAGCTGTATCTGCTGCAACTCTGGCCGCCGGCATGGCGATGCTGGATGCGGAAGGGATCTACTACGAGGGCTTCATTGGTGCCCTCTATCCCTTCATGGATGTTGCGGCCCTTGTCACAGCGATCTTCATGGCACGGATGAGCATGGTCAAGGCGACGGCCATTTCGTCAACATCTAGCGGAACAGCTGTGATCGGCGGTGGCCACAGCAGCTTCACCGGCGACTTTGACAGCAAGCTTGCAAGGGACATCATCGTCGATACGATCAAGAGCCCGGCCATTTCTGCGCTGCTTCTGGGCATTGCCATTGGCTTGCTGGCCCGGCCCGAGGCGGTCTTCGCCAGTTTCTATGAGCCGCTCTTTCGTGGTCTCCTGACGATCCTGATGCTGGTTATGGGCATGGAGGCCTGGTCGCGGTTGGCGGAACTGAAGAAGGTGGCCCACGCTTACGTGCTCTATGCGCTTGTCGCCCCGCAGATCCATGGTCTGCTCGGCTTTTCCCTCGGACTGGTGGCGCACCACTTCACCGGCTTTTCGGCGGGCGGTGTGGTCCTTCTTTCCGTCATGGCGGCGTCCAGCTCGGATATTTCGGGGCCGCCCACCATGCGGGCAGCCCTGCCGGAGGCAAACCCGTCTGCTTATGTCGGAGCTTCAACCGGCCTGGGCACTCCGGTCGCAATCCTCTCCATTCCCCTCTTCATGGCCTTGGCGGATTACGTGATCGGCTTCTAGCGAGCTCAACGTGGAGCGAGATGCGGCGGCTTCTTGGCGCGGCAGCTCGCCCCAAACCCGAAACCAGTTGGAATGCGTGCGGAAGTGGGAGCGCCATGCAAACGCCCTGTTAGGTCAGGCGCGCAGACTGCTGTTGGTCGTCCTTTAGGAGAGAAATCTGATCCAAGCTCCGGAAATAAAAGTTGACAAATTAAATGTCAACATGACAATACAATTGTCAAATAAGGAGGCAGTGTGACCAAGACTGATCAAGCCTACGCAATCATCCAGCTCATTCGACCGGTTCACCGTCGATTGGCGAGGGCCGTCGAGACGAAGCTCGCAGGATCAGGCATCAGCGTTGGCATGCGGGCTGTCATGGAAATTCTGGCGGTTAAGGGGAAATCGTCGGTTCCGGAAATCGCCCGGAACCTGTTCTTGAAGCGCCAGCAAATCCAACTTCTGGTGAATGAGCTGGAGGCCAAGGGATATCTGGAAAGAGGCCCAAACCCGGCACACAAGCGGTCGCCGCTTTTTGCGCTGACGAAAGATGGTTTGTCTGAATTCGAGAGAATTCGCCAGACTGAAAACATGGAACTTGAGGCCCTGGTGACCCCTCTGTCTCAAGCGGAGCTCGCGTCGACCGAAGTCGTTTTGCGCCAGCTTTTGGAGCATTTCTCTGCATTTGAAGACGATCCGGATAATCTCGGTTCGCTTGAATGAGCAATTTGAAGGTCAAGTCATGAGTATCGACGTTTTGATCGGGGTTCTGGCCATGTGCATCGCCGTGGGAGTTTTCTACGTCCTATTTGCGCTGGCCCGGGTCGGGCGACCCACACGAGGTCCTCGGATTGACCGAAGCGCAAGGCTGAACACTGCTTTGATTGTCATTGATGTTCAGGAGGACTTTACCCGAAACACCGGCAAGCACGCCTACAACGGGCAGGCAACCGAAACGGCCTTGTCCGAAATCAACAAGGCCGTTTTCGAGGCCCGTTCTGATGGAACTCCCGTCGCTTTCATTAAATACGTCTTTCGGGACAAGCCTGTCATCTGGGCGATGAAGATGACCGCAGGCGGGATGGGTACGCCGGGTCGGGAAGGATTGAGACTTGACCGGGCGCTGGATGTGGGAACCGCGCCCACATTTGAAAAGTCGATTGGCGACAGTTTTTCCAACCGGGAGTTTGAAGCCTGGCTGGAGGAAAACCACGTTGGTCAGCTTGTTCTGATGGGCCTTGATGCCTGTCACTGCGTGCAGCTGACGGCGAAAGGTGCGCTTGCCCGTGGCTATGAGGTGGAAATCCGTGAGGCCGGGACGCTGACCAACACACTCGAAAAGTGGCGGGATTTAAGGTCTGAGTTAGTGGGAATTGGTGTGCAGGTCGCCTGAAACTGCGCAGCCATTCTATCTGCCTTGACAGACCTGCAGATTTCGACAAGATTGCGCGCATGACCAAGATCCGCACCGCAGCATTCGTATATTTTTATTACGTCTCCGACATATCGGCGGCTGCGTAGGATTTTGCTCTGACAAATCAAACCTCACAAAAGCCGCCGCGTCAGGCGGCTTTTTGATTTGTGAAGGCACCTGGCGGGCACTCCACCGGGAAAGCCAAAATGACCAGACACATGCTTGAAGCCGGAAAACCGGCAACGCGTCTCAAATCGGAAACCTTGCAGGTTCTTCTGGAACGCGGCCTCGTCAATCAGGCCAGCGATCTTGAAGCTCTTGATGCCCGCCTGGCCGAAGGTCCGGTCACCGTGTACGCCGGGTTCGATGCAACAGCGGGCAGCCTTCATGTCGGACATCTGATGCCGCTGATGGCCATGCGCTGGATGCAGAAACTCGGGCATCGTCCGATTGCTGTTCTGGGCGGCGGGACCACGCAGGTTGGTGATCCAAGCTTTCGCAACGAAGCGCGTCCCCTGCTGAACGATCTCCAGATTTCTGCAAATGTTGCCGGGATTCGCCGGTGCATCGATCGGCTTGTCGACATGAGCGGTGAAGACGGTGCGATCATGGTCGACAATGCCGAATGGCTCACCGAGTTCCGGTTCCTCGAATTCCTGCGGGACTACGGCTCCCAGTTCACGGTCAACCGGATGGTGACATTCGAGAGCGTGAAGTCCCGGCTGGAAGCCCAGTCCCCGCTGACCGTCCTTGAGTTCTGCTACATGATGCTGCAGGCGGTCGACTTCCTCGAGCTGTCCCGTCGCTACAATTGCGAGATGCAGATTGGCGGATCGGACCAATGGGGCAATATCGTCAATGGCATTGAGCTGGGCCGCAAGGCGGACGGGCGCAAGTTGCACGGCCTGACCGTTCCTCTGCTCACCACGGCAGGCGGGGCAAAGATGGGCAAGACAGCGGCTGGTGCGGTCTGGCTGCATCCCGAACATCTGTCGCCCTTCGGTTTCTGGCAGTTCTGGCGCAACACGGCCGATGCCGATGTTGGCCGTTTCCTGCGTCTCTTCACCGAGCTTCCCATCAATGAGGTCGAGCGGTTGTCGCTGCTTCAGGGCAACGAGCTGAACGAGGCCAAGAAGATCCTTTCCACGCAGGTGACGGCGATTGTTCACGGAGCCGAAGAGGCCAGAACGGCGTTGGAGCAGGGAGAGGCGCTGTTTTCCGGAGACGGAGACCTGACCGACCCGACCCATGTTCTGCCTCGCGAGTGTTTGTCGGAAGGCCTTGGCCTTCTGGAACTGCTGGTCCGGATTGGATTTGCGGACACAAACGGGGAAGCTCGGCGGCTCGTGGAAGGGGGTGGTGTTCGCCTCAATCGACAGGTGATCGAGGATGTCCGCCGTCAAATCAGTGTCGGCGATCTGCAGGCGGAAGACCGGCTGGCAGTGGCCGTCGGCAAGCGGCGAAAGGCATTGGTCGGCTTTTCCTGATCTCGTTTACGGCCTGAGGCCGGGGCTCATGGTGCGTCCCGGCCTGCCTGTTCGCCGGAATTTCTGCTCGTGCCACAGAATTGACCCAGCGTCCCGAGTAGGTTGCCCGAAAAGGAGAGCGAACATGGACCGAAGGACTTTTCTGATGGGCGCTGCCATGGTGTCGGCGTCGACCATTGGGCTCAATTGCAGGCTTTCCGCCGCGACGCTGCAGTCCGAAAGATGGGCATTGAAGCTGGTGGAGGCCGCGAAAAGCCAGATCGGCGTGACCGTGATCTACGATCCCGCTTATGTCGGCCTAAAATTTCCAAACGGGGATGTTCCGCGGGACCGGGGCGTGTGTTCCGATGTTGTGATCCGCGCCTACCGGGACGCGTTCGGGTTTGATCTGCAGGAAGCCGTTCACAAGGACATGAAAGCAAATTTCTCGTCCTATCCGACACGCTGGGGCCTGAAGCGCCCCGACCGGAATATCGATCATCGGCGGGTGCTGAACCTTGCGAAGTTCTTCGAGCGGCGGGGCGCACGCCTGCAGGTGAGTGACCGGGGAGAAGACTTCCTTACGGGAGATATTATCGAGCAGGTGCTGCCCGGAAACTTGCCCCATATGGCGATCGTCAGCGATCAGGCCGCACCCGGTTCAAACCATCCGATGGTCATTCATAACATCGGTGGCGGCACGCGATTGGAAGACCGGCTGTTCACTTTCGAGCTCACAGGGCATTTCCGCTTTCCCCCGCCGGGGGTCGAAGGTGCATGAGGTCAGTCGCCGCCTGCCTCCAGAGGCCTGACATGGGACAATGCTGTCTCGCGGGCCGCATTACGCACTTCGTCTTTCAAAGCCTTGTTTTCGATTGTGCGTGACAGGACCATTCCGCCCACACAAAGGGCAGACAGGGCCAGCGCCTTTTGCCGGGTATCCGCCTGAGGTTCTGCGCCTGCAAGATTGTGTTCAAACAGCCAAGTCATCGCCTTTAACAGGGATTCATAGGATGCCTTCACTTCCGGTGTGGCGCGGGCAACGTCCGAGGGAAGGGCAATCATCGGGCATTGGCCATCCAGATCCCCGAGATGTTCGGTGGAGAGATAACTGTCGATCATGGCCCGAACGGTTTCGGGGCCTCCAGACTGCAGGTCGATGCCCGCCTGATCGCGCCATTCCTTGCCGCGCCCGTTCAGGAATCCCGAGATTGCTTCCGCATAGACCTCGTTCTTGTTCTTGAAATGATTGTAGAACCCGCCTCGGGTCAGGCCAACTTCGGCCATGATGTCGTCTATGGACACCTCGGAAAACCCGCGGCGATTGAACAGGATCCGGGCATTCTCGACGATTTTGGCCCTGACGCGCGCCTTGTGTTCGGGACTGTATGGCATGGCTTCCTCTGTGGCTTCGGCGCAGCATAGCCGATCCCTAAATATGTTCTTGAACATATTTAGAATGCCGTCAGGTTTCCAGCATGCGCCCCTCACCGGGATGCCTCGGAAAGTTGCAAAGTTGAGAGAAGTTAAATGGTTCTACCCGTCACATTCACATTCATTGGTCTTTACGCGATCGCTCTCGTGGTCTTGACCAGCTGGATCGGTCTTTATCGCGGAGCAACCAACCAGTTGAGGGGAGAGGGTACCGACCCCGTGTTGTTCAAGCGATCACGGTTCCATGGCAATCTGGTTGAGAATGCGCCAGCAACGGCCTTGGTGCTGGGGGCTGGAGAGGCGCTTGGACTGGGTACGAATTGGCTCTGGCTGGCGGTGCTGTCGTTTATTGTCGGGCGGGCTCTCTATTTTGTCCTGTATGATCAGAAGATGCGGGCACTGCCGATGACGATGACCCAATTCCCGGCTGCACTCATCGGTGTCTGGGTGCTTTACACGCTCTGGATGGCCTGAGCGACAGGGGGCTGGACGCGCAACTGACCAGGGAGGCAGATATGGCGTATGACGAGGAGCTGACCAACCGCTTTCGTGACTTTGTCGACGGGCTTCCGGGCCTCTCGGAAAAGCGGATGATGGGCGGCGTCTGTTTCATGGTTCAAGGCAACATGATCGGTGGGGCAGATCGCTCGAAGGAGGGTGTGCCGCGGTTCATGTTTCGTGTCGGCAAGGAAAACGAGGCCCGCGCCTCCGCCTTGCCCGGTGCGGAGCCGATGGTTCAGGGCGGGCGGCGCATGTCGGGCTTCTTCTTCGTGAATGCGGAAGATCATGAGGACGGGACCATCAGGGAGTGGGTTCAGCTTGCCGTCGGGCATGCCATGACCTTGCCGGAGAAATGATGCCATTTTCCGAGGCAACCGTCGATTTTCTCACCGATCTCAGGGCCAACAACACAAGCGACTGGTTTGGCGCAAATCGCAAGATCTATGAGACTGATGTGCGGGATGCTGCGAAGTGGTTTTCAGCGGAAGTCGTCCGCATGCTTGAGGAGAAACTGGACGCACCGCATCGTGCCCGGATCTTCCGGATCAATCGTGATCTGAGATTTGCCAAGGACAAGACACCCTACAATACGCATGTCCATATGGCCTTCATGAAAGGTGACGGCGAGAAGGACGGGCCAGCGCTGATGCTGGGGCTCGAGCCGGGCAAGCTCACCTTCGGGGCTGGCATCATGCAATTTGCGCCGGGGCGATTGGCCCGGTGGCGGGACTTCGTGTCAGGCGAAGGCGGGGAACGTGTGGTCGCAGCTTTGAATGCACTGGAGGGGCTGGGAGCGAGAGTGCCGAAACCTGATCTAAAGAAGGTGCCCGCGCCTTTTCCGCAAGATCACCGGGCGGCGGATCTGCTGAAACGCAAGGGACTGACTGTCTGGATTGATCAGGAAGATGTCACGCCTGCACTTGGAGCCGACGGGCCGGAAAACTGCGTGGACCGCCTCATCGTGTTCGCGCCAATCGTAGAGCTTCTGGGTGAGATTGAATGAAAAAGGGGCGGCGAAAAATCTCGCCGCCCCTGAACCCTGCCTGATTGCCAGAGGGATCAGAACCTGAGCGATCAGAAGAAGCCCAGCTTGTTTGGATTGTAGCTCATCAGGATGTTCTTGGTCTGCTGGTAGTGGTCCAGCATCATCTTGTGGGTCTCGCGGCCAATGCCCGACTGCTTGTAGCCGCCGAAGGCCGCATGCGCCGGATAGGCGTGATAATTGTTCACCCACACACGGCCTGCCTCAATGGCACGGCCAAAGCGGTAGCAGGTGTTGGCATCGCGGGACCAGACACCGGCGCCAAGGCCGTACATCGTGTCATTGGCAATGGCGAGCGCCTCTGCCTCGTCCTTGAAGGTGGTGACGGAAACAACCGGACCGAAGATTTCTTCCTGGAAGACGCGCATCTTGTTGTGCCCCTTCAGGATGGTCGGCTGGATGTAATAGCCATTGGCCAGATCGCCGCCAAAATCGGCCGCGCCGCCACCCACCAGCACTTCGGCCCCTTCCTCACGGCCAATCTGCAGATAGGAGAGGATCTTCTCCTGCTGCTCACGGCTCGCCTGCGCGCCAACCATCGTGTCGGCAAGACGCGGGTCGCCCTGCTTGATGGCCTTCACGCGCTGGATGGCCCGCTCGATGAAGGCGTCATAAATGTCTTCCTGGATCAAGGCACGGCTCGGGCAGGTGCAGACTTCACCCTGGTTGAAGGCGAAGAGCACAAACCCTTCAACAGCCTTGTCGAGGAACGCATCATCTTCGCGCATCACGTCGGAGAAGAAGATATTCGGGGACTTGCCGCCGAGTTCCAGTGTGACCGGGATCAGGTTCTCGGTCGCATATTCCATGATCTTGCGGCCCGTTGCCGTGGAGCCGGTGAAGGCGATCTTGGCAATTCGCTTGGAGCGCCCGAGGGCCGCACCAACTTCCGCGCCATATCCGTTGACGACGTTCAGGACACCGGCAGGCAAAAGATCGGCAATCAGTTCCACCAGAACCATGATGGCGGCCGGGGTTTGTTCTGCAGGCTTCAGGACAATGCAGTTGCCGGCAGCCAGCGCGGGAGCCAGTTTCCATGCGGCCATCAGCAGCGAGAAGTTCCACGGAATGATCTGGGCAACCACACCCAGCGGCTCGTGGAAGTGATAGGCGATCGTGTCGGCGTCAATTTCCGACATGGAGCCTTCCTGACCGCGCAGGATGCCCGCAAAATAGCGGAAATGGTCGACGGACAGGGGAATGTCGGCTGCGGTGGTCTCGCGGATCGGCTTGCCGTTGTCCCAGGTTTCCGCCTGCGCCAGAAGGTCGAGATTGGCCTCGATCACATCGGCGATCTTCAGGAGAATGTTGGACCGGGTCGCTGCCGGGGTCTTGCCCCATGCATCCTTCGCAGCATGGGCCGCATCCAGCGCCAGCTCCACATCCGCGGCATCCGAGCGGGCGACTTCGCAGACAGCGGCGCCGGTAATCGGTGTGATGTTGGAAAAGTAGCGGCCATTGACCGGGGCAACAAACTTGCCGCCGATGAAGTTGTCGTAGCGCGCTTTGAAAGGTGAGCTGGCGTCAGCCACAATCTTGGACATTTCGTTCATGGGGGTCTCCTCCACTTTGGTCCCTGGCTCCTCCGCCAAGGCTGAGGGGAGTGTGCCCATGTGCGAGGAAGATATCACCGCCCCGAAGAAGGTCCGGGGGCCAACCTGTCTCGCTTCTGAGACAGGTTGAGGGGTCAGGTTTCGATCTGAAGCCGCTTCATGCGCCGGTATAGGGTTGCACGGCCAATTCCAAGGTCTCTTGCCGCCTTGGATGCGTTGCCCTGCGCCCGCGTCAGCGCCCGCTGGATTGCGGCACGTTCGGCCTTGGCAAAGCCTGTCGCCCCGTCTTCACGGCCAAAAAGATCTGTTGCAGGAACATGGGAGAAGGGACCGGAGGCAGGCAGATGAAACGCCTTGCGCGCCCCGCGGGTCGCCCCGATCACGATGTCGTCGCTGTTGACGGCCAGGAGAGCGACTGCGTCCGAGGGCGCTTGATCTGCACACAGGATCCGTGCACCGGGAAATGTCGCCCGAAAGGTCTCGGCCTCAATGCGCTGGGCCATCTGGACAACGGACGAGGCGATAAGCCGGTTGAGCATGTCGGTCTGGTTGGCGCGTGCCGACGAGACATCCAGAGCGCCGATCAGCTGGCCCTCGGCACCGTGGATCGGAGCGTCGACACAGCTCATGGCAACATTGCGGGCAAGGAAATGTTCGGGACCGTGAACAATAACCTGCCGTTGCTCGGCGAGGCATGTGCCGATGCCGTTCGTGCCTTCGGCGGCTTCGCTCCAGTCGGCCCCCTCGCGAAGCCCCCATCTGTCGAAGTCAGCCGTATCTGCAACACTGCAGCGGCGATCGAGAACAATGCCATCCGCGTCGGTCAGGATAACCGTGCAGCCGGCGGAGCCAAGCAGGCCATAGAGGTGGTCGAGTTTGGACGCGGCAAGCCTCAAAAGTTTTGCCAATGCTGCCTGTCGATGGCCAAGCGCGTGGCTTTCAAGACAATCCCGGCTCTTGCTCGCCGCCGGGTCCAGTCCATGAAACATCGCCGACCGGGACCAGGACGCTGCAATCAGGCTAGCTGCCGGAGCCGAGCGCGAGTGGACCGTTCGCAGGACTGTGTCGACATGGTTCTGGGCGGTTGCGATTTCCAAACTCCGATCCTGACCAAACGGGAGATTGGCATTTTGAATACATCAAACGCGGCCAGGTGTATGTCTGTACATAGGTGCAAGGGGGCAGGGCAGGCATGAAAAAACCCCCGGTGTTTCCATGGAAACAAACCGGGGGCAGATATTCGCGGGGATCGCGAAGCGTGTCCTGCTTATTTCTGCAGGCGGGATCGGAGATCTTGTCTCAGTTCGTCAATCGGCGTGCGGGACTTGCCTGAACCGGTGTGCCAGAAAGTCCAGCCATTGCAGGACTGCTGACCCTGAACCAACGCACCGACCTTGTGAATGGACCCGGTGTGATTGCCCGACTTCAGGGAACCGTCCGCGCGGACGACAGCCAGATGCTGGCCCTTGGAGCAGGACAGTTCGGTTCCGGGTTTCAAGATGCCGGTTTCCAGCAGGGAGCCGAAGGGAATGCGCTTTTCCGCGCGCTTGCCCTTTTGCATTTCCAGAGATTCAGCATCTCCAGGGGTGATTGCGGCAAGGCGGGCTTCCGCGTGGCGGATATACTCTTCCTCGCGCTCCACGCCGACATAGTTCCGGCCGAGTTTCTTGGCGACAGCCCCAGTCGTGCCCGTGCCGAAGAAGGGATCAAGGACAACGTCGCCCGGCTGGGAAGAGGCGGTCAACACCCGATAAAGCAGGGCTTCCGGCTTCTGGGTCGGATGAACCTTCTGGCCAGCCTCGTCCTTCAGGCGCTCGCCACCGGTGCACAGCGGCAATTGCCAGTCGGAACGCATCTGCAGATCGTCATTGAACGTCTTCAGGGCGTCGTAGTTGAAGGTCGGCTTGGCATCCTTGGACTTGGTTGCCCATATGATGGTTTCATGCGCGTTGGTGAAACGCTTGCCCCGGAAGTTCGGCATCGGGTTGGACTTGAGCCAGATGATGTCGTTCATGATCCAGAAGCCAAGATCCTGAAGGATCGCGCCAACGCGGAAGATGTTGTGGTAGGAGCCGATCACATAAAGGGAAGCGTCCGGCTTCATCACGCGCCGCACGGCAAGCAGCCATGCGCGGGTAAAGGCATCATAAGCCTCGAAGCTCGCAAACTGGTCCCAGTGGTCGTCACAAGCGTCGACCTTGGAATCGTCCGGCCGCAGCAGATCACCCCCAAGCTGGAGGTTGTAGGGCGGGTCGGCAAAAACCAGGTCAACCGATTTGGACGGCAGTCGTTCCAGCGCGGAAACACAGTCTCCGCGGTGAATGGTGTTGAGCCAGGATGGTTCCGCCATGGAACCTTGGGATTTAAGGGGTGTCGCGAAGGACACCCCAGTACGCAGAACACTCATTGCGACGCAATACCTCACGCAATTTCGAGTGTCATGGTTACCGGGTTTGGTAAATCAGGCGTTAAGCAGGAATCAGAAAAGAGTCCTATGAATCAATGCTTTGTTTACATTAGTAAAGCCTTGACCTTACGGTGACTATACCTAGCCTACGGAAAAGGCCAGAATTCTGCTGATTTCGTTCAACGAACGACCACTTTCAGCTTTCCATTCGTTAAAGCCTTGCTGAATCGCCTGAAGATTTTTTTTCGATGGCTTGTCAGAAAATGCAACTTTTTCGCGAATCAAAGCAGCTATTACATCCCTGGAAAGCATGAAACTCTCCTTGCCGATGAATCGCAGCGCAAGTGATCCGGTCGCGCCGCCGAGTCGCGAACCCCGTTTCTTGAGAAGGTCCATGAGCCCGATCTGGTCTGTAACCGGGTAATCGGCGAAGAAGCGTGCCGCGCTGCCGTGCTCGGCGGCCAGGTCTTTCAGGAAGAGGGCGTTGGCTTGAACGGAACGGATCTTCATGCCGTTGCGGACAATTCGCTTGTCGCTGGTCAACCGGTCATATTCTTCATCCGGCCAAAAGGAGAGGAGCCCAACGTCGAACCCTTCGAAGGCTTCCTCGAAACCGGGCCATTTCTGGTCGATCACTTTCCAGCTGAAGCCGGTGTAAAAAACGCAGCGCGTGAACATGGCGAGCCAGCGATCGTCGCTGATCGCCGCAAGTTCCTCAGGCGTCTTCGGCCCTTCCCGCTCGGCCAGAAGGCTGACAAGCGTGTCGTGCCCTCCTTTTTGCTCTGCCGCGAGGGCCTCGATTTCCGAAAAGGGACGCATGCACGTTACTCCGCAGGGTAAGAACGGCCTACGCTGCCTTGCCTTGTGAGAATTGGCAAGAAGGGAGCCGCAGTCTAGAGCACATCCACCCAACCTTGGATCAGTTTGATGGAGTGGAATTTTCTGGCCAGTAAGGAGAAGACCACAGAATGATGCCCACGCATCATTCGAGGATTTCGACGACGCTGGTCTGGAAAATCTGCCCAAGCGTTCACGAAAAGGGACTTGTCCGGGGATGAGACCGCTTGAACTTGGTTTTGTCCGCCCTGACGGCGTTGCGTTTGCCTTGCGGTGGATGTCACCGCAGCGTCAAACGCGCCTGGTCAGCTCGAACACTCCCGGCGCTCAAACGGTTCAAGGTTGGGTGGATGTGCTCTACCGCTCCTCGATGCGGGTCTTTCTTTCGAACTTGCGAAGGGCGAGGGACAGCGAGACGGTCATCGTGAGATAGATGAAGGCTACGACGTTATAGGTCTCAAAGAAGCGGAACGACCCGGCGGCGTAGACCTTGCCGAGTTGGGTAATGTCTGCAACGCCAAGCACGGAGACGAGGGAGCTGTCCTTGATCATGGCAACGAAGTCGTTGCCGAGCGGAGGCAGGATGGTTCTAAGCGCTTGCGGGAAGACGATCAGGCGAAACCGCAACCAGCCGTTCATGCCAAGCGCCTTGGCAGCCTCGATCTGCCCCTTGTCGACGGCCTGAATTCCCGCACGAAACACTTCGGCGATGAAAGCCGAATAGCCGATGGTCAGCGCAACGATGGCGCGCCAGATCAGCGGAAAATCACGCGTCTTCATCTCGCCGAGCCCGAGCGGTTCGATGATCGCATTGATGATGGCCACAAGGAGCGGCGTTGCCACGAAGGCGATGTAAAGCAGCAGCACGAGAATCGGCAGTCCCCGCACGACCTCGATATAGAACCGGGCGATCTGGCGTATGGCCAGAAATCTGGAAAGGGAAGCGACGGCCAACAGAAGGCCAAGCGCCGAGGCAAGGGAAAAGCCGACAAGGGTGACGAACATCGTGATGCCGATGCCCTTTGCGACAATGGCAAACACCTGCCCGTAAATGTCGCTGACATAGGCATAGACGGCAAAACCCGTCGCCAGAACGCTCAGGGCGACCAGCCAGTAGGGAAAATCTTCGTTTTTGTCGGAAGAAGAATGCGCCATGAAAAAAGTGCCCCGCCGGTCGGGTGATCAGCGGGGCTTGTTTCTCTTACTGGCCAAGCTTGTAGTCGAGGAACCACTTCTTGTTCAGGGCATCCATCGTGCCGTCTTCCTTCATGGAAGCAATCGCGGCATTGATCGGCTCGACGAGGTTGGAGCCTTTCGGGAAGATAAAGCCGAAGTCTTCGCTGCCCAGCGGATCGCCGATCAGCTTGAAGGTATCCGGGTTTGCGCTGACATAGCCCTGGCCGGCAGTGCCGTCTGTGAGAACGAGATCAACGTCGCCAGCACGCAGGGCCTGAACCGAAGCGCCGAATGTCTCGAACAGCTTGATGCGCGAATTGGCTTCATTGCCATCCAGAACTTCATAGACCGCCACATAGAACGGTGTGGTGCCCGGCTGCGCGCCAACCAGAAGGTCTTCATTGGCAGCAAAGCTCTTGGCATCGGTGAAGCGATCTTCCTTGGCGCCAACCAGCATGAACATTTCCGAGCGCATGTAGGCGTCGGAGAAGTCGACCTTTTCCTTGCGGTCATCACGGATGGTGATGCCGGTCATGCCCACTTCATACTGGCCCTCGGACACAGCAGGGATCATCGCATCCCAGCTGACATTCTCATAGGTGACCTTGATGTTCAGGCGCTTGGCGATTTCTGCCATGGCGTCATACTCCCAGCCGATGGCGTCACCGGACTTGGGATCAACGAACTGGAGCGGCGGATAGGCGTTCTCGGTGACGACGACAACTTCGCGTCCATCGAGGTTCGGCAATTCTGCTGCCTGGGCAATCCCGGACAGGGCGATTGCGCCAATGGCAAAAGTGGCGGCTTGTAGAACTGGCATGAGCCGTGTCATCGATCTCTCCTGAGGTGACGGGCAGAGGGGACCCGCAAAAAGACACCCAGATGCAGTACCCCATCATCCAGGCAGTTTCAACGCGCATTGCCAGACCTGCGGATGTTCAGATTGCTGAAAAACTTTTCGTCATGTGAAAAAAACTTCAAAAAAGCCGTTTATTCATATTGACGCGGCGTTCAAGGTTGTCGATGGTGTTCGGTTAACAACAACAATAAGGAGAAAAGAAATTGCCTGACAATGTGAGTGTTCTGAACGGTCAATCCCTGCGCCCGACCGAAACCGCACCGGCCCACCCGCTTACGCCCTTCACGGATGCGAAGCAGGCGGTTGCGCGGCTGATCGAGATTTTTGAGGCCAATACCGCTTTCCTGAGAAAAGCCTTTCAGGACCTTCTGGACGGAAAACAGCTGGATGGCCGGGTTCGGGCCTTCTATCCGCTGGTCCATATCGTGACCGACAGCCACGTCCGTCTCGACAGCCGCCTGTCCTACGGCTTCGTGTCGGGGCCGGGGATGCACGGAACCACCATCACCCGACCGGATCTATTCCGCCATTATCTGGAAACCCAGATCGCGCTTCTCATCAAGAACCACGATGTTCCGGTTCTGGTTGGCGACAGCGACATGCCGATCCCGCTCCACTTTGCCTTCTATGACGGGACGCATGTGGAAGGCGGCGCTGCAGCTGCAAAGCTGGATTTGCCGCTGGCAGACGTGTTTGACCTCCCGGACCTGTCGGTGATGGATGACGCCATCGCCAACGGCACGTACGAGCCGGCAAACGGGGTGATGCCGCTGGCGTCCTTCACCGCGCCGCGCGTGGACTATTCCCTGCACCGCCTGCAGCATTACACGGCAACGGCAGCCGGGCACTTCCAGAACTATGTGCTCTTCACGAACTACCAGTTCTATATCGACGAATTCTGCCGCATGTCCCACGAGGTTCTGGCTGATCCGAACAGTGGCTACGAGGCTTTTGTGGAGCCGGGCAACCTCATCACGCGCTCGGGGGAAACCGAACCCAGCTCGGGCACTGCTCCCGCCAAGCTGCCGCAAATGCCGGCCTATCATCTCAAGCGTAAAGGCCATGCCGGCATCACGATGGTGAATATCGGCGTTGGTCCTTCGAACGCCAAGACGATCACCGACCATATCGCGGTTCTGCGTCCGCATGCCTGGCTGATGCTTGGTCACTGTGCGGGCCTGCGCAACAGCCAGACCCTGGGTGACTACGTTCTCGCCCATGGCTATGTGCGCGAGGACAACGTTCTCAATCAGGATCTGCCGACCTGGGTTCCGATCCCGCCGCTTGCCGAAGTTCAGGTGGCGCTGGAAGAAGCCGTTGCCGAAATCACCGGTTATGACGGCTATGAACTCAAGCGCGTCATGCGCACGGGAACGGTTGCCTCCATTGACAACCGGAACTGGGAACTGTGGGACCAGAAGGGCCTCGTGCAGCGCTTCTCCCAGTCTCGTGCAATCGCGCTGGACATGGAATCGGCGACGATTGCTGCCAACGGCTTCCGCTTCCGCGTGCCTTACGGGACCCTGCTCTGTGTGTCTGACAAGCCGCTCCATGGCGAACTGAAGCTTCCAGGCATGGCAACCGACTTCTACAAGACGCAGGTCGCCCAGCATCTGAAGATCGGCCTCAGGGCTCTGGAGAAGCTGCGCGACATGCCGAGCGACCGGCTGCATTCCCGCAAGCTCAGAAGCTTTGCGGAAACCGCTTTCCAGTAAACTGCTTATATAGTATTTAAAATCGAGTGTGGAACTGCGGCGAAAGTGCCTATTCGCCGCAGCCTGTTTGAGGTGTTTTTTCCTCGATAGGAGTGTTCAAAGAGCCAAGTAATACGATGTTGGATGAAGTAAAATTTTTTCTCTCAAACGAAGGTTACATTGCAAGTATATCTATATTTTTAGGCGTAGTAGGCTGGATGGTCTCATTGCGGAGATCCCTCGCGCAGGAAAAGCGGCAGAATACTCTAACAGGCTGCTGAACAACGCCTTGCGTTTGCGCAATCTCAGTCCTGCGGTTTGATTTTGGACGGTTTGAGCAGCCGCGGGCGCCGG
>NZ_VXDB01000025.1 GCF_008711325.1 Roseibium sediminis
CCCGAAGGCGTCTGGGTATAGTATCTGGGCACGTATACATTTCCCTGTACAAACCAAAACAGGGATGGACGCAGAATTCTTCCTCTTGAATGAAATCAAGAAGTTAGTACACTCATATAGGTGACGTAAGGGAATGGCGGAGAGGAAGGGATTCGAACCCTCGAGACGGTTGCCCGTCTACTCCCTTAGCAGGGGAGCGCCTTCGACCACTCGGCCACCTCTCCGGTTCGTTTCGTTTATAAGCCGACGCCTTGAGACGCAAGCCCTTTTCAGCCCACGACCCGATTTTTCCACGTTCGCAGAAAAGATGCTTCGACCGTCTGGAACTTGCGCGGGAATGGCGTCCCTTAGATGCTGTACAGGAAACGCGGGGCTCTCGCCTTCACTTCGGACAGTTCGCCCCGACAAGGCAGATCAGCTTGCCTGTTTCTTTTCTTGCTGGGTTTGGGCGCCCTTTGCGCCTGTCACGAACAGGAACCGCTTCGCAACGAGCGATATGGCAAAAAGGAAACCAGCCCCAACAAGGAACACCGGACCATAGATCGTCCAGTCGATGTTATCGCTGTCACCCAAAAGAAGTGCGATAAAAACAGCGCCAAGAGGTAGGGAAATCGCCATTTCAACAAGCGTCATGCGCCGCGATGCAGCCCAGGCTTCCTTGACATCCGGGACTTGCTGATAATCTTCGAAATACATTTTTCCAACATGCATGGTGGCAATCAGGACCGGGATAAATTGCGTCGCTGAAGCTGGCACATCAATGCCAAAGCCGAACAGCAGAACACCCGAGATCAGTGTAATCCCGACCATTGCAGCCACATAGACCAGCGCGAACCATTTCAAGTTGACGGAGTTCGTCATTGAAAGTCTCCAAATCAATAAAAGAAAGCTGCCAGACCTAATCCGGCTTATTCAAAAAGGGGCGAACGGAACTGTCTGTTCAATCGTCCATTCGCCCGGTCTGAAAATATCCCCGACAGGTCCCTGCCCTGTCAGATCGCGCGCCCGGCCAATCCGCCGCCGGTCGGCGCGAGAGGGTCATCAATGCATCGACAGCCATTCGCGGGCAGAGCGCTGTGCTTCTGCAATTTCCTCGCGGCTCATCTCGTCAGAGATTTCCTTGCGATAACGAACAGCTTCCTTGTTGCCCTTCAGAGCTGCAATGTTGAACCACTTGTGCGCAGTCACAAGATCCGTGAAGCCGTTACGGCCACAGGCGCTGTCCAGACCCATTTGAAACAGAATGTCGGCAGACATCTGGCTTTCACCAAAGCCTGCAAGTTCATCAGAATGTACTTCATACCGAGCCATTTCGCTCTCCCTCGTTTTTCCTGCCGTTCTGGCAGCCCCAAGAAACAACTTCAGCTAAACTTACGTTGCGTCTCTTGTGAGATATATTCAGAGGCGGCGTTAAAGGGGCAGTTAAATAATGTGATTAACAGGAGGCAAATGAATACTTATCAAAGTTCTTATTTCACAATTCAGTAATGATGACTCCCGGAATTGTCGTGTTTTTTCAATTCCGTTTGACTCAAATTCCGTTTTTCCTATCAACCCTCTATTTACCACAGAATCCGAATACCGATTTTTTGCTGCAGTGTTCAGACCAAAAATGACGTTGCGACCTCCAAGAAAATCGAACTTTCCAGAAGAGGTGACCTTAGGACACGTCTTTTCTTTCGATCATTTCACGGATAGGTTCCGTTAACGGAAGCCTAATTCCGTTTGGGAGGAAACGATGAGACTTGTAAACGCCGCGACGCTGGCAGCCCTTGGATCGGCGCTGGCACTTGCAACGCCTGCAGCCGCCGGAGATGCCACGGGAACCTGGGTAAGACCCAGTGGAGCATCCCAGATCTCCATCACCAACTGCGGAGGCAATCTCTGCGGCAAGATCGTCTGGCTGAAGACACCGCGCAATGACACCCAGAACCCGGACGCCTCGAAACGGGATCGCCCGCTGGTGGGTGTTCAGATCATCCGGGGCATGCAGCCGACCGGAAAGCCCGACCAGTGGAAGGGCAAGCTCTACAATGCCGAGGATGGCAAGACCTATACCGGCTATGTGCAGCTGTCGGGCGCCAACAAGATGAAACTGGAAGGCTGCGTTCTTGGCGGCCTCATCTGCAAGGGCGAGACCTGGACACGGGTGAAGTGACCCGGCCCGTTCGGGCGGCAGGCTTTTGCCGCCCGATCACAGCAGTCTTACCGGGCGCGCTGACCGAAGAGGACACTTTGCGCGTTCTTATCCGTGTCCAGGGCAAACTTCTCGCGCTCCTGCCTGCCGAGCTTTAGACCCGCCTGAACTGCAGGCCGCGCTTCGAGCTGGTCTTTCCAGCGCTTCACATTCGCAAACTCTTCCAGGTCCATGCCCTGCCGCTCCCAGCCCTGCGCCCAGCCGATGATCGCCATGTCGGCGATGGTATATTCCCCGGCGGCCACAAAATCCCGCCCCTCAAGGCGCTTGTTCAGCACACCGTAGAGCCGGTGTGTCTCGTTGAGATAGCGGTTCATGGCGTAGTCGATCTTTTCCGGCGCGTAGATGCGGAAATGGTGGTTCTGCCCAAGCATCGGGCCAAAGCCGCCCATCTGCCACATCAGCCACTCTTCCGTTTCAACGCGCGCACGTTCCTCGCCCGGATAGAACCGGCCGAATTTGCGCCCGAGATATTGCAGGATGGCACCGGACTCAAACACGGAAATCGGTTCGCCGCCCGGCCCTTCCGGATCGACGATCGCCGGCATGCGATTGTTCGGGGCGATCTGCAGAAACTCCGGCTTGAACTGGTCACCTGCGCCAATGTTCACCAGCTTCAGCTCATAAGGAACACCGAGTTCTTCCAGCATGATGGAGATTTTCCAGCCGTTGGGCGTCGGCCAGTAATGGAGCTCAATCGGCTTTGTCTGGGACACGGACATGTCTTACCTCATCATTTCCGGAACGTTCATCGGTTCATACCGATGAATTAAGTGGCCTAATCCGCAGCTTCAAGTCGAAGCCGCGCGCCTGACATCACACCTTCGGCATTTGCTGGGTGGCACAGTGGATGCCGCCGCCGAGTTCGCCAAGTGGATCGACGTTGAGCTGCACCACCTCGCGTCCGGGATAGTGGCGCTCAAGCGCCTCCCTGGCGATAGCGTCGGTTTCCGCATCCCCGAACTGGGCCGAGATCACCGCGCCATTGCAGACATAATAGTTGGCGTAGGAGGCCACGAAGTCCGGGCTGCGAACGCGGCGCTTGTGCGGCTCGGGGATGACTTCGACGTCCAGTCCAGCTTCCACAAGGATATCATGTGTCTGCAGCGCGGCCTGATGAAACGGATCCTGTCGGCGCGGCTTGTCGGGAAGATTGATCAGCACCCGGCCCGGCCCGGTGAAGCGAGCAAGGCTGTCGATGTGGTAGTCGGTGATATCTTCGTCCCACACGCCCTCGCCCCAGATGATCTTTTGCGCGCCATAGGCGGCCAGAAGGCGTTCACTGATCTCGTCACGCGACTGGCCGGGATTGCGGTTGTCGTTCACCCAGGAACTTTCATGCGCCAGCAGGAGGCCATGGCCGTCCTGCTCCACTCCGCCCGCTTCGCCCTTGAGCCCGCTCGGCAGAACCGAAAGGCTGAGCCGCTCGGCAATTGTTTCGGCAATCCGCCCGTCCCGCACATGCACTTGCTTGTTGCCCCAGCCGTTGAACTGGAGATGGCTGACCGCGATCTCCCCGGAACCGTTGATGGCAAACAGCGGACCGGCGTCGCGGCACCACAGGTCTTCCGTAGGCACATCCCAAAGCTCGACAGTCGATGAGAGAAGCCGCCGGGCCCGCGCATGGTCTTCCTTCGCAGCCAGCAGAGCCACCGGCTCGAACTCGGAAATGGTGTTGGCAATTTCGGCGATGGTTTTCTGGGTCATTTCCAGAAAAACCGCGTCGTCATAAACCTTGCGGCTGACCGGCCATTGCATGAAGGTCCGCTCGTGCGGCGCTTCCTCGGGTGGCACATGAAAGCCGTTAGGCGATGCGGACTGACCGCGTCCGCTCATCAGAGCACTCATCCCCATCACCGCTCCTCCCAAGAGCACGTCTCGCCTGTTCATGTGATTGTCCCGAAGTCATCATCATTCGTGCACTGGCGCGGCATATCCAGTATTCCAGATCAGCCCGAACGCTGTCTGCACTCAAGCAACAAGATAGCCTTTGCACAAGCTTGTTGTTGTCATCGAACCGACGTCAGGCGGTGTCGAGCGCGGCGGCTTCCTGGCATGCCTGCATGAACTGGACGATTTCAGAAACGGGGCGATCCAGTGCCCGCTGTGGAACGGAGATTGCCGCCACCGGCGTCACAACGATCAAATACTCCTGCCACTCCAGTGCGCGAAGTGGCTCGTCTCGCCACTTGCTCTCAACTGCAGTGCCCATTCCCTTGAACGACCAGCGCGTCTCGTCGAAAACCAGTTCCGCTTGGGTGCCAATCAAGTGGCTGAAGACAGACGTCTGCAGCTTTCGCGTATTGGACCCGCTCAAAAGGCAAAACGCGGTGTACCCAATCCAAAGACCAAGCGCAAAACCGAGCCAGACTTCAGAACCCAGCTTAACCCCCCAGATGCTTTTTGCCACATATATGATCGCAACTGCGAAAAGGCCACAAACGACCCCGGCCCCGATGTAAACAAAAAGCCACTTCAAAGTTGCCTTAAGTCGGCTGCCGCCGCCGCGCAGGCTATTCAGAAACAGGACGTAGGTCTGGAGACTTTTGCTATAGGCCTTGAAGTCGTTTTCCTGAACTTCGTATTCAGTCGCCAGTCTCATAACAAGTTCCTGTAAAAGATGGCCGATCACGGGCAGCCATAAAACAGAAGAGGCCCGCACGTGCGGGCCTCCTGCTTATCACTTCGAGACACTCACCCCGATTATTCCAGACCGATTTTCTGTTTCAGAAGGTCGTTCACGGCTTGCGGGTTGGCCTTGCCCTTGGAGGCTTTCATGATCTGGCCGACGAACCAGCCGACAAGATTCGGCTTTTCGCGGGCCTGTTCGACCTTGTCCGGATTGGCGGCCATGATCTCGTCGACAATGGCTTCGATCGCGCCAAGGTCGGTCACCTGCTTCATGCCGCGCTCTTCAACGAGCTTCGCCGGGTCGCCGCCCTCGGTCCAGACAATCTCGAAGAGGTCCTTGGCGATCTTGCCGGAGATCGTGCCGGCCTTGATGAGGTCAATGATCCCACCAAGCTGATCGGCGGAAACCGGCGAGGTCTCCAGATCCTTGCCTTCCTTGTTCAGGCGGCCGAAGAGCTCGTTGATCAGCCAGTTGGCGGCCATCTTGGCATCGCGGCCCTTGGCGACTTCCTCAAAGAAGTCCGCGGACACCTTCTCGGCAACCAGAACGCCTGCATCATACTCCGTCAGACCGTAGTCCTTGACGAAACGGGCCTTCTTGTCGTCCGGCAGCTCGGGAAGATGCTGGGCCAGCTCGTCGACATAAGCCTGGCTGAATTCCAGCGGCAGCAGGTCCGGGTCCGGGAAGTAGCGATAATCATGCGCCTCTTCCTTGGAGCGCATGGAACGGGTTTCGCCCTTTACCGCGTCGAACAGACGTGTTTCCTGATTGATCTTGCCGCCATCTTCCAGGATCGCGACCTGACGGCGGGCCTCATATTCAATGGCCTGACCAACGAAGCGGATGGAGTTGACGTTCTTGATCTCGCAGCGCGTGCCAAAGCCCTCGCCCGGACGGCGAACAGAAACGTTCACGTCAGCGCGCATGGAGCCCTGATCCATGTTGCCGTCACAGGTGCCAAGATAACGCAGAATGGTGCGCAGCTTGGTCAGATAGGCCTTTGCCTCATCCGACGAGCGCAGGTCCGGCTTGGAGACGATTTCCATCAGCGCAACGCCGGACCTGTTCAGGTCCACGAAGGACATGGACGGATGCTGGTCGTGCAGCGACTTGCCCGCGTCCTGTTCAAGGTGCAGGCGTTCCACGCCGATTTCCACCTGACCTTCATCCATGTCGAGCAGGATCTTGCCCTCGCCGACGATGGGCTGCTTGAACTGGGAAATCTGGTAGCCCTGCGGCAGATCCGGGTAGAAGTAGTTCTTGCGGTCGAAAACGGACTTCAGATTGATTTCCGCTTTCAGGCCAAGACCGGTCCGGATCGCCTGACGAACACATTCCTCGTTGATCACCGGCAGCATGCCGGGCATGGCCGCGTCAACGAGCGAGACGTTGTTGTTGGGTTCCATGCCAAACTCGGTGGAGGCACCGGAAAAGAGCTTGGCTTCGGACGTGACCTGGGCATGCACTTCCATGCCAATCACGATTTCCCAGTCGCCGGTCGCGCCCTTGATGAATTTCTTCGGATCGGGTGTGCGGGCTTCGACAAGTGTCATTGCGTCTTCTGTCCTGTCATTTTGAACTTTTCGCACCGGAGCAAAAACAAAAATGTGCCTTTGCGGCGCGGTCAAATCTTCGGAAATGATGCCTAGTCGGGATTTTCGTTTGTCGCAAGGCTTTCGTGGCGCAAAGCGCGGTCTTGCACATCATCAAGGCACAAAATGCCCGCGAGTTGGTCAATTCCTCGCCTAAGGGACAGAGGCGAAGCCACCTCACTCCTTCGGCGGGTGCTGGGCCTTGCCGGTACGCATGATGAAGCCGATCAGAACGGCGACCGCCTGATACAGCTCCACCGGGATTTCCTCATCGATATCGATCTGCGACAGCGCTTCGGCCATCATCGGGTTTTCCTCGATCGGAACACCGGATTCCCGCGCGATCTCCTCGATCCGTTCAGCAATCGACCCTGTGCCTTTCGCCGTGACGGTCGGCGCACCTTCCTTGTCATAGTGAAGGGCGACGGCCAGTTTCTTGTCGGATGCGGGCTTTTTCGGGGGCTGTTTGCTCATGACGTTCTGTCCAGCTTCACGCCAAAGCGGGCTTCCGTTTTTTGCGGCAGGCCGCGCAGGAAGCGCAGTTCCTTCAGGTCCAGTCCGGCGTGGGCGAAAGTTGCCTCCATGGTTTCCCGTTCGGCAGAGATGGCGGCAAAGGTTTCGCTTCGGTCCATCCAGAGACTGACATAGGTTCCCCCGCCGCGCAGGCTGACGGCGGCCTCCAGCGGGCCGGTGGCGGTCAGGTCCAGTGCAAAGCGCAGGCGCCAACCAGGTTCGGCTGTCTCGTCGTCCTTGCCCTTGTCTGGATCGCGACCCACCTGCATCTGCAGGACGCCGGTTTCCTGCCCCAATGATATCGGCAGCTCGACCACCACATCCATGGCCCGGCCCGCCTGTTGCGGCACCCCGTCATCGGCCATGCCACGGCTGACCATCTGCGTCAGGCGAATGCGCGAAAGGGCCGCGTCCGTATCGCTCAAAAGCCTGGAGAGCTGCTGGATTTCATCGCCATCGGGCGCGTTGTTCGGCAAAGTCGGTCGTTGCCCCCTTGGCAAGGCAACAAGGCTGGGCACAGGTGGCTGGGTGAGCGGCTTATGGGGGGATGGATCAATTCCCATGCCTTTCAGGAACGAACGCAGTTGCAAGAGCAGGGACTTGATGTCCTGTCCGGTTTGCGCCGTCCCGCCGCCGGGAGGAAGCACCCCCTGCCCCTTGGCCAGAACGGCTTCGCGAAACAGCCCGGAGTTTTTGACCGCAGTCTGGATATCCTTGCCGGTTGCGCCCTCGCCAAGACGCAAGCCTAGCAGCTGTTGCACGACGGTCTGGACCGGTTCCGGCACTTTGGAAATGCCGAGTGCCGAGCGGCTGCCAAGGCTCGCCAGCTGCGCGAAAGCGCCGGAAAGGCTGGCCTGCTGCTCGGTCAATTGCGGCAGCACCGCCTTTGCCAGTCGCACGACCTCCGGCGATGGCGGCGGAGCCGAGCCTTTGGAACCGGATGGTGCTGGCGCAGTTGAGAGAGGTGTGGTCTCGTGCGATGGCGGTGCTGGTGGCGCAGTCGTTGCGCTGCCACTGCCCTGCCCGACTGCCAAAGTTGCGGAAGGTGCAGTTGAGAGCGGTGATGGTGCTTGTCCACCTGTCGGAAGACTGGCCGGTGGCGCTTGCGTTCCTGCGGGCGTTTGGATGCTGGGCGCAGTTGAAGCAACTGGTGCCTGCGGAGCAGCCGCCTGACCAGCCGGAGCGGACTGAGTGGTTTGACCGGGCAAATTTGGCACTTGTCCGGAAACGGTCTGGCCACTTCCCGCCGCCGTCGCCGTTGCCGAGGGCTGGAGACCTGCTCCCGCGGGTGTAACCGCTTGTGTCAACGGGGCCGATGTGGCGGGTGTTGCCGAACCGCCAAGCGCCGGGTTTGCCACTGTCTGTGATGTACCCTGTTGGGGAGAAGTCGGCAGACCCGCACTATTCGTGCCCGCTCGCGCAGATTGCCCTGTGCCCGGCACCGCATTTCCTCCGGTTGGCAGAGGTTGTGACGGCTGCTGGGCGCTCCCGGCTCCACCGACCGGCGGCAGAGCGCCCTGAGTTACCGATGAGGGTTGACCTCCTGGCACTCCGGCACTTGCTGATCCGGTTTGCCCTGACGCGCTGCTTCCAGTAGCTGAAGCAGCCTGGGAAGGCGTCTTTTGCGCCGTTTGGGTCGCCTGCCCCGGTTGAAACGAGGAGGAAGCGGCAGGAGCTGACGCACCTTGCTGGACTGCGCTGTTGTTTGCGGCGGAAGACGCTGTGGTTCCCTGTTGCGCGGACTGGGGCGGTTGAGCGTTTGCGCTCAAAGACCCTGTTCCGGTCTGTGCAGTTTGACCGGAGGACAAAGCACCTGATGGCAGGGCCGCGTGTCCCCCACCAAGGGGCGGGCTTGACCCGGTGGTCAGAACGGAGACGAGACTGACGGACTGGCCACTCACCTGAAGTCCACCAGCTTGCGCCGGTGGGACAGCGCCTTGCGTTGGAGGAATTGCGCCTTGTGTCTGCGACGTTGTTTGTGCCGGAGGCGGCGGACTGAGGACCGGCTTGCCGCTTCCATCGATCAGCACACTTACCGGAGTGGGGCGCAGCCCTCCCCCTGCACTGGCCGGAACCTGCCCGGCAGGCGATGACGACTGAGGAGGCGGCGCTTGAACAGGAGGCTTTGCTGGAAGCAGCCGAATCTCCGGCCTTGCCGCACTCCCCTCGACCTTGAGGGTGAGCTCGGTCCCTTCAGGCAAGGGCTGACTCACCCTGACATCAACCTGACTGCCGGCAACGGACAGGCGCAGAACATTGTTTGGCAGGACAGCCTCGACCTTTGCCGGAACCTCGGTTCCCGGCTTCACGGGAAAGGAGGACCCGGTGGCTTTTTGGGTCAGCGACGCCTGAAGCGCCTCAACGGGGACGACCATTTCAATGTTCCATGTCGTGGCCTGCCATGGGGCAGATCACCCGCCAAATTCTCACGCGGGGTCACAAAGATGCGGCAGATTGACCCTGATCAAAGAGAAGATACATCGAATAATGCAAATTCCCACCCTTGAGGCTGACGAAAGTCAGGCGGGAGGAAACATGAACTGGATGAACCGACTAAACCATCGGGCTGAGCTGATGGGGCGCATGCTTGAGACAATCGGCGTGAATACGCACGATCTCGAGGGCCACATTCCCGGTGAAGAACTGAATGCAGCCGCAGCCCGCTGTGAAGATTGTTCGCATGCCGGCGAATGCCGGACATGGCTTGAGCAGAACGCCTGTGGAAGCAGCGTGCCTATGGAAGCCTGCCCAAATCACGATCTGTTCGTGACCTGGTCAAACAAGCCGCCCAAAAGCACCTCCTGATCACAGCTCGCCAAACGGCATGGCGAGCTAGGCCGACCGCGCCCTGAAAAAGCGGTAAGCGACAAAAGCTGCAATCGCGCCGCCAACAAAGCGGAACGGGAACATTGCAAGGGCTCCCGGATCGTGCGGGATCGGATTTGGCAGCCCAACGAACATCCACGCGGTTTCCGCGATCAGGGACAGGGCCGCAGCTGCAAAAGCGGCAATCCAGATCTTTGCGCCCGCATCGGCCTTTCGCCCCAGATAAAACCCTATCAGAAGCGCAATTGGACTGAGCATTCCTGAAAAAGTCAGGAGGCTGATCCATGTGTCATTCAGCGTTGTCATGCCCCGTCTTTAGCAAGAGACTGCTGCGCAATCGAGCGGAATTTTATCCTCTCTTCACCTTAGTTTCAGAGATTTTCAACAATACAACCGATCTACAACCTTTACTTTTCATAATATGACGCATTACGATCTCACCATACGTAATGTTACGAATCCGAAGCAGCAGAAAGAGAAGTGCCTGATGAACGGATCTCAAGCAGCTCAGAATGACACCGTGACAATCGAAGAGCTGGGAACCACTGATCGACGTTTGGGCATACAGTGTTGTGATTGCAATAGATTTCGGTACATGCGGCCCCATCGATATTCCGCAGATACCAAAGTTGCGTCGATTGCAAAATCACTGAAATGCGCCCAATGCGGGTCGGAAAACGTGAATACATTTGCGGTTGAGCGCCATCCCGGCACGGGCTACTGGCCGGCAGAATGCAGCTGACACTCATTCCCTGCACACGCAAAAGGATAGGCAACCCATCCATTATCGGTTGATGTCGGGTTGCAATACGTTCACTCGGGAGTGCAAGAAGACCGCTTTCGCCTGAGTTATGCCGGGGATAAACCCAACAGGTCACGCACGTGATCACCGATGGCAAGAGCCGAGGTCAGTCCCGGCGATTCAATTCCGTAAAGAGCAACCAGACCGACATGGCCATGAACTGCTGGTCCGTCGATCCGGAAGTCGGCTGCAGGTTCTCCGGCAGCAACGATCTTCGGCCTGATGCCGGAATAGTCTGGCACCAGTGATCCGTCTGCGAGATCTGGCCAATATTGCCGGATGGCGGCGTAGAATTTGTTCCCTCGCGCCGGATCAACCTCATACGCAAAGTCAGTGACCCATTCGACGTCCGGGCCAAACCGCGCCTGATGTTGAAGGTCCAGCGTCAGATGAACACCAAGACCACCGGGTTCGGGAACCGGGTAAATCAATCGCGAAAACGGGGCCCTTCCCTCAAGCTTGAAGTAGTTTCCCTTGGCGAGATAGGCCTTGGGCGCATTCGTACCAGTAAGCTGGGCGCCAAGCGCCGGTGCCATGTGACCGGCGCTGATCACGAGTTCCCTTGCTGAAACGGAATAGTCACCTGCGTCCGGATCGCTGACATGCACCCGGTACCCGCCGCCGGGCACCGCCTCGATACGCTCAACTGACGTGTTCAGCACCACCTGCCCGCCGTTGGAGGTCAGCTCACCCTCCAGTGCCAGCATCAAACCGTGGCTGTCGACAATGCCGGTCGACGGGGACAGCAAGGCCCCGGCCACTTCAAGCGCAGGCTCCAGCGCCAGCGTTTCGTCCCGGGAAAGCAGGACAAGATCCGTCACTCCATTTGCTGACGCCTTCTCACGGATCGTCTTCAACTCACCGAGCTGCGCCTCATTGGAGGCAACGATCAGCTTTCCGATGCGCTCGTGGGAAACGCCGCGCTCGGCGCAAAAGGCATAGAGGCTCTCCTTGCCTTCGACACAAAACCGCGCCTTCAGGCTGCCCGCCGGATAATAGATCCCGGCGTGAATGACTTCCGAATTGCGGGCACTTGTCTCTGACCCGATCAGGTCGTGACGCTCCAGCACCATGACTTCGCGGCCAGAAGCCGACAGCGAACGCGCTGCGGCCAACCCAACCACTCCAGCGCCAATGACGAGGGTTTCAATGTCATGCATGAGAAGGTGCCCCAAACAGCATAAAGTCCCGGCCTTTGAGCCGGGACCTTAGACAACATCAAAAGATGGCCCCGACTCAAGGTCGAGGCAGTATCCCGTGTAGCGATCAGCCCCACCACTTCTCGGCAGTGAAGCGCCCGGCGGCGTCTTCGATAACCTGACCGACCTGGAACAATGTCGACTCGTCAAACGGCTTGCCGATCAGCTGAAGGCCGAGCGGCAGACCGTCCTTGTCGAGACCGGCAGGCACGGAAATGCCCGGAAGACCGGCCATGTTCACGGTCACTGTGAAAATGTCGTTCAGGTACATCTTTACCGGATCGGAATGGAGGTCCTGATCGTTGACACCAAAGGCCGCCGACGGAGTTGCCGGGGTCAGGATGGCATCGACACCGTTTTCCCACGCCAGATCAAAGTCGCGCTTGATCAGCGTGCGGACCTTCTGGGCCTTCAGGTAATAGGCGTCATAGTAACCCGCAGACAGCACATAGGTGCCGATGAGAATACGGCGCTTCACCTCATCACCGAAACCGGCGGCACGGGTGTTCTCGTACATGTCGACGATGTCCTTGCCGGGAACGCGCAGGCCGTAGCGAACGCCGTCATAGCGGGCAAGGTTCGAGGACGCTTCAGCCGGAGCGACGATGTAATAGGCAGGCAGCGCGTATTTGGTGTGCGGCAGCGTGATGTCGACGATTTCCGCACCTGCATCCTTCAGCCAATCAATACCCTTCTGCCAGAGCTCTTCGATTTCGCCCGGCATGCCATCCAGACGATACTCGGCCGGGATACCGATCTTCAGGCCCTTCACAGACTTGCCGATGGCATCTTCATAGTTCGGCACCGGCAGGTCGACCGAGGTCGTGTCCTTCGGGTCAACGGAGGCCATGGACTTCAGAAGGATCGCGCTGTCACGAACGGTCTGGGCAATCGGACCTGCCTGATCGAGCGAGGACGCGAAGGCAACGGTGCCCCAGCGGGAGCAGCGCCCATAGGTCGGCTTGATGCCAACGGTGCCGGTGAAAGCTGCAGGCTGACGGATAGAACCGCCGGTATCGGTCGCGGTCGCGCCCATGCACAGGCGCCCAGCAACAGCGGATGCAGATCCGCCGGAGGACCCACCTGGAACCAGATCCTGATTGGAGCCCCTCTTGCGCCACGGGTTGATCACATCCCCATAATAGGACGTCTCGTTGGAAGAGCCCATCGCGAACTCGTCCATGTTGAGCTTGCCGAGCATGACGGCACCATCGGCCCAAAGGTTCGCGGTCACGGTGGATTCGTATTTCGGCTTGAAGCCATCGAGAATGTGGCTGCAGGCCTGGGTGTGAACGCCTTCAGTCGCAAACAGATCCTTGATGCCGAGCGGAATGCCTTCCAGCGCACCGCCCTCGCCTTTTGCAAGGCGCTGGTCGGAAGCCTTGGCCATGTCGCGTGCCTTGTCCGCAGTGACAGCAACATAGGCGTTCAGTGCGCTGTTGCCCGCCTCGATGTTCTTCAGGAAGGCCTCGGTGAGTTCGACTGCGGTGAACTCCTTGTTCTTCAGCCCTTCGCGAGCTTCTGAAATCGTCTTGTTTGTCAGATCGGTCATGTGTCTTGTCTCTCAGTCGGCCGCAAGCGACCGGGAATAGAAAACGGATTCCGGATCATCCGGGTAATCGAGAATGGCGGCGCATTGTTCAAAGCCTGCTCGCTCGTAGAGGCGGCGCGCGGCGTCGTAATTCCAGCCGGTTTCCAGAACGATCCGGCTGAACCGTTCCGATGTGGCGGTCTCAAGGATGCGGTCCAGAATCTGTCTGGCGAGACCATGCCCCTGAAAAGCCGGGCGCGTGAACATGCGCTTGACCTCGCACACGCCATCTGCATGGCGATGCAAGGCGCCACAGGCTGCGGCAATTCCGTCGATGCGAGCGACAAACAAAGTCGTCCGCTCGTCCGCCATTTCTTCAACGCTCAGTTCGTGGCAGGCATGTGCAGGGGTCAGCGCACGCATCGTACAGCTGAGTTCCGCGACAAGACCGCGAACGTCGTCGTCAAGGGGACTTTCGATGGAAAATGTCGTGGCCATGAAAGCTCCCGATTACTCGACGACCTTCGGCACCATGAAGAAGTTGTCTTCGGACGCCGGAGCATTGGCGGTGATATCGTTGGCCTTGTTGCCGTCGGTGACGCCATCAACGCGCTTCTTCATGGCCTGCTCGACCACGGAGGTCAGCGGCTCAACACCCTCGATGTCCACTTCGTCAAGCTGTTCGACGAAGCCAAGAATGCCATTCAGCTCCCCGGTCATCCGGGTGGCCTCTTCCTCGGTCACCTTGATCCGGGCAAGACGCGCAACGCGCTTCACGGTGTTTGTATCAACGGACATGAATGCCTCTTTTTGATGGATGGTTGTTCGTGGGATTCTTGTCCGCAAAGCCGTAGTCAAATGCAAGCGAAAGACATTGGCTCAAGAGGGCAAAGTCGCTATTACGGTCCTTATGAGTACCGAAAGTAATCCAGCCGGCAGATCCCGAGATGCCCAGTTGACCGAGCGCATTCTCGCTATAGCCTTGGCGCGCCTCGCCCAAGGCGGACTGGACGGCCTTTCCCTTGACGATCTGGCTGCCAGCCTTGGAACCAGCAAACAGGCGCTTTATCGAAGGCACACATCCAAACAGGCACTGGCGCTTGCAAGCCTTGACTGGGCGATAGGTGCCTTCAGCCCCCCGCCCCCTGACCGCTCCAATCCCGCCCGAGACCTTTCCTTGCTGCTCAAGGCCTGCTGGTCGGAGGTCTTTTCGGCCAATCTCGGAAAAGCCCTTGTGAGAACGCGGCACGCCCCTGGATTTTCCGAAAGGGCGGCCGTCCTTGAACAAGATCTTCAGTTTCACATTCGGCAGATCCTTGTTGCCACTCCCTTCGAACAGGACATGGACCTGAAGGCTCGCCTGCTTGTTGCCCTGCTGTGGCAGGAAGCTGCAAAGCCTTCCCGGGAAGCCGGATCATTTGAAGACGTGCTCGACAAGGCCATTCTCCTCGTGCTTGGCCTCGGAAACTAACCTATCAGTGTGCAATTCTATTTTTACAATTTACCGTTGCGTCACATTCCTTCCCTACCTTTATAGGAGGTTTGTGAACTCGGGAGCTTTCCATGTCCGTCCGCACACTGTTTGCGTCACTCATTTTGATGCTTGTGACCAACACCACGTCACTTGCCGATGAAATGACCACCTTCGTGAAGGATGGTGTGGCAATCCGGGGGGCGGATGCCGTCGCCTATTTCACCGAAGGTGCCTATGTCAGCGGAACACCCGAGTTCACCACGACCTATGACGACGTGACATGGCAGTTTTCATCTGCAGAAAACCGGGACTTGTTCGCCACCAATCCGGAAAAATACGCGCCGCAATTTGGCGGTCACTGTGCGGTCGGGGCCGCACGTGGGCGAAAGGTTTCGTCGCTTCCTAACATGTGGCGCATCCTTGATGGGCGTCTGTATCTCGCCTATTCCCCGGGACTGCAGAAGGATTTCGACGCGGATCCGAAAGGCATCATCGCCAAGGCGACCGAAAACTGGGCAACCGTGAAATTCAAGAACCTGGCGATGTAGCGCGCAGCTTCTTTCAGGACGAAGAAGCCGCGTATAACCACGAAAAACCCGCCACGCTCGAATGGCGGGTTTTCCTTTTACCTGAATCACTTGAACGGGCTTGTTAAACCGTAATGCTCTCGCCCGGAGCAAGTGGTTTGACCCGGTCAGCCTGCTCGCCCATCGCAGCGATGAAACCGTCCGCATTCTGATCGAGGATCGGGAATGTGCCGTAGTGACAGGGCAAAACCGTGCCGAAATCGAAATAGCGTTTGCAGGCAAGCGCGGCCGCACGCGCACCCATCGTGAAACGATCGCCAATCGGCACGATGCCGATCTTGGGCGCATAGAGTTCGTTGACGAGAGCCATGTCTGAGAAGATATCCGTGTCGCCCATGTGATAGAGCGTCGGCTCGTTCGGAGCCTCGACGATGATGCCGTTGGGATTGCCGAGATAAATCGGCTGGCCGTTGTCGGGAATGGTCGAGGACGTGTGGTGGGCCGTCGTCAATCCAACCTTGAAAGGACCAACATCAACACAGCCCCCTGCTCCCATCGGATTGATGTTTTGAATGCCTTGCGCATTCGCCCACATGCAAATCTCGAAGTTCGCAGTCAACTGCGCTCCGGTGTTGCGCAGGATTTCAAGGCTGTCACCGACATGATCATCGTGGCCATGGGTCAGCAGCACATGGGTCGCATCCCCGGCGACCTGTTCCACGGACAGGTTTTGCGGAAAGACCGGATTGCCGCTCAGGAACGGGTCAATAAGGATTGTCGCGCCTGCAATTTCAAGCTTGTAGGCAGCATGGCCAAACCAGGTCAGTTTCATCAAATTCCTCCACGATTCCGATTTATCAGCGAAGATAGCGCACTGGCTGCACAGCACAACGGGCTTGTACCCACCAAGGAAGCTGGTGTTCGTTTGCCCTTCCTGCTAAAGCCGGGCCATGGCATCTGATCCTGCACTCACTCTTGAGGGCTTCCTTGAAGTCCTGCCCAGAAATCGCCGTTTGATCGGTCTGGACCTTGGCACCAAGACCATCGGCCTTGCGTTGTCTGATCTCGGACTTGGGATTGCGACGCCCATGGAGACAATCCGGCGCAAGAAATTCACGCTGGATGCCGAGCAGCTCCTGAAGATCTGCGGCCAGCAGGAGGTTGGCGGGCTGGTGATCGGGCTGCCGCTCAACATGGATGGTTCGGAAGGCCCCCGCGCGCAGGCAACGCGCGCCTTCTGTCGCAATCTTGCGCAGAAAACCGAATTGCCGATGACCTTCTGGGATGAACGCCTGTCGACGGCGGCGGTGACGCGAACCCTGCTTGAGGCAGATTCCAGCCGTGCCCGCCGGGCGGAAGTGGTCGACAAGATGGCTGCTGCCTACATCCTGCAGGGGTTTCTGGACCGCCTTGGACATATGGGCGCGTCCTGAACAATCGAGCCAGCTGACAGCGGTCAGGCGCCGGCTTCCAGCACCAGCCTGAACCCGACCCGCGCAGGTGGTGTCCCGCCACCGCAGCCAGCTTTTGCCGTATCCCTCGCATAGATGGACAGGAGCGCCATGTGATTACCCATGGCAATGCGCAGGCTGTCGCAATTCCCGCTCACTTCGTCCCCCATCCGGGCACACGATCCCGTCCATTCCCAAACCGTGTCACGAAGCTGCTCAATGCCAAAAAGGTTGGGTTCGGCGAGCACAGGGTTGGGTTGTGACATACGGAAATCCGCCGCCCAGCGCATTTCCGGTTCCAAGAACAGAGCTTCGCTTTCCTCCGGCACCTGATCGGCAGCCAGCAGCATCCATTCTTCATGAGTGGGCAACCTGTAGGGTCTTCCGTCCAGCGCGCTCTTCCAACGGATATAGGACTGGGCGTCCAGAACATTGATACCGTAGACCGGCCCGGCTGTGTCCGATTTCAGCGGCACGTCCGGGCATCCGCCATCATCAACACAGGCTAGCCAGTCTGATGTGGTGACCTGATGTTTTTGAACGAGCAAAGGCTGGTCATCACCGACATCAACCGCGACAAAGCCGGACGGCGGCATGTCTGCCGCCGTCCCCAGGCCAGTCAGAAGAGGACCGGCGGCATAACCGGAGGCCCCTGCAAGGAGGAAAACAAGGAAACCTCTGGCCAACACGCTGCTATTTGCGAACAGGCCCATGATATACCTGTTCCATCAGGGAGTTATCCCACTTTCCATCCACCACCACATGAGCTGCAGCACCCAGTTCAACGGCTTCGATGAGATTGTGGTTCAGATAAACATAAACACCTGGCTGCTTGAACGTGTAGAGCGCAGCACCTGCGGAGCCGCCCCGCACGAACCAGGTTTCCAGATCCTTCATCGGCGGGTTCGCGAAGGCACCTTCTTCCCAGACATAATCACCGTGACCGCCGATCAGATGCGGGCGGGTATCGCGATTGGCCTGCGAGTGAACAAACAGAACTGTCTCGCCTACATTGGCAGTCATGGCCTTTTCACCGGTCAGGGACCCAACTGCACCGTTGAAGACGACGTGGCTCGGAATAAGGCCGCGCATGACGTCGACCCATTCGCTGAAGTCTTCGCCCGCAAAGTTGTAGGACTTGAAGTTGCCGTTCTCGTCGCGCGGCACATAGTAGTCCTGCTCTACAACGTAATACAGCTTGTCATAGCTGAGCTGATTGCCCTTCTCGTCCTTCAAGCCCTCGCGCGGCAGCACCATGATCACGCCGTTCATGCCATGAGTGACGTGATACGGCGTCATGGAACCTTCCGGTGCACAGTGATAGATGAAGGTGCCAACCTTGGTCGCCTTGAAGCGCAATTGGGCCTGTTCGCCGGGAAGCAGGGTCGTGATGCCTGCGCCGCCCAGTGCGCCGGTGGCGGCGTGCAGGTCGATATTGTGCTCCATGACATTGGTCGCGGGATTCGTAAGGGTAAGATCGACGTAATCCCCCTCATGCACGACGATCATCGGTCCGGGAACCGACCCGTTGAAGGTCAGTGCAACGATTTCGGTTCCATCCGGGTCGATCTTGATCTTCTTTTCCTGAATGGTGAAGTCGATCTCCACGATCTTCGGCTTGCCCGTCGCCACCTGCTCGTGTTTCGGGGCAAATGGCGGGGCAACCAGTTCCTGTTTTACGCGCTCGTATCCGGACAGATCGACCTCGGCGGCAGAAACATCGGACACATCGCCAACCGGGGCATTGCCGTGCGTCATGCGCTCTTCGGATTTTTGCATGCTGGCTTCGTCGGCCTTGTAAAAGGTTGCCAGATAAGCGGCCACGTCCCGGCGATCCTGTTCCTTCTTCAAGCTGAAGGTCATCTTGGTCTTTGCCTTGTCGTTGCCGGTAAAGGACCGGATATAGTCCTTGGGGCTCGCCAGCCATTCAAAGACCATATCCTCGTCCCATACACCTCCGGCCTCATTGGCTGCCTTCAGGCCGTCAGCGTATTTGTATCCATCGAAGCTGCCCATCGGGCGACCGATCACACCCGTCAGATTCGGACCAACGCCATTGCGCGCCCCTTCACCGATCTGGTGACAGGCCCGGCATTTCTTGAAAATCTGCTCGCCATTCGCAGCATCTCCGGCTGCATGGGCTCCACCTGAAAAAACGGCGATGCCGATCGCAAACGCCAGAACGCCGAGATGGCGCTGTTTCATTTGGCGCATGACTGTCCCCTTCCTTGTCAATCACCTGAATAGTGACCGGTTGATCCGGCCTTCTCTCGCAGGGGAAAGGGTAAGGGGACTCGCGCATCAAACATCGTCATTTTGGCTTATGATATTTATTCAAAACACCTATTCAGCGGCACGACCTCCCGTTGCACGGCTTGACGAATGACAATTCCGGGCGCTTAGTCCGGGGCAACCGGCAGGGTTGATCTGTCGGTGTCCCTCCTTCTTCGCACGTGCCGTGCTCTTCCCGATCCTGTTGGACCTGCCATGCTGACGACCCTTGACGCCCTTCTCCCGGTCATTCTCGTGATCGCCTCCGGGTATGGTCTGGCACGCGCCGGTCTGGTGTCAGGGGATCAATGGCGCGGGATCGAGCGACTGGCCTGGTATGTGCTTTTTCCCTCGGTGCTGTTTTTAAAGACCGCCGCGATCGACTTCTCCAAACTTCCCGCTCTGGAAATGTCTGCCGCCCTCCTGGCTTCGATCTTTGCAATGGGCGCGCTGGTCCTCGCGCTGCGCCCGGTCTTTGCCAGGGTCTGGCAGATAAATGGACCGCGCTACACCTCGATCTTTCAGGGCTCGGTGCGCTGGAACGCCTTCGTGGCGCTTGCCATTGCAGAAAGCCTGATCGGGCCGCAGGGCGTTGCCCTGATCGCCGTGGCCATGGCTGTCATGATCCCGGTGTTGAATGTCATGTGCGTGTTGGTGCTCTCGCGCTATGCCAATGCTGAGCCGCCGACATTGAAGAAGACGGCAAAAGACCTGCTGTCGAACACCTTCATCATGTCGATTGCCTTGGGCCTGCTTGCCAATGTGATCAATCTGCCCATTCCCGGGGTGCTGGCTGATACGCTGGGGCTGTTTGCCAGCGCGGCGCTGCCTGTCGGTATCTTGTGCGTGGGCGCCGGACTTGATCTGGCGGCCCTTCGCCGTCCGGGTCCCGCGCTCACCAGCGGCACCTTGCTGCGGCTTATCCTGATGCCGCTGATCGGCGCCGGTTTTGCCATGCTTTTCGGCGTCACGGGCCCAGCCCTTACCGCGATCATCATTGCGCTGTCGGTACCAGCGGCAAGCAACTCCTATCTCATGGCTCGGCAAATGGGCGGCGACGCCAAGCTGATGGCCGAAATCCTCACGCTGCAGACAGTTGTGGCCATCGTCACGCTGCCACTGTTCGTGCATATCCTCGGCAGCTGAGCTGCTTTTTCGCCCAGTTAGTTGTGAAGAACAAAGCCTGGGCAAATCCCGGCTTGTGAAAATGCGCGTTAGAGCCTATAGCCTTGGCTTCGATGAGCGCGACCCCTACCCATCGAGACACGCCCTTTCCCCATCGCCATCTGCTTGGGATCGAGGGCCTTCAACCCCACGAAATACTTGGCCTTCTGGACCGGGCGGACGAAGCCGTTGAGGTGAGCCGTCAGGTTGACAAGCGGAAGACCGTGTTGAGTGGACGCACCCAGATCAACCTGTTCTTCGAGGCCTCGACGCGGACCCAGTCCTCTTTCGAGATCGCGGGCAAGCGCCTTGGGGCGGATGTCCTGAACATGGCGGTGTCCCAATCGTCGGTCAAAAAGGGGGAAACCCTGATCGATACGGCGGCAACGCTGAACGCCATGCGGCCGGATCTGCTGGTGGTGCGCCACCACGCTGCCGGTGCTGTCCATCTTCTGGCCCGCAAGGTTGACTGTTCAGTTGTCAATGCAGGCGACGGCCCTCATGAACACCCGACGCAGGCCCTGCTTGATGCGCTGACGATCCGTCGCCACAAGGGCAAGATCGCGCGGTTGACGGTCGCCATTTGCGGTGACATTGCCCACTCGCGGGTTGCCCGCTCCAACATCATCTTGCTGAATGCGCTCGGCGCTCGGGTTCGCGTCATCGCACCGTCCACGCTGCTACCCGGCGGCATTCAGAAAATGGGTGTTGAAGTCTTCAACGATATGCGTGAAGGCCTGAAAGGCTGCGACATCGTCATGATGCTGCGCCTCCAGCGTGAGCGCATGAACGGTGCCTTCATCCCCTCGGTGCGCGAATATTATCGTTATTACGGGCTGGACGCGGAAAAGCTGGCCTATGCCAACGAAGATGCTCTGGTTATGCACCCCGGCCCGATGAACCGCGGCGTGGAGATTGACCCGGCCATTGCCGATGGTCCGCAGAGCCTCATACGTGAACAGGTTGAGATGGGTGTTGCCGTGCGCATGGCCGTGCTGGAAGCGCTGGCTGCCCATCTGCCGAACAGTTGAAGGATCAGGCCGTGGCACACGACACCCCCAAACCTCTGGTCCTTTCCAATGCCAGGGTGATTGATCCGGCACGGAAACTGGACGAACCCGGCGCTGTCATCATTTCAGACGGGAAAATTCTCGCAGCTGGCAGCGATGCGGCCAATCAGGGCGCGCCGGAGGGCGTAGAAATCATCGATTGCGGCGGAGCTATTGTCGCTCCGGGCCTCATCGACATGTGCGTCTCCGTTGGCGAACCGGGGCATGAACACCGCGAAACGCTGGCCAGTGCGTCAGATGCGGCGGCAGCCGGTGGCATCACGACCATCTGCACCATGCCGGAAACCGACCCGATCATCGATGATCCGGCGCTTGTCGACTTCGTCCTGCGCCGCGCCCGTGACACGGCCTCGATCAATGTTCATCCGCTGGCGGCCCTGACCAAGGGCCTTGATGGCGTGGAAATGACCGAAATCGGCCTCTTGAAGGAAGCCGGCGCGATCGCTTTCACCAATGGCCACAAGTCTGTCCGCAACGCGCAGGTGATGCGCCGGATGATGACCTATGCCCGCGACTTTGATGCGCTGATCATCCACCACACGGAAGACCCGGATCTTGCTGGCGGCGTCATGAATGCCGGCCTGAATGCCAGCTGGAAGGGCCTGTCCGGCGTGCCGCGCGAAGCGGAAATCATCATGCTGGAGCGCGACCTTCGCCTCGTTGGCATGTCGAAGTCGAAATACCATGCCAACCTGATTTCGACGTCTGACAGCGCTGATGTAATCAGGGCGGGCAAGAAACGCGGCCTCGACATCACCGCAGGCATTTCCATCAATCATTTGACCCAGAACGAGAACGACATCGGGCCCTATCGGACCTTCTTCAAGATGTCGCCTCCCCTTCGTGATGAAGACGACAGGCAGGCGATGATTGCCGGCCTTGCAGATGGCACGATCGACGTCATCGTCTCCAACCACGACCCGCAGGACGTGGAAACCAAGCGTCACCCCTGGGCGGAAGCCGAAGACGGGGCCATTGGTCTGGAAACCTTGCTGGCCGCTGCCCTGCGGCTCTATCACGCCGAGCAGATCGACCTGGTCACCCTGCTTGCGGCGATGACCTGCAACCCGGCTGATCGTCTCGGCCTCGCCTCGGGCCGCCTGTCCGCTGGTTCCCCGGCAGACATTGTCGTCTTTGATCCAGACAAGCCCTGGGTTCTGGAGAAATCCGCCATCAAGTCCCGCTCAAAGAACTCCCCCTTCGAAGACGCCCGCTTCTCCGGCCGCGTTCTGAAAACCATCGTCGGCGGCAAGGTGGTGTTTGGGTAGGAGGTGAATTGATGAGCGTACTCTCACGGCTGGCGATCGGCTTTGCCTTCGTGCTGGCAACTGCATCATTGTCAATTGCAGAGACCATCCCGACCAACCAATTTGTGCAGCTTGAAACGTCCGAAGGAGTGGTGATTTTCAAGCGATGGCAAGCTAAGGATGCGAACGGCGTTGCGATCGAAACCGTAGCGGTTGAGAAAACCGGGCTGGACGGTAGACCATCAGTAATAGCTCTTTCACCGATTTCAATGCACTGGTGGATAGACTGCCCCGATAAGATCCCTAGTAGTTGCATTATTTACGATCGCGCAAATGGAAACCTTCTGACGATTGAAGAAAAAAGTAGCGGCTGGACCACAATCGCCCCGCTTTCAACAAGCCGAGTCGAAGCGGATTTTCCAGAGTACTCGGGAGACTACTTTGGCTTCGCAATCGAAAGAGCATCTGCTTTTCAGCAACTAAAACTAGAAGCGAATATAGCTATAAGCGCCCCGATATTCTTTTTGGGCGCGTCTTTCCTTGCTGTAATGGTTTGGTTGCCTTGGTTTCACTTTATTCCGTTTTTTCGCCGAAACCGGGCAGAGCTTTTTACGCACCAAAACGCAATTACGATTCTGGGTCTTGCGTTATCTCCAGCCGCGTTTTTCCTGCTCATTTCACAATTCAAAACACCGATTTTTTTGGGCCTAGTGCTGGTATCTGGCCTCGCGCTGTCTGTTATTTTGGCGGTTATATCCCGCTCAAATAAAGCAGCATCTTTAAGCTAGAGGCTTTCCCAATTTGCAGCAGGTCCCGGCTCAAGGCCGGGACGGCGTAGCGGCAAGACTCCCGCCCCCCTCAGCTCGTCATCCCGACCAAGCAAAGCGCCAGCCGGGACCGGGGAGCCCGGATGGTTGACAGGAAAGCACTCAGCGACCGGGCTCGCCGATCCCGCATCAAGTGCGGGATGACAATCGAGAGCGCATTGCAAAAGCATCAGACTACTCCCCTGCCGCCCCGGACTTGATCCGGGGCCATCTTTTGAGTCACCGCAGTTCCGCCTCATGGCCGGGGCGGCATGGAGGCAATTTTGCCTCTTCCCTCAATCCGTCATCGCGACCAAGTGCAGCGCACAACGGCACATGCGAATGGGCAGAATAGATCTGGTTGAATTCCTTGATATTATCTACGGTTGTATATTCAGGCTATGAAATATAAAAATTGTTCTGATTCTATTTCCTCTCCGCATGGGTTTGATATGAAACTGGACAATGACAGCTTGGTAAAAAAGGCCAGCTCGAACGACTTCCAGCCGCAGAGTAAAAAACTCACCTATCTCGCCGTCCTCCTGGCAGCAAGTTCTGGCATTGCTCTGATGGCTTCATCTTCGGCCAATGCCCAATGTACAAATCTTGCAGGCGTAATTACTTGTGATGGCAACGATACAGATGGCATTTATTCCGCTGCCGGGACATCAGCAGTCACAGTTCAAACCGGCGCAACGGTGGATGATAGCGGCAATGGTGGCAATGGCGCTGCAGGTGGAACCGGGGCTGGTGTCATTGAGATAGATGGTGGAATATCGGGCAACTTCACGAACTATGGGTCTGTATCGACGACGGGCACAACGGAGAACGCGATTAATGTCGATGGTACGATCACGGGAAATTTTCGCAACGAGGGAACACTGACTGGCGAAGACACCGTCGAGATGGAAGATATTTCCGGCACATTCATCAACAACGGAACGATCACCGCTGAAGGCAGCAGCAGTGTTTCTGAAGCCGTCGACATTGATGACGTCGGCAACGGCCTCATCAATACCGGCAAAATATCCGCTCAATCAGATCTCAGCATTGCAGATGGTATCGAGGCCGGTAACATCACGGGGAATTTCGACAATAGCGGCACAATTTCCGCGACAGCAGGTACCAACATCGCTGATGCAGTCGAAACCCGTGACATATACGGCGATTTCATCAATTCCGGCACGATTACCGCCCAGACAGGTGAAGCGATAGCCGATGCGGTTGAAACCAACGACATAACCGGAAATTTCCTAAACAGCGGTACGATCTCCTCCCATGCAGGAACATCCATTGCCGATGCGGTTGAAGTCGACGTTGTATCCGGAAACTTCACCAATAGCGGCACGATTACCTCAATATCCGAAACAAGCACTTCCAACGCCGTCGAGACGGGGAACATCGGCGGCAGCTTTACCAACAGTGGCACAATCACCGCCAAAGCCGGCACGAACCAAGCGACCGGGGTGGAGACGGACAACATCGCCGGTGGTTTCACCAACACAGGCACCATCTCCGCGATCGCGACAGACGACATTGCCAGAGGCGTTTATGCCTTGACGATTTCCGGTCTCTTTTTGAACTCAGGCACGATTTCAGCATCAGCAAGCACATCAAATGCGGACGCTATTCTGGCTGACACACTTTCGAGCGGCCTGCGCAATGATGGCACGATTACGTCAAGCAACTATGCAATCCGCACAACTGGCGCCAACCAGACAATCGTCAATAACGGAGGAACAATTACCGGCAGCATTGACCTAGGCGCCGGTGCCAATGCCTTCAACAATCTGGCTGGCGGCATCTTCAATTCGAGAGCGACGGTTGTACTTGGCGCAGGCAACCAGTTTTCCAACGACGGCGTCTGGTCCCCCGGAGGCACGGATTCCATCGTCACGACAAACGTGGCAACAGGAAATCTGGTGCAAGGAACAAGCGGGACTTACCAGATAGATCTCAATCTGGCAGACGGATCAGGCGACCTTGCCAACGTCAGCGCAGGAAGTGCCTCCCTTGCAGGAACCGTGAAGACACGGATCACGGCACTGGGGACGGCAGCCAGAACCTATACCATCCTCACGGCATCGAGCGGTGTGACGGACAATGGATTGACCTTGCTCCACTCCCCGGTACTAAACGCCAGTCTCCTATATCCAGACGCAAACACCCTGCAAATCAGCGTCCAGAGCATCGACTTCAACGCGGATGGGCTTAACTCCAACCAGCAAAATCTGGCGTCCACGCTGAATCAGGCAAACACGGCAGGCGGAGGACAGATGTCCTCGCTGCTGCTTGAACTGGTCAATGGGTCGACTGGCCTGTCTGACTATCAAAGAGACCTCAATCAGCTGCTGCCAGCCGCGCAGGTTGCGTCTCAAGCCGCCAACCTCTCGTCGGCGCAAAAGTTCACCGACAGCCTCTTTTCCTGCCCGACAATGGGCAACGTTGCATCGGTTGTGCGTGAAGGCCGGTGCGTGTGGGCGCGAGTTGACGGACATTTCCTGAGTGCCGACAATACCTCGTCAACAATCGGGTTCGATGAACGAGCGTACGGCTTCTCTGCGGGTGTGCAGTTTACCCCCCTGGAAAATTGGGCCTTGAACTTTGCTGCTAACTACGAAAGAGCGTTTGTCGAGACAAATGACGGCGCCAAAAGTGATGGAAACCGCTTTCAATTCGGGAGTGCTGTAAAATATCAGCCGGGCCAATTCCTGTTTGGCGGCGCCATTGGTGCAGGCTTTGCGCAACTCGATACCACCCGCAGGATCACGATCTCCAACAACAGCGGGGTAGCGAGTTCGGACACGGATACAGTTTATGTCGCGGGCCAACTCAAGGCGGCCTACACCATGCCGCTGAACGGCTGGTACGCCAAACCGTCTGTTGACCTCAACCTCACCCACTTGAACCGCGGAGATGCCCGAGAAACCGGTGGCGGAGCTGCAAATCTTCTGATTAGCGGCGGAAATGAAACATTCTTTTCCATCGTACCGGCAGTTGAGGTGGGCACCGAATTCCAGCTTTCTGACACGATGACGGTGAAACCCTTTGCAAAGGGCGGCCTTTCCTTCACTCCGAACAACGAACATTCGCTCGCCGCAAGCTTCATCATGGCGCCTGGCGGGGTCGACAGCTTCACGACCACAACCGTTCTGGAAGACTTTTCTGCCAATTTGGAAACCGGCCTTACGATTTTCAGTCCTGACAACGTCTCAGTCACGATGGGCTACAAGGGGCAACTATCTGAAAAAACTCAACAACACGGCATTTTCGCCAAGGGAACGATCCGATTCTAGGTCGATCTGGAGCTGACGACGTCCGTCAGCTCCATCTTCCCAACGCCGCCCCGGACCTTATCTGGGCCCGTTTTTTTGAGTGTTAATTGACTACCAGCCTTAGAATACCGGGAAAAGGTGGAAATTGGCGGGAAGAGGTGAAAAACGCCGTTAATTCAAGATAGTAGCGGAAAACAGACGAAGAACCCCCGTAACGGATTTTGACGAGCAAAATTAGAATGCTTTGGTAAATCGCTGTGAAAAGCGATTTTTTACGCCAACTTTCAACCCGCGTTCAAAAAGCCCTCAAGTACCATTTAAATCCTTGTTAAACCGCCAATAAATCAGTTTTGCGCTTTCTCTCATATTGGCAGCGAAGCCGTAGAGAAGCCAATTTTAAAAAGGAACTCAGTTCCAATTCTGCCCAAAAAGCCGAAAAACTACATAACTACAACAACTTCTGCGGCGCATCGGCCTGCAGAAGAAATGGAACCGATTTCGGCACAAATTCTCAACCTGGCAATGGGCAATGACGTCAAACGGCACTCGAACCGTGAAACCTTCGCCAGCTTTTCACGCAGCGTTTTATAACGGTCAATGTTATAAATACCTATCTCTTACGTAGAGGTATTTGGTATGAAATATTTTCTCAGCGCCGCACTTTTTGTGCTCTTGCCGTTAATTTCTGAAAGTCGGGCACAGGACGTAAATTTCGCCAATGTCGCTGCGGAAGTTCGAACGTATACATTGATTAATCAGCTATCAGCAGAGCGCGTTCTGATCGGCGTCGACTATGCGTTGGACAATGTTGGATATGTCGCTCGGACTGGCAAAAACTCACGTGTCATTCATGAGCACATCAACAAGCTGTCCAGCCGCCTCGAAGGCGTAAGGGCAATCATCATCCTCTCGGAAAAGGGACTGTTGATCCACGATAGTTTTCGGTATCCCGCGAAAGTGATCGACCTGTCCGATCGCGACTATTTCCGGCAGTCCCGAGAAACCTCGGCGGTCGTAATTGGAGATGCCGCGATAGGCCGGACTTCAGGCGTTCCATTTATCCCTGTAGCGAAGAAGGTAGGCGATGTAACTGTTGTGGCAATTGTTTCGCCCCATCTATTGATCAGCTCGCAGACCCAGTGTGTTAGCTGCGTTTCGGCAATCTTGCGCCCTGACGGTAGCGTATTGGCCTCGTTTCCTCCTGCGGCCCAAATACCGCCCAATGTCCTGTCACTACCCGTTCTAAATAAATCAGAAGAAGGAATTGATCGGGCAAACTTCCTGCACTCGGATACGGCGATAGCGTGGAAACAATCTGCGCTGTATCCGCTAATTGTTCTTAGCGCCAAGGGTCTGGCCAATACCGCACGCGTGGGGTTCTATGATTGACATTAGGTAGTCGGCAATTCGATTTCGAGTGCGCAAGTCTAGGGGATCTAGCCAGTGATCGGATGCGTCACGCGCATTTTCCCACTCGATAGCGGGTGACTGCCCCGTCGAACAAGAAGCTACGGCGGTCAATTTTCCGACGTGGTCTTCTGTAACCTTTCCATCGATTAAGTCCATGTAGGTTGAATACAGCGCTATTGCCAGAATTGCGCTGGAAATACCAACCACAATGTTGATGAGAAGGGCTCTCCGGCGATCCGGCATTTGTTTGAAAAAATTAACGGCATTTTCTTTTTCAAACCGATCAAACATTGCGACTTTCATCTCATAATGAAGGAGTGACAATCCTTCGTTTTGGGAGATTTTCCGATGACCATAGCAATACGCCTAGGGCATAAAGATGACGTAAATGATATTTCGAAAATTCATGTAAGTTGCTGGAATGAAGTCTATTCATTCATGCCAAAGGAAGTGCACTCAATAAGAAACCTAGAGTACAGAAAGCAACAGTGGACAACTTGGTTTGAAAAGCGGAACGACGAAGAAGCACTTTTCTCAATAGTGTCTGACGGTACTGTCGTTGGCTTTGCGCTTTGTAAAAGAAACAATGATCCGAGCATTGATGCAGCTGGCGAATTGCATGCAGCTTATATTCTCCCACCATTTCGCGGGGGCTTAGTCGGCCCGACAGTCATGTCCTTAATGTCTGATTTCCTGCATTCAAAAGGGATGTGGCCGAGCTGCCTTTGGGCCTTCAAACAAAACAAACACCGGCGCTTCTATACAGCGACAGGCTGGCGACCGTTGGTCTATCGTGATCGACTGATTGCTGGCGTTGGAATACCAGAGATAGGATATATTAGTCCCGACTACGATACGCTTAGTCTCCGTCTTGAGCGGATGCGCGCTTCAATCGCGCAGAAGCAAAGCCAACCACGTTTTCAGATGACTTGCGGTCAAGCAGCTTCTCATTGAACAAGTGATCGAATGCCTCAACAAATGTCTCGGCGAATTGACTAGGATCGACGCGCCGAGACAGCCGCTCAGCCGCCGCATATGCGATATTATAATTTAGCTTTCGCACATCCCCGAGGCTCAAATCGCCGACGGATGTTTCGTCTCCGACCAACATCTTGCCGCTCCCAGTTATCAGCCAATTAAGGTTTACCTGAAATTCGTCGGCATAGGCGGCCAATACGGCGCAAGATGGCTCCATCTCGCCCCGCTCGTATCGAGCAATGGTGCTTAGATTTACACCAAGCTTTACCGCAAATTCATCTCGCGGTGGATCTCCAAATCTCTTTCGAATTTCCCGAAGCCTTTGCCCTATTGGGGTGTCAGCTTTTCGCTCAGGTCTAGCCAATAACTCACCTAATAGGCGATTTCGCACTTTACTAAAGGGCGATATCGCGCTATACCCATGTTGTCACGGCGATTAACCAACGCGGAAAATCGCATATTGAGGCCAAAGGAAACGGCTTGCTGCAACAAGCCGTTTCCCAATGAACGAGGCACCAATGGCAAAGCCCAAAAACCCGCCGCGAAGCTGGGATTATGAAGCCATCAAGGCCGAACTCCACCGGCAAGGCATGACCTTCGCAAAGCTCGCCGAACTGGCTGGTATCTCTCCGAAATACATGGCCAAGGTCAAGCGAAACACCACTCGCAAAGCCGAGAAAGCCATTGCTGACTTTTTCGAAACGCCTGCCGAAGAAATCTGGCCAGACCGGTATCCGATCCGGCCCTCGCTGATCCTTTCTAACAAATACGACCCGATGGGCGCTAGAGCGAAATCGCCGCCGTCCTCCGGCCAGTCCTCCGATCAGGAAGCTGCGTGATCTCCTCCAGCGCTGTTTTCTGATCAGCCTGTGGCGCGGGGGAAGGCCTGCTCTCGCCTCGTATCCTCCCTGCGGGAAGCACAAGAGCAACTTGATTGCCCCGGCGGTCAGGTGCCGTTCCCCTGCGCCACACCCTGAGAATGCCGCCTGCGGTTTCTGCGGGCAACGTCTAATCGAACCCGAGGTTTAGACATGATCGACGGCAATCCCTTTTCCTCTCAAGAGCCATCCAAGCCCACTTGTTTTGCCATTCCAGGCCTCGGCCTGGTTGTCCTTGTTGTGACGGCCATGGCGGTCGGCATCGGCCTCGGTGAGCTTTCCCGGCTGATTATTGGCTGACCAATTTCAATAGGATTTTAGACATGAGTAACGAGCAGATTGAACCTATCAATCCTTACGATGATCTCTGGGGGCAAACGCTATGCCAACCCATCACACCGGAGACTTACGAGCTGCTCACAACGAGTGGTCTTTTCGACGCGCCCGTTAATCGCCTCAATCCTTCGGTGAACGGGTTAAAAGTTCTTCTGGCCTTGGCTCATTGGTCCGCGAGAACTGAAACGCCGGCACCGAGACATACCGAACTGGAGTTCATCTACAACTCCGGCTTCAACGAGGCGCTGTTCGCGGTTTGCTGCGCCCTGACCGGCAAGAACGCGGATGAACTCTCAGACTACTTTGTTGATGATCATCACTTGAAAATGTTGAAGCTTTTTGGCGGCGGCCAGTGCGTCGTCAATGAATTGCTCCGTGAACTTGGCATCAAGGTTCACCCGGAAGCAGAAGACCGGAGGTCGGCATGAACGGCCTTTCAGAGTTCGACGATCTCACCGACTTCGAAACCGAAGCTGAATGCCCGAACTGTCACGGCACCGGCTTTGTCCATGACTGCTTAGAGGAATTTGCCTGCATCGACCCAGAAAGCGGCTGTGAGCTTTGCAAACACCGCTGCGATTGGTGCGACGGCAAGGGATAAGCGGGAACACCTCATGACCTTCAATCCACATAATGAACAAGAACGGTTGATGATGATGACGGCCTGCGCCCGCAAGTCGGTCCAGATGCAGTTTTCGCATTTGCCGATGGAGTTCATTGTCACCCCGCCCCATCGAATGTTCGACGCCTATCTGGCCCGGCATATCGTCATTGCCATTTTGAACATGCGGTTCCAGATCCCGCGCAAGCGCATCGGCCTCCTGTTCGGATTTCAAAAGAAAGTCGTGGCCCGCGCCTGCCTGGGCGTGAAACGGCGGCGAGATGTTCCGGTTTTCGATGCCGTGTACGTCGCCCTGGCTGATCGGGCTGCCCGGTTCTTTGAACAGGAGCTAGGCAGCGTCATTGATGACACCCAATTTCATGAGGAGCGCGCGTAAATGGCTGACCTCAAGACAATTTCCCTTTCAAGCATTCTGCTCGGTGACCGCCTTCGTGATATTGACGAAGGTCACGCAGAAGCAATCGCGGCCTCCATCTCCGCCCAAGGCTTGATCAACCGGATTACGGTTCGGTCAACGCCTGCAGCCAAAGGCGGCTCTTACACAATAGTCGCCGGTGCCCACCGGTATAGGGCTTTCCAGATCCTCGAACTTTCCGAGATCGATTGTGTGGTGGTCAAGGCTGGCGCGGAAGAGGCTCAGCTGATTGAAATTGCAGAGAACCTCTACCGCAATGAGCTGTCCGTTATCGACCGCGCCCTTTTTGTCGAAACATACCGCGAGCTTTGGGAAAAGAAGCACGGCGAGATCAAGCGCGGCGGTGACACAGGTTCAAATTGCCAAGTTGGCAATTTGGTATTCGCCGGAGAGCGTGAGCTAACAGAACATGTAAAAGACCGTTTGGGATGGTCTGAACGCAAGATCCGCCGCCTACACCAAATCGCGCACAATCTGCACCCGCATGTGCGGGCAGCGCTCCGCAACACCCCGATTGCCGACAATCAGGCCCAGCTGCTCAAGCTCGCCAAAATGGAACCGAGCCAACAGCAGCGGGTTTCCAAAGCGATCGCAAAAGGAGTGGAATTTTCCGAAGCCGTCTCCCTCGCCAGCAACAAGCCGAAGATTGAGCCTGACAAGGATCTGATTTCCTTTACCGCGCTCAAGAACGCTTGGGACAAGGCAACGCCGGTGGCGCGGGCACAATTCCTGAATGAGGTTGCCGCTAGCACCTCCGAACAGGAGGCCGCGTGATGCCCCGTCAAACCCCTGATCAGTTCGACCTCTTTGAAGAAGCTGTCTTTCCGGTCCGCATGCCGGTGACTACCATCGACATTGACCGGTTCCGATCCCGCATCAAGCGGGCAATGGCTCGGGCCATTCGCGAATGCAATCTGGATCGGGCGACTATTGCCGCCCGCATGGCGAAGTATCTTGGACAGGAAAGCCTCTCCAAATCCACGCTCGATGCCTACACGGCGGAAAGCAAGTCCAGCCACGACATTTCACTTGTCCGGTTTCGCGCCTTTGTGCGGGCCACGGACGCTGCGTGGCTTTGGGACGAGATTGTCTGCGAGGACGGCCTGACCCTTTTGCAAGGGGATGAAGCGCGCCTCGCCGAGATCGCCCGCCTGCAACAGGACCAAAAGGCAATCGGCCAGAAGCTCAAATCCCTTCGCTCCACTCCGGTGGATATCAAAAGGGGGCGGGCATGAAAGAGTGGTTTTCCTTCGCGGAACTGGCAGAGGCCAGATTGCCTGACATGCCTCACAGCGTTCGAGGGCTTTTGAAAAGAGCCAAGAAGGACGGCTGGACGGAGAAGTCCCGCCTTGTTCCCGGCAGCACCAAATCCGTACAGGAGTTCCATGTCTCCCTATTGCCGGGACCGGCGCAACTTCGTCTCGCGCTTCTCATGGAGCCTGCGGCGAATGACGAAGAAGATCCGCAGGCAGACGCCCGCCGGAAACTCTGGGACCGGTTTCACGGTCTTTCAGAGGCACAAAAACGGGTCTGCGAAGAGCGTTTAAAGACCCTCCAAGCGGTGACAAAATTCGAAGTGGCGGGCCTCAAGTCCGCTGACGCGATCAAACGCGCGGCAAAGACAGCCGGGGTCAGCACGGCCACCGTTTACAATTGGCGCTCTCAGGTCCTTCACCATGAGCGCGAGGACTGGCTTGCGGCCCTTGCGCCATCGACAGCCAAGGCAATCGAGTTTGCCGAGTGTCATCCCGATCTGTGGGAGATGCTGAAATCCGACTATTTGCGACCGGGGAAGCCGGGATTTTCTGCCTGCTATCGCCGGGTCGAAAAGTTCGCAAAGGCAAACGAGTTTGTGCCGTTCCCGTCCGAGCGGTCCTTGCGCCGCCGCCTCAATCACGAGGTACCCAAATCGGTCCAGACAATGGCGCGCGAGAGCAAGGACAAGGCAAAGACCCTTTACCCTGCGCAGCGCCGGACGCGCTCACATATTCACGCCATGCAGATGGTCAACATGGACGGGCACACATTCGACGTGTTTGTCCTGTTCCCCGGTCGCAAGAAGCCCTCGCGTCCCTGCCTTGTAGCCATTCAGGACCTGTTTTCCGGCAAGATCATCGGCTGGCGCCTGTCCGAAACGGAAAACAAGGAAACGGTCCGCCTGGTTATTGGTGACGTGGTTGAGACCTACGGCATCTTTGAAGACATCTATCTCGATAACGGACGCGGTTTTGCCTCCAAGTGGATCTCGGGCGGCGCAAAGAGCCGGTTCCGGTTCAAGGTGAAGGACGAAGACCCGGACGGCCTGCTGACTACGCTTGGGGCGAAGGTCCATTTCACGACGCCATATTCGGGTCAGTCCAAGCCGATCGAACGGGCGTTTCTGGATCTGACCGACACGATCTCCCGCCATCCCCTTTGCGCCGGGGCCTATACGGGTCGCAGCCCGCAGCACAAGCCCGACGACTACATGAGCCGGGCAATCCCCTTTGAAAAGTTCAAGGCTTTTATTGCTGCCCGCATTCGCGATCACAACGCGCAAGACGGCAGAACGGCAGCAAACTGCAAGGGGCGATCTTTTGACGAAACGTTTCGTGCCTCCATGGAAGATCAGGCCACAATCGTCCGTGTTGCCTCCCCTTCACAACGGGCGCTTTGGCTTCTTGCCTCCGAAGCGATCAAGACACGGCCCGGCAACGGGCGGATCGAGTTCCAGGGCAACCGCTACTGGTCGGAAGAACTCACACAATATGCCAGCAAGGACGTTGTCATTCGTTTTGATCCGGACAACTTCCATCAGCCGGTCAAGGTTTATGACCTCAACAACCGGTTCATCTGCGATGCGGACTGCGTTCACGATGCAGGGTTCAACGATCAGGATGCAGCAAGGGATCACAGCCGCGCCCGCCGCGCCTTTCTCAAGCACCAGAAGGAACTCAAGGACCTTCATGTGCAGCTGTCCGCGCAAGAACTGGCAACGCTCTATGAAAGCGTCGACGAACCGGTCGCCGAGCCAGAGCCGATCCATCCGGCAGTAACCCGGCTTATCCCGAACGCCCTTGCCGACCGCAAGGAGCAGAAGCTTCGGGAGAGCGAAGAAGCCGAAAACCAGTCAACCGAATTCGAGGACAAGTTTTCCCGCGCCATGTCGTTGGTCGGGTTCGGCAATGTCCTCGATTTTCCGGAGCAAAGCTCCGACCAAACTGAGCCGAAAAGTAGTGAGTACGGTTCCGAAAAAAGAAGGCGGGGCTGACCAGAGCCCCGCCGGAAATGATCGCATCAGGTGAGTTGCGGTCAAGAAACCAAAGGAACCATAAATGAACACCCAAAGCGCCACAAGCATCAGCGCAAAACAATCTTGGGACGGAGAACGGCAGACACCGGCCCTTACAGACAATCGCACCGAAGCGGACATCCGCGATTGGACTGATCTGACAGAACGTGTCCGCAGCCTCGGAATAGAAAGAGGGTGGAGTCAGGGCGAAGTCTCCAGACGTTGCGGCGTTGCCTCTAGCACATTCAATCCGTGGTTCTTGGGCAAATACCCAGGACGGCTGGGCACCGTCAACCAGAAGATGCGCAATTGGCTCGATCAGGTCGCAGAAACACAGGACATGATCGCGCTCATTCCCTCCTCCCCGGACTACGTGAAAACGCGCCTGTTCACCGAGATTTTTTCAACGCTCGCATGGGCGCAGGCGACCGATGACGTGGCGGTCATCACGTGCGCAGCCGGTGTCGGCAAGACGGCAACCTGCGAACGATACCGGGATGCACGGCCAAACGTGTTCATGGCGACCATGTCGCCGAACACAAAAACGCCTTATGCGATGTTGATTGAGATAGCCGAGGAACTGGATGTTCAAGAACATAACCCGGCCAAACTCGGACGGGCCATCGGGCGCAAACTGGAACGGGCCGGTGGCGGCACGTTGTTGATCATCGACGAAGCCCAGAACCTTCATGATGACGCGATCAACCAGCTGCGACATTTCTCGGACAAGAACAAATGCGGCCTTGCCCTCGTCGGCAATAACGAGATCTACGACCGCTTCACCAAAGGCAACAAAGCCAACCGCTCCTATGACCAGCTCAAGAGCCGGTTCGGCAAACGGATCGAGCGAGACAAGCCATACGAGGAAGACATTCTCGCATTCATCTCGGCATGGGGCGTGCGGGAAGAAAAGGCGGTGCGTGAGCTTAAGGGCATTGCCCTCAAGGGCGGCGCGCTTCGCCAGATCGACAAGACCATGAAGCTGGCCACCATGATTGCGCTCGGTGATGGGCGCGAAGAGGTGACAGTTACCGATATCATGGCCGCGTGGAAAAACCGCAATGTGAACGAGGCTGCCCTATGACAACCTCCCTCGCCACAGAACTCAGCATTCTCCGCCGCGATGTTGCCGCCGATCTTGCCGACTGGCCCGTCCTCAAGCCGTTCCTTGGGCGGTTGGATCTTCGTCTCCATGCCGCGCAGCAGATGGCGTTTTCCATGGAACAGGAACTTCACGCCCACCGTGTTGGAGAGATCAACCGCGCCTGCGTGAAGGCAATGCAGGAAGAGCTATACGGCGCTGTCGGTCAGCCCACTGCGGACGTGATTGATCTGTCCGAACATCTCAGGCGTGGATGGCCTACGCCTCCAACCGGGGGGGATGCAGCATGACTTCCACTGGCTATTGGACGCGGCGGGAACTGGCAATGTTGCTCGGCTTCGATCGCATGGGTGAAACAGTCAATGAGATCGCCCTTGAAATGGGTCGCAAGCCGCTTGAAGTCGCGCAAGGTATCGAGAAAGCCCACGCCCTGATCACTGAACCCAAAGAGGTTCCGAAGGCAGGCAGACGCCCCCCACTGAGGCGATATGGAAAACCCGTTCCGGTTCCGATCCCAACCTCTCCCGCGCAACAGCTCTTGGACGATACACAAGACGCCGCTGCCAGGCTGAAAGAAATGCAGCTGACCCGGCAGATTTTGAAGGACGTAACCGGAAAAGACTATGGCGCCCCGGACCCAAGCCGGGTTGCCAGCCAAAAGAACCCCTCTGAGCATTCAGGAGATAGACAATGACCGCAGCCGCACTGGAAACCACGCCCGAAGCCAACGCCGCAAATGACGGCGTGCAGGATATTGGCGGGAAGCAGTACATGGTCGACGCCAAGGGGAACCTTGTTCCTCTGGAACTGGTCAAACCGCAGGACAAGCTGGAAGACGAGACAGTCCGCAAGATCATGAAATTCGCGAGCGAGCTGTCGGCGCAGATTGCCCGGTTCAAGGGGCACACCTTCACCGACCTCGGTGAGTTCGACGCTCTTCTGGAACAGGAGTATGGAGAGCAACGCGGCGGCAAAAAAGGGAACCGGACTTACATGTCATTTGACGGTTGCCAAAAGGTCACCGTTCAAGTTGCCGACTACATTGATTTCGGACCGCAACTCCAGACGGCCAAAACCCTCATTGACGAGTGCCTGATTGAATGGGCGGCTGATAGCCGCCCTGAGATCCGCGCCATCGTCACACGCGCCTTCAACACCGACAAGGAAGGTCAGATCAATAGGTCTGAAATCTTCATGCTCCTGCGCCTGGAGATCGAAGACCAGCGCTGGCAGAGGGCCATGGGCGCGATCCGGGATGCGATGCGGGTTACAGGCTCTAAAACCTATGTCCGGTTCTACCAGCGCAAGGCTCCGGACGCCGAATGGCAGAGCGTCACGATCGATTTGGCAAAGGCCGCATGACATGTCCCGCCTCGCCAACACCGCAGATGGGTGGAGTGAGGTGACAAATCTGCGCCGTCGCCGGGATGAACTCCAGGCGAAGGCGCACCGGCTCCGGTTTCGCCGGGGCGTCCAGCGCCTTTTGAATGAAGAACTACAACGAACGACCACCGAGCTTTTGAAACGGGAACTGGAAGCCAAGACGAAACCGGAACCGCTCGGGGATGCTGGTCCGGTTGGTGACCAGATCCAACCAAGGCTTCCTTACAAGGATTGAAACGATGAGCGAGCCCGTTGTCCTGCAAATCATGCGGACGTCAGCTGACCTCATGGAACACATGGCGGAAAACCCGGCTTGCGATGGCCGTACCCGGCACATCCTTCTGATAGTCGCGCGCGATATCAGAACGAGCGCAACCCGCATTGAGGACACGCAACAGCCGGTCACTATGCCGGGACCAGATACCGATGATTGGTCCTTTACCGGTCATGGAGGTGTCTAACATGGTCGCTTTCAATTTCATGGCAGAATTTGCCGAACCGGTTGAGCGAGGCAAGAAACGCCAATCCATACGCCAGACCCAACGCTGCAGGGTTGGTGACAAAATCCAGCTCTACACCGGGCAAAGAACCAAGCACTGCCGGAAGCTTTCTGTGATCGACCCGGTTTGCACGGAAGTCACGCCGATTATTCTCGGGAACCCGGAACTTACCATTCCGATTAGGCTCGGCGAACTTGAACTATCCAGCGAACAGCAAATCACCGCCTTCGCTAAGGCTGACGGCTTCACGTCCTATCGGGACATGTATGTATTTTTCCGTCTGCGTTATCGGGCCACTTCCTTTGTTGGTTTTCTTCACAAATGGGATTGGTTGCAACCGACCAGCGTCGGCATCGATTGGGCTATTGGCCGCGACGTGGGAGCCGCCTCATGACCAGCATCCAGATTTTGAAGATTGCCCAAAAGCAACTCGGCCTTGATGACGACACCTATCGGGACAAGCTGGAAGCGCTCACCGGCAAGCGTTCCGCCCGCGATCTGAGTGAACGGGAACGGCAGAAGGTCTATATGGCCTTCCAGGCGGATGGCTTTGTTCCCACGCGCCCGGCACCTAAGGCAAACCGGGCGACCGGCAAGTTTGCACCCAAACTGCAGGCACTCTGGATCGCGGGTTGGAACCTTGGTGTGTTCAGGAACCGCACCGACAAGGCCATGACGGCGTTCCTCAAACGCCAGACCGGCATTGATCATTCGCGGTTCCTCCATCATGGCGAGGACGCGAGGAAAGTCATTGAAGCCCTCAAGGCATGGATCATACGGGAAACACAGGCACTAGACCTGTTCACGTTCAACAAGTTTCACCCGCCGATCCTGAATGATCACCGTTACCAGATCGTCCAGCTCCAATGGGGCCTGTTGGCTCAGGCCAACCGGCAACCGGGCACACTGGCAGGCTTCCTGCAATCTGAGTTCCGCATTGACCGCCCGCTCTCTGCCCTCACCGACCGGGAGTGGATCGACATCATGAACCGGCTCGGCGAATTGGTGAGAGGGATCGGAAAATGACACCCGAAGACCTCCCCGGTTATCTTGGCGAGATCGCAGAGGCGGCAGGCGTTGACGCCGCCCTCGCGCTCGCCAAGGCGCGGGGCGGAACCCGGATCGATATCCCTGCAAGGGTCACTGAGGGGCATTGGCTGGTCGAAGTTGTGGGTCGTGAAGCGGCTGATCAAATCTGTGACTACTTCCGAACCTTGTCAGCAGAGCATCGGGAAGCCGGGGTTCGCCATATCGTGATCCCGCGGGGTCCGGTGGCGATCATGAAGCAAGCACAGAAGCAACTTGAACAAGAGCTTCTCGCAGGAGCAAGCCCCCGCGCTGCTGCCCGCGCGGCTGGTCTTTCCGAGCGAACGGCATTCCGGGCGCAAAAGCGATTGCGCGACAAGAGAAAAAAGAACGGCACCGGCGAGCCGGAAGCCAAACAGCTAAGCCTGTTTTAAACACCGCTTATCGGGCCTTGAAGTCCTGTTACTGACAGTTGACAGCCCCGGCGATTTTCGAAAATCCCCAATCTTGAGCGCGAACTTGATCACCAGAACTCAGGTGCGCGCACATGTCCAAAACGGTTGCCCTTCTCAAAGCTGGCGGCGGCAAGTCTGCCGACAATTCTGGCTTGGAGCTTGCCGCGCGGCGGCTCGACATTGAAGTCGAGGTGCTCCTTGCGATTGATGAAGTGGAAAGCAAGGGCCGCGCTTTCGATGACAAGGGCCGTTTGATCATCCTCACGGAAAAGCATGTCTTTTGGCGGGAGCTGTCGAAGGCCTTGCGTGGCAAGGCAAGCCGCATGGGATTGGCCACCCCGAAGTGGTCCAGGAACAACTACAAAGGCTTGGGGGGCGCTGGCTCGGACAAGCGATGGGACCGTCTGGACCAAATGGCTGGCCTGGACGAAACGGCGGCGCTCAAGTCGGTCTCTTACGGAGCCTACCAGATCATGGGCTTCAACCACGGACTTTGCGGCTACGCGTCGGTGCAGGACTTTGTTGTCGCCTTTGCGCAATCCGAGGAAATCCAGCAGGAAGGGTTCATTGTCTTCCTGAAAAAGGTTGGATTGCTGCAGGCTCTTCGGGAAAAGGATTTCCAGCAGATCGCCCGCCGATACAACGGTTCAGGTCAGGTGTCATATTATGCCGGGCACATGCAGGCGGCCTATAACCGCTTGATCGCTGCGCGCGGTAAAGTCCGAACTATCTCGGACACCAAGACGGAGTTGAGGCTCGGCTCAAAAGGCCGGAAGGTATCAGCTCTGCAGGAGCGCCTTGTCGAACTTGGGTATCACCTGAAAGTCGACGGCGATTTCGGTCCTGCAACCCGCAGGCAAGTCGTCGCCTTTCAGGTTGATCATGGCCTTGCGGCTGAAGGCATTGTCGATCCGCAGACGGTAGAGGCTCTGGAAACGGCTCTTCCAATCAATCTTCAACCGGGCGGCACTCGCGAAAACCTTACCGTAAAGGACTTGCGACAAGCCGGTTCAAAAACCATTCGTCAGGCTGACAATCTCACCCTGATCGGCGTTGGCGCGGCTAGCATTGGCGGGGTCGCTGAAACGGTTCGCGGCCTTGAAGGTGTCGCCGGATTGGAGGCCTTGAAAGGTTTCTCAGGGCTCATTCAGGACATCGCCGGTCTTGTAGCGCCGGTCCTCGGTCTGATCAGCGACAACAAATGGCTGGCGCTGATTGCCATCGGCGGGGCGGTGTTTTTTATCGCCCGCCAGATCAAGCTTCGCCGTCTCCATGATGCGAAGGAATGGAGACATGTCGGATGAGCTTCCTTCTCTCCCTTGCCCTGAAATTCCTGTCGGGCGGTGCCGTTGACAAGGCATTGGACTACCTTCGGGCGGACGCAGCCCGGAAAAACGGCGAAGCCAAGATCCGGGCGGAGGTGACAATCGCCGAGATCGAGGCGGCTGTCGCCCACACCAAGGTGATGGCCGACCTTCAGAAAGCCAAATTCCAGCATCTGCCCTACTGGATCTTTGCCGGTGTGTTCGTGCTTCCGCTCGGACTTTGGTGGTGTGCGGTCATTCTCGACAGCGTGTTCCTGTTCGGATGGGGCATAGCCAGTGTGCCGATCCTGGAGGAATGGGGCGGCCAGATGATCAGCTGGATTTTCTACACCGGCACCGCCGTTGGTGCCCTCAAGATGTTGCGATGAGGTGATTGATGAGCACGGAGGCTGCGTGCCCGCGATGCGGGGATGAGATTGACCCGGAACAGGCGTTTTGTCCGAGCTGCTGCGACAGCCATGATTACGTCAATCACGGAAACGGATTGTGGATCTGCACCCTTTGCGATGGCGCAGATCCGGATAATTCGGAGGCCGTCGATGTTTGAGTGGATCAAAGGTCTTGAAGCCGCATTCGGACTTGCCGGCGCTTTGTTCGGCAGCATCGCTTTGATCGTGTCCTGGATTACTCGCGGCTCAAAGGCCAATGCCGTGTCGATCGCCAAACTGGAAACAGAGCAAAAGGATCTGTGCGATCGCATTTCGGATCTGGAAAGGGTCATCCGCAACCAGCCGACCAAGGACGATTTTCACAAGCTGGAAATGGTCATTTCCGAGCTGAACGGCAACATCGGCAAGGTGACCGTGAAGCTGAACGAGGTCGACCACCTCTCTAAGCGCATTGACGATTTTCTTCGAAACAGGAGATCTGGAGCATGAGCCTCTCCGAACAATATCGGCGAGACGAGGAGCTGAACGCCCGTCTGACTATCCTGAAGGCCGTCCATGAAGAACAGGACCACCAGCTGAATGACATTCTCATTCAAAAGCGGCTGGACTACTTCGGGCACCGCAAGTCCAAAGACTGGGTGCGGACACAGCTTCGCGCCATGGCGGACCTTGGCGTGTTCACCCTTCGTGAGGCCGGAACAGCAATGGTGGCGGAAATCACCGAGACCGGCATTGATCATGTTGAACGGCGCACAGTCGTGGAAGGGATCGCGCGTCCGGGCGCGGCCCGCTGAGGTGAGCGATGACAGGAAAGCGAGGACGTGGCCGGTTATCAGCGATAGACCTCCTGCCGGACGAGTGCGACGGAATTGTCGCTGAGGCCGCGAAAGATCTCGTGGCGATGGATCGAACACAGGTCGACATTTATCAGGACTTTCGAAACAAGCTGATCGCCCTTCAAGGCGAGACTGGCCTTGGGTTCGATATCCCGTCTTTTTCCTCCTTCAACCGGTATTCGACACGCAAGGCCGCCGCAAAACGCGCGCTCGCGTTGCAACGGGATGTTTCGGCGGCAGTCGCCGAAAGCTTCAAGCCAAAAGACAGCGACGATCTGACGATCTTTATCAGCGAAACCACAAAGACACTGATTGCAGCAATCGTCGAGGAAGCGATTACCGGTCGAAAATCTGTCTCGGCGAAAGAGATCCAGTCTCTGGCGAACGCCGCCTTCAAGATCGAACAAGCCCGGAACCTCTCCGGGCGCACCCGGCGCACGGACGAGGATGAGGTCAACAAGGCCCTCGGTGATGCGATCGACACGGCATCGAAAAAGGTTGGATTGTCTGCAGACAAGGTCGCCCAGCTGCGCCGGGAGTTCCTGGGCGTAAGAGAAGAACAGGCCGACCGTGATGGAGAATAACGAGCAGTTCATTGGCAAGCCGGACGTCTTTGCGGGACCGCCTGTTCTGGCCCGCGCCGATGATCATTTGGCGGATGACCTGCCACGCGGCGCAGATATCCCGGATGACCTGGACCCGCTCAAGGATGGCGTCCTGATGTTTCATCAGGCCGATTGGCTTGCGGACAAGTCGAAACTCAAGCTCTGCGAAAAGGGCCGACGCACAGGCATTACATTTGCCGAGGCGTTGGACGGCACACTTATTGCCGCAACCCGCCGCAAGGATGGTGGCGACAACGTTTTCTATATCGGTGACACCAAGGACAAGGGCCGCGAGTTCATTGGCTATGTCGCCCACTTTGCCAAGATCGTGGCTGAAGAGCTGGCCGCAATCGAGGAGTTCATGTTTCTCGATCAACGCGAAGACGGCTCAACAAAGGAGATCTCGGCCTACCGCGTCCGCTTTGCGTCGGGCTTTCGTGTCGAGGCGCTTTCCTCGCGCCCGGAAAACATTCGCGGCCTTCAGGGGATTGTTGTCATCGATGAGGCCGCATTCCATGCAGATGTGCGCGGCGTGCTCGATGCGGTCAACGCCCTTTTGATATGGGGCGGCAAGATCCGGATCATCTCCACGCATAACGGCGTTTTAAGTCCCTTTAACGAGTTGATCCGGGAAGTCAAAAGCACCGGCAAGCCGCCTTACTCCATTCATCACATTCCGTTCGGCGACGCCATCAAGAATGGCCTCTTCAAACGAGTGTGCCTGATCAAGGGGCAAGACTGGTCAGAAGAAGCCGAACGCCAGTGGGAGGCGGACATTCGTGGGGCCTACGGCTCTCGGACAGCCGCCATGCGGCAGGAGTTGGACGCGATCCCGGCAGAGGCGGAAGGTGCGGCTCTGACACGGGTGCAAATCGAAGCCTGCATGACGGACGGCATCCCGGTTATTCGTTGGGCCTGCGATGATGACTTCAAGAACCTGCCCGACGAGGAACGCAAAATCCGGGCGCGGGCATTTTGCGATGCGACCTTGAAACCGCTCCTGAAGAAACTGAACAAGCGCCGCCAACATGTCTTTGGCGAGGACTTTGCCCGCTCCGGCGACAAGACAGTGATCCTGCCCATGGAGATCGGGCTCGATCTTATTCGCCGCGCCTGCTTTGTCCTGGAACTCCACAATGTGCCGTTCGATCAGCAGCGGGACATTCTCTACTTCGTGGTCGATCGACTTCCGCATATGTGCGGCGGCGCACTGGATAAAACCGGTAACGGCGCATACCTCGCCGAGAAGGCTGCGCAGCGCTATGGCGCGAGCGTGATCGAGGTTCACTTGTCCGCCGCCTGGTACTCTGCGGAAATGCCGCCTTACATCGAAGCGTTCACTGACCGCACTGTCCTGTTGCCTCGCCATGAAGACATTCTCAGAGACCATCAGGCGCTTGCCTATGTGAACGGCATCATCAAGGTTCCGGACGATCACCGGACAAAAGGCTCTGACGGCCTTGAACGTCACGGCGACAGCGCACCCGCAGGTGCACTTGCTTATTTCGCCTCTCGCCAGAACCTGCCCGAATACGGCTATCAGGCGAGCGAGGATGACACCCAGAATTCCATGTTCGACATGAGCAGCTTTCACAGTGGCCTTGACGGGAGACGGCTATGGTAAAAACCCTCCTTGACCAGTATGGCCGACCGATTGACCGGAGCCTCTTGTCAAAACCGGTCGCCACCCCGGAAATCATGGGCGTGCGCCGGACGATCGAGGACCGGGTTGCGCACTACATGACGCCCGACCGGCTGGCCCATGTCCTGATCCAGGCGCAGAACGGCCACGCCCGCGATTACCTGACCCTCGCCGAGGAAATGGAAGAGCGGTATCTCCACTACGCGTCCCAGCTCCAGACCCGCCGACTTGCAATCGAAGGCCTCACGGCCGTCATTGAAGAGCCGGACGGCGTTCCGGCCAAGATCGTTGATGCGGTCCGAGAACTGATGGAAGGCGCGGACGTCGACGACCTATGCGGGGACCTGACTGACGGTATCGGCAAGGGGTATTCCGTTGCCGAGATCATGTGGGAATATCAGGGTGGCAAGCTCCGCCCGGCTGAATATGTCTGGCGGGATCCACGTTACTTCCAGTTCGACAAGGTGGCCCTCAAGACCCTTCGCCTTGCATCTGATACCAACATGGACGGCGACGAGTTGCCGCCTGCCAAGTTCATCATTCACGCCCCGCGCACCAAGGCGGGCGTTCCCTTGCGGCGCGGCCTTGCCCGCCCGGCGGCTTGGGCGTTCCTGATCCAGAGTTTCGGGCTTCAGGACTGGGTGTCCTTCTCGGAAGTCTATGGTCTACCGATCCGGGTCGGTCGCTATCACAGCAATGCCAGCCCGGAAGACAAGCGTACCCTCTTCAGGGCGGTCAAATCGATTGCCAATGATGCGGCTGCGATCATCCCGCAAGGAATGGAGATTGAATTCCACAAGATCGAAGGCCAGCACGGCTCAGCGGTTTTTGGCGAATTGTTGAGTTATGTCGATCAGCAAATCTCCAAGCTGGTCGTCGGTCAGACAATGACCGCTGATGACGGCTCGTCAATGGCGCAGGCGGAAGTTCACAATGATGTCCGCATGGATATCCTGAAGGCCGATGGAAAGCAGCTGGCCGCGACCTTGAACCGGGATCTGATCATTCCGTTTGTGAACTTCAACTTCGGTCCGCAGCCGGTCTATCCGATGGTTTCGTTCCCGGTACCGGAACCGGAAGACCTGACCGCCCTTGCCGACAGCCTCGCAAAACTTCTGCCGCACGGGTTCAGGGTCGACCAACGCGAGATCCGCGAGAAGTTCGGCCTCTCTGATCCGGGGGCCGACGCGGAGCTTCTTGAACCGCGACCGCCAAAAATCGAGAGCGACAAGCCCCAAAACGACAAGTCCGGCGTCCAGAACAAGAAGGCAGATCCCCGTCAGGACAAAGACAGTCAGGACGATGATCGGAAGGAGGCGAAACTTGCTGCCTTCTCTGGCCACCATACCGGTTGCCAATGCGGATCATGCGCAAGTCTTTCAGCAACACCAGGCGGACTGGATGAACTCGACCGTCTTCTGGCGGGCGCTGATTGGGAAAGCATCGCCGACCCGACCTTTGCGCCTCTTCAAGCGATCCTGACAGAAGCCCGGTCTCTTGAGGAAGCCGAGAAGCGCCTTGGCGAAGTCGTCCTCGAAAGTGAGCCGCTTCGTGATGCGCTCGCCCGGTTGACGGCGATATCGCGAGGGCTGGGAGACACCTCAGACGAATAAGGGGTCCAAAAAATTGGCCGAAGCGAAACAGGGCTTTCAGACCCCGAAGGAAATCACCGACTACTTCCGGCAAAAACAGCTGGCTCCCGCGTTCCACTGGGGGGACGTTTGGGGAGAAGAACACGCTTATGCCCATACGGTCGCCAAAGTGGTTGAACTGGAAGTCCTGCAGGTTTTCCATTCAACCCTTGATGAAGCGATTAGCGGTGGCTGGAATTTCGAGCGTTGGGTTGAACGTATCCAGCCTGAACTTGCCCGCCGAGGATGGTGGGGTAAGCGGACGGTCGCGGACCCGACCGGTAAACATGCCGACGAAGCGGTCGACTTTTCCAAACCGCGCCGCCTAAAAACTGTCTTCTGGTCAAACATGCGAGCCGCCCGCGCCGCCGGGCAATGGGAACGCCTTCAGCGCACGAAACAGGCGGTGCCCTATCTTCTCTATGTGCGAACGGCGGCAAGTGATCCAAGGCCCGAACATCTGACATGGGCGGGAATTTTGCTTCCTGTTGATGATCCGTTCTGGAACACCCACTTTCCTCCCAATGGCTGGGGTTGCCTCTGCAGTGTTCGCGGCGTCACGAAATGGGAAGCAACGCGCTTGCTGGATGCGGGCGAAATGGAAATCGACGGGCAGAAGGTCCCCATCTCAACCGAAGCCCCGAAGTTCAAAAAGGTTTCCTACGTCAACAAACGCACTGGCGTTGTCACAGAAATCCCGGAAGGCATAGATCCGGGCTGGCACACGAACCCCGGCCTGTCGCGCGCCCGGACCTTGACCGCCCGCCTTCAGGGCGAATTGGAAAAGGTTGGAGAAGAGATTGCCCGTCGCCAGATCGACAGCCTCTTTGACAGTCAGACCCCGAGCATTCTGGCGGGCCTTGCAGAACGGGTGCAGCTCCCTGTCGCGGTCTACCCTAAACTCAAGGATATGCTTGGCGCGAACTCATCCCTGATCGTTACCTCAAGCGACACGATCAAGGCAAAGACCGGCAAGCATGCCGTCGTCTCGCTGGATACTTTCTCACTTGTCCAGGGCATGCTGGATCTTGGGACCATTGTTGACGAGGGACGTGCGGAGACTGAGCGGGCCGTCTATGTGCAGCTTGGCGGGGCATGGTGGAAGCTGGTCATCAAGAAGTCAGCTGCCGGGTTCCTGCGCCTTCACACGATCTACCGGGTAGACGAGGCCTATGCGCGGAAATGGTTGGAAGGAATACGTGGCGGGAGGACGTGACCCCTCGCGGTCGCATTTGACCGGCACCATCGATTTCGCGCCGCCACGATTTGATTATGCGGAATGGCGTAGAAAATTGCAATTGTACGGTTTGCCGCGTACTGTCGGGGCGTGTTTAAAAGCTAAATGGCGGTTTTATTGTGCGGGCGATTATTGGCTTAGTATTGGCATCTTTATTGGTTTACCCGGCCAATGCTTTGGAACCAATGACTGATCAAGACGCGCACAAAATGGCGCAAACCACCTATCAGTCTATTGAGCAGATGGTCATTTACTTTGACGGAGATATTGCGGCATTGAGCGGCACTGAATTGTCAGTTGCCATGTATAAAACTGCTAGTGCAATTAACAGTATGATTGGCAAATACAGAGAAAAATGGGGGCTGGACCAACTGCGTGCTAGTTTGCGAACTCCCGGCGGCGGGAGCGCCTTGGATAAATATTCTGCCTGCCCGCTCGCTGGATCAATGTTTGCGGAGGCGGCGCTGATACTCGCAACAAAACGCGCCTCCGATATGATTGTTCAGAAATCATTTCAACAATTCCGGGAGGCGTGTGTGGTTGCCCTGCACGCTTATGAAAACGGAGACAGGGCCTCTTCTCGATAAAACGCCCACTGAGCGCCTTCTTCCCCATTTGCGCGTCATTGTACCAAAAAACTCCTGCCGCGCTTTGGTGCCTATTTAAGACCCCCTTAAATTTGATCCTGATTGGCCGCCCCGGATGCGATTTCGCGTCCGGCGTGTTCATCTCGGTTTTAAGCTTAACTGACAGCTGACAGCCCCTCTCAGCCGACCGGCCTTGCGTAATTTCGCGGCCATGACAAATCCGGCTTCAAATACCAACCTTCTGACCTCAACTGGCCTTGCCCTGGAAGTGGTGACCGCTTCTGCGGATGGCGCGGATGCGTTCAAGGCTCCCGAGTGGGTGCAGATCACGCCGCGCGGCAAGGTGCCGTGCCGCGATGGTCGGTCCTTTACATTCGAGCCTGAACGCCTTGTTGCCCGGTTCGAGGCGGAAGGGATCGATGTTCCGATCGATCTTGATCACGGGATCATGACCGGCACGCGCCCGGACGCGGTGGGCTGGATCAAGGAGCTGCAGGCGCGGGCAGAAGGACTGTTTGCCCGTGTCGAATGGCTGGAGAGCGGGCTGGAAGTCTTGCGTGCCCGAACACGGCGGTTCGTATCGCCCACGTTTCATCACACCAAAGAAGGCGTGACGACATGGCTGCATTCAGCCGCCCTCGTTGCCGCCCCTGCGCTCTCCATGGCGGCGCTCGCCCATGCAGACCCAACTTCCCAACAGCAACAGGACATTTCCATGAAAGGAATAGCGGAGGCCCTTGGCCTCAACCCGGAAGCCGACGAGGCGGCCTGCCTTTCAGCTTTCAACACCTTCAAGAGCGGCACTGTCGCCAAGGCCGTTCACGAGGAAACCCTCGCCAAGCTTGAGGCAACCACCAGCGAGCTGAACGGTCTGAAGAAGGCGCAGCACGACAAGGAAGTCAGTGATGTGCTGGAAGCGGCCCTGTCTGCCCGGAAGATCACGCCCGCGCAAAAGGACAGCTACGCGGCCCTGTGTGCGACCGATGAAGGCTTTGAGCAGGTCAAGGCGCTCCTGAGTGCCACTGCTGAAGGGCTTGTCCGCTCGGGACTTGATGAAAAGAAGGCCCCTAATGCTGACGGCGGCTCTCTCGATGCGGCTGCTCTTTCTGCCAAGGCAACCGCCTACCAGGCCGAACAGGCAGCCAAGGGGATCACTGTCGACATCGTGACGGCGGTCAACCATGTGAAGGAGACAAGCGCATGATGCCGCTTATCAAGTCGTACCCGGTCGGCGTTGCCGGGCTGAAGGGCAAGCATATTGCCAAAGTCAACGGCGGCACCGTGGAGACGGCAACAGCTGCCACGGACACCACGCTCGGCCTTGCCGATGAATTCGATCAGGACGCGGGTCAGATGGGCGATGTGATCCTGTCCGGCATCGGCCCGGTGGTTGCGGGCGGCGACATCGACTTCGGCGACAAGCTTATGGCTGATGCGCAAGGGCGCGCGGTCAAGCTGGTCCCGGCTCCCGGCGGCACGGTCGCTGTCGTTGGCACTGCCCTTCGTGACGCTGCTGAGGGGGACATCTTCGACATGCATGTTTCCCCGAGCCTTCTTTCCACCCCGGCCTGATCGGCTGTGAGCACTTAAAGGGTCAATAACATGGCTCCCAATCGTCCTTTTACAGTCGATCCGGTCCTTACCGCGATTGCGATCGGCTATTCCAATCCGGCGCAGGTTTTGATCGCCGACAAGGTTCTGCCGCGCATACCGGTCGGACAGGAAATCTTCAAATGGACCGAGTACCCGGTCGCCGAAGCCTTCACAGTGCCGGAGACGGAAGTCGGTCGACGCGGTCAGGTCAATCAGGTGACCTTCTCAGGAACCGAGCGCGAAAGCTCGACCCGTGACTACGGCCTTGATACTCCGATCCCGATCTCGGATATCAATGTGGCGCGCGCTGCTCGTGAAGCGAAGACATCCAACTATGATCCGGAACAACACTCGGTCGCTATGTTGACCAAGCTTGTCCAGCTTGATCGCGAGGTTCGTTGCGCTAAACGCATTCAGGACCCGAACACCTATGCACCGGGTCGCCGTATTGTTCTCGCAGGTGGAGACCAGCTCTCCGATTATGCCAATTCGGACCCGCTCGGTGTTCTGGATGCGGCGATCGAAGGCACGCTGATATACCGCGCGAATACCCTGGTTATGGGCAATAGGCCCTGGTCGTTCCTGAAGCGCCATCCAAAGCTGGTGAATGCGGTCAAAGGGAACCTGACCAGCGAAGGGTTCATTACCAAGCAACAGCTCGCCGATCTTCTGGATATCAAGGAAGTTCTGGTCGGGGACGCGCATGTGAACACCGCACGTCCTGGACAGGCGGCAAACCTGACTCGGGCTTGGGGGAACTCGATCTCCGCGCTCTATATCGATCCGACCGCAACGAAGGACGAGATTACGTTCGGTTTCACGGCAACGTTCGGCTCCAAGATCGCGGGCCGGATCGAGGACGAGGATATCGGCCTTGAAGGCGGTGTCCGAGTGCGCTCGGGCGAGAAGATCAAGGAAGAGATCGTCGCCAAGGACGTTGGCTATCTGATCCAGAACCCTGTCGCTGAAGCCGCCTGACGCCCGGCGTTCACAATGAAACGACAAGCGGGAGCCGTCTTTCGGCGGCTCCGCGCCATCCTCTTATCCCGGAGACTTTCAACATGGCTCGCAAGGCACGTTCAAACGCTCGCGACAACAGCAAACCGGCTGACGACGCCACCCCGGCAACAGACGACACGAAAACCCATGACGAGGTGGTTTCGGCACCTTCCAATTCCCCTGATGCTGCTTCTGATGCCGCATCTGGTGAAGACGGCGCACCCGGCCCCGAGGACGTTTCGACTGAGGAAGTGCCCGCACCGGAACATGAAGCCGACAAGGGCGCGCCAGCAAGCTCCGAGGCGGTGCCGGTACCGGACGCGGGAGCCAAAGAAGGCGAAGCCAAATCCGAAAGCGAAACAGTCGAAGAAAAAACCGCTGAGGACGAGGCAGGCGAGCCGACAAGGGAAGTCACGCCGCTCTGCCATATCCGGCGCGATGGCAAACTGTTGCCGCCGGGCGTGCCGATCACGGTCACCCGATCCCAGTTCAATGAGCTGAAACGTGCCAAGGCCGTCGAAGGCTCCTTCGACGACTGAAGTCTCCCGATAACTGAAGCAATCCGGCCATGACAACTTACGCGACCATCAATGACATTTCTGATCGGTACCCGAATGACCTGATCATTCTGGCAGCTGACACTCAGACGCGTGAGCTGGACGAAGGCCGGGTTGTCGCCTGCCTTGCAGATGCGGGCGCGGAGATCCGCGCGATCCTTCAGGCGCGCTATTCCGCCGAAGAACTTCGCCGCCTCGATGCCGAAGGTCTTTCAATCCTGAAGGTCTATTCGATCGACATTGCGCTTTACCGGGTGGCGCTGTCCTTCTCGCGGTCAACCGACCAGATCAAGGAACGCTATGAGGCGGCGATCAAGCGCCTTGAAGCGATCGCAACCGGTAAAGGCGGCCTGACCTTTGAAGGGGGGAGCGTTGATCCGGATCTGGCCACAAGCGGCGATATCTCTCCGAACGAGGTTCTGATTGATGTGCCGCCGCGCCCGTTTGGCTCCCGAAGATCGAGGACGCCGCGATGAGCGTCGTCCTTTCCGTTGATACCAGTGGCTTTGACAAGGCGCTCGTTCGCCTTGAGCCTCTTGTCGATCCGAACCTTGGCATGCTCGCCGAGATCCTTTCGGGCGTTGGAGAAAGTCAGACCCGCCGCCGTATCGAGACGGAGAAAACCGCACCTGATGGCACCGAATGGCCAGAGAACGCGGAAGGCACAAGCATTCTGCGAAGAACAGGCGCTCACCTACTCGACAGCGTTGCGTCGCAATCCTCCGGATCGACCGCCGAATGGGGCGCTGCCTGGGAATATGCCCACGTTCACCAGTTCGGCGCGGTCATCAAGCCAAAGACGGCGAAGGCTCTCGGCTTTCATGTCGGCGGCAAGTTCGTTCGGGCAAAGAAGGTTGTCATTCCCGCCAGGCCTTTTGTCGGTCTGTCGAAGGAAAACGAGGCGGAACTCGTTGATGTGGTGACCGACTTCCTTGGCGTTGGAGATGCGGCATGATCGAACCCCAATCCCTTTCGGAGTTGATCGCTGTTGATCCGGTCTTTGGCTTGCAGAAGGCCATCTGTGACACGCTGCATCGCCTGTTTCCTGATGTGTCGGTGCGCCAGCATCCGGGCAAGCTCGATGTTTATGACGTGATTGAAGGCGAGACGATCGCAGCGCCTGCCATTCTGGTTGGCTGGACGGCGATCAAGACGCCGCGCGATGTGACCGGGGCTTATGAGCTGCCGATCGATTTTGCCGCCTATATCATCGCCGAGGACTATGCGGATCGCGCCCAGAACCGGGCGATCGACCGGCAGGCGATTGCCTTTGCCATCGGGTCACGCCTTCTCGACATTCTTCAAGACCCCGATCTGCAATGCTTTGACCAAACTGGGGTTACGCCACCTGCGGCCAAGCCGGAACCCGCCCTTCGTCCACTCTTTACAGCGACCGCTCATGGCAAGGGCACGGCTTATTATGCGGTGACTTGGCAACAGACAATTGTGGGCCTCGGCCCTGATCTGACCGGCGGGCCGACGCCTGCAATGGTCCCCTATGGCGATGCAGATGGACCGGGGCTTACCTTTGCTTCTGACGACGATATTCCGCCCGAGATTGCTGCCCTCATCAAGGAGGACAGCCAATGAGGTCTGAAACAGCCCGCGAACTTCGCACCCTACGGCGCTTGCTCGCCCAAGCAGAAAGCCGCATGGCGCGAATGCATATGACCGGCAAGGTGCATCCCGGTTCTCAGGACATGAAGGCCCGCACGATCCGCCTGGAGCTTGGGGAAACCACAGACGGAAAGCCGATCCTCTCACCGCCTGTTCGCTGGGCTAATCCCGGCAATGGTCGCCTGAAAATTCATTCCGCCCCCGGCGACAACGAGCAAATGACCCTCTTCAACCCATCGGGGACGATCGGTCAAAACAGCCTGGCGCAGTATGCGACCTATGACGATGACAATCCCCCGCCGAGCGACCAGATCGACGAGACGGTCATCAAGTATGGCGACACCGTGATTGTTCTGAAAGGCGATGAGGCCCGCGTCAAGTCGGGCAAGGTCATTATTGAAAGCGATGATGTGAACCTTGGGGGAGACGGCGGCAAACGGGTTGCCCGCATCGGCGACAAGGTCAGCGTCAAGTCCGGCTCTTCAAAGGGCCTTTGGCCGATCGTTGAAGGGTCTTCAATTGTGAAGGCGGTGGACTGATGCGAGCGCTTCGATATCGCCGAGGGTTCCACCCTGTGACGTTCCAGCCTCTTGTCGGCTGGCCGCATGTTGTCCAGTCGCTCGCCATCATCTGGATGACCCGGCTGGATACGCGGGTCATGCGCCTTGATTTCGGCTCGGACCACTTCTCGCTGCTTGCCGAGGACATTACTCCGGATCTCGCCTTGCGGTTATACGATGCGCTCATTGGCGCGGCCCACAAACACGAGCCGGAATACCGGATCAGGACCATGCAGCTGGTCAAGGTTGCCAGAGACGGCACATTGGCTGTTCGCCATGGCGGGGTCTACTACCCTGAAGGCCGGTTCGGGATCTACGACTTTGAACAGGACGTCACGGCAACAGCGCCGCTCCACCACTACCGGGAGGCGGCATGATCGATCTGGAAAAGCTCCCCAAGCCGGAAGTGATCGAGGAACTGGATTTCGAGCAGATCCACGCCGAGCAGCTGGCGGACGTGAAAGCCCGCCTGGAAGCCAGAGGCTATTCCTTTGACACCGGTGGCCTGAATTCGGAAGTGATCGCCATAGTCCTGCAAGCCACCTCTTTCCGCGAGTTGGAGGTACGCAGCCGGATCAACAATGCCGCCCGGTCCAATCTGTTGGCCTTTGCCTTCAAGAATGGCCTTGAACAACTGGCCGCCTGGCTTGGTGTCGCCCGCCTTGAGGGCGAAAGCGACGAGCGGCTGAAGAGGCGGTACCAGCTGGCGACCATTGGTCGGTCAGCTGGAGGACCGCCAGAGCGATACAAGGACATAGCGCTCAAGGCCAGCGCCGAGGTCCGGGACGTGAAGGTCTGGAGCGACGAGGACAGCCCTTTGGTCAATGTCGCCGTCTTGTCGGCGATTGGAGACGGCAGCGCCTCGATGTCACTTCTGGCGATTGTTCGCGCGGCGCTGGAGCAAAAATCCGTCAAGGTCACCAATGACCGGTTCAACGTCATGTCGGCAGTGCGCCGGACCGAAGATCTTCACCTTCGGGCGCGGCTTGCGCCGGATGCCCCGGCCTCTCTCATTGAGGCGATTGGACCGCACCTCAAGTCAGAGTGGGTAAAGCAAGATCTTCTCGGTCTGGATCTGGAACCGTCCTGGATCATTGCGACCGGAAGACTGCCGGGCATAACTTCCCTTGAAGTATTGGCTCCGCATGGCCTGATCGAGGCAAAAGGCTTTGAAGCGATCGCCCTTGGCGATATCGCCGTTGAATATGTCGGGAGGGGCCGATGATCCACACCCTTCTGCCTGACAACTATGCTCCTACAGAGGTTGCGGTGGAACTTGCCGGAGCCTCTGAAGACCGTCTTATGCCCGGCGTGGACCGGATCCCCGGCTGGAAACTCACTTCGCGGTCAGCGTCCCTCATTCCGTTCCTGATCTATGAGTTCGGCCTTGAGGCGCTGGTTCCCTATATTCAGGATCAGTATTTCCTGATTGATGCCGGTCGCCAGTGGGCGCGGGTTCGAGGAACCCACAAGGCCATTGATGACGGCCTCGGCTTTGTGGGCTATGCGGCGGGGATTGAAGAACCTCCCGAGCGCCGCTCGACATGGTGGAAGGTTCAGCTGCATCTGGATCGACTTCGCGACAGCGAGGAAGACCTTGAGCGGATCGACGGGATAGTCGGTCTTTCACTTCCAACGCGCTCCAAACTTCGCCGCGTTTATCACGGTTACAACATCCCGGCAGTTGAGACCGGCTACACCCGGCTCGGGTCCTGCCGGTTGGCAGGAGATAGCGGCGTCAGGGTACGAGGGCTCCGGCCCAAATGGAGTTTTGGCCGCACGCATGATTTCTCCATGCAGCTGGTTCAGGCTGACTATGAGGCGCTCGGCATCTGGATCCCGGAAGTATCTTCGCAAAAATGGATCGACATGGATTTCCCATGGGCCGATGCCAATTTCCGTTGGGCGGATGATGCGGAGATTGCCCGCCGTGTCTCCCTTGGTCAGTCCCTTGAGCAATCCTCTGTTTGGCTGAAGTTTACCGACACGACAGGTGCCGTGATTGGCTACCGGAACGCGACCTGTCGCGCCGTTTCGGCGGCGCTCGACGGCTTTGACGTTTCCGGTAATCGATATGCCCGTGACCGCGAAAACCCGACCCATGTGCTTGCGTTCGGTCGAACAGACTTTGGTGAAGGGTATGGCGCAACCGCTGCGCAGGTTTCTCTCCTGTTTGGCCCTGACCTTACCGATCCAAGCCGCCCCGGCGCTCTCTGGCTCGGGCCTTCCGGTTTAAGTGGCGGTGTCGAGATCGCCGCCCAACCGCTTGACCTTGAGTTCGGCGAAACCGTCCGCGACCACGTCCAGATCCTGATGAGGCTTTAAATGGATTTCGAACATCCCGAATTGGAAAACGTTCGCGACCGGTCTCCGACAGCACCGGCAAACCGCATACGCGTCGAGTTTATCGACGGACGATTTATCGAGGGTGCGGAGCTGAACGAGGTTCAGGGTCTGATTGAGCGTAACATTACAGCTGTTGCAAAGATGTCAGCCGCGAATGGGGACATTCTTGAAGGGGCCGGGATCAAGGTCGAATTGATCGCAGATCCCGCAGCCCCGAATGGTCCTGCGACACACGCCAATATCACCCTGCAGGCGGGCAAGGTCTTCGTTGATCGGGGTCTTGAAGTTGAGGCAGCGTATCTTGAGAATGTGCCGATCTCCGGTCAGGTCTCAGTGGGGGTTCGCAAGCTTCGCGGCTATGTCACTTCCGGGCAGGACGAAACTCTCAAGGGCATTGCCGAAGGCGAGCCAAGTTTCAACGAGCCG
>NZ_VXDB01000026.1 GCF_008711325.1 Roseibium sediminis
ATCAAACTTTCTCAAAAACAAACAAAAATACCCTGTGAACAACACGGGACAAAAGTAGGAAACACCCATGATAACAATGGGATAACAAGGGAAATGAGGACTTTTGACCCTCACCTAGGCAAGGTTGACAGGGGCGAAAACGGCCGCAGTCCCCAATCCCCCTGCGGCAGCAATCAGGGCCAACCCCCGTCGTTTCAAGCCAGCCCGATCAGTCCTCTTTGCGGTCGGCTCTCGGACGAGGTCGGCAAAGAGCCGAACCACGAGAATAGTGCCAGACGCCCCGATCGGATGACCACGAGATAGGGCGCCGCCTCTCGCGTTGACGATCTTCAAGTCGAGGTCGAGGTCATGCACCGTGGCAAGTGCCTGGCTTGCATAGGCTTCCATCACCTCAACGTTGGTAAGACCCAGTTTCATATCCGGATGGCTTTGAATAAGCCGTCTCGCTGCGCGAATGGGGGCAATTGCCGGGCTTCCGGTTTCGCCACCTACCGAGAGGGCTGCCTCAAGGGCGAGCACATGCGTATTCTTGTGCGCAATGGCAAAATCGCGCGAAGTGACCAGTACTGCTGCGGCCGCATCGGCTTCCACCGCGGTTGTTGCCGCATTCACGGCATAGGGCTTTTCCCCCGCAACGACCGGAGCCCGCAACGCCGTTCGCATGTTCAGTGTACGGGTGAACTCGTCGCGGAAGACAGTTCCCTCGTTCATGGGCACGATTTCCCGTCGGAGGATTTCGAGGTTTGCCTGATCAAGGGCCTTTTCATGGCTCGTCACCGCGAATGCGGCTTGCTGTTCCAGATCAAAGCCTCTTTCGGCTGCCAGCATCGCCGCGGCTTCTGCAAGATCCGGATCCGCATAGGGCGGAGGAGCAAAGGGCGGGCGGGTGTATGCAATCGGTTCCTGCCCCTTCACGTCCGGGCGATGCATCCGCACCGGAGACCGGCTGAAACTTTCCATTCCCCCGGCAAGGACACACTGCGCCGCGCCGCTCTCCACCAATCGCGCTGCGTGGATGATCGCATCCAGACCGGAACAGCATTGGGTGTCGATCGTCATTGCCGGAACCGAGACAGGCAGGCCTGCCCTCAGAGCCGCCAATCGGGCCGGATTGCCGCCGCCATAGAGCGCGTTGCCCATGACAACAGTATCGACCGCTTCTGAAGAGACGCCAGCATCTTCAAGAACCGAAGTGAACACGGGCGCTGCAAGTTCATCAGCCTGAAATCTGGAAAGAGCTCCCCCGCGAGGGGCAACCGCGGTCCTGCGGGCTGCGCATATGACTGCCTGTTGGCTGCTGGTCACTGTCGCTCTTCTCCCTTGCTCCCCTCAAGCAGACTTTGCCTGATCTTCACCAGATCGGTTTTGCCGCCTGCTGTCAAAGGCCAGGCCCGCCAGACATGAATGTCACGCGGGGAATAGGCGCGCCCAAGCCGGGCGACACAGGTCTGATAAAGCTGCTCCGGCGACGGATGCATGCCCGCTGCCGGATGAACCACCGCAACGAGTCGCTCTCCACGGGCCGCGTCGGGCAAGCCGAAGACGGCCGCATTTGCAACATCCGGCACCTCTTCCAGAACACGCTCAACTTCTTCGGGATAGATATTCAGACCACCCGAGATGATCATTCGATTTTCTCTTCCAGTCAGAAACAGAAAACCACGCTCATCCAGATAGCCGTGGTCGCCGACCGTCAACCAGCCGTCTCTCCTCCTTGTATCCGGGCCTTCACCACAGACATAGCCCTTGAAGTGAAGCGGGCTCTTCGCCCAGATGCGCCCCGTCTTTCCTGCAGGCAGCGGCGGCCCATCCGGGTCACCAATGCGCAACTGCACCCCTGCAACAGGCCGTCCGACCGAGCCGTCCGGCGGCGTCTCATGAGGATGCAGAACGGTCAGGAAACTCGTTTCGGAAGCTCCATAGAATTCGGCGAGGTTTGCCTGCGGGAAAATGGCGGACATCCTGCGGCGCTCTTCAGCAGGCCATTTGGCGCCGCTGGCCATGACGAGACGCAAACTGGAAACTGGTTGCCGTCTTTCCAGAACAGACGACACATAATGCAGCTGGGTCGGGGTTGCATAAAGCGCGGTTATGGCACCGGAGGCCAAGCTGCTTGCGACGACCTTGGGATCAAATCCATCCAGCACCGTTACACGAGCGCCGACATGAAGCGCATGCACCGCCCCGTATAAATGCAGTGAGTGCTGCAGGCTTCCCACGATCAGCACGTGATCACCCGCGCCAATGCCGAACTCCGCCTCGGTGACATCGAAGCTTTTCAGCCAAGACCCATGCGTGCGCTCAAAGCCCTTCGGCATCCCGGTAGAGCCGGAAGTAAAGCCGATATAGAAGGGTGTATCTTCTGTTGGCCGGGACGGAGTCCGCGCGGGACCACTCTTGACCGTCGTGTTCGATGACAGAATTCGAGCCGGGCAGGTTCGCTCCTCGATGGCCCATCTGCGCTCGGCGGGCCAACCGGGGTCATACACCATTGCCACATGACCGATTCGGGCAACGGCGAGGAAGTCGATCAGGAGGTTCGCGGGATCTCGGCTGCAAAGAGCAATCCGAGACCGCTCGCCCAAGTCCGATACGCATTCTTCCCGCTTCAGAACAGCCGCTTCAAGCTCGCCCCAAGAGATTGTTCGCCCTGAAAACGTCAACGCCGACCCAAAAGGTCGGCGTTGTGCGTGTTGGTTCAGTGTATCACCAACAAATGCCATGGTGGCTTCACGCTCGGGAAAGCAGGGCCTGAGGCAAGCCGCGGGCAACCGTTTGCGCGACGACTGCCGCAATGATGACTTTCACAAAGTCACCCGGCAGATAAACAGCAGTGCCCATCGCAGCCTTGTCGAAGGTCAGGTCCGTCATAGCCACGAGACCGGGGATGCCAAAGCCGTAGATCACGCCGATACCGCCAACGACGGCAGCAATGACAGCCGCTATCAGCACATTCAGCTGACGAGTTTTCTGCATGATCAGGCCTGCAACAAAGGCACCGACCGGCCAGCCGATCAGAAAGCCGACAGACGGTGACGCGAAAACGGCAAGGCCGCCACGACCACCGGCCAGAAGCGGGGCGCCCAACGCGACAAGGAAGAGGAACAGCAGAACAGCAAGGGCTCCACGAACCGGGCCGAGCATGATGCCGGCGAGCATGACGCCGAGAGACTGGGCGGTAATCGGTACGCCGCCGAGAAAAGGGATCGCGATTGGCGGCAAAAGGCCCAAGGCAGCAATCAAAGCTGCATAGAATGCGACCTGTACCAGGGAACGATCAGACATATTCATATTCCTTTTTTGACCACACCGGGCGGGCGCAAGCACCCGCAGGCTGGTCAATCGTTGTTTGACAAACCTTTGCTCCCCCCACGTGCAGTCAGGGCTTCGGCGACATTCTCGGACATCTTCAATGCCTGAAGTGCCAGCGGTGCGATCAACCGCCAGCTTGAATGCCGACCCGTGCGCGCCCTGAACGCATCTTGCAAGCATCCATATACGTTCAGAAGAACGGGTGCAAATCGAATGACGAGGGTGACGGCCAATGCCGGTTTGCGCGGCGATCCTCCAATCCATTTCAGCGGCAGGAAGATGGGATAAACCGCGTCGAGCATGTCATCCATACGGGTGGTGACGGACACAAGATTTGCCATCAGCACCATTGCCGTCAGCCGCAGGACAACGCTTACCCCAGTTTCGACGGTCCCGGAAATGGCGTGAAGACCCAAAATGAAGACCATCATAAAGCCGAACGGGCGCAGGAGCCGCAGCTGGACCAACCCTTTCGAGCCAAGGCTGGCGTAAAGGCCGATCACCAGACCCACACAGGTTGCCAGGATCAAAATATCATCGACCGGAAATAGAACTGCACCGCTGACAAGCAGTACCAACAGCTTGAACCGGGTCGGCAGGGAATGGAGCCAGCTTGGCCCCGGAATCTGGGCGGCAATCACAGCGCATGGGCTCCGGTCTCGGCCTTTGCAGCCCGCCGATCAAGGTCCGCGGCATAGGCAGGCAACACATCGCCCGGCACGCTGTCCATCCTGATCTTGCCATCCTCCAGCCAGAGAACCCTATCAAAATCGGCGAGCGTAGACAGGTCATGGGAGATCATGACCAGCCTCTGCTCAACGCTCTTGAGCTTCTTCAGGATCAGGCGAGACGCCAAACCGTCCAGACTGGTCAGGGGCTCATCAAGCACGAGGATCTGCGGCTCCATGACCAGAATTGCCAGAATGCAGATGAGCTGTTTCTGGCCTTCCGACAGAGAGGCGAACGGCAATTCCGCAAGTCGATCGCAATCGTGCAGTTTCAAAAAGGCGCGCGCTCCCTTTCGGGCGTCCTTTTTGTCAAAGCCGATCTGGGTAAGGCCAAAGGCGATCTCTTCCTCGACAGTCGGGAAAATGGCCTGATGATCCGGATTTTGGAAAACAAAACCGACATGCCTCGGCAGATCGGGGGCGACCTCGGTCGTGGCGGCACCAAAAATGCGAACCGTGCCGCTGTCGGGGAAGCGCAACCCGTTCAACAGGCGAACCAGACTGCTTTTGCCCGATCCGTTCAACCCGATGAGTCCAACCCGGCGCTCCTGCAGTTCAACAGACACATCGTCCAGAACCGTCCGATCGCCCAGTTTCAAGCTGACATTTTCCAAAGACGCGTAGGTCGCGGCGGACAGGTCAAACCTGTGTTCAGGACGAGATGCGTGCTTTTTTGACCAAAATGCCATTCCGCCAGCCTGCTGCTGCCAACCCAAGCCACTTTCCACCCGAAGGCACAAGGGCAGGTGCTTATCACCGGCTTTGGTGCAGCTGTCAAAGGAAAGACCCAAATCCTGCCTAGCCGACGGGATCCCGCCTAAGGGGCTGACTGTCGACAGGGGCTAGCGCTCTGGCAACAATCCCGAGGGCATCCGCGAAGGCTGCATCGCCTGCTATCGAACCAAGTGTGAGGCGCAGATAGGGAGCCCCACCAAGCTGGTTCGGCTGGAAATGCCTTGCGGACAAGATTTTCACGCCCTGTGCATCCAGCCCTGTTTCCAGCATGACCGCGTCGAGGCCTTCGGGAACCTTCAGCCAGACAAACACCTTTTCCGGCCCACCGGTGACAGCTTCTTCGCCGAGCATGTCCAAGACCAGCTGGTAACGGTTTGCATTGGCCCGTTTCTTTGCGGTTATGGTCTTTTCCAATGACCCGTCACGCACCCATCCGGAAATCAGCTCGGCAGTGATGGGTGATGCCATCCAGGTGCTTTCCCCGATCAGGTTGCGTACGTCGCCGGCATATTTGTCCGGCACATGCACAAAGCCGATCCGGCTACCGGGAGAGATCACCTTCGAAATACTGGCAATTGACGCCGTTCTTTCTGGTGCCAACTCGCCAAAGGCTGCGCCCCTTTCCGCAACAAACGGGGTGTAGGGATCATCCTCGATGATCTTCAACCCATGAAGGCGCGCGACCTCCACCAATGACAACCGCTCTTCCAGGCTCATCGTGTGGGTCGTCGGGTTCTGCATGTTCGGCATCACGAACACGCCCTTGACACCATGTTGGCGGGACGCAGCTGCGAGCGCATCCGCGTCCATTGCTCCCATTTGACCGTTATCCCGCCGTGCTGGAACGGGCACCAGTCGGAGGCCGAGATTGGGCGCAGAATGAATGATCGAGGGATAGGTGAACGCATCGACCGCAACCGCATCCCCTGGCCGAAACAAGGCCTGAAGCAGGATCTGGATTCCGTGCTGCGCCCCGCAGGTCAGCGCCACACGGGCCGGATCGGCCTTGAGCCCGTAATAGGAAAAGAGAAGCGCTCCAGTTTCACGATGTGACCGCAATCCCTCAGATGGGACAAACCCGTTCAAACGCTCGATACCCGGCGTTCGTGACAGGCGAACCAGTCCGCTGGACAGGTTGGGATTGAGGTGCGGATAGGCAAAATTGCGAGCAAGATCGAATGCCTCGGCTTCCCCTTCTTTGGGAACCAAGGGCGAAATTGGGGTGCCGACCGGCGCTACAAAGGTTCCGCGGCCGGTTTCACCCCGCAGCAAGCGCCGTCTTTCCGCCTCCGTATAGGCCCGGGTGACCGTGCCCAAGGTTACGCCAAGCTGATAGGCCAGTTCCCGCTGGGGCGGCAACCGGTCGCCAACTGCCAAAACGCCCGCCTTAATGTCTGCCTCGATCGCATCCGCAATGGCGAGGTAGATTGGGCTGTTCGAGGTTTCGAGTGTGGGAACCCATATTGTCATGGGAACAATGTTATCATTGACGGATACAATTTTGCAATTCTATCGTGACTTCACGAAATTGTATCGATTGTATCACGAGCTTATCTCATGGATCTGTCTACCCTTGCTGCATTTGCGCTGTTCGTCGCCATCATGACCGGCACTCCGGGACCGGGAAACCTGACTTTCATGGCGATTGGTGCCGCATCGGGCTATCGGACTGCCTTTCCGGTGATCGTCGCCTCCCAGATCGGCTCCATCGTCTTGAACATGAGTGTGGCCTATGGTCTGGGCGGCCTGATGGCCGGAGGGGGCCCGATTGTCACCGCCTTCAAGGCCCTGAGCCTTGCCTATATGGCCTATCTGGCCTGGCGAATTGTCTCCATGAGCGTGAAGCCGAAGGGTGACGTGACACCACCGACTTTCTGGGAAGGTCTGCTGATCCATCCCCTGAGCCCGAAGACCTGGGCCATGAGCCTGACCGCCTACACCACTTTCTTTGCCGGGAACGGGCTCGGTCTCACAGAGAACGCATTGCTTCTGACCAGTGGATTTGTCTTTGGCGGCATGATCTCCCACTCCCTGTGGGCCTTGATCGGCGTGTCCATCCTGGGGTTGATCGGTGACGGCCCGGCCATGCGGGTCATCACCGTCCTGATGGCCGCTGCCATGCTGGCGGCGACCCTTTGGGCGATGGTGCTGTCTTGAACCTGCCCAAAGCACAATGCGTCACTTGTTGATCAGGTCGATTTCACGGCGCCACCTGGCCTCAAAACTGTCGCTTTGCTCGCGCACAGAACCACAGCCAATATCCTCGAGCAGATGAGTGTCCAGATGCGAAAGGCTGATGCGGGTCCGTTTGGCTTGAGCGCGCGATCTGAAGTGCAGTCGGGCTGCTGACCACAAGGCCTGCAGGAACATGGATAAGCGAGATTGTTGCCTTGCTTCACAGCGATTTCTTGCGGACATGTTCGATCTCCTTTTTTCAAAAGAGATATTTCCGCTGACGAGCTTGTTTTACCAACGAAATCTCAGCTATCATGCATAAGGGAGACTTATGCATGAGTTATGATCCACTGCCGCCGGTGCTTGCGGTTCGCGCTTTTGAATCTGTCAGTCGCCACCTTAGCTTCACCAAAGCCGGGGACGAGCTTGGCAAGACGCAGGCAGCCGTCAGCTACCAGATCAAGGTTCTGGAGGATCGACTTGGTTTTCCTGTCTTTGTGCGCAAGGCGCGGAAGATTGAACTTACCGACAAGGGCATGAACCTCGCATCGAAGGTGATTGGGGCCTTCAGCGACCTGCGCTCGGCCTTTGCCGAGATCCGCGAAGAAAACGACACTCAACTGGTGATCGGCTGCAATGCGACCTTTGCCTCCCGATGGCTTGCCGCGCGGCTGTTCGATTTTCAGATCGCCAACCCGGACCTCGCCATACGGATCATACCGACGGACAACAAAGATCAATACAGCCGGGGTGACCGGGATATCACTATTTCCGGCTGCTATGATCCGCCGTCCGACAATGTGCTGCACAGCCTCATTCCGGCAGATTTTACGCCAATGCTCCACCCGTCACTGGCGGAAAGCATTGGAGGCATCAACGAACCGGCGGATCTCCTGAAGCTTCCGATCATTGATCCGGCAGACCATTGGTGGCCGCTCTGGTTTGCAAAGGCAGGTCTTCCGGATCCGGACTTTGCCAACTGGCCCTCGTCGCGGATGGGGTCACAGGGACTGGAGGCAAGCCGCGCTATTGCCGGCAAGGGCGTTGCCATCCTCACCCCATTCTTCTACCGGACAGAACTGGAAAGCGGCCAGCTGATCCAGCCATTCGACATCGTGGAAAACGATCCCGGGATGGCATGGCACCTGAGCTACCCGCCTGAAAACCGCAGCAGCCGCAAGGTTCGCCTGTTTCGCGACTGGATTTTTGCCGAACTTCGCAAGGATGGGCTGGACCTGCCTCAAGTCGGCGACAAGGCAGCCTGAGGCTAACCGCGGTATCTTTGCTCTTTCCAGGGATCGCCGTAATTGTGATAGCCGAGCTTTTCCCAAAAGCCCTTGTAGTCGTATTCACTTAAGGTGAGACGACGCAGCCATTTGGCGCTCTTCCAGAAATAGAGCCCCGGCACGACAAGGCGGGCCGGGCCACCATGCTCTTCGCTCAAGGGTTGACCATCAAAATGGGTTGCGACAAACGCCTTGCCGCCAACAAGGTCTTCCGTTCTCAGGTTCGCGGAATAATCTCCATCGGATACCGCACTGACATAGCGGGCTTCCGGCAGCGGTTTTGCCAGATCAAGCAGAACGTCCAGCGACACACCGCGCCAGACTGTGTCCAGCTTTGACCATTTGGTGACGCAATGAATGTCGACGGTGAATTCCTGAGTTGGCAGTTTCGAAAAATCGGACCATGTCAGCTGCAGCGGCGTTTCCACCTTGCCATCGACCGTCAAAGTCCATTTTTCCTGCGGCGCGACCTTTGGCGTGCCTGCCGTCATGACCGGAAACTTGCGCGTCACCACCTGTCCGGGCGGGATGCGTGGTCTTTCGTCCTGTTCCGACACCTGACTGCCCTCGCCTGCGATCTCAGGGTGTGAAGACGATCGTCTTGTTGCCGACGATCATCACCCGGTTTTCAAGATGGTATTTGACGGCACGCGCCAGAACGCGGGATTCAATATCACGGCCACGCGCCACAAAGTCATCTGCAGACAAGGCATGGCTGACGCGTTCTGCGTCCTGCTCGATGATTGGCCCCTCATCCAGGTCGGGCGTCACATAATGGGCGGTTGCCCCGATCATCTTCACGCCGCGCTGGTGGGCCTGATGATAGGGTTTTGCGCCCTTGAAGCTCGGAAGGAAGGAGTGGTGAATGTTGATCACCTTGCCGAACAGCCGCTTGGAGATATTGTCGGAGAGAACCTGCATGTAGCGGGCGAGCACCACCAGATCAGCCCCCGTGTCCTTGACCAGTTTCAGGAGCTTTTCCTCCTGCTCTGCCTTGTTATCGCGATTGACCGGCCAATGATGGTAGGGAACGCCCTCGATTTCTGCCGTACGCTTGCTGTCAGCGTGGTTCGACACGATGGCGACCACTTCCGCATCCATCCAGCCCACCCGGATCTGGTAGAGGAGATGCAGCATGGCATGATCGAACTTGGAGACCATGATGATGATCTTGGGCCGCGCCGACCAATCCGCGATCGATGTCTTCATGTCGAAGCGCGAGATGACCGGCTCGATCGCTTTTTGAACCTTGTCCTTGCCGATGCCGTCGGGTGCGCGGATGGCAATACGCATGAAGAAACGATTGCTCACCTGATCCCAGAACTGATCGCTTTCGGCGATATTGGCCCCAAGATCGGCCAGTTCGGTGGTGACTGCAGCCACGATGCCCGGCTTGTCCTCACAGGACAGGGTCAAAACAAACCTGTTCGCCATTCCTTGTCTTCCACTTTTACTGATCGGCCAGAGCCGCCATCAAATCCTTGACCCGGTCGGCATTGTCACGCGCGAGCGCGCCGTCCCGATTCCACAAGCCGTTTTCAAATCCGATGCGGGCCTTGCCGCCCAACCGGATTGCATGTGCAAGACAGTCCGTCTCCCGATGTCCGAATGCACAAACCGCCCAATCAAGGTTGTGCCCGCTATTTTCCGCAGCGGCAACCGATAAAAAGGGATCAAGGTCCTCAGGCGCGCTTTCCTGATTTTCCGCATACCGACCAAGGACATAGAGCACCTGGTGGGAGGTACCCGGAATAACGCCCTGACGAAGAAGTCGGAAGAACCGCGAGACATCCTCAGCACTGTAGAGGATGTGCTGGATGGCGATCCGCTCGCCCAGCGCCCAGTCATAAAACACACGGGCCGCTTCGATTTCTTCTGGCGTCTCACTGTCCGGGATCATTTCCCGAACAGCAATTGAAACCGCAAATGGCCGCACTTCACGCACCAGTTGGCGCTGTTGATCGGGCGTGTAGTGGCCGACCGCCTCGGTGGTGATCTGGACCATCATGCCCGGCACGGCTTCGCCAAGCCCTGCGATGAGCTCGCGATAAAGACCAGCATCCAGCACATGCTTGCCAGCCTCGTCCCGAACATGGGCATGGATCGCACCGGCCCCTGCTTCATACGCAGCGCTTGCCGCCTCGATTGTCTCGGCAACCGTCATCGGCAAAGCCGGATGATCCGCCTTCGTTCGGCGCGCGCCATTCGGCGCGACCATGATCTTCGGCAAATCGGCCGGGAACCGGTCGGTCATAGATCAGAACACCGCCTTGAAGGCCGTGACCAGCTTGTCGGTCACTTCGCCAATCTGCGCCTCGCTCATGATGAACGGCGGGGCAAGCAGAACGTGGTCCCCGCGCACACCGTCAATCGTTCCGCCCATCGGATAACAGGCGAGACCGGCCTCGAAGGCCGCCTTCTTCAGCGCCTTGTTGATGCCACGCTTGGGATCAAACGGGTCCCTGGTTTCCCGGTTTTCCACGATCTCGATGCCCCGAAAGAGGCCGCGACCGCGAATGTCGCCCACATGCGGATGCTGGCCCAGTGCATCTTCCAGCGACGCCTGAAGCTGATTGCCCAGCGGGTGAACACGCTGCACCAGTCCGCCGGTGAGTTTCTTCAAAACGGCTAGAGACGCCGCGCAGGCCGTCGGGTGTCCGATATATGTGTGGCCGTGCTGGAAGAAGCCGGAACCGTTTTCGATCGCCTGATAGATTTCAGCCGAGCACAACATGGCGCCGATCGGCTGATAACCTGCTCCCAGTCCCTTGGCGATGCACAGGATATCGGCGGAAATGCCGTCCTGCTCGCAGGCAAAGAGGGAGCCTGTGCGGCCCATGCCGCACATCACCTCATCGAGAATGAGCAGGATGCCATGCTGGTCGCAAATCTCGCGAATGCGTTTGAAATAACCTTCAACCGGCGGAACTGCGCCCGCTGTCGCACCCACAACAGGCTCGGCGACAAAGGCCATGACATTTTCGGCCCCCAAGCGCTGGATTTCCGTTTCCAGCTCGTTTGCAACACGTTGACCGTAGTCGAATGCAGTCTCGTCTTCCCGCCGGCCGCGATACTCATAACAAGGTGAGATGTGAGAGGTTTCAATCATCAACGGTGCAAAAGGCTCGCGGCGCCATTGGTTGCCGCCGGTTGCCAGCGCACCAAGTGTGTTGCCGTGATAGCTTTGGCGACGGGCGATAACCCGGTGACGGCTGGTTTCCCCCTTCTCCAGAAAATACTGACGCGCCAGCTTGAGGGCCGCTTCCATCGCCTCCGATCCGCCGGAGACAAAGTAGACACGGTCCAGCCCCTTTGGAGCATGAGCAATGAGAAGGTCCGCCAGGTCTTCTGCGGGGCGGGAGGTGAAGAACCCGGTATGCGCAAAGGCAATCTGGTCCACCTGCGCCTTGATGGCGGCAATCACGTCCGGGTCACTGTGCCCGAGACAGGAAACAGCAGCGCCGCCAGACCCATCAAAATAGCGCTTGCCGTTTTGATCAATGACATAGCATCCGTCACCACCCACGGCGACTGGAGGATTGGCTTTTGTATGGCGGGGAAATACGTGGGACATCGCTCTTGCCTGTCAGGCTCCTGGCTGATCGTTGACTGCTGAATTGCACCAAGGTCAAAACGCCTAACCCAACACATACGTTGCCGCCATAGCTTTCCGCTGCGAAATCGTTCGACCCCGTTCAAATTGTATTAACGGGCGCAATGGAAAGCCCGAGCCAAACCCTGACAGTTAACCTTGTTTTTCATGACAATTTTAACGGATGTCCCTCACTGTTCCCCGCGGGGGACAGAGACAGGGATAGGATCATGCGTACCCGTCGTTTCACCATTTTCGTCTTGCTGGCCATGCTTCCGGTCTTGTCCGGATGCGGAACCGTTGCCGGTGTGACCGGGCTCGGCTGGATCACCAACACCAGCAGCAAGGTGAAATACAACGACACCGCCTGGTGCGTCCCGCGCAAGCTGAAAAAGGTATTGAACCGTGTGGCCGCCCGTTATGGCGCAGTCACGGTGCACTCCACAAAACGCTGGTGGCTGGAAAACTGGTGGAAGGGCGGCGCCAGCGACAGCTATCACCTGAATTGCCGCGCCGTGGACTTCACAGTGGGCGGCAACCCGTCATCGGTGATCGCGTTCCTGAAGGCACAGCCGGAGGTCGGCGGCTACAAGCATTATAGCTCGGGCCACTATCACATCGACACCGGCCCGCGCAGAACCTGGTGATCGACCGGGATTGCTGGCTACTTCAGCTCGGCCATTTCCAGCGCAGCTTCCCACGCAACGGGGTCGAACCCGAGAAAATTCTTAGCTTTGGCCTCGACAATCGGGCGCTTGATGGCGGACGGCTGTTCCTGCAACAGGGCCAGTGCTGATGCATTATCCCGCACGGCGTCCTTTACCTCGTCATCCAGCTTACGCCACGTCGTGCCCTTGCGGTTCACGATCACTTCCCAGCCGAATTCCTCGATGAACCCGGCCAGCTTGCCAGCATCGACGCCATCTTTCTTGTAGTCATGGAAATCGTAGTCCAGCCCGGCCTCTTCCAGAAACTTGCGGGCCTTCTTGACCGTGTCGCAATTCTTGATGCCATAAACCTTCATCACTACCTCCATGCCATTCGTTGCGGCAGTAATGGACTGGTTCCCCTTTTTCATGCAAGGGATAGGGCGAGACCTTCTTTGGAAAAGAAGCGGATGGGAGAGCGTTTTGGCGACAGGGCAACAAGGGAGAACCGGAGGCGAGCCACCTGCCAAGCCTGCCAGAAACGCAAAGGACACCGCGCAAAAATCGGTCAGCTCGGGCAATTGGCGACAGCGGCTGCGGCTCTGGAGCGGGCTGGTGCTTTTCGCCTTTTGCCTGACCCATTTTGCCAATCATGCGCTCGGCATCATCTCACTTGAGGCCATGGAAGCCGGAGAGGACTGGCTAGGGGGACTGTGGGACAATCCTGTCGGCGGCCCGCTTCTGCTGCTTGCAGCCCTCACCCACACGCTGCTTGCTCTCTGGAGAACCATGCGTCGGCGGACCTTGCGAATGCCGACATGGGAATTCGTGCAACTTGTTCTCGGCCTCTACATTCCCTGGACGCTGATCCCGCATGTGGCAGCCACCATGGGTCTCGACAATGCGCATGGCGTGGACGTCGAATACCCCCTGATCCTGACCCTTCTTTGGCCGCAAGGCGCGGTCATGCAGTCGATCCTGCTTCTTGTCGTCTGGGTCCATTCCATGGTGGGGCTGCATTTCTGGCTGCGCCTTTATCCGTGGTATCAAAGGAGCCTGCCGTTTCTTTCAGTGGCAGCCATACTCTTTCCGTTGCTTGCCCTGTGGGGCTGGATCGAGGGCGCCCGTCGACAGGCGCTGAATACGGCCTATGTGCCGGACGTCACGCCCGCCCAGATTGATTGGGTCTATGCACAAACAGATCAGTTCCGGGCACTCATATTCGGACTGATTGCAATCAGCCTGCTTGTTGTCATCATCCGCGTCTCCACCCGCAGGTTTCGGCAGACCGTCACCGTGAATTATCCCGGAGAGGTGAAGGTGCGCGCCTATCCGGGCGCTTCGCTGCTGGAAATCAGCCGCATGAATGGCATCCCGCACACCGCGGTCTGCGGTGGCCGGGCCAGATGCTCCACGTGCCGGGTCAAGATCATCGAGAGTGCTGGAGAGCTACCGGCCGCCGAGACTGCCGAGTGCGAAGTTCTCAAACGTATCAACGCGGACGAAAGCGTGCGCCTTGCCTGCCAGCTGCGTCCGAATGCAGACCTGACCATTCGCCCCCTTGTTCCGGTTCAGCAGGCAGCGGTGCGATCCAGACAGACCGCCGACGCCTATTACTGGGGCGTGGAACGGAAAGTCGCCATCATGTTCATTGACCTGCGCAACTTCACCGGGCTGACCGAGCAGAACCTTTCCTATGATGTCGTCTACATGCTGAACCGCTATCTGGACACCGTGTCCTCGGCAATCCGGCAGGAGGGCGGGCATATCGACAAGTTCATCGGCGACGGCATCATGGCCATCTTCGGCATGAATGTTTCCTTTGAAACAGCCTGCCAGCAAGCCCTCGCCGCCTGCCCGCGGATCGAGGACGCGATGGTGGGTCTGAACAAGGATCGTGGGCCCCAGTTCCCGGACCCCTTGCGGATCGGCATAGGCCTGCATGGCGGCTCTGCCATTTTGGGGCGCATTGGATCCGCAGGCGCTGAATCGGCTCACGCGCCGATCACCGCCCTTGGTGATGTGGTGAACACCGCCAGCCGGCTGGAAAGTGAGAACAAGGCCCTCGGCAGTGTTCTGGCCGTCTCCAGCGATGTTTTGAAGGCGGCTGGCATAGAACTGCCTGATGCCGCCGTTTCGGAAATCCTGTTGCGCGGAAAAACCGAGCCGTTACAAATACATGCTTTACGGGACATGGATCAATTATCCCTTGCCCTATCGTCAGGAACGCCGCTCGACCGCAATGCAGGAGACAGGCTTGCCCCACACCCACATCACAGCTGAGGAGATGCTGGCCAAGCTCGTCTCCTTTCCGACCGTATCGGACCAGACCAACCTGCCCCTGATCGACTTTGTCGAGGATTATCTGCGCGGCTTTGGCGTCTCGTCCGTCAAGACCTTCAATGCGGAAGGCAGCAAGGCGTCCCTGCACGCAGTTGTCGGCCCCAACGTGGATGGCGGAGTGGTCCTGTCAGCCCACACCGATGTGGTGCCAGTGGAAGGCCAGACCTGGTCAAGCGACCCTTTTACCCTGACCGAGCGGGTCGGCAGGCTTTATGGGCGCGGCACGGCAGACATGAAGGGCTTTGCCGCTTGCGCCCTTGCTCACGTTCCAAAGTTTCTGGAAGCCGACTTGAAGGCCCCCATCCACATTGCCTTGTCTTATGACGAGGAAGTCGGTTGTTTCGGAGCCCCGCCCATGATCGCGCGCATGGTGGCAGAAGGGCCTCGACCCATGGCGGTCATCGTCGGCGAACCGACCAGCATGAAGGTGGTCACCGGCCACAAGGGTATCATGGTCTTCAAGACCACGATTACCGGCCATTCCGTTCATGCCAGTCAGCTGGACCGGGGTGTTTCGGCGGTTTCAGCTGCCGCTCGTCTCGTTGGCTGGCTGGATGAGCAGACCGCGCGCAACCGCGCCAACGCTGATCCCGACTGCCTCTATGATCCTCCCTACACCACCCTACACAGCGGCGTCATACGGGGCGGCACCGCCCACAACATCACGGCGTCGACCTGCGAACTTACGTCAGATATCCGCTTCCTGCCGGAAGAAGGAGCGGAACGATGGGAAACCACATTCCGCGCCTTTGCGGAACAAGAGGTTCTGCCGGACATGAAAGCGGTCCACCCGGAGTGCGCGATCAAGATCGAACGCCTTGCCTCCGTGCCCGGATTGGTGAGGGAGACGGATGGCGCTGCCGAAGGTCTGGCGCGCCGCCTGACCGGCGACAACAGCGAGAATGTGGTGGTCTATGCAACCGAAGGCGGGCAGTTTCAGGAACATGCGCTTTCGACTGTTGTCTGCGGGCCCGGCTCAATCGACCAGGCGCACCAGCCGAATGAATTTATTGAATCCTCTCAACTCATTAAGTGCGCTGCGTTTTTGGACGCTCTGTATAAAACGCTAAAATAATACCACTCCAAAACCACTTGGAAGGCGGGCTATTGGGTTGTATTGCTAAGTAGTTTCCGTCACCGCAAGACGGGATCAATAAAAGAGACACGCCTTTGCGGACCTCAATAAGGGCGTGCTTTTGAAGAATTGAGAGGGGAAGATGATTAAAAAATCACTGGCTGTATCTGCGCTGTTTCTTGGTTGCTTGGGGGCTTCCACGGCAGGCGCAGAAACTCTGAAATTCGCGTTTCAGGGCACGCTGAACCAGCTTGATCCGTACAGCCTGAACGAGACCTTCACGCTCGGCGCACTCAGCAATGCCTATGAAGGCCTGACCCGCCGCGATGAAAATCTCCAGATCCAGCCGGCCCTTGCCGAAAGCTGGGAGGTTGTCGAGCCGAACCGCTGGCGCTTTCACCTTCGCAAGGGCGTGAAGTTCCACAATGGTAACGACTTCACGGCCGCTGACGTTGCTTTCTCTGCGGATCGCGTCCGCTCTGAAGGCTCCGACCTTGGCACGCGCATCAATGCGGAAGTAAAGGTTGAAATCGTCGACGATTACACCGTTGATTTCGTTCTGCCCGGTCCGAACCCGATCCTGCACTATGAGTGGGACACATGGTACATCATGGACAAGGAGTGGACCGAGGCGAACAACGCCGTGAAGGTGACCTCCGCGTCTGACACCACACCGAATTTTGCCGCTCTGAATGTCAACGGCACAGGCCCGTTCAAGGTTGCGAGCCATGAGCCGGGCGTCAAGACCGTCTATGAGAAGAACGAAGGCTGGTGGGACACGCCGACCCACAACCTGACCACGGTCGAATTCACCCCGATCGGTTCGGATGCAACCCGCGTTGCAGCGCTCCTGTCCGGTGAATTGGACATGGTGTACCCGATCCCGGTTCAGGACGTGAAGCGCGTCAATGACAACGCAGGCACAATGGCCCTGACCGGTCCGGAACTGCGCACCATCTTCCTCGGCATGGACCAGATGCGTGACGAGCTGCTCTATTCCGATGTGAAGGGCAAGAACCCGTTCAAGGACGCCCGCGTCCGCAAGGCGTTCTATCAGGCCATTGACATCGAGGGCATCAAGCGCAAGGTGATGCGTGACCTGTCCACGCCGTCCGCGATCATGATCTCGCCGTTCCTGTTCTCCCGCTCGGGCGAATTCGAACGCTATCCTTATGATCCGGAAGCAGCCAAGGCCCTTCTGGCCGAAGCTGGCTATGCAGACGGCTTCACCGTCTCCATGGATTGTCCGAACGATCGTTACGTCAATGACGAAGCCATCTGTCAGGCAACAGCTGCCATGCTTGCGCGCATTGGCGTCAAGGTCGACCTGATCGCCCAGCCGAAGGCAAAGTACTTTGCCAAGGTTCTGGCATCGGGTGGGTATGACACCTCGTTCTACCTGCTTGGCTGGACCCCGGGTTCCTTCGACAGCTGGAACATCCTTGAAAACCTGACCCAGTGCCGCGACGAAGCCGGCAAGGGCGGTGCGTTCAACCTCGGTGGCTACTGCAACAAGGAAGTTGACGCTCTCAAGGATCAGATCCTGGTCGAAAACGATCCGGAAAAGCGCGACGACCTGATCGCTCAGGCCTTCACCATCCTGCACAATGACGTTTCCCACATCCCGCTGCACCAGCAGGGACTGGCATGGGGCGTTTCCGATGGTGTGACCCTTGCTCAGCGGGCTGACAACCAGTTCCAGTTCCGCTTTGTGACCAAGAACTAATCCCAAAAACCAGCAGGCGTCCGGCAATGCCGGGCGTCTGCCCATAAATATAAAGAGCCGATATGCTTGGTTTCGCAATACGTCGCCTTGCCCAGGCGATTATTGTCATGATCGTGGTGGCCCTTCTTGCCTTCACGCTGTTCCGCTTCGTTGGAGATCCGGTCAACCAGATGGTCGGCATCGAGACATCCATCGAGGAGCGTGAGGCACTGCGTGAACGCCTTGGCCTGAACGATCCAATCCCTGTGCAATTTGCCCGTTTCATCAAGAGCGCGGCCCAGTTTGACTTTGGAACGTCCTATCAGTTCCGCCAACCGGTTTCCGACCTGTTCCTGAAGCGGATACCGGCAACTCTAGAACTCAGTTTCATGTCCGCCCTCTTTGCGCTTGCAGTTGGCATCCCCATGGGGATTTACGCTGGCCTTAACCGCGAATCCTGGGTTTCGAAGCTGTTCCTGTCCGTTTCCCTGATCGGAATATCCTTGCCGACATTCTTTATCGGCATCCTGCTGATCTTCCTGTTCTCCGTCACGCTGCAATGGCTTCCAAGCTTCGGGCGCGGCGAAGTTGTTCAGGTGGGTTCATGGTGGACAACCGGCCTCTTGACCGTTTCAGGCATCAAGGCCCTGATCCTGCCGTCGATCACGCTCGGCCTGTACCAGATGACGCTGATCATGCGTCTGATCCGGGCAGAAATGCTTGAAGTTATCCGGACTGACTACATCAAGTTTGCCCGCGCGCGCGGATTGCCGAACCGTCTGGTTCACTTCCGCCATGCGCTGAAGAACACCCTGGTTCCGGTCATCACCATCACCGGTTTGCAGCTTGGCTCCATCATCGCCTTTGCGACGATCACCGAGACCGTATTCCAGTGGCCGGGCATGGGCCTCATGTTCCTGCAGGCAGTACAGAACGTCGATATTCCGATCATGTCGGCCTATCTGCTGCTGACCGCTTTCCTGTTTGTCAGCATCAACTTCATCGTCGACATCCTGTACTACCTGATTGACCCGCGCCTGCGCGTGGAACGAGCCTGAGGACCCAACATGCCAAACGTTACCAACGAAGAGGCCAAGGCTGAGGTTCCCGTCTTTGCAAACCCGGCCGATACGCCGTCCAAGGGCGCGCTTGCCCGCGCGCTCGACAGCGACATCTTTCATTCCTTCCTGAAGTCAAAGGTCACGGTGGTCGCCGCACTCGGCACGATCATCCTGTTCCTGCTGGCGTTCCTGGCACCCTGGATTGCCCCGCATGACCCGTTTGACCTGTCCACCATCTCGATCATGGACGCCCGCGTTCCACCGGTCTGGATGGAATATGCCGATCCACGCTTCCTGCTTGGAACGGATGATCAGGGTCGCGACCTTCTGTCCGGCATATTCTACGGCATGCGCATCTCGCTGATCGTCGGCTTCTGCTCGGTCATTGCCGCAGCGATTCTGGGTATCACGCTCGGGCTCGTGGCCGGCTATGTGGGCGGGCGGACGGATGCGATCATCATGCGTATTGCAGACATCCAGCTGACCTTCCCGGCGATCCTCATTGCCCTTCTCATCGATGGGGCGACACGCGGCATCTTTGGCGCACTCGACCGGGAGGTGTTCTCCTTCTACATCCTGATCTTCTCGCTGGCCCTCTCCTTCTGGGTTCAGTATGCCCGAACCGTTCGCGGCTCGACCATGGTGGAGAAGAACAAGGAATACGTTCAGGCAGCCCGGGTCATCGGCATTCCTGCGCCGATCATCATGCTGCGCCACATCCTGCCGAACGTGACCGGCCCGGTGCTAGTCATCGCGACTATCAATCTGGCTCTGGCCATCGTGACCGAAGCGACCCTGTCGTTCCTCGGTGTCGGCATGCCCCCCACCCAGCCGTCTCTCGGGACACTGATCGCCATCGGAAACGACTTCCTTTATTCCGGCGAGTGGTGGATTGCGATCTTCCCGGGTCTCGCACTGGCGCTGCTGGTTCTCAACGTCAACCTTCTGGGCGACTGGCTTCGCGACGCCCTCAATCCGAAGCTGCGGTGATCCCATGAGCGTTCTAGACATTCAAAACCTGAAGGTTGAATTTCCGGGCCGCAAGTCCACTTTTGTGGCGGTTCAAGGGGTCAACCTGCAAGTCGAGGCAGGCAAGATCCTTGGCGTCGTCGGTGAAAGTGGTGCGGGCAAATCAACTGTCGGCAATGCCGTGATCGGCCTGCTGCAGGAGCCGGGCCGCATTGCCGAAGGCGAAGTCCGTCTCCATGGCGAGCGGATTGACGGCCTGTCCGAAAAGAAGATGCGCGCGTTGCGCGGCCGCAGGGTTGGCATGATCTTTCAGGATCCGCTGACCTCGCTAGATCCGCTCCAGACCATTGAAAGCCAACTGGTCGAGACCATCCGCACCCACTTGCCGATGTCCGCATCGCAGGCAACAGCACGTGCCATTGAGCTGCTCGACTCCGTTGGCATTCCTGACCCGGCAGAGCGGATCAAGCAGTATCCGCACCAGTTTTCGGGCGGCATGCGTCAGCGCGTGGTCATCGCGCTTGCGCTGTGCGCCGAGCCGGAAGTGGTGATTGCCGACGAACCCACGACCGCGCTGGACGTCTCCATTCAGGCGCAGATCCTGGAGCTGATGAAGAAGCTCTGCGTGGAACGAAACGTCTCCATGCTGGTCATCACCCACGACATGGGTGTGATTGCCGACATCACCGACCATGTGGCGGTGATGTATCGCGGCAAGCTGGTTGAATATGGCGAAACCGATCAGGTACTGGGCCGTCCCCAGCACCCCTATACCCAGAGCCTGATTTCAGCCGTGCCGCGTCCTGATATCCGGGTGAAACGGTTCCCGGTGGTCAACTACATCGAGGAAGCCGGCACTCCCACCCGCCATATCGATATTTCGACCCACTGGCTGGGCAAGGCGCGAGACTACGCCAAGCCGGACGGGGCATTGGTCAAGATCCGCGACCTCGACATGCGGTTTGAGACCAAGGGCTCTATCTTCCCGTCCCGCCGGAAATACTTCAGCGCGGTCAAGAAGGTCAGTTTCGATATTCACGAGGGTGAAACACTCGGGATCGTGGGCGAGAGCGGATCGGGCAAGTCGACGATTGCCCGCGTCATTACGGGGCTCTACCACCCTTCCGGCGGTTCGATCGACTTTGCCGGAACGGAACTGACGTCCCTGAAGGATCCGAAGAAGGTTCTGGCCATGCGGCGCCAGATGCAGATGATCTTCCAGGATCCCTATTCGTCGCTCAATGCCCGCATGCGGGTGCGCACGATCATTGCCGAGCCGATCAAGTTCCACAAACTGGCGTCCTCCAATTCGGAAGTGCGCCAGATTGTCGACGACCTACTCGACCATGTCGGCCTTGGTGTCGCCGCCGGTGACAAGTTCCCGCATGAGTTCTCCGGCGGCCAGCGCCAGCGTATCTCGATTGCCCGCGCGCTTGCGACCCGTCCGCGCTTCCTGATCTGCGATGAGCCGACATCGGCGCTGGATGTGTCCATTCAGGCGCAGATCCTGAACCTTTTGAAGGACCTTCAGGAAGAACTGGGCCTGACCATGCTGTTCATCAGTCACGATCTGGCCGTCATCCGGCAGATGTGTAACCGCATCGGCGTGATGAGGAACGGGGAACTGTGCGAGGTGGCAGACTGCGATGCGCTGTTCGAAAACCCGCAGCACCCGTACACAAAGCAGCTCCTGAACCTGATGCCTTCGATGGAGCTTCTGTCACGCGCAAACCTGCAGGACAGTGTCGAAACGCCAGCTTGAGTTCATCATGTTGGAAGAAATCGACAAACCCGGGGCTTTGCTCCGGGTTTTTTCTTTCGAGCACGTCACGCATTCACTCAATCGCCCGACATGCTCCAGATAGTTGGCTTGTCGCGTTTGCTGACGGCGAACCGGTATCCACTACGCCTGAAAACGCTCTACGCTGCAAAGCCTTTCGGGTTCTTGCAAACCCAGTTCCAGGTATCGTGGCACATGGCTGTCAGATCGCGCTGCGCCGACCAGCCGAGCACTTGCCGGGCATATGTCGGGTCAGCATAGGAAATCTCGATATCGCCTGCCCGCCGCGGGGCCATTTCCAGCGGTATGGACCGATTGGAGACATGCTCGAAGGCGCGAACCAGTTCCAGCACGCTATAGCCGCGCCCGGTTCCCAAATTGGCGATGACCAGACCTTCGCCCTCTTCTCGCGAAACCAGATGGCGGTAGGCCGCCAGATGTCCCTCGGCCAGATCCATGACGTGGATGAAATCGCGAATGCCGGTGCCATCCGGCGTATCATAATCCGATCCAAAGACCTGCAGAGCCGGGCGAACACCGGTGGCAACCTGTGTGATGATCGGCATCAGATTGGTTGGCGTTCCGAGCGGGTTTTCCCCGATCATGCCTGTCTCGTGGGCCCCGACCGGATTGAAATATCTAAGTGCGGCCACCTGCCAGCGAGGATCGCTGACAACCAGATCCCCGAGGATCTGTTCGACGACATGTTTCGTTTCGCCATAGGGGCTCATCGGCGCGATCCTGTGGCTTTCCTTCAAAGGCAGCTCTTCCGGATTGCCATAGACATTTGCAGATGATGAGAAAATCAGAGTGTGGACATCGCAGGCCTTCATGGCGGCCACGAGCGCAAGTGTCCCGGTTACATTGACGTCGTAGTAGCCAAGCGGATCATTCAGCGAATCACCGACGACCTTCAACCCGGCGAAATGGACGACGGCTGTGCAGCCATGCGCCTTCAATGCATCCGCAACGCGGCTTCCGTCCCGAATATCACCCTCGACAAAGGATACTTTGGCGCCGGTAATCCGGGAGACGCGATCAAGGCTTTCCGGGCTCGCATTGGACAGGTTGTCCAGAACAACCACATCATGCCCGGCTTCCAGAAACGTGACACAGCAATGCGAACCGATATAACCGGCACCGCCGGTTATCATGATGGACATGTGGCAGACTTTCTCCTGGTGCGTCCCGCCGGTCGCGTTTGTGATCCCTGACTGATCAACTTCATCCTATCTGCACTTGCAGAAATGACTTTGATCAAATTAACTCCGTCGAACCAACATACCGTAACGAAAGCAACCAGATCGTAAAGGCGCCCTTCACGATCTGTAACAAGGCCGATCATCGTTTCCAAAACATATCGGCGTGGGATCGCCCGAGGGAGAACTTTCATGGCTTCGAAAAAGGTGCCGCAACTTCGTTCCACTGCATGGTTCAACAATCCGGACGACCCCGGCATGACGGCGCTTTACATCGAACGCTATCTGAATTTCGGGCTGACCCGCGAAGAATTGCAGTCCGGGAAGCCGATCATCGGTATTGCCCAAACCGGCTCCGACCTGTCTCCCTGCAACCGCCACCATATCGAACTGGCCAAGCGGGTTCGCGAGGGTATCCGTGAAGCAGGTGGCATTTGTTTCGAGTTTCCTGTCCACCCGATTCAGGAAACCGGCAAACGCCCAACGGCTGCCCTTGACCGGAACCTTGCTTATCTGGGCCTCGTTGAGCTGCTTTTCGGCTACCCGCTCGACGGGGTGGTACTGACCATTGGCTGTGACAAGACGACACCAGCGTGCCTGATGGCGGCGGCAACCGTGAACATTCCGGCGATTGCGCTTTCTGTCGGCCCCATGCTGAACGGTTGGCACAAGGGTGAGCGCACCGGCTCGGGCACGATCGTCTGGAAGGCCCGCCAGATGATGGCGGCCGGGGAAATCGACTATACAGGCTTCATGGACATGGTGGCCTCGGCCGCCCCGTCGGTCGGCTATTGCAACACGATGGGAACGGCGACGACCATGAATTCCCTCGCCGAAGCACTTGGAATGCAGCTGCCCGGCGCCGCTGCCATTCCCGCGCCCTATCGCGAGCGCAGCCAGGTGGCCTATGAGACCGGCAAGCGGATTGTCGAACTGGCGCTGGAGGACATCAAGCCAAGCGACATCATGACCCGCGAGGCCTTCGAAAACGCCATTGTGGTGAATTCCGCAATCGGGGGATCGACCAATGCTCCAATCCATCTGAACGGCATCGCTCGCCATCTTGGAATTGAACTGACCAATGATGACTGGCAGGCGGTCGGCCACGAGATCCCGCTTCTGGTCAATCTTCAGCCAGCTGGCGAATATCTCGGCGAGGACTATTTCCACGCTGGCGGTGTTCCCGCCGTTGCCGGCGAGCTGATCCGCAATGGCAAACTGCCACATCCCGGTGCGCTGACCGTCAATGGCAAGTCCATTGGCGAGAACTGCCAGTCCGTCACAACGGACCTGCCGGAAGTGATCAAGCCGTTTGCTCACCCCATGAAACAGAACGCCGGGTTCATCAATCTGAAGGGCAATCTCTTCTACAGTGCGATCATGAAGACCAGCGTGATCTCGGAGAGCTTCCGCAAGCGCTACCTCTCCAATCCGGACGATCCGGAAGCGTTTGAAGGCCGTGCAATCGTGTTTGAGGGGCCGGAAGACTATCACCACCGAATCGATGATCCGGCATTGCAGATCGACGAAAACTGCATGCTCTTCATCCGCGGAACCGGCCCGATCGGCTATCCCGGCGGCGCAGAGGTGGTGAACATGCAACCGCCTGCTGCGCTCATCAAGAAGGGCATTACCGAACTGCCCTGCATTGGCGACGGACGGCAATCGGGAACGTCTGGCTCTCCCTCGATCCTGAACGCAGCCCCGGAAGCTGCGGCGATGGGCGGACTGGCGCTGATCCAGACCGGTGACCGTGTGCGTATCGACCTGCGCAAGGGATCTGCCAATATCCTGATTTCCGATGAGGAGCTTTCCGCGCGCCGGGCCAAGCTGGAAGCGGAAGGCGGCTTCGCCTACGCTCCGCACCAGACCCCCTGGCAGGAAATCCAGCGCTCCATGGTCGATCAGTTCGACAAGGGCATGGTGCTGAAACCGGCCGTCAAGTATCAGGATATTGCCCACACGAAGGGCCTGCCGCGCAACAATCACTAAGGCAGGCACGAACGCGGAAAGGCCACCGTTTTTCCTTGACGGTTACGTAAACGGCATGCTTCATGGTGCCAACATGAAGCGTCCACGTTAGAGATGGAGAGATTGAAGATGTCCCTTGAGCAACTCACTGAGACCATTCGCGGTAAGGTATCAGGCGGCGGGATCGATGAAAGCGTCAAGTTTGACCTTGGCGACGTTGGCCAGATCTTCATTCAGGGCGCCAGCGTTTCGAACGAAAACAATGATGCCGATTGCACCATCACCATGTCTGCCGACGACCTTGGCGACATGCTCAATGGCGACCTCAACCCGACCGCAGCCTTCATGGGCGGCAAGCTGAAGGTTGACGGTGACATGAGCGTTGCCATGAAGCTCGGCAGCATCGTCTGATCCAGTATCGCTCCCGCTCTGCAGACATAAAAGGCACCGGAAATCCTCCGGTGCCTTTTTTCATTTGGGGTCGAGGCGCAGCTGATATATCCGCCGCAGTTACTTGCCTGCACCGCCCAATTGGCGAAGTGCGGTCGCCCAGTCTTCGACATGGTACGTTTTGACAATCGCGCCGTCTTTCAACTCGTGGATATCGATCGACATGATGTCGAAGCTTCGTCCTTCGCCATCGACTCCAAAAAGCGGACCGACCGGCGTTCCCGTAGCCCGACCACGTACGACAATCGTATTGCCGTCCTGATACATGTCCTGAACTTCCCATTTCAGGTCCGGGATCAGCTTCGCGAATCCCGAAAGCTGACCAACCAGCTTTTCCTTCGACTTTGTTTGTCCGGAATAGTCGCCAATGCTCTGCCAGTCCGCAGTTGTGACTTTCAGGAATGCATCTGCATGGGCTTTGGACCCGGGGTTGCTGAGGTAGTCATAAAACACCTGAACCGTGTCACGGTCATCGGCAAGGGCGTTTCCGGAAAGCGCAGCAAATGTAAGCGCGCTTGCAGCAAGCATGATTTTGAGTCTGGTCATGTTCCATCCAATCCGTCGGTTTTTGAGCGCCCTGTCATTGGGGCCTCTCCGAATATGGATGACCTTCCAAAATTCGAGTATATCGTCTAAATAGATTTGACTATTCGATGAGGTCGAACATTGTTTGATGAGTTGCGCCAGATTGCCATATTTGCAAAGGCCGTCGATCACGGCTCCTTTCGGGCTGCCGCGACAGAACTCCGCCTGTCTCCATCGGTGATTAGCCATCACGTCTCTCAACTTGAAGAAAAGCTCGGTGTTGCGCTCATTTACCGGTCGACGCGGAGGCTGACGCTGACCCGGGACGGCGAAAGACTGCTTGCTTCCGCCCATGAGATGCTTTCAGCCGTGGAAGCCGGATTGGACGACATTCGCGGGCAATCTGTTACCCCTTCGGGTCGACTGCGCATCACGTTGCCGTCCCTGTTGTCCCAGTCGCGTGTGATCGAGATGCTGGTCTCGTTCAGGGCCCGTTACCCCAAGGTCCATATCGAACTGAATTTCTCGGATGAAAGGTTCAACCTGATCGAGAAAGGCTATGATCTGGCCATCCGGATGAGCCCCAATCGCAAACGTGCACCGAACCGGCAGGTCCTCTTCACCACCAATCGCAGTCTGATCGCTTCGCGCCAATATCTTTCTGATATTGACCCGATCCTGCACCCGCATGATCTGAATTCCACAAACTGGATCGAACTGATACCGGTGCAATCCGTCAAAACCGTGCTGAGAAAACAAGGGGAACCTGACATCCTCGTCCAGCCGGGAAATCGCCTTGCCGTCAATGACGCCTTTGCGCTCTATCGCCTTGCTCAGGCCGGGGCTGGCATAGCATTTGTTCCGGATTTTCTCGCGGCTGCCGATATCGCCGCTGGTCGGATGGTCGTCGTGCTGCCGGACTGGCAGGTCGACAGACTCGAAGCCTATGTCGAGTGGCCATCGAATGCGCCCAAGGGTGGTCTCGCGCGGCTTCTGGTTTCGGAACTGGCTCTTGCCTGTAAGGAGCAGTCCCTGTGTACCGGAACGGATCCGCGCTGACCAAATGACCGATTGGAAGGCGCACCGGCAACCTGCCGGTGCATCCGATTCGCCATGGAGATTGCCCGCCCTCAGGCAGCCAAAACACCCGACTTCTTTGCGGTATGGGTCGCAATCAGGTCCATGATGGGCGGAGACAGCGCATCATAAGGCTCCAGACCCAGTTCCCGCAGACGGCCACGAATTCCATCCATGCCTGACGGCGGATACCCCGATTCAATGATCGACGAGACAAAGGCGGCGAATTCCGGTGGAGACCACCCGGCATCCGAAGACAGTTCCGTATGGATGAAATCGAGACCGAACAGAGGATGCTCGGTGTTTTCGATCCGGCCATACATGTGAACGCCGCAGTCTTTGCATGCATAGCGCTGGATGGGTGCTGCCGGGTTCACGATCTCCAGCTTGTCCGCGTTTTCCAGAACGGATACGGCTTCCTTGGAAACAACTGCGATCTGGCTGAAAACAGCGCCATTGGGCTTCCAGCACTTGGTGCAACCGCACACATGATTGTGGGCGCTTTGCGCAGCGACCCGGACTTTTACGGGATTGGAGCTGCAATGACAGGTCAGCGTCCCCCCATTGAAGCCAGGCTGAGCTGCAGGAAAACCGTTATCGACCTGCGGGTGAATTTTCACGCCGCCATACTTGGCACCGGCCGAATCCGACCCGCCACCGAACAATCCCGAAAGAAATGACATTACGCACCTCCCCTGCGTTTGACAGGGTCCGATTGGACCCGGGCTGATCGAAGCGCGGAAATCCCTTGTTGTTGATTAGTATTTCACCCAAAGAACGCAGTTGCTATCCGCACGACAGGCCCAGTCAAAAAAATAAATAACCCTAGTGACTTTACTCAAGACAGACCTAGGTGGGAGTTCTGCTTCCGTGAAAGCAGTTGTTAAAAGGCGGAATATTCATTCTAACAAGGATTTACGTTTAATTGTTACGATGCCAATTTTAAGGAAGCAGATTCGGTTTGACCCGGCCTGAGTGCTACAAACCATGATGAGCAGGAGCAATCCATGTCTACGATTGAACAGCGACGTGCCCGGTTTCGCGAAATGCACAACGATGCGAACGCATTCCTGATGCCCAATCCCTTTGGCATCGGCACCGCCCAGATTCTCGAAGGCCTAGGCTTCGACTGCCTTGCAACAACAAGTGCAGGCCATGCCTTTTCACTCGGTTACCGGGATGCAGAAGGCTTCATCACCCGTGAGATGGCTCTCTTGCATGCAGCGGAAATCGTCAATGCAACGACGCTTCCAGTGAACGGGGATCTGGAAAACGGCTTCGGGGATTCCCCGAATGATGTTGCAGATACAATTGAGGGGGCCATTGAGGCCGGCCTTGCCGGCTGCTCTATCGAGGACTACTCGCAGGATCCCGACAATCCCTATTATTCGCTGGAACACTCGGTGGAACGGATTGCAGCGGCGGTTGAAACGAAGAACCGGATCGCGCCGGACTTCGTTCTGACCGCACGCAGTGAAGCACCTATCCAGACACCGGAAGATCTTGCGGAAGCAATCAAGCGCCTTCAGGCCTATTCGGCAGTCGGGGCAGATTGCCTTTATGCCCCGGACCTTCTGCGGATAGATGATATCAAGACTGTCCTTGGCGAGATCGACAAACCGCTGAACCTTCTCGCCGGTCGGCGCCATTTCAATTACACGCGCAAGGAACTGGCGGAACTCGGTGTTGCCCGGATATCCATTGGCGCAGGCCTCGCCCGCGTGGCCTATGGGGCCTTTGTAGCTGCGGCCGAGAGCATCGTGGATGGCGGGACATTCGCCGCCTTCGGCGAGGCTGTCGGCTTCAAGGAGTTCGACTCCTATCTCAAAGGTCGCAAATCCGGTCAGCTGGAAGGCTGAGCACTTCTTCTTGCCGCCTGAATGCCCTTGTGGGACATCCGATTTTCCCCATACGCTCCGAAACGAGCATTTTTCGGGAAAATCGGTGTCTCCATGAACGTTCTCATTATCGGCGCTGGCGGCATGATCGGTCGCAAGCTGGCAACGAAACTGGCTTCCAGCCCTGTCCTGAACGGACAGGAAGTTCGCCACTTGCATCTGGTCGATGTTTTCGAACCGTCCGCACCGTTGGATACGCCCTGCCGTGTCCTGACTGAAGCAGCAGATGTTTCTGCCCCCGGTGAAGCTGCCCGGCTTCTTGCCAATCGACCAGACATCATCTTTCATCTGGCCGCCATCGTCTCGGGCGAAGCAGAAACCGACTTCGAAAAGGGCTATCGTATCAACCTTGATGGCACCTTGAACCTTCTGGAAGCCATTCGGCAGGACGCGAGCTACTGCCCCAAGCTCATCTTTGCCTCATCGATCGCAGTATTCGGCGCTCCGCTTCCCGCCCCGATCCCGGATACGTTCCACCTGACACCGCAAACCTCCTATGGCACGCAGAAGGCCATCTGCGAATTGCTGCTGAGCGACTACAGCCGAAAGGGCTTTGTCGATGGCATTGCCCTGCGCCTTCCGACCATCGTGGTGCGTCCCGGCAAACCGAACAAGGCCGCGTCCGGTTTCTTCTCCGGCATCATTCGGGAACCTTTGAATGGTCAGGAGGCCGTGCTGCCCGTAGCCGATGACACCCTGCACTGGATGGCCAGCCCGCGCGCGGCGGTTAGCTTTTTCCTGCATGCAGCGAGCCTCGATACGGCCGATATGACAGGCGGGCGGGCTGTGACCTTGCCCGGCCTTGCGGTCTCTGTCGCCGAAGAACTCGACATCTTGCGTAAAATCGGCGGCGAAGCCCGCATCAAACTGATCAAGCGCGTCGCGGACCCGTTGGTGGAACAGATCGTTGCTGCCTGGCCCCGGCAATTTGACGCCAGCCGCGCCCTTTCCCTTGGCTTTGCCCCTGATGAGAGTTTTGAGGCCATTGTGCGCAGCTATATCGAGGACGAGGGCATCTCCATCTGATCCATCTGATCCATCTGATCCATCTGATCCACCAGATCAGCCTGGGCGTTCTCCGACATAGGTGGCGCGCGGGCGGATCTGGTCGGGCGCCGCATATTGCTCCAGCGCATGGGCGATCCATCCGACGATCCGACCCGTGCAAAACAGGATTTTTGCCGCGTGCCGTGGCAGGCCAAGAGCGAGTTGGGTCGCAGACAGAGCAAAATCAATGTTTGGCGGATCGCCGTAAAGGCTTTCGGCAGTGGAAATGATCTCGGGCAGCATGGTCACCAAAGCATTTTGCGGCGCGCTGTCGCTGAGGACACCCAAGAGGCAATCCGCCCTCGGATCCCGCCCCTTGTAGATCCTGTGACCAAATCCCGGCAACGCCTCCCCGCGGGCAAGGCGGGCGGAAAGCTTCGGTTCGATATCGTCAGGTCCCGTGATTTCCGACATCCAGGAAATCACCCGGTCCGAAGATGCTCCATGACGGGGGCCTGAAAAGGCGCCGAGCCCTGTCAGAAGAGCGGCGTAGAGCGGTGCCCGGGTCGAGGCGGCGCATCGAACGGAAAAGGTACTGGTGTTCAGTTCATGATCGGCGGAGAGGATCAGTGCAGCCCTGAGCACTGCCGTCTGCTGGCCGCTCACGCCCCAATGGCGAGCCAGCTGGCTGTGGATCGGCGCTGTATCCGGTGCTTCGGCCAAGAGCACAGATGTCGCGTAGCGCAGCAGAGCCGCGCCTTTTTTGGGGAGCAGGTTGGGAGACAAGGTATAGGCCGCACGGTCCTGCAGCGGCCAGGCGCCCAGCGCCATGATCAACCGGTTGAGCGGATCCAGACCTTCCGGCAGTTCAGGGGCGGGTCCCGGAGCAGGCTCCTGAAACGGATCGCTGGAACAGTCCCATAGAAGGGTCGCGACGGTTTCAAGCGAGGACGACCGGGCAAGGTTGGTTGCCAGCTGGCCGCGATAAACCGGTCCGGCCTCGTCCGAAATCATTGTGAGCCGTGTGCTCAACACCGCTTCGCCTGTAAGACCCCGCCCGCTTTCAGATGGCCCATCATCCGCCTTGCGCAGCAAGAGCTGGCGCACATCCGATGCATCATAGCGCTTCTGCTTGCCCGGACCGGGAACGGAACGGATCAAGCCGCGGCTAACATAGGCATAGAGCGTTGCTGGCTGCACACCCAACTCGGCAGCCGCTTCTCTGGCAGACAGATAGACAGGTTCAGACATGCATTGATGATATCAATCAATATTGATTATGTAAATTGCACATGAAGTGATGGGGCCAAAGGAAAGGACTAATCATGACCCATGCCCCAAAGCCTTCGTCGCTCGCCCCGGATCAAACAGATGGTCTGGAGGGAATTGTTGTGGCGCATACGCAGCTCAGCCATATAGACGGCACGAAAGGTAGGCTCATCGTCAAAGGAGTGCCTGTTGAAGACCTTGCTGGCGAAATGTGCTTTGAAGATGCAGTTGCGCATTTGTGGGCAGGCCAAGTCGATGAAGACCGCGCGGAACCATCACTCCAGCCGGTATTCGGGAAGGCGCGTCAAAGCGCCTTTTCCGTTGTCCCGACACTGTTGTCGTGTCGGCAGGAACCGCTGTCCCGGATGGACCGACTAGCTCTTGGCCTGGCAGCGCTGCCGATAACTCCTGACATGCCGGAAAGCATTCAAATCACGGGCGCATTTCCCGTTCTGGTTTCCGCTGCAGCACGGATAGCCAGCGGCCAGGACCCGGTGAAACCAGATCCTTCACTCTCTACCGCAGCTGACTTTTTGCGCATGATGACCGGTGCGAAGCCCGAGCAATGGGCGATTGACGGACTGAACCGGTATCTGGTGACGATCCTGGATCACGGGTTGAACGCCTCCACATTTACCGCACGGGTCGTCGCCTCCACACGCGCCGATGTTAAATATGCAGTCTTGGCGGCTTTGGGGGCCTTGTCCGGTCCGCTTCATGGCGGCGCCCCGGGACCGGTACTGGACATGCTGGATGCGGTCGGATCTCCGGACAACGCAGAAAAATGGATCAGCGAAAGATTATCCGGGGGGCACCGGTTGATGGGCTTCGGGCACAGGATCTATCGAACCCGGGACCCGCGTGCAGATGTCTTGAAATCCGGGCTCAGAGCACTCGCGAAAACCGAGCGGCTCATACTTGCGGAAGCCGTGGAAGAGGCGGCCTTGCGTGGACTTAAAGCCGCCAAGCCAAACAGGCAAATTGACACGAATGTAGAATTCTACACTGCCGTTCTTCTGGATGCGCTCGGAATAGATCGAACCCTGTTTACACCGCTCTTTGCAATGGGCCGGGTCGCTGGCTGGTGCGCCCATACCGCCGAACAAAAGCGCACGGGCAAACTCATTCGCCCGTCATCGGTTTATGTTGGGCCAATGCCGGACCTTTGAGGCTACGTTTTGGATTCCACCCCTATGAGCCGTTGCGTTTTGCCATGCCGACGGTTTTGGGGGCTGTTTCCCGGAAGCCGAATTTCTCATAGATCCTGTTGGCGGGAACATCGGCCAACAAGTTCACATAGGCCGTATCAGGCACGTTTTTCTCTATCCAACCCATCAGGTCTTCCAGGATCATGCGTGCATATCCCCTGCCCTGACATTCCGGCCGAACAACGATGTCCGTTACCTGCACAAAACAACCTCCATCCCCCACAAGTCGGCCCATGCCAACGGGTCTGCCCCCTTCTTTCAGAACAACCGAATAGAGCGAGTTGGGCAATCCGACGCGGGCTGCCTCTGCAGAGTAAGACCCCATTCCCCCTGCTTTGCGCAGGTCCAGATAGGTGTCGACACTCGGTATCTCGGCATGGATCGAAACGCTCACATCAAACTCCTGATTTTCAAAATGCCTTTTTGAATCAATTGGTTTTCCGGCGCAATAGAAAAGGCCGGGGTAAAGACCCCGACCTGTTGTTGTGTGGTTTGTGCTCTAAATTTCTGTCTTGGCGCATTTCCTGACGGCGAACCGGTATCCACTTCGCCTGGAAATGCTTTAGCGCGTGACGATTTCCGGCCCCATGAGCGAATAGGGAAGCCATGTGGAGAGTGCCGGAACATAGGTTACGAGGATCAGGAAGAGGAACAGGATCAGCACGAACGGCGCCGCCGCTCGCACCACCTGAACCAGACTCATGCCCGTGATCCCCGATGTCACGAAGAGGTTCAACCCGATTGGCGGCGTGATCATGCCGATTTCCATGTTCACCACCATGATGATGCCGAGATGGATCGGGTCGACGCCAAGCTCCATTGCGATCGGAAAGACAACAGGAGCCACAATCAGGAGAAGACCGGACGGTTCCATGAACTGGCCGCCAAGCAGAAGCAGCAGGTTGACCGCGATCAGGAAGGTGAACCAGTTGAACCCAGCTCCAAGCATCCAGTCGGTGATAGCCTGCGGAATGCGCTCGGATGTCAGGACGTGAGCGAAGAGCAGCGCGTTCACGATGATGAACATCAGCATGATCGTGGTCTTCGCAGCATCCGTCAGCACCTTCTTCGTCTCGGCATGGAAACAGGCCGGGAAGAAGTAGACGATGGTGAGCCAGATGTTCCGGAAGATGGCCGCCGGGAGGTTTTCGCCTTCCTTGCGCATCGGCACACCCTTGAGCGGGCCCATGTCGCGGTAGATGAAAATCGCGATCAGGAACGAGTAGACCGCAGCGACAGCTGCCGCTTCCGTCGGCGTGAAGATGCCGCCGTAGATACCACCCAGAATGATCACGATGAGGAGCAGCCCGAAACCTGCCTCACCCGCTGCACCCAAGATTTCCGCAACACCGGCAAAGGGCTGGCGGGGCATGTTCTTGATGCGGGCATTCACATATATGGCGATCATCAGCATCAATCCGGCCACAAGGCCCGGAATGACACCGGCGAGGAACATGCGTCCGACTGAAACGTCCGTTGCCGCCGAATACACCACCATCACGATGGAGGGCGGGATCAGGATGCCCAGTGTACCCGCATTGGCGATGACACCAGCAGCGAATTCCTTGGTGTAGCCCACCTGACGCATGCCGGCGATCGCGATGGTGCCGATGGCGACAACCGTTGCCGGGGATGAACCGGAGAGAGCCGCAAAGAGCATGCAGGAAAACACCGCCGCAATGGCGAGCCCGCCGCGAAAGTGGCCAACGCAGGCAATGGCAAAACGGATGATGCGCCGGGCGACCCCACCGGTCGACATGAAGGCGGATGCCAGAATGAAGAACGGGATCGCAAGCAGCGTATAGTTTTGCGACGCCGTGAACAGCTGGAGAGCGACCGAGGAAATCGAGTCATTGGAGAAGATGGCGATGGCCAGGACACTGGAAAGGCCCAGCGCGATGGCAATCGGGACGCCCAGGAACAGAAATCCGAGGACGAGGATGAAGAGAATTGCAGCTTCCATTTGCCCCGCCTCAATCTTTCAGGATGTCTTTGTTTTCGGCGACGAGTTCTTCCGCCTCGTGTGCCGCGATCATCATTTCGCGTTCGCCGGTGATGATCTGCCAGCAGGCCTGGACGCATCGGAACAGGAACAACGCCAAGCCGATCGGCAGGATCAGATACGCGATCCAGCGCTGGACCCGCTCCTTGGTGCCAAATGTCTCGATGACGATGTCCGGGTAGCGAAGGTCATCAAGACCGATGCCGATCTTGTACATCTTCATCCAGTAGTCGATTGCCCCGCCCCTCGTGTTCAGGCCGAAAATGTGGAGCCACTCCGACCAAAGAAGCGTAAGCGCATAGACAACGCCGCATAGGGCGCCAAAAACGGCAACAGCGCGGAAGAGCGGTTTCGGGAACAGGCGAATGACAGCGTCAACGCCAAGGTGTGATCCCATTTTCACGCCGTAGCTCATCCCGAAGAGGATCAGCCAGGCAAACAGGATGCGGGTGAATTCAAGGGCGCCGGTCCAGCCGGAATTGAAGCCGTATCTGGCAACCACCTGAGTAAAGGATACGATGGTCATCGCCGCCAGGAGCAAGGCAAGGACGCCTTCCTCAAAGCGCGTGACCCAATTGTCTACGCGTTGCATGCGTTTCCCCCGAAACTGGAGCTTCTCGTGCGGAGCTGGCTTCGCAGAGCGTGCTCCATCCCCATGTCTGCGACAGGTCCGGGCAAGCAGATGCCAACGCCCGGCTTTGGAAGTTGGAGGGCAGGGTCAATGGGCAGTGTGTGCCGAACCGCCGTGCCTGTTCCAATTCAGAAAGAGGAAGAGCCTGAGCCGTAACCCAGGCTCTTCCGGTCAACCCTTTGCGGATTGATCAGTTTGTGGCGTTGGAAGCAACGGCTGCCTCAATGAGGTCCTTGCCGATATCGCCTTCAAACTTTTCCCAAACCGGCTTCATTGCCCCGATCCATGCTGCACGCTGTTCTGCGTTCAGCTCGCGGATGGTGGCACCTGCATCCAGAATGTTCTGGCGGTTCTTGGCTTCCTGAGCGGCAACATTGCCGTTTGCAGTCGCGGTGACTTCCTCGACAATGGTCAGGAACTGGTCACGCACATCTGCATCGAGGCTGTTCAGCCACTCGTCGGAAGTCACGAGCAGATAGGCCAGGAGCTGGTGGTTGGTTTCAGAGATGCCGTCCTGAACTTCAAAGAACTTCTGGGTGTAGATGTTGGACCAGGAGTTTTCCTGACCATCCACAACGCCGGTCTGCAGGGCGCCATACACTTCCTTGAAGGCAAGCTTTTGAGCATTGCCGCCCATGGCTTCGATCATGGCAACCGCAACGTCAGAGGTCTGTACGCGGAACTTCAGGCCATTTGCATCGCTCGGTACGAGAAGCGGCTTGTTGGCAGAGAACTGCTTCAGGCCGGAGCTCCAGTAGCCGAGACCCTGGAAACCGTATTCGGTCATGGAGCCGAGAAGCGCCTTGCCGTCTGCACCCGTGGTGAAGCGCTCAACCGCGTTCAGGTCCTGGAACAGGAACGGCAGATCGAACAGGCGGAACTTGAGGGTGTAGGCTTCGAACTTGGAAAGGGACGGAGCAGCAAGCTGAACGTCGCCGAGAAGCAGAGCTTCCATCACCTTGTCGTCGTCAAACAGCTGAGAGTTCGGGAACACCTGCATGCAGGCCTTGCCGTCCATCTCCTTGTTGACGCGCTCGGACAGCAGCGTGGCAGCATCGCCTTTCGGGTGACCCGTTGCCGCAACAACGTGGCTGAACTTGATGACGATTTCGCCGTCATCACAGGCTTCAGTTGCGTTGGCAGAGCCGGCGAACACGAGGGATGCTGCAGTTGCTGCAGCCATTACAAACTTTTTCATGGATGTCCTCCCAGACATATGACACGCGGCTGATTTGCCAGCCGGACAGCAAAGTTGCTCTCGCGCCCTTTATCGCAAGCCTTGTGCCAATTTGAATCACTCGTTGATTCTTAACGAAAAATAACTCCGGGAGATCAAAGGACCAAAACCTCCATGGTCGATTTCGCCAATATGTGTGTCGGACTCCACCCAGAAATTCCCTGAAATGGGTCGAAACCGACACATCACACTTGCAACCCTCAGCAGGTCAGCGACCCGTCGATCGGGCTGTGGGCGAATGCCGAGGCAATGTGGCCCAGCTTGTCCGGATTTCGGATCAGGTATACGGCATCCGCCTTGCCCGCTTCATCGAAACCGAAAGATACAGTCGTTTCGATCCGCCCGTTCTCGGCCACAGCGAACCCGCGGATGCCGTTCAGCTCCAGAATTTCGGTCTCCCTGTCCTGCCACAGACGGCCCATGATGTTGACGAGGTATCTGGCGACCTGATCCCGCCCTTCCAGAACCCTCTTCAGGGCCGTCGCCTTGCCTCCGCCGTCAGAAACATACCTGACCGAGCTGGACAGGAGATGTTCCATGCGGGCGACCGAACCGGTTTCAAGCGCCGTGCGGAAGGCATCCAGAAATTGGGATTGCTCCTGCCGGCTGGGTATATTTCTGGCCCCGCCGTTTTGGACATGCTGTTTTGCACGCGCAACAAGTTGACGGCAGGACTCCTGACTGAGGCCAAGGGCCAGCGCGATATCGCCATAGGAGTTGCCGAAAATCTCCCGCAGTAGAAATGCCGCGCGCTCCTTTGGGGTCAGGCGCTCAAGCACCAGCAAGAAGGCCGTTGTCAGGGACTGCGACCTCTCAAGGTCGCTTTCCGGAGTGTCTGCGGTGATTGTTTGCAGGGGTTCCGGGATCCATTGGCCGACATAGTCCACCCGCTTCTTGTGGCTGGCCTTCAAGAGATCCAGACAGCGATTTGTGCAGACCCTGGTCAGCCACGCCTCAGGCTTGTCGAGATGGGCGATTTCCGCCCCCGCCCATCTCACATATGTGTCCTGCACGGCGTCTTCGGCATCTGCCACACTACCCAGCATTCGATAGGCCAAACCCATCAGTCCTGGCCGTGCCTTTTCGAAGATGCTTTGCTTTGTTGGCATGCGGCGCTCTCAGTGATTGGAAACCTGCATGCGGTTCCACAAATTGATCATGGAAACGGCTGCCGTTATGGATGCGATTTCGCTGTCGGAATAATGCTCGCGCAGATCCTGTCTGAGATCATCATAATCGGTTGCAGTCTCCAGAACCGTCAATGCCTCGACCCATGCCAGAGCCGCCTTTTCAGCTGCCGAAAAATCATCAACCTGCCGCCAAACAACAAGGCGGTTCAAGCGGGACTGTTGTTCCCCGTCCTTGAGGGCAGCATTAATATGCATGTCCACGCAAAAGGCGCAGCGATTGATCTGGGAGGCGCGCAGCTCGATGAGATGTCTCAATGTCGGCGCCAGATCAGCTGAACAGATCTTGCCATGCGCTGCCATAAAGGACTGAAGCACGGCTGGAATGGCCTTGTCGTATGCAATCGTCGAAATCGTCATGAATTGTCTCTCGTTCCTGTTTGCAGCATCTGCTGTCAAATGGTTGACGAGTGAGCTGTTTCCCGTGTGACATCGGTTCTGGATTTTTCGGGCGCTCAGATGATTTCCTTGCCCAGACCGTATTTCCGCATCTTCTCGTAAAGCGCCTTTCTCGACAGGCCGAGTGTCTCATAGGTCTGCTTGATGGAGCCGTTGTTCCTTTTCAGCTCCGCGTCGATCAGCGTGCGCTCATAGGCTGCCACCTGCTGAAACAGGCTGGATCCGGCATCCGGATCTTCCTGAGGCGTGGTCTCCAACCCCAGCACGAAGCGGTCAGCGACATTGCGCAACTCACGCACATTGCCGGGCCAGGACCGGGTCATCAGATCGGCGAGATAGGCATTGCTGATATCCGGAATTTCCCGCCGGTAGCGGGCGCGTGCCTCCACGGCCAGATGCTGGAACAGGAGCGGAATGTCCTCCAGACGTTCGCGCAATGGCGGAATTTCAACGGTGATCACGTTCAGCCGGTAAAACAGGTCAAGCCGGAACCGACCCTCCTTGCCGGCCTGTTCCAGATCCTCCTTGGTGGCCGCGATAAAACGGACATCCAGATCGATCTGCTTGTTGGACCCCAGACGCTCGATCATCCGCATTTCGATGACCCGCAGGAGCTTGACCTGCAGCTCGAGCGGCATGGACTCGATTTCATCCAGGAAAACCGTGCCGCCATGAGCGTGTTCAAGCTTGCCGATTCGCTGCCCGCTCGCCCCGGTGAAGGCCCCCTTTTCATGGCCGAACAGCTCGGATTCAATGATTTCTGCCGGGAGTGCGCCGCAATTGAGCGCAACGAACGGTTTGTCGCGGCGTGGGCCTTCGTCATGCAGCGCGCGGGCGACCACCTCCTTGCCAGACCCTGTTTCACCGAGGATCAGGACATCTGCATCGGTGGAGGCGAGCGCAGTCACGATACGGCGAAGCTGTTCCATCGCGGGTGTGCGCCCCACGAGACGGCCTTCCAGTCCCGTGCGATCTGCAAGTTCCTCGCGCAGCTTCCGGTTTTCCAGAACGAGACGCCGCTTTTCGAGCGCGCGCTCGATGACAGACGCAAGGCTTGCAACGGAGAAGGGCTTTTCCAGAAAGTCATAGGCCCCCGCCCGCATGGCTTCCACAGCAAGCGGCACGTCCCCATGACCGGTTATCAGGACCACGGGAAGAGCCGGATCGATCTCGAAGGCCTTGCGCATCACCGCAAACCCGTCCTGCCCCGGCATGCGGATATCGGTGACCAGAACGCCGTAGAACTGACGCGTGATCTGTTCCAGGGCATAGGCCGAATCCGCCGTTTCGATGACGTCCTGACCCGTCAGTTCAAGTCCCTGCTTGAGGGATTGCCTGAGGTCCTCCTCATCGTCGACGAGCAAAACGCATGCCTGATCCATGGGTCGATTATTCCGCTGCCAGTGTTTCGCTATCGGCCAGCGGGAGCTGGATGACAAACTCCGCCCCGCCGGTTTCCCGGTTTCGAACGGTAATGGACCCGCCGAAATCGTGGATGATCTTATAGGTGATCGACAGGCCCAGCCCCAACCCCTCCCCGACGTCTTTTGTCGTGAAGAACGGATCAAAGATGTGCGGCAGCACTTCCGGATCAAGCCCCGACCCGTTGTCGGCGACCGTCAGGATCGCCATGCCCTCGTGGCGGGACAGACCGAGATCAATCTTCGGCTTGCCGACATCCATCAAGGCATCGGATGCATTCGACAACAGGTTGACCAGAACCTGTTCAAGACGAATGCGCCCGCCTTTGACAATAACCGCTCCCTCTGGAAGGTCCGTTTCCAGAAGAATATCGCGCTGCTTGAGCTGCGGGCGGACCATCAGCAGCGCCTCGTCGATCACCTGATTGAGGGACACAGGGTTGACGCCGGTGCCTGATTTTCGGGTGAAGCCTTTGAGGGTTCGGGCGATTTCCGCCATCCGGGCGACCATCTTCTGGATTTTAGACAGGTTGGACCGGGCTTCCTCGGCACGTCCCCGTTCGATCAGCATATCGGCGATCTCGGCGTCGGATCGGATGGCCGCAAGCGGCTGATTGTATTCGTGACTGAGGGCTGCGGACATTTGACCAAGCGTTGCGAGCTTGGCCGCCTGAACGAGCTCGGCCTGCGTCCGCCGCAAATCCTCTTCGGCCTGCAGACGATCACGAACCTCCTGCTCCAAAAGGGTGTTTGCCTTGCGCAATTCCGCCGTGCGCGAGCGAACCCTGCGCTCCAGTCGCACTGCCTCGATCCGGTCCCGGCGGAACCGGCGGGACAGTTCATCGCGCCGGTAAATGGCAATCCCCAACAGCCCCCAGAGGATCACGCAAAGAAGCAGCGCAATGATCATGGCCCTGCCGGATTGCTGCCGTGCTTCCCCGATATCAGCAAGCACGTGCACATCCCAGCCCAGCGCCTGCAACCGGCTCGGGAGGTCGAGATATTTCGGCGCTCCCGTCACACCGGGAAGTGCGGCGGTCAACCCAAGCAATCCGGGGTCAGACGTCAGCACCTTCTCGTTCTGAACGGATGAATAGACGAGGCCGCGCCAGTCACGGACGTTGGTAACGGCAACGCGCCCGCCCTCCTCCATGGCGACGATCGGATCCTTGGACAGGGCCCAGGCCTGCTCCACATCCTGCAGGTCGACCTTGATGGCGAGCGCCCCGGCAAACCTGTTGCCACTTCGAACGCCCGACGCAAAGACATAGCTGGACGTATTTACAGGTGAACCGATCAACAGCTCGCGCCCCAGCTGCCCCTGAACGGCCTGCCGAAACGCTGTTGGCACCGCATGCAGGTCCGGCTCGGTTCTTTCCTTGGCATTTTCCAGGCTGGAGGCGACGAGTTTTCCCGCATCATCCAGAAACCAGACTTCCTGCGCACCGCCCATGCCCGCCGCGATAGCAGCCACCTGTCGTCCCAATATCGGGTCCTTGGTGACCAACGTTTGATAGACATCAGGACTGCGCGCCATCAACGGCGCCATCAGGCGAAACTTGTCGAGCAGCTTTTCCAGAACGGCTGACTGGACCTCGAGGGTCGCAAGGCTGCGGGTTTCGACCTCGTTCAGGAAAAAACGGAGACTGACCACACCGGTCAGCCAGATCACGGCAAGGCTCAGGCACATCGCAAGCGATGCCAGCCCCATTCTCGCCCGCGATCTGATCCGGTGTCTCACCAGCCCAACCCTTACTGCAGTTTCCACCTCTGCCGCACTCAGGCGGCGCTCCGAGCCTTCCTGTCGGCACGGATCATGTCCGCCCCCTTCTCCCCGATCATGATCGCCGGAGCGTTCGTGTTGCCGGACGTGATGGTCGGCATGATCGAGGCATCGGCGATGCGGATGCCTGCAACGCTGCGCAGGCGCAATCTTTCATCGACCACGGAATCGGGATCAGAGCCCATCCGGCAGGTGCCCACGGGATGGAAAATCGTTGTTCCGATGGTCCCCGCAGCCTGTGCCAGTTCCTCATCGGACACCAGATTGGCTCCCGGCAGATATTCTTCAGGCGTATGCCCGGCCAAGGGGCTCGCCGCCATGATCCGTCTTGTCAGACGGATGGAATCGGCTGCGACCTTCCGGTCTCCCTCGGTGGACAGGTAGTTCGCGAGGATTTCCGGCTGCACCGCCTTGTCGGGCGATGTGATGTGGCAGTGGCCTCGACTTTCCGGCCGCAGATTGCAGATGCTGGCCGTGATTGCCGGAAAATCGTGCAAGGGATCGCCAAACTTGTCCAGCGACAGGGGCTGCACGTGGAATTCGACATTCGCTGTTTCGAAGGATGGATCGCTCTTGGCAAATACGCCTAGCTGGCTTGGCGCCATGGACATCGGGCCGGACCTTGTGAGCATGTATACTAGACCGATTTTCGCCTTGCCGATCCAGCTGTTTGCCATCTGGTTCAAAGTCTTGGCACCAGACACCTTGAAGATGGTGCGCAATTGCAGGTGATCCTGCAGATTGGCACCGACTTGCCGGGCCTCCCTGACGACATCGACACCTGCAGCGCTCAAAACTTCGGGATCGCCGATGCCGGAAAGCTCCAAAAGTTGCGGCGAGCCAATGGCACCGGCAGCAAGCACCAGCTCCCCATCAATCGCCACCCGTGACGGCACGCCCTTCACGTCCAGCTCGAGAGCCGTGGCCCGACCTTCGTTCACCACAATCCGCGAGGCATGCGCCTCTGTGATCACCTTCAGGTTCGGGCGCTTCATGGCCGGGCGCAGAAACGCCTTGGCCGCATTGACCCGGACACCGGAGCGCTGGGTTACCTGAAAATAGGACGAGCCGAGATTGTCACCGCTGTTGAAATCCTTGACCTTCGGGATACCCACTTCGGCGCAGGCCTCGCGGAAGGCATCGAGAATATCCCAGGAAAGTCGCTGTTCCTCCACCCTCAGGCCACCGCCCTGCCCGTGCAGCTCATCGTTCCAGGCGTAGTGATCTTCGGATTTTCTGAAATAGGGCAACACATCGTCCCAGCCCCATCCGGGCAGGCCCATCTGTCGCCAGCCGTCATAGTCGCGGGCCTGACCACGCATGTAGATCATACCGTTGATGGATGAGCATCCACCCAGGACCTTGCCGCGCGGATACATGAGGGAGCGACCATTGAGGCCCGGATCAGGTGCGGTCTTGAACCCCCAATCGGTTCGCGGATTACCCATGCAATAGAGATAACCGACGGGAATATGGACCCAGATGTAATTGTCGTCCTTGCCCGCCTCCAGGAGCAGGACCTTCACGTCCGGGTCTTCCGACAGCCGGTTGGCCAGCACACATCCGGCAGACCCTGCGCCAACAATCACATAATCCCAGGTTCCGAGATCCTGCATGGTTCCTCCAATGTCATTTTGGCTGATGGAGGCATGCGGCGGGCAAACGGTCAAGTCCGGCATATTACCCGCAAGGTCACTTGCAAGGTGTCAGCTTCGCTCCACCCGGGCTGCAAAACATCCCGGACGGGCGAAATGAACATGGAGATAGTCAGCATCCGGATTGGCGAACTGACGGATAATTTCAGCATCCACGACGCTGCCATCCACAACATCCGCCTCCACAATGCGTCCCTGCGTGTTGAAGGCACGCACCGAGAGAAGGCGCTCGGCAATCATCGCCGGAACAACGCCCGGTGCCACAGTTGCCTCTTGCGCGTTTTCGCGGACATAGATCGCATGGCGGGAACGGTAGGGAGAGTGCGCCGATTGATGCTCATGATTGACGAGAAACACCCGCTCACCGGCAGGCGCGTCTTGCAGGCTTACTCGGCAGGGGCATTTACCGTCGGAAATGTGAATGTCGACGGCACGGGCGGCAAGTTCGGCGAATGACAAACCATTCAGATAGCTGAAATCCGCAGCGGCGAGCGGGATAAACCGAAAGGACATGTGTCTGGTCTCCTGTTGGTGGAGACCAGACCTAAGCTTGAGGGCGTACGAGCGACACCCGATTTGCGAGCGTCGTTTATCCGGCGAGTTCCGCCTCGCGTACGGCCATTTCAATCTCATCCACGAGCGCCGGATCGAGCTGCAAGCGGGCTGCCAGCATCTGCAGATAGGCCTTTTCCGCCGGGTGATCCGGATCAATTGCCAATCGGGAGGCCGCGTAGATTTCGGCGGCTGTTTCCGGGCAGGAGGCACTGGCCACAACCTTGTCCAGATCAAGCGGTGCGCGCAGTTCATCCATTAGGAAAGCCTTGGCTTCGCTGTCGAGTCCGGCTTCGCCGATCTTGTCAAAGATGCGGCCTTGTTCCTCGGCATCGATATGACCGTCTGCCTTGGCAGCGGAAATCATTGCGACAAGCAGGTTGATGGCAAACTGGTTTTCGCCGCCCGGCTGACGGGCCGGGTCAAACGCCGTATCGCGCGGGGCCTCGATCGGGATCGGCTCATTTGACGGATAGGACGGACGCGGCTGTCCCTGCTGATTGGCCTGATACCCCTGATAGGCCTTGTAAGCGAGACCCGCGACAAGGGCCAGACCACCATAGGTAACCGCCTTGGAGCCGATCTTGCGACCGGTTTTGGTGCCGAGCATCAGGCCCGCGAGACTGCCCAGAGCCAATCCGCCCTTTTGGGACGACAGAAAATCCTTGCCTTGCGCAAGAAGGTCGCCGGATTGCCCGCGCCCGCCAGAGCGGCCACCGCCCTGGCTTCCCAAAAACTGATCCAGCAAGGATTTTGCATCAAACATTCTGCTCTGGCTCCCGATATGCCCTTTTTCAGGGTCAAGCTTCGTTCCGGCTCTACACATGGGGGATCAGGGCAGGGACCGCAAGTTTTCAGCAGGTCCGGGTTACAAATTATCGCCGAGAGGCAGAAAATTGTCGTCCTTCAGCGTTTCCATGGCGATGGAAGAGCGCACATTCTGTACCGCCTCTTGCGGCAGGAGTTCATCGTTGATGATGCGGGACAGCGCCTTCAGATCCCGGACGACGATTTTCAGCAGATAATCAACGTCACCGGTCAAGGTATGGGCTTCCTGCACTTCCGGCATCGCGGTCACCATGTTGCGGAACTTGCGTGCATTTTCGCGGCTATGAGCACCCAGCGTAACGCCGACGAACGCCGTTACCGTCAGGCCCAGCGCTTCCGGGTCAAGGGCGGCCCTGTATCTGCGGATGACGCCGTCATTTTCCAGCTTTTGCCGCCGTCTGGAAATCTGGCTTGCGGACAAGCCGATCCGCTCGGACACTTCCTGATTGGTGAGCGCAGCATTTTCCTGCAAGGCGCCCAGGATCTTCATGTCAAAGCCATCCAGCGCAATCATTGTGCATCAATCTCGCAATATTATTCATTTCAGTGCATCAATATACGGGATTTCCCATGCTTTGCACACACATTGCGCCCGATTGGTTTCATTCTTGACCAAATTCTTTCAGGAGGAAGTTCATGGGTCCGTTTCCGCACGATGCGCCACCGGCGCAAATCTCCGACGAAAACCCGGCTGGCACCGACGGCTTCGAGTTTGTCGAGTTCTCTCACCCGGAACCGGAGAAGCTGGACACCCTGTTCCGTAAGATGGGCTTTGTTCCCGTCGCAAAGCACAAGACCAAGGAAATCACCCTCTATCGTCAGGGCGATGTGACTTATGTGCTGAATGCTGAACCCAGCTCCTTTGGCATGAAATTCGTCGACCAGCACGGCCCGTGCGCCCCGTCCATGGCCTGGCGCGTTGTCGATGCAAAGCACGCCTTCGACCACGCCGTTGCCAAGGGCGCAACGCCCTATGAAGGCACTGACAAGACACTGGAGGTACCGGCCATTGTCGGTATCGGCGGATCGCTGCTCTATTTCATCGACACCTACGGCGCAAAGGGCTCTGCCTATGAGGCCGAATTCAACTGGCTGGAGGCGGTCAACCCGCAGCCGGAAGGTGTTGGCTTCTACTATCTCGACCACCTGACCCACAATGTCTATCGCGGCAACATGGACAAGTGGTGGGACTTCTACCGCGACCTGTTCGGCTTTTCCCAGATCCACTTCTTCGACATTGATGGCCGGATTACGGGCCTTGTCAGCCGCGCGATCACGTCCCCCTGTGGCAAGATCCGCATTCCGCTGAACGAGTCGAAGGACGACACCAGCCAGATCGAGGAATATCTTCGCAAATACAAGGGCGAAGGCATCCAGCACATCGCGGTCGGTTGCGACAATATCTACGACTGCACGGACAAGCTGGCGGCGAATGAGCTGAAATTCATGCCGGGCCCGCCGGACACTTACTACGAGATGTCAAAGGAGCGCGTACACGGCCATGACGAGCCGCTCGACCGGATGCGCAAGCACGGCATCCTGATCGACGGGGAAGGGGTGGTGAATGGCGGCATGACAAAGATCCTGCTGCAGATCTTCTCCAAGACGGTCATCGGGCCGATCTTCTTCGAGTTCATCCAGCGCAAGGGCGACGAGGGCTTTGGTGAAGGCAACTTCCGCGCCCTGTTTGAGTCCATTGAAGAAGACCAGATCCGCCGCGGCGTGATCAAGGTGGACGCAGCCGAGTAAGAGCTGCCTCTTTTGAAAAACTGAACCCCGTCTGGCACCCCACCGCCGAACGGGGTTTTTCTTCTGGGTCTGACCAGACAGGCGACTGGCGTCAGCACGGTTTGGCACTCAAGGGTTCGTCAGGCCGCAGCTCTCCTGAGCTTTGACTTCGCCAAAACGAGCACCGCTACCGTCCCGACCATAACAGCGTAGGCGACGAGGCCATGCAGGACGAAGTTCGGGATGGTCCAAAGCAGCAACGTGTCGTTGCCGCCGCCGGTAAAGATTGCCCCCAACCCCATCAAAATTCCGCCCAGAAAGCATAGAACCGCGCGTTGCAGGTGAGGGGCTTGCAGGGAAAATCTGGAATTCAGGATTGACCCGATGGTTGCGCCCGCAAAAAGCGCCAGGATCGTCAGCTCGATTTCGAGGGTCTGCGACAGTCCCTTGCCGGAGAGAATGCGCCCGACCCACGCCTCATAGCTCCAGTCAGGATTGCTCGCAAAGGTGAGGGCAGCGGCAAGTCCCATGACGCACAGTGCGAATATCGCCTGTTCCCGGTTTTTCACGACCCGAAAGAGCCCATAGACAGCGCCTGCGCCCGCGAGCCCGACAGCGCCCCAGAATATCCCCGTGTCTGTGTCCAGCGCCGCCATTTGAAAGTGAAATCCGGGCAGAGCATCCAACTGCCAGTCGGCGCTGATCTTGCGCGCGACCACCAGCCCCGCGAAGGTCATCAGATAGGCGGAATCGCCGGATGTCAGCCGCCCGATGGTTCCGATGAAACAGCCATTGTTCAGCCACGCCCCAATCCCCATGGCAATGGAGGCGGCGATCAAAACCGCATCGATCGGCAGTTCACGGGCAATCGGGAGCTTTTCCGGAAAAAGCATCTTGAGCGCGAGAAGGCTGATTGTCGCAAAACACACCGCAATGCCGATCCCGATCAGCCAATCCGGCTTCCCTCGTGTGACAAGCCGCGTGGTGGCCGCAACCGTGCAGGTGCTCGCTCTCGACAGGGAGAACCCCAGCACAAACGCAAATAACACTATGAACATGCCGAACATGGACGACCCAGACTAACCAAACTCAGAGGGTGGAGCGCTCATCCATGCCCCAAAATTTCACAAATGGAAACGCAAAGAGCCCGCACATGGCGGGCTCCGATGTCAAAGAAACGTGATCGATTGGTCTAAACTGCAGGCCATTTGAAGCGCTTAGGGCTGGCCTTGTCCCGCCTATTCGGTGGCGGAAATCTTGGCTTCCAGCACGTCCCAGACCTTTGCGGCAATGTCGGGACCGCCAAGTCTTTTCACGGCCCGAATGCCGGTCGGGGCCGTGACGTTGATCTCCGTCAGCATGCCGTCAATCACATCTATGCCGACCAGGATCAGTCCCTTTTCACGCAGCGCGGGACCAAGACGCAGGCAGATTTCCAGTTCGCGGTCGGTCAGTTCGCTATCGGTCGGTGATCCGCCACGCACCATGTTGGAGCGAAGGTCACCGGCTGCCGGGACACGGTTGACCGCTCCGGCAAACTCACCGTCCACCAGCAGGATACGCTTGTCGCCATGTTTCACATTGGGCAGGAATTGCTGGATGACCCAGGGCTCGCGGAATGTCGCGGCGAAAAAGTCATAGAGCGAGCCGTAGTTGAGGTCGTCATTGGTGATGCGGAAGACGGCAGCGCCGCCATGACCGAACAGCGGCTTCATGACGATGTCGCCATATTCGGCCCGGAAGAGGTCGATTTCCGCCCGGTCGCGGGTGATCAGCGTCGGCGGCATCAGGTCGGCAAATTCGGTGACGAACAGCTTTTCCGGGGCATTGCGCACTTCGGTCGGGTTGTTGACCACCAGCGTGTTGGGATGGATCTTGTCGAGGATGTGGGTTGCCGCAATATAGGCCAGATCAAAGGGCGGGTCCTGACGCATCAAGACCACATCCATGTCCAGCATGTTGCTGCGCTGACGTTCACCCAGCGTGAAGTGGTTTCCCTTTTCGTCCCGCACTTCCACCGGCTCGAGCGCGCAGAACACATCGTCGCCGATCATCGCAAGCCGATCAGGCGTATAGTGGTAAAGCTCGTGACCGCGCGCCTGCGCTTCCAGCATCAGCGCAAAGGCACTGTCCCCGGTAATGTTAATCGAGGAAATATGGTCCATCTGGACGGCGACCTTCAGGGCCATCGGATTACTCCCGTGCGAACGCAAGGACGACCTTGCGCAATTGGGTGATCATGTTGTCCAGATATGCGGATCGCACCAGGCTTTGTCCAGTAGGCGCAAGGTGTTGATTTCATTCCGCCGCCTGAAACGCACTCACAATGCGCTCCGGCCAGCGCCATGGCCGGACAATCACGACATCGAAACGCAGGGTGAAAAACCCGGCTTTCGGATGTTCTGCGATGAAGATTTTTGCGGCCCGGACGATACGCCTTTGGCTTGCAGGGGTGACAGCCTCCATGGCGGCTGCCCGGGTTCGGCGCGCCTTGACCTCGATGAAGGCTACCGTCTTGCCTCTCTTTGCAATGAGGTCGATTTCTCCTGCCTTGGTCTTGTAGCGATGCTTCAGGATACGCCAACCGGTCAGGCGGAGGGACCATGCTGCAAAGGTTTCGGCGGAAAGCCCAAGGCCATGAGCCTTGCGGCGTTTGCCGGTTTCAGCTTCGCCCTTTATTGGCCCGCCCTTTGCTGCCATGTCAGGCGGCTCCGTCCTTCAGCTCCAGCGCTCGCTTGTAAAGATCACCGCGATCAAGACCCGTCGCCTTTGCGACTTTTTTGGCAGCTGCACTGACCGGCATGTCTGCAAGGGCTTCGCGCAACAGCTCGTCCGCATCAGCACCTTCAGCTTCCGGCCGGTCTTCGGGCGGGCCGACAAGAATGACGATCTCGCCTTTCACCTGCTCTCCGTCAAACCGGGTCGCCAAATCCTCCAGAGACCCACGCTCGAAGGTTTCAAAGCGTTTGGTCAGTTCTCGGGCGACAATCGCCTCACGCTCGCCCCCCAACATCTCGGCCATCAATTTGAGCGTTGCTCCCACCCGGTGAGGCGATTCAAAAAACGCCAGTGTTGCCTTGATGCCGGCCAGCTCGTTCAAGCGGCTTGTTTTCGGCCCGCCTTTTTGCGGCAGGAAGCCCGCAAATACCAGCGTGTCACTTGGAAGGCCGGACGCCACGAGAGCCGCAAGCGGCGCAGATGCGCCGGGGATCGGAATAACCTTGTGTCCTTCCGCCAGAACATCTCGCACAAGCCGATAGCCGGGATCGGAGACAAGCGGTGTGCCTGCATCACTGACCAGAGCAATGGCCTCACCGCGTTCCAGGGCGGCCAGCAGACGCGGGCGCTGCTTTTCCGCGTTATGCTCGTGATAGGGCAACAGCTGTGCCTTCAGGCCGAACCGGTGCGTGAGGGTGGACGTCACCCTTGTATCCTCGCAGGCTATGAGTGTGGCTGCGGCCAGCGTTTCCAGCGCCCGGACCGTTATGTCTCCAAGATTTCCGATCGGGGTGGAGACGATATAAAGGCCCGGTTCGAGAGGAGGGGCCTGAAAAGCATGCGCCGACAGGCTGTAGCGCCGATCTCCTGCGACCTTGTCGACAGTTTCCATGGAGTGCTCCCGTGCTGTCCGCCTGGCTGGTCGCAAAAATGCCCATTTTGGGCGTTGTTTTCAGCGCTACAAGGCATTTTACTGATATTCAAGTTAAAATCTGACGCCAAATCAGGTGTTGCACCTTGATCTCGCGACGAAACTGGACACACCCTTCGTGAAACCGTAAGTGTCTCGTGAAGTTTACCAAGGAGGCTGGGGTGCAGCGTATGCAACTGGGAAGAAAAGCCACACACTGGGCGCGGTCAATCGTTGTCGGCGCAGCAGCTCTTGCGCTGGCCGCGTGTCAGGGATCGTCCCTCGGCTCACTTCCCGGAACCTCGATTTCAACGGACCTTGCGCCGCAAACCACCGGCGATGTGATCGGCACCGGTTCGGTACGTGTCGGCCTTCTGCTTCCGCTGAGCGGCAGCAATGGTGCGACATCCATCGGGACTGTCTTCCGCAACTCTGCAGAGCTTGCCCTTTCCAACTTTCCCAATGCTGATATCCAGCTCCTGATCAAGGACACGGGCGGCACGGTGGAAGGCGGACGGGCAGCGGCCCAGTCTGCCATCGCCGAAGGCGCTGAATTTATTCTGGGCCCGGTCTTCTCCAACGCCGTTTCGGGCGCTGCAACGATTGCGCGCTCGTCGGGCGTCCCGGTTGTTGCCTTCTCAACCGACACAGCCGTTGCATCGACTGGCGTCTATCTCCTCAGCTTCCTGCCTGCCGGAGACGTGAAACGCATCATCGGTTATGCCGCGAGCCAGCAGAAGAAGTCCTTCGCCGCACTCATTCCGGACAATTCGTATGGAGCAGTTGTTGAAGCCGCGTTCCGTCAGGAAGTCGGACGGGCAGGGGCACGCATTGTCTCGATCCAGCGCTACTCGGCAACCGGAACCGACACTTCGGACCTTGCTGCCAAGGCACAGGCAATTGCTGCCAGTGCCGGGCAGATTGACGCGCTCTTCGTGCCGGACGGGGGAGGCGTACCCGGTCTTGTTGTGCAGACCCTGAGCGCGGCCGGCGCAAATTTCGGGAACCTGAAGGTGCTTGGCAGCGGGCAGTGGGACACGCAGCAGATGAAGTCCAATCCGCTTCTGGCCGGAAGCTGGTATCCCGGTCCGGACGGGGCCGGTTTCCAGTCCTTTGCTGATCGTTACAAGTCGACCTACAATTCAGTCCCTCCGCGCAATGCAACGCTTGCCTATGATGGGGTAACCCTTGCCGCAGGCCTTGTTCGTTCAGCCGGGCAACAGCGCTTCTCGCGCAACGTTCTCACCAATCAGGACGGCTTCATCGGCATTGACGGCCTGTTCCGCTTCCTTGGTAACGGGCAGAACGAACGTGGCCTTGCGGTCTATCAGATGACCGGATCGGGCAGCCAGGTGGTGTCTCCAGCGCCGCGCGATTTCCGCACGGCCCGCTGACAGGTTACGTTTAAAGGCGCCAACCCAGGAGGCCGGAGTGCTGAACGGCAAGCGGATTGTTCTGATCATCAGTGGCGGCATCGCGGCCTACAAGGCTCTCGACCTGATCCGGCGTCTCAAGGAACGCGGCGCGCGGGTCATCCCGGTCATGACGCGCGGCGCACAACAGTTCATCACGCCGCTTGCAGTCGGGTCCCTGTCTGCGGAAAAGGTCTACACCGAACTGTTTGACCGGGAGGCCGAACAGGATGTCGGGCACATTCGTCTTGCCCGTGACAATGATCTCATCCTCATCGCACCGGCAACTGCCGATCTGATGGCCAAGATGGCCCACGGGATTGCAGATGACCTGGCAACAGCGGTCCTTCTGGCAACGGACAAGCCCGTGCTCGTTGCGCCCGCGATGAACCCGAAAATGTGGGCAAACCCTGCAACGGCAAGGAACGTCGAAACGCTGACGCAGGACGGAAAGGTCTTCATCGGTCCCGAGCGCGGAGAAATGGCGGAAAGCGGCGAGGCCGGGCTTGGCCGGATGTCCGAACCGCTTGAGATCGTAGCGGCAGCCGAAGCCCTCTTTTCACGTGAAACGGTTTCTGACCCAGCGGCAAAGGCGGACCTCCCGCTTTACGGGAAGCACATTGTCATCACCTCCGGTCCGACGCACGAGCCTATCGATCCGGTGCGCTATATTGCCAACCGCTCGTCAGGCAAACAGGGCCATGCAATTGCAGCCGCAGCAGCGCGCGCAGGGGCAAAGGTGACTCTGATTTCAGGCCCGGTGACCGTGCCGGATCCGGCAGGCGTCACCGTGGTCAAGGTCGAAACAGCCAGACAAATGCTGGAGGCCGTTCAGGCCGCTCTTCCTGCTGATGTTGCCATCATGGCCGCTGCGGTGGCCGACTGGCGCGCGGCCACGGATTTTGACCAGAAGATAAAGAAGGACGGCAGCGGAAAGGTGCCGGCTCTCTCGCTGACCGAAAACCCGGATATTCTGGCCACGATAGGCCACCATGCCACGCTTCGGCCCGGCCTTCTGATCGGCTTTGCTGCCGAAACACAGAACCTGATTGCGAACGCGCAGTCCAAGCTTGCCCGAAAAAAGGCCGACTGGATCGTTGCCAATGATGTAAGCCCGGAAGGCGGCGTGATGGGCGGCGACAACAATACGGTGCGGATTGTTTCTGCCAAGGGTGTTGAGGACTGGCCGCAGATGGGCAAGGACGACGTGGCCGCACGCCTTGTCGCACGAATTGCCGATTTCCTGAACGCATAGAAAAGGGCGACCAAACGGCCGCCCGATTCCCGTTCGTTTTATCGTTTCAGGTAGCGTCAGTAGCCGACATTGATCAGCTGAACACGGCGGTTGATCGCCCCGTCCGGATCTGCAGGATCACGCAGTTGCTCTTCACCAAGGCCAACTGCCTCCAGACGATCTGCAGGCACCCGGAATGTGGTGACCAGTGCGTCACGAACCGCTTCAGCCCGCTTTTGCGACAGGTTGAGATTGTACTCACGGTCGCCCTTTGCATCCGTATGCCCGACCACAAAGAACTTTGCGCCCCAGAGATACGGGGTGTGCAGGGCGTCTGCGATGACGCCGATCGTCTCGTAGGATTCAGGACGAATGCGCGCGGAATCGAAGTCGAAGGTGACCTCTACATTGAACTGCCGCAGCTGGTTCAGTTTCGCCGCCAGCGGCAGGACTTCTGTGGCGTTGTCGCCCGGAAAGCGCTTGATATGTTCAAAGGCCTGCTTGCGCAGGTCGTCTGCGCTGAACTCGACCTTTTCCTGCGCTCCTTGCAGGGAGTTGACGATTTCATTGCGGGACAGCTTGGTCTGGGCAAATGCGCCGGTAACTGACAGGGCAGATGCAACCACCGCACCGAGAAGAATGTTTGAGATTTTCATGAAAGGCTCCGAAACAATATCCAAAATGCAGGCTTAGCGGTAACCGGCCCAGTCGATGGCCTGGTTACAGTCCTTGCCGACCACCTTTTCGGCCTTCAGCAGACACTTGAGGATATGCCCGGAACCCGGTTTCATGCCCTTGCAATACTGACGCGAATCCCGCTCACAGACTTTCGGTACAGCCGCCTGTGCCGCAAAGCGTGCTTCCAGAAGTGCGGAAACACGCGCCCGATCCACATTGCATTGGTCAGAGACCTTGGACTTGTTGTTTTCGAGGCAACTTCCGATCTCGTTGTTGCCCAGATTGGCTGATTTGCAGTAGGTCTCAATATCCTTGCCACAGCTTGAGCTCAGTATCTTGATGGCCTCTGCAAAACCCACTGTCTGAGCGTTGGCAGCTGGCGCAAACCCAGCCCAGACCAAGGCCGACAGGAGACAGAAAATACGAACCATGACGCAATAACCCCCATAAACGGTATCAAATACGGAACGCACCTTTTCAGGTTGCATGCAGTCTCGCAAGACGACTCTCGGATAAATTGCACTGCACAATCCAAAAGATCGCCTCCACGCCCATTTGCCCTCGTAAATTGCACCAATCCCCAATGCCTAAGGACCCCGCCATGTCTCAAAAACTGGAACTTTGTCGTCTCCCCCATGCGGAAGGACTTCCTCTACCGGCCTACCAGACACGTGATGCCGCCGGGTTTGACCTCGTAGCAGCCGTGAGCGAGCCGATGACCTTGTCTCCCGGAGAAAGGGCGCTTGTTCCCACCGGCCTCACCATGGCCCTGCCGGTTGGCCATGAGGGACAGGTGCGCCCACGCTCGGGACTGGCTGCCAAGCATGGCATCACCGTTCTCAACACTCCCGGCACAGTGGATGCCGACTACCGGGGAGAAGTGAAGGTTATCCTTATCAATCTCGGCGCTGAGCCTTTCGTGATCGAACGTGGTATGCGGATTGCGCAGATGGTCATCGCCCCAGTGGTCCAGGTTGAATTTGCGGAGGTTTACGCCCTGTCAGACACCACTCGCGGGGCGGGCGGCTTTGGATCAACCGGACGTGCGTGAGGTGTCGATGGGGCGTGGTTCTTCGCCGAAACTCGTTATCTTTGATTGTGATGGCGTGCTCGTGGACACCGAACGCCAGACAAATCAAACTCTTGCAGACATGATCACGGAGCTGGGCACTCCCATGACCGGCCCGGAAAGCCAGCGGCTTTTCATGGGCCGCACGTTAGAGAATGTTCAGCGAATGGTGGAGGACCTGACCGGCAAAACCCTGCCCTCCAGCTGGCCGGACGAGATTAGAAAGCGCGACCTTGAAGCATTTGCTGCAGGTGTTGATCCGATTTCTGGGGTATTCGATGTGCTCGATGATCTCGACCGCCGAAGCATCCCCTATTGTGTCGCGTCTTCGGGAAATACGCCAAGATGCATGTGACGCTGGGCAGCTCTGGCCTGCTGCACCGATTGCAGGACCGGCTTTTTTCCGCTCAGGATTGCGAACGAGGCAAACCTGCACCCGACGTCTTTCTGCTGGCCGCCCGCACGATGGGATATGATCCGGCAAATTGTGTCGTCATCGAGGATAGTTTGCCGGGTGTGCGTGCAGGCATCGCCGCTGGCATGCGTGTGCTTGCCTTTGTCGAGGACCCTGCCTGCGACCGCACTGCCATGGAAGCTGAAGGGGCAGAGCTGTTTGAAGACATGAAGCATCTGCCGGATCTTCTTTTTCCATCCTGAGAGGATTTGTCGGAAAACAATTTCGCAGTGTCTCCGGCGGACGCACAATCAGCCCCTTAAATCTCGGCCAAAGCCGTACTACGTTACCACCCAACAAATTCAAGGCGGTCAACACCGCCCAATCCGGGAGCAAGACATGAGCAGTGAAACGCGCGGACGCGGCAAGATCTATTCCTCCATCATCGACACCATTGGCGACACTCCGATCGTGCGGCTGGACAAGTTGGCAAAGGCCCATGGGGTGAAGGCCAACCTGATGGGCAAGCTGGAGTTCTTCAATCCGATCGCCAGCGTGAAAGATCGTATCGGCGTTGCCATGATCGAGGCGCTGGAAAAGGACGGCAAGATCGAGCCGGGCAAGTCCGTTCTTGTTGAACCGACCTCTGGCAACACAGGCATCGCGCTTGCCTTTGCAGCCGCTGCCAAAGGCTACCGTCTCATTCTGGTGATGCCGGAAACCATGTCTGTCGAGCGCCGCAAGATGTTCAAGATCCTCGGGGCCGAGCTGGAGCTGACCGAAGGCCCGAAGGGCATGAAGGGTGCAATTGCGCGTGCGGAAGAACTGGCAGCAGAGATCGAAAACGCGGTCATTCCGCAGCAGTTCCAGAACCCGGCCAACCCGGAAATCCACCGCAACACAACGGCAGAGGAAATCTGGAACGACACCAACGGCGAAATCGACGTTTTCGTGTCCGGCATCGGCACCGGTGGCACGATCACCGGCGTTTCGCAGGTTCTCAAGAGCCGCAAGCCGAACCTTCACGTTGTTGCAGTCGAGCCGGAAGACAGCCCGATCCTGTCGGGCGGCAATCCCGGCCCGCACAAGATCCAGGGCATTGGTGCAGGCTTCGTACCGGGCGTCCTGGACACAAGCGTCTACAATGAAGTCCAGACGATCTCCAACGACGATGCCTTTGCAACGGCCCGTGAAGTTGCGCGCACCGAAGGCGTGCCCGTCGGCATTTCCTCCGGCGCGGCCCTGACTGCCGCTATCCGCGTTGGCCAGCGAGATGACATGGCTGGCAAGAACATCGTGGTGATCATTCCGTCCTTTGCAGAGCGTTATCTCTCCACGGCCCTGTTCGAAGGCCTTTAACAGGCTGCTGAACAACGCCTTGCGTTTGCGCAATCTCAGTCCTGCGGTTTGATTTTGGACGGTTTGAGCAGCCGCGGGCGCCGG
>NZ_VXDB01000027.1 GCF_008711325.1 Roseibium sediminis
CCGAAAGCCAAGACATTTCAGTCCCTCACCCCGGCCCTCTCCCAATGGGAGAGGGCGGTGTAGCAGCATCTCTATGTCGTCACCCCGGACGAAGCGCAGCGGAGATCCGGGGTCGGTGAACCCGGTACCTTACATGGACATTGGGGGCTCTCCGATCCCGGCTCGCGCTTCGCTTGGCCGGGATGACGGAAGAGGGTGTGCCGCCTTTGTTCCCCTCCCCCTTGTGGGGAGGGGTTAGGGGTGGGGTGGACACTTCAGGGCGTTCTGGCCTCTGATCCGGTGACAAGATCTTCATCCTCACCCTTGCCCTCCTGACAAGGGAAAGGTCGCGCCTATTTCGGATCGAGATCCTAAAGGATCAGGTTTTCCAGAAAGGCGACGAGGGCCTGACGGTCGGCGGTGGGCAGTGCTTCGGTGTTGGAAGCTAGCAAGTCGTCCGGTTTTTTTCTTGGGCCAGCGGGTGTGCTCTCATTTATAGTCGGTGCCATCTAATTTTCTTGGAGGAGGTATTGGAGAAATTGACTTCTGCTGAAAACATCTCTTCGGTGAAGCAAGATTGGGCTTATTTTTATGAGCGGAGATCAAGAAAAGACTGGGGTACACTAGGTTCAATTGCGATAATTGCTCTTTTTGCTTCTGTATGGGCTAAAGATTTCTACTTCTCCTTCTTCGTGGCGAGGGGGCAGATTTTTCCGATTTGGCCTTTTCTCGGAATAATATTGGCCATTTTGTTTTTTTGCTTGGTGTTAAGAGATATTCTTCGAAACGAATCATGGGGATCCCGCATCCATTTGGATACAGGTGAACTGGTTCGGTGGTCTTGTCGATTGGTTAATGGGAACCCCGAGACTGTAAATACTATTCATATTCGAGAAATTGGGCGCATTGAGACGACTGACACGGATGATGGAATTATACTCAAGCTCTTTCGGGAAGATGGGAGCCAGGTCAAAGGTTTTAATGAGACCTTGGTTCCATCGAACCCTAAGCAATGGGCGTATCAGATGTCCGAAAACTACCCACACATAGTCTATCGCTTTGGTTGAAACGGAAATTGGAGCAAAGACTGCCCCCCGGATGGGGTGCCAGGGGGCTGCCGTAGTGTTACGCGCCTATTTCGGATCGAGATCCTGAAGGATCAGGTTTTCCAGAAAGGCGACGAGGGCCTGACGGTCGGGGGTGGGCAGTGCTTCATAGGCTGACCGGCTGGCCTCGGCTTCGCCGCCATGGGCGATGATCGCGTCGTGGAGCGTGGTCGCATTGCCGTTGTGCAGCCATGGCCCGGTGGAGCCAACGCCCGCAAGCGACCGGGTCGGCCAGACAGAGGCGCCGAAGCCGTGCACATCGACCGGGTCGGCCAGTTTCTCACCCATGTCGTGGCGCTTGAAATCGGAATACCAGGCAATCCGGGCCCCGCCAGAGGCGGTTTTCGGGAAGGCACCCAGATTGCGGGCGTCGCCATTGGCCAGAACCACGTGGTTGTTCGGGCTGTCTGCGGTCAGGTCGAAGGTGACGGCGGCGTCCTGAAGAAGGCCGGCCTCAAGGGCTGTCTGGCCGGAGGGGAGCGTCGTTTCAAAGAAACCGGCCTGACGGCTCGGCTCGCGGAACATCGGGTCCACGACCTCCAGAACGGGCATGTGGCAAGAGCTGCACTGGGCCTTGGCGAACAGGGCTTCCCCCTTGCGAATTTCAGCAGCTTCACCGTCGCCCAGTTCCATCAGGCCGAGCTCGGCCAGTTCAAGCTTGGACGTGGGGCGTTCCAGGGCCGCCATGTAGATTGTCAAGGCGGTCAAGTCGCCGATCGTCAGCTCGTTGGTGACACCGTCATGATCCCCGTCGGTTTCCCCGACCAGCTCAACCGCCTGCATGCCCAGTTCATTATGGGCGGCGTGGCGTGTGAAGGTGCGAAGGCTCGCATGGGCGCCCTTCCAGCCAAACATCTTGATGATGAGATCGGCATCAACACCCTCGACCATGCCTGTGTCAAAGGCCGCAACGCAATTGCCGTTGCCCGGGGTCGGGGTCGGGGTTAGGGCCGGGGACGCGGCAAGTATTCCAAAGGAAACGCCCTTGGCGACAAGTGACACGCTGCCCGACTTGCCCGTCTCGCACACGGATCTTCCAAGCCCGGCTTCCTGCGCCTTCAGCTCCGCTGTCATCTCCTCTGCGATCCTTTGCACCGCTCCAAGGGCAAAGAGGTGCGGGGTGTTGCGCACAAGGAACTTCTTTGGGTCGCCCGAATGCAGCGGATCCACAATCCCGTTCATCGGGTTGGGGCCTGCACCATTGCCATAAGGGGCGGCGTGGCAGGCAATGCAGGACTGGGCGACGGGGCCAGCTTCACGGGCGGGCAGATGCGTCGTCCATTCCCCGTCTGCATTGAGGTCAGCTCGCGGCATGCGGGTAAAGCGCTGGCCATCGCGGCCAACCATCGCCCCGGCACCACGCTCGATCGTGAACATGGCCTCCGTCAGCTCGTCACCAGCCTCAAAGGCTTCCTCGAAGGCCTTACGGGGGTCTTCGCGGACGATCTCGTTCAGCCGAAACTGGTTCATGGGGGCGGGGGCTTCCGCGTGAGATTGGCTGGAAAGAAGAAGGGGGTACAGGAAAGTAAGTACGACAGCCTTTTGAATGGCGCTCGAAGTCATGTGCAAGTCCTCCGTGTGACTTGCCAGATCGTAGCTGTGTTGCGACCTCAGATTGTGTCTGAAAGTGTATCGTCTGTCGCAAGTATATGCTGGTTTGTATCAGAGTGTATCAAGTGTGACGGGGAGTGGTGTTTAATATATGAAAGTATAACGTAAGTATGAAGTTATATGAGTTGGTTTAGGGGGAGTTGGGAAAAGAAAAGGCCGGACGATGGTGGGGCGTCCGGCCGAGTCGATGGGACAAGTGCACATTTTCTTTTCAGAGTTTCAGGATGCTGCCTTTTGTTTTTGGTACCAGCGGTTCCTTGAAGTCACTGTTTCGAGGCGGCCGAGAACCTCGGCCACATACATGGTTGCATTTTCTTTTGCATTTTCGAGGTTGGACACCGGATGGTTGGCCAGCTGTGACAGGCTGCCACCAAAATCGAACAGGTCGCGGAAGGCGGCCCGCTCAACGAGGGGTGTCATGAGGGTTTCCACGCCGATGGCAGCCAGGTGTTCCTGAACGGCCCGCATGGCGCGGGTGGTCACCACTGCGGTGGTGCGTGTCAGCAGGACGCAGTGCTGAATGTCATGATGGACGATTTTCTGAAGCTTGCGGACAAGGGCAAGGATCTTCGATCCGCCGCGTGCATCCATTGCCGATCCCTGGATCGGCACGATCACCAGATCGGACATGGAAATCGCATTGGCAACGAGAAGGTTTTCCGTGCCCTCCAGATCGACGATCACGTAGTCGGACGTCGTGGAGGCATCTTGTATCTGACCGATGATGCTGGACGCAGAAGTCACGCTGACCACGGAAATGCGCGGGTTCACATTCGGAAGCTCTGCCCATTTCGATAGCCACTTTTGCGGGTCGGCGTCGACAAGTGTAACGGTCTTGCGGCGATCGGCGATTTCGGTCGCAAGCAAAAGCGCAGCCGTGGTTTTTCCGGCTCCCCCTTTGGCATTTGCAAACGAAATGACTGGCACATCGCCCTCCCGAAAATCACCGGTGATGATTCACCTTATGGTTGTGATTATTGGTAATGCGTGGTTAACAAATTGTTAAAATTTAGAATAAGGCAAAAGAATATTGTCAATGACTGCAGGGTAAGGAGCGTATTTGCGCAAAATTACCAAGGGTAAGATATTAAAAGTGCGCGAAGTGGGGTGGCGGTGTTTCACAAATTACTGGGAATAATTCCAATGAGGAAACCGGTCGGTCATGCACAGAAGTGACGCCGCATCGCCTTCAAACCGGCATGGTTTTGAAATAGACTCGGGAAATTGTTGCTTTTTGTAGGTTCGAATTTGTCCGGAGAAGACCTTATGTCGCCTGCCATTTTGTCCAAGTTTGCGAGATGTCTGGCAATGGCGGCCTGTCTCATGACGCTAAACTCGGCAGCGGGCGCCCAGTCCCTTGCGCCCTTCAAGGATGATCTCTTCCAGTACAAGAAGGTGACGGCGTCCCATTTCGATGGTGATTTCCTCGTGGTGGAGTACTCCAAGCAGCGCGATCTCTATGACCGGGACAAGGTCGATCAGCGCGAGGTGTTCGGCAACTACGTCTCCTACAAGCCCAAGAGCAGCCGCGAGAGTTACGAATTGCGGGCCAATGGCCGAACCGTTCGCTACATGGGTGTCGGCAGGGCGCAGGGTGGCGCAAATGCGGTCGTGATCTATATTCACGGTCAGGGCGGCAACCGCTTTCAGGGCATGAATGACGTCACCTTTGGCGGCAATTTCAATCGTGTGCAGAACCTGATGGTCCGGAACGGCGGGGCGTATCTGTCCGCCGAGTTCGCTGATTTTGGTGCCAAGGGCACGGCTGATATCGATGCCCTGATCCGTTATCAGAAGCAGGTGTCTCCACGGGCCAAGGTAATTGTCGCCTGCGGTTCGATGGGCGGCATCATCTGCTGGAACCTTCTGAAGAACGGACAATACGCGCAAAATCTCAGCGGCATTCTTTTCCTCGGGTCGCCAAAGGACCCGGGCTTTCTGTCCTCTGGAGCCCTGTCACGTCGTGTGCCCATCTACATGGGCTATGGCAGCGACGATACGGTCTATAACTGGGAAACGCAGGCGAATTTCTTCAAGCAGATCCGCCAGTCTGCGCCGGGATATCCGATCAAGTTCACGCTGTTCGATACAGGTGTCCACGGAACGCCGATCCGCATGACCGATTGGCGTCTGGTGCTCAACTGGATGTTCCAGGCGGGGTAGGCAGCTGTCCGAGTGTCGATTGCAGTCGCTCTGCCAGAAAATCGAAGACAAGGCGGATCTTGCGACTGGTTTTCAGTTCCCTGTGGGTGACAATCCAGAGCGGAAAGCTGATCGGCGCACTGTCCGAAAACAGCGGAACGACCTCCGGGCTGCGGCGCGCAACGTCATCGGCCATCACGCCGACGCCCAGCCCGTCGCGCACCATCTGCCAGGCAACGACGCCGCTGACGCAATTGTAGCGGACATTGGAGGCTGTGACCGGGAACCCGAAGTCACTCATCCGTTGCGCCATCAGCTCCTTGTCGCCGAACCCGATGAAGGGCAGCGTCTTGAGGTCCTCAAGCTTAGGTGGATGCGGCAGGCGCTCCATGAATGTGCGTGAGACATAGGGGCGGGCGGTCATATCGCAGATCAGCCGGGCAAAGAGGTCGGGTTCGGTCGGGCGTACATGCCGAAGCGCAATATCCGCCTCGCGCTTGCGCAGGTCGCTGAGTTGGTAGGTTGCAACGATCTCGATGGAAAGACCGGGCGCGCGTTCCGTCAACTCGGGAAGGAGTCCCGGCAGGATATGTGCCGCAATGACGTCCGACACGGAGATCGTGACATCTCCGTCGACAATTGTGGACTGGCCATTGGCTGCCAGAGAAAAGGCAGCCGCAGCTTCGGCCATCTCCTGAATGTGCGTGAGGAGCTTCGTGCCTGTCGGTGTCAGGCTGACACTGCGCCCCTGCCGCTCGAACAGGATGACGCCGAGCTCCTCTTCCAGAGCGGTGATCTGCCGGCCGATGGTGGGTTGCGTCAGGCCAAGCACCTTCGCCGCCGCCGAGAGTGATCCTTCTTCTGCGGTGGCAAGAAAGGCCCGAGCCTGATTCCAGTCAAAGGTGAGAGCTGACCAATTCATGCGTTTATGTATATCATGTCAGCAAAATTCGGCAATTTACGTTTGAAAGAACTGCCATTACCACTTCCTGCACCAACAGTTCGCACACAGGTTCAAGACCATGACTGCAAGTTTCTGGGATGGAGTTGCCCGCAAATATGCCTCTGCAAAGATCGGTAACCCGCAAGCCTACGAGAGCTGGCTGGCCAGAGTGGCGGCACGTCTGTCCGTTCGCGATGAGGTGCTGGAAGTCGGCTGCGGCACGGGCACGACGGCCCTGCGTCTTGCTGCGAATGTAAAGCACATGACAGCCAGTGATTATTCGTCGGAGATGATCGCGATCGCCAAGGAAAAGCTGATCGCAGGCGGCCACGACAACGTGACCTTTGTGCGCGCAGATCCCTTTGATCCGGCACTGGAACAAGAGGGTGAGAACGGAGCCGGCTATGACGTCGTGATGGGGTTCAACTTCCTTCATCTCGTCGACGACCCATCCGCAATGGTGAACCGCCTTGCCGGTCTGGCGCGTCCCGGCGGCCTTGTCATCACCAAGACCGCCTGCCTGAAATACCGGTCACTCTACCTGTTGCCGATTGTCGGGCTGATGCGGCTTCTCGGCAAGGCGCCACCGGTCCGCAGTCTTTCCATCTCGGAAGTGGACGAGATGATGCTGGATGCCGGCCTCAATATCCTTGAGCACCGCACATTCGGCGGCGTTGTCCGCTCGCGGTTTCTCATCGCCCGCAAGGGCTGACATCGCACAGGTTATGCCGAATGCATGAGTTGGTGCAGGGGCGGGCGTCCGAGGCCTTGGGTGAAGGCCGCCTCCCAGCACACTTCGCTGTCTTCCGGCAGGTGGCCGCGGCCAAGGACAAGGTCGGTTGAGCGCAGGCGTTCGGTCGTGAGCCAAAGCTCCACACGCTGCATTTGTTGGCCGAGCATGACCGTTACGGCGCTGCGATAGATGCGCTCGCGTCGACCACCTGGCCATCGCATGTCGCGAGCGCCGGTGAGGCGAAGTGTGTGGATTTGTTCGCCATCGGAGCTCAAGAGGCTGAACTGCAGGCGCGCATGCGTGTTGCGCGAAATGACGATTGGCCGGGAGACCGACAGGAAGCTGTTGTCAAATGTGGTCTCGAGTGTTGCCGGCATTCCGGTGATCGCCATTTCCGGAATGGACACGTATTCGTAACGCCCGAAAAGCTGCTGAGCCATTGCTCTCTCCTCCCTAAAGGTCACCGGATGGCGGTTTCCCGCCGACCGCCATCCGGCAAGTTGGTGTCTCCCGCGCTTAGTTCTTGCGCTCGATTTTCATGGAAGACACGCCAACGGCGACGTTGAGGCCTGTTCCGGCCTGAACGCTGAACGGCTGCAGAACGATCTGCTTGTCGGAGCCGCCGATCAGGGCGTTCGCACCGAAGGCAACGCCGATTGCGCCGCCGGCGGATACGCCGCTATAGCGTCCTGCGAAGCCTTCCTTCACCGTGGCAGCGTCTGGCGCGTAGACGGCTCAACGCATGTACTGTTTGCCGGTCACGCCGATGTCGATACCAAGCTTCGAGATGTTGCCGACATAGGAATCGGTCTTGCCGGTCTGGCTGTTCTCAAACGTGCATTGAACGCCTTTGGACGAACCGACAACAAGGCCAATGCCGCCGTCGATTTCGCAAGCTAGAACACCGAACCGGGTGCGGCCTTCAGGACCCTTTTCCGCGAGCGGCTTTTCAGCGGGCAGCTTCTTGGCCGCAAGCGCTTCACCAACAGGTGCCAGAGCGAGAACGGTCAGGGCAGCGAGGATCATCTGTTTTTTCATTTCAATACTCCAGAGAACGGGATGTTCCGTTTGCGGGCCCCTCATGGGACCAGCAAAAACACGAAGAGGACGCTGGCTCCGTACACAGTGACGGCGAGCCAAAACGCACAGTCGAGCACGGTCATGGTGATCTTGCCGGAGCAAGTTTCCTGCGGTGTCTGATGTGGTTTCATTGCTTTGAACCTCTCCATGAAGTTCAAATAGGCTGGAATTTCAGATAAGAAAAACGCTAAATAATAATCGATGAGATGAGATTCGCTTATCACATAACGTAGGGGCTGAAGAATGGATATAGAGCTGGCCAGAACATTCCTGCAGGTTGCAGATTCCGGAAACTTCCATGCCGCTGCGCAACGTTTGCATGTGACCCAGTCCGCGGTGAGCCTGAGAATTCGGCGTCTGGAAGATTTGCTTGGCGTCAGCCTGTTCAACCGAAGCAAGGCCGGGGCTCAGCTGACGTCTGCCGGTGAGCAGTTTGACCGCTTTGCCCGTTCCATGCTGCGGGTCTGGGAAGAGGCGCGATACCAGGTCAGCGTTCCTGAAGGCTATAGCGAAACCCTCATCATCGGCTCGCAGTACAGCCTGTGGCCAGGGTTCGGGCTGCGCTGGCTCCGGTTGCTGGAACGCATGTTGCCAGAAGTGGCCTTCCGGGCCGAGATCGGCATGCCGGACCGCCTCACGCGAATGATGCTGGAGGGCGCGCTGGATATCGGGCTCATGTATACGCCGCAAATCCGACCGGGGCTGAGGGCCGAATTGCTCTTCGAAGACCAGCTCGTATTGGTTGGCCCGGATGTAGATTATCCCGAGACGCTGGATGACAGGTATGTCTTCATCGATTGGGGCAGCGAGTTCGTGGCGGCCCACAAGAGCGCGTTCCCGGAATTCAGGGCATCACGAACCACCCTCGGCATCGGGTCGATGGCCCTGGAATATATTGTCGATCACAAGCGAGCTGCCTATTTCCCCGCCCGTATCGTTGAGGACCAGCTGGAGGCGCATTCGTTGTCGATCATCCCCCATGCTCCCGTCTTTCCGTTTCCGGCCTGGTGTGTCTGGCAAACCGAGAAGGAAATGGACTCCATCGAAACCGCAATCGAGCTCCTGAGACGTGTTGCTGCGAAGGTGGATGAGGATCAGGAGGAAATCATCGAGGAAGTTGCCGCAGAAGCTGCCGCCCTTGAAGAGGCTGCCGCTCTGGAAGAGGAAGCATCAGCCTAGGCTTTCCGCCGCCTAAAAAGCCAGACGTGCGAGCCCGGACAGGGACAGGGTCCCCAGCAGTGCAAGGCAGACTGCCTTGTAGTAGGGCGCAAGGGAGGGGCGAAACAGGAAGCTTCCGAGAAACACACCGGCAAGAACGGCCGGAGCGAGAACCGCGCCGCGCTTCAAGGCCTCCATGGTCATCACGTCATAAAGATAGAGGAAGATGGCCGAGGTAAACATGCCGGTGAAGAGATACATGACGAGCGAGGCGCGCATCACCCGTGCCGGGACATCGCTGGCAAGAACGTAGAGCGCAACCACCATGCCGCCGACAGAGGCAAGTCCGGTGGCAATTCCTGCGACGACACCGGTGACTGCAGGGCCACTGGTCCGCCCCAGGTTCTTGGGGGCGATCTTGAAGAATTGCAGGATCGTCAGCACCAGTATCAGCACCAAGGCCACTTTCCGCGAAACGTCGACCGGAACTGTCGTTGTGGCCCAAAGCCCAAGCGGAACACCGATGGCAGAGCCAACGACGAGCAACCAGACGATCCGCATGTCCGCATCGCGAATGCCGCCGCGAAACATGGCAAGGCTTGCTGCAGACTCAAGAACATAACAGATCGGGATCAGCTGGATGGGCGGCAAAATGAGCACAATGCTGGCCATGAGAATTGCGGACAGGCCAAAGCCGGCAAAGCCGCGCACAAGTCCGGCAACAAAAACTGCAGCCATGCACAGGACAAGATCGAACACGGGCAGTTCGGCAAATGCGGCTATGGATGTGAGCATGGGGCACCTTTCGCGGGTCGCAAAAGGAATAGGCCCTGTAGAATTTCAGGTGAAGCTGCAAAAATGCCGTGGTAGGCTGCAAAAATGCAAGGCATGAACTGGAATGATCTGCGCTGCCTGCTGGCAGTCAAACGCCATGGGTCCTTTGGCGCTGCAGGAGCGGTGCTCAAGGTCGATACAACAACGGTTTCCCGCCGCATCCGCACGCTGCAGGACGAACTGGGGGCGCGGTTGATCGAGCGGTTGGCCGATGGCAGCGTCCGCCTGACGGACTTGGGGCTGGCGGCCGCCGAACGGGCCGAGCGGATTGAACTGGAGCTGTCGTCCCTTGAGAGCGAGGCCAGCGGAAGCCGTCAGGGTGTGTCGGGCTGCGTGCGTCTCACCTCCGTGCCGATGTTGCTCAACCGGCTGGTCATCCCCCGATCGCGCGAGCTTCTGGCCGAGTATCCTGATCTTGAGCTCGAACTGCACCCGGACTTGCGATACCTCAGCCTCTCCAAACGGGAAACCGACATGGCCTTGCGCTTGTCGAGACCTGAAACGGGAGGCCTGATGGTGAGAACCAAGAAGCTGGGTGTCCTGAAGCATGCGGTTTATTGCAGTCGCATCTACCGGGACCCGAACGAAGACGACATGCCGTGGGTCACTCATCAGGAAGCCTGGCAACACCTGCCGCAAGTCAAATGGATGCACGACCATGTGCGAAAGGCGGGCGGCAGCTTTGCGAACATGCGGGTTGGTGATGCCGACAGTGCCATCGAGGCTGTTGCAAACGGGGCAGGGCGGTCCGTCCTGCCAAGCCTGCTGGCTGAGGCTGATCCGCGCCTCGTTCGCATGGAAAGCAGCGATGCTGTTCCGAATGTGGAGCGGGAAGTGTGGGTGATGGTCCACTCCGACCTTGCATCCCTGCCAAGGTGTCAGGTCGTCTGGGCGTGGCTTGCGGATCTCTTTCGGGACGTTCGTTAGAGCCGGCCCAAGCTGGGAATGCGGCGTCTCACAAAGGAGGTCGTCGGGGTTGTTCACGTCTGCCGGTTCAATCGAACCCGACACCCGGCAAACTGTGCAGAGACGCCGGGATAGGGTATTGGAAGAGTCTCCTTTTAGCTGAATGGATTGCGATGCTGGACTATTTTTACCACCGGAACCTGAAGCCGGACCTTGAACGATGGGTCGAAAAGGGCTGGGTCTCCTCCGATAGCGCGGCCAATATCCTTCGGGAAATCGAAGGCGGAGACGGACGATCCGGATTGCCACTGGCCTTGGCCGGGATCGGTGTTGTCTGCGTTGCGCTGGCTCTCGCCGCCTTTATCGCGGCCAACTGGGATGGCATTCCGCGCAATGCCAAGCTGATCGGTATTGTCCTTCTGGTGGCCGGGTCCCATGGCGTTGCGGCATTGTGCGCTTCCAAAGGCAAGAAGGGTCTCGCTGATCTTGCAACCGCCTTCGCGTCCCTGACATTTATCTGTGGTATGGCGCTTGTCGGGCAGATTTTCCATCTCTCGGCCAACTTGAGCGGCGGCGCCTTTCTCGTGACAATCGGTGCGCTGGCGGCTGCCTGGCTGACCGGGTCCAGAGCATCGCTGATCATCAGTGCCATCGCCGCGATCATCTGGCAGTGGGAGAGGCCGGAATTCGGAGCGGGCTTGCTTCAGGCAAATATCATCGGGTTTGTATTTTTCGCCGCGACCGCGCTTCACGCCGCCCGCTATTCGAATATGCTGACCAGGTGGTTGACCGTTGCCCTCTTGATGGTGAGTGTCGGACGTCTGATCGTCGACTATGCGCCCAAGGAAGGCGTGCACCGTGATCTTGAAGAGTTCATGGTCATCACCGGATTTGCCTGTCTGGCAGCCATCATGGTGCAGGTGCCTGCCATCATCGACATGGCCATCAAGTGGGCGAGCTCTTATCCCAAACGACACCTTGGTCACTGGATGCTGATGTCCAGCTTTCAGGATGCGGGTATCCTGATCCTGTGTGCCCTCACACCATTCCTTCTGATTGTTCTGGCGGACGGCAACGAAATGCCGTTCATCCAGAATTTCTCCACCATTCCTCAATTCGTCCTGCTGGCGCTGGCTCTGGCAAGTTCGGTCATAGGTGCTGTGCTTTCTTTCAAGACCGGCAAGGCGCTGACCTTGTTCGGCGTGATCTTTCTCGCGCTTCTGGCAGCCTTCATGCCGCTGGTGATTGACAGCATGATCGTGCTGTCCGCGCTGGCTCTTGCCGCCAGCATCGCGATCGTGGTGTTGGGTACACTTTATCGGCGGCACCTCTGGAGCCTTGGCGGATATGCAGCCCTGTCCGTGATTTCCCTCTGGCTGCTTTATGAAACCATCGGATCGCTGCTTGGGCAGGCCCTGTTCTTCCTCATTGCCGGTCTCTTGCTGCTCGTCCTGGCCTTTGCGGCCATGAAGCTGCTGAAGCACTTTTCTCCGGCCAAAACACCCGCTTCGGGCAAGGAGGCCGCACAATGACATCCTCCGCAACACTTTCTCCCATTTCCGGCAAGAGCCTGCAGTCCTCTCCCTGGCTGCGCTGGGGGCTGGTCGCACTGATCCAGCTGGGGCTGATCGCCCTGCCGCTGATGGACCGCCTGCAGGTGCAAACCGAGGGCCGCGAGGTGACACTGGAGCTGATCCCCGTTGACCCGCGTGACCTCTTGCGCGGCGAATACGTGATCCTGAACCTTGCTGCTACAACCCTGTCCCGCGATGTGCCGGGGGCAGATACAAAGTGGCGCAACGGGCAGGAGATCTTTGTCAGTCTCGAAACCGGCAGCGACGGTTTTGCCAGACCGGTGAAGGTTTCCGCCACTCGCAAAGAGGCCGGAGAACTGGCCTTGCGCGGCGAAGTACAGCCAAACTGGAACGACGATCTGCGCGTGCGCTACGGCCTCGATGCCTTCTTCCTTCCGGAAGGGGCGGGCAAGGTGATCGAGCGGTTGCCGCGCGAGCGGGTGAAGCTGGTGATCGCGCTACACGAGGATGGGCGGTCCATGCCACTACGTTTGCTTGTGGACGGAAAGCCGTTTGAATCCGACGGCACCTTTTGATTTTTTGATCCCCGGAGAGTAAGGAGGCGCTCAGTATGTGACGCCTCCTTATGAAAGCAGATCCCGCATGACCACCGATCCGGTGCTGAAAACCCTGTTCCTGCCGCTTGAAACCGCACAGGTTGATCTGGACGAGGAAGCCCGTGTTCTGTTTCTGCGGGCGCGGGCCGGGCGGGAACTGGCTTTGCTTGATGTGGCCGATGTGACCTGCGAACAGAGCTTTGCCCCCAGCCGCGACGCTCTGGATAAGGCAGGCTACAAGGTGAGCGCGGAGACGGACGAAGGCGGCTTCGATCTCGTTCTGGTGCTGCCGACCCGCCAGCGACAGGAAGCGCGCGCCCAGCTGGCGCGGGCCGCCATGAAGGTGCGCCCCGGCGGCATGGTTCTGGCCTGCGCGGCCAACACGGAAGGCGCAAAGACGCTGGAATCCGATCTTGAAAGCCTGCTCGGCGGCGCCGATAGCCTGTCCAAGAACAAGTGCCGCGTTGTCTGGCATCCGATGGATCCGGAAAAACTCGACACCGGTCTGATGGCCGAATGGTCCCGGCTGGACGAGCCGCGCGCGGTTCTCGATGGGTTGTGGCAAAGCCGTCCGGGCCTTTTTGCCTGGGACCGGATAGATCCTGCCTCCCGTCTGTTGATCGATCACCTGCCGGAGACGCTTTCCGGGCGCGGGGCGGATCTTGGAGCAGGCTTTGGCGTTCTCTCCCGTGCGTTGCTGGACAAGGCCCCGAAAGTGACGTCAATCGACCTGTATGAGGCCGAAAAACGCGCGCTCGATCTGGCGCAGGAAAACCTCAAGGGCTACCGCGAGCGTGCAACGCTGACCGGCATCTGGTCCGATGTCACCAAGGGCATCGAGGGCCCGTATGACTTCGTCATCATGAACCCGCCCTTCCACCAGACCGGCAAGGCGGACCGCGCCGATGTGGGGCAGGGCTTCATAAAGGCAGCGTTCGGCGGCTTGCGTTCCAGCGGTTTGCTCTATCTCGTTGCCAACCGGCATCTGCCCTATGAACACACGCTGAAGGACCTCTTTGCCTCGGTCGACATGATCGCCGATGAAGGCGGCTACAAGGTCATCTGCGCCAGAAAGGGCAAGGGGCGCTAGGTAAGAGCTTTCGACGGGTTGGATGGCAGAAGCACCGGAAAGCCATCCACTCGCATCCCCTCTCCCTTGTGGGGAGGGCAAGGGCGGGGGTGAAAATCTCTCCTCCTAAAGGACATGGGTGCGGGCCGCACGATACCCCCACCCCTAACCCCTCCCCACAAGGGGGAGGGGAACCGATTCTGCCTTTGCGGGAGTCATCCCGGGCAAAGCGAAGCAAAGACCCGGGATCGGCGAGCCCGATGCCTTGAGGTGAAACCGGGCTCTTCCGTGGTTCCATGAACGGAAGGACCAAGAAAACAGAACGATTGTGGCCCCTGATCGGCCAGGGAATTTGAAAAATGCGTCTCGTGAAACTCATCGCCAATCTGGGCTATGGCAGCCGCAAGGAAATCCAGACGGCCATCCGCCACGGCTGGGTGACGGACCGGGCGGGCAATCGCCTGAAGGCGGACAGCAACGTCCCTCACGAAGACGTCCTGTTCGACGACGAGCCGCTGGACCCCGCGCCGGGCATGGTGCTGGTGATGAACAAGCCGCTTGGCTACACCTGTTCCATCAAGGATCAGGGGCGGCTGGTGTATGACCTCCTGCCGGACCGGTTTCGCATGCGCAAGCCCGCGCTTTCCACCATTGGCCGCCTCGACAAGGAAACCTCAGGTCTCCTGCTCTTCACCGACGACGGCACGTTCCTGCACAAGGTCATTTCCCCGAAGGCCGATGTGCCCAAGGTCTATGACGTGACGCTGGACCGTCCGATGAAGGGTGACGAAGCGGCTCTCTTTGCCTCTGGCGACATGATGCTGGAAAGCGAGGACAAGCCGCTGAAACCGGCAGAACTGGACGTGATCGACGCCACCCACGCTCGCCTCACGCTGCACGAGGGCCGCTACCATCAGGTCCGCCGCATGTTCGCCGCCACCGGCAACCACGTCACCGACCTCTCCCGCTCCCGCATCGGCGGTCTTTCCCTCGACGGCCTCGAAGAAGGCAAATGGCGCCTTTTGGACGAGGCCGACAAGGCGAGGATTTTCGAGGGGTAGTGGAAGCAGTCCCACTATCGAGACTTGCCGCGTGATCTCTCAATCCCCTCCCCCTTGTGGGGAGGGCAAGGGTGGGGGTGAAACTCTCCTCCTCCTCCTAAAGGACATGGGTGCGGGCCACAGTATACCCCCACCCCTAACCCCTCCCCACAAGTGGGAGGGGAACAGGCCGAGCCTCTGGGCATTGTTCCTCGACAAATAACCGTTCCCACCAACTCCCTCCGCCCGTCATCCCCGACTTGATCGGGGATCCATTGAAACCCGAAAGTGCAGGAAGGGGCAGGGTGGTTGCGGTGTGGTCGGAGCGCGTTTTGAAACGTCCGTGCCCGGCTGGTTGGTCTATTGGATCCCCGATCAAGTCGGGGATGACTACCGAGGGTGTGGATAGTGGCAGTGCAACCGCTCAGCGGCTGGACAAACTTTCGCGAACTCGCAATTCTGCTGAGTGATTGGAATATTGAATTTTGTGAGGCTGGGTGGCCGAGAAAGAGTTTGATCGGGAGGAACTGGAAGCTTGGCTGAAAATCCAGCCGCGCGACGTGTCAGTGGCCATTTCGTCTAGAACGGCACAGCGGGTTGTTCCACTGTTAGACAGTTTTTTGCGCTATAGACCCAAAGAGTATGCCAACGACTTAGTCTTGCCAGTTTTTCTGGGTGTGTCTATTTCGTGGACGTCGGCACGGTTTCCTGCTCGCGAAACAGACTTAAGAGCCTTCGCTTCTGGAGCTACCCGAGCTGCGAGGACTGCCGCTTACTCAGCCGATGCTTATGCCGTCTCTAGAGCTGCCTACGCTGCTGCTTCCGAATCGGCAAGGGCTGCGAGGGCCACGTCCGCCTCTGCCCATGCTGCCTCTGCCACTTTTTCCTCTAGCTCTTCCGATTCTTCCTCTGAGCGCGCCTACGCAATAGACGCTGCTGCTGCCTCTAAAACCGCTGCGGCCGTTTACGCAGCTACAACTGATGTCACTAGGCCCCTAAGCCACGATATTCAGCTGATTAACACTGGTATAACCGCCGAGCAACTTGCCGCACGAGCTCTTTGGCATGAAGAGCCCGTACCTCCGCAAATTTTAGAAAGTTGGCAAAAACTCAGCCAAACGTTGCTTGATCTCGATCAGGATTGGGACGTCTGGACCGTTTGGTACGAAGACCGCCTCCACGGTCGCCCGGCAAACGAAGACCTCGAAATCTCCCGCTTGACCCTTCCCGAAGAACTTTGGGAACAAGGCCCGAAAGCGGTGAATCCGGCGATCAAGAAGCTGATCATCAATTCGTTGATTGAGAAGTATGCCCCCGATAGAGAAGCTGAAGGCGCAAAAACCATCGGAACGGAAGGAGACCTTCCAGCAGGTCAGACCGCAGCACACTTCTTCTACAGGTTCGATGGTTCCAGCTATGACATTATGCAGGTTGGTGCGGACCTAACGGTATCGCGAGAAATGCGAGATGCCTTTGCGCGCAACCTCAAATCAGCGCTTGCCGAACTTTTTGGTAAATTAGCTGACCCTCGACGCAGCAACGGGTGTTTGCCAGCGCGGCTGGAGCGAAAGTTAAGGGAGTTGGCAGAACTGCTCAATCAAGCGGACTTTGAGGGCAAAAGCCTTCCAGCCTTTCTACGCTCGTTTGAAGTTTCAATTCTGCGCCAAGAAAAAAAGCTCGCTAGCGAAGGAGGTTCTGGATCTGACGAGTTGGATGAGACCCTCGCGGATGTGCTCGATGGGCTCAAAGATCTTCAAGCGTGTTACGCTGAAACTGCCATCATCGAGCGCGAAAAACTTCGGCGCGAAATCCGACCGGATAACTCCGACAAGGTTATCCATGTGCTTCAGGAGATTGCTGAACAAACCTCCCGAATTGACGGCGCACTGACTTCGCGCGCTCAAAACAGCCTGAGTGCAATGGTTAGCGCTGCCGATAACGAACCTGATGCCCAGGTGCGGGCTGATCATGCTGTTGATCAGGCAATGGCTGATAGGAACATTGCGAGGGTTGTTCAGCAGGAATTGCGAAAACAGTCGAAAGAAATTGTCAAAGGTGTTGGAAACGAACTCAAGAAAGATGCGGCTAAATTCATATCGAAGAAAGTCGCATCGGTCCTGACGGGGGGCTTTTCAAAGCTTGCCGAATACCTTCCCAGCCTGAAAGAAATTCGCGATGAATTGGCTAAGGCATCGCGCTCTTTAAATCAGGATGAGAATGACGCGTTGGAGAACGAAGACGACGATCAAGACACGCTCGACGTTTAGCCGTTCCCACCACTCCCTCCGCCCGTCATCCCCGACTTGATCGGGGATCCATTGAAACCCGAAAGTGCGGGAAGGGGCAGGGTGGTGGCGGTGTTGTCGGAGCGTGTATTGAAATATCCGTGCCCGACTGGTCGGCCTATTGGATCCCCGATCAAGTCGGGGATGACCTGAAGAGCAAGCGGCAAAACCGGAGTGCCGTCTGCCTCAGCCTTCCATCTCTTCCTTGAGCATTTCCAGCTCCAGCCACTGCTCTTCCAGAGAATGCTTTTCTTCCGTAGCGTCAGTTATTTGCGCGGAAAGCTTGGCAAACTTGTCAGGGTTCTTCGCGTAAAGGTTCGGGTCGTTCATCTCCTGCTGCAGTTTTTGCAACTTGGAATCGAGCGCATCTATCTTTTCCGGCAGGGTCTTGAGGAGATGCTGTTGGGTGAAGCTGAGCCTGGACTTCTTTGAACCTGCCTGCGCAGCCGGTTTGGCTGGCTCGGAGGTCTTGTCCTTTTTCGGTGCTGCGGCTTTCTCCACCTTGCGGGCGGTGACGCCTTCGCCGCGCTGGGCCAGCATGTCGGAATAGCCGCCGGCATATTCCTGCCAGACGCCATCGCCTTCCGAAACGACAACGGAGGTTGCCACCCGGTCGAGGAAGTCGCGGTCGTGGGAGACGATCAGCGCCGTACCCTGATAGTCGGCCAGAAGTTCCTGCAACAGGTCGAGGGTCTCAAGGTCCAGATCGTTGGTCGGTTCATCCAGCACCATCAGGTTGGAAGAATTGGCAAGCGCCCGGGCCAGCATGACGCGGGCGCGTTCGCCGCCGGACAAAACGCCAACCGGCGTGCGCGCCTGTTCGGGAGAGAACAGGAAGTCCTTCATGTAGCCGATGACATGCTTGGTCTCGTCGCCGATGACCACCGTGTCGCCGCGCCCGCCGGTGAGAACCGAGGCAAGCGTGTCGGTGGGGTCGAGCCTTTCGCGCTTTTGGTCCAGCGTCACCATTTCCAGATTGGTGCCAAGGCGAACGGATCCGCTGTCCGGCTCCAGCTCGCCGGTGAGCATTTTAAGAAGCGTTGTCTTGCCGGCCCCGTTGGCGCCGACAAGCCCGATGCGGTCGCCGCGTTGAATGCGGGTGGAGAAATCCTTCACGATGGCGCGGTCGCCGAAGCTCTTGGCAATGGTTTTGGCTTCGATCACCAGCTTGCCGGAGACCTCGGCCTCGGTCGCCTTCAGCGTTGCCGTGCCCTGCGGGCCGCGATGGTCGCGCTTTTGCTTGCGCAGATCGGCAAGCTCGCGCACGCGGCGCATGTTGCGCTTGCGCCTCGCGGTGACGCCATAGGTCATCCAGTGTTCTTCGCGCTTGATCTTTTGCGCCAGCTTCTGCTGGTCGATCTCTTCCTGTTCGAACACGTCGTCGCGCCAGGCCTCGAAATGACCAAAGCCCCGGTCGAGGCGGCGGGAAACACCACGGTCGATCCACACGGTGGCGCGCGACAGGTTTTCCAGAAAGCGCCGGTCGTGGGAAATAAGCACGATTGCCGACTTCAGGCTTTTCAGCTCCGCTTCCAGCCATTCGATGGCCGGAAGATCCAGATGGTTGGTCGGCTCGTCCAGAAGCAGGATGTCCGGTTCCGGGGCCAGCGTGCGGGCAAGCGCAGCGCGGCGCGCTTCACCACCGGACAGGCTGTTCGGGTCCTCCTTGCCGGTGAGGCCCAGCACGTCCAGAAGATATTGTCCGCGATAGGGATCATCCCCGGCGGTCAGTCCCTCGTTCACATAGTCGAGCGTGGTGGCATAGGCGGACAAGTCCGGCTCCTGCGGCAGATAGCGCAAGGTACGACCCGGCTGGAAGAACCGCTCGCCGCCATCGGCCTCGACCATGCCTGCTGCAATCTTGAGAAGCGTGGACTTGCCGGACCCGTTTCGCCCGACAAGGCACAGCCGTTCGCCCTCGGAAACCGCCAGTTCGGCGCCGGTGAGGAGCGGGGTGCCGCCAAAGGTCAGCTTGATGTCGCGCAGGTGCAGAAGGGGAGGAGCCATGGGAAAAAGGGATCAATTCGGATGATGGGAGCCTGAGGGCGTCAGGAAAACGATTGGCGGATCAATTGCAAGTGAATTTATTTGCCCTGTCACGGGACCTGAGCGTTTTTTGCAGCTACCATGGTCAGCGGCGGGACCTCACGGCGCATGGGCGCTTTGGGACAACAGGTGACAATGGGGACACTCATGACCCGGCTTTTCTGTAAAAGACCGCTTGAAAGACTGCGCGCTTTGTTCGCCGGTCTGGTTCTTGCGCTGACATCGGTAACTGCAATTCCGCCAGCAGTGGCGGGAGATGTGGTGATTGGCGGTGGATTCTACGTCGGCTCCGGCTTTGGCTATGGATATCACGGAGGTGGATCGTCGGCCTCCATCTATATCGGGCGCTCCTATTATCGGCCACGCTATTACCGCCCTTATTATCCGCGTCCGATTTACCGGCCTTATTACCAGCATCGCAGATACTACTATGCGCCGCCGCGCCCGGTGGTTCCGGTCTATCGCGCACCGTCACGCATTCCGCTGGCCAAGAACGGGCTGGTTCCCTTCACGCCCCAGTGGATCGCCTATTGCGCGCGCAAGTTCAAATCCTTTGACGCGCGGAGCGGAACCTATCTCGCCCACAGCGGACGACGTCGCTATTGCAGGTGAGTGACGGGGGCAGGTTGTAGTCCGAAAAGGGCGCAGGCAGAGAGCAAACGGTCGAAGGCGTGAAACGGACCACGGCGAGGAATTTCTTTTCACGCTCGGCCCCTTCCGCTCCGGAATCGGGGTGAATTTTGTGATTGCAGGATAAGTAATTGAAACTTATGGGATATGTCTCTCGCCATTCAAAATGGGCGTTGGGTTAGGGGTATCGGAGCGGCTGCGCAATACTTCCGAACTTGATTTGGAATGCAAATTAAGCGGAACAGAATTCCGTCTTTTTCCGCAAGTCGGAAGGATTTTCCTGAATTCTTGGGTGACGTAAGGTGATCATTGTCACTTCCCGCAAAAAAGGAAACAGAACCTTAACTCAGCGCTTGATTGCAGGGGGCGGGCGTGGAATCTTGCCTGCCTATCTTAGACGATAGACCAACAAACAAAGAGGGGAGACAATCATGATCAAGTCTCTGCGCACAACTGCGCTCGCAGCTGCCCTGATGGCCGCAACATCACTCACAGCAATGGCCGAGGTGGTTTACCACCGGGGGAACTCGGCTGATCCGGAAACGCTCGACCAGCACAAGACATCCACCACCTATGAAGCGCACATCCTGCGCGACCTTTATGAAGGTCTGGTGGCTTACAGCGCACAGGGAACCGTTATCCCGGGCGTTGCGACCGAATGGAAAGTGTCTGACGACGGCAAAGTTTACACCTTTACCCTGCGCGACAACGCCAAGTGGTCCAACGGCGATCCGGTCGTTGCTGGCGATTTTGTTTATTCCCTTCAGCGCATCATGAACCCGGAAACCGGCGCGAAATATGCGACTGTTCTGTATCCGATCAAGAATGCCGAAAAGATCAACAAGGGTGACATGAAGCCGGAAGAACTTGGCATCAAGGCAATTGATGACAAGACGCTGGAAATTACCCTCGAAGCTGCCACCCCGTACTTCATCGATCTGCTCGCTCACCAGACCGGCCTTCCGGTCCATCCGGCAAGCGTTGAAGCACATGGAACCGATTTCGTGAAGCCGGAAAACATTGTCACCAATGGTGCTTATGTTTTGGCCGAGTTCATTCCGAACGCCCACGTCAAGGCGGTCAAGAACCCGCACTTCCATGATGCGGCAAACGTTCAGATCGACGCCGTCCAGTTCTACCCAACCGAAGACCGCGGCGCGGCCCTTCGCCGGTTCCAGGCTGGTGAACTGCACACCAACAACGATGCTCCGGTTGAGCAGGTTGCTTTCATGAAGGAAAACCTGGGCAGCAAGTTCCGTGTGGCTCCTTATCTGGGCACCTATTATTATGCCCTCAACCACGAAGACGAAGCACTCAGAAATCCGGACGTTCGTCAGGCTCTCTCCATGTCCATCGACCGCGAGTTCCTCGCTCAGGACATCTGGAGCGACACCATGGTCGCCGGTTATTCCTTCATACCGCCGGGAATCGGCAACTATGGTGAACCGGCTTTTGCGTCCTACAAGGATATGAGCCAGATTGATCGCGAAGAAAAGGCTCTCGAGCTCCTCGAAAAGGCTGGTTACGGCCCGAATAACCCTGTCAAACTCACCATCAACTACAACACGTCCGAGAACCACAAGAACACCGCAGTTGCGATTGCAGACATGTGGAAACCTCTCGGTGTGGAAGTCTCCATGGTCAACACCGACACCAAGACACACTACGCCATGCTGCGTGACCGTCAGGACTTTGACGTTGCACGTGCCGGCTGGATTGGCGACTACTCCGACCCGCAGAACTTCCTGTTCATGGTCGAGAGCGATAACACGGGCTTCAACTACGCACGTTACGAAAACCCTGATTATGACGGGCTGATGGATCAGGCTGCGGCAACTGTAGATCTGGAGAAGCGTGCCTCCCTGCTCAGGCAGGCCGAAGAGCTATTCATGCGTGACCTGCCATTCATCCCGCTGATGTACTACGGATCAATGAATCTTGTTTCCGACAAGGTCGCGGGATTTGAGGATAATCTTCAAAACATTCACCCGACCCGTTGGATGAGCATCTCCGAGTAAGGTCCTCTAACCACAAGCTGGGCAGCGCATGGGGTTCCATGCGCTGTTCGCGCTTGCAGGGCGGCAAATATAACCGGGCACAAAGTCCCGGATCCATTTTCTATAAGGCCGCCGTATAACAAGGGGCTAATTGCATGACCCGCTATGTGCTGGGCCGGTTGCTCGCAGCAATTCCGACCATATTTCTGATCATAACGATCTCGTTCTTTCTCATCCGCATCGCGCCAGGAGGTCCTTTCGACCTTGAACGGCCGCTTGAAGCAAAGGTGATGGAGAACCTGAACAAGATTTACAATCTCGACAAGCCGCTCTGGGAGCAGTACCTGCTTTACCTCAAGAGCATCGTTCAGCTTGATTTCGGGCCAAGCTTCTATTTCCGGGATTTCTCGATCAACGAGCTGTTCGCCGAAAGCCTGCCGATTTCCATCCAGCTTGGCCTCAGCGCCCTGTGCCTTGCCCTTGTGGTTGGCGGCATGCTGGGTGTTGCTGCTGCACTTCGCCAGAACAAGCCGGCTGACTATTCCATCATGGCGGCCGCAACCCTTGGCGTGACAATCCCGAACTTCGTCGTTGCTCCCATCCTGACGTTGCTTCTTGGTGTCTGGCTTGGCTGGTTGCCGGTTGGCGGCTGGGGCAATGGTGCCTTCATCAACAAGATCCTGCCGGTCATCACGCTGGCCCTGCCGCAGATTGCCGTGGTCGCGCGCCTGACGCGTGGGTCAATGATTGAAGCCCTGCGTTCCAACCATGTGCGAACCGCCCGGGCCTACGGTCTGACCAGCTATATGGTCGTTATTGTCCATGCCCTGCGCGGGGCCATTTTGCCGGTCGTCTCCTATCTCGGCCCGGCAGCTGCCGCGCTTTTGACCGGCTCGGTCGTTATCGAGACGATCTTCGGCATCCCCGGCATTGGCCGCTACTTCGTGCAAGGCGCCCTGAACCGCGACTACACCCTCGTTATGGGAACGGTCGTTGTGGTTGCCTGCTTCGTCATCATCTTCAACCTGGTCGTGGATCTGCTTTATGCGCTGCTTGATCCGCGCGTACGCTACGACTGAGGGGGCTGATTCATGTCTGTTACCACCCAGGATATTTCAGTGGTGCCCACAAGGGGGCGGTCCCTTTGGGACGATGCTCGAGACCGTTTGCTTGCCAACAAGGCGGCTGTCGGCTCCATGATCGTGCTGGCCGTCATCTCGGTGCTGTCTGTCATCGGTCCGATGCTGTCGCCACACGAGTTCGACAAGGTTTATCGGGACTATGTGAAGGTTCCCGCGAGCCTGACCGCCTATCCGCTTCCCGAGCAGGTCCAGCCTGCGTTCGAGAGCGTGGTCAAGCGTGCGCGCCTGACGATTGAGGGGTATGAGCGCAACGGCGATGTGGTGTCGGCGAGAATTTCTTCCAAGAAGGAAATCGATCCACGCTCCACGCGCTATTTTGATCGCAGTGACCTCTTCAAGAACGCGGAGCTTGTTGACTTCGCAGCAGACAAGAAGTCAGCGGTCATCAAGGCGGATATCAACTATCTGCACTTCTACTTCGGCACCGATGCCAATGGCCGGGACATGATGACCCGCACCTTCATTGCGGGCCGGGTATCCCTGACCATCGGTCTTCTTGCAACAGCCGTCGCAATCTCCATCGGTGTCCTCTACGGCGCAACCTCCGGCTATCTTGGCGGGCGCGTCGACCAGATGATGATGCGTGTGGTCGATATCCTCTATTCGCTGCCCTTCATCTTCTTCGTGATCATGCTTGTCGTGTTCTTTGGCCGGAATTTCGTGCTGATGTTCATTGCGGTCGGAGCGGTGGAATGGCTGGACATGGCCCGTATCGTTCGCGGCCAGACGCTGTCCATCAAACGGCAGGAATACGTTCAGGCGGCAGAGGCCATGGGTGTTTCCGATGGTGGCATCGTGCGACGTCACATCATCCCGAACACGCTGGGTCCTGTCGTGGTCTACATGACGCTTCTGGTTCCCAAGGTCATTCTGCTGGAAAGCTTCCTGTCGTTCCTCGGCCTCGGGGTTCAGGAGCCGATGACCAGTTGGGGTGTTCTGATTTCCGAAGGCGCGCGCAACCTGCAGGGCGCCGGCTGGATGCTGATCTTCCCGTCCATCTTCCTGACATCGACGCTGTTTGCCTTGAACTTCATTGGTGACGGCCTGCGCGATGCGCTGGATCCGAAAGACCGGTGAGGGAGATGACCATGGAAACGAAAAAGACAGTCCTCGACATCCAGGGCCTCAAGGTCAACTTCGACACCCCGACAGGGGTCGTTGAGGCCGTGCGCGGTGTCGACATTCACGTCAAGGCTGGCGAAACGGTTGCAATCGTGGGCGAAAGCGGGTCCGGCAAAAGCCAGACCATGATGGCCGCGATGGGGCTTCTGGCTTCCAACGGGCGGACAGATGGCGTCGTCGACTATGAAGGGCGCAACATTCTCGGCCTGTCGATCCGAGAGCTGAACAAGGTGCGCGGCAAGAAGATCACCATGATCTTCCAGGAGCCGATGACCTCGCTCGATCCGCTCTACACGATCGGTCGCCAGCTGGCGGAGCCGATGGTGGTGCATGGTGGCCTTTCCTGGAAGGCGGCGATGGCCAAGGCGCTGGATCTGCTCAAGCTGGTGAACATTCCCGAGCCAGAGCGCAAGATCAATGCGTATCCGTATGAGATGTCCGGCGGCCAGCGTCAGCGTGTGATGATCGCCATGGCGCTTGCCAACGATCCGGATGTCCTGATTGCCGACGAGCCGACAACGGCGCTGGATGTGACCACGCAGGCGCAGATCCTCGATCTTCTCGCGGACCTGCAAAAGCGCCTCGGCATGGCGGTGATCTTCATCACCCATGACCTTGGTATCGTTCGCCAGATCTCCGACCGCGTTTACGTGATGAAGACCGGCGAGGTCGTGGAAAGCGGCAAGACGGCGGAAATCTTCACCAACCCGCAGCACCCCTATACCCGCATGTTGCTCGATGCAGAACCGACCGGGTCAAAGGCGCCGGTACCGGACAGTGCAAAGCCGCTTCTGGAAGTTCAGAAGGTGAATGTGGAGTTCGTGCTGGATCCGGGCTTCCTCAAGCCCGCGCATATCCTGCGTGCGGTCGACGATGTCAGCCTGTTCCTGAGAAAGGGACAGACGCTTGGCATCGTGGGGGAGAGCGGATCGGGCAAGTCCACTCTGGGGCGTGCGGTCCTGAACCTGCTGCCTGCAACGGGTCGGGTCGTCTATAATGGCGAGCTGATCACCGGCAAGACCCGTGCGCAGATGCAGAAGCTGCGCCGGAACATGCAGCTGGTCTTCCAGGACCCGTTCGGCTCGCTGAGCCCGCGTCTTACAGTTGGCCAGATCATCTCCGAAGGCCTTCTGGTGCATGAGCCATCGCTGACGGCGAAGGACCGCGATGATCGGGCTTGTCAGGCTCTGGAAGAGGTTTCCCTCGATCCGAGCGTGCGCAACCGTTATCCGCACGAGTTCTCCGGCGGTCAGCGTCAGCGTATCGCCATCGCGCGGACCATGGTGCTGAAGCCTGAGCTGGTGGTTCTCGACGAGCCGACTTCCGCGCTCGACCGGACGATCCAGAAGCAGATTGTCGAGCTTCTCCGCGAGCTACAGTCTGCGCATGGCTTGACTTATCTCTTCATCAGCCACGATCTGGCTGTCGTTCGAGCGATTGCCGATACGGTGATGGTGATGAAGACAGGCAAGGTGATCGAGGCCGGGCCGACGGAAGATATCTTCCAGAACCCGCAAAACGCCTACACGAAGAAGCTGATTGGCGCGGCGATGTTCACGCAGAACCAGCTCAAGGCAAGCGCCTGACAACCCGGTCGACTAGGACAGGGTGCGAAATGCGTAAAGGGCGGCCTTGAGCCGCCCTTTTTCAATTCCCCGAGTGTCACCTCAGACGGTCAAAGAGCGCCGACAAGGCGTTGGCGAATGACCGGATCGACCTCGATCGTGCTGGTCGTGGTGTGGCGATAGGTAAGATCCTTGGCGGCCTCGTAGTCACCCGCCTCGATGGCATCCAGAAGGGCAGAGTGGGATGCCTCGATTTCCTTGATCCAGACGAGGTTGGGTCGGTGCCGTGTCAAAAGGAAGCGATGCACGTGAATGATGGAGCGCTGCAAGATGGGCTCCACCACGGGCATGTTTGCGACCTGATGCAATGTCATGTGAAAGGCGATATCGGCTTCCGAGACGCCGTAAAGGTCGCGTACGGCCCGCCGCTCGTCATAGAGATCGGCGATCACCCGAAGATCAGCGATCCGGTCGGGAGTGATGTTGGCCACGACCTGTTCCAGCGCACTTAGCTCAATGCTGAGCCGCAGCCGCAGCATCAGCGCCGTTTCCTCGTCGGTGGCTTCGGTTACCGCCGTTCCGCGATAGCCATGCCTTAGAACCAGCCCGTCTTCCTGAAGGCGCAGCAGAGCCTCGCGGACCGTGCTCTGCGAGCAATCGTAATCCCGGGCCAGTGCCTGTTCGGTGATGGAGCTTGCTGGTGTGAGGTCGCCAATGACTATCAGGCGTTTGAGGGATTCATAGACAGCATTCGATTTTTTTGTCTTGGGGTGGTCGTCATATCTCGACCACCGAAGGTCAGCGATTGCGCTGGCGTGCTGCATGTATCAAAAGCCCCTGTTGGGCACACGTTGATTGGATGACGCCCGCCTGCTGCAGGATGCAGTCAGGCGGGGAGAACGGCCCAAGACCTTCTGGTCTTTTTGTGTGGGCAGATGGGTCGTGCACCAAACTCTCTGACTTGAAGCTTCTGCAGCTTTGCAGGAAATGAAGCAATAGGACGGAATGCAACCTTTAGTCGTATTGCTGTCTGGAGTTCGTTCCTCCAGAATCCCCTTGCTGTCTGTAAGCCCCTCGTCATTTTTCAGAACGGCAAAACTGCCGTAAAAACAGGCTAGCGTGACAAGAAACCTTAATCACTCAGCAACATAGAGTTGTAAGATCACAATCTCGTGAGGGGTTTTAGATTGGTATTGGATTCGTGCGGTCCAATACGTTCAACCAGTTGTCAAAGGCTATCTTTTGGACCAATTCTGTTCCGAACCCTGCGTCAAGCAGCGCCTGAACCAGATCAGGCAAGCAGGAAACATCTCTCAAACAGTCCGGCGGACTGCATCCATCGAAGTCTGAACCGATTCCCACGCCGTCTTCGCCGAGCCTCTCGACAAGATGTGAGATATGGCGCACGGCGACATCCATCGGAGTTTGGCGCGCATAACCACCGTCTTCCCGAAGGAAGGACACCTGAAAGTTCAGGCCGACAAGTCCACCGCTCTCGCGAATGGCATCCAGTTGCTTGTCTGTGAGGTTGCGGGCCGAGGGGCACAGGGCATGGGCATTGGAATGGCTGGCAACGAGCGGGGCGTTGCTGTGCCTTGCAACATCCCAGAAGCCTTTTTCCGTCAGATGCGACAGATCGATCAAGATGCCCAATTCGTTGGAGGCTTTCACGAGCGCCTTTCCGGCATCCGTCAGGCCGGGGCCCGTGTCGGGAGACGAAGGGAAGGCCATGGGCACGCCATGTCCAAAGGCATTGGGCCTGCTCCACACAATGCCTAGCGAGCGAAGGCCTGCTGCGTGAAGGACTTCCAGTGCGTTGAAGTCCGTGTCAATCGCCTCCGCCCCTTCGATGTGAAGGCTCATGGCAAGTTGGCCGGCTGCCATGGCCGCCCGGAGTTCCGCAACAGATCGACAGATCCGGATCTGGCTCTTGGAGGTCCGTTCCAGCCTCTGCGCACGTGCAAACAGACGCAGTGTGAAGTTCAGGGCGTCGGGCTGAGGCACTTGCGCATAATTGCGCGGATCATTCGGGTTGAACGGCGTTGTGAAATCGTAATCGATGTTCGAGGGAACGAAGGCGGCAAACAGGCCGCCTGCAAAATTGCCTTCCCTTGCCCGCGGCAGGTCGATATGGCCCTGATCCGATCGGTCTAAAAAATCCCGCTCGCGGGGCGTCCCGGCCAGTGTTTCCAGTTTGAGCAGGGAATCGTTATGGCCGTCGAATACGGGAATTGAATGCGCGGGAGTACCGGAAGGCAAGGGATGATCCTCAATCACAAGGAGCGTCATCAATTGGACGAGATTGGCTCTAACATATGGTTGTGCCATCGCAAACAGCTAACTCCATCCGGAATTAAGGAGTTGCAAAAAGTTTGGCACCCCCTTGCGGGGACGCTGGGGAAAGCGATAAGCAATTGCGGCTGAAGATGCCGATGTTGCATCAAGCGGACCGAGGCGTCCGAAGCAGACGGGTAAGGTGACAGCGTGGAACAGGGACTAACACGGCGCAGTTTCGTGATTGCCGGAATTTCGGGCCTTGGCCTGGCAATGTCCGGATGTGTTTCGGTCGGATTGCCCGGTCAGCCTCCGCTTCCGGACGAGAGCTTCGATTATGACGCGGCCTATGCTGCGCTTGAGGATGGCGAGTTCACCTGGCCTGCGATCAACTACAAGTCCTTTGACCAGAAGTTCTGGCGGCAGGTGGTCGACTACCGGTCTCGGGAAAATCCGGGCACCATCATCGTCGACCCGTATCACAACTTTCTCTACTGGACCCTGTCCAACAAGACGGCGCTTCGCTACGGCATTGGCGTTGGCAAGGCCGGCTTTGCCTGGTCTGGCGAGGCGCAGATCCGCGTCAAGCGTGAACATCCGCTCTGGCGCCCTCCACGGGAAATGATCGAGCGCAAGCCGTCACTTGAGAAATACTGGGTCGATGGCTTCCCGCCGGGATTGAAAAACCCGCTGGGCGCTCGTGCAATGGACCTTTGGCAAGGCTCCCGCGACACCCTTTTCCGCATTCACGGCACCAACCAGCCGGACAGCATCGGCAAAAGCGTGTCGTCAGGGTGTATCCGCATGTGGCAACAGGATGTCATCGACCTGTTCGAGCGTGTCCCGCTGCGCACCAAGGTGATCGTCCTGAGCAAGGGCGAGGAAGAGAGCTAGGCGTCTTCCCGTGGCCTGACGAAAGAAGGTCAGGCCACCTTGAACATGGCCACATCGTTCAAGACAGCTGCAAAATGGCAGATGGCCGCGCCCAGAACAAACACGTGCCAGATGGCATTCTGGAAGGGCAGCTTCTTCCAGGCGTAGAATACGGTGCCGACCGTATAGAGCAGGCCACCTGTAACAATCATCCAGAACCCGAACTCGGTGGCATTTTCAGACAGCGGCTGAATTGCAAAGACAACGATCCAGCCAAGGCCGAGGCAGATCGGAACTGTTATCCGGTCAAGTTCCTTGCTTGCCAGAAGTTTCAGACCCGCTCCGACCAGTGCTCCAGTCCAGACCACGGCGAGCAGGATGCTACCGGTCCAGCCGCCGATGACCATCGCGGCAAGCGGCGTGTAGGTTCCCCCGATCATCAGGAAAATGGCGGCGTGGTCCAGCCGTCTCAGAAAGCTGGTCTTGTAGTCCTTGGCCAGCATGTTGTAGCTGGCTGAGCACACCAGCATCGTCATGAGGCATCCTGCATAGATCAGGACGCTCGTCTGACGACCGAAATCGGGGCTGTTCCAGACAATAGACGCCAATGTGATTGTGGCGGCCAAACCTAGCCCGATACCGATCACATGAACGGCGCCGTCAGCTATGTATTCGGCAAGCGTTTGGGTTCGGTCCATGGTGGACTCCCTTCGTTGAGAACGGGAAGGGGGCGCTGGGTACCCAAACAGTCACGCCCCATCCCAAAAGGGTGACTCAACGAAGTTAATGGTCTGTTGCGCTGAGTTTTATGACAAACGCAATCATGGCAGCCGCATTTGCTGCATATCTGCCGGAGGTGCAATGATAACAACGGCTTGTCTGTTGTGGAAAGCCTCAGGATTCAGCCTGAAGAACCACCGGCCCCCTGATGGCGGGACACCTGAGAAACGAAGTCGTTGAAGCGTTCGCCCTGGATAAGGACGTGCTGGCGCAAGGCGGTGGCGGCGGCTTCACTGTCCCCCGATGCAATGGCGTCAACAATGGCCTGATGTTCGGCAAGTGAGGAGGCAACCCGGTTGCGCACCCGCAGCTGCAGGCGGCGATAGGCCTTCAGCCGATTGCTGAGGCCGCTGGCCTGCTCGGCGAGGAAGCCGTTATGGCTGGCAAGGTAGATCGCTTCGTGAAACGTCTGGTTTGCGTGGAAATAGCCGTCCGGATCTCCGGCAGTTTCTGCATTCTGGCAGGCTTCATGCGCGGTTTGCAGCGCGACCAGCTCTTCCGGTGTGATCCGGCGCGCGGCCAGCCTGCCGCACATGGCCTCGTACTCCGCCATCACCTCGAACATCTCCACAAGCCGGGGAATGCTGATTTCCCGCACGAAGGCACCGCGCCGCGGCCGGATTTCGACCAGACCAGACGCCGCCAACTCGATCAAGGCTTCCCGGATGGGGGTGCGCGACACGCCAAAGCGGCTGGCAAGCTTCACTTCATCCAGCCGTGTGCCTGCCGGATAGAGGCCTGTGGCGATGTCGCCTTCCAGACTTTCGCGCAGGCTTTCCGCCCGCCGAACAGGGGTGAGTGTCATGTTCATGGTCTGAGATTATGCGAAATGAAAAATCTTGTATACAAAAAAGATTGACTCGCATGCGGAAGCTGTGATTACCTGAGCCCCGACGTAAACCGTCAATGACGCGACAGGCTGGCCGGGAACCGGCCTTGCGTCCTTTGGGAGGAAAAAGATGAAGTTCTTGGCAAAGTCCGCGTTGCTGGCGGGCGTAATGACGCTTGCAATCAGCCCGATTTCCGCTCTCGCAGATGTCACCTTGAAAGCCTCGCATCAGTGGCCGGGCGGCAAGGGCGATGTGCGCGACGAAATGGTGCAGATCCTTGCGCGCGAGGTGGAAAAGGCCAATGTCGGCCTGAAGATTCAGGTCTATCCGGGTCAGTCCCTGTTCAAGGCAAAGGAACAGTGGGGCGCCATGACCAAGGGGCAGCTGGATATCTCCGCTTTCCCGCTGGACTATGCGTCCGGTCGTCATCCGGAGTTCTCCGCAACCCTCATGCCCGGTCTTGTCCGCAATCACGAGCGCGCCCGCCGTCTGAACACCTCGCCCTTCATGGATGACATCAAGGCGGTCATCAATGATGCGGGTGTTGTGGTGCTGGCTGATGCGTGGCTCGCTGGTGGATTTGCTTCCCGCAAGCAGTGCATCACCAGCCCGGAAACCATGCAGGGGCAGGTGACCCGCGCCGCCGGTCCGGCCTTTGAGGAAATGCTGGTCGGGGCAGGCGGCTCCATCGCCTCCATGCCGTCATCCGAGATTTACACCGGCCTCCAGACCGGCGTTCTTGACGCGGCCAACACATCTTCCGGCTCGTTCGTGTCCTACCGGATTTTCGAGCAGACAACCTGCTTGACCAAGCCCGGCGCAAACGCCCTGTGGTTCATGTACGAGCCGATCCTCATGTCCAAGCGCTCTTGGGACAAGCTCAACAAGGAGCAGCAGGATGCTCTGATGGCAGCGTCCAAGATCGCCGAAGACTACTTCTCCGGCGAAGCGGCTGGTCTTGACGACAAGATGGTCGATGCGTTCCAGAAGGCTGGCGTCGAAGTGGTTGAGATGTCCGCCGACAACTACAACGCCTGGCTCGCGATCGCCAAGGAGACCTCCTACAAGAATTTCGCCGAGAAGGTTGAAGGCGGTCAGGCCCTGATCGACAAGGCACTCGCCGTCGAATAGGCCAAGTTTGAGGGCTTCGGCGGGCATTCGCCGAAGCCTCGTTCCTCACGTTTCATCCTGTCTGCCATCGTGCCGGGGTCTCGGCACGTTGCGCCCCCTGTTTGCCTCGGGACCTGTTGCATGACTGGCTATATCCGACTGGTATCCGCGCTTTCGCGTTTCTTTGCCGTCGTTTCCCTTTTGCTTCTTGCTGCCGCCATCCTTGTTGTCACCCAGATGGTCGTGCTGCGCTATTTCCTGAATGCCTCGACCGTCTGGCAAACCGAGTTTGTCATCTACTCGCTCGTTGCCATGACCTTTCTGGCCTCGCCCTTCGTGTTGATGGAGAAGGGACATGTGAATGTCGACCTGCTCCAGCAGGCCACCCATGGCACGATGCGAAAGGCAATGAAGTCGCTGGCCGGTGCATTCGGGCTCGGCTTTTGCGCGCTGCTGGCCTGGTCGGGCTCGGTCTATTTTGAAGAAGCCTGGTCCTATGGCTGGACCACGGACACGGTCTGGGCACTGCCGCTCTGGATTCCGCTGCTGCCGCTGCCGCTTGGCGTCGGCCTCATGACACTTCAATACATCGCCGAACTTGCGAAAATCTGGAGGGACGAGGCATGAGCCCTCTTGTATCCGGACTGCTTGTCCTTCTTGCCCTGCTGGCCCTTTTGGGGATCGGCACACCGATCGCCTTTGCCCTTGGCTTTGTCTCCATCGCCGCGCTGATTATCGTCGATGGTCCCGGAAGTTTGTCCATTCTCGGCGAAAGCTTCTTTGGCGGGCTGGCGAATTTCGGACTTGTCTCGATCCCGATGTTCATCCTCATGGGGGCGGCCGTTGCGTCTTCTCCTGCAGGAAAGGATCTTTACGAGGCGCTCGATCGCTGGCTGAACCGGGTTCCCGGTGGGCTGGTGCTGTCGAACCTTGGAGCCTGTTCCATCTTTTCCGCCTTGTCCGGATCATCGCCCGCCACCTGCGCCGCCATTGGCAAGATGGGCATTCCGGAAATGACCAAGCGCGGTTATCCGAACGAGATCGCCGCCGGGTCCATTGCCGCAGGCGGAACGCTCGGCATTCTCATTCCCCCGTCGATCACCATGATTGTCTATGGCATTGCGACGGAGACCTCGATCGGGCGACTTTTTCTGGCCGGACTGTTGCCGGGCGTGATGCTGACGATCCTGTTCATGGTCTGGACGGTGTATGATTGCCGTCGCCGTGGCATTGGTCTTTCTGAAGTCACTCGCCGCTACTCCATGGCCGAACGGTTTGCAGCACTGCCTCGGATCCTTCCGTTCCTGGCGATCATCGTCGCCATCCTGTTTGTACTGTACGGAGGAGTGGCCACGCCCTCCGAGGCCTCCGGTGTTGGTGCCCTGTTCTGCATTATTCTGGCAATCGTCATCTACCGTATGTGGAGCGTGTCCAAGGTCACGGACATGTTCCGCGATACATTGAAGGAAAGCGTGATGATCATGATGATCATCGGGGCGTCCGAGCTGTTTTCCTTCACCCTGTCGTCCATGTTCATCACCCAGTCCATCGCTGAATGGATTGCCGCGCTGGATGTGAACCGCTGGGTTCTGATGGGTCTGATCAACGTCTTCCTGCTCTTTGCCGGGTTCTTCCTGCCGCCGGTTGCCGTGATCCTGATGACCGCTCCGATCCTGCTGCCGATCATCCTGCAGGCCGGTTTCGATCCCTACTGGTTCGCTGTCGTCCTGACCATCAACATGGAAATCGGCCTGATCACGCCGCCCGTTGGTCTCAACCTGTATGTCATCAACGGCATTGCGCCGCAGATCACTCTCGGTGAAATTCTGCGTGGGTCGATCCCATATGTCCTGTGCATGGTGGTGGGAATCGTGCTCCTGTGCCTGTTCCCGCAAATTGCGACGGGACTTCCGGAACTGATCATGGGTAGGGCCATATGAACACGAGCTTCTTCGGCGAGTTGCTGACGTCGATCACCGAACAGGGGCGGGCGCTGCTGGAAGCGCGGCTGAACCGCTCGAGTGACGAGCCCCTGCTTGATCTCTGCGAGGCCTTGTTGTCAGGGCGCGGTGAAGCCTCCGGTGTCGCGATTGCCGAAGAGGTTCTGTGCGAATACAGGCGTCTGGGCAAGGGCGACAGGCTGGCCTTCTTCAAGGCCTTGCGAGAGCGGTTTGGTGTTGATGCCAAGGCGGTGGAAACCGCCATTGCCAGGCTGCAGGACAAGCCGAAGGACAGCGCGGCCCTGCGCCACCTGCATCAGGTGTCTGAGCCAAAGCGTCAGGAGCTGATCCGCCGTTTGAACCTTGCTCCCGGCGGAACGCGGGCCCTTGTCGACATTCGCTCCGATCTTCTGGACCTCTTGAAGGACAATCCCGAGCTGCGTGAAGTCGACCAGGATTTCGAACACCTGTTTTCCTCGTGGTTCAATCGGGGTTTTCTTGTCATGCGGCGGATCGACTGGTCGACCCCGGCCGCCATCCTCGAAAAGATCATCAAGTATGAGGCGGTACACGAGATCACCGGTTGGGATGACCTCAGGCGGCGGATCAGTCTGGAAGACCGACGCCTTTATGCGTTTTTCCATCCTGCGCTGGTGGATGATCTGCTGATATTTGTCGAAGTGGCGCTGACACGGGAAATCCCGTCTGCCATCGCGCCCATTCTGACCGAGGAGCGATCGGAACTTGCCGCCAGCGAGGCAACGACTGCCGTCTTTTACTCCATTTCCAATTGCCAAAAGGGGCTGCGGGGCATTTCCTTCGGCAATTTCCTGATCAAGCAGGTGGTGGAGGAACTGCGCCGGGAACTTCCGGCGCTGAAGACCTTTGTAACCCTGTCGCCGGTCCCCGGTTTTGCGCGCTGGCTGAAAAAGGAACTGTCCGACGTCAAGTCCCCGATTGCAGCGCATCTGGATGAGGTGGATCGTGGCCTGCTTGCCAGCGATGATTGGGCCGGAAATCCCGATGCCGAAAGGCAACTGGAACATGCGCTGGTTCCCCTTTGTGCGCACTATCTGGCGCGGGGCAAGGATGGCAAGGGCCGGACCCTTGATCCGGTCGCCCGGTTCCACATTGGAAACGGCGCGCGGCTGGAGCGTGTGAACTGGCTCGGCGACCGCTCGAGAAACGGCCTGTCACAGGCCCATGGCCTGATGGTCAACTACCTTTACGACCTGCGCTATATCGAGAAAAATCACGAATCATATGCTGCGACCGGAGAGGTCGCCGCCAGCAGTGCCGTGTTGAAACTGGCGCGCTCCGTGCCCGAACCCAAACCTGTCCTTGCCGCGAGTTGATTGATGTCCAACCATTTGTTTGCAGAAATCCGGTCCCGCATCGCCGATCCGTCGAAAACCTTTCTGGAAACCGAAGCGGGTCGAGCGATCAGCTTTGCGGACATGCTGGCCTTGTCGGCCCAATATGCCAATGCGCTGACCGGATTGGGCGTTCAGGCTGGTGACCGGGTCGCCGTGCAGGTGGAAAAAACGCCGGAAGCCCTGATGCTGTATCTGGGAACCGTGCGGGCAGGGGCCGTGTTTCTGCCGCTCAACACGGCTTACACTGCCGCCGAGATCGATTATTTTGTCAGCGACGCGGAGCCTGCCGTATTGGTCTGCGATCCGGGCAAACAGGATGCGCTTCAGGCAACGGCAGACAAGGTTGGCGCGAAGCTTCAAACGCTGGATGCCAGCGGGCAGGGGAGTTTGAGCACACTTGCCGGGAACGCAGCAGCCGAGTTCGAAGACGTCGCCCGCCTTGATGATGACCTTGCCGCCATTCTCTATACGTCCGGCACCACAGGTCGCTCCAAAGGGGCCATGCTCAGCCACGAGAACCTTGCTTCCAACGCACGAACACTGGTCGAGTATTGGCGCTTTACTGCCGATGATGTGCTGCTGCATGCCCTGCCGATTTTCCACACGCACGGTCTGTTCGTGGCAACCAACGTGACGCTCTTTGCCGGCGGCTCGATGCTGTTCCTGCCGAAATTCGATCTTGATGCCGTCTTGCGCCTTCTGCCGCGCGCCAGCAGCATGATGGGGGTGCCAACATTCTACACCCGCCTGCTGGGGGCAGAGGCCTTCACCCGCGATCTGGTCAAGCATATGCGTCTGTTCATTTCCGGTTCGGCGCCATTGTCGGCTGAAACGCACAAGGAGTTTTCCGAGCGCACCGGCCACGCCATCCTGGAACGCTATGGCATGACCGAAACGAACATGAACACGTCCAATCCCTATGAGGGCGAACGGCGGGCGGGCACTGTCGGGCATCACCTGCCGGGCGTCGGGCTGCGCATTGCCGATCCGGTCACGGGCCGGGAAGTGCCGGATGGCGATGTCGGTATCATCGAGGTGAAGGGACCGAACGTCTTTCAGGGATACTGGCGCATGCCGGAAAAGACAGCCGAGGAGTTCCGGGCGGACGGCTTTTTCATCACCGGCGATATGGGACGCATCGACGAGAAGGGCTATGTCCAGATCGTTGGACGCTCCAAGGACCTGATCATTTCCGGTGGCTTCAACATCTATCCCGCAGAAGTGGAGACCGCCATTGACGAAATTCAGGGCGTGGCGGAAAGCGCGGTCATTGGCGTTCCGCATCCCGATTTCGGCGAAGGGGTCGTGGCCGTGATTGCCTGCCGTGCAGGCAGTGCGCTCAGTGAGGACGAGGTGATTGCCGAGCTGAAGGACAAGCTCGCCCGTTTCAAACAGCCCAAAAAGGTTGTTTTCCTCGATGCCCTGCCGCGCAACACCATGGGCAAGATCCAGAAAGTGGCGCTCAGAGAGACCTACAAGGACGCCCTGGCCGGATAATCCGCATCGAACGACCCTGTCGCGGTCACGACTGCGACAGGAGGATGACGCCGCTGACGAGGACCGCGCAGCCGATCAGCCGCCAGAAGCCGACCTGCTCGCGCAGGATCAGCATCCCCATGAGAGCGCCGACCATCATGGAGGATTCACGCATGGGGGCGACAAGGCTCAGCGGGGCTCCGGTGGACAGGGCATAAAGCACCAGAATGTAGGAGAGGGGTGAGAGAACACCCACTCCGATCGCGTGCCACCAATATCCGCGCATGGACTCAACCGCCCGGCGCGGATTGGCAAGCACCAGCGGCAACAACAGGAAGAAGCGCAGGAGATTGGAAAACCAGTCGAGGACCACCGGCGCAATGCCGAGCATTTTCACCGAATAGGCATCAACCACGGTATAGGTCGCGATAAGACCGCCGGTCAGCGTTCCCCAGCGCACCCCGGCCATGCCTTCTGGTTTGCGGAACGCGGTCAGGTTGCCTTGCGTGGCGATCAGGAGAATGCCGGATACCACAAGGATCAGGCCGGCAATGCCGGTCAGGCTGGGCGATTCCTGAAGGATGATGAAGGCGCCGATTGTGGAGAGCATCGGGCCGGTGCCGCGGGCAATCGGGTAGACCACCGAAAGGTCGGCGACCCTGTATCCCCGTTGCAGGCAAAGGCTGTAGGCCAGATGGATCAGACCACTTGCGAGTACAAAGCCGACTGTTTCCATGGTCCAGGTAATGCTGTCGGTCACCAGCAGATAGATGACCCAGGGCGCATAGACGACACCGCAGACCAGATTGTAGGCAAAGACGAAAACAGCCCCGACATTGGCGGCCTTCTTGGCCATCAGGTTCCAGGACGCGTGAATAAGGGCTGCCAGAATAACGAGCAGCAGCGAGGTAACCGTCATTGAGATCTCCTTATACGCCAAGGCGTGGTTGATCTCGACGTCTCCTCCCCTGGGCTTTTATCCCTTGGGTGCAGCCGCAGAACTCCCGCGGTTTCTGCAACGCTCGGTCCAGCAAGTCCGGAAATCCCATCTGATCCGATCGGTTTTCCGTTGATGTGACCCCGGAACCCTAGTTGCCACTCAGTCGAATGTTAGCAGTCTAATTAGTCAAATCGGCTCGCCGCAAGGCCAAACTTCCCTAAAGGCGACATGTAGTCGTCACTGTCCGGGCCAGGTGAGCTCAACCCGAATGCCGCCCGGTTCGCGAAACATCATGTGTTTGCGCGGGCCACGTCCCATAAGCTCCGGCATGAAGTCCACGACAACGCCCGGCCAGCTGGAAATGCGCTGTGCAAGCGTGTTCAGATCAGTCTCGGTATCAACCGTCAGAGCCAGATGGTGCAGGCCGACATTTGCCCGGCGGTCAAATCCGTTGATTGGAGCGCTGTGGTCTACCTGCCAGAGCGTCAGGCGCAGGCTCCCATCGGTAATCGAATTGCGCGGGTAGCTGTCATCTCGCGCCGTTTCTTCCCAGTTCAGGACCGTAACGAAGAACTCTGTCGTTGCATCAAGGTTCATTACGGAAAGTCCAAGATGATTAAGTCCCGAAGTTTCGGCCATTTGTCTGTCTCAAAATGAATGAAGGGGCGAGGCCCATGGAAAGGTGCCTTTAGGGCATATCCATTGGTCTGCGTATTGTCCAGCCTGCACCATGGGCATATCAGTCATTCTTGGGGCAAGGGCCTGAGGGTTAAAAATCTCGAAGAAAAGTATCTTGAAATAAAGATAAATGAACCTTATCTGCATTTCACCGCGTTCGTTCAAAGCGTTGCCAGGCGAAGTGGACACCGGTTCGCCGTTAGGAAACGCGACAAATCAAGTATTTTGAGCGCGTCGAGTGATTCAGTAAAAACGAGACGTGCTCCAGTGTGCATTCAGGAGGAAATGTTATGACCCATCAACCTGATCAATCGTCCTTGCGCCGCACGGATCATGCCGTTGATTCCGTTTTTGTAAGCCGGTGGTCGCCTCGGTCTTTTGTGCCGCAGGACATGCCGGAAGAGGATTTGCTGACCATTTTTGAAGCGGCTCGTTGGGCTCCGTCAGCTTACAATGTCCAGCCGTGGCGGTTCGTCTACGCCCGCCGGTCTGATGCACATTTTCAAAAATTCATCGACCTCCTGATGCCCTTCAACAGGACGTGGGCACATACGGCTTCGGCTCTGGTCTTCATCGTCTCCGACACGATCATGCCGGGAAGCGGCGATCGCCCGGATCAACCGTCGGCCTATCATACGCTCGATACCGGGTCGGCGTGGGGCAGTGCGGCCTTGCAGGCAACCATGCTTGGTTACCACACCCATGGCATGGCGGTGACAGAAACCGAAATGATCCGCGAGGTCTTGAATGTGCCGGACCGGTTCAAGATTGAAATGGCCTTTGCTGTAGGTAAGCTTGGCGACCCGAATGCCCTTGCCGATGGTTTGCGCGACCGTGAAAAACCAAGTCCGCGCAGACCTCTGTCGGAAACCGCCTGGAATGGCAGCTTCAAGGGGTAGTTGCTTCGAGATCGCGTCATGATGGAGGATTGGATTTTTTCAACCTGTGACAATCGGCGCCTGTGATACTGGGAGGGGGCGTACTAGGCTGTGAGGACGAATTGGCGGCGCCCAATACCAAGGCAAATCCGGCTCGGCGATGCACCACATCGCCCGCGTCGGCTCGGCCTGATCTTGAACGCTGAATTTCCCGGCGAAATACATCGCCAATTCGTCCACACAGCCTAGCCAGAAGTGAACCGTAATCGAGGTGCCTCATGGCCGTAACTGCATCGCTCCCGTCTCACAGTCTCCTGAACACCTATCGCTGGAACAGCGACTACCTTGATGTTTTCGCTGTTTCCCTTTCCGGGAGATCGGATTTGCAGACGGCAGACATTCGGGAATTGGCCACTTTGGTGCTGACAGCGGACCTTCCCTGGGTTCGGCGCATGATGAACCTGCGGGATGCAATTGCTCGACCCTTCGGACTCAAGACGGGTATCGATCTGGCCGCTCGTTCAGCGCAAACGCACTGGTCCCAACTCGGCGTCGGGGACCGCATCGGTTTCTTCAGGATTTATGATGTTGACGCGGGTGAAATTATCCTTGGAGAGGATGACTGGCATCAGGATTTCCGGGTTTCAATTCTAAGGGAAAACGCATCGGGCGAACCGCGCGTTCTTGCCGCCACATGCTGCCGGCGCCACAACATCGCCGGCCATCTCTATCTCGCGCTCATCTTGCCGTTCCACAAGCGGATCGTATCGGCATTTCTGAACCAGGCCGTTGCTGAAACAACCTAAATGGCAAGACCCCGTCTTTTGGCTCCGGTCCGCTTTGACCGCCGTGCTGCCAGGTAAGCTGGAACGAGTCGCCGCAGGCCGTTCAGGCAGCATAATGCTGTCGCGCAACCACGGCCGGTCAGGGGGAAAGGCTTTCGGTTACTTGTTCAAGCATTCGGGATCATAAGATGTCCCAGCTTCCGCCAAACACGTGCACCGCTGATTGAGCGAATTGTTTGCTGCGAGCCAGCCGGCAGGCGCAGCCATGTTCCGGAAGGGTAGCTGCTCTCCTCGTCCTGAAAACGGCCTTCCAGAACGAGATACTCCGCACCACCGGAAAGAGTTTGGGTGGCAAATGAGCAACCGGGTTCCCAATCCAGCATTGAAACCGTTTCCCGGCTGTCAGCGAAGAGGGGGAGGACCTTTTCGCCGATGCGCCCTATTTGCCACCCTATTGGGTCTTCAGTATCCACGTGCACTTGTTGTTTGTACTTTGGATGTGTCCGGTGACGCTTGACCATGATAATCGCCCCCGGAGTACTGCTGGAAATGAACTCCGATCCCGGAGGATTGCGGACATACATTCCCTTTTGAAAGTCGCCTCTTTCGTCACTATAGACACCATCGAGAACGAGGAATTCCTCGCTCATGTCATGCGTCTCTGTCACAAATCGGCTCCCCGGTGCAAATCTGACGAGGCTTGTTGCCCGTTCGGTCTCTCGATCATCGCTTTCCAATAACTGGCTTTCCACACCGGACATTGGGGATGGGACCCAGTCCTGGGAGATGGTGTTGACTACAGCTCTTTTTGTCAGGTCAGCATGAATTTGCACCGCATTACTCCTGCACTGTTCGTTCTGTTACGCGAGGGCGCCACCCCTCAGAAGCTCATTTTTGAGCAAAATTCGTATCCAGCTCTTCAGTACAGGAGCAACATTGAAGCAATTCACCGAGCCGCGGGAGTAATTGTTTATTAAGTTTCGGTAAAGTGCGCCGGATAGAGCAGAGTTCAACAATTGATATATTATGGAAATTACGGATGACCGATTGACTGCTTACCCGTCAGGAATCCCGGCAAACGCTCGAAACTTCAGTAAAAATACTTACTTTCATGTGGTTTTGAAATGAAACCGGACCCGTGACCGGAATTTGGCCGATTTTCGAAAAACAATGTTATGGGAGGGGGGAATTTACCAGAGGTAACAGGGGTTAACTCTCGCAAAATCGTGCAATCACCGGGATTTGGCCCCTGTTCTGCCCTTTGGAAATCGGGGGTACCGGCAATCCCGCCTTTGCTTTAGGGCGGGAATCGTGCTGAGTGGCGGAACCAATCGAAACTTGTATGGGAAAATGGACAAGCCGCTTTGGCTGGGCCGGGAAGACGCATGACGGTTCACATCGACATGGGAGACATGGCTGGCGGACAGAAGGCCGGGATGGACCTGGAAGAACTTCTGGCGACCCGCCTGCTGGTTCAGGGCAATTCCGGCTCTGGCAAATCCCACCTCCTGCGCAGACTTCTGGAACAGTCCGCTCCCTGGGTTCAGCAAGCGATCATTGATCCGGAAGGCGACTTCGTGTCCCTGGCCGAAAAATACGGCCATGTGGTGGTTGATGCCGTCGGGACGGAAAAAGACCTGCAGATGATTGCCGGTCGTGTGCGCCAGCACCGTGTCTCCGTCGTTCTCAATCTGGAAGGTCTGGATGCGGACCGCCAGATGAAGGCCGCCGCAACGTTCCTTGACGGTTTGTTCGATGCTGACCGATCCCTTTGGTATCCTATGCTGGTGATCGTCGACGAAGCCCAACTCTTTGCGCCCGCAGCGGCAGGCGAAGTGACAGAGGAGGCCCGGCGCAGATCCCTTGGTGCGATGACTAACCTCATGTGCCGTGGCCGCAAGCGCGGCCTCGCCGGGGTCATCGCAACCCAGCGCCTTGCAAAGCTCGCCAAGAACGTTGCCGCGGAAGCCTCGAACTTCCTCATGGGGCGCACGTTCCTTGACATCGACATGGCTCGCGCTGCAGACCTTCTCGGCATGGAGCGCCGTCAGGCGGAAGCCTTCCGCAATCTTGATCGGGGACATTTCATTGCCCTTGGTCCCGCACTTTCAAGGCGGCCCATTTCCGTGAAAATCGGCACGGTGGAAACAGCCGGGCGCGGTGGCAGCCCGAAACTGATGCCCTTGCCGGAACAGCCAAAGGCGGAAGCCAAGGACCTCATCTTCACGCCGTCCGAGGGGGAGGCGCCCACACCGCGGTTTCGCATTCCCGAGCCAGCAACCACCGGCGAGGTTCTTGATCAGCTGGATGTGGCGGGCAAGGAAGCACGCGATGCTGTGGAACCAGCAGAAAACCTTTTGGATTATGGTGAGCGGGAAGAGAAGATCCAGATCATCATCTCCGAAATCCTCGCTGAACCAGACGCAGCCTTCCAGCCGATTGCATCGCTCTATCAGGATTTTCAGGTCCGCTGCCGGATTGCCAAGCTCGCAGGCGGTGCGCCGGACCTTGCTGTTTTCCGAGAAAAGCTCTCTGTCGCCCGTGCGGGTGTCGACAAGGAGGAAGTGGACGAGGGGGCCTGGCAGCAGGCGGAACTGATCGCGGCCGAGCTGCCGGATGATATGCGTGGTGTTTACCTGTTGCTCGCAAAGGCGGCGCTCGCAAAGTCACCTTGTCCGGGCAATCAGGAAATTGCGACAGCTTACGGCACGCGCTCGCCGGGACGGGCACGCTGGCTTCTCAGCCATATGGAAGAAAGAGGGTTTCTGGTTTGCGCGACCGACCTGCGGGGAAACCGGATCGTGACCCTGACGGATCTCGGCTGGCAAACCGCACCCGGTGATGAAGCCGCCGCTTGAAGAGCTCGGCAAATTGACGCAAAAACCAGACGATGGCGCGATAGCCTAGTTCCGTTGGAACAGAATGCGCCCGAGAAGTCGGATTACGGCAGTAAACGGCGCTGCCACCGAACAGAACACGGATGCAACGAAGGTTCGGAAGTCAAATCTCCGCCGTTGCAACAGCTCAATGATCGAAACGGTCAGGACAAAAGTCACCCCGCCGATATAAAGATATTTGGCTAGAAGCCAAACCATGTCCCTTGCCCCGCTGCGCACGCCCTAGGCTTCGATTGCCCAGTGTTAATAGTTCGTTAAAATACCGTAGCGGAAGAATTGTGCAATCAGGCTCATTACTGATAAAAATGCCATGATACGTAGACTTTGATGCGTAGTCGCAGTTTTGGCTGTCGGTAGCTGGGCAATTTTCCGATGGCCGGTGGAAAAATCACATGCCCCACGCAGGGGAATACATGATCCAGCAGATCTGGCACTTGCAAGTGCCCGGGTTTGCGGGTCCGGCCATCAGATGGCCGGTCGCATCCGCTCTGTTGAAGGTCCGGCGGATCTGACGGCAGGTTCGAAGTCCCTTTGTGCCAGCAGGTATCTCAACTGGGCGATTTCCGCCTCCAGACCATTGATCGTGCGTTGCAGGACACGTTCAAGATAACTGCCCGCTGTTGCATTGCCCCGGATGCGGATGGCACGTCCAAGTGCCTTTTCCAGATAGAGCATCATCAAGTCGAGTTCGCTCGACTGGATCGACGCGGTACCGGGTGTGCAGGTCCGGTCAAGCATACGGGCAAACTCGGGCAATAGGTCCGCTGGCGGGCGTGGGAAAAAGGCCGTCATGATCCTCTGTCTCCTGATCCGGAATCACTCAATGTTCTTGTTCTGTTCCTACCATAGTCAGCAAATGTGAACAAGAAGTGAGTCTGGCAGCAGGCTCCTGCATGGGGCAGGCTGGAATGAAAGGAGACGGCGCGAAATCAGATACTGACCCGTGGAAATCGCTGATTGGCGAGAGTCCGCATGCAAAAAGACCCCGCGGGATTGGGGCGGGGTCTGATCGTTTTCAAGGAGAAGAGGGCGCGGCCCGAATGTGCATCGCGCCCCCAAACAGGGTCAGGCGGCACGAACCCGCTGCAGGAAGTCCGCAATCGTCGTGTTCAGATCCCGCGCATGAGCCGACACGCTTCTCGAAACTGCCAGAACGTCGGCGGCTGAGGTGCTGGTCTTCTCCGCTGCTTCAAGGACATCGGAGACACTCGTGGACATGTCCGACGAGCATGCGGCAGCCTGCTGAACATTGTGGGAGATTTCCTGCGTCGCATCACCCTGCTGGGTGATGGCCGATGCAATGGAGGCCGTGAAGCGGTTGACTTCATCCATGGTCAGCGCGATCTGCTCGATGGACCCTGCGGCATCCTTGGTCGAGGCCTGAATTCCGGCAATCTGCGTGGAAATGTCTTCGGTTGCCTTTGCCGTTTGGGTTGCCAGTTCCTTCACCTCGGCGGCCACGACGGCAAAGCCCTTGCCAGCTTCCCCGGCGCGTGCGGCCTCAATGGTCGCGTTCAGGGCCAGAAGATTGGTCTGCTCTGCGATGGCCTGGATAAGCGTAACCACTTCGCCAATCTTCTGGGCTGCGCTTTCAAGGCTTTCCACCTTGCGGTTGGACTCATTGGCAGCCTCGGTGGCGACGATGACAACGTCCTTGGTCTGGTCGATCTGGCGACCGATCTCATGGATCGAGGAGGAGAGTTCTTCTGCAGCCGAGGCAACCGTTTGAACGCTCGTGCGCGTGATTTCCGAAGAAGAAGACGCAGAGGAGACCTTGTCCGACGTACCGCGGGCAATCCTGTCCAGGGCCGTTGCCGTTTCTTCCATGCGGCTGGAATCGTTGGCCACTTCTTCAAGAGCGTGGCGAATCGTGGCTTCGAACTCGAGGATCATCGCCTCAATGGCTTCCTGACGTTCCATCTGGGCCATCTGCCCGGCATCGGTATCCGATTGCAGCTTGCAACGTTCGATCTCGTTTGCGACGAAAATTTCCAGCGCCTTGGCCATCTGGCCGATTTCGTCCTTGCGGTCGAGATGGTCGACAGGAGTGGCTGCGTCGCCCTCAGCCAGCAGACGCATGCGGGCCGTAAGGTTTTGCACCGGCTTGGCAATTGCCGTACCCAGCCACCACATCAAGGCCGTGCCGGCAAGAAGCAGGGCGCCGGAAAGAGCCAGGTCAATGAAAAGGGTGCGGCGGGCGCTGGCAAACAGCTCGCTGTCAGCGACCGACACAACGGCAAACCATGTTTCGCCGGTCTCTTTCAGCGAGAACGGACGCACCACCTGGGTTGCCCCGTCAAGATGGGTCAGCGCAAATGCGTCCTTCATTGCAGACAGACCCTGAAGATGCGGCTCTCTGGCTTTTTTTCCCAACAGGCTCGCATCCGGGTGCGAGATCCACACACCGCTGGCGCTCAAAAGACCGGTGTAGCCACTCTCATAGGTCTTGTAGGCTGTCACTGTCTTCTGGATGCCGTCCAGCGCAATGTCGATGGTCGTGCCGCCAATTGCCGTTCCATCCTCTCCCATGATCGGGGAGGAGGCCGTTGCCATCAGCACGTCTTTGCCGTTTACAGGGTAAAGGTAAGGCTCGGTGATGGTGTCATGTCCAAGGCGCCGGGGCTTGTCGTACCAGTCTTCCGATCCGCTATCGCCACCGAAAAGCAGCGGCTCAAACGCAACCTGTCCGCCATCGTGGAAGAAATAGGGTGCAAACCGACCGTCCTTGTCGGAAAAGCCGGAAGCCATGTTGTCTGCGTCGAGGCCCGCCATATTCGGCTCCAGCACCGCACCACCACCGACAAACTGAGGGTTCCGGGCAATAATGTTCTGCATGATCGTGCCGATTGCCTGACGGTCCGAAATGCCGGAATTCAACAAGCCTTCCATGGCATCGGCCGCCATACGGGCTGCCAGCTGGGCCTCGCCCACACTCTGCTGCACTTCCTTCGCCAGAGCTTCGGTTGATTTGCTCAGGGAACTGCGCCCTGCATCTTCCGCAATGCCGTTGACGGACTGCATGGTCACGGTGATCAGGGCGGCGAATCCGACCACAAAAGCGGCGCTTGTCGTGAAGAAAATTCTATTCCGGAGAGGCATGGTCAGGGAGCTCTGCAAGGTTGTAATTGCGGCGAAGCTATTATTCAGATGGTAAAATAAAACTTACCTCTGATAAAAATTACCCATGCAAAACACCAATAAGTTGTTTTGCTTATATGATTTGAAAATAGCCACGCTTGACCAATGCCGACAAGATGGTTACATATGTAACTAATTGATCAGAGCCAAGTCCGGGAGGGAATTCCAATGGACCAAGTCAACACCGATCTCAAAGACTCACGCGGCCTGCCGATAAATCTGGCCAAGCTCGATTACATGCCCGGCTTCGGCAATGATTTCGAGACCGAGAGCATTCCGGGTTCTTTGCCGCAGGGCATGAACAGCCCGCAAAAATGTGCCTTCGGCCTTTATGGTGAGCAGCTCACCGGCACGGCCTTTACCGCGCCAAGCCATCAGAACGAGCGGACCTGGTGCTACCGCATCCGCCCGTCGGTGAAGCATTCCAGCCGTTACACCAAGATCGATCTGCCATACTGGAAGTCTGCACCAAATGTCATTGATGATGTCATCTCGCTTGGTCAATACCGCTGGGATCCGGTAGCGCATTCCGGCGAGAAGCTGACCTGGCTGACCGGCATGCGCACCATGACGACTGCCGGCGATGTGAACACGCAGGTTGGTATGGCAACCCATATTTATCTTGTCACCGAGAGCATGGTGGATGACTATTTCTTCTCCGCCGACAGTGAAATCCTTGTCGTTCCGCAGGAAGGCCGTCTGCGATTTTACACGGAGCTGGGCGTAATCGATCTGGAGCCGAAAGAAATCGCGATCATCCCGCGTGGCCTTGTCTACCGGGTGGAGCTTCTGGATGGTCCGGCACGTGGTTTCGTCTGCGAGAATTACGGCCAGAAGTTCGAGCTGCCGGGCAGGGGGCCGATCGGAGCAAACTGCATGGCCAATCGCCGCGACTTCAAGACGCCGGTTGCCTGGTATGAAGACCGCGAAGTCACCAGCACGCTGACAATCAAATGGTGCGGTCAGTTCCACACCTGCGAGATTCCGCAATCACCTCTGGACGTGGTTGCCTGGCACGGCAATTACGCACCGGTGAAATATGATCTGCGCACCTATTGCCCCGTCGGCTCAATCCTGTTCGATCACCCGGACCCGTCGATCTTCACCGTCCTGACCGCCCCGAGCGGCGTTCCAGGCACGGCCAATATCGACTTCGTCCTGTTCCGCGAGCGGTGGATGGTGATGGAAGATACGTTCCGCCCGCCCTGGTATCACAAAAACATCATGTCCGAGCTGATGGGTAACATCTATGGCCAGTATGATGCGAAACCGGAAGGCTTCGTTCCCGGCGGCATGAGCCTGCACAACATGATGCTGCCGCATGGTCCAGACAACAATGCCTTCGAAAATGCCTCGACAGAAGAGCTGAAGCCGAACAAGCTGGACAAGACCATGTCCTTCATGTTCGAGACCCGCTTCCCGCAACATCTTACGGAGTTTGCGGCCAAGGAAGCTCCGCTGCAGGATGACTACATTGACTGCTGGGACAACCTTGAGAAAAAATTTGACGGAACCCTTGAAGGTACCTGGGACAAGAAATAAGCCGGGGCGTTCCGCCTTATCAACCAAGGGAAATTTTATGAAACTCGCCTCGCTCAAGGATGGCTCCCGTGATGGCAAGCTGGTCATCGTCAATGACAGCCTGACCCGTTGTACGGAAGCCATGCACATTGCGCCGACTCTTCAGGCAGCGCTCGACAATTGGGAAACCATTGCGCCGAAGCTGGAAGTGCTGGCCGAAAGCCTGAGCCATGATGCTGTGCCTTCGCTCCGTTTCCACGAGCATGATGCCCTGTCACCGCTGCCACGTGCATATCAGTGGGCCGACGGCTCGGCCTACGTCAATCACGTGGAGCTGGTGCGCAAGGCTCGCAATGCCGAAATGCCGCCAAGCTTCTGGACTGATCCGCTGATGTATCAGGGCGGCTCTGATGCTTTCCTCGCTCCGCGCGATCCGATCCAGATGGCCGATGAGGCCTATGGCATCGACATGGAAGGCGAAGTTGCGGTCATCGTGGGCGATGTGCCGATGGGCGCGAGCCTTGAGCAGGCCCGTGATGCGATCCGCCTGGTCATGCTGGTCAATGACGTGTCTCTGCGTGGTCTCATTCCGGCGGAACTTGGCAAGGGCTTCGGCTTCTTCCAATCCAAGCCGTCTTCGGCTTTCTCTCCGGTCGCCGTGACCCCGGAAAGCCTTGGCGATGCGTGGGATGGTGGCAAGCTGCATCTTCCGCTGAAGGTGGATCTCAATGGCCAGCCGTTTGGCCGCGCGGAAGCAGGTATCGACATGACGTTCGACTTCCCGCAGCTAATCGCCCATGCCGCCAAGACCCGGCCTTTGTCCGCTGGTGCCATCATTGGTTCCGGCACGGTGTCCAACAAAATGGATGATGGTCCGGGCAAGCCGGTTTCTGAAGGCGGCGTCGGCTATTCCTGTATCGCTGAAATCCGCATGATCGAGACCATCAACGACGGCGCACCGAAAACCCCGTTCCTGAAGTTCGGCGACGAGGTGCGCATCGAAATGCTCGACAAGGATGGTCATTCCATTTTTGGGGCCATCGAGCAGACAGTCACACAATACGAAGGCACCTGAGCATCGTCATTGCAGACGATTGCAGCACGGCTGAGTGATGATCTGCGGCCTAGCGTTTCAGCCGTGCACGGCGCGACGAATACCTTGATTGTGCGGGCTATGCCCGCGCTGATTTCAGGATGCGAGATCGGAGGTCGGGTACGCCTTCCTTGTCTGGCATGACGGGCATCTTGCCCAAAAAGAAACTGGAGAACACTGATGGCCAAGCAATTTGCTTCCGCCGGGGACATGGAAGAAAAGGAAATCTCGTTCACCGAGATTGGCCGCGACCTTTGGGCGTTTACTGCTGAAGGCGATCCGAATTCTGGCGTCATCATTGGCGATGACAGCGTGATGGTGATCGAGGCGCAAGCGACCCCGCGTCTGGCCAACAAGGTGATCGAGAAGATCCGCTCCGTCACCGACAAGCCGATCACGCATCTCGTTCTGACTCATTATCACGCGGTTCGTGTTCTGGGCGCGTCTGCCTATGGTGCGCAGTCCATCATCATGAGCGAAAAGGCCCGCTCGATGGTGGCAGAACGCGGTGCGGAAGACTGGGCGTCGGAATTCGAACGCTTCCCGCGCCTCTTTCAGGGGCATGAAAGCATTCCCGGTCTGACATGGCCAACCACCACCTTCACCGACCGCATGACCGTTTATCTCGGCAAGCGTCGGGTCGATCTGATGCATTTGGGCCGGGCACATACCGCTGGTGACATTGTCGCCTATGTGCCGGATGAAAATGTCATGTTCACCGGTGATATCGTGGAATACCACTCGGCCTGTTACTGCGGCGATGGTCACTTTCATGACTGGCCGGGCACGCTGGAGCGGATCCGCAATTTCAATCTGGATGCCATCGCACCGGGGCGCGGCGACGCGCTTGTCGGCAGCAAGATGGTCAATGCTGCGCTCGACAGCACCAGGGATTTCGTCAAATCCACCTACAGCCCGGTCGCCCGCGTTGCCCTGCGCGGTGGCTCGCTGAAAGAAGCGTGGGACGCCTGCCGCGCCGAGTGCGATCCGAAGTTCAAGGATTACGCGATCTACGAACACTGCCTGCCGTTCAACGTCGCCCGCGCCTATGACGAGGCACTCGATATCGACACGCCGCGCATCTGGACCGCCGAACGCGACGCGAAAATGTGGGCTGATCTGCAGGGCTAACCAAAAGACCTGAATCGGATTGAGCACGGTTTTGGAGGGAGCCGTGCTCATTTGAAAGGACTGAACAGGTCCCTAGGAGGATTGTTGTGACCAAACTCTTTGAAACACCGCTCTATCCGTATCAATTGTCTGCTGATCAGAAGGCAGATGCACCGGTTCGCCATCCGGCGGTGGTGATCGGGGCCGGGCCGATTGGTCTGGCTGTGGCGATTGATCTGGCACAGCATGACGTGCCGGTCGTCATTCTGGATGAAAATGACAAGGTTTCCTGGGGGTCACGCGCCATCTGTTTTTCCAAGCGGGCGCTGGAAATCCTCGATCGCCTCGGTGCAGGCGACGACTATGTGAATAAGGGGGTATTGTGGAATCTGGGCAAGGTGTTCTTCGGCGACCGCAAGGTCTACGAGTTCAACCTTCTTCCTGAAGATGGCCACAATCGACCAGCCTTCATCAACCTCCAGCAGTATTACTGCGAGCTTTATCTGGTGGAGCGCATTCGCGCACTGCAGGCGGAAGGCAAGCAAATCGACATTCGTGGCGGTTCAAAAGTGACCGCCGTGGAGGCGAGGGATGATCATAGCCGCATCAGCGTCGAGACACCCGACGGGCCTTATGATCTGGAAGCCGACTGGCTGATCGCCTGTGATGGCGCCGCCTCGCCAACCCGCAAGATGTTGGGCCTCGATTTCGTAGGCCGTGTCTTTGAAGACAACTTCCTGATTGCCGATGTGATCATGAAGGCGGACTTCCCGACCGAGCGCTGGTTCTGGTTCGATCCGCCCTTCAACAAGGGGCAGTCGGCCTTGCTGCACAAGCAACCGGACGGCGTCTGGCGCATCGATCTGCAGCTTGGCTGGGATATCGACAAGGAAGAAGAAAAGAAGCCGGAAAACGTCATCCCGCGCCTGAAACAGATGTTGGGCGAGGAGGTCGAGTTCGATCTGGAATGGGTGTCGATCTACACCTTCCAGTGCCGCCGAATGGAGAAGTTCCGCCATGGCCGGGTGATCTTTGCCGGCGACAGCGCGCATCAGGTCTCGCCCTTCGGAGCCCGTGGCGCAAACTCCGGATTTCAGGACACGGACAATCTCGTCTGGAAACTGAAGCTGGTGATGGACGGTCTGGCCCCGGAAAGCCTGCTTGATACCTATGACGAAGAGCGGATTCACGCCGCTGACGAAAACATCTTGAACTCCAGCCGCTCGACCGACTTCATCACGCCGAAATCCGAGCAAAGCCGCATCTTCCGTGACGCTGTTCTGGATCTTGCCGAACATCACGCCTTTGCCCGGCCTCTGGTCAATTCCGGTCGCCTGTCGCTGCCCGCAACCTATGACTGCTCGCGGCTGAACGGTGCGGACGTGACAAGTCTTCCAGCGCGCACCCGTCCAGGCTCACCTGCAGCAGATTGCCCGCTTGGTGAGGACTGGCTGCTGCACAAGCTGGGGGATGATTTTGTTGTGTTGGGTATCAACCGTGATGTTCCAGACAGCCTGTCCGCCCATGGAATTTCGCTGAAAGGTCTTAGCCTCAAAGGGGGCGACGTCAACCCGTTCGTGAAAGACCGGTATCTGGGCAATGAAGACGGTGCCGTCTACCTGATCCGTCCTGACCAGCATGTCGCCGCCCGCTGGACTACTTATGACGAAGCGGACATTGTGAGTGCGCTGGGCCGCGTCATTGGCAAGGAGCTTTGAGATGAGTGCAAATCTGAAACCGAACCTTGCCCGCCCGGACGACTTCTACGCCGACCTTCTGGCCGCCCATGAAGGGCTATCCAAGGCGGACAGCGATGCGCTCAATGCCCGGTTGATCCTCGTTCTCGCCAACCAGATCGGCGACAACGAGGTGTTGCGCGAGTGCCTGAAGGCGGCCAGCCTGTCTTCGGAATGAACCGGGGCAAGCCCCGCTCAACTCGCCCTCTCACGCTTCTGAATGAGGCCTTTCAGCCGACCCAACAAACCGTTTGGCACAGGTGGTCTGCGTGCTGCCGCTTCTTCTTCGCGCACCGAGCTTGCTAGGGCAAAGGCGCGGAGTTCGGCAATGTTGCTCTTCTGGGGTTCGATTGGCTTTTCTGCTCGGGACGGGATGCGCTCGCCATAGCGCGGTGCTTGCATCTGCTGAAAGTCCGTGTCCGCTGCACTGTAGGCGGCATCGGCCAGGTCTTCCTCGATAGAATGAATCGCGGGGTGGGGTAACGCAGCCCCTGCGGCTATGGACTGCGTTTCAATGTCCGGCTCTTGTGCGATCGAGGTCATGCGGTCTTCTTCAGCATGAAAGCGATCATCCTCTTCACGCGCCTCTATCGCGCTGTCGGGAATTTCTGGCGGTTCCGTGGCAGAGAAAGGTGGCGCTGGCATATCTCCAGTAACATCATCAGCTGCATAGCTCTCCACTTCGATATCAGAGATCGAACCACGCAGGGACACAGACGCAACTTCTTCGGCCGTTTCTTCAGTGCTTCCATCGCCGAGGAGAACGACAGAAAGTCCATCGGGTTCCGATGTTGCTTGCAGCACATCTATGGAGGTGAGCGCACCTGCCTTCGGTTCCAGATCATCAGCAGATGTCACGAGAGCATTCTGCTCAAGGCAGGCCGCAAGATACTGCAGGCAGGCCGACGTCATCTCTGCCGGGTGCCGGTCCGCTGACACAAACCGCACCCTGTGGCCGATGAAGACTTCCGATCCGACAAGGTCCACTTGATGCGCCGTTTTCTGAAGGCCACCATCGGAAACCACATTAATTTGCGGGCGGGTGTTCAGGAACAGGAGATTGTCGTCGGCTGCAAGGTCTGCAAAGGCATCTGTTGGCAGCACATATCCGCTGAGCGGCCAATATACCGCTGTCGTCGGCAAGGCGTAGGCCAGAACGGCCGTGATGTGGCTGACGACGGCAAGAGTTGTTTCTGTCGACCAGTGATGATCGGGGTCGAGTGTCAAGGTGAGGCGCGTGCTGGACACATGCCTCGCCAAAACCGGTCCTGCATCTGCAAAGATTTCCGGATCGGGAAGGCCCGCGACAAGATCAAGCAAAGGGTCAACCGGCAGGCGTTCCTGCCCGGTTTCCAGCACAAGCTTGCCATCCCCCAGTGCCGCTTCGATGAACGAGCCGTCTGCCGAGCCGGAAAAGCGTGGCGGGAACGGAATGCGGAACTTGGTCAGCTCCCCTTGCAGCAAGGCCACCAGTTGCTCGGTCGATGCTTGCGGGTGGCAATCATGCAGAAGAGTGCTTGAAATTTCGGTGAGGGCAGGAGGGGTCAATATCATCTCGATCGGAAAAGCAGGTCCGACTAACCTTGGGTTGAATTCATGAAAATCGATTTAATACAAACAGCGGATTTTTATCAGTGTTCCCGCAAGTTGTGCATTCCTCGGGTGGCTGTAATGCAAGGTCCTTATTGCTGATCCTTGCGCCGGAGAAGGCCGGACAGCGCGGACCCGAACTTGCCGAAGGCGGAGGAGGCTCCTGCGGGTTTGGTCTCGGACAGATCCGGAACCCTGTGGTCAGCGGCAAATTTCCGCAATTCGGCAATGGAGGTGCGCGGAGCGCGGGGTTGAACCTCCGCCACAATCGGTTTGCTGGAAAACTCTTCGGGAAGTGGCTTCGCGATCCGCGGTTCTTCAACGGGCTCCACCACAGGCGTTGCGGGTGACGGCTTTTCCGCTTCGTCCTCCGCCTCAGGAAGTTGCGCATCCCGAAGTCGTGCCAGGATGGCAGCGTCAATCGGGTCGTTCGGATCAAGGGCGGCTTCGTCTGTCTCGGACCAGCCGCGGTCGGCAACTCCTTCCTCGTCTTCAAATGACAGGAGGGGCGCTGGCTCCAGATCAGGCACAATATTATTGGACGTGCTCGTCTCAACGGTCAGGCGGATGCTGCCGACATCGTGCGAAGATCGGGCGGCTGAATATCGAACCCTGATTTGTTCCTTGATGTCTGCCCCGAAAAGGTCGCCATCTGGCAAGAGGTCGTCGCGCATCAGGCAGGTTTTCAGAAAGGCGAGGGCCTGCTCCACAAGATATTCCATCGGAACGGGAGCTGCTTCGAAGACAACCCGTTTGCCGATCAGATACTCCGATCCGTAAACGGAAAGTCCCAATGTTTCCCGGCCATCCGGTGTGTCGGGTCCCTCAAAGAAGTCCGGCCGAACGGACAGAAGCTCAACAAGCTCCGGCGAGTTGAGCATCCGGAAGCGCTCTGGCGACATGATCACGCCATTATGTTTCCACATCAGCGCAGACGACAGCATCAATAGACGAAGAGCTTCCAGGATACCGGACGTGACCGCCATTGCCTCCAGAAATTCTCCCGGTGTCCGAAAGGTCGGGCGTTGGATCATGCTACCTGCCGCAAAACCGGCAAAAGCGGCCCCGGGTTGTTGGTGCTCGACCCGCGCATCCCCCTTCATGAAGGAGACTTTCGTCACGCACTGGTGATCTTGCAGGACCGTCTCGGCATTCGGAAAGCTCGCGAGCGTTGCGTCCAGCGCCAGAATGTCTTGAAAGTCATGGACCTGAAGCGGATCGCAGTCCTGAATCACTTCGATATGATTGAAGTCCAGAACAAATGCCGCACTGTTCGGGTCATCTCCACCGACATTCGAAACCTCGGAATCCGGGCAAATTTGCTCAAGCGCTTCCCGAACAGCCTCGCGAAGAACCTCGCGGCCAATCCGTTCTCTGCGTGGGTGCAGAATCAGTGCTTCAATGCCGCTGAGAGGTGCCGGCGCGAGCAATGGTGAACTCCTCGTTATAAATACGCAGAAGATCAGATCATGACAGGGTGAATTGCAGATTAACGCAACGAGAGCTGGACACCCGCAAAAACCCAATGATTTTGGCTTGGCCTTTTAGGAGCAGCCG
>NZ_VXDB01000028.1 GCF_008711325.1 Roseibium sediminis
TCTGATCCTCCGTTTCCTAACTATAGGGGCGGACCAATTCAAAGGGGGAGGATCATGAGTTTGGCGCCGAATCTGCTTAGTGCAGCTGAGTCAGTAAGGTGAGATTATGGGTTAGCTGACTTTGAAAGTGATGTCCGAAATCGCGAAAAAGATTAATAATTTCAATCGTTAGGTTGCATAATTTGAGAGGGTGATTCAAGGGTGCTATTTCCGCCCGAGATCCACAGCCATCTGGTCCACATAAGCCAGAATTGCCTCGACCTCGTCATGGGTCAGAATAACTTCCTTGATCGTGCTGGGCAGATCGTCAGGGCGTTCATTGTCACCTTCAAGGCGCATGTGGGCCGGGTGAGGGTTTCGGGCCATGAAGGTCGCAAATCTGTCTTCCCAGTCTTCCAGAACCTCGATCATGATCTTGAACGACGGGGAGGAGGCTATTCCCGCAAAGCGGTCCTTTGCAACAATATGGCAACGGGAGCAATGTTGCTGGGAGAGGACCAATCCTTGCCGTGTGAGCTCGCTTTCGGCAGTCGCACTGTGCGGAAGGAAAAGAATGGCACAAAGCGTTGATGCAACAAGTGCCGGCCGGGCACTGCGTTGAAACGCCGTTCTAGGTATGCCGACTGTTTCCATCATGAAGTCTCTTGGCTCGCGTCATTGGCATGATGCCTCTGACCAACCCGCTCCTGCAAGATGGAAAGGATGCAAAAAAGGCCGGCTGAATAGCCGACCTTTTTGATTGTAATGCCCTGCGGGTCAGCGCTTGACGATAATCTTCGACCCGACAGTGACGTTGTCATAGAGATGCGTAACATCATCATTTGCAAGGCGAATGCAGCCTGAGGACACGGCACTGCCGATGGTCCAGGGCTGATTGGTGCCGTGAATACGATACAGCGTGCTGCCGATATACATGGCGCGCGCACCCAGCGGATTGTTTGGGCCGCCCTTCATGTGGGCAGGCAGGATACGACCCTTGGCACGTTCGCGCGCGATCATCTGCGGCGGCGGCGTCCAATCCGGCCACTCGGCCTTGCGCGTGATGCGATTGGTGCCAGCCCACTGGAAGCCTTCCTTGCCAACGCCAACGCCGTATTTCATGGCCTTGCCATTCGGGCGAACGTGATAGAGGCGGCGCTCGGACGTGTCGATGATGATGGTGCCCGGAGCGTGTGGGCCGTCATATTTGACCATCTGACGCTTGATTGGCGACTTGCCGCTCGGGTTTCCATGCTGCGGGCCGTAAGAGACCCAAGTACGAGTGTTCGGATCGAAGAACTGGCTTCCAGCCTGCGCAAATGCGGTGCTGGCTGAAAAAGTAACCAGGGCTGCGGCCAGTGCCGCATAAAAAAATCTCATTACGTCCCCCAAGATGACAATTCTGATTAAGGAGCCCGCCAAGGTTCATAGGTATGTGTACCTACTAACCCAGAGTTATCCAAAATGACTAGAGAAACATTGACCATATGAGTAAATTTTTTCTCTTTCCCGGTCGTTGGCCGATGTCAGGTGCTTCCCATCAGGAATTGTAGAATCGGTCGCCCTCCCGCCACAAGTCTTAATGAAAAATGCCGATAAACCCAATCAAACGCTCAGTTTTGTGCTTGTTTGCATCGGTACTACGTAGAGATCTCCGCAATCACTCCAAATTGTGAAGAAAGGCTTGAAAAGTTAGGTTGTCTCCAACGTGAACATTTCCATCCATTGGATGCTGATCATTCTGGAGTGTACAAGATGATTTGCCGAGTTCCTCCTCAACAGCCGAAGCCGAATGGTCCAGGCGGAAACACTGGCGGTAAATTCAACACCGTCCTGAACAACACCATGAACCAGCAGCCGCAGGCTGGTGGTCAGCAGAGCGCTTTTGTCATGGCACAGGGCGGCGGTGGCGGCGCTAGCGCGTTTGTCAATGCGCAGACCGGCCTCAGAGATGCAGGACATGCGGCTTCCCAGTTCGCTTCCTTCGGTGGCGGTGCTGCCCAGGGCGCTGCCTATCAGGCTCCTGCAACAAGCCCGTTTGTCATGGCCATGAACGGCGCAGGTGCTCCGGCCCAGACGACCCTTCCGGTCAGTGCATTCGTGAACAGCTTCGGTGGTGCCGGCGGCACCGGTAACGCAAATGGCCAGAGCGCCTTTGTTGTAATGATGAATGGTGGTGGTCAGCAGCAGGCTGGCGGCGCGGTAAACGATTTCGTTACGGCGTTCAACGGCGGCGGCAACAACAATGGTGCAAGCGCCTTTGTTACCGGCATGAACCAGAAAGTTCCAGCAAACGGCAACAACGGTGGCTGGACGCTGGTCAATAACAACGGCGTTTGGGAACTGGTGCAGCTCGGCGGTAACAACGGCGGCGGCAAAGGCGGCGTCGGTGGTAATACCGGTGCAGGTGGCAACACGGGCGTTGGCGGCAACAATGGTGGCGGCCAGCTGACCAATGCGTCCCTCACCAAGATTGCCAACCTGATCAACAACGCAACCGGCGGCAACATCAAGCTGGTCAACGCAAATGGCGCTGATACCCGCGAAGGCGGCAGCCGTATCTTCGTACAGGACGGCAAGATCCAGAGCGTCATGATCTGGGGCAAGCCTGCGCTTTCCCAGAAGTTGACTGAAAAACTGCAGGGCCTGCCGGTTTACACCGCAGACAACATCCCGGCTGACGACACTCCGCTTGGCCTCGTGCACAATGGTGGCTTCGGGAACTATGGTTCCGTAGGTGTTGTCGGAAACGCCGCAGGGGGTCCCGGCCCGAACCCAGGCCCTGGCCCGAATCCTGGTCCTGGTCCGAACCCAGGTCCTGGCCCCGGCCCGAATCCTGGCCCTGGCCCGAACCCAGGCCCTGGCCCGAATCCTGGTCCTGGTCCGAACCCAGGTCCTGGCCCCGGCCCGAATCCTGGCCCTGGCCCGAACCCAGGCCCTGGCCCGAATCCTGGTCCTGGTCCGAACCCAGGTCCTGGCCCCGGCCCGAATCCTGGCCCTGGCCCGAACCCCGGTCCGAACCCAGGCAACATTGCCGAGAAATACGATGACCTGCTTCAGGCTGCGATGGTTGACAATGCCATGGCCTTCCAGAACGGCGCATGGGAGTTCCTCGGTGAAGGTGGTCTTTCCAAGGTAAAGGGTGAAAGCCCCTTCTGGGAAAACAAGAACGGCGTGATGGTCGTCAAGCAGGGCGTAAAGGCCAGCGACGCGATCCAGGACCTCTGGGACAACCCGCAGCGTTACGCCATGGAGTGTGCGTCCGCAGTTGTGACCGTGGCCGTAAAAGCCCGCCTTGATGTTCTTGGCGCAGATGACTTCGACGCCATGTATCAGTCTGTCGGTGGTCTTTCCATCAGCGGCTGGCACGGCTCGGGCATGAAGCCGACCGATTTCGCCTTTGCTGCTCCGGGTTCCGTGACAGTTGGCGGTGGCACTTCGGTTGAAGGTGACCGTGCTCCGTTCAACCCGAACACGGACAAGCTGGAAGTCGGTAACGTCTACTACTTCGACAAGGCCGGTGACGTGACCACGGCCAACCAGGGCTGGAACGTGATCTACATGGGCCAGACTGCTGACGGACAGCACCTGTTCTGGACCCAGTTCGGCACGGAAAAGGTCGATCTGGTGATTGACGACAACGGCGTGATGATCTCGGGTGCGAACCGTGACTCCTTCGACGGTCACTACCTGAGCAAGGGCTATCAGGCTCCCAACGGTGCCCTGTTCCAGGGATATGACCGGGACCGCTCAGCGCTCGCTAACGCGTAACCAAGCCATAAAGACGTGTCCAACAAACTTAAAACCCCGGCAAACTGCCGGGGTTTTTTATTGCCGCCGCAGCCTTGATCAGCGGCCGTGGGTTCGGTCATAGCTGTTGAGCGGGGGAGAGGACCAGCCCTGGAGGCTGCCCTCGGCCGGTTTCCAGACTTCCATCAGCATCGGGTGACAGGCGGCGGTATCGCTGGAATGCTCGCTGCCGCAATCTCCGCCCGGACAGGCGCTCATCACTGCCAGAAGATCGATTTCGGCAAAGAGTTCGAGATAGTCGCCGGGGCGCACCGGACTGGCCTTCATGAAATATTGTCCGGTATCCCGGGTGAAGCCCGTGCACATGAAGACGTTGAGCACGTCGTGAACGAGTGGCTCTGCTTCCTGAAGCGACAGACCGCGGGCATCGGAAAGCGCGCGGGTGAGATTGGAATGGCAGCAATGATGATAATCTGTGCCGCCGAGAACCTTGCCGGTGTAAGGATCACAGCGCGTGCCAATCACGTCATGAACCGATCCGCCGAATTCGTCGATTCCGTACCAGCCGAGCGTATCGTTGGAAACCGTGGCCATTGGACGGAGATACGGGAAGCACGACCACAGCTGGTCGCCGGTGGTGACATGGGTGCCGTGCAGGGCTCGTGTCTTGCCGGAAAAGAACCGCTCAGTGAGGTTGGCGCTGTTGAAGAGGTTGAGGTCGCCAACCTGCGGACCGTCGATGCAGCTGATTTTCAGGAAATGGCCAGCTGGTACATCGATGGATGCTGCCTCTCGTGGAGAAACAATAATTTCGCTGACCTTGGTCGCGGTTCTGGCCGCGTCCTGATACAGGCTGAGGGAGGGTTTTGGCAGCGTATCCGTGGGGTAGCAGATAACCGGTTTTATTGCGCGGCGCGCAGCTGCATCACGTGGCTCTGCCATGATTACTCCCGTCGTCGTTCCTCTCTTACCTGAATAGGCGCAGGTAATCGGTCCGGCAAGGGAATTTGCGCAGCGTTATATTTCGATGACGAAAGCAGGAAGGCTGTCAGTCGTCGAACCAGTCGACCGGCGCGAAAATCTGTCCGAGAACGGGTTTTGTCGCGGGCTTGGCGGGCGCTTCGCCTTGCTTGGGAGCGGCCTTGATGACCGGCTTCTGATCGATGAAGGCCACACCGCAGGTCTTGCCGTCTTCCCAGCGCTTTTCGCAGGTAACGGGCAGGGCGTCTTCGTCCAGCTGAAGTTCGAAGTGGCGTGGCAGCAGCTGAAACTGCTCGAACAGCAGCTTGGCCCCTTCGGTCGAAACGTTCTGGACATGAACGGGAATGGCGATGGTCCGGTTTTGCAGCAACACCTTACCCTCACGCTGAACGCTCAAACGCCGTTCGCGATGGATATAGGAGCTGTCTACCAGCTTGCGGGATTCGTTAGAATCAGACACGTGCCATCCAACTCATTACATGAGGAACTTGTGACCTTACGGTACACAAAAGTCCTTTAAAACTCTTAAAGTTCATTGAATAAAAGGTGCCAGAACACGTCCGAACTTCTCGCGAGTAGGGTGTTTTGACTGTATTTGGGTTAGGGTAACCCAGAAGTAGCACGTAATGAGTGTTCTTTTTGCTAATGCAGGTCGGGAGTTGGATGCGCCTTGGGGGAGGTGTTGACCGCTTCGCGTCACTCGCTTACGAAAAGTCATGCTTACATTTGCATCGGCGGTTTTCTTCCTCATCATCACTCCGGGCCCCGGAGTTCTCTCCGTTGCCGGGGTTGGCTCTGCCTTCGGCTTCAGGGCAGGGGCACGCTATATCGCGGGCCTCTTCATCGGCACGAATCTGGTTGCCCTTGCCGTGGTCTTCGGGCTGGCGACCATCCTGCTCGCTAACGAAAAACTCCGGCTGATCCTGTTGGTGCTTTCGGTCGGGTATCTGGTCTATCTGGCGTCGAGGATTGCCTTTGCCGGATCAAAAATCGCCTTCAAGGCGGCCGACACCGCGCCGGGCATTCGCTCCGGCATTTTCCTGCAGATCGTCAATCCCAAGGCCTATGCGGTCAACACGGCGCTTTTGACAGGCTTTGCCTTCTGGCCGGATAGTCTTGTGGTCGAGACCGCGCTGAAATTCGCGATCATGAACACCATCTGGTTGCCGATCCACTTCGCATGGCTCTATCTGGGCATGACCCTGCACAAGATGAACCTCGCCCCCCACATCCAGCGCCGCGTCAACATCGCCATGGCGCTTTCCATGCTGATTGTTGTGGTATTGGCGCTTCTGGCACCGAAGTGAATGCTCATTCAAGTGAGGTTGCGTGTTTGGTGCTGCTCTTTCCAGTTGGTCCTCCCGGCCAAGAATCGCGCGAGCCGGGATCGGGGAACTCTGGACCTCAAGATTTTTGCTTTCAAGCGAGATCCGGGCTCGCCGATCCCGCATCAAGTGCGGGATGACGATGGAGAGGTGAAGTGCATTTTTCCGCCGTCCCGGCCTTGAGCCGGGATCTTTGAACGGACTGAAAAGGCCCCGGACCGGTGTCCGGGGCGGCGCCGAGAGCGAGCTGATCCGCTTGTGTCATTACTCTCTGGTGTCCTCCCGGCCAAGCATCACGCGAGCCGGGATCGGGGAACCTGTGCCCCAAGACGCGTGCTTCCAAGCAAGGTCCGGGCTCGCCGATCCCGCATCAAGTGCGGGATGACGATGGAGAGGTGATGTGCGTTTTTCTGCCGTCCCGGCCTTGAGCCGGGACCTTTGAACGGACTGAAAAAGGCCCCGGATCGGTGTCCGGGGCGGCAATTGCGGGGAACCGGGCTTAGCCCAGGTTCAGTTCCTTGAAGAAGTCGTTGCCCTTGTCGTCGATGACGATGAAGGCGGGGAAGTCTTCGACTTCGATGCGCCAGACGGCTTCCATGCCGAGTTCTTCGAACTCCACCACTTCCACCTTCTTGATGCAGTCCTGGGCAAGGCGGGCAGCCGGGCCGCCGATGGAGCCGAGGTAGAAGCCGCCATGGGCCTGACAGGCGCGGCGGACTTGAGCCGAGCGATTGCCCTTGGCCAGCATGACCATGGAGCCGCCTGCTGCCTGGAACTGGTCCACATAGGCATCCATGCGGCCTGCCGTGGTCGGGCCGAAGGAGCCGGAGGGCATGCCTTCCGGTGTTTTGGCAGGGCCTGCGTAGTAGATCGGGTGGTTCTTGAAATAGTCGGGCAGGGGCTCGCCGCTTTCCAGCCGGTCGCGCAGCTTGGAATGGGCAAGGTCACGCGCCACGATCAGCGGGCCGGTCAGGGACAGGCGGGTCTTGATCGGGTGCCTTGTCAACTCGCCGAGGATTTCCGACATCGGACGGGTCAGGTCGACCTTGACCACATTGTCGGAGAGATTGTCGTCGGTGATTTCCGGAAGGTATTTTTCCGGGTGCATTTCCAGCTGCTCAAGGAAGATGCCATCCTTGGTGATCTTGCCGACGGCCTGACGGTCAGCAGAGCAAGACACGGCAAGGCCGATCGGCAGGGATGCGCCGTGGCGCGGCAGGCGGATGACGCGCACATCGTGGCAGAAATACTTGCCGCCGAACTGCGCCCCGACACCGGTGGCCTGCGTAAGCTTGAGGATCTCTTCTTCCATTGCCAGATCGCGGAAGGCGTGACCTGCCTCCGATCCTTGCGTTGGAATGGTGTCGAGATAACGGGCTGAGGCGAGCTTTGCGGTCTTGAGATTGGACTCAGCCGAGGTGCCGCCAATCACGATGGCAAGGTGATAGGGCGGGCAGGCTGCCGTTCCGAGCGTCAGGATCTTTTCCTTCAGGAACTCGATCATGCGATCATGGGTCAGGAGCGACGGGGTGCCCTGAAACAGGAAGGTCTTGTTCGCGGATCCGCCACCCTTTGCCATGAACAGGAACTTGTAGGCATCATCACCCTCGGCATAGAGCTCGATCTGCGCCGGCATGTTGTTCTTGGTGTTCTTCTCCTCGAACATGGAGATCGGCGCGAGCTGCGAATAGCGCAGGTTCTTCTTGAAATAGGCATCGCGCGCGCCTTCGCCGAGGGCAGATTCATCCGAGCCGTCAGTCCAGACCCGGCGGCCCTTCTTGCCCATGATGATGGCAGTGCCCGTGTCCTGACACATCGGCAGGACGCCGTGGGAGGCAATGTTGGCGTTTTTCAATAGGTCGAAGGCGACGAACTTGTCGTTTTCGGTGGCTTCCGGATCATTCAGGATCTTCTGCAGCTGCTCCAGATGCCCGGGGCGCAAAAAGTGGTTGATGTCCTTGAAGGCTTCTTCGGCCAGCAGGCGCAGGCCCTCCGGTTCCACTACCAGAACCTCTTCGCCGTTGAAGTCGGCGGTACGAACATGATCTGAAGTCAGCTTGCGATAGGGCGTCTTGTCTTCACCGTGAGGGAAAAGCGCGCTGTGCTGATAGAGGGGCGGCGTATCGGATGCGGTCATCTGGAAAACCTTTTTCGCAAACTGGCAGACTGCTTTTTCCCGGTTTCCCCCTGAGGCAGACCGGGTTGCTTATGTCAGTGTTGTTTATAGGAATTCTGCAAAAAGGGTAGGGGCAAGCTCTATGCAGTTTGTCGAATGCGCCGTGTTTCAACACCTGCAGTCCGCGTCAGTTTGCGTGAGTATTTATCTCTCATGGCAAATATACAATCGTAAGAAGTAACAATCATTACTACCTACTAATGATTAAGTAATGCCTGCTAATATGCTCGCATAAGGTGTGTGTGGTGCTGCGGGAGTTTACAATGAAGGGTGTTGTTTTCACGGAATTCATCGATCATGCCGAGGCTGCATTTGGGGAAGATGTCGTAGATGATGTCATCGAGGAAGCGGACCTGCCCAGCGGCGGCGCCTACACGTCGGTGGGAACCTATGACTTTCAGGAAATGGTCGCCCTTGTCACCGGCTTGTCGAAGGCAACAAGCGTTCCGGCCTCCGATTTGATCCACGGTTTCGGGGTGCATCTGGGCGGGTCGTTTCAGGACAAGTTTCAGATGTTTTTCGAGCAGCAAGACGACCTGTTCGACTTTCTGGACAGTGTGGAGAAGCACATTCATATCGAGGTGCAGAAACTCTATCCGGACGCGGAGTTGCCGAGCCTCAAGATGGTCGACCGGGCGGGGGACACCGCGACACTGCGCTATCGGAGCATGCGCTGCCTGGAGCAGCTTGCCTGCGGGTTGATCGAGGCATCGGCCGGTTATTTCAAGGTGCCTATCGAGATTACCCTCTCCCGAGGAGAGGATTCTGGTGGCCAGTATTCGGACATCATCATCAAAAAGGCGGCGGCCTAGGCTTTACGAACCAAAGAAGGGACTGATGGAACAGGAACTGGCGGATTTGGTATCAGCGGTATCGAGGCTCGAGCGCAAGGTGCGCCGCGAGCGCGAGGCGCGTTTGACTGCCGAAACCGTGCTGGAAGGCAAGAGCCGAGAACTGTTTGAGGCCAACCAAAGCCTGATCAAGCTCAACCAGACACTGGAACATCGCATTCAGGAGCGGACGAAAGCTCTTGATGAAGAGCGCAGGCGTGCCATTCATCTCGCCGAAAGCGACTACCTGACCGGGCTGGCCAACAGGCTCTGCTTCTCGCGGCGTCTGAAGAAGCTGGTCAAGGAAGCAAAGGCGGAAGAAACGCATTTTGCGCTTTTGCTGCTGGATCTTGATGGCTTCAAGAAGCTCAATGACACCTATGGTCATGCCGCTGGCGATGCGACGCTGAAAATCGTTGCCGATCGTCTCTACAGTTCCTTGCGGGAGAACGATCTGGCGGCAAGGTTGGGCGGTGATGAGTTTGCGGTCCTGCTGGTCGGGGATGACAGCGCCGAGAGGGTCGAGGGCTTCTGCAAGAAATTGCAGGATATCATGGCGCTTCCGTTCAAGATCGGTGCGCATTTCCTTGAATGCTTCACGTCCATCGGCTACGCGCTTTGTCCGCAAGATTCCTGTGATTTTGACGAAATTCAAGTGTGTGCCGATCTCGCGCTTTATCAGGCAAAGGACGCAGGAAAGGGCTGCTCTATTGCCTTCGAACAGCATATGGCGGCGGCCTATCGCCTGCGTGTTGCTATTGGCGGCGAGCTGGAGCGGGACCTCGCCAAGGGGGCAATCTCGGTCCACCTTCAGCCGATTGTGTCTCTTCAGGCAGACAGGGCGAACGGGTGTGAAGCTCTCTTGCGCTGGTGCCATGAGGAGCACGGGCCTATTTCTCCGCTCGACACGTTGACGGCCGCAGCTGAACGAGGGCTGCATGGCGAGCTGACGTGTCGGATTATCGAACGCAGCCTGAAGACCGTTGCCTCGGCACTACGCGAGGGCACTCTCGACTGGATTTCGATCAATCTTGCCGAGCGGGATCTTTCAGACAGCCATCTGCCGGAATTCGTGATGAACATGGTTGCCGAGCTCGGTATCGACCCTCGCAAGGTTCGTTTCGAGGTGACGGAATCTGCCATCATCAGCGACCCGGTCGCAGCAAGGGAACTGATGCTGGAGCTAAATGCGCATGGCATAGAGTTCCTTCTCGATGACTTTGGTACAGGTTATTCCAATCTCCAGATTCTGAACCAGTTGCCCTTCAAGGCGCTGAAGATAGACAAGTCCTTTGTCGCAGACATCGCAACGTCCACGGATAAGCTCACAATGGTCCGCGCCATGATTGATCTGGCGCATGCCTTGCGGCTGTACGTGGTTGCCGAAGGGGTGGAAACCGAGACCCAGCGCCGTCTTCTCAAATCGTTGAGCTGCGATTATCTGCAGGGCTTCTTGCCTGGTCGCCCTTCGGAAACCGTTCCGCTTACGGTTCCCGATGTCAGTCCGGTTCGCATGATTTCCAGAAAATTCACTGCCGAAAAGTCGGTTATCAGCCAAAAGTAAACCCGCCGCATCGGTGACGATGGGCAGGTTTTCTCATTCGGAGTGCTATCCCAATCTCAGATGGCAGGTTCTCATCTGCTGAGGTTGGTTTTGCAGCCTGCTAATCAGCTGGACAGGTAGACCGACTTCAGAATGTTTTCGAAAAGATCCTTGAACGCTTTATCGATTTCGGCAGCAGAGTTCGCTCTGTAGAAATACTCTTCTCCCGTCGCGCACCCTTTCATCGAACTGGTCGAATCTTTTAGGTAATGTCTATTGTCTGGTTCCACCAACATTGTGTGTACCGTTCTCGCTTCATTTTTTTTGAAGTCATCGCACCATTTGGGATTGAAGCTGTTGTTGTACCGCCGCCAACCCGGCGTGGAGTTAAAGATGTGCGTGGTTCTGCCGCTTTTTACGTTTAAAACGTTTGTCGCGTCAGAGATAATGATGATGTGTTGTTTCACATCAGACTTCGGCTTCAAGGTTTGCAGAACACCGCTAAAATCTCGGAAAACTCCGTGGATGTTTGTTCCGCCGCCGCGGAGAAATTCACGGTGAATGGAGATATTTTCGGCATGCCGCTTGAATATCGAGATGTCTTCATTCAGACCCGTTTGAATGTGCAAATGGTTGGAAAAACTGTAGAGTGCGGTTTTCAAATCCACGTCAGTGCCATCTTCCAATTGGGTCACCAGTGATTTTAGAGAGTTCTTCACAACATCAATTCGAAGTTGTGCACCTGCCGCTTTTGCGCGGCTAACAGTGCTATACCAAGGCTCATGGCAGGCAAATTGGCATCCAATCGCTCTTTGCATGATCTGGCGGTCACTTGTGCTTGCGCCAATCCCCATGGAAGGGGACACGTCAACAAGGAAGATGAACTCGTATTTGCCGTCGCCGAATGCGATTTTTGCCTCAGCTGCTACCTTAAAGGGTATATTTTTGAACCCGATCGCCTGTGTCATAAAGGACTCGTGGTTACCCTCCAGATGCGCCCAGGTTTTCACGCCCTTCTGATCTGCATCAGTGAACTGCATTTGAATTTTGCTTGATGTAATCGACCCGTCCGCAAGTTGTTGCCTACCATCGATATACTGTTGGGCAGCGGCTTTCGCCATTTTCATGGAACTTGCCTTTGAGTTTCCTTCTTCGACTTTGTTTTTGTAATAATTTATTGCATAGAGAACGGCTTCGTCGGCAATCAATTGGGCCTTGTCTTTCTTGTTGTAGACGAAAGAAAGATCTATCCCTATGGAAATTAACGCAATTAGCAGGAAAAAGAGAAGGCCAAACATAATTGCAACTACCCCTTTTTCATCTTTTCGGAGTAATTGAACTTGCGCTTTTGGAGAACGTTTCATCACGAGATCCTCATTTGTGTGAGGTCACCCTACGTGAAGATATGTAAAAAAAACTGTAACCAACGTGAGAACTATCAAAGGAAGGGCAGTTAGTTTTGGCCAACGTTACTATTTCGTTGATGCGGAAATATACCCGGTTACTGATATATTGTTTTCTACATAGCCCACGCCAACCCCGTTCCCTATATCGAAGTCCAACCTTGCCAGGGATGTACTCATTTTGGCGGTTGCGCTCTTTCCATTCTCATTGAGGTCAAAAACAAGGACAATATCCTTTTGAACCCCTCTGAGTGTGAGGGTGCCTTCCACCTGATAGGAGTTTTCAGACAGGGCCTGAACAGTTTTCGAACGAAATTCTGCTGCGGGGAAGATGGCGACGTCAAGCCATTGAGGCGTGGGTAGCATTCCATCGACTTGTGCATTGCCGGTACTCATCGAGCCGGTGTCAATGGTGGCGGATATCTTGGCGTTTTCGGGAGACCCGGAATCAAAGTCGATAGCCGCTGACCAGTTGGCGATTTTGCCCTTGAGGGTGCTATCTCCCTGAACAACCTCGAATTCCAATTGACTTTTTGCATAGTCGACCACCCATTCTGCAGCGATTGCGGGTCCGTTACCCAGGGTCAGTGTTGTTGCAGTGATTGAAATGGCAAGAAGTCTAAACATGACGCCTCCTGAATTCCTCATTTTGACGATCGCGCAGGACCAGTTGATATCATTCGGCGGAGTGTGGTGTCGCGCAGGATAAAGTGGTGTTTGAGAGCGGCAGCTACATGCCCGATCAGGAGCAAGACCGTAAACCACGCCATATATTCGTGCAGGGACTGGAAGAGCGTCTCCACGGTGTCCCGATTGCCTGTCCAGTCGGAAACCGGAAAATGCGGAACATGTATCGTGTTGAACACGACGGTGGGAATGCCCCAGGGAGAAGCGGAGACCATGATCCACCCGGTCAGCGGCAAGGCAAACAAAGCAGCGTAGAGACCTGCATGACCCAAATGAGCCAGAGTCCTTTCCCAGTTCTTCATTCCGTCCGGCAATCGGGGTGAGGGGTTGATGCTCCGCCATACCAGTCGAAGGAGCGCCAGGCCAAGAATGACAAAACCGAACGACTTATGGAGCTGGTAGAGCTCGAAGGTTTCAGGAGCACTTGGCGGCAGATCATGCATGTATATGCCAAGGCCCAGCGTTCCGACCATGAGGAGAGCCATGACCCAGTGGAAGCCAATCGATATCCAGCCATAGCCGGATTTGGTATTACGAAACATGGCCAATCCCTCTACTGATGCACCGTGGACAAGGTAAACTGGAAAATCCCGGCGAATTAGCCTTTTGCATCAGGCTGTCGGCGAATACATGCAAACGGTATCCGCCGACTGCTAAGAAGCGTCAGTTGGCGGCGTCTGCCTTGAGTGTTTCAGAGTGAAAGACGATTGAAATCTCGTCACCCACGTAGGGAACATAGGTGCTCATGCCGAAATCCGACCTTTTGATTGTCGTGGACACCTTGAAACCATATGCGGGCTTCTTGGCCATTGGGTGTTCGCCTTGGCCAACAACATCAACGACGATAGTCGCATGTTTTGTAATGTCGCGGATAGTCAGATCGCCCGTGACGGAAAGCTGACGGTCTCCCACCTTTTCAACGGATGTGCTTTTGAAAGTCGCCTTAGGGAAATTGGCCACATCAAAGAAGTCGGGGCTTTTGAGGTGAGCGTCACGCTTGCCCCAGAATGTGTCGAGGCTATCGATATTCACCGTAAATTCGATTGAAGAATTTGCAGGTGTTGCCTCGTCAATAAGAAGTGTCCCGTCCCAGTCATCAAAACGGCCATCGGTTGTCGAGAAGCCAAGATGGTTGTAGGAGAAGGCAAGATTGGAGTGGGATTTGTCGAAAGTATAGGCGACCGGTTCGGCGGCGGCAGAGCCTGCCAGAAGTGTCATTGCAATCGCTGTCACTGCGAAACGTTTCATAATCCATCCTCTCAAGGAAATCTGTTTGGAGCGTTTGTAGGCGCTGACAGAACCTACTTAATAGCAAATTTCGATGATGCAATTTGACTGACCGTTCACGATGGGTGGACAATTCCGGTGCTTGACGGAACCAGCGCCGCGCAGCGACCCTTAAACAAGCGGTTATCTCTTTGCCGGATAACACATTCTGGCTCTGAAACCTGCATCATCAGTCTGGTTCATTGTCGGCAATTTCTATCCTGGTTTGACGTAGATGCAGGAAGTCAAAATTTGCTATTTCAGGTACTCACATTATGAGAAATGCGAAGGTAGTCTGTCATCGCGGTGCCTGTTTGACGGCGCCGGAAAACACGATCGCCGCCCTGGACGGAGCGGTGGCTCTTTGCGCCGACGTGATCGAGTTCGATGTTCGGCAAAGCGCCGACGGGGTCTTGTATGTATTTCACGATGAGACTTTGGAACGGACAAGCAACGGCTCCGTGCGATTTGCTGAAACCCACTCATCAGTGATCGACACGCTGGATGCCGGTAGCTGGTTTGATCCCCGATATGCCGGCGAGAGAATTCCGCGTCTCGATGTCTTCCTCAAAGCCTGCTCCGGCCGCATAGCTACATATGCCGAAATAAAGGACGCGGATCCGGTTTTAGTTCGGGACATGCTGCAGGCGGAAGGGCTCCTTGAAACTGCGTGGACCTTTTCCTTCGATCCGGACATACGCAAGGCGACGCGAGTCCGGACCCCTGATTTCAGACGCATGGTTCTGTTTGAGCATGTTGGCAGTGTTCGCGCGGCAGTTGCGGAAGGGGCTGCCATCCTTGAGTTCCACGAAGGAGATCTGACTCCCGATTTGGTGCAGGAAGCGAAAGCCGCACAACTGATCACTCAGCTCTTTTATGATGGCGAAGAGGAGCGCGTTTTTTCAAAGGCGGTCAAACTGGGAATTGATCAGATGAACATTGATCATGTCGACAAATTTCGAGCAGTTGAAGCGAATTTCTACTGACCTGTTAATGGCATGCAGGCGAGTCTCTGCGCCGCGTTTTATTCATTGTTAAAAGTTCTTACGTAAGGTTACCCGAGGCGAGTGCTGCCGAATACTATCTCAGGGTGTCCGCGTTCGATGAGTAAAATTCCTGGTTGTCTTACCTGTATTTCGGCTCGATCTGTTGTTTATCGTGCGGTATTCACTGCGCTACTGTTTGCCTTGGTGAGTTCAGCTACCTTGCTTGCCGGATCCGATGCGGCCTATTCCAGTGAATGGGTTGTCAAGCGCGTCTTCGGTAAAGTGTATCTTGTTGCGCCGGGTGTGCAGGCGTTTCGGGCAAAGCCTGGAATGAAAATTGAGCCGGGTTACACCGTCGCAACAAAGGCGCGATCCAAAGCGCTTATCATGCGCGGCGAAGAATCTATATTTGTCGGCCCTGATACGAAATTTGCACTTTCGAAGTATCGTAGTACGGAAGTCAACACCACGTTGTTGCAGGAAACCGGTCACCTGCAGGTCGATGTAAAAAAACGTGCTCAGCCTCATTTCAGGGTCGAAACTCCGTTCCTTGCAGCGATCGTCAAGGGCACCAAGTTTGATGTACGGGTGAACAAAACATCCGCTCGTGTAGATGTCGTTCGCGGCCTGGTTCAGGTCAGCGACAATCTGTCTGGCGACCATGCCAATGTCGGGGCCGGTGAAAGTGCTGCGTCAGAGCCAAACAGGGCGTCCGGGCTGATGGTTGGTGGCGCGACTCCTCCGGCAGTCGTCGCCGGTCCCAAGAAAGCACCCGTATTCCAGACACAAGCCGCTCTCCCCCAGCCAAAAACCGCACCTGCAGCAACTCGGTCAAATTCCCTGCGTGGATCGCTGCTTGGTGGCGATCTCCTCTCGGCACGAAACAGCTACGAACATGGCAACAGTAACGGTGGAGACTCAAGCAGCAGCCGGAATTCCAACGCGGAGAGAGAGGCTCGATCGGGCAATTCCAATTCCTCACGTGGCAGCAGCGGCGGACAAGGGGAAGGTGGAAATCGCGGAAATGGTTCTTCTTCCGGCGGTAACTCCGGGAATAACAGCGGCGATGATGATGGCGATGACGACGACGATGACGATGACGACGATGACGACGATGATGACGACGACTGATCAATCTGGATGGAGTTGAGAAGCAGAGAGGCTCCATTCTTCCAGATTTTAGGTCAAGAGTTCGGGCTTTGATCCGGTCTTATGTGTTTTTTAAATCTAGTTACGTAAGGGAAATGAAGGGGGTTGCCCCCAGGCGCGCCAAAGGGGGCGGGACTATGAAATATGCTATGGCTGACTCTAAGTTATCAGCGTCCCGCGCTCCAATTTGCTTGTCTGCAAGCAAGATATGCCTGACGGCAGCATTGGTCATTGCCTTGCTTTTGTCAGGTGCTGCAACTGCTCTTGCAAACGATTGGGTTGTGAAGCGGGTCTTTGGAAAGGTCTACCTCGTTGCCCCTGGAGTTCAGGCATTTCTGGCCAAGCCCGGGATGCGTATCGAACCAGGCTATACCGTCGCCACGAAGGCTGGCGCGAAAGCGTTGATCATGCGCGGCGAAGAGTCGATTTTTGTGGGGCCTGACACGCGTTTTGCGCTTTCCAAATACCGCAGCACGTCGATCAATACGACACTCTTGCAAGCCTCCGGTCATTTGCAAATCGACGTCCAACGCCGGGCAAAACCACATTTCAAGGTGGAGACACCGTTTCTTGCTGCGATTGTAAAGGGGACAAAATTCGACGTTCGTGTCTCCGACCGTTCTGCTCGAGTTGATGTCTCGCGCGGTCTCGTTGAGGTTAGCGATCATTCCTCCGGAGATAGGGCCAATGTGGGTGCAGGAGAAAGCGCAGCCTCGGAACCTTCGCGATCGGTCGGTCTGCAGGTGGGGGGGAACACAACTCCAGCCGTCACTCAGGGGCCGCGAAGTGCACCCGTTTTCGAAGCTCCTGCATTGCCAGGAGCCCCTCAAGCTGCTCCTGAGGTGTCAAGCCCAACGCAAGGTGGCGGCAGGTCCGCAAGAGACCGGTTCTTCTCCGAGGAGCAGTTCTCGCCTGATCGCGGTCGCGACAGAAAGCGCGAAGATGGGCGCAATGAAAAGCGTGATGACGGGCGCGACAAGAAGGGGCGAGAAAGCCGGACTTCTTCGCGCGGGAATGAAAGCTTCGACCAAGACAACCGGGCTGATAACCGCGGTAAAGGTGGCGGCCGGGACCGTGCGGGGGATGATCGTGATAGCCGCGCTGAAAGTCGTGGTGATAGAAACGAAAGTCGAGGGAATGATCGTGGCGAGAGTCGGGATCACGGTGGCGGCCGCAATGAAAGCGATGGGGGCCGTGGCGGCAAGAATGATGACGGCGGAAAGAAAAACGACTCCCGCAATGATGATCGAGGGGGGGGCAAGAGCCAGGATGGCCGCGATGGTGGACGTGGCAAGGACCGCGAAGACCGTGGACGGGACGGTGAGGGGCGTGGAAAGAAAGGTGGTCGGGATAAAGGTGATAGAGACTAAATAGGAAGCGCTGGCTTTGCTTTCGTTGTTTCCCTACGCGCCTACAGGAATGCTACGAAGATTATATGGATCGAGGGATTTTGAACATGGAGCGATTGTATTTATCAGTGCGAGTTCACTACTTTTTAACTACGTGAATTGATATTCTACAGCAACAATTTTGCAAAATAAGCAGAGAAATTTGTCTCTAAATTTACAGATACCCCGGAGTTTATAAGGCCGGTTTCAATCCTTGTTAAAAATTCTGACGTAAAGTGAGTTGCAAGGCGGGTTGTGTAGTGCCTGCGATTTCAGTTTTTACGTCAGGTGTTCGTGATGTTTGTATCGAGTTCCACGAAAAATTTCGTCAGGGTCAGTGTGGCTTCGCGCGATGTGAAGCACTCAGGCTTCTTCTGCAAATTCTATTTGCCGATCGCGATGCTCGTCTGGATCATGCTGGCGGGCGGGCCTGTGTTGGCTGCTGACTGGGTAGTCAAGCGTGCGACAGGCAAAGTCTATCTGGTTGCGCCCGGCGTCGAAGCCTTTCGAGCAAAGTCCGGAATGGTGCTGCAGCCGGGAATGACCGTCGCAACGAAGGATCGGGCAAAGGCACTCATCGCCCGAGGTGAAGAAACGATCTTCGTTGGCCCAAATACGAAGGTTGCCCTTTCGAAGTATCGCAGTTCTGAAGTCAAGACCACGCTTTTACAGACGTCCGGTCTGGTGGAAGTCGACGTAAAAAAGCGGGCTCAGCCACACTTTACGGTGGAAACGCCTTACATGGCGGCTGTCGTCAAAGGCACCAAGTTCACCGTACGGGTTGGATCGTCAACTGCGCGTGTCGCCGTCGAGCGTGGTCTTGTTCAGGTTGACGATTTTGCTTCAGGTGACCGTGCAAATGTTGGTGCGGGGCAAAGCGCATCCACCAATCCTTCCAGAAACGTAGGTCTGCAGGTTGATGGTGCCACAAAGCCGCAGGTGGTGCGTGGGCAGCCCAAGGCGCCTGTATTCCAGACGCCGCCGGTTGCAAATGTCCCCCAGGCAATTCCGGGAACGTCACGCCAACGCGGCAATTCCGCGAAAAACAATGGCGGCGTTCTTGAAAGCCTGTTCGGTGGAGCACAGCAATCACAAAAATCAAACAACGGCCGCGGAAATGGTAACGGCAATGCTGGCGGCAACGGTAAAGGCAACGGCGGTGGCAGCGCTAACAGCAATGCCGGTGGCAACGGAAACGGTGGCGGCAATGGCAACAGCAATGCCGGTGGGAACGGCAACGGCGGCGGCAAGGGCAACAGCAATGCTGGCGGGAACGGCAACGGCAATGGCAACAGCAATGCCGGTGGCAATGGGAACGGCAACGGCGGCGGCAATGGCAACAGCAATGCCGGCGGCAACGGGAACGGCGGCGGCAATGGCTACAGCAATGCCGGCGGCAACGGGAACGGGAACGGCGGCGGCAATGGCAACAGCAATGCCGGCGGCAACGGGAACGGCAACGGCGGCGGCAATGGCAACAGCAATGCTGGCGGCAATGGGAACGGAAACGGCGGCGGTAACGGGAACGGTGGCGGCAATGGGAACGGCAAAGGCAACGGCAAAAAATAGGCCTTGAGCCAAGAACCTGAGTTAGTCCCGCCATTGACCTGGAAGGCGTAGAACCTTGTCGATCAGTAAATATGCCAAAGCCATTTGGGAACTGTCTTCGGAAAGATCTGTCCGACGAATACTAAAGGCATTTCTGGCTTTTGGGTTGCTTCTTCTGATTGTTGGTTCAATTCAATCGGCAGGTGGACTTGACCCGATTTTTCGCATCTCGCTTGAGGGAAGGTATTCCCTTGATCCCAAGGAGCCCTCCGGAGAGATCGTTGTCGTAGAAATTGATGCCCGAAGCCTGTCCGAGGTGGGGGTTTGGCCATGGCCACGCGGTCTTCATGCCCAGCTGGTCGATAATCTGATGGAACTGGGTGCTGAACAGATTGTCTTTGACGTCGATTTCAGCACGAGGTCTTCGCCCGAGCAGGATCAGGCATTCGCCGATGCCCTCGAGCGGTCCGAAGGTGCCGTTTCACTCGCGATGTTTGGTCAGAAAGCTGCTTTTTCCTCCGAGCAGGAGAACACCCGCATCGTCAATCGCCCCCTGGACATGTTTACCGAGCATGCTTGGCCGGGCGTCGTAAGCGTACCGCTCTCCACTGATGGCATGATCTGGCAGGGGTTATATGGGGACAGTCTTGACGGCGTACCTGAGCCGTCACTTTCGACTATCATGTCGGGTACTGAATCCAGGACAAACGGTTCGCTGTGGATCGACTATTCAATCGATCCCCGTTTGCTGAAAAAAGTATCCTTTGTTGATGTCATAAAGGGTCGGGCCAGCGCGGAGCAGTTTCAAGGCAAGACCGTTATTGTATGCGCGACTGCACAAGAGCTGCGTGATCTCTTTTCCGTTCCTCTCTATGGTCTTCTGCCTGGAGGTATCATTCAGGTTCTGGCAGCGGAATCCATTTTGCAGGACAGGGCACTTCAGGTGTCTTGGGCGGCGGAAATCCTGGTTCTCGCGGCTCTTTTGGTCCTTCCGCTGGTTCTGCTTGATCGTCTCAACTGGATGATCCGGATCTCTGCAATGGCCGGACTTGCGGTGCTCGTAGAAATTGGTGCCTATGCACTTCAAAGGACCGCCCCGGTTATTCCGGATACAAGCGCAGCACATGTTTTCGTAGGTCTAGCGGCGATTTACGTTTTGACCCGCCAGATCAGCTTTCAGAAAATCCTGGCGATCATCTCACAAAGACGGGCCGAAAACACAGAGCAGATGTTGAAGCAGGTCTTTGACGACAGCTTTGATGCAATCATTCTGGTTGACCCGGATCTGGCTGTCAGAATGGCAAGTCACAAGGCCTCTGCCGTCTTCGATCAGCCGTTCCAGGAGGGAAGCCATGCTTCTGTCTGTCTGCCAGCGGCTATCGTTGAAGAAGTGGAGACTGCACTTGCAGCAGATAGCTCCGCTTATTCCAGTTTGCGAAAGACTGTCCGGCATAAGACGCCCGAGGGCCGTGAGCGGTATATTGAATATGTCGTGACGACTACAAGCCAGGTCAAGGAGACCGGTAAGGCTTACACGGATGGAGATGCATCCTATCTCGCATGCGTCACCTGCCGTGACATTACCACAGAGAGAGAGGCCCGTGAGCGCCTCGCTTATCTGGCGCGTCATGACCCGCTCACTGGTCTTTTGAACCGAAATGCATTCGAGATGGATTGCGACGTCCGTCTTGAAACAGCGGATCCTGAAGACCGATATTGCGTGATCTGCCTCGTTGTAGACGAACTTGATGCCGTGAAGGCTTCTCTTGGTCTGGCCTACTCGGATGAGCTTCTGAAATTTGTGGCGGCGGATATACGCAGATGCATTGGTGACGATGCCTATGCCGGCGTTCTGCATGACGACTCGTTTGCGGTCTTCATGTCTTTGTCTCCGGAAACAGGCTGTGCTGATGGTTGGGTGTCGCGGCTCCGTGACGGGATTTCCGAGGAGTTTCAGCTTGATGGCAACCGTGTGCCGCTGACCGTCAGTGTTGGGTATGCGGTGACTGGCACCTTGGAATCCGAGTATGAAGCTGCCAGTGATCTTATTCGCCAGGCCGCCAACGCTTTGTCGAAGGCGAAACTTGACATGCGCTCTGCGAAGGTTCGCTTTGAGCTGCACATGGAAAAGAGCCTGATCCGGCGCCGTGAACTGGAAATTGAACTCTATCGGGCTCTGGAGCGCGATGAGCTGAGTGTCTTCTATCAGCCGCAGGTCGGTTTCGATCACAAGAACCTTTTGGGTGTCGAGGCCTTGGTGCGGTGGAACCACGCAGAACTTGGCCCGATTTCTCCCGGTGAGTTCATTCCGATCGCCGAAGAAAGTGGCATGATCCTGGATATTGGCGAATGGGTTCTGAACAGGGCGACGAGCGATCTTGTCGGCCTCGGCAATGACTTGCTTCTGTCAGTGAACGTATCGCCGCTACAATTTGCGCAAAAAGGATTCTACGACGTTGTTAAAAGATGCCTTGATACGACGAAGTTCCCGTCCGAACGTTTGAAGCTCGAAATCACCGAATCCATGTTTGTCGGCAAGACGGATGATCTCCAGATGCGAATTGACGGCATCAGGGAACTGGGATGCCAGTTTGCGCTGGATGACTTTGGAACGGGATATTCCGGTCTATCACAACTGAGCTGGTTCCCGTTCTCCTGGATCAAGATCGATCGTGCGTTTGTCGATGACATGGAAACTTCCAAGTCTCACTACGCCTTGGTCAGGACAATTGTCGATCTGGCTGCCGCCTTTGAGCTCAAGGTGGTTGCCGAGGGTGTCGAGACGGAAGCGCAGCACTTGTTGCTTCGTGAACTTGGTTGTGATCTCGGGCAGGGCTATCTTTATGGCAGGCCCATGGACCTTGCTTCATTCTGCAAGAACTACAATCTGGCTCGGCCCGAGGCAGCGACCCTTGAACTGAAATCGGTGGCGTCGCGCTAAGCACTTCAATTGCAGGGAAAACAAAAAAGGTTCGCCGAAGAGCCCCGGCGAACCTTTTTTATTAGGCGTGCGTGATGACTAGATGCCCAGGCCGCCAATACAGGCGTATTTGATGTTCAGGTAATCATCCAGCCCGTATTTTGAGCCTTCGTTGCCGATGCCACTGTCCTTGAAACCGCCGAACGGAGCAACTTCAGTGGTGATCACACCTTCGTTTACGCCCACAAGCCCGTATTCAAGGCCTTCCATCACTCGGAAGGAGCGGCCAAGGTCACTGGTGTAGAAATAGCAGGCAAGCCCGTATTCGGTGTCATTGGCCAGCGCAATTGCTTCTTCTTCGGTTTCGAACTTGAAGAGAACAGCAAGCGGACCGAATGTCTCTTCCCGTGCAACGCGCATGGTGGTGGATGCATTGGTGACGAGGGTTGGGGCAAAGAAAGTGCCGACATTTCCAACGCGGGAGCCGCCGGTCTGCAGCTTGCCACCCTTATCGAGTGCATCCTTGAGATGGGCTTCTACCTTTTCCACGGCAGCTTCGTTGATGAGCGGGCCTTGGGTTACTCCAGCTTCCAGCCCGTTGCCCGGCTTCAACTCCGCTTCAATTGCGGCCGTCAGTTTTGCAGCAAAGGCGTCGTAGACACCGGACTGAACGTAAACCCGATTTGCGCACACGCAGGTCTGCCCGCTGTTGCGGAACTTGGAGGCAATGGCGCCTGCCACAGCCTTGTCCAGATCTGCATCGTCAAACACGATGAAGGGTGCATTGCCGCCCAGCTCCATCGATATCTTCTTCATGTGGCGACCGGCTTTCTCCGCCAGAAGCTTGCCGACGCGGGTCGAGCCCGTGAACGTGATCTTGCGCAGCTTCGGATTTTCGCACATCTCGTCGCCAATGGCGGCAGCGTCACCGGTCACAATGTTGATCACACCCTTCGGCAGTCCGACCTTCTCCGCCATGACACCGAAGGCGAGGGCAGAGTAGGGAGTAAATTCGGAAGGCTTGATCACAATCGTGCAACCGGCAGCAAGGGCTGCCCCAAGCTTGCGGGCAATCATGGAGTTCGGGAAGTTCCACGGCGTGATTGCACCGGCAACTCCGACTGGCTCCTTGGTCACCAGCAAACGGCGATCCGCCCAGGGGGAAGGAATTGTGTCGCCGTAGATTCGCTTGCCTTCTTCGGCATAGAAGCGGATGTACTTTACGCCAAGCGCAATCTCCCCCTTGGCTTCAGCCAAGGGTTTGCCCATTTCCGTGGTCAAGAGGATCGCCAGATCATCGATCTGGTTCATGATTGCGTCGCAAAGCCGGTGCATATGTTCGGCGCGCGCATCGGCAGTCAGGCGTCGCCATGCTTTTTGCGCGTCATGTGCTGCTGCTATCGCGTCTGCCGTTTCTGCTCGGCCAAATTTCGGGATTTGACCGATAGCCGCACCTGTCGCCGGGTTGGTCACTGCAAGCGTATTGCCGCCTTGTGCTTCCTTCCACGAACCATTGATGAAATTGGCATTCCTCACCAGTGTCGGATCAAGCGACATTCTTCACTCCCGTGCCTTGTCACAAGCCCAGCGGCTTTGTGATCACATTATCTGACTAAAGTGATAGGCGGGGGACAATAAGTTCGCAAGGTCGAAAGCAAAGGAAAGATTGTTCCTGTCGCTTTGCCGCAGATGCAATCAGGTGAGGTCGTCTACCTGAGCTTTAAGGCGGGCGAGTTCTTCAGTCAGGGTGGCAGCCTGTTTCAGAACCTTGTCCAGGGATTGGCGCAGCAATTCGATTTCGCTCGCCGTTTCATCCATCACAGGCGAGGCACCGCGCCCAACGAGCAGCCACGTGGGGCTGACATTCAGCAATCCTGCGAGCAAGACCAGCTTGTTTGAGCGTGGTTCCGAACGATCGCTTTCCCAGCCCTGAAGGGTTGACGACTTCACGCCAAGCCGTCTGGCAAGCTGCGCCGTCGATAGTCCGGTAGCATCACGAGCCCGGCAAATGCGTTCTCCGATTGTGTAGTCGCTGCACTCAGTCATGCCGGTCTCTGGTAACTCCTTCAGATAGGTTATGTTCATCCCTAGTCTCCACACTCGGTTCGGAGTTTCAAGCCTTCGGTCGTGAATGCCACCCTTGCATGTCGTGTAGCTGCGCTGCAACCGCAGTGTCGGACCTGCGCAAGGTAATGACGGACATGGGGCATGCCATGGAGCAAATTGACAGCGTCAATACTCTCTTTCAAAGAAGATACCGGCTTTCGAGGAGCCGTCGGCCCCAACTTCGCCGCGCAACTTGAGGCCCCGGTCAAGATCGATGTCGACCTGAACACGGCTGGAGTCCGACCCGGTCCCCTGTTCCACCCCGAGATAAATATTCTCGTTGATGTACTTGCCGACAGATACCGATGTTTCGCCATCGCTATCCGTGTTGATGTCGATTGCATCGAGCCCCAAGGAACGGCGGATCTGCGCCAGTGGGCCATTGTCGCTGCCGCCTGTCAGAGTGCGAATGGCAGCTGCAAGCTGAGCTACCTGTATCGCCGAAAGATTGCCGACGCTCTTCCCGAATAGCAGGAGCGCGAGAACTTCGTCCTGAGGACGTTCTGGAGACGAGGTGAAGGAGATTTCCGGATCGCTGGCCTCGCCGGACACGCGGACGTTGATCTGGGTGCTGGCCACGGTGGTTGTGGCCACGAAATTGATCACGGGCGTAAAGGATCCGGAGAAGGTGGCAGTGCCGGTCGAAAACAGCATCCGGCGTGTCAGGATGTCCAGTTGTCCACGGCGTAGATTGAAAGCGCCGACGGCTTGCGGATTGTCGGTGGTCCCGGCAATTCTCAAATTGCCTTCCAGCTCGGCATCAAGGCCGCGGCCGCGAACAAAAATGCGCCCCGGAGCTGACACTGTCACATCGAGACGAGGAGGGGCGTTGCGTCTCTCGCGTGCCTTTGCATCGGGTTTCTCACCGCCCATTTCCTCGAACTGCCTTTGTACCGCAGAGGGGGCGTTGACGTGTTGAATGGCAACGGGTGAAACGGCCCCGGACAGGTTTTCGGGGATTGAGATATCTGCGCGGTTTATCAGAATGTTGCCTTGAACCAGAGCGGAAGCCACAGCGCTCGCGAGCGGGCCTTTGAGGCTGATCTGGGAGTTCACGGTCGCCGCAAGCAGGCCGGGTTGGAGATAGCGTCCATCCCGAATGGTTGCCGTCAAATCAGCGGGCATTCCGTCACCTAGGCCGACACTTCCCGATGCGGACAAGCTGCCGCCGGTGGAGAGGTTGGCCGTTACGGAATTTACCGCAATTCCGTCCTGCGTGACGCGAATGCCACCGGCGACGTCCTGCAGCTTCATGCCGTTGGCAAGGCTGGTGACGGTGACGGTGGCCGGTTTGACATCGAGTGCATAGGCCGGTGCCTTTGCATTGCCGCTAACTGATCCCGAGACGGTAAATGCCCCGACTGCGGAAAGGCTTGCCTGCGTGAGCGGTTTTCTCAAGCTGGCGAGAGGAATCGAGCCGTTCACGGACAGATTTAGCGGCTGTGGGGCGGTCAGGCCGACGGTGCCATTGGCGGCCAGCTTCAATCCATCTGAGCCGGAGATAGATGTTTGCTGTGTGACCTTGTTGTCCGCCAGCTTTCCGGAAGACGAAAGCGCCAGTGGCGAAAGCCCGTTTTGCTTCAGCGGTGTTGCCGTCAGGCCCGCGCCGGAAATCGTCCAGCTGGCCACGGGAGCGCTCGTGCTGCCTTGCGCCTGAACTGTTCCGTCGAGCGTCCCTGCAAGGCCGAGGCCCGGACTGAAAGCGTTCGCAAGGGCAATTGGAATCTGCTTGAGTTTCGCATCCACATTCAGCGTGTCACTGACACGGCCCGACAAGACGAGCTGCCCGCTTCCAAGGGCCAAGGCCAGGGGCGAAATGGTGGTTGTGCCTGCTTGCTGGACGATCTTTGTCGGTGCAGCCAGGCTGGTCTTCAATCCCTCGAAACTGCCCCGAAACTCTTTCAGGTCGAGCTCGATACCATCCTCGATCGCGGCAAGGTTGGCCTTGGCGGAAAGGCCGTCGCCTGAGTTGCCGGAATAAAGCTGAACCTTTGCGGCGAGAGCCGTTGTGGACGGACCGGGTTCTGCCGTGACAACAGCGGAGTGGATCGCCTGTGATCCTGCAAAGATGTCGGTCGCCTGAATGTGGGCCCGCAAGGTGGTCGGATCAATCGGGGTCGGAACGGTGGCATCAAGCGAGAGCTTGGCGACGGAGTTGTCGATAATGTCCAGTCCATTCCCGCGCAGGGACACCTTGATCTGATGCTCCCCTTCCTGGACACCGGCAACGATCTTGCCGGTCAACGTCCCGCCGATCTCTGTCAGCAGCAGCGGAGAAAGCTCACTCAGGTTTTCCGCTGTGATGGTCAGTTCCCCGTCAAGGGTTTCAACCGCGCGTGCCATGTCCGTGATCTTGAACTGGCCTTCCGCCCTGTTAGCGCCAAGGCTTGCCAGAATCGGGCTGATCGCGGTGGCTTCACCGGACTGTTCCACATCAGCCTTGACCTTGAGGGGAAGCTCTCCCAACAGGCCGCCGATATCAAAGGATCCTGTCGGCTTGTCGCGCGACAGGTGGGTTTTGGCGTTCAGTTCGAAGTCGGTGAGGGGCGTACCGGACAGGACGATCCGGTTTGATTGCGCCTTTGCGTCCAGATCAGGTTCGCTCACCAGACCAGAGGCATCGGCTTCGAAATCAATTGAGCCGCCAAGTTGCGGATCTATGCGCGACAGGTCAGAAAGCTGGCCTTTCAGGTTCAGGGACAGCTGATCCTTGTCGATATGCCCGGAAAAGGCAGACGAAAGTGCATCGCCGGATACAGACACGGACTCAAGATCTAGTCGGTCGGGACCGCTGACGCCAAGGGCGGCGCTGACATGGGTCCGGCTACCAAGAATGCCGTCGACTTGGGCAAATCCGGATTTGACATCATGGCCTGTCAGGTCAATCCGCGCCTTGAATGTCTTGTCTTGCGGCCAGGCGTTCGCCTCAAACCTCCCGCCAATGGCACCGGCAAGCGTCTGTCCTGAAAGGGCGTTGAATGCGGAGAGGTCTGCTATTCTTAGTTTGCCGCTCACATCCGCCTGATTCGGCGTGAAGACAAGGCTTGTCAGGTCGACGGTTGCAAGGTTGCTGGTCAGACGTGCAGTTGCCAGATTGACGGATTCGGTCTCTGTTTCCAAAGTGCCATCGACATCCAGCTTGAGACTGCCGTCAAAGGTCGGCAGGTCAATACCGTCCACTTTCAAGCCGTCGACAGCTGCGTTGATCTTGATCGGAGAAACAACACCCTCGCTAGACACGGCGGCCCCCTTGCCGGAGGCAACGAGTGTTGCTGATTGATAGCGGGCTTCCGCCAGAACAAGCGTATCGGACTGCATGTCGACTGACCAGTTGAGGTCTGACAACGCCCCCTTGGCCAGAACGCCGAGGCGTAGCGGCCCGAAAGTAATGTCGCGATCCGCAAGCTGCAGCGCGATCAGCGCGCCTTCGCCTGCAGAAATCTCCGAAAAGACCTTGGCTTCAAGGGCTTGGGTGTTCGCGTTGAAGGCACCGTCCCCCTTTAGTTTCACCGTCTGGGTCGACAGGTTGACATTACCGCTGACAGGCAGGAATTCCGGCGTCAGGGCCACTTTGCCCTTGGCCATGGTGGTGCCGAGGAGAAATGCGGAAAACGCAGGCGGCGCCAGCGGTTCCAGTTCTCCGGACAGGTCGAAATCGACGTCATAGCCGCTGGTCGTTTCGCCGATGCGGCCGGTTCCGTAGGCTGTCTTTCGCCCATCCAGCGCGATTTCGAGTTGGGCGGCCCAGTCCTCGACAGGACCGCTGCCGGACAGCGAGATATCCAGCGCCGGAAGCCCTTCCATCTGTGCGAGGGCGGCAATGAGGCCGCCACGCGGCTCATGGACATCGAGGTCAAAAGAGAGAACGCGATCCGAAGGCACAAAGGTCGCCTTGGCGGCAATGCTGCCATCGATGCCGTCGTTACGGGCCAGAGAAAGGTCACCGGTAACGGCCAGAGGGGACGGCACTGCAGTTGCCTTGGCCCTGACCTCAAATGACAGGGGCTCGCCTGCAAAACTTTCGCCGATGTCGAGTGTTCTCACCAACAGGGAATCGAGTTGCAGTTTAAGCCCAAGAGGAAGCGTATCCGGGGTGGCTGTTTCGTCTTCAAACGACGGAGCCTCGTCCGGCGAAGGCAGGGGCGGGCGGGCAACTGCGATCTGGCCTGCTTCGATGGAAGCAACATGAACCGTCCTGCTGAAGAGCTTCAGGGGCGACCACGACACGCCGAGGGTGTCGATATCAAGCCAGATGCCGTTCTTGTCGCCAACCTCCAGACCAGCCAGCTGAATGTCGCTCAGTCCCGGGCTGACCTTCAGGCTCTCAAGGGTGACGGAGCGCGCCTGATCAGAGGCGAGCGAGCTGATGAGCCCTGCCGTTGTTTTCTGGCCGTAGGGAAATTGCAGAAAGACGACCAGCATTCCAATCGCCACGACAGGCAGCAGAATGGCCGCAGCAAAAAGCCAGAGAAGGCCTTTGAAAACAGGCTTAAAGAACAGACGCAAGAATTTCATGACCACGGGCCGAAAGGAATCAAGGGTGTCAGAAGGCCTGACTTAAACCTACATATAGGGCGAAATCTGGATCGTCCTTGCCCGGGTCAAGCGGAATGGCCGCATCGACACGCAGGGGACCGATCGGCGTGAAGTAGCGGATACCCGCACCAACCCCGATCTTGAACGGTTCGGAAAAGTCCGGAACCTCGTCTTCATAGGCGTTACCGGCGTCCACAAAGCCGACGATGCCAATGGTGTCGGTGACCTTGATCCGGACCTCGCCAGAGAGTTCAACCAGCGACCGGCCGCCGACAATCTCGCCGTTCACCCGCGGGCCGACATTGCGATAGGCATAACCGCGGATCGATCCGCCGCCGCCTGCAATGAAACGCCGGTTGGCTGGAATATCCTGAATGTCCGGCCCTATAACGCTGCCGGCTGAGACCTTGCCTGCCAGGACAAAGCGTTTCGCGTCATCAAGGGCGACATAGCTGGACGCTGTTCCGCGCACGAACAGCATGGCGTTTTGCTGAAGCGTGTCATAGGCGGGCTCAATGGCGATGACACTGAAAATACCCTTGGTCGGGTTCAGCTTGTCGTCACGCGTGTCCCAGGTCAGGTCGCCGGGTGTGCTGACCAGAAGATAGTCGGAATTCCCGAAGACATCTTCCTCGTTTGCATAGGTGACAGCAGCACCGAGACGTCCGTTCAGCTGTTCGCTGAACCGGCGATGGTAATAGGCATCGTAGGTCACCCAGCGACTGGTATAGGCATCCGGGTTTTCCTGTTTTGCCGTCAGGCTTGTCGTGAACTTCGTCAGCGGACCGAAGGCGCCGGGCTTTTCGAAGGCAACACGGGCCGAATATTCCATCTGGCCGATGTCATTGTTTCCGATCCGTCCGACCGATCCTTCAACGGACAAAAGCTCGCCTCGACCGAAAAGGTTCCGGCGGCGCCAATAGGCCTCCAGACCAACACCTTCCGAACTGGACCAAGAAGCCCCGGCACCGATCACATGGCGCTTGCGCTCGGTGACTTCGATCGTGACGGGCAGAGAACCGTCGGGGCCGACTTCATCGCCTTCGACAAAGCGAACAGAGCCGAAAATGCCGAGTTCATTGAGTCGCTTGCGCGCCTTTTCTAATTCTTCGGGTGAATAGCGCGCGCCTTCCGGCAGCATCGCATAGGTCGCCACGAAATCGGGATCTGTAACTTCGGTTCCCGATACAGAGACGGGGCCGAAATGCGCCTGTGATCCGGGAACGACCTTGAGCGTTACATCAAGGGTTTTTGTCGCATGGTCGGCAACAATGATGCGTTCCGCGATCCGGGCCTTGGGGTAGCCCTGATCGCGCAGATCGGTCGTCAGGCGGCCCTCGGCCGTGCGGACTTCGCCAGACTTGGCGATCGCACCAGGGCGCAGGCCCCAATCGGCAGCGCTCTGCGGCAGATCGGGCTGCGCTCCGTCCGGGCTTTCATACTGGATGGAGACATCGCCGAACTGGAACTGCGGTCCGGGATCAACGGAAACGGCGACCTTTGCAGGAGAGGCGCCAGGAACACTTCCGGTTTCAAGAGCGGTTTCAAGCGGCGTGCCGTTGAGACGGATGTTCACCGTGCCGCCGTAATAGCCTTCCGAATAAAGCTGGCCGATCAGTCGCTCGCGATCCGACAGGGCGCGCGAAATCATGCCGGCAACGCCGGACGGCGGCGTCTCGACCTGCGAAACAAGACCAGAACGGGAGCGCAGGGTCTCTTCCAGTCCCGAGTCTGCTGTGCCCGTCACAGTCAGGTCCGCGGTATAGGCAAACGGATCTTCAACCGCTGGGGTCTCGTCCCGATCGGGCTCGAAAAACTTCAGTCCGAAGATCTCGAAGGCATGCGCCGGGCTGGAAGGGACGGAAAAGGCGAGAAAGAGCGCAGTTCCTGCCAGCAACACCGATTTTGCGAGACGGGAGGCCGACTGTTTCGTGCGTTCGGAAAGCACAGCAATACCGTTCCGGCAAAAGCTCTCGCGATTGCCGGTCGAAACGCTCAATTCCGACGGTCTACTCTTCACTCACTGCCGCCTGTACACGGGTTGGCTCCATCCCCGCCTGCATCGCAGGCAATCATGGCACTATAAAGTGTGTGCCCTGAAAAATCCCTATCAGAAATCGTAGGGATTGAGCGTTAAAAATCTCTGTTACCCGAGCGTTTGTAACGTCCGTGGGAAAAATTGCCAAAATGACGCAGCGGAAAAAATGGAGCCCGACCGGCACAGGTTCGAGCTCCATGAATCATCACTATTGTAACCCGCAAAGGGCGATCAGAAGATCGGCTCAGCTTCCGGCAAGCCGAGCTGACGGCGGGCGGCGGTGACCGTGTTGGCCATCAACATGGCAATGGTCATCGGTCCGACACCGCCGGGAACCGGCGTGATGGCACCAGCGTGGGCCGCAGCTTCTTCGTAGGCAACGTCGCCGACGAGGCGGGACTTGCCTTCGCCCTTTTCCGGTGTGGGAACGCGGTTGATACCCACATCAATGACCGTTGCACCCGGCTTGATCCAGTCGCCCCTGACCATTTCCGGGCGACCAACAGCTGCGACCACGATGTCTGCAGCGCGGACGACATCCGGCAGGTCCTTCGTACGGCTGTGGGCGATGGTGACCGTGCAGCTTTCCTGAAGCAGCAAGCTGGCCATCGGCTTGCCGACGATGTTGGAGCGACCAACAACCACCGCGGTCTTGCCGGACAGGTCCGTGCCAAGTGCGCGCTTGATCAGCACGAGACTGCCGGCAGGCGTGCAGGGAACAAGGGCGGACGAGCGTTCACCGGCAGTGAGAAGCCCGACATTGATCGGATGGAAGCCGTCGACGTCTTTTTCCGGCTTGATGAGGTTCAGAACCTTGCTCTCGTCGATATGACCGGGGAGAGGCAGCTGAACCAGAATGCCGTGAATGGCCTTGTCCTCGTTCAGGCTCTGGACAAGGGCAAGCAAATCGGATTCCGAGGTTTCTGCCGCGAGCGCGTGCTTGACTGAGTGAAAGCCGCAGGCCTCTGCCGTCTTCTGCTTGTTGCGAACGTAGACCTGGCTGGCAGGGTCTTCACCAACGATGACGACAGCAAGTCCGGGGCGGGTGCCGTGATTGTCCAGGAGGTCTTTCGACCGGCGGGTAATCTCTTCGCGAACGGACTCGGCAACCGCTTTTCCGTCAATGACTTGTGCTGTTGTCATGTTCCCTGCCTGCTTTCGGTTTCGGGTGGAGGAGGATGTGAGCCTGTCTATAGAGGCCATGCTTCGGCAGGAAAAGACGATTTGCGTCTTTTCCTGCTGCACTTTCGTCATCAACGCGTTTTGATGAGGGTCTTGTGGGGTGTTGTGCCCCTAAAGCGTATCTGCGTAGGCCTTCAGTTCGCTGATCGCGCAGACGATGTGGTAGAATGAGCTGGCAGGAGCCGGTTCCTGCTTGAAGGTGCCATCTGCCTGAAACTTGTCGTACCAGAGCCCGGCAGGAACATCGGCGTAATACTCCTCCAAAGCCTCGCAGGCGGAGACAATGTCTTCCTGATATGCGCTCTGCTCCACCCCGAAGGACAGGCAGGCGAGCGCACAGGCTGCTTTGATCCATTCCGTCTGGCCCCAAAGGCGGGCAAGGGGATCATGAACCGAGAAATCATCGTAAAGCGACATGATGGCGACCTGCCGATCGCGGTCGATGCCATGGGTGCGGCCGATCTGGTACAGGCGGCGGGCAGCGTGCAGGGCAATCGGCTCCTTGCGGGACGTGCCCCAGCGGGCCAGAAGCCATGACCATTCAAACTGGTGGCCGGGTTCCATGATCCGGCCCTTCTCGCCGGGCATGGGAGACCAGTCGTGATCGAAGAACTCGCGCAGGCCGCCGCTCACCGGGTCGATGAAACGGGTAAGGGCAAGTTCACCGATCATGTCGGCAACGTCTGTCCAGCGGGCATCCGGCTCCACCGCTTCCAGCGCCAACATGGCTTCAAACAGATGCATGTGCGGGTTGGAACACAGCGGCAGACGGTCCGGATTATCCTCCCGAAAGCCGATTTCCGGGTGAGCCAGCGAGTCTTGCAGATAGTCCATCATGGTATGAGCTCGGGAAAGTGCATCCTCCCGCAGGTCCTCGTAGATCGCCGCCACATTGGCAAAGGCGAACAGGGCAAAGGCCTGATTGTAGAGGTCGAACCTGTCGTCCGTGACCGTTCCATCCAGCGCGGCACTGGAAATCACCGTTCCATCCGCCTTGAAATAGGTCTTCAGATACCAGTCGTATCCGGTGCGGCTGATTGTGGTCCACTCACCGGTCCAGCCGAGGCGTCCGCCTTCGATAAAGGAATAGATCTGCCGTGGCATGACGCGCGCGCGGCAATCACTCTTGGTTGCCGTCTTGTCTTCCAGCGAGATCGTTTCGGCAAAACCGCCTGTTTCGGCAATCCGTCCGGCGCTGCCCCAGATCGGAAGCGCGTCGTCGCGTAGCCAGGCAAGGTGGTGGTTGGTCTTTTCCTTGACCTGGGAAACGAGATCGGAAGGGGACATGACAGGGCTTTCCGGCAATTGATTTGGATGAATTGTATCGCAAAACGTTACAATCGCGTGTGTGCCGCGCTGATAATCCGTTTTGGTGTTCGGGTCGAGGGCGGAGAGCCCCCAATCGCCTTGGACGCACAACGAAAAAGACCCGCGCGGTGGCGGGTCTTCTTGCACATTCGTAGGGCGAAATGTCTTACTTGCGCAATGCGTCCCGAATTTCGGTCAACAGATCGATTTCGCTCGGACCGGCCGGAGCTGCAGGCTCTTCGGCCTTTTCCTTTTCAGCCATGGCCTTGATCCGGTTCACGTTCTTGACCAGCATGAACACCACGAAGGCAATGATCAGGAAGTTGAAGACGGCCATGAAGAAGGAGCCGTAGGCAAACACCGCCGCACCGGCCTCACGCGCTGCTTCGAGGGAGGCATAGGTTGCCTCGCCGCCGCTGAGGACCACGAAATTGTTCGTGAAATCGATACCGCCGGTAAACAGGCCGATAATCGGGTTGATCAGGTCATCGACCATGGATTTGACGATTGCCGTGAACGCAGCACCGATGATGATGCCCACGGCCATGTCCATTACGTTACCCTTGGCGATAAACGCCTTGAATTCTTCAAGCACTTCCCAAGCTCCCTGAGCTGTCTTCGTTTTTCTACGTACCATTAAATTCAAATTGTTTTGATTTACAAGGATGAAAACTGCAGTAGCAAAGCGCTTCTTGTGCAACATGTACCAACAAGTCTCGGTGGGCTTTCGAAAGTCTGCCGTTGCGGAATATCGCCTTGGTCGGCTATCGGGGGGCAGGAAGCCCCCTCAGGTTATGGCAGGTCAGGACATTGGCAGACGAACAGCGAGACGACACTCTTGAAATCACGTATTCGCAGATTGATGCCTCCCGCGCGCTGCGGCGATTGCGAAAGTTGGGACTGAAGAGCCCGAAAGATCATCTTGTCGTTGAACTGGCGCGCTCCAGCCTGGTCATTCTGCCCGCGGTGCTGTTCGTTTTCGGGGTGGTGACGCAATCCCAGCTGATCGCCTTTTACATCGGCTATTTCGCCCATCGATGGTTTCAGAAATACGCTAAAGACCGGCTGCTTGCATGGGCGGGTCCCGCAGAGTTTCTCCGCGCCAGTTCACAGGATGGGACGGCGCGGCTCAGCAAGGACGGCTTGCGCTTGATCGGCGCCAAAAGCGACATCTTGCTGCGCTGGCCGAGCGTTGCGATCACACAGGTTGGGAACGACTTCATCTTGCGCATCGCACCGGAGCAATCGGTCCCGGTCCTTGAAAAATGGCTGCCGGAGGGATGGACTGCCGACCGGGTGAGGGCTTGCCTGCGCGAGTGGAGCTGAGCGGTCTGGTTGTAACTATTCGTATTTCTTGCAGTTTACCTGCAGCAGCTTGTTGATTTCGCTGGCGAGGTCTTCCTGGAAGATAGAGGTGTTGTCGTGCAGGCCGGCAGCTGTCCAGAGGGCTCCGCTGACTGCGTAGGACGCGTCGATCTTTGCCACGTTGAAGGTGGTCTGGTTCGCGTGGCCGTTCTGGAATTGAACTGTCGGGGCAAGGGTCACGTTTGCAAGTTGTGACTGCGCTCCCTTGTCCGAGGTGCAGGACAACACATGCTCGGGAAAGGTGAGGACGGCTGACTTCGAGGTGAGGGCGTCCGTCAGGTCCTTGCGCGGGAGCTTGAGGCGCACCGAACAGATGGCTCCTCCATAGCTCCAGTCAAGCCCGGCCTTTGCCGCTGCCTTTTGCAGTTCGGCCTCTGACCATGTCTTGCGGATCGGGCAGGAAAGACTGCCGCTGGTCAGCGAGCGATTGACCGACTGGCAAATCTGCTTCTCGCAGCGCAAAAGCTCTGTGCGCTCATCGGCGAGCGCTGCGGGTGTCGCCGCCAGAAGCAGGGCGATTGCGAAGGCCGGTTTTGCTAGTTGCAGGGGCTTTGAAAGCATTTTCGTTCCAGTAAAAAAATTAATTACCCTGCGGAAACTATCGATGAAGTGTAAATAAGAAGTGTCGGTGGTCTCCGGTCTATTGGCTTGTCTGAAGCCAGGAAATTGTTGATTTGGCCTCCACTTCACAGTCGGGTAGCTGGCCGAACAACCCTGATGTGTCCTGAACCATCCAGAATCCATCCTCGAACACGCCCTCATCCATGTCACATGGATGCCACCACACGAAGTGCTGCCAACGGCAAAGACCCTTTTCCGGAAGTGTCTGGAACTCCACCTTGCTTTGAGCGTCTGCGCTCACGATCTGCTTTACGCATTGCCAGGTCATTAGTCTGGAGCTCACTGCAAGGGGATAGAAACAGGTAGGGCAAGGGCCACGCAGATTTCATGGGGAGTGACTGCTGTCAATCAATCGGCCGCACACCTGCCATTGATTTTCACCGTTCCATTGTTGCGCAAATCTCCGCAAACCTGTCCGTTGACGACTGCAGTCCCGCCTTCATCCACAACCAGATCCCTGCAAATCTGGCCGTTGACGATCAGGTGTCCGCCAGCGCGTACAAATGCGCTGCCCGTTAGCTGGTCGTCCAAAATGCGTTCGGAAAGGACTTCAATGTCGCCGACATGTTGCATGGAAACTCCCAAATTCAAATTGAAGACATGAAGAAAACCAAGCCTGAATTCAGGCGACGCTGAGGCATGTTACCACTTCGTAAGTGTGGCGCTGCTCGAAAATAGATGCAAAAAATCCCGGCCACTTTTCAGCGACCGGGTTCCTTGTTTTTCAAACGCTCAGTGGCTGCTGATCAGACGTTGCTGTCCGGGAAGCTGGCCTTGCGTTGGGTCATGAAGTCCTGCAGCGCTTCGTCGATGGCCGGGTCAAGGTCCGGGCCGCGATAGGACGCCAGCTGTTCCTTCCAGATCTTGTTGGCGCGCTTGGCTGCGTCCAGTTCGCCATCCGCCAGCCACTGCTCATAAGAGTTGTTGTCGGCGATCTGCGAACGGAAGAAGGCGCTTTCGAAGTTGCGCTGGGTGTGGGCCGCGCCGAGGAAGTGGCCACCGGGACCGACTTCTTCCAGTGCGTCCATCGCCATGGCTTCGTCGGAAAGATCAATGCCTCTGGCGAGAACATGCATCATGCCCAGCTGGTCGGCATCGAGGATGAACTTCTCATAGGACGAGCACAGACCGCCTTCCAGCCATCCTGCGGCGTGCAGGCAGAAGTTGACGCCGCTCTGCAGGGTCGCCGTGATGGTCTGCGCGGATTCTTGCGCTGACTGCGCGTCCGGAACCTTGGAGGCCGTGAAGGACCCGCCGGAGCGGAAGGGCAGGTTCTGGCGACGGGCAAGCTTTGCTGCGCCGTTGAGCAGGAGAGAGCCTTCCGGGCTGCCGAAGGTCGGTGCGCCGGACTGCATGGAAATGGAGCTGACGAAAGCACCAAAGACGACAGGAGCGCCCGGACGGATCAGCTGGGTGAGGGCGCAGCCTGCAAGGGCTTCTGCCAGAACCTGAGCCAGCGTTCCGGCGACTGTGACGGGGCTCATGGCTCCGGCCAGAATGAACGGGGAAACAATGCAGGCCTGATTGTGCTTGGCATAGAACTTCAGCGCGCCCAGCATGGTCGCGTCATAGACCAGCGGCGAATTGGCGTTGATCAGCTGGATCATCACGCAGTTCTGGTCGACAAACTCCTCGCCAAACACAAGCTGAGCCATCTTGACCGAATCTTCGGCACGTTCGGGCGCTGTGACCGACCCCATGAACGGCTTGTCGGAATATTTGATGTGGGAATAGACCATGTCGAAGTGGCGCTTGTTCACCGGCAGGTCGACCGGTTCACAAACAGTTCCGCCCGAATGATGCAGCCACGGCGAGATGTAGGCCAGTTTCACAAAGTTGCGGAAATCTTCGATCGTGCCATAGCGGCGGCCCTTGTCGAGGTCGGTGACGAAGGGAGGGCCGTAAACCGGGGCGAGCACCAGATTGTTGCCGCCGATTTCCACGTTGCGCGCCGGGTTGCGGGCGTGCTGGGTGAATTGTGCAGGAGCGGTTTTCACCAGTTCCTGCAGCATGCCTTTTGGAAAGCGGACAAGTTCGCCAGTAACTTCGGCGCCGGCCTTTTTCCAGATCTCAAGCACTTCCGGATCTTCACGGAACTCGATGCCGATTTCGGCCAGAATGCGATCTGCATAGGCTTCGATACGTTCCGCGCCTTCGTCACTGAGGACTTCATAGTTCGGAATGTTGCGGCTGATATAGGGTGTTGTGACCAGTCCGCCGCCCGTCATGCGGCGATCCCGGCGTGCAGACCTGCCGCGACGGCCAGAAGATGCTGCGACATCAGACATGGATGGACTCCCTGAAAAAGTGAACTGTCATGGTTGCAACGAGTCTTATGCGCCTTGGGGAATTGTCGCGGCCCATAACCGTCTTAACCTACTCTATTTGCGGCATGATACGAATTGACCACCCATCATTGGCTGGTCACTGCAAGTCGGCTTTGCAGGCGGTGCCCCGACCTGATTTTGGCAGCGTCGTGTCGTGGCGATAATGCCGATGTGACGCAAATACGCTATCTGCCCTGTCGGTCACTCGCAATACTGTCTTCTAAATGTTCACGAAGCACACAGCGTCGTCAGCTGCGACGTTGAAAGGCTTGTGCCCCGCAGGAGGGGCGAAAACGCGTATCAAAGCCGGGATCCGGTTGATTGAAAAGGAAGAGGACATGTCAGCATTTCCTGACAAGGCACGAGTAGTCATCATTGGCCTTGGCGGTATCGTCGGCGCGTCGATCGCCCACCATCTCATCGAGCGTGGCTGGGACAATATCGTCGGCATCGACAAGTCCGGCATTCCGACCGATATCGGCTCCACGGCCCATGCGTCCGACTTCTGCTACACGACGAGCCATGACTATCTGTCTGTCTGGACCACGCAATATTCCATCGATTTCTTTGAAAAGATGGGGCACTACGCGCGGGTCGGCGGGCTGGAAGTTGCTCGCACCGGCGACGATGCGTGGATGGAGGAAATCAAGCGCAAGGTGACCTCCGGCAAGGCGTTCGGCACCAATGTGCGCCTCGTTACCCCGTCTGAAATCAAGGAATTGTTCCCCCTGATCGAGGAAGATCAGGTGCAGGGCGGCATGTTTGATCCTGATGCGGGCCTCGTCATCCCGCGCTCGCAGACGGTTGCAGGCAAGCTGGTTGATGAAGCGGAAAAGACGGGCAAACTCAAGGCCTTCGCCAACACGCCCGCCCAGTCCCTGATTGTCGAGGGCGGCAAGATCAAGGGCGTGAAAACCCATCGCGGCACCATCATGGCAGATCATGTGGTCGTCTGCGCCGGTATCTGGGGCCGTCTGATTGCCAATATGGTGGGTGAAGATCTTCCGGTGATGCCGGTTGACCACCCTCTGACCTTCTTCGGGCCGTTCAACGAGTTTGAAGGCACCGGCAAGGACATTGGTTATCCGCTGCTGCGCGACCAGGGCAACTCGGCCTATATGCGCGACACGGGCGATCCCAAAACCGCGGAAGGTGGGCAGATCGAATGGGGCTACTATGAGCCGGAAAACCCGCGCATGTGCCACCCGCGCGACATTCTGGAAAAGGATCAGGCGCGCCTGTCGCCGTCCCAGCGCGACCTTGAAATGGAGCAGGTGATCGAGGGGCTGGAACGCGCCATGGAGCTGACGCCGATTCTTGCTGAACTCGGCTATAATGAAGGTCACTCCTTCAACGGTCTCCTTCAGGTGTCTGCGGCTGGTGGCCCATCCTGCGGAGAAAGCCAGAAGGTGCGCGGCCTTTGGTACTGCGTTGCCATCTGGGTGAAGGACGGCCCGGGCTACGGCAAGCTGATTGCCGACTGGATGACCGATGGGCGGACGGAGATCGATCACAACTCGATCGACTATTCCCGGTTCTATGATCACCAGATGACCGAAGAGTTTATCGAGGGGCGGTGCCGGGAAGCGGCGCAGAAGATCTATTTCCCCGCGATCCATCCGCGCGAGCCCTATGCAACGGGCCGCAACATCAAGCGATCGCCGTTTTATGAGCGGGAAGTGGAACTTGGCGGACACTTCATGGAGCTTGGCGGCTGGGAACGCGCCCATGGGTATGCAGCCAACAATCATCTTCTGGAGAAATACGGCGACAAGGTTCCGACCCGCGAGAACGAGTGGGACAATCGCCATTTCTGGCGGGTGTCCAATGCCGAGCATCTCGCCCTCAGCGAGGATTGCGGCATCATCAACCTGTCGCATTTCTACATGTTCGATGTGGCAGGGCCGGATCATGTGGAGCTGATGGAATGGCTGTGTGCAGCCAAGATTGGCGGCGACGCCAATATCGGCAAGGGCATCTACACCCACTTCCTGGATGACGAGGGCATGGTGCGGGCGGACCTGACTGTCTTCCGCATGGAAGACCGCTGCCGCATCGTGGATGGGGCGGATGCCGGGCCGCGCGATCTTCACTATGTGCGCCGCATGGCCGAGGACAAGGGCTACGACGTCACCGTCACCGATGTCAGCCAGGACTTCACTACGATCGGCATCTGGGGGCCGAATGCCCGCGAGAACCTGAAGAAGGTGGTGGGCGATCCGGCAGGGCTGGACCCGGAAAACTTCCCGTTTGCGGGTATTCGCCAGATCGAGATTGCGGGCAAGCAGGTGACTGCGCTGCGGCTTTCCTATGTTGGCGAGCAGGGCTGGGAATTGCACATGAAATACGAGGACGGCCTTGCGGTCTGGGATGCGCTGCGCGGCCTCGGCATCATGGCAGTTGGTGTTGAAACCTACGCAAACTCCCGCCGTATGGAAAAGTCCCTGCGTCTGCAGAATGCCGACCTTTTGACCCAGTACAATCTCTATGAAGCGGATCTGGCGCGCCCCAAGGTCAAGGAAGCCGACTTCCGGGGCAAGGCAAAGCATCTGGAATACCGCGCCCGCGACAAACAGCCGGCCATGCTCTGCACGCTGGTGATCACGGAAAACACCGATGCATCGGGCGTCAAGCGTTACCCGGTCGGTGCGATGCCGGTTCAGGACCCGGAAACCGGCAAGACGCTGGTCGATGAACTGGGCCGCATTTCCTACACGACCTCGGTTGCTTATGGCCCGACGATTGGCAAGAACATCGCGCTCGCCTATCTGCCGCAGGCTTATGCCCAGGTCGGCCGCAAGCTGCAGGTGGAGTATTTCTCCGAGAGCTACCCGGTCGAAGTGATGGGCGTCGGCTACGCACCGCTGTACGACCCGGAAAACCTGAAGCCGCGGAGCTAGGTTCCCGATCCCTCCATCGTCATCCCCGACTTGATCGGGGATCGGCGAACCCGGAAGGGTCGAGGTGAAGTTCGGGGCTCTCCGATCCCGGCTCGCGCGGTGCTTGGCCGGGATGACGGCTGTGAGTTTGATGCCGCCCCGGACACCGATCCGGGGCATACTTGCGATTGGATCGAGGCCCCGGTTAAAGACCGGGGCGGGGCGGACCACAACATACCAAAACCCGCGTGGACATCTGCGCGGGTTCTGCTATTTGGCTAGGTGCATGAATTTCGCAGCGGAAGCTGCTTGGGCGGGCAAGAGAAACATGTCGAGATTTGAAGACCTTCTGGCGAGCAAGGGCGCGCTTCTGGCGGATGGGGCAACGGGAACGACCCTGTTTGGAAAGGGGCTGACCTCCGGGGACGCACCGGAACTGTGGAACGTTGACGAGCCGGAGAAGATCAAGGCGTTGCATCGCGGCTTTGTAGAGGCCGGTTCGGATATCATCCTCACCAACACGTTCGGGGCCAACCGGCACCGGTTGAAGCTGCACAGTGCTGAAGGGCGAGTGACGGAGCTGAATGCAGCTGCCGTTCGTCTGGCTCGCGAGGTGGCAGAAGAGGCGGATCGGGACGTTCTGATTGCCGGTTCCATTGGCCCGACCGGGGAGCTGTTCCAGCCACTCGGCGCACTCAGCTATGAAGAGGCTGTCGAGGCCTTTGCAGAGCAGATCGACGGCCTCATCGAAGGTGGAGCAGATATTCTCTGGGTGGAGACCATGTCCGCGCCCGAAGAAATGAAGGCGGCTGCAGAAGCTGCAAAAGGCAAGGGCGTGCCGCTGGTGATCACCGCCAGTTTCGATACCGCAGGCAAGACCATGATGGGCCTGTCTCCGAAGGGCATGGCGCAGCTGAAGTCCGAGTTCGCCTGTGAGCCTGTGGCTATCGGGTCCAATTGCGGCGTCGGGGCGTCCGATCTTCTTGCGGCCATTTCCGAAATCACGGAGGCCGATCCTTCGGCCATTGTTGTTGCCAAGGCGAATTGCGGCATTCCGCAAATCAGGGGCGATGAGGTCGTCTACACTGGAACGCCGGAGTTGATGGGCAAATACACCCACATGGCGCTGGATGCAGGCGCGCGGATCATCGGCGGCTGCTGCGGTACCTCTGCCGGTCACCTCGTTGCCATGCGCGCCGCGCTCGATGCCCATGTGAAGGGCGAGCCCCCGACACTGGAAGCCATCATCGCGGAAATCGGTCCGCTGGTTTCTCCGCCAAATCTTGAAGCGGATGCAGCCCGTGAAGCCGACAGCGGTTCCGGTCGCCGCCGGGGCCGTCGGCGGGGGTAGGTCGCCCCAAAAGCCTGTTGGGCGGGGCGGCAAATTTGGGGTAATCTTGCCGTCATGCGCAAGATGGGTCCATGCCGCCTGATTGTTTCTGCCATGCTTGTCCTTTGCTGGGGGCTCCCGGCAAAGGCTGCTGAGCCTGTCGATGTGGCACTGGTTCTGGCGGTCGATGTCTCTCGGTCCATGTCCTTTGACGAACTGCGTATCCAGCGGCAGGGGTATGCGGCGGCAATCTCCAGCCCGGAGGTTCTGCGTGCCATCGGGCAGGGAGTGCATGGTCGCATCGGCGTGACCTTCTTCGAATGGGCTGGCAATCATCATTTTCAGAAGATCATCGACTGGACGGTTATTGAAACCGAGGCTGATGCGGTTTCCATTGCCAACCGCCTGTTGGAGGAAAACAGTCTCGGCGCGCGCCGCACCTCCATTTCCGGGGCCATTCAGGCCGGAATGCTGCTGCTGAACGACGTGCCTTTTCCCGCTGATCGCCTCGTAATCGACATTTCCGGCGATGGGCCCAACAATCAGGGCCTGGCCGTGACCGAGGCGCGGGACATGGCAGTTGCCAGAGGCATCGTGATCAACGGCCTGCCGCTGATGACCAGTGGCGGTCTCGGATCGCAGTACAATATCGACGATCTGGATGAGTATTACCGGCGCTGCGTGATCGGAGGACCGGGAAGTTTCGTCGTTCCGGTCACCAACTGGCCGCAGTTCCCGGATGCTGTGCGGCGCAAGCTGGTGCTCGAAATCGGTAACCATGCCGCCGAGCCGAAGGTCTGGAAGGCGCAGATCACCTTCTCAAAACCCTATGACTGCCTGATCGGCGAGAAGATCCGTCAACAGCGTGAGTGGCAGTTCGACAACGATAGCCGGTGAGGGCGATTTTTGCTGGGCCCAAAGCCTCTGCCAACATCCTCGGCCTTGTGTCTCGGATCTAACGAATTCAAAGGCTTACGGACGCTCTGGTCAGGGCCAAGTGTGACGAGGGAGATGAGAGTTCGGATCCCGCGCATGGTGGTCTTGTTAGGGTAGTAACCATCCCGATGAACTGGAGCAAGCAATTGAATCTGTCATATCACGACCTCATCCTTTGAATTTTTCATTGCAACTACAACCCAGTTCGCAAACGAGTATATATCCTTCGTCTTTAACGCCGGTTCCATTGTACAATCCGTTTTCGTCAAGACTAGAACCCTTGAATATGCTTAAGTCATAAGCGAAAAAGTAAATAAAAGTTACGTCCTTATCTTGAATAATACTAATTCCACCTTTCGAAGAATTCTTTATATATCTATATCTATCGTATGGCTCAGTTAGATTTTGGGATCGATATGTTATTCGGCCATCAGTATCAGGGCCAGCATATTGGCAATTTTCCAGTCCCCGTTGGGCAATGCATTCTTTAATCAGGTCAATCGCTTCATCTACGATAGGCTGATCAGCCCCACCTAAGCGGTCCAGTTTGAATGTTAGTGCATGATTAGCCTGGG
>NZ_VXDB01000029.1 GCF_008711325.1 Roseibium sediminis
AAAAAGATCTGAAGCACAAAGAAAACCCTTGCAAAAACGGAGCTGTCCACAAATGGCAATGCCCCGTCATGGTATACTTGATGCCGCTGGGTGGGGGGCATCCACCGCATCAGTTCAATCTGGTAGCCGAGACAAGTTGCGTTCAGTCTTTGAACGTGCTAGAGGCGCTTGTTGTAAGCAAAGCTATGACTGTCGGAGGGAGCTATCTCACCGGTAGTGCGGTAGCTTTTTATTGTTCGCTTCGTAAAGAGTGGGGCGAGGCCAATACGGGATCCCTCATGAATGCTTGCGAAGATATGACGTGCCTGCGTGCCGCTGGGTTTAAAAACGTTCCTGCAATGCAGGATTTCTGGCAATAGTGCGCTCTGCAAAATTCAATCTCAATCAATTGTCGGCGGTACGGACCGCACCGCCTATGGCGCGGCGATCCCCGTCCCGCTTCAGACTGACTCGTCTGAGGTTACACGAATGAAGATCGCTGTCGTCGGCACCGGCTATGTAGGCCTTTCCAACGCTATCCTTCTCGCCCAGCACAATCGCGTGGTGGCGCTCGACATCGTCCCAGAGCGGGTAGAGATGCTCAGCCGAAAGCAGTCGCCAATCGATGACGCTGAAATCCAAGACTATCTGATCAACCGGCATCTCGATATGCATTGCACACTCGATAAACTCGAAGCCTATGCTGATGCGGACTTTGTCGTAATCGCTACACCTACCGATTACGAGCCGGAGACCAACTACTTCAATACCCACTCTATCGAGGCGGTGATTAGCGACGTCCTAGCCGTCAACCCTCAGGCGGTAATGGTGATCAAGTCGACGGTACCGGTCGGCTACACGAAGCAGATGCGGAGTCGTTTTAGGTGCGACAACATCCTGTTCTCGCCGGAGTTCCTGCGCGAGGGCAAGGCACTCTATGACAACCTACATCCGTCGCGGATCATCGTAGGTGAGCGCTCTGCGCGGGGTCAGGCATTCGCTGATGTACTGCGCCAGGGCGCCATCAAGTCAGATGTGCCGACGTTGCTTACCAGTAGTGACGAGGCCGAGGCGATCAAGCTGTTCGCCAATACCTACCTCGCAATGAGGGTGGCTTACTTTAATGAGCTTGACTCCTATGCTGCAATCCACGACCTCGATACCAGGCAGATCATTGAAGGCGTCTGCCTCGACCCCCGTATCGGCAACTACTACAACAATCCGTCGTTTGGTTATGGCGGCTACTGCTTGCCCAAGGACACCAAACAGCTGCTTGCCAACTACAACAATGTCCCGCAAAACCTGATACGCGCCGTAGTTGATAGCAACACAACGCGCAAGGACTTCATAGCTGACAGCATTCTGCAGCGTCGTCCACGGGTGGTCGGAGTCTATCGTCTTGTGATGAAGGCGGCGTCCGACAATTTTCGAACCTCTAGCATCCAAGGCATCATGAAGCGGGTGAAAGCAAAGGGCGTCGAGGTAATCGTCTACGAGCCACTCCTGAGCGAACCTACATTTTTTAATTCAAGGGTGGTCAATGACCTTTCCGAATTCAAATCTGAGGCCGACGTTATTGTCGTCAACCGCATGGATTGCGAGATCCAAGACGTCGCCAACAAGGTTTTCAGCCGCGACATTTTTGGGAGCAATTGATCATGAAGATTCTCGTGACTGGTGCTACCGGTTACATCGGCGTCCGTCTCGCAGTGCGCCTGCTGCGGCAGGCTAACTTCACCTTGGTCAGGGGCGAAATTGCTGATTGCGTCACCGTCGACAGGCTGTTCGACTGTACTAAGCCTCTCAGCAGATCAACAAACTCGCCGTTCAGTCGGGCTCGGTGAAGAATGTTCACTCATATGTTCAGGCAAACTACAACGACGTCGAGTATCTATGCTGCCTGCAAGAAAGACAACGAGCTAGTGACTTACACATATAGCCTTCTCTTCAGCTTGCCTATATCGGGATCGCGGTACTTCACGGTCTACGCCCGGTGGGTCAAGTGGCACAAGATATGTATTGGCCAGATATGAAGACCCTAATCGTAACAGGCGCGTTGCGCTCGATATACGACCACCGCGACCTACTGCGTTCGCTGGTCCGGCGTGAGATAGAGGCCAAGTATCGCGCAACTACACTCGGCCTTCTGTGGGTAGTGATCTATCCGCTAATGATGTTGGGCGTCTATACTTTCGTTTTTGCCGGTGTGTTCGGTGCCCGCTGGGGCGACCGCGGCAACTGGACCGATTTTGTGCCGATGCTTTATTGTGGCCTGCTGATACATGCTGTCTTTTCTGAAACAGTCGGCAAGGCTCCCTATCTAATAGTAAACAATCCAAATTACGTAAAGAAAGTTGTATTTCCGCTTGAGTTGCTGCCGGTCGGTGGCCTGTTGAGCGCCCTGTTTAACGCCGCAATCGGCTTCGTCCTGCTTCTGCTGATGGCGCTGGTGCTAAAGCAAACCCTGCACTGGACAGTCGTGTTTGTGCCGTTCGCTTTGCTGCCCCTGGTTCTATTCAGCGTTGGCTTCGCTTGGTTCGTTGCCGCCCTCGGGGTGTTCTTTCGCGACATTGAGCAGCTGATCGGGGTACTGTTGTCGATGCTACTTTTCCTAAGTCCGGTGTTCTATTCGGTCGAAGCGGCGCCGCCGATCGCGCGGACGCTGCTGCTGATTAATCCATTGACCTATCCAATCGATGAGCTCCGCCACCTGGTGCTACTCGGCAACTTGCCGCACTGGCAACCGTGGCTTGTCAATACAGTGCTGGGGGCACTTGTGGCTTGGAGCGGCCTGTGGGTGTTCGAGCGCACTCGGCCCGCATTCGCCGATGTCGTTTGAGGATCGCTTGATGCAACAAGATGAATCCGTTATCCGTCTGGAGAACGTCGGCAAGTGCTATCGTATCTTTGCCCGCCCGCAAGACCGCTTCAAACAGGCACTGCGTGAGCGATTCGGCGGCTTTTTCGGAACGCAGAGCCATGAGCCGCTCTACCGCGAGCACTGGGCTCTGCGAGACGTCAGTTTTGAGATCGCTCCTGGAGAGGCGGTCGGTATTCTGGGTCGCAATGGTGCCGGCAAGAGCACGTTATTGCAGATCGTAGCTGGTACCTTGCCACCGACCACTGGCCAGGTACAGACGGCGGGTCGCATAACTGCGCTATTGGAGCTCGGTAGCGGCTTCAATCCTGAGTTTACCGGCCGCGAGAACGTGTTTCACAACGCCCAGATTCTTGGGCTGAGCCGTGAAGAGACCGAGAACAAATATGACGACATCGCCAGCTTCGCTGATATCGGAGAGTTCATTGACCAGCCGGTGAAAACCTATAGCTCTGGCATGATGATGCGGCTGGCGTTCGCTGTGCAGACTGCAGTGGAGCCGCGGATCCTCATCGTTGACGAGGCACTGTCAGTCGGGGATATGTTCTTCCAGTCGAAGTGCATGGCACGGATCAACAAGCTGGTGGACAGCGGTGTCTCGCTATTGTTCGTCAGTCACGACATAGCTTCCATACGCCATCTGTGCCGCAGAGCGGTACTGATGGCCAATGGCCGGATGGAATATTTTGGTGATGTCGCTGAGGCCACGTCACGGTACGAGCGACTATACCTTTCCGGATACAATGACCGGGCCGCTGCTGGCCGCAGTCTGGGCGACGGCGAAAAAAAGCGCGAAGAGCTTGCATTGAACGTGTTATCGGCTGCGTCGGGAAGTCTCAAGCTAGAACAGGATGCACGAACAGGCTGTGACCTGCCAGCATTGTCCGAATCCTATCGCCACTACATCAATGACAATCGTGCGTTCGCTGCGCGATGCGGCTTCCAACGTGTTGGGAATGGCGAAGCGAAGCTGATTAATGTGGTCATGGTAGGCGAGCGCGGTCAGACCGACGAGTTCGAATTCGGCGAACAAGTGGTCCTGTTGCAGGTGGTAGAGTTCGCCCAAGACACGACTGAGGTTAATGTCTCCTATAAAATCAGGACTAGACAGGGAACCGGCGTAGTATTTGGTGATACGCGCATGTTTGGAGATATGAGCCGTTTCTATCGCGCTGGCCGAACCTACGTACTTAGCTGGTCGTTTGAACTCAGGCTTGGCCACGACACCTATTTTGTCCAGAGTGTACTGGCACATCCTCCGCGCCAAGACGCCGATTGGGAATTCATCGACATGGTGCCACTGTCCAATGAATTGAGGGTGCTGCCTCGCAAAGCGGGGATGATCGACGGGTTGGTGGCTTGGAATGCTGACCATTCTGTCTATGCCCTGCCAGAAAGATAAATGGACAAGAAGGAATGCGCCATGGGATTTATCAGAGCCAACATGCTGCCAATACTGCGCGAAGCGAAGCGGCGTCGATTTAGCGGCAAGTTGCTGCTGCTTGGGCAAGGCGACATGTACTTCACGCAATCTCAGCTCATGCAGATGGCTGAGCTCGTGGGGATCGAGCTCGACAAGTCGATACTGCTGGTGGATGCGAGCAAGCCTGAGTTTAAGGCGAAGGGTTACATAGAGGCGCGCGAAGTGTTTCTAAAACTCGGATTCTCCGAAGTCGACGCGCTCGATTACTCCAAATTTGAGGGCGCGAACGTCGTACACGACCTAAATTCTGCAGATGTTCCACAGCAGTTTATAGGCAGATATGATGCGGTTTTCGATCATGGTACGCTTGAACATGTATTCCACCTGCCCAATGCCCTGCAGTCGATCTTCAAGTTTCTAAAGGTCGGCGGCCGGCTAGTGATAGGGACTCCCGGCAACGGCTACTTCGACCACGGGTTCTATCAGCTTCAGCCCACCTTGCTGCACGACTACTATTCCGTCAACCAGTGGGAAATAAATTCGATCAGGATCGTTCATGTGGGTGTCAACCAAGAAAACGACCCGCCATTTTTTACGGACTACTACCCGGGTTCCTTTAATTCGATCGGCTATGGTGGCATGGGTGGCGGGTTATACGCAGTCGTTTCCGTAGCAACCAAAGTAGCCGAAACGACCGGCGATAAGATCCCGTATCAAGGCTATTATGAACGTTTGTCCGGTTGGAGAGATGACTCCTGATTTTTCCTCTAAGAAGTTGGAGTTTTTCCAAATGCTAGAGAAACGACCGGACTACCTTCCGTTCGGCAAGCCCGACTTCACCGATGAAGAGATTGCCGCTGTGACCCGGGTCATGAAAAGCGGCTGGATCGGCATGGGTCCCGAAACGATCGCCTTTGAAACTGAGTTGAGTGAGTATATTGGAGCACCTGAGGTGGTGACGGTCAATTCATGCACGTCGGCCCTGTTTTTGGCGCTTTTGGTTGAGGGAGTTGGTCCTGGCGATGAAGTCATCGTTCCCAGCCTGACATGGTGCGCGACTGCTAACGCAGCCCTCTATCTCGGGGCAACGCCTGTGCTGTGCGATGTCGACCCAGACACCATGAGCGTCACACCAAATACGATCCTGCCGCTGGTTACTTCGCGCACCAAGGCTGTGATCGTGGTGCACTATGGTGGCCTGGCCCTCAATATGGCAGAGCTGCGTGCTGCCCTGCCCGACCGGATCGCCCTCGTCGAGGACGCGGCGCATGCAATGGGCGCGCGCTACCCCGATGGTACCATGGTCGGTGCGTCCGGCAATCCGGTGTGCTTCAGTTTCTACGCCAACAAGAACCTGTCGACCGCAGACGGCGGTGCCGTCGCCCTATTCGATCCAGAAAAAGCCGAGCGCCTGCGCTCCCTGCGCATGAGCGGGCTTGCCTCGCATGCCTGGTCGCGCTTCCTTAAGCCGTCGTCGGCGTTCTCCTTCGGCATTGCCGAACTCGGCTACAAAATGAACTTCACCGATCTCCAGGCGTCGATCGGCCGTGTCCAGCTTCGCCGGCTCGCGCATATGGCAGAGGTGAGGAAGCAGCTTGCTGACCGATACGCAAGCAAGCTCGCCAAGTTGCATAATTTTATCCGTTTTCAGAGTGAAGCCTTAACCTTACGGCACGCTCGTCATTTGCTCGTCGCCTTCTTCGAGCTGCACGACATAGGTATTGATCGCGACGAACTGGTGCTGGCGCTCCGAGCGCAGAACATCGGCGCTAGCGTGCACTACGGTCCTCTTCACCTGCAGCCGCTTTATTGTCGGGCAGATGCTGCACCGTTGCCCAACACCGACCTGCTCCATCGGGGCATAGTCACGTTGCCGATCAGCGCAGCCATGACCATGGAAGATGTGGACTACGTTTGTGCGCATCTGGAAACCATCTTGATGCAAAAGAGAAAGACGCGATGACCCAGTCAGTATCGGATACCAGCAGCTACGGTTTCGGAGGGCGCCTCACCGCCGATTTCCCATCGCAGATCATCATGGATATCACCGAGGTGTGCAATCTCGCATGCACACACTGCCCACATCCGATCTTCGCCAAATCTGAACACTACGCTGGCCGACATCTTGATCCAGCGCTGAACGAGAAAATGGTCGAAGAAGTGCGCGATCATGGTCAAGGCCGGACCAAATATATTCGCTATACCAGCAACGGCGAACCATTGGTTCACCCCAACGGCTACGATCTTATTCAGCATGCTGTCGACCATTCGGGCGTATACGTAACGCTGACCACTAACGGCAAAATCATGAACGAGAAGCGGACTCAGAAACTGCTTGAATCCGGCGTTCACATGATCGACATCAGCATCGATGCGTTCAAACCTGAGACTTATGCTGCCATCCGGGTCAACGGCAATCTCGATGTGACGCGGGCGAACGTTCTGCGGCTTATCAGTTGGGTCAAGGAGTCGAAAGCCACGACCAAAGTGGTCGTGAGCTTCGTCGAACAACCACAAAACACTGCCGAAATCGTAGATTTCGACCGGTTCTGGCGTGATCAGGGGGTAGACTATGTTGTGGTTCGGCGACTGCATTCTCATTCTGGAGCCGTCGAGGGTGCGGCGCAGGCACTCAAGGACGGTTCCAAACAGCTGAATCGGCGACCGTGCCTGTACCCTTGGGAGCGCGTTACAATCAACGCGCGTGGAGATATTGCTTTTTGCCCGACTGACTGGGTGCACGGCTCCTATGTGGCCGACTATCGCACAACGACAATTCGTGAAGAGTGGCAGAGCGCCTTCTATCAGTCTTTGCGTCGCGCTCATCTCACCAACGATTACGCCAAGCATGCATTTTGCGGCAATTGTCCTGACTGGGCGGCTACCCGTTGGCCGCACGAGGGCCGGAGCTACGCCGATATGATCGAAGATATCCTGGATAGCGAGGAATCGAAGAATGTCTGAAACAACGCAGCCTATCGCAAGTCAGATCGAAACAGCCGTAGGTAGCATTCCCGGTTGGTCACCGATCGATCAACTTCTGACGCTCTTTACTCTCACCTTCGCTTCCGCAAATATCGGAGGTGACGTGCTGGAACTAGGGTCTTGGTGTGGGAGATCGGCGGTGGCGCTCGGGATGGCCGCACGCCTATCTGGGAACACGCGGGTCCATTGCATTGACCTCTTTCCGGACAAAGATGACTGGTATCGAAATGAGGACGGAACATTTTCCTTCAGCGTCACACTCGCCGGAAAGAAGTACGGAGCCTATCAAGACCAAACCGTCTGGGCGGAACCCTATCATCGAGATATTGTGCCCGTGTACCAGCGTTACGGCGGCACACTTGATGCGTTCAAGGAGGCCATGCGGGTGAATGGGCTGTCGGATCTGGTTACACCCTATCGCGCCGATATGGAGACGTTCGCTGCGACGGCTCCTTCCGACCTCAAGCTACGCCTCGCCTTCATAGATGGTGATCACAATTACGATGCTGTCTGTAATGAGATCCGGCTTATCGAACGTTTTCTGCTGCCCGGTGGCTGGATCTGTTTCGATGATGCCTTCTCTTCGTACGAAGGTGTCAACAGGGCGATCCTTTCCGAGCTTGTTGAAAGCGGGCGATACTGTCAATTCCAGCAGATGACGCGCAAGCTGTTTGTTGCCAGAAAGCGCTAGTGCTATTCAGAGTATCTGAGTTCCGCGGGTCACGCGGTGGCGGAAACTTTTCCTGAGAATCAACGGATATTATTGCCACGCAAGGGTTTTCCCGAACCGAAAACCAACCTCAACATGGAGCAATGCCGCTATGAGCGATTTGTCTGAAAGACACGAGCCAGAAAAGCGACAGCGGGATGCGCTGGAAAAATTATTCTCTCAAACTCAGCTAAGTCCCTTCGATTTATTTAGAAATTTTCCCGTGGTGACGCCGCGCTTTAACTTGGCCCGCTTTCTGGCACACTATGAAATCTTCAAGAAAATAATAGACGTTCCGGGCGTCATCGTTGATCTCGGTGTGTATCGAGGTTCATCCACATTCACATGGGCAAAGCTTTGTGAAATCTTCTGCCCGACTGACATCCGTAAGACGGTTGTCGGTTTCGACACGTTCACCGGCTTTGCCAAGCTGAGCGCCGAAGATGGTCCAGAGAACCCTGAGCAAGATGTCATTGAAGGCGGATATTTTGGTGGAGACAGCGTGGAATGCGATCTTGCTCTAGCCCAGAAAGCCATGAACTTCGACCGACATCTGCGGCACAAGGACCGCATCCAGTTCGTAAAGGGCGACGTCTGCGAAACGATCCCGAAATTTGTGGAGGAAAGGGGCGACGGACTGCGCATTTCTTTGCTCAACCTTGATCTCGATCTATACGAGCCTACAGCTGTGGCGCTTGAGCATATGGTACCTCGTATGGCGCGAGGTGGTATTATCGTAGTTGATGAATATGCAGTAGATACCTTCGGTGGCGAAAGTCGAGCCGTCGACGAGTATTTCATCCGGTGTTTTGGCAAGAGGCCTCGCGTCGTCAAGTTTCCATGGCACAGCAATCCCACCGGCTATATCGAGGTGGACTGGTGAGGGTCGGGGTCATCCAATCATCGTTCATTCCTTGGCGCGGCTACTTCGACTTCATCGCGAGCGTTGATCTGTTCGTCTTCCATGATGATATTCAGTACACGAAAGGCGACTGGCGCAACCGCAACCGGCTGAAAACCCCCGAAGGGTTGGCCTGGCTCACGGTTCCCGTGCATTACCAGAAGGTTGCCCAGTTGATCTGCGAGACCGGTGTCGCAGAGGTGACCGACTGGCGTGCGAAGCACATCGCATTATGGAAATCGAATTATCGCAGTGCTCCTAATTTGGTTGACGTATTCGATATTATGGGAGATCTGGAGCAGAACACACCCGATCTAACGATCAGCCAGCTCAATACTGCGCTTATCCGCCGCATTTGCAGCTACCTCGGCATTCCGACGCCGTTGGTCCACTCAGCCGACCTCGCGCTGGTGGGTGCCAAAACCGAGCGCCTTATTGATTTGTGCCGCAAGGTCGGTGCTACCACGTACCTCTCCGGGCCCAAAGCCGATGCATATCTCGACAAGGATGCGTTTCGTAAACACGGTATTGCACTCGAATACAAATCATATGATTATCCGCCCTACCCTCAATTATGGGGTGATTTCGACGGTGCGGTGACAGTACTCGACCTCATCGCCAATTGCGGTGCAGGTGCAACGCAATATCTGCGCAGTCGCACTCCCGATCAGGTGGTTGTCCCGTAAAAGTAAGCGTTCGGCGACAGCAACAACGATCCTTGCTCCGCTTCCCCTGTGTATGCGCCAAGCTCGTTGTAAACGAAGCAATGCGATGAAGGCCAGTGGACTTATGATAACCCTCTGCAAGAGCCGTCCTTTGGTCCGAGAAGAGCATTTGGACGGGAGATCTTGGATATACGCCCTTGAAAATGTTCTCACATTCTAGTCACGCAGGCCGAAATAAAATTTCCAGGATAATGGCGCAGATCAAAAACCGAAAGAAGAGCATGAGGCCACTGGAAATTGCTATTTTCGGCAATACTAACAACTACCCTTTGTTGTTGGCTCAGGGACTACAGAAGATTGGTCACAATGTTCGGCTAATTCTCAATCGCAAAGAAATTCTACACCGACCGGAAAGCCGATACCCGCACTGGACTGGCGCCTACCCTTCCTGGGTACATGATTGCAGCGACATGTCTGACGATGATATCGCTTTTAAGACGCCAGCTATAAATCAAGCAATTCATCATCTTACGCGCCAGGTGGATCTAGCGATCCTCAATGACACCGGACCCGCTTTTGCAACTTATCTGAGTTGCCCCCATGTTGCACTCCTGACTGGCTCAGATTTGGCCTACTACGCCAATTTTGATACAGTCTCACTTAGATCCAACGTATGGGCGCCAGAGTTCAAACGGTCATCCAGCGGACGCCGACATTCTCTCGAATTCGCAAATTTTGTCGCTCGTCAACGCGATGGAATATTAAGCGCAAGTGTAGTGTGCTATGCGCAAAAAGGACTGGTTCCGTCGGGCGATCAAATGCTAGAGCAGATTGGCGTCTCCGATAGTGATCGCCTAATGCTCTATTTTTCGAATACAATTGATCTAGACCCTCGAGAACCTCCGAGCAACGAACGGCTTACGATTCTATGCGGTTCCCGGATTGTCTATCGACATGATAGAAACCCTTGTCTGGGTGCGATTGATTTCAAGGGGACAGACGTCTTATTAAAAGGGTTCGCTTTATATGCAAATTCGGGCGGGCGGGGCAGATTGCGACTTTTTAGAAAAGGCCAGGATTTGGATGCGGCAATTGATCTTGTAGCAGCTCTCGACATCAAGGACCGAGTTTCTTGGATTGATGAAATGAGTATGTCGAGTTTTTACGAGGAGATGGCTGCCGCGGATCTAATATGTGACCAATTTGGCACGTCGTTTCCCGGGATGGTGACGGCTGATGCAATGGCACTGCAAAGGCCTGTTATGGCGAATTTTAAGAGCGAATTTTTCAAACAGCGGTTTTCTGAACCACTGCCGGGGTTCGATGTGCGCACTCCGGAAGAAATTGCGTTTCAACTGACTGCGATTGACAAGGATCGGAGATTGCTGACGGAAATGGGCAGAAGGAGCCGCATCTACGCAGAGACACAACTCTCCCCGCAAGTGATGGCCAAGACTCTGATCGAAAAGCTGAATATGCGCTGCACTCAAACAGATTCCTACTCATAGACGATCTGATTGTTCAAGGAAAACAAAGCCGATTCTCTCAATAACTTCTCAATGCGCTTCAAGTGTATGTCAACCAATAACAAGCGCCGCGGGGACTCTCTTCAAATTCTCGAACTTTACTAGGTAGAGCGTACATTGTGCAGCAATTGAATGTTGGGCCTTAATAAGCCCTTGTGGCATAGAAAGTGATTTATTATGTGCGGTATTGCAGGCTTGTTCTCAACGAAGCCTAATACTTTACAGGTCGAGTTCCAGCGCGAGCTGGTCGTCCGTATGACTGATCGCATTATTCACCGCGGACCGGACCAGGCGGGATTGTGGGCGGACCCGCTGGGTCGCTGCACGCTGGGTCATCGTCGCCTATCAATCATCGACGTTTCCGACGCCGGTATCCAGCCAATGGGCTGGAACAACGAAGAATGGATAATCGCATTCAATGGCGAGATTTACAACTTCCTCGAGTTGCGCCAGGAGCTTGAGGCGAAGGGCGTTCGCTTCACAGGGCGGACCGATACTGAAGTTCTGCTAGCCGCGCTGGCCACTTGGGGCTTAGACTGCCTCGAACGCCTCGACGGCATGTATGCCTTCGCCGCCTTCCACAGACCATCCGGCCGACTGATCCTCGCCCGAGATCCGTTCGGAGAGAAACCGCTCTACTATATGCCGTTGCGGGCGGGAGGGATGGCCTTTGCTTCGGAACTCCAATGCTTTGAGGATTTGCCGGAGTTCACCGGCGAGGTTAGTGCTGATGCTCTGTCCGAGTTATTGATGTTCCAGTATATCGGCGCGCCGCGGACCATCTACCAACAAGTCTACAAGCTACCGCCTGGCCACTGGATGGAGGTTCGCGAAGGTCAGCCCCTTCGAACGAACAGGTTCTTCCGGTTTCAACCGGGCGCTGCCGGGTACAGCGCTCGCTCGCAAGCCGACCTCGCTGACGAGCTTGAGGACATCCTGATCCGGAGCCTAAGGCGTCGCTTGATCGCTGATGTACCGCTCGGCGCTTTCCTTTCGGGCGGCGTAGACTCTTCGACTGTCTGCGCCCTGATCACAAAGAAGCTGGATGTGCCGCTCAAGACCTTCTCGATCGGATTTGCTGCCGACCGTGAAAGTGAGCACGAGATCGCCCGACGGATTGCCGCCCATCTCGGCACCGAGCACCGCGACAAGATCGTTTCGCCGTCGGCGGTGGGTTTTCTCGATCACGCCGGTCAGCTGCTCGACGAACCCAACGCCGACAGCTCCTGTCTACCCACTTACTTGCTGTCCCAGTTCGCCCGCCAGCATGTCACAGTCGCGCTCTCGGGTGATGGTGGCGACGAGCTGTTCGGCGGCTACGGCCGCTATTTCGATACATTGAGTGAGGCCGATAGCCACGCCATGCGCCCGGCGAACGCCTGGAGCCCAGGCAAGAGTTACTACTATTCAAACCGCATAATGAACTTCAGCCCAGCCCAGCTGAGCCGTTTATTCGGTTTCATTCCGGCGGGCGCAGCCAATCACGTCAGGAGTATAATAGCGGAGATCGACGACGGCCCGGCGCAGCTGCTTGACCGGCTGAGGGCCAGCGACGCTGACAACTACATGCCCGGTGCCGTCCTTCCCAAAGTCGATCGTATGAGCATGCAGCATTCGCTGGAAGTCCGTACACCGTTCCTCAGTATTGAACTGGCGCGTTTTGCCGAGCGAGTGCCAGGTGACTATCTGGTTCGAAACGGTCGCGGAAAGCTACTTCTGCGCGAGATTGCATACCGCTATCTGCCCCGCGAGATAATCGATCTGCCGAAAAAGGGTTTCGGATTGCCCTTAACCGCAGATTGGGGCAAGGCACAGCTGGTATCCGCTCTTCGCGACAGCCTCGGCGTCGACAGCCCGCTCGGCAATTGGATTGGTCCAGACCGGGCCCGCAAGTTCGTAGATTCCCAAGCCTCGACACATGGCTTCTCCATTTATCAGGTATGGACAGTAATCATGCTTGATAAATGGCTGCGCAAGCGGCCTGTTCATCTGCCCGATACCAAGTCGCTGGAAATTGTCGCACAGTCCGATGTGCCGCGATACTATGCCGTCAGCGGTGATAACCGCACGCGTCTGGTAGGCTTCGTTACACCGTCGGTTCTGGTCGTCTCATCGCCGACTACGACGTCGCCAGTCGAAGACGCCCCAATCCGTTCTCAGCTCGGTCTGTTCGATTCTATTGATCTGCATCTGCTCGCCCTCGCCAGCGGAATCGACTTGTCTGAAATCGCTGAAACGGATGCCGACGAGCGGGTTCATAATACCTTCCATATCGACGCGGATCGAAATATTGTAGACGGCATCCGTGATTTGCACATCAACCTCGCCGATTGCTCTGTGATAATACTTGATCGAGCTCCCGAATGGGTTGGCTACAATGACATCCTTCACTTGAGAGCAATGCGCTTGCGCACTTTAATTGTGCCTCAGCGTCACCGTGCCGACGGCAACTGGATGCGATACGAGTTCAATCATCCCACCCTAGGCAAGCGTATTCTGAATTTGGTGCGCCTATTGCCGCATATTCAAGCGGTCTGGATGCCACGCCTTAGCTGTGGCATCCAGAGTCAGGAACAGGTGGCGGGCTCCTTTAAACGTTTGCCAGCAGCAGTCGACCACGAAAGCGCGGTCGACTTTGCCGTTTTCGATGGACCGGTTCAATACCTGCCCTACCTATCATCGCATCAGGAAATCAAGGAGACAACTGAGCGAAGGTACTCAATCTGGAACCAACACGTCGTTTATTCGCAGCCTCATCGTAGTCGCCGCTGGTACGTCCGACCTCTGTTTTGGCTCAATTGGCTCGTTCCCATAAATGGAAAGACTACACCCTTTTTACCGATCGCTAGCATGAACATCGATGTTGGCAGGCATGTAGGCACTATTGAGAGCGGCTTGAGGCATCTGGTGACGAAGACAAACCAGAACCCGGCGGTGGCTAGGGCGCCGGACTTTATTGTGCTCTACACTCATGGCCTGTCGTCCGGTGGCGCCGAACGGCAATGGTGTAATCTGGCAATCGGCTTGAAGGAGCTCGGTAAGCGCGTTTGCATCGTCGTCGATACACTCGAAGGGCCAAACAATCACTACCTGCCGCTGACGCAGCGCGCTGGCATTGAGGTGCTGCATACCAATGATTTGAAAGAAGACGGCTGCTGCAGATTTCCGTTCGATAGCGCATTCTGTCCGCTGCTCTCTCACTCCACATTCCCAGCAGCAAGAAACGTACAACGCCTTGCCAACCTGTTAACTCGCCTGAAACCAGATACTGTAATCGCACAACTCGATGGGACCAATATTGTTGGCGCGATTGCCGCTCTAATCGCCGATGTTCCCAAGATTGCGATATCGTTCAGGAACTACAATCCGACACATTTTGATTACCTTGATGCGCCATGGTATTTGCCGGCGTACCGGGCACTTGTAGGGTCGAACCGCCTTATCCTAACTGGGAATTCGCGGGCGGGTAACATCGACTACGCTGAATGGATCGGCATCGATCCAGCGCGGGTGGAGCTGCTTCAAAACTCATATGCGCCCGACACACGACAGTTTCTTACTGAGGACGAGAAACGGGAATTCAAACAAGAGCTCGGCATATCGCCTGCAACCAAGGTCATCCTTGGCGTGTTTCGTCTCTCAACCGAGAAGAATCCTGTCTTGTTCGTCGACGTTTGCGCCGATGTGCTGGATAAACACCCGGATGCCGTTGCCCTGCTGTGTGGTGAAGGGTCGAAGCAGTCAGATGTCGAGGCGCAAATAAATGCGAGGGGTATCGGCGAGCGTTTCCTTCTGCAGGGCCGCCGGTCAGACATCTGGAAATACATCTCAATTGCCGACGTGCTGCTGCTCACTTCAGACAAAGAAGGTACACCCAACGTTATCCGCGAGGCACTCATGCTCCGCTGCCCAGTGGTAGCAACGTCTAGTGGTGCAGTACCGGAGATGATTGAGAACGGGGTGACCGGCTATTTAACAACTGTTGGTGATCGGGCGGCACTCTCACAAAGGTTACTGCGCCTGCTCACTGATGACGTCAAGTACAGCCAAATGGTTGCGGCAATCGTGGCGCGCCCGTACCGATTCACCCCGCGCGACAATGCTCAACAACTACTCGAAATACTCAAGGGTACGGCTGACGCCGGTGGCCGTGCAGACGCCCTCAAAACACGCTCAATTGCAGAGCCACAAACAAATGGGAGTTGATCGATGAAACATCGGTTAGTAAACGTTACCAATTTCCGCCTTGAGGAGGGCAATTGCTGGATTACTGCCCTGCCCGCAGACATTCAAAGTGGCGCGCATGAAGGTACATTAAGTCCTTCCGGATTACGTCTGTTCGAGAACGGTGTCGAGCTGGGGCCAGGCTCTGCGTCGCACGCCACGATACGAAAGACCGGCGGCGGTGCATTCTCCCACTGGGGTGCTGATCTATACTTTTCCAGTTCGGACAACAGCAGTCCCAAGAGTAACCGACGAACTTATGTAGCGCTGGTTCCCGAAGCGTCGGTGCAGGACGCAGACGGCCACGTGTCGACCTCGTTTAACGCCGCCGAGCCGGTGAATTATTCGAACGAGTCCTACAGTTCCCGCAACATAGCCTCCGACGCGGAGTACGCGGTGAAGATTACCGAATCCTATGTTTCGAGCCTGCCAGATGGGCTGAATTCGCTGGTCGGCAAATCGGTGCTCGAGCTCGGGCCAGGTATTTCCTTTGGCACCGTGTTGGCGATGCGCGCCTTGGGGGCCCGATCTGTTGCGATTGCCGATCGATTCCTTGCGCAATTCAGCGTTGACTATCATCCGCAGCTCTATCGGGAGATTGCGGTGCAACTTGAGAAAAATTTTCCCAATGTCGATACCTCGTTTCTTGAGCAGGCTGCGGTCGAAGGGCACACAAAAGAGTTGGTGGAAGCCTATGAGATACCGCTGGAAAGGCTTGGGCAGCACTTCCACGAAATCGATATCATTCTGTCAAACGCCGTGCTTGAACACCTTTTTGATCCCATGGCTGGAGCGATTGCACTACATGCCATCACTGCGCCAGATGGCATAGGGTTGCATCAGGTGGACTTCCGGGACCACCGTGACTTCTCGAAGCCGCTGGAGTATCTACTTCTGGATGACGAGGAATTCACCAACTTGTTCAACAGCTGCCATGGTGAATGCGGCCGTAAGACCCGACCGTTCCAGATGGCACGGATGTTCGAACTAGCTGGTTTCGAGGGGGTCGATTTCCTACCCAACATGCATGCCGACCCGGAGTATCTGGCCGATATCATCGCGCGTCTGCGCGCTCAACCAGCGAATCTGTATGGCTACATCGACACGACCATGCTGGCACCGATTAGCGGCCAGTTCAGGCTGCGCAAGCCGGTCTGATGCTTTGGCCGAAGGTGGTAATCCTACCACTAAGAAGGCGATCACACGCGTTGCCCGTCCTAGGCTCTGCCAATTACAGAAGTTGAGTCAAAAAAGGACTACTGCGGCAAGTGCGTCCCAATCAACTAATTGTTGTAGACTATGAGTTTAAGGCATATGTGGACCATCTTATACCACTGTTGCCGGACGGGCCCATAATCAAACAGATAACGGCTTATAGTTGGTTTTGCTCTGTCCCGCGGAATAGGGGCGATATCGGCGATAACTAGCAAAAAATGGTCCAGAATTGATGAAATTGCTCGAATTGGAAGAGATCCACCTCGACGAAGGCAACTGCTACAAAGTCGATCTCAGTAGCCTCGGCTATCTGGGAGAGGGCATGGGTTCGCGTACCCGGTCTATGCTGATGCTGTTCGAGAACGGCATACAGCTAGGGCCGGCCAGTGCCTCTCATGATGCCGTGAGAGGCACTGGTAACGGTGCGTACTCGCATTGGGGCAACGAACTTTACTTTTCCAGCTCTGACAACTCGAGCCCAATCACCAACCGTCGTACCTATGTCGTTGTTGCCCCCTCGAGTGCCGCCGACGAACGAAGCTTCGTTCAACGTGCGGTGGAATCGCAGATGCAATCGGCAGAGTTCTTTCGAACTTGCCTGACGAATTACATAGCATCGCAAGGGGCAGAGCTGCATCAGGTCTACACCTTTCGCATGTTGTTGATGCTGCTGCAGAGGGCGGAGGTTTCGATTGACAATTTGAACTGTCTCGAACTTGGCGCGAGCCCTTCCAACGGCCTCGCTATCTGCCTCGGCCTAGCCGGGGCGAAACACGTCTATCTCAACAACATCGTCGAAATTGACGTCGACATAGCAGCCGACTACGCGCGAAATGTGGCGCTTTTGAGCGGTCTCGTCGCGCCACATGCACGCGACCTGACTGAGGTCGTCCGTTTTTCGGAAGACGGACAAACCTGTCGACTCAATCCGTTGTTGTTCACTCAACTGGGAGGAATCGATGCCATTAATCTCGACAAATTCGTCAGCGGCGTCGACCTGATGTTTTCCTTCAGCGTGCTGGAGCATATGCGTCAACTGCCTGAAATCTCTGGCGTTCTGCGACGGATCGCGGCGCCGGGCTGCATCGCCCTCCATTCGGTTGACGCGCGCGATCACACCGATTTTTCCCATCCGCTTAAATACCTTTATTGCGACGACGACACCTTTGCGGCGAAGTACAGCGAAGATCACAATCGTTGGCGGCATAAGGACTATGTGCGGATTTTGACCGAAGCCGGTTGGCAGGTTACCCGAAATCTATTCGCCGGCAGTCTGCCGGTACTGCCTAACGGTGGCACTGATATGTACCAGGTAGGATGCTTGGGGGCGGAGCGGATGCTAGTCGACGACTCTGCAAGTTTGCCAGTGCTGGTCACGCCCATAGATATAGCTAACATGGCGCCGCAGTTCCGTAATTTCACGCCGGAAGAGTTGTCAATTCTAGTGTTCGTCATGTTCTGCAAGGCAGAATAGGGCCGCAAGATGCCGAGTATATAGGAACTAGACCGAGCATTATCCGGCTATCCCCTTTGTTGGAAGGCGCTTCGAGATCAAAAATCATACTCGCGCTAGCTACGATGTTACTCATTCATTTACGTCGCCCTTTTTGCCGCGGTTTCGACCACAAATATGAGATGCTTGAGGAAGCTCTTCATTAGCTTGACATAAGTGAATATGTGCGGCACCTGAAAGTGATATCTGAATTTAGCTTTCAACTGAAACGTCAGGTTAGGTGTACGGCAAGTCTGAGGCTGGCGAATGGACCTGAGGTTCGGACCTTATACAAGGATTTATGCTTAAGCCCTGGGCGCAACGAGGGTTCGAAGGCGCCTGCTGACTGGCGTCGCACGCAACGACAGTCGACAACTTACTACTAAAGGTGCGTATTTAATGTCTAAAAAAGCGCTGATCACCGGCATCACGGGGCAGGACGGAGCTTATCTTGCCGAGCTGCTGTTGGAGAAAGGCTACGAGGTACACGGCATAAAGCGCCGCACCTCCTTGTTCAACACTGATCGCATCGACCATCTCTATCAGGATCGCCACGACAAGAATCTTCGCTTCTTCCTGCATCATGGCGATATGACCGACAGCTCGAGCCTGATCCGGATTATCCAGCATATTCAACCAGACGAGATATACAATCTCGCCGCCCAGAGTCACGTCGCGGTGTCGTTCGAAGAGCCGGAATATACTGCAAATTCCGATGCGCTTGGCGTTCTGAGGCTGCTTGAAGCGATCCGCATCCTCGGGCTAGAGCGAAAGACACGTTTCTATCAGGCCAGCACATCCGAGCTATATGGCTTAGTGCAGGAGGTGCCGCAGAAGGAGACGACACCATTCTATCCACGCAGCCCCTATGCTGTAGCCAAGCTCTACGGATACTGGATAGTGGTCAACTATCGCGAGGCATACGGCATGTACGCCTGCAATGGCATCCTATTTAACCACGAGAGCCCGATACGCGGTGAGACCTTCGTCACCCGCAAGATCACCCGCGCGCTCGCCCGCATTAAACTTGGCCTGCAGGATTGCCTCTACCTTGGAAATCTAGACTCCAAACGCGACTGGGGCCATGCTCGTGACTATGTCGAGATGCAATGGTTGATGTTGCAACAAGACAGGCCGGAGGACTTCGTGATCGCGACCGGCGTCCAGTACTCAGTTCGCCAGTTTGTAGAGGTGGCGGCGAACGTGCTCGGTATGAAGTTGCGATGGGAAGGCTCTGGCGTCGAGGAAAAGGGCTATCTGATGCCGCCGTCTCCACATCTGGAAATCAGCCAACCAGTGGTTCAGGTTGATCCGCGCTATTTCCGCCCGACCGAGGTAGATTCCTTGCTAGGCGACCCGAGCAAAGCGATGGAAAAACTTGGCTGGATGCCACAGATCAGCTTCGAGGAGCTGGTCGCCGAGATGGTGCGCGAAGATCTCAAGTTTGCCGAGCGCGACGAACTCGTAAAGAAGCACGGCTACAAGGCTATGGATTATAACGAGTAGACCGATGGACCGTTCCTCAAAGATTTATGTCGCGGGTCATCGCGGCTTGGTAGGCTCTGCGCTAATGCTTGAGCTGCGTGAACGGGGCTACACCAATTTGGCGACCCGCAGCCGCGCCGAGCTCGACCTGACAAATGAGGCGGCGACAGAGGCGTTCTTCGCCACCGAACAGCCTCGCTACGTATTTCTCGCCGCCGCCAAAGTCGGTGGCATCGTCGCCAACAATACCTATCCGGCCGAGTTCATACGCGAAAACCTCGCAATCCAGACCAACGTCATTCACAGCGCATGGCAGAACGGCGTCAAGCGACTGCTGTTCCTCGGCTCTAGCTGTATCTACCCGAAATTCTCGCCACAGCCGATCAAGGAGGAGCATCTGCTGACCGGGTCACTGGAGCAGACCAACCGACCCTACGCAATCGCGAAGATCGCTGGCATTGAGACGTGCTGGAGCTACAACCGGCAATACGGAACCCGCTATCTGGCTGTGATGCCGACCAACCTCTATGGGCCGGGTGACAATTATCATCCGGAAAACAGCCACGTCATTCCGGCTTTGATCCGAAAGTTCGATCACGCCAAACGCAACGGTGAGGCAAAGGTCGTAGTCTGGGGCACCGGCACGCCTCGCCGCGAATTTCTCTACAGCCGCGATATGGCAGCGGCATGTGTCCACCTTATGAGCTTGTCCGACCCCGAGTTCCAGCCGGTTATCGATACCACCAGTGAAACGGATGGTGCTGCAGAGCCGCCCCTGATCAACATCGGCTTCGGCACTGACGTTACCATAGCCGAGCTGGCGCAACTGGTCGGCGAAGTGGTTGGCTTCGAAGGCAAGATCGTGTTTGATCCAAGCAAGCCTGACGGTACCCCGCGCAAGTTGACCGACGTGAGCAAGCTGGACCGGCTCGGTTGGCGCGCCAGCACTGAGCTGCGCATCGGCCTTAAGCAGACTTATCAAGATTTCCTAGCTACCGAGATCGAGGTATCGTGATGAACCTACGGGACCTTGCGCGGCACCAGGTCTTGCTCGGCGTCGGCCTGTTCACGATTCTTTTCTGGGGTCTGCGAATCGCCTATTGGGAAAGCGTTACTGAGCTGCCGTTTTCCGACATGGCAAATTTCGAGTCGGTGGCTCATCAGGTTGCGCAGAACGGCGATTTCTCTTGGTCGCAGTTTTGGCAGACCTACAGTACCCCGACTTTATTTGCAATGCGCGCGCTGGTGCTGACACTGTTCGGCGACGAGCTGATATTCTGGCAGTTCTTTCAGACAACGTTGCTCTGGTGTGCTCTAGTCTGGCTCAGCCTCGAGCTCAGGCGCCTGACCGGCTCCTCGTGGCTCGCGGTTCTGCTCATTGCTGTCGTTGCACTCAGCAAGCCGTCGATATTCTGGAGCCTCAAGCTGTCGCGTGAGAGCATCCACGAGATGTTCACCTACGCTACCGCAGCGTCCTTCCTGCTGATGCTGCGCAATGAGCGGTGGTGGGCACAGCTACTGTTTGGCCTCATACTGATGGCCAATGTGCTAAACCGACCGAACTCTCTGGCAATCCTGCCGCTGGCCTTCGCAGCCTATGTTGCGGTAGACTACCTGAGGGCACGGCGCAACGAAGGGACCACTACCTTCTGGAGCTTTGCTGAAATACGTCGGCTAGTACGGATCTTCACGTTAGTGACTGTCGGCGTAATGCTGCTTTGGGGACCATGGATCGCCCGCAACTACAGCATCTACGGCGAGCTTGTGCCGCTGTCGACTCAAGCATCCTATAGTTTTTTGTGGGATCTTGGCCAGATTAAGGTACGCTTGCCGAACGACACCGTTGTCGTGACCGACGTGAACGAGCTGCAGGCGACGGCATCGGAGAATTTCAAGACCGACCTGGAAGCCAGCCGTTATGCAAATCAGGTGGCTTGGGCATGGATTCGGGAAAACTATTTAGAGCTGCCAAACCATATCATGCGTCGACTCAAGGCCAGTGTAACTATCGACGTTGAGTATCTCAGCAAGGTGTCGCGCACCAGCCTATTCGGCAACCCTATCGACTACACGATCCTGATCGACAAATCGGCACTCGGCGTTATCCTCGGTTGCATCGGGTTGCTCGTTTTGCCACTTCGCTATGGGTTCGAGCTGGCCATCATTCCTGTGGTAGCCGTCATCCCTTGGCTGACCGGTGCTGCGATCGTCGGTTATCCGCGCATGCTTGATCCAAGCCTGCCTCTGATCATGTTTGGCAGCACTGTGTTGGTGGTCGTTGCCGCCGAGTGGCTCTTCCGTTGGCGCCGGCGCTGACCAGTAGTGCCAGACCGCATTCCGTATCGATCGCTATCACACTAAATGCAAGAAAAGCAGACAATGAAAAATTTCATATTTTATTTGGGTGATCGGCTTTACCGGGCGTTTCCGGCGGTCTATGTGCCGCTCTATTCCGCCTACAAGCGCTATTCCGACGTCGCGGCGATCCAGTTGATCGGTGCGAATGTACGGCCCGGTGCGAAGGTAATCGACATCGGCGCCAATATCGGCTTCTACAGCCGATTACTTTACGAAATGGTGGGATCCGCCGGTCATGTATTCGCATTCGAACCGGAGCCGCGCAATTACACTATGCTACGCAAACGGGTGACCGGTCTCAGCAACGTGACGACGATCAACGGTGCCATTGGTAGGCAGTCCGGTCTCGCGAAACTGTTCATTTCGCCCGACCTTAATGTCGACCACCATACCTACGACGATGGTACGGGACGAGCCGTAACGGATATACGAACCTACGCAATCGACGAATATTTCAAGGATCACGGCCCGATAGACTTCATCAAAATGGACATTCAAGGTCACGAGTATCAGGCGCTGCTCGGAGCGCGCGAGATGCTTGCGGCCGCCACCGGGCCGAAGTTGTTCATGGAGTTTTGGCCTTATGGAATATCCCGGGCCGGCGACGACCCTCGTGAGTTATTGCAATTGCTGGCGGATTGCGGCTATGGGATGCAAATCGTCGCAACCGGCGCATTGGAAGATATCGACGCAGTTGTCGATGACCCTTCTTATTACGTCAACATCTTTGCCAGTAAGGGCGGCTCCTGACAAACGATTATAGAGACTGCGTCTGACGCGGCTGCGAACCACAGGTGCCCGTACGAAACGACGGCATGAAGCACGCGCGCTCGGACATATGCATAAATAAAAGGATTGCACATTCGCTATGGCTGAACCCGAAGAAACATTTGCCACCGAGGCGGGCGCATATAGGCAACAACGGCAGGAATTCTGGAACGCCGTCTTCACTCGCAAGCGTTCGTTGCTCGGCGGCTACTACCGGCGGCGCCTACAGCATTCATATGGTAATTTGGTGCCAGCTGGCGCCTCGGTGCTGGAGATTGGTTGTGGTGAGGGCCACCTGCTTGCGGCGATGCGTCCGGCGCAAGGGCTCGGTGTCGATTTTAGCGCGACAGCAATTACCGAGGCGCGAAAGCACTACCCGGATTTGGAATTCCTGATTGCCGATGCGCACGAATTCGAGCTCGGCGAGCGGACGTTTGACTACATCATTGTCTCCGAATTGCTCAATGACTTGTGGGACGTGCAAGCTTTCCTCGCTTGGATCAGGCGCTATTGCGCGCCGCATACTAGGCTGATCTTCAACGTGCAGAGTCATCTGTGGAGCCTACCGTTGCGTGCTGCACGCAAGCTTGGTTTGGCCGAGCCGTTGTTGGTTCAAAACTGGCTTACCCCGCACGACATCCAGAACCTGCTCGAGATCTCTGGCTATCAGCCTCTGCGCCACTGGGAGGAGGTGCTGGTGCCGGTTAATATTCCGCTGCTGTCGACTTTCGCCAACAGGTATCTGGTGCGCATTTTTCCGTTTCGCTTTCTCGCCTTCTCGGCCTTTATGTTGGCGCGTCCCAGCATGGGGCCGAATATCGCCCAACCGACGGTTTCGGTGGTTGTTGCCGCCCGCAACGAGTCCGGCCACATTGACGAGCTGATGGCGCGCATTCCCGAAATGGGTGGAGGCACTGAAATCATCTTCGTCGAAGGTAATTCTACCGACGACACCTACGATGCCATCTCGCGAGCGATTGAAGCCAATCCGCAGCGCAAATGCATGTTGCTGAAGCAACCCGGCAAGGGCAAGGGTGACGCGGTGCGCTGCGGTTTCGACGCGGCAACGGGTGATATCCTGATGATCCTTGATGCCGACATTACAGTGCCGCCCGAGGATCTGCCGCGATTTTACGATCTGGTGGCGAGCGGTGGCGCCGAATTTGTCAACGGCGTTCGATTGGTATATCCGATGAACGATCAGGCAATGCGATTTGCCAATCTGATTGGCAACAAGTTCTTTTCGCAGGCATTTTCCTGGCTTCTGGGTCAACCTATTCGCGACACCTTGTGCGGCACGAAAGTGCTGCGGAAAACCGACTACAATCGTATTGCCGAAAATCGATCCTTCTTTGGGGACTTCGATCCATTTGGAGATTTCGACCTCCTATTCGGAGCCGCGCGGCTCAACCTTAAGATTCAGGAAGTTCCGATCCGCTATAGGGCGCGGCGATACGGTGAGACAAACATCAGCCGCTGGCGACATGGATGGCTGCTGCTTAAAATGGTAGCTTTCGCCGCAAGGCGGATCAAATTCATCTGAACGGCGAGACAGTAAATTGGGTATTCTCAATCAGATCCTGGCACATCCTCTGACGCGCGGATTATCAATCGATGACCCGCACACCACAGAACTACGCCGCCAAATAATCGTCGAAAAACCGTTCCTGAAATCAATCTACCAAGAGTGGTATGGTCGCATTCTTGATGCGTTGCCGTATCGGGATCGTGTCTTGGAATTGGGGTCGGGTGCAGGTTTTTTTAAAGAAGTGCTGCCAAATGCGATTACTAGCGAGATTTTCCCCGTAAAGGGAGTCGACGTTGTTGCCGATGCTTGCAATCTGCGGTTCTCGGACGGCGAGCTTGATGCTATCGTAATGACCGATGTGCTTCATCACATTCCTGGCGTCGATCGGTTTTTTGCCGAGGCATCACGGTGCCTACGTACCGGTGGACGCATTGTGATGATTGAACCTTGGCGCACACCTTGGTCGGAATGGGTTTACACGCATTTGCACCACGAGCCGTTTGAACCATCCGCAGGTTGGGATATTCCCGCCACGGGACCTCTTTCGGGCGCAAACGGCGCCTTGCCTTGGATTGTTTTCTCGCGCGACAGAGAAGAATTCAGGCGACGGTTTCCCAAGCTCGAAATCGTTAAGATTGAACCAATTATGCCGATTTCTTACCTGGTATCCGGGGGTGTTTCACTGCGCTCCCTGGTGCCGAAGTTTCTATATAAGCCCGTACGATGGTTGGAGGGTCTGCTGCCCGCCGGCCATTTCGCGATGTTTGCGCTGATCCAAGTGGAGCGGCTGCCGTGATCAAAGCGGATCACAAGCGCTTTGTCGCGCTGATCACAGGTTTTCTGATCAGTGGACTACTCCTGTGGTTAGCGCTGCGCGACATCAATCTTGCGCATGTCTGGCAGGCGTTCGCCTCTGTGAAATTGCCACAATTGGCGCTGTGTATCGCATTTGTCTTCGGTGGCATCCTCCTCCGTAGCATCCGCTGGCGTTTGATCCTCGGACTGCCGCGGTCGGAGCAGCTGCAAGTTGTCAGAGCTACTTTCCTCGGGGTGCTCGCCAATATGATCTTACCGGGTCGTGCTGGCGAGTTCGTCCGAGCGATTACCCTCGCCAGATTGCGCGGTACTACGGTGGCCGGCCCGCTTGCTGGAGCGGTGATCGATCGGCTCGTTGATATGCTGGTGCTGTTCGTTGCCGGTATGGTCATCTATATGGTTTACCCAGCTGGTGCATTGCTCGCTAAATGGCTGCTGGCACTTGCGATCATATTTGCTACCATCGGCGCGCTGGTAGCGCTGAGGGTGTCGAAGATCTACAATCTTTTCCGCGAGCAATGGTTTGCCCTGCTGCGACGGGTTATTAGCAAATGGCCAGTATCGGTAGAGACCTTCCTGGTCGAGCTCAAGCGCGAGTTCGTCCAGTCTGGACGCAGTTCAGTTCGGACTGAGTTGTTGCTGGTCGTGCTACTGATCCTCGCCTTCGACTATATTGCCTTCTACACGCTAATGCTGGCTTTCGGATTGTCGATACCGCCGCTTGCGCCCTTACTGGTCTGGGTGTTTTTTGCCGCCGGGTCGATTCTGCCATCGGCGCCCGGCTATGTTGGCGTCTACCAAGTGGCGGCAATCTTTTCGTTGTCGCTTTATCAAGTGCCGGCAGCGACATCGGTGGCCTTCGCGACGGTGTTTCAGATCATCATGCTGCTGGTGGCCCTCGCGGCGGCAGGCCCAAGTTCAATGCAGCTATTCAAGGAACGACAGTGAAGTTTTGGCAACACGCATCAGAAGCGAACCAGTCTCGATATTTGTCAATCGAACAAAGGTGTTGAAAACTATCAACTAACGTATCTTCGCTAAATCCTTTGTAAGCTCGTCTCCGAACGGGGGACGAAAATTATCTTGATAGGACATGCTCGGGATGAATGAACGACGTACCGGGATAGCCGATCTAAGCCTTGTCAAGACCACCGTGAAGCGGTTGGTCTGGAATGGCATTAAATATGCCGCGCGCAGCGACAGTGGCGTAGTGACCGCGGTCGGATCTCCGATGTGGACTGGCGTTCGCTTCGCCGCGCGACGCTTCCATAGCGTCCTGGCCTACATCGGTAGGCTGCTGGTGACTCCCAAGGTCATCCTACTTCTTAAGGGTTTTGAGGTCTCCCAGAGGCTCGACCTCCGCGATGGAAACATCAAAGGCATTGCTTTGCTATTCGCCACTTTCCAGCGAAGCAATGACTGCACCGTCGAAATAGTCCTGCACGAACGCACTGGTCGGGTCCTCTACCGCGAGACGGTGGCTGGCAGAAATCTCGGTGACAACGAGCATTATTGGCTTAATCTCGAAGATGTGCAGGAACTAGACCCGAAGGCCGGTATCTGGCTGACTGTCCGCTCGGACGGTGTGCCAGGTAATCATGTGGCGCTCTGGCGTGCCTTTGGTGGCCGACACCATTTTTGGTTGCGTTGCTCGACCGACGACTTCGCAGTTCCGCCCGACGAGGCTAGTGTAGGGCTTCCTTTCCCCGGCAGCCAGCTGTCGCTGTTGCTGCAGCATGATGATAGATCATTCTGTTACCGTCGGGATGAACCGAAGCAGGAAGTGTTGGTTGCGGTCCCGCGACGGGTCGCCCTGCTCGCTACTGACGGCTCCCGTGGCGCCGATTACTGGCAAAATCGATTGCAACCTTCCGACCGGTTGGACATTGTCACTATCCCCCTTGTCGAACTGACAAATGAGCGCCTGAACCAAGCTGGCGCCGACCTACTACTTCTGCCTGCGAAAGCGGAAGTCGGAGCTGCTCGAACGGCTGCCCTGCTTGCCCGCAATTTCGGCATCCCGGTAGCTCTCGTCGCGCTTGACGTGGCTGTGCCCGAGCCGCGCCAGATCAAGGCTTGGCCATTCTTCGCCGACTTCCTGCTCTCCGATCAGACGGCACAGTGCGAACTGTTCTCTCCAAGCTTGCACATCGCCGACGTACCGGTTGCACACGCCGTCGAGCAAGTGCTCGGTGCCTATCGTCAGCGCAGGCTGCCGAAGATCTCACTGGTCACTATTCTGCACGCCAAAGGCGACCAGATCGGCGCAGTGTTCGAGTCCTATTTCAGCCAGACTTATGCCGGTGAGTTCGAAATAATATTCGTCGATGACGCCAGCCCCGCTGCGGAGTCGGAACGCATTGCGGATCTCTTTGCCGAGCTGCAGGAGCGCCTCCAACCAGTTACCCGGATTAGTCATCGTATCATTCGCAACGATAGGAATCTGGGCAACTGCATATCGCGGAACCGCGGTGTCGATGCGGCGACGGGTGATATCATAGTCATCATAGACGCCGATTGCATGCTTAACCGGGATTACCTCAAGGCCCATGCCGACGCGCATTCATACCTGGATTGCGATGTGGTCATTGGTCCGCACAACATTGAGACCAATGACGCGCCGCCGCTGCAGTTCCTCGATGAACTGGAGCGCTGTCCTGAGCGTGCTTTGGCGCTGTCTGAGCTGCAGGACCCGATCAATCTTCACAGCTTCCTCAACTGCATCACTCGTAATTTCTCGATCAAGCGGGTAGCGGTTGACGGGCCACTTTTCGATCCGGCCTTCTCCTATTCTCGCGACCCGGCCACCGGCTTCGGCTGGGAGGACGTTGAGATGGGTTACCGGCTTTATCAACGCGGATTGCGTATCAAGTTTACTACAGATGCCTTTAGCGTACATATCTCCCATCCCTCTGGCATCTCGGACGCTGAGAAGCTGCGCCGAAGCTTCAAGAATTTCAGAAAATTGTTCGACAAGCATCCCGAACTTGGCCTGGCAGCCCGCCGCTGGGCATCGGGCAAATTCCAGCTGCTGCTTGATTGGGAGCAGAGACTTGCGATGGAGACCATCGAGCTACCCGATCGCAGAGCAGTCGATAAGCATTTCAAGAGCATCAACGGTAAGACGTTTTTCATTGGAACTCAGCGGAGGCTGAGGGTGCTGACCTATCGCTGGCACGTACCGCACCAGTACGAACTCTACAAGCTGCCGCACGAATTCTTCTTGGTCACCGGTCTTGGTACACCGATGGGAAACTGGGAATACGGTCAGCGTCCGAAGCCAGCCAACGCCAATTTCATTGCTGCGGCTGAGGTTGACCCGCGCGATTTCGACGTTGCGATCCTTCATTTCGACGAAAACGTGCTGTCGTACGAGAATACCAATGGCAAGATCGGCGCCGACTGGGGCGCATCATTTCGCTGGTTTGTTGAGAATGTCGATCTACCTAAGGTGGCTGTCTGCCATGGCACCCCTCAATTCCACGGCCAGTACACACCGGGCTACAACAAGCCCGATCTCATGCAAGTAATTGAGAAGGCACGGACCCGACTGGTCGAATACGTGAGAGACATTGAGGTCGTCTGTAACTCGCACCAGGCCCATGGCGAGTGGAATTTCCATCGTTCGCGCGTCATCTGGCATGGTTTCGACCCGACCGAGTTCCAGCAAACCACCTACCGGGGTGGCATCCTTTCGCCGCTCGGCCCGCTGGTCACCTCGCGCCCGCATTATCGTGGTTTTTACCTCTACCAGCAGGTGTTCGACGAAAGCTATCCACGAGAGTTCCTGCCGAGCCAGCTTGCGGTTCCGGAACCGGATATCGACTATGTCGATAATATCTATGCCATTGGTAAGTACCGCAATTACGTTGATCAACTGCGCGGCTACAGCGTATATTTCAATCCTACCTTGCGGTCGCCAATGCCACGTGCGCGCGGCGAGCCCATGATGTGCGGTCTCGTCACGGTTAACGCCAACAATCACGACGTTGAGATGTTCATTAAGAACGGAGTCAATGGCTTCTATGCGAATGAGGCGGGCGAGCTGAGGGAGCAGCTTCTATATCTGATGCGCAACCCCGAAGCGACGCGAAAAATAGGAGCTGAGGCGCGACGGACGGCTATGGACGTGTTCAATCATGATCGCTATCTGGCCAGCTGGAGCAACTTGCTCGCCTCGGTTACCTAGGCTCGACTACACTTAATGAACAGCAGATAAGCTTCTTGTACTGGATTGTAGCGGGATGTTTGCCACCAGTGTGATTTCCGAACGGAGCGTTGTAGATGTCAGGCGTCGTCTGCTAGTGGTATGCAACGACGTTATTGGCACGCAGATGGCCGGTTCGGCGATCCGTTGCATTGAAATTGCCCGGGCGTTGTTTCATGACTTCGATGTCACCGTTACCGCGCCGCGGGTGGAAGGTGGGCTCGACTTGCCGTTTCCAGTGTTGGAAACCGACCAACGCCACCATCGCCAACTCGCTGATTGCGCAGACGTCATCCTAGTGCAGGGCAATGCCCTGATCCGCCATCCGTTCCTGAAGCGCGCCCGGGCGGCGTTGATCGCCGATCTCTACTGCCCGCTTCCGCTCGAGTATCACCAATCGTCGCAGGGCGTCGAGATCGGCACACGCATGGCGGCTGGTAGTTATGCTGCCCGCGTCATGGCTGAGCAGTTAGCCTACTGCGACTACTTCCTGTGCGCCAGCGAGAAGCAGCTCGACTTCTGGGCGGGGGCGCTTGCGATGGCGGGCCGGATCAACGGTCTGCGTTGGCCCGAAGCCAGTCATGCCTCGCTTGACGAGCTGCTCGCCGTAATTCCGTTTGGCCTACCCGATGAACCGCCGGTGCCAACCGCGCCGCAGCTCCGTCGGCAATTTGGCATTCCCGCAGATGCCTTCGTGGCGCTGTGGGGCGGCGGCCTCTACCAGTGGTTTGACCCACTGACCATCATCAAGGCGGTCGGCGAGCTAGCCGGTACAGACCGACCGGTGCATCTTGTCTTCATCGGCATCAAGCACCCAAATCCTGAAATCCATCAGCATAGCATTGTCCGCGAAGCGATCGACCTCGCCGAACGGCTTGGCCTCAAAGACCGTTTCGTCCATTTCAATTTTGGCTGGGTTCCCTTCAGTGAACGGCAGAGTTTCTTTCTCGACGCCAACGTCGGGGTGAGCGCGCATTTCGACAATCCCGAGACCCGATTCTCCTTCCGTACACGCATGCTCGACTATTTGTGGTGTGGCCTGCCGATCGTCACCAGCGCTGGTGATAACTTCGCCGACATAGTCGAGCACCGACAGCTCGGCGCAGTAGTCGCCTGCGAGGATGTCGATGGCTGGATCAAGGCTCTGCGAAATCTGAGCAACGATCGGACCCTTGCTGATGCCTGCTCGCGCCGGGTCGCGGAGACAGCCGCGAACTATCGATGGCAAGTAGTAACGGAACCACTGCGCGCGGTTGTGCAGACGCTCGCGCCGGCCTCCGACCGCGACTTCGCCAGAAGTTATTTCCACTCTCGACGCGTGAGGCCTAGCCTGTTGCGGCGGGTACGCTACATATACGAGACTGGCGGGCTGCGTTCGGTCGGAAACACCTTCCGGAGGCGCATCAGACGGTTCTTCTGTTAGAATAGATGAACCGCATGCCTGACTCAGCCGCCTCGTCCCGAAAGGACCGACTCTGCATGAACCTTGAAGCGCCTGATATTTGTGCCGTCATCGTCAGCTATTTTCCCGACCGGGAGAAGCTTGCGAGCCTACTGGACGCGCTGTACGATCAGGTTCAGCACATTGTGGTCATCGACAACGGCTCGTCGGATGCGCAGGTCGCATGGATCGAGGACGCTGCTTCGACTCCCGGCCCCATTCTCATCCGGCTCGGCGACAACATGGGCATCGCCCGGGCACAGAACGTCGGCATAGAGCAGGCCCGCAAGCTCGGCTGCAATGCGGTCATTCTGTTCGACCACGACAGTATGCCAGAGCCTGGCATGGTGCAGAACCTGTTCGAGGTACTGCGTCGTCTCGCCGTTGCCGGCAAGCCGGTCGCGGCGGTTGGTCCTCGTTATACCGATACCCGCCAGGACAACCCCCCGCCGTTCATCCGGATAGAAGGTTTTTCGGTCGTACGCCAACGCTGCGTCTGCGAGGACGCATTGGTCGAGGTTGACTACCTAATCGCGTCCGGCTGTCTGATGCCGATGGCGGCGCTGGAGCGAACCGGGCCAATGCGCGACGAACTGTTCATCGACTACGTCGACATCGAGTGGGGGTTGCGCGCAAAGGCGGCGGGACTACAAAGCTACGGCGTGTGCGGCGCCCGTATGCAGCACGAGCTTGGTGATACGCCGATCCGTTTTGGAGATCGCATGATTCCATTGCACAGCCCGCTGCGTCACTACTATCATTTCCGCAACGCAGTCTGGTTATACCGGCAAACCGGCTATCCGATAAATTGGCGGATAGTCGACGGATATCGTCTGCTCCTCAAATACGGCTTTTATTCATTGTTCGCCAAGCCGCGTCACCTCCACTGGTGGATGATGACCAAAGGCATTGCGCACGGACTGATTGGACGACTCGGTCGATTGAGCTAACGACATCCGTACGTGCAGTACAAATCCACACTCATTGGGTTGTAGAGGTAGTCGCAGGATTTCGGATCAGTTGCTAGGTGTTTGATCCCAGATTTTGAGTAAGACCGCATGTCTTTCTCGCAACGGCCCGTCCTCGATCAGCCTGTAACTTGATCGCATAGCGGCGGATACCGTTGTAAGCGTTGTCAGCGCCTCACGGCAGTTTCAGCTTGACGGGTTGAAGTTCCATGGCAGGAATTCGTCGATCCGGCTTTTTGGATGGCCGGTTGCGATTGCTTCGAGGGTGGCCTTGAGGTAGGCGAAGGGCTCCACGTTGTTGATTTTCGCGGTCTCGATGAGCGATGCGATGCGGCCCCATGTTCGACCGCCCTCGTCATGGCCTGCGAACAGGGCATTCTTCCGGTTCAGGGCAATTGGCCGGATCAGGTTCTCGACACTGTTGCTATCAATCTCGACACGGCCGTCGTGGAGGAAGGTCTGCAAACCGTCCCAGTGACGATGGATGTAGGCAAGCTTCTCGCCGAGGCGGGACTTGGCGGAGGTCCGGCGGCGTTGCTTTTGCAGCCATTCACCGAAGGCTGCGACCAGAGGCGCGGTTCTAGCCTTCCGGGTCGCGAGCCGCTGCCCTGGCGCCGTGCCGCGGATATCGGCCTCGATCCTGTAGAGCTCGGCAATCCGTCGCAGGCCCTCGGCGGCGATTTCTGAGCCGTCGCGGTCGAACACTTCCTTCAGTTTCCGCCGTGCATGCGCCCAACAATGGGCAACGCGGATCGGATCGCCGCCCTTGCGGGAGGGGCGCGTCAGGCAGTTGCAGCCCTGGTAGCCGTCGAGTTGCAGGATCCCGTCGAAGCCGGCAAGGAAGCGTTCGGCGTTTTCACCTGCGCGTCCCGGCGCATAGAAGAAGACCACGCCGGGTGGATCGCCGCCGTCCCAGGGCCTGTCGTCCCGGGCAAGCGCCCATAGATAGCCGGTCTTGGTTTTCCCGCGACCTGGATCGAGCACCGGCGCCGTGGTTTCGTCCATAAACAGCTTGGTGGAGACCTTCAGATGCGCGGCCAACCGGTCCACGACCGGTTTGAGATGGAAGGCGGCCTTGCCGGTCCAATCGGCCAGTGTCGCGCGATGGATGTCAATCCTCGAGCGGGCCAGGATCTGGCTTTGCCGGTACAGCGGACAGTGATCGGCGTATTTGGACACCAGCACGTGGGCAATGGCACCCTCGGTGGGCAAACCACCCTCGATCAGATGAGCGGGAGCCGACACTTGAGTAACCCCGTCCGTGCAGGACCGGCAGGCATACCTGGGCCGCACAGTCACGATCACACGCAATTGCACAGGCACGATGTCCAGCCGTTCGCTCCGATCCTCACCGATCTTGTGTATTACCCCGCGGCCGCCCAGTTTCCGGCAATGGGGACACTCAAGACTGTCGGGTTCCATGACGTGTTCAATACGCGGCAAATGATCGGGCAGGTTGCCAATATTGCGCTTTGCGGCCCGTTTGCGTTTAGGCTTGTCGCCGCCGGGCACCTGCGCCTGCTTTTGCTCGACCTCGGCCACGGCGACCTCAAGGTCTTCGAACGCCAACTGGCGATCATCATCGCTCAGCTTCTCGGACTTCTTGCCGTGGACCACATGGTTCAGCTCGGCCACCAGATGTTCAAGACGCTTGTTGATCTCTTCCAGTTCCCACACCCGTGCGGCAGTGGCCTGCAAGACCTCGAACGCCGCACGGTAATCCGGTGGCAGGATCGAAAGATCAAGGTCTTTGAAAGCAGCGGTCATGGTCGGATTTATACACTGAAGTCAAATCCATGACCCCTGCATTCGACACCATGATTCATTCTGCCGCAGCGGGCGGGCGGGCCTCCAACGCCTTCACCTTGCGCCAGTCCAGACCCGAGAACAGCGCTTCGAATTGGGCATGGTTCAGCGACATTGCGCCATCCTTGATGGCGGGCCAGGTGAAGGTCGTATCTTCCAGGCGCTTGTAAGCCATGACCAGGCCGGTTCCGTCAAAATACAACAGTTTCAACCGGTCTGCGCGCTTGGACCGGAACACAAAAACTGTGCCGGTGAACGGGTCCTTGCGTAGAACAGACTGGACCAACGCGGCGAGGCCGTCGTGCCCTTTGCGAAAATCGACAGGCCGCGTCGCCACGAAGACCCGCACCCGGTTCGAGGGGAAAATCATGACCCACCCCCAAGGGCGCGCACGATACCGGCAATCCTGTCCGGGCTCGCGGAAACCTCCAGGCGGATTGTGGTTCCCCCATGAATGATCTCCACCGCGGCCAGCGGCTTTGCGTCCTCTTCAATGGGCGCCAGGGGCGGTTCCAGAACGGCCGGTACAAACTCGGCTCCCGGAAGATCCGGCACAACAAGCTTACCTTCCCGGGCCAAACGCCGCCATGCCGAAAGATGATTTGGCTTCATGCCCACGCGGCGGGCAACCTCGTTCACACTCACGCCCGGCAGATAGGTCTCAGCGACAAGCTGCCCCTTCACTTCTTTGGGCCAACGCCGCTGTCCCCTATCACGTGGTAAAATCTCATAACCGCATATGGACCCCATATGGAGCTCTCTGTGTACTCCCAAACCTGCCTCCATTCCCAAATAGTCAATGGGACTGGTGTCCGATATCAGAACAAAAACGAAAAGGTGGGGTTCCGCGAACGCTTACTTAAGACCGCAGCACCGTTTGTATTTCTTGCCTGCCCCGCATGGGCAAGGATCGTTCCAGCCGACTTTGGTTATAGGCCCCGCATGCGTATCGGGGGTTTGCAGCTTGAGCCTTGCGTGATGAAGGACCTCGATTTGGGATGGGATGACGTCAGCCGCGATGTTTTCCAATTCCTGGTCAATGTCCTCGGGCTTCGCGTTTGGTTCCGTTGCAATTTCCATGAGACGGGCAATGACGAACAAGGCGTTTTGCAAATCTTCTTCGGCATCTATTTCGTAGATCAGCCAAGCGGCGGGCTGCAATTGCATGGCCTGATGGAACCCGTCCACCCACAGCTCCCATAAAGGACTGCCATCTATGTCGATGTTGTAGATCGGGCTGTAGCGCCTTTGGTTCAGTTGCCGGATGATGTCGTTGTAGTGTCCCATGATTAGGTCGAGAATGTCTTGAGCGTGCTTTTCGTTCTTGAAGTCCGGGAGCTCTTCGCCCCAGATCAGAGGCAGCCATTCGCTCGGCGCAATGAGGTCGGGACAGACAATGACACCGGCAAGGAAGCCGTCGAGTTCGCTGAGCAGCATGGCGTCCTCGTCAACCGCCTCGCTGTGCAGGAATGCGTCCAGTTTTAGCAGCCGTCTGGAGAGTTTGCTTGTCATTTGCAGCACCACGGCAGCAGTTCATCGATTCGGTTGATGGGGTGATCGGCGATGTGGGTCAGTACGTCTCGCAAATAGGCTTCCGGATCGAGGCCGTTGAGCTTGGCGGTCTGAGACTGTGCAGATTTTTGTGCCCTGGCGCTTTGATTACGCCATTGGGAAGCGGT